>CAVRYV010000011.1:0-191772 GCA_963725555.1 uncultured Pseudomonadota bacterium | reverse complement strand
TGGCGCGCCGCGCCACGGCGACCGGATGAGAAGACCGTCCGCGGACGTTCATTGCAGTGCGTCCTTCAGGGAATCGGCAGCTTCGATTTCACGCTGGGATTGGGCGCCACAGAGTTGACGGCGCGGCTCACTCCGCGCGCAGCGCACAAATGATCGTCCTCGCAATGTTCGCCAAGTCGCCAAGATCACTCCAATGAGCGGACCGCCGCCGCTTCATCCACCTGCAAAAACATTACTCCCTACGTCGCGATATTGAAACGTCGGTTGGAGCCTTTTTGATGAGCCGTGGTCAGTTGTCGGTCACTCGAGCGCTAGTCCGAACCTCTCGAGATGCGAGGCCGGGACAATTGTTCTTGTGTTGTCTGTTCTTGTGGTGTCTTTCGCCACGCATTGTCACGGCACGGTGAGCATGTACATCGGGTAGAGGTGTCTATGACAGCAACTACCTGGTTCCTCTTTTCGAGAACAACCAATAGCGGCTGACCCTCGATTCGATTGGTGAACTCGGCAACTTTTGCCCGGTGTCCGACGAGGGACCGGGATGAGATGCCTCAATCCACGGTTGCGCGCTGCACGTCCCACAGGTGATGGCGGACCTCGTGTGCGTTGCGCTGCACGACGTCAAAGGCGCAAATCGAACCGGCCTCGAGGTGCGGAGTCCAAACGTCCCGTGACGCCTCGAACGCGGCGATGCGCCACATGTCAGCCGCCGAAATCAGGGCAATCAGCCCCACAATTGGCGAGAGCTGGTCATATGACCGAACCTCCGCCACCACATTCTCATCCCAGGTCGGTACGCCGTACGTGGGATCAGCGCTGATCGTCCACAAGCGCTCGGTTCCGAACCGCAGGACGTCGACGGTGTGCCACACGTAGCGGCTCGCGGACCAGAGCCCCGGTTCGACGGCCACCGCCGGGTCGATTCGTGAGAGCACGCGGCCAAAAACAGCGATGTTGTGGACGCACTGGCCGACCAACACCTCGTAGCCCGCCTCGTTCCAATCGAACCCGCACTCCGGGCACTCAGCCTGGGGCCGGACATTCAGGTCCGAACCCATTACGAAGACTTGCCGACGACGTGGATTGCCCATATGCCAGGCCGAGCACACGTCGCAGCGATAGACATTCAGCTCCACCCCTGACTCCTGTCTGCGCACGAGCGCCGCCGTCAGCGCGTCGCCCTGGCTCAGGTACGCGGTCTTCGGGAGACCGTCGGCGCGCCAGTGCGATCCCAGTCCCGAGATCCGGCGGTCATCGTCGGTCTCACGCCCCTGGGCATTCCGTGCATTGTTTCTACGCGGCATCTGACCATTCTGCTTGCTGGAATCAAGACGAAGCGGAGCAGCACTTCGCAAGGAGTCGCCCTGAGGGCCCCGACGCGCCCTGAATTCGACGGAGGGGGAAAAGGGGTCGAATCCGGCGCGCCGGGACCAACAAACTCTACCTGCACCTCTCCGAGATGTGACATGTTTTGGCTGGCATGAGCCGGCAGTGCGGACGGGCATCTGGCCTTGTTTGTTTCAGGTGACGAGTGGGCAGAGGTTCCCGATTTGGACTTGCGTCCGGTTGCCCCGATGGGGGCGGCTTTGTCGAGCGGACGAGGGCTCTGGCACCATTTGTTCATGGCAAAGACCGTGATAGTGAAGCTGACCGATGACATCGATGGCGGGGACGCCGACGAGACCATTCAGTTCGCCCTCGATGGCAGGTCCTACGAGGTGGATCTCAGCGCCGTCAACGCCTCCAAGCTTCGCGACGCCCTCAAGCCCTACATCGAAAACGGAAGGGGCACCGGCGAACGGGAGTCGCGCCCGCTCGCCACGGCCGAGCGGCCCGCCCGCAGAGGAGACGCTCTACTCCCAGCTGAGCAACGGTGAGAAGACCCGCTTCCGGGCCTGGGCGAACATGCCCACGGCTCGACGGATCAGTGACGCCCGGGTCAAGAGCTGGATGGCGGCGGGGAAGCCCTGACCCTCCTGGTCGCGGACTGCCCTCACTCCCAGCCTGGACCAGAGCCACACGGACGCTGGGCGCTCTACGCCCAGCTGAGGATCCCGTAGGTATTGCAGAGCCCCATGAGGTCGATCAGCAGGAAGGCCGAGACGACGGCGATCACGAACGGCACCTTCCAGCGACGACCTCCCCGGCTCGCCGCGGGGGGCATGTACCAGAGCGGTAAGGCCGAACCCAGCTGGGCCAGGTGGATGCCGATAGGCACCGCCCCTTCGGCGATCGGCGCGTCCGGGTCGGCGGCCAGAGCCAGCGCGGTCAGCTCCGCGTCCGTGGGCGTCTCGTCGGGATCCACATCCTCCGGCCTCATACAGGCCAAGCTACCGTCCTGAACCTAGCCTGAAACGCCAGGGACTCGCCGGAGGTGATGAAGATGGCCGATGAAGAGGCCGGTAAGGCGCAGCCTGCGGTGGCCGAACCGGATGCGGCCCTTGGGCGGGTCGCGAAGCAAGCTCCGAAGGCACCCGGGTGGTACCCGGACCGCGCCAGCCCGAACGACCAGTCGTACTGGGACGGTCAGAACTGGACCGCCAGGCGGCGGTGGACCTCGGGGAAGGGATGGCTCGTGGCAGGCGACGCGCCGCAAGAGGCGATGCGCGATTCGAGCCCGCCGCCTCCGCTGCGCCACGTCTGTCGGCCAATCCCTACGTCCGGTGGCGCCCCGCCAGGTCAAAGGCGACCGGATTCACGTTCAACCTGGGCGTCCTCTTACTCCTGGTCTGCGGGATCGCACTGATGTACGGATCCGTCGGGCGTGGGTGCACGTCAGCGGGAGTGTCGGCATCGCCGACTTCCATGTGTCCCTCAACGGTATCGACCCGGGGATCTCCACTCTGATCGGCGTCAACGGCTGGGTGACGTTCATCGGCGGCATCCTGATCGTCATCTTCGCCTGCTTCGAGATGACCTCAGAGGAGCTGCAGCTGGGGATCCTCACCACGGTGATCGCCGCGGTGACGGCGGTCTTCGCCATCTACGACATGTTCCGCATTGTGCAGAAGATCTCGCAGGTCCCGGCCAGCTTGAGCCCGACGTGAGCGTGGGGTGGGGCCTCATCTGTGTGCTCAGCGCCGCTGTGCTCGCCACGCTGATCGCGACTCGTGCGGTTGCTGCAGCACTGAGGTCTTGGGCCAGCGACCGGCTTGGCGGACCGGTCGCTGGCCTCAGACCTACTGCGGAGGACCGGAGGAGAGCTGCACCGTCGCGGTGTGGGTCTGCCCCGAGCTGTCGGTCCAGCCGATGCTCACCTTGTCGCCCGGGTGGTACTGGCTGATGGCGTTGGTGAGGTCGTTGGCGGAGTTGATCGTCTTGCCTCCCAGCGAGGTGATGACGTCTCCCTCGGCGAGGCCGGCCTCCTGGGCGGGCCCGTTCGTGACCGTGCTGGCCACCGACGCTCCGGATGCGGAGGACCCGGTGTTGCCGGTGCTGCCGTGCTGCCGGAGTTGCCGCCGAAGAAGCCACCGAGCCGCCGCCGTCGCCGCCGCTGTCGCCCGAGGAACTGCTGCTCTGCGGCGTTGATCTCGACGCCGAGGAAGGCCGTCTCACCGATGTGGACGGTGGACGAGCCGGACCCGGCCTCGATCGTCCTGGCGATGGAGAGCGCAGTGTCGATCGGGATGGCGAAGCCCTGGGTCCCCGAAGACTGGCCGTTGTATTGGAACGAGGAGCCGGCGGAGGCGGCGGTGTCCATCCCGAGCACCTCACCTGAGGTGTTGACGAGCGAACCGCCCGAGTCTCCGGGCTGGATGTCGGCGTTGGTCTCGATGAGACCACTCAGCTGCTCCGACGTGCCGTCGCCGTCGTCACTGGCGGTGATCGACTGGTTCAGCGCCGTCACGGTCCCACCCACCGCGCTGGGCGTCCCGCCTGTGCCGCCGGCGTTGCCGATGCCCACGACGTCCTCGCCGACGGAGGCGTTGGACGAGTTGCCGAGGGTCGCCGTCTGCAGGCCCGAGGCGTTGTGCAGCTGCAGGACCGCGATGTCCTTCGTCCGGTCGTAGCCGACGACGCTGGCGGTGTAGGTCTTGTTGTTGCCGACGTCGGTCACGCTGATGCTCGTCGCCCCGTCGATCACGTGGTTGTTGGTCAGGATCACGCCGTTGGATGAGAGCACGATGCCCGTGCCCGCGGCCTGCTCCTGCTGGTAGCCGAGTGTCGTGTTGATGTCGACGAGGCCCGGGTCGACCTTCGACGCGATGGCGTTGACGTCACTCGGACCCGAGGAGCCCGACGAGCCGGAGCTGCCGCTGCCTGTGTTGCCGGAACTCCCCGAGTTGCCGAAGCCGCCGAAGGCGCCGCCGTTGCCGAAGGAACGCCCGGAGGAGCCGGAACCCCCGAAGGAGTTCGAGCCGCCCGAGGAGCCGGAGCTCGAGGGCAGGCGCGAGCTGCCCGAGGCCGGGCTGAAGGCCTGTGTGCTGCCACCGGTGTTCGTCGTTGCATGGCCGATGCCGAAGCCGGCCCCCAGGACCGCCAGGGCGGCTGCTCCGGCCAGCAGGCCGTTGCGGAGGCGGTGGTTGGCGGTGCCGGCCGCCGCCCGCCGGGGGCGCGGCCCCATGGGTGCGCCGGGGTTGGTGGGCGGAGGAGTGCCGAAGGACGATGCCGGTGCGGTACCGAGCATCGGGTTGCCGGCCAGAGCGCCCATGGCGTAAGTGCCCTGGGGCGGGGTCGAGCTCGTCGGCGGGGTCGGGTCGGGCGCGACGCCGATTGGGGGGGTGTCGGGCTGCTGGGGGAGCGGAAGCGGCCGCTCAGATGGCGAGGGAGTCACGGCCGGCAGCGGAATCGCCGCGCCTGGCTCGTCGTCTCGGGCATTCCGGCCGGGGCGGTCTCGATGTGGGACTCGCCCATCGGGCCCTCGTTCGTCTGGTCGTTCTTGTCCTCGGTCATGTCTGCGATCCTCCGTCTGAGCTCGGGCGGCCCGGGCTCTCCACGGATTCAATTGGATACGGCAGGTCTGTACGCCAGGTTGGAGAAAGTTATGACCCGGATAAATGTTGTCTGTGCGGACGCAGGTGGGAGAAAACCGGCTTCAACCTGGAAGAAGGCGCCTGAGGCGCGACCCGAAGGGCCCCAGTCTCAGTGACCCCGAAGTTCAGAAACGGCGCGGCCGGCCTGAGGAAGATGGACTCAGGCCCCAATGGCAGCGACCGCCAAGAGTCTTCGGTGCCGCGCTTTCGACGTGTGTGGGCTCTGCTGAAAGCTCGCGGTGCAATGCCGCGCCGAGGTCGCCCGGCCGCGTCTCGACGCCACGGACCTCGATCCGCCATTCGTAGTCGGCTGACGTCAGCGCCCCATCGGCGCTCATGATCACCGCGTCCGGGCAGGCCCGGTGGGCACTGGTCAGCAGCTCGAACTGGGCGTCGTAGGCGTCGCGCCCGGCGGGATGGAACGGCACGGCGCCGGTGACGCAGGGAGATTCGATGACAACCACCCATCGGGGGCCTTGACGGCAGAGGTAGAGGGTGGCGCAGTCGATGACGCCGCTGTTTGCCGGAATGTCGGACCCGCTTTTGGGCTTCATCATGAGTGGAACGCCCCATCCAGACGTGGCTCACTAGGCCGAAAGTCCCATTGTGCGCCCTGCCGATGCGCAACGCTGCGTGATTCGGGCCGGTCGTCGCTGTTGTGCGTCCATTGTTGTTGCTGCGCCTGCTGTCCCGCCACGGTCGCCATGGTTGCAGGATCACCCAGTTCTGTGCCAGAGCCGAAGTGCACTTCTGACCGGCGGCTTTTGGCTCGGGTCTCGCCCGCTCGTACGCCAGGCACTCGGCCGGCGCCGGACAATGGCGGTACCGGATCGTCGCCCTTCGTCCGTGAGGAGGCTCGACGCGTTAGTGCAGGAGCGAGAGGGCCGCCGGGTGCACGGCGGAGCTGAGCACGCCGATCAGCAGCGCGGCCTGCAGGCAGGCCAGCACGCCCACGACGGCGCTTTCCATGGAGCGGGGCAATTTCCAGGCGAACGCGACGAAGAGCGGGAAGGCGGCCATGGTGTAACGCGGGATGCTGTCGGTGAAGTACGCGCTGTAGGCGATCAGGAGCGCTCCCGCCGTGTACACCCACCAGCTGACGGGCACCGTGGCCATGGCTCCTCCGACGGTCCGCAGAATGCGGGACATGCGATCCAAGAGCCACATGCCGATGAAGCCCAGGATCAGTGCCGACCCGGCCATGGCATTGGTCAGGAACATCGCCCCGCCGTGACTTCCGTCCAGCATGGCGAAGAGGGCGCCGACCGGAGTGGCGAACCACACGAAATGCTGGCCCTGCCAGAACCGCTCCGCCGACAGGAACGCCACCGGCGTGCCCACCATCGCCCAGCCGTAGGCCATGAAGGCGGCCAGTCCCAGAGGGGCGATCACGGCCGCGACGGCCGGCCTCCAGGCCCGCCCGCGCCACGCGGCCGGGAGCGCAACGACGAGAACGGCCAGGACCACGACCATCCCGGCGTTCCGGGTCAACCCCGCCACACAGGCGCAGAGTGCCGCCGTGATCCAGTAGCGCCGCGACAAGGCAAAGAGGCAACCGGCGGCCGCGGTCAGGAAGAGTCCCTCGGTGTAGGCGAGGGACAGGACGTATGCGGTGGGGCAGAAGACGTAGAGCAGAACGGCGCGGTCCGCCAGCCGGGCGCCGAAGACCTCTCGCACGGCCAGCCAGATGGCGAGCGCCGAGGTCAGTCCGAAGACGAATGCCGCCAGCACCGCCGCGTCCGGAAGACTGAGGCGGGTGACCTCGGACAGGGCACGCACCGCGGCTGGAAAGCCCGGAAAGAAGGCCCAGCGGCTCCCCTGGCCCTCCTGGTAGAGACGATCGGGATAGCCGTGCTGGGCGATCTTCAGGTACCAGCGGCCGTCGAACGCCGTGCCCATGGTCTGCACGATGCGCAGCCGGGGGATGAAGGAGGTGGCGACGAGCGCCGCTCCGAAGATGGCAGCCCGCGACAGCAGGTAAGAGGCCGCTGGGCGGAGGAGGGGCCCGCCGCGTCGTGCCAGATCGATCGCGCCACGCGGCGACGAAACCCTGAACAACGCCCCCGATGGCGCGGGTCGAGGTCTCGCGGGCTCGCCGACGGCGGTGACGCCGGGGCGTCGATGAGCCCGGTCACGGCTGGGGCGCAGGGCCGTCGAGGGCCGGCGACCGCGCCGGACGGAAGGCCCAGCCGCGCAGGAGTGAGAAGCGGAGCAGGGCCGCCGCGCAGCAAGCAAGAGATGCCGCCGAGGGCGTCGCCGACCAGGGAAGATCCGGCGAACGCATGGGCGACGGCGATGGCGCCCGTCGTGGCCAGCAGGCTGACGCCGTAAAGCACGGCGACGACGGTCACAAACGACGGTCGACCGGCTACACCGGCCGTCGGCGGGGGAGCGGCGAGCCAGCGACCGGTGCAATGCGGTGTTCACCAGTGTGCAGAAGGCCAGGGCGACGGCGTTGGCGAGCCAGGGGCCGAGCGGGACCATGCAGCGGCGAAGAGAAGGAGGTAGCTCAGGGTGCTCAGCACCCCCACCCCGGCGAAGGAAAGGAGCTGATCGGAGGAGGCCTGACCCGGCCCGTCGGCGCAGGTCGGCTGCGGCGCGTGAGGGTGCGGGCTGGCGCCGCCGCGCCATCCGCCAGATCCCGTGCAGGTCGTCCAGAGCCGTGTGCACGATGTCCACCGACGAGGTCGGGTCGTCGGTCCATTCGACGGGGGTCTCCGATATGCGCACGCCGAGCCGCTCGGCCGTGACGATCAGCTCGGTGTCGAAGAACCATTCGTCGTCGTCGACCAGAGGCAGGATCTGGACAGGCGCTCGCGCCTGATGGCTTTGAAGCCACATTGGAAATCCGAGACGTGGCTGCGCAGCGAAATCCGCACCATGTGGCTGTAGCCGCGTGAGATGAGCTCGCGCTTCGGCCCTCGCACGACTCGTGACCCCCGGGCCAGGCGAGTGCCCACCGCCAGGTCGCTGTGGCCGGAGAGCACGGATCCGACGAGGGGGAGCAGAGCGGGCAGCGACGTGGAGAGGTCGACGTCCATGTAGGCCACCACGTCAGCGTCGCTGGCTGACCAAGCCGTACGGAGCGCGTAGCCGCGGCCCTTGCTCGCGAGGACGAGCGTCTGGACGCCCTCGACGGTCGAGGCCAACCGCCGCACGATGAGGGCAGTGCCGTCGGTGCTGCCGTTGTCGACGATCGTGACCAGGGTGCGGAACGGAAAGGACTCGTCCAGATACCGGCGGAGGCGCGTGACGCTCGCCTCCAGACTGGGGGCCTCGTTGTAGGCGGGAACGACGACCTCGACCTGGTACGGGGCGCTCGGGCCGGCCGCATCGCTCGTTGACCACCCCGGCGTCCCTCGTGGTGGTGGCGCACGCCGGCCCTCGCTGAGCGACCTTCCACGACGCCAGCCGCAGGTTCCATCCGATTCCCCTCAAGGTTCGCGAACGGCGGGGCGTTCGGCGCCACGCCAGCACACGGGTTTCCCTGTCAGGCTAGGGACGGTGGACTCCATCACGCATGAGCCAAAAGGACCAGATTGTCCCTGCCGCGCAGGGGGCATTCCGTTGCCGGTGCTGAGGGCTCCCGGTGCAGGGTGACCATGACGTGGCGGAGGGACCGAGCCAGGGTCACTGTCCCTGCGGCCTGGTTGACGCTCCTCCTGAGGTCGTTGCAATGTTGCGCACGAACGATGGCAGTTGGAAGAGGACGAACCCTCCGGGAGGTCCCCCGCTCGGGGTGGGCGAGACCGAGCGGCTGGAAGAGGTGATGCTGGCACCGGTGCGTCGGCCGTCGGAGCGGTCGTCGGAAGGTTCGTCACCGCTATCGGTGCTCCACGGTCCAGCCATCCCGGTGGCACGCCGCGGCCGACCACCAACGAACCGTTGGATTAAATGCTGTGGCTATGAGTAAGTCGAGTAAAACCTTGTCTGCTCCAGCCAATACCCAGTCGCAGTCCAATCAGCCATTGCTCTCTCTATTGTTCATGCTTACTAAGCAAACTTTTTTACGCGTCACTCCTGATGAACTAATAGGTCTTCCTGGCCGAGAGACTACGCGATCGTAAATCGAAGTTCACGATGCTCGGTCCCTCTGGTCTGCACTGGCCAGACCCGGCGGCACCCGGCCGGCGTTCTGGCGCTGGAGTAGCAGTCGCCCGGGAATCCGCCGGTCGTGTCCGGTGGCAGCAAGCCGCGCAAGCGATCGAACCCATAGGTGTAGGTCGCATCGAACATCGTCAGCCCCGGGCCGCTGACGAGGCACCGAGGAGCCAAGCTTCCCAGGCCCAGTTTCCGATCGGCGAGGTCCACCGGCCTCAAGGCCGGAAGACGACCTTGATGGCGTGGGACACGTTCCGGTCGATGGCCGTCCGATGGCCTCCCGGTAGTCCTCCAGCCCGAACTCGTGCGTCACGACCACTGTGTGCGGCAGAGACCCGCGGCGAGCACGTCGAGCGCCCGGTCGACGGAGTGCCGGTCGGGGCGCCCGGCCAGCCCGGGCGACGAGTGCGCTCGACGGTTAGTCGATGGAGCCGATCAACGCCGCCTCCTTGTACCAGATCGGCGTAGGTCGACCTCGCTGATCCCGGCTGCACCGAGAAGGAGGACGCTGCCCCGGTGGGCCACCGCCCGGAGGGCCTCGGTGACGGATCCGGTGACCCCACCGCCTCAATACGTAGGGGAACCCGCCCATCAGCATCTGATGGCGTTTGCGGCCGACGACGCGTGCGCCGCTGAGGGACGCCAGTTCCTCCCAGTGGGCGTTGCCCGGTCGGAGTACACGACGTGGTCCGCCCCGCACGCCAGAGCGGCCTCACCCTGGTGCCGGTGTCGGGCCAGGACGGTGACCGCGCGGCGCGGAAAGAGCCCCGCAGCACGGCGAGGGAGGCCGACCCGATGATGCCGGCGCCGACGATCAGGACAGGTTCGCCGTCGTCGGGGGTGGCCCGCATGAGGCCGTGGCAAGCGATGGACCACCGGTTCGTAGAGGCTGGCGCGCGGTCATCGATGGCATCGGGCATCGGGTGGGGCATGGATTCGTGCGCCAGCACGCTCTCGGCCCACCCCCCGCCGAGGTCCATGGTGTAGCCGAGTGACCGACCCGAGCTGACGATGCGGCTGTCCAGGTTGAGGCAGCACGAGGTCCAGCCGCGCCCGCAGTTGGTGCAGGGTGGGTGGATGTCCAGAGGGAGGCACGGGATGCAAGGGTCGATGACCACCTCGTCCCGACCGCAATGGAGCTGTTGGCTCCGGCCTCGACGACCCGCCCGGCCGTCTCGTGACCGAGCACGAAGGGAAAGGTCCCTATGGAGGCCAGGGTGGGCGGAGAGGGCCCGGTGTTGTCCGCGAACGAGCCGGAAGAAGCCGTCCTGACGTTGGGTGGCGACCGCGGCCGGCGCGCCGTCGGAACCGAAGAAATCGTTGATATCGAATTCATAGAACGGGATCAGGCGCGCGACCCGGCGCGACATCTTCGAATGTCCCGTCAGGGAGCGGTGCTTGGCGCGCGACAGCGCCAGGCGCGCCTGCAATTTGGGAAAGGTTACCGCGACGCCGGCGAGTGCGGCGGCGGACAGAGACAGAATTGGGAGAGACGAATCCATGCCACCAGCGCTAGCCGGTCCATCTAACAGAATCATGACAGTCCGGGGCCTGATCTCTGCCCTGACGCAGCAGGAGGACCTGAACTTCCTGTTGACCAACCGCATTCCGCGCGCGGCGCTGACGCGGTTCATGGGCTGGTTCAGCAAGATCGAGAATCCGCTGGTGCGCGATGCTTCGATCGCGTGCTGGCGGATGTTTTCCGAACTCGATCTGTCTGAAGCCAAAAAAACCGAATTCAGAAGCCTGCACGATTGTTTCACGCGCGAGCTCAAGCCTGGGCTCCGTCCGCCGGATCCGGACCCATCGATCGTGGTCAGTCCGTCCGACGGCATCATCGGCGCGTTCGGCGCCATCGCCGACACCGAACTGTTTCAGATCAAGGGCGCCGGCTATTCGCTGATCGATCTGCTCGGCGATCCCAAACTGGTGGAGGCCCACCGCAACGGACGGTTCATCACGCTGCGGCTTACCTCCAGCATGTATCACCGCTTTCACGCCGTCAGCGACAGCCGGATCGAGCAGGTCACGTTCATCAGCGGTGATACCTGGAACGTCAATCCGATCGCGCTCAAACGCATCGAGCGGCTGTTTTGCAAGAATGAGCGCGCGGTGATCCGGACCCGTCTGGCGTCAGGCGAGACCCTGACGCTGGTGCCGGTCGCGGCGATTCTGGTGGCGAGCATCCGGCTGCATTTCCTCGACATCGTGCTCAATGCCTCAAGCCGCGGACCGACGGTGTTCCCGTGCGATGCCAGCGTGCGCAAAGGCGACGAGCTCGGCTGGTTCGAGCACGGCTCGACCATCATCGTGCTGACGCCGGACCATTTCGAGTTTTGCGACAATGTCAGCGAAGGCGCGCGGATTTTCGCGGGGCAACCGTTGCTGCGAAAGCCGGTATGATTATCGGCGCGGAGGTTCCGGCCGAACCCAACGTCGTCGAATAAAGTCGGCACCATTGGTGGTCGCAAAGAAACGGGCTTGTAGTTTTTTGCGCGTCAACGGCGCCCGAGATAGAACGACACCGCTAGTCTAGCGCGTTGGCTTCGGCGGTGGCTTGCCCTTCGGCGCAGGCGGTCGCCGTTGCGGTAGCGCCGGCCGGTTTTGCAATCCGGGTCGCGACGCTCCGGGCGCGGCTTGTTGCACGCCCTGCCTTTGCAATCCGGGACGCGGCGCACCGGGCACACCCGGCTGCACGCCCTGTCGCTGCAAGCCTGGTTGCGGTGGTTGTCCCGGCTGACCCGGTCGGTTCTCCTGACCCGGTCGGTTCCCCTGACCTGGCCGATTCTGCAGACCCTGCCGTTGCTGCGGCAGGCCATTCTGCCGCTGCAGGCCGGGCTGGCGCGCCGGATTGTTGCGCAGGTTGTTATTTCTCGCCGGATTGGCTTGCCGCAAGGCGCGCTGCTGGCTGACGATCTGCCGGCCGACGCTTTGCGCGGCATGGACCTGACGCACGATGCCCTGATCGCGCAGCGCCTGCTGCGGCGAAATCAACAGTGGCGCGGCGGTGAAGCGGCCGCCGGCGCCGGCACGGATGGTAAAGCCGCTGGTCCCTTGCGTGAGAGAACCGAGCCGCGCGCCGCTGCGGTCGTTGATGTCGATATGTCCGACCCTGCCGTCCGGGTCGGGATAGAGCTTGATCGCCACATTGTTGGCGCCGGCGGCGGATGCGCCTTCCGGCACCTCGACCAGGCCGGTGGTGCCGCGAATGCCCAGCGTCGCGGTCGGCGTCGATATTTTCATATCGCCGGTCTTGGCGACGGCGGCGGCCACAAACGCCACCGTGCCCTTGGCGATATCGAACACCGCGGCATTTTGCTGGCCGCCATCCTCATAGACATAATTGTCCACGGTAATCCGCGCATTGGCGGTGAGATTGAAGGTGGTGGCGTCGTTGAAGGTGATGGCGAGCGTCGAATTCGCCGAGGTCTGCAACACGTCGTTCAAATAGATGTCGTCCTGCAGCTTGAGCGGCGTCGAGGCGTTGTTGCGGGTGACGCTCGCGGTGCCGGTCAGGGTCGCGACGTTTCCGATCGGCTCGGCGGTCGCTGCAGGGGCGGGCGAGGCAGGGGCCGGCGCGGCTGCTGGCGCTGGTGTTGTTGCCGGTGCGGGCGTCACGGCCGGCGCAGGCTTCGGCGTCGGTTGCGCCTGCGCAAATCTTGTCGAACCGGACATCGCTACAACCGCCGGTGCATCGCCACCTTCCACCGCCATCGCGAAAACATTCGCCGGGCCCGCCAGCATGAAGCAGCCCAGAAGCCAGGTCACAAATGAAAGCCGAGGTGTTGGCACGGGGAGTCCTGAGCGGGAATGAAACGCACGGTTGCGGACCGATAGAGGACCCCGGCGGCTGAATGCCGGATGAACGCAGCAAAAAAGGCCCGGCGGGGGATCCGCAAGGCCTTTCCGCAAACGATATGCGCGTTTCTAGCTGATCCGTTTCCAGGTCTGACCGCCGCAGAACATGCCGCCGAAAGCGCAACCCTGAACCCGCATCGCATTCGGCCCTTTCATCGCGATGGTAGAGTCATAATCCCTGCCGCTGTCCGGATCGTGAATCCGGCCGGTCCATTTGGTGTCGGAGGGCTTCATGTTGATGAGGATTTTCGCGCCTGACTTCACGGCATATCCACAGAGATTTGCTCCGCACGGCTCGACCCGGACATCCCCCTTGTTGTCTTCGGTGGCCCACACCCCGAGCGGCGTGGTCGGCGCCTCAACCGGCGCGGCAGCAACGACCGGCTGCGCCGTCGCGACGGTTGGGGCCGGAGCCGGAGGCGGGGCCGCCGGCGCAACGTCGTCCTTGACGGCAGGCGCTTGGGGCACGGCCGCCTGAACGGCGGGGGCTGGCGCCGGTTGTGCCGCGGGAGGGTCTGATCGCCCGGCGGCGACGTCATCGTCGTCGGATTTGTTCTTGAAGCCGAAACCGGAACCGGAAAGGCCGGGAGCTGATATCTGGAGGCAGGACAGCGAGTCGCAATTCCTTGGCGCCTCGATGTGGATCCGGTGTCCCTCGATCTCGAAGGAAATCGAATTGCCGGCGTGGGCGGCCGTGGTGGCCATCAGCAATGCGGCGAGCACGTAGAGTTTTTTCATGAGAGCCTCCTTGAAGCGGGCTGGTGAACCTGCCCGAACCCTAGGCCTGGCCTACGCCCGCTTCCGTGATCCGCATCACATGGCAATGGGACTAGCGACCGGCCGGGTTGCAATTCCCCGTCCTGGGTCGCCGTATAGAGGCATAATGGCTTCCCGCCTCTCGTTTCCCGCGCCGCTATAACCTACAAACGAGGATTTGGCATGCGCCGCCCCAAGCCTGTCCACCAAATGACTTCGGCTCAATTCGACGCCACGTTTCCAGTTGGCGACGAAGATGCTTGTAGGGTCTATCTGGTCGCTCGCCGATGGCCGGAAGGTGTCAAATGCCCTCGTTGCGGCAATGCCAAGGTCTACAAGCTGGCGTCTGGTTTCCATTGGCAATGCGAAGTCTGCGCCAAGGACGGTTATCGCTTCTCCTGCATCGCAGGGACGATTTTTGAAAACACCAACAAGCCACTTCGCGACTGGTTCAAGATCACTCACCTGATCCTGACCAGCAAGAAAGGCATGAGTTGCTCGCCAGCTTGGCCGCTACATGGGTTTCGGTTCGGTCAAAACCGCTTGGCTGATGGGTCACAAAATCCGTACCGCCTTGATCGAACCTGATACCAAACTGGGCGGTATTGTAGAGGTCGACGAGACGTTCGTCGGCGGTAAGGCCAAGAATCGCCATATCGACAAACGCGGCCTTCACGAAGGTACTGGCGCGACTGGAAAGTCCATCGTGGTCAGCGCGGTCAAGCGCAAAGGCAACGTTGTGGCTCGTGTCATCGAAAACGTCCGTGCCTCGACGCTGGAGGCATTCGTCAACGAAGCCGGAACGGCGATCGAAGGATGCTGACACGCAGCGACACTAATCGTATTGGCACTCTTAGGAATGATAACATTTGCCGACTGGTTCTCATCGCCGGTCCAACTTTGCGAATTGCCACTGCAACAATACAGCGAAGATGGCAAAGGCTATGAGAGTACCAAGGAAGATTGCTCCGCCGGTAAAATAGTCGCGCTTTGGCGGTCGGTTGGTCGCTTGGTCGATAGTTGGCACGATGACCTCACGGCCGCCGCAACAATTGTCATCGCTGTTTTCACGACAGTCCTCGGGATTTTCACAGTAAGTTTGGCTCGTTCCACGCGTACTGCCGCTATCGCCGCCCAAGATGCCGCTGAGCACATACCGCGCGCTGAACGGGCTTATCTCTTTATGGTCGTCAATGGAGAAACCATTAGAAAACCCCTCATGGATGCCTATGCTGGTGCCGACTCCACCAATCAAGACGAAATTATTCGGATCCCTCTCGCTATTGCATTTTCGTTCGAGAACCAGGGCAGAACTCCAGCAATCGTCCGCGAAATAAGTGTTTCGTTGCATCATTGGTCCGACTTGCCTGCTAATCCTCCAGTCTATACTTCCGAACTGCAATATCTCCCGACCAACACGTATGTCGCCTCTGGGAAAGCTACCGAGCAGAAAGAAATTACACGCTTCGCAGGTCCGGTCACTCGACAGGCCGCCACGTCTCTCCTGCGAGGCGATAGTTTTATTTGGTTCTTTGGTCGAATAATTTACGATGATGTTTTTGGGGCGAGACACGAACACGCATTCATTTGGCGCTATGGCATTGGATATTTCCTTCCCTATTACGGGAACGACAAATACATAAAAAATACTTAGAACCGTGATAGCAGAGTGCCGCCCCGTCTCAGCCACCGTAGGGCATTTTTTACTTCTGTCTAGTTCGGTACATCATCCTAAACAGCAAGCACCTTGTCGAAATCGCTCAATGCGGCTGGATGATAGGAAAACACGTTCGCTTCATATTTCTCTGCCGTCAAAAACGGAGTGAGCGCACTATCGCCTTCGTCGGAAACCGGCCGCAAATGATGAAAGCCAAGCTCGGTCAGGGTGCTGACCATCGTCAGCATGGCCTCGCGTTCAGGACCGTCGGAAAAAGCCTGACCGCACTCCCAAATGATCATCGCTACGCGGCCACTTCGCAGCAACGCTTCAGCTCCCGCTATCACCCTGGGTTCGAAGCCTTCCGCGTCGATCTTGAGAATGACCCTCCGGCCCGATGCGCCCGGAAACCGGGCCAAGGCGCTGTCGAGGGAGATGACGGAGACCCAATGCGCCGGACCCCAGGGAAAACCCGGCGCCTTAAGGCCGACGCCGTGAACGCTGTGCATCATCGACGAATTGGTAACGAGCGGGGCGAGGTCGAAATCGTCGCCACAGGCTGCGCATACCACCGATACCTTCTCGCGCAATCTGTTGTTGTCGATGTTCTTCAATAGAATGCCGGCGTTGGTGGGGTCCGGTTCAAAGGCGATGACCGCGACGTCTCCGGCGGGATGAGTTGCGGCCTGCAGGGTAAAAAAGCCCCAATGCGCGCCGACATCGATGAATAGATCGCCGGGCCGAAATATTCTTTCCAGCAGGTTTCGCGTGGGTGGCTCGTACCCGTTTTTGTTCTCGTGATAGACGAGATACTTTGCGCCCATGTCAGTGTCCCCCAATTCTTTTGGGAACGACACCTGGAAGCGAGATGCTCCATTGGGCAATTTGAGCGACGCTGGAACGAATGCCTGTCCATCTTTGACGGCGAGGACGATAGCCCTGCCTCCGACGCTTACGGTTGTCGTGGCGGATCCGGCGAACTCCTCCATCTTAGCTCCTTACACACGCTCCATTGCACGACGGATGGGTATCCGCATCGTCAGACATGGAACGTACATCAGAACGTCAAGACCAGGAAGGCGAACAACTAATAAACCGAAATCGTACATCAAGCATCGAAAACTCAAGCCGGTTCATATCTCGAAGGTCATCGGCTCGTTGATCTCGGCGCCGGTGGGCGCGTCGTTCGTCGTCAGCGGTGCGGCGCAGGCCGCCGACTCCGCGCTGGTTACCGCCTCGGCGGAAAAGAAGTGGCTCAACGGCTGGTCGGCGTCGGCGACCTTCGAAGGTGAGTTCGGCAAGGGCGTGGTGCGCTATCAGTGGTGAGCGCGCGCGAAACGCGCGGCTGGATGATTAAATCGCCGCGCATTTCCGAAATCGGGGATGTTCCTAGCGCCTAAAACACGCCGAGTACGATGGCGCCGACAAAGGCAAATGCGACATACGCGGTAATCACGCTCAGTCGCCTCATCAAAGGACCCGCGAAGATCATTGGGAAATCTCCCTGCTCACATTCGCTGCCCGCATCAACTCGCAACATAGCAACCGGTTCCGGCCGGAAAAAGTCAGCGTTGCTGTCCATCCGCGATTCCTCCAGCGCGCGGAAAGCCGACAGCGTGGTTAAAGAATCGTGAAATCAACGCGTTGAAGAGTCCTTAAATAAATTCGTTGAAGTTGCGCGGATGACGCGCGGAGTTCGTTTGTATCTCGTCGGCTCCTTCGTCCTTGTTGCGTTGGCGGGCTGCGGCCGCGGATATTTTCAGTCCGAGGAGCGCGAACCGTGGCGGGCCGAGGCCGAAGTCGCATGCCTGAAATCGGGAGCGGTGAAAGAGAACGCCGATTTGGTCCGGATCAGCCCGATTGAAGGTCCCGGCGCTTGCGGCGCGGAGTTTCCGCTCAAGGTCGCCGCGTTAGGTGAAGGCAGCAGCAGCTTCGGGTTTGCGGATGATGATCTGCGGCCACCGGCGAGCGTGGGCAATCAGCCACGCTGGCCGATCTCGCGGCCGCCGCCGCAGGGATCGCCATATCCCGATCAACCGATAAGCCAGCCCAGCTACGGTGCGGGCTCCAATGGACCGATCTCGTTGACCGCACCCGGCGTTGCCCCGCAGCAGGGCGAAATCGAACTGCCGCCCGAGGGCACGCCCGGCGCAGGAGAGCAGGGCATGCGCGAGCCTTATGGCACGCAGGCCTATCCGTCGCGTGATCGCTATTCGACGCCGCCGGCCGAGCGCGCCGGCTCGGCCTATCCGCCGCAGGCTGCGCCGCCACCGCGGCTTGGGCCCGCGCAGGGCAATTCGGTCGCCGCCTTTGGGCCGGTTGCGCTGAAGCCAGCAGCGACGCTGGCCTGTCCGATCGTTTCGGTGCTGGATCGCTGGCTCGCCGAATCCGTGCAGCCCGCCGCAATGCGCTGGTTCGGCGCGCGCGTCGTCGAGATCAAGCAGATCTCGGCCTATTCGTGCCGCGGCATGAACGGCAATCCGAACGCGCATATTTCCGAACACGCCTTTGGCAATGCGCTGGATATCGCGGCTTTCACGCTCGCCGACGGCCGGCGCATTTCGGTGAAAGACGGCTGGAAGGGCATGCCGGAAGAGCAGGGCTTTCTGCATGACGTGCAGGCCACCGCCTGCCAGCAGTTTACTACCGTCCTGGCGCCCGGCTCCAACGTCTATCACTACGATCATATTCACGTCGATCTGATGCGCCGCGCCAGCCGGCGCCTGATCTGCCAACCGGCCGCGATGTCTGGCGAGGAAGTCGCCGCGCGGGCGGCGCAGCGCAATCCCTATGCGTCGCGTGAGCCGATGGTCACGGGATCGCTCGGTGGTGGCAAAACTTCGTCGCACCGGCAAAGGATCAACGAGGAGGACGAATTCGAAGACCAATAAAGCGTTTTCGGGCGAAAGCCTGCCCCGGACTTGGTCCGGGGTGGACACCGGTTCGCGCGTCCAATCAATAGAGCGTTTCCGAGCGTTGCGATCAGGCGTTCCTGGCCTGATACGCCGCGAGAAACATCCGGCTCGCGCTTTCCACCACTTGCGTCATGCGTTCCGCCGAGGGTGGCGGGGCAGCCTGAAAAATGAACGGCAGAAACAGCGACGCCTGGCACAGCAGCAAGAACTGCGAGGCCGCGAACTGGCAGTCGTCGATCGCAAGATCCTTTGCCGCCACGCGCGCCTCGAGATAAGCGGCAAGGCGGTTGATGGTCTTCTCCAGCACCTCTTCGTAGAAGCGGCGGCCGACCTCCGGCATCCGCTCGGCGATGGCCATCACGGTGCGGATCGCCGATCCACCTCCGGGCCGGCACACCAGCTCGATATAGGCCTGGCCGAACTCCCGAAGCGTCGAGGCGACGTCACGTTCGGGGTCGAAATTGAATGCCAGCTCGCGCTGTTCAAAGACTTCCTCCTCGACGATGGCTTCGAACAACCGGTTCTTGTCGGCGAAGTAGACGTAAAGCGTGCCCTTGGAGACACCGGCGGCGCGGGCGATTTCGCCCATGCTGGCGCCGTCAAAGCCGAGGTCCATGAAGACCTTCCTGGCGCCGTCGACAATTTGCCGGCGCTTCGCGCTGTCCTCGTCGGGAGCAACGCGTAAAGGGTTGGGGCGGATTGCAACCATTGGTTTAGCTTCTCTGATGAAATTCCAGTTTTGGCAACGCCTTGGCTGCAACTCAGGCTCTACAACCGGTGTACTGCAAATATATCTTGACCGAACGGTTCGGTCAAGTTAATTTAAAGGCAGCGAGAGGGTGACGCCCGTTTTGGGCGGCGCTCGCATCGCGACATCGCAACAAGGAGGCCGTGATGGCCGCAGCGAGAGACCAGGCCGCCCGCATTCTTCGTGTCGAGCCGGATACGGCCGAGGGGGGCTTCGCACGCGACGTCGCCGCGGCTCCGCTGGAGCAGCTTCGGGCGCAGCTCGCGGAAGAGACAGTCGCCCGCCGTCCCTGCCGAGACGCCGGAGCTGCCGGCATCCGATCAGCCGTCCGAAGTGTCGGCCGTTGCTTCCAATCCGGCGGCGCCGAAATCCGGCAAGCGCAAACGGATCTTGCTGGGCGTAGGCTCCTTGCTTGCGCTCGCAGTCGCGGCCTATGGCGTGCATTATCTTCTGGTCGGACGGTTTTTCGTCAACACCGACGACGCCTATGTGCGGGCCAACAACACCACGCTCGGCGCCAGGGTAGCCGGCCACGTCGCCGCGATTCTTCCCGGCGACAACGTGGTCGTGCGGGCCGGCGACGTGATCTTCAGGATCGACGACGGCGACTACCGCATCGCGGTTGACGCCGCCAAAACCAAAATCGCGACCCAGCAGGCTACCATCGATCGCATCGGCCGCCAGGTCACCGCATTTCAAAGCGCCGTCGAGCAGGCCAGCGCGCAGCTTGCCTCCGCAGAAGCCGGCTTGAAGCGTGCGGGGCTCGACTATGAGCGTCAGCAGGCGCTGAGTGCCAAGGGATTCGCCTCGCGTGCGACGTTTGAAGTGTCCGAAGCCGGCCGCGATCAGGGTGCGGCGGCGGTGAAATCGGCGCAGGCAGCCTTTGATGCCGCGCGCGACAACGTCGAAGTCACCAGGGCGCAGCAGCAGGAGGCGCGCGCACAGCTTGCTGAACTGCAGACCACGCTTGCCAAGGCCGAGCGCGACCTCGGCTTCACGTCGGTGCGTGCGCCGGTCGACGGCACCTTCTCCAATCGTCTGGTCTCGACCGGCGACTACATCCTGGTCGGGCAACGGCTCGGCAATGTGGTGCCGCTCGACGACGTCTTCATCGATGCCAATTTCAAGGAAACGCAACTCAAGCGCATCCGTCCGGGCCAGCCGGTGACGGTTTCGGTCGATGCCTATGGCCATCGCAAATTCGCCGGCGTGGTCGACAGCATCGCGCCTGCGGCAGGCTCGGTGTTCACGCTGCTGCCGCCGGACAACGCCACCGGCAACTTTACCAAGATCGTGCAGCGGCTTCCGGTTCGCATTCGCGTTCCAAAAGACGTCGCGCGGCAGAATCTGCTGCGCGCGGGCATGTCGGTTTATGCCAGCGTCGATACCAGCGCCGCCGCCAACGATGCCGACAGCAACGCCGATCTCGATGCGCCGACGATGATCCATCCGCAATAATTTCGCATCGGGCCGCATGCCCCGGTTCGCAAGCTTGCCCTGACCCGAGCAAACCATGGCTGACGCCACCACCGCATCGCCGACAATGATGATGGACGCTGTTGCGGCTCCGTCCGAGCGCATCGCGCCGCGGCGGCTGGTGGCGTTTCTCATCATGGTCTTCGGGATGTTCATGTCGATCCTGGACATCCAGATCGTTTCGGCATCGCTGACCGAGATCCAGGCCGGTCTGTCGGCGAGCTCGAGCGAGGTGTCGTGGGTTCAGACCGCGTATTTGATCGCGGAAGTGATCGCGATCCCGTTGTCCGGATTCCTGTCGCGGGCGCTCGGCACCAGGCTGCTGTTCGCGATTTCCGCCTGCGGCTTCACGGTCGCGAGCTTCCTGTGCGGATTTGCCTCCTCGATCGAGCAGATGATTCTGTGGCGCGGGATCCAGGGATTCCTCGGCGCGGGCATGATCCCGACGGTATTCGCATCGGCCTATACGGTGTTTCCGCGTTCAAAATTGTACATCGTCGGCCCGATCATCGGTCTGGTCGCCACCCTGGCGCCGACCATCGGCCCGACGGTGGGCGGCTACATCACCGACGCGTTGTCATGGCACTGGCTGTTCTTCATCAACGTCGTTCCCGGCATCGGCATCACCGTCGGCGTGCTGGCGCTGGTCGATTTCGATCAGCCGAATTTCAAACTGCTCGATCGGTTCGACTGGTTTGGCCTGATCGCGATGGCAGGGTTTCTGGGCTCGCTGGAATATGTGCTCGAGGAAGGGCCGCAATATGAGTGGCTGCAGGATACCTCGGTTGCGATCTGCGCCTGGGTTTGCGCGATTTCCGCCATCGCTTTCTTCTACCGGGTGCTGACCGCGGAAGAACCGATCGTCGATATAAGAGCCTTCACCGACCGCAATTTCGGCGTCGGCTGCCTGATCTCGTTCTGCATCGGCATCGGCCTCTATGGCCTGACTTACATCTATCCGCGCTATCTTGCCGAGGTGCGCGGCTATAGCGCGCTGATGATCGGCGAAACCATGTTCGTCTCCGGCGCCACCATGTTTCTCGTCGCGCCGATCGTGGGGCGGCTGATGCTCAAGATCGACATGCGCCTGATCATTGCGTTTGGCCTGGTGATCTTCGCGCTCGGCTCCTGGGAGATGACCTGGATCACCCGCGACTATGATTTCTACGAGCTGCTGGTGCCGCAAATCCTGCGCGGGATCGGCATGATGTTCGCGATGGTGCCGACCAATAATATCGCGCTTGGGACCCTGGCGCCCGAGCGGGTGAAGAATGCGTCGGGACTGTTCAATCTGACCCGCAATCTCGGCGGCGCGGTCGGGCTTGCCGTCATTAACCAGGTGCTGAACGACCGCACCGACCTGCATATCTCGCGGTTGCAGGACCGGGTGAACTGGGGCAACGCGACCGCGACCGAAACGCTCGATATGTTCACCCAGCGCATGCAGGGCGCGGGCGATGCCTCTTTGATGGCGATGAAGCAATTGTCCCAGATCGTTCACCGCCAGGCGGTGGTGATGGGTTACGGCGACACCTTCTTCATGCTGACGATGTTCTATTTCGGCTTGAGCCTGCTGGTGCTGTTGCTGAACAAGCCGGCGATGCTTACGACGGAAGCTGCGCATTAGGAAAGCGACTGAGCTGTTGCGGGCTGCAAAATGACGCGATATGCCAAAACCGGAAGCCGCAATTCACTCGATCGCTGGCGCGGGCTAGCGGCGTCGGTGGCGATCCTTAAGCCTAGGGCCTTCGGTCTTGAGGTAGCCGACCAGGGCAATCCTGCGCCAGCTCCAATCCATGCCTGCGCCCTTCTGCAATGCCCTCAGCGATTGCCTTGGCGACAATCTCGGCGTCAGTGAGGGAGAGCTGATCGAGGGGTTTCCATGAGCGCGCGATTTGGCGAGCGCGCTCCAAGTCCCCGTATAAAGCGATGGGAGGAGGCGGTCTAATCGGCATGTGGCAACTCCAAACCGCAGCGTGCATCAATTTACATTAGTTCGATCAGAACAGATATGCGTTCGATGGCCGGATTCGGCGTCTTGTTTTGGACAAATGCATGCCGGACCTAACTTTGCTCTCTGGCCATACTTTGCTCTATTGCAACTGCCGATCTATTCGACGCCGCTGTTGCTTCGCCGCAGTTAAGAAATAGACTGGCGGTCGAGAAAATACGTTTTCATGGTATGATCGGGGCTTTCTTGCAAACGCGCCGGAGCGGGTCGCGAGCGCCGGCGCTGTTTTTCGAATCGAGCGCAGCGCCAAAGATTACTTGGCTTACTGGATTTCAGGGGTTGCGATCTTTCCATGCGCCGGAAGTCGCGATGAAGGGTCCGAACGGGCGCTCGCCGAAGCCTTCGCAAAGGGAGCAGAAGGTCACACGCCTCCATCGTCATCAGGACCTTCCTGAGGAGCGCTTCTGGCTTCGCGGGTCGGGATGGTGCCTCGCCGATAGTTAACGTGCGGAAACGAGGTTATCATCCGACCTCACCAGCCGATCAGCTAAAGCATGTTCCAGGCCAGCGACCACGCGCGTCGCGGGGGCTCCGCAATTGCTCTGATCGCTCAATTGGTCGGTCGGGCAAACGCCGGATATTTCAGCTTGCCCTCGGCGATTTTGGCGGGCCACACCGTGACCTGCTTGCCGTCCTGCCATTGAAAGACCATTCCGCTCACATCGTCCGGTCCGTATCTGAGGCCGTGGGTGAACTGATCCTCGCGGCCGTAGAACCGGATGCGTCCGATGGTTCCGATGTAATCGGTCTTCTCCATCTCGGCGACCATCTTGTCCGGATCGGTCGAGCCGGCCCGCTTGATGGCGTCGGCGAGGATGTAGACATCGTCATACGCGGTATAGCCGGTATAGGCCGGATCGGTGCCGAACCGGGCTTTGAAGGCGGCGGCGAACGGCTTGGTCTTGGGTGTCACCGCGGTGGTGGCGGTCGCAAACGCCAGCGACGGAATTCCTTGGGCTGCGCCGTTGGTGTCGTTCCAGAAGGTCGGGCTCAGCGCCTGCGCGCTGATACCGAAAATCGGGATCGGTACCTGCTGGTTCTTCCATTGCACCGTCGGCTGCACGCCGACATGCGAGATGCCGGTTACGATCACGTCCGGCTTCTTGCCTTCGATCTGGTTGAAGATCGGCGTGAAGTCGGTGGTGTCGGGCGAGAAGCGGATATGATCGAGCACTTGCAATCCGACTTTCGGCAGGCACTCTTCAAAGCCGGTATCCAGTGGCTTGGTCCAGGCCGCATCCTCGCTCATGATCACGGCGGTCTTCATCTTCATGCCGTCGACCAGCAGCGCCTTGGCGGCATCGCAAACCGCGAGCGCCTGCGCCGCTGAAGTCAGATAGCCGTGGAAGGTGTATTTGTTCTTGTCATAGTCGGCATGAATCGGGCGCGTGATTTCATTGCTGGCAGCGCCCGGCGTGATCAGCGGCATGTGCAGCCGCGCCGCCCAGGGCTCCAGCGCCAGCACCACCTCGCTGATGTAGCTGGCAATCACCGCGCTCACCTTGTCGTCCGACACCGCGCGTTGAAACGCCCGGACCGAATCCGCCGATGAACTCTTGTTGTCGTAAGAGACGATCTCGATGTTGCGGCCATCGATGCCGCCTTTGGCATTGATTTCGTCGGCGGCGATCTGGGCCCCGCCCGGCGTTGCGGCGCCGGCGATCGACTGGACCTCGGCGATGACGCCGATCTTGATGGGCTCCTTCGATTGCGCCAACGCCGGCGATCCCGAACCGCTGGCGATCGCCAGCACGGCGGACGTTGCCATCCAAAAATGCGCGAATTTCAGGCCTGGCCTAGCCATGGACGTTGCTCCCGTTTTGATCCGTCTTGCTGACGGCTTGGCCGAAGCTCAACACAGGCTCCTGGTCAAATCAAACGAAAGCGCTCGCCGAGTTGCGGCGCAAATGCGGCATGTGCCCTGCAAATTATAATTCCGCTGCACGCCGTTCCGCGGACGTCAGGCAAGTGGAACTGGCGCGGTGACAGGCCTTGGCCCAGCGGTCGTTACTGGCTGTGCTTCGGTCCAAACAGCGCCGTGTAGACGTCGGTCGTGGGTCCGTCGCTCGAAAGGCCGTAGGCCGTGGTGGTCGGCTCCTCGGGTGGTGGGCCGGCGGGTTGCTGCACGACGCCGGGGCCGGACGAGGCTGCTTGCTTTCCGTTGACGCTGGCGGCCGTCGCAGGCTGGCCTGGCTGGACCGGTCCGGCGGCGGCAACCTGCGGAGTCCGGTCGGCGCGTTTGAAGGAGGTCTTGAGCTCGGTGACGACGTCGGTGGTGGGACCTTCGCTGGAGAAGCCGTAGGCAGTCCGATAGCTCGTTGACTGTCCTGTTTCGTTGCTCGCGGCCATGTGCGAATCCGCGCAGCCGCTGACGATGGCTGCCAGTCCGGCGACGACCGCGATGATGGGAATACAACGTGATGCGTGTTTCAAGACGATCTCTCCGACCGACATCGGGTCCAGACTCTAGCATTAATGCCAAGGTGAGGCGGCGGCAAGGCAAACAACCGGTTCCTCCGGCGTCCGATATTATAGATATGTCGTTGCTCTGACGGTCAAATTGGCGAGGGGTCCGGCGTGTTAAGCCGAACCCCTCATTTCGTAGATATCAGCCAGCCTGTAAGCCGGGTTTTGTAGGGCATCGTCTGCTTGGCCCAGACGATACGTGACGGCCATTCCTCTGGGACAACGTTTGCACGTTGCCTCGAGCAACCTACCCGGACGGCGAGCCTGACATCGCCCTGCGGTGTTATCGCCGAAGCGAACATTGCCGCGTTGCCGTCCCTATTCGGTCTTGCTCCCGGTGTGGTTTGCCATGCCGTTTCCGTCGCCGGACCCGCGGTGCGCTCTTACCGCACCTTTTCACCCTTACTGTCCCCTCCCTTGGTCCGTCCCCCGCGAGCGGGGGAGGCAAGGTGGGGGAAGCGGTTCGTTCTCTGTGGCACTGTCCCTGGGGTCGCCCCCGCCGGACGTTATCCGGCACCGTATGTCGATGGAGCCCGGACTTTCCTCCCCAGCCACCTTTCGGTGATTGCCGGAGCGGCCGTCCGGCCGACTGACGCCTTTAGGCATGAGGGCTCAGGACCGCTGCGTCAAGCCGATAAGACCGGCGCGGGCGTTGCCAAAATAAATTATCCTGAAGATGTCGTTTTGCGGTTGGCTCGTTCGACCGGATGTCGGTGAAACAGCCGATCAACAGGAGTTAACGTGATGCAATATTTATTGATGATCTATCGCAACGAAGCCGAACTCGGGAAAATGGACGCCGCGGCGCGCCAGAAGATGACGGCGGAATATGGTGTGTTCACGCAGTCGATCATCCAGAGCGGTCATTTCAAGGCCGGCGACGGGCTGCAGCCAACATCGACCGCGACCACTGTGCGTGTCCGCGAGGGCAAGACGCTGACGACCGATGGTCCGTTCGCGGAAACGCGCGAACAGCTCGGCGGCTACTATCTGGTCGAAGCCAAGGATCTTGACGCCGCCCTTGGCATCGCCGCGCGCATTCCCGGCGCCAAGTCAGGTTCGATCGAGGTCAGGCCGGTCATGGTTTATGATTGACGCCCACCGTCATCCCCCGCGCAAGCGCGTAGCGCTTGTCGCTGAGGGCGCGCGAAGCGTCGAACCTCAGATGCGCACTTGCGCATCTGGGAATCTCGAGGTTCCGGGTTCTGCGCGGAGCCCGTCATCGGGCCGCGCCTTGCGCGGACCCGGTGGCGTAGTCCCGGAATGTTACCCGAATGGCGTCTTATGACATCCGGCGAGATCGAAAAAATATTTCGTGACGAGGCGGGTCGGGCGCTGGCGACGCTGATCCGCCTGGTCGGCGATTTCGATCTCGCCCAGGATGCGTTGCAGGACGCATTCGCGGTCGCGCTGGAACGCTGGCCCGCCGCCGATCCGGCGTCCAATCCGCGCGCGTGGCTGGTCAATGTCGGGCGCAACAAGGCGATCGATCGGGTCCGCCGTCAGGCGACGTTTCGCGGCAAACAGTCGGAATTGACGCATGAATTGCTGAGCAATGCGGCGGCTTCCAACGAGGCCTTCGAGGCGACCGCGCTCGACGACGACATGCTGCGGTTGATCTTCACCTGTTGCCATCCGGCATTCGCTGCCGAGGTTCAGATAGCGCTGACGTTGCGCACCGTCTGCGGGCTGACGACGGCGCAGGTCGCGCGCGGCTTTCTGGTCAGCGAAGACGCCATGGCGCAACGCCTGTTGCGTGCCAAGCAGAAAATCCGGCTCGCCGGCATTCCTTATGAGGTGCCGGATCGCGAATCGCTTGAACCGCGGCTGCGCGGGGTGCTCGCGGTGATCTATCTCGTCTTTACCGAAGGCTATGCGGCGACGTCGGGCGAGGACCTGATGCGTCCGGATCTGGCGCGCGAAGCGATCCGGCTTGGCCGCCTGCTCGACGTGCTGATGCCGCAACGCGGGGAGATCAAGGGATTGCTGGCGCTGATGCTATTGCACGACGCGCGCCGCGCCGCGCGTGAGACCGCCGGCGGCGACGTCGTGCTGCTGGAAGAGCAGGATCGCGCGCAATGGGACCATCGGCAGATCGCCGACGGCTTGAGGCTGGTGGAAGAGGCGTTGCGGATGCCGGGCCGGCCGGAATCCTATGCGGTCCAGGCCGCGATCGCAGCATTGCACGCGCAAGCGCCGAATTATCGCGACACCGACTGGCCGCAGATCGCCGGGCTTTATGAAGTGCTGCTGCGGATCGGCCCGTCGCCGGTGATCGAGCTCAATCACGCCGCGGCGGTGTCGATGGTGGATGGACCGGCGCGGGCGCTGGATCTGATCGACGCGCTGGAGGCGCGCGGCGGACTCAATGGCTACGAATTACTGCCCGCGGTCCGCGCCGATCTGTTGCGCAGGCTCGGCCGGCGTGACGCCGCGCGAAACGCCTATCTTGCAGCAACGGCGGCGACGCAGCTGGAGCCGTTGCGGCGGCTCTACGCGCGCCGAATGGCGGAGATGGAAGATGGGAAGGGAAGCCTGTAGAATTAGGTCTGGTCATTCCGGGACACGCCACCGGGTCCGCGCAAGGCGCGGCTCGGGGCTTGACCTCTACTTCGCCGCCACAGCCATCGCTTCGCTTGGCAGGGTCGCCAGCAGCGATTGCAGTGTGGTCAGCGTCGAATGATCGGCGACGCCGTCGACTCTGCGCGGGGCGAAAGTGACGCTGGAAAGCGGTGACCACTTCCATGGTCGCGGCATCATATTTGCCGTTGGTCGGGATGCCGTAACCGTATCTGGCCAGTGCAGCCTGCAGACCGGCGACATCGTCGCTGATGGTGCCGAGCTTGAAGGTTTCGCCGCGCACGATCGGCGCCGGCTGCACCCAGTGGCCGACGCCCGAATTGGCCAGCGAATGCCATGGAAACTTTTCGCCGGGGTCTTTCTTGCGCGACGGGGCGACATCCGAATGCGCGAGCACGCGATGCGACGGCACCTTGCGGCGGAGCATGATGCCACGGCACAAGGCGATCACGGCGGCGATCTGGCGCAGCGGAAATTCCGGATAGCCCCAGTCATGGCCGCGATTGATGATCTCGACGCCGATCGAACAGGAATTGATGTCCTCTTCGCCCGCCCAGGAGGCCACACCGGCGTGCCAGGCGCGCTTGGCTTCGGGAACGCACTGCACAATGCGGCCGTCCTCCAGCACGATGTAATGCGCGGAAACGTCGGTGCCCGCGGTGCAGAGCTGCGCGATCGCGCCTTCCACATCCGGCATTCCGGTGTAGTGAAGCAGGATCATATCGGGCTGACGGCCTTTGACCCGCTCGCCATAGTTCATCGACGGGATGACGTCGGAAGCGATCGATGAATTGGGAGTGAATGTCTTCATGTTCGCGTTGGCCCCTGGAATTGGGAGGGCACGTTGACGCTTCGAATCAAATCCAGCAGACGCGAACGAACCGATCGGCATAGGATAACTCAAACCGGGCAAGAGAACGGCAAACGCCGCATTTCGCCTTTACTATTCCTTTACCCTCGCACAAGCGCAATGCGCGCGCCGTCCGCGGCTTCGCATTTTTGGCCGAGTGTGTGCGGGAAGCCTCACCGGGATCGACGCCGCGAGCGCCCTCGACCACGCGCCACGGAGTCTCGTTTTGGCACGGACGCCGATACCTTTGCCGCCAAGAAGCGTCGCGGGATCCTGCCCGGCCAGCCCGAACATCTCTAAATCCTGTCACCGACCATCAACGCTTTCTTAACGCTAACTGACGTTACTAAGTGGTGAAGAGCCGAACCGCTTTGGGGGACGGCCGAGGCCCCATTGACGCTCGAAATCCCATGGCAGCCCACCAAATCCCGTGCGGAATTCTGGGTTTGCGATACGGGACGCGCAGGATCGGCATTTGTGGGGCGCCGTGGCTTTTCGACCGGAAAAGCCCGGCGAGGCGGAGACATTTGAGGCGCAATGGGCCCGTTGGCGTCCAATCCGACAAGCCGGCCAGCGCCGGGAGCCCGGGCATGAATCCGCGCGACCCGCGTCATATTCCCGTGCTCGGCCGCGAAGCCGTTCAGATGCTGAAGCCCGGCGACGGCGGTCTTTATGTCGACGCCACCTTCGGGGCGGGCGGTTACAGCCGGGCTATTCTCGGAATCTCCGGCACAAGGGTGATCGGCATCGATCGCGACCGGACCGCGATCTCGGGCGGGTTCGACCTGGTCGATCGATCGGCGGGCCGGCTGACTTTGGTCGAGGAGCGGTTTTCCAGGCTTGCCGAGGTGTGCGCTGCGCAAGGCATCCAGGGGGTCGACGGCGTCGTGATGGATGTCGGGGTGTCCTCAATGCAGCTCGACCAGGCCGACCGCGGCTTCTCGTTTCGCCTCGACGGTCCGCTCGACATGCGGATGGGCCATCACGGCCCGACCGCGGCGGACGTCATCGCGACGGCGTCCGACGCCGATCTCGCCAACATCATCTATATTTTCGGCGAAGAGCGCTATTCCCGCCAGATAGCCCGCGCCATCGTGGCGGCGCGCCAGCAGGCGCCGATCGTGACCACGCGGGCGCTGGCCGACATCGTCTCGAAGGTGGTGCGGTCCAGGCCGGGTGAAATTCACCCTGCCACCCGGACGTTTCAGGGCTTGCGGATTTTCGTCAACGGAGAACTCGACGAACTCCATCTGGCGCTCGCGGCGGCCGAGCGCGTGCTGAAGCCGGGCGGCCGGCTGGTGGTGGTGGCGTTTCATTCGCTGGAAGACCGTATCGTCAAGAACTTCCTGACCGAACGCGGCAATGTCGGCGGCGGGTCACGGCATCTGCCTGAGGTCGCGCAGGCCGCGCCGAGTTTTGCCATTTTGACCAAGCGCCCGGTCACGGCAGGCGCTGAAGAGATCGCCGCCAATCCGCGCGCGCGCTCGGCAAAGCTGCGCGCGGCCGAACGGACCTCGGCGCCCGCGCATGCCGCCGCGGCATTGCCGGCATGGCCTGTTGTCACCGACGTGATGAGGGGAGGCTGACCATGCGGATCGTCCATCTCCTCGTGATCGGCATTTTGGTGTTCGCCGCGGCTTACGTCTATCGGATCAAGATGGAATCCACCGCTCGCACCGAGCGCGTGTTGCGGCTGCATGCGGAGATTCGCGAGCAGCGCGACGCCATCGCGGTGCTGCGCGCGGAATGGACTAAACTCGACGCGCCGCTGCGGCTGCAGGGCCTCGCCGAGCGACATCTGTCGCTGAAGCCACTCAATGCCACGCAATATGATCCGTTGAAGAACCTGCCCGAGCGGCCGCCGAATTTCGCCAAGTCCGACAATCCCGATCCGATCGGCGCGATGATCGACGCCATCGATTCGGTTGCCGTGACGGGTTCGGTGCCGGCGCCGGAGGATTCGCAATGACCGGTCAGGCGCGGGCCATCGTCAAATCCGTCGAACCATGGCGGCAGCGGTTGATCCGCAGCCTGCTGTATGGGCGTAACGTCGATCGCGCCGCCAAGGCCCGCGCTCGCGTCGGATTTGCGATGCTGGCGTTCGCGGCGATCTATGCGGTGATTGGCGGCCGGCTGATCATGTTCGCCACCCTCGGCGACAATCACGGCGCACGGCGAACCGCCTCGCAGGACGCCATCGCAACCGCGCGGCCGGATATCGTCGACCGCAACGGCGAGGTGCTGGCCACTGACGTCAAGGCGCCGAGCCTGTTCGGCGAGCCGCGCCGGATCATCGACAAGGACGAAGCGGTGGAGCTTCTGACCGCAACGATGCCCGATCTCGACACCAACGAAGTGCGCGACCGGCTGTCGTCGAAAAAAGGCTTCGTCTGGCTGAAGCGCGAAATCACGCCGCTGCAGCAGCAGGAAATCCATCGCCTCGGCATTCCCGGCATCGGCTTCCTGCGCGAGAACAAGCGCGTCTATCCCACCGGCGCTGAAGTCGCGCATCTGATCGGTCTGGTCAACACCGATAACCAGGGCATCGCCGGAATGGAGAAATGGCTCGACACCAACGGCCTCGCCGATCTGCATCGCGCCGGCTTTGCCACCGATCGCCTGCAGCGGCCGGTGGAATTGTCGGTCGATCTGCGCGTCGAGCATGCGCTGCGCGACGAACTGCTCAAGGCCAAGGAAAAATTCCACGCCAAGGCAGCCTCCGGTCTCGTTTCCAATGTCAAGACCGGCGAGATCGTGGCGTTGGTGTCGCTTCCGGATTTCGATCCCAACAGTCCGAAAGAGGCGCATGACCCCGATCGCATCAACCGCCTGACGACCGGCGTCTACGAAATGGGCTCGACCTTCAAGGCCTTCACGCTGGCAATGGCGCTGGATTCCGGCAAGTACGATCTCAACTCGCTATGGGACGCGCGCGGTCCGCTGCACTTTGGCAAGTTCGCGATCCATGATGACGAACCGAAGGGCCGCTTCCTCAACATGAAAGAAGTGTTCACCTTTTCCTCGAACGTCGGCGCCGCGCGCATCGCGCTGTCGCAAGGCGTCGAGGCCCACAAGGCTTTCCTGCGCAAAATGGGTCAGCTTGAGCGGCTGCGCACCGAACTTCCCGAAAGTGCGTCGCCGATCCTGCCACGCCACTGGAGCGAATTGAACACGGTGACGATTGCGTTCGGACACGGCGTCGCGGTGGCGCCGCTGCAGGCGGTGATGGGCATCGATGCGCTGGTAAATGGCGGCTATCTGATTCCGCCGACCTTCCTGAAGCGCACCGAGCAGGAAGCGATGGCGATCGCAAAACGGGTGATCAAGCCCGAGACCTCCGAGAAGATGCGATTCCTGATGCGGTTGAATGCCGAGATCGGCACCGCGCGAAAAGCCGACGTCAAGGGCTACTACATCGGCGGTAAAACCGGCACCGCCGAAAAGGTTGTCAACGGCCGCTACGTCAAGAAGCGCGTGCTCACCGCCTTCACCGCGATTCTGCCCGCCGACCATCCCCAATACCAGCTCTTGGTGATGCTGGATGAGCCGCAGTCGCTGAAGGAAACGTACGGCTTCATCACTTCGGGCTGGAATGCGGTGCCGACCGGCGGCAATGTCATTGCCCGTATTGCTCCGCTATTGGGGATCGAGCCGCGCTTCGATCTGCCGCCGTCCGACCGCCTTATTCTTGCGGCATCGAGGACAACCCAGTAAGGCGTATGAGGGCGTTTTTGAGCGAAATGGATCCCGGTTCGCATGAAGAAAACGCCTCAAAAACAAACAAATAGAGTCCTTGTTCCGATTCATTTCGAATCGGAAAAGGCTCTAGTCTGGAGCATGATCCGGAAAAGTGGATACCGGTTTTCTGAAAAGATCATGCTCGAAAAAAGATAGAGCGCGATGCTGATTCAACCAAAGCGCATCGCGCGCTCGCGAGCCGGACTGGAAAATAATGAGACTTCGCGACCTGTTCAGCGCTGACGCCACGATCGACCCGCGGGCGGCATCCGAGGTCACCGGCCTTGCCGTGGATAGCCGCGCGGTGAAGCCGGGCGATGTGTTCTTTGCGCTGGCCGGCAGTAAAACCGATGGCGTGCGCTTTATCGATGCGGCCATTGCGTCCGGCGCCGTTGCGGTGGTCGGCGATCAGCCGCCGCCCGGCGATTGCCGCGTGCCGTTTGTCAGCACGCCCAATCCGCGCCGGGCCCTGGCGCTGGCGGCGGCGAAATTTTATCCACGGCAACCTGCGACCATCGCAGCGGTCACCGGCACCAGCGGCAAGACCTCGGTCGCCGCCTTCGCGCGGCAGATCTGGCAGCGGCTCGGTCACGCTTCGGCCAGCATCGGCACTATCGGGCTGGTATCGCCGAAGCGGACCATCTACGGATCGTTGACGACGCCGGATCCGATCGCGCTGCATCGCCAGCTCGACGAAATCGCCGCCGATGGCGTCACGCATCTGGCGCTGGAGGCATCATCGCACGGGCTCGACCAGTTCCGGCTCGACGGGGTTCGGATCGGCGCCGGCGGATTCACCAACCTGTCGCGCGACCACATGGATTACCATCCTGATGTGGCGCATTACCTTGCCGCCAAGCTCCGGCTGTTTCGCGATCTGGTCGCGGCCGATGGCGCCGCGGTGATCTCCGCCGACCATGATTGTTCGCCAACAGTGATCGACGCGGCGCGGCAGCGAGGTTTGCGGATTGTCGCGGTCGGCCGCAACGGTGATGGCGCGGGCGCAGGCATCCGCCTGGTCGAAGCCGGCATCGATGGCTTTGCGCAGAAGCTCACGCTGGAACTTCGCGGACGCAGGCATGCGATCCGGCTGCCGCTGGTCGGCGAATTCCAGATCGAGAATGCGCTGGTCGCCGCCGGGCTTGCGATCGGCACCGGCAGCGAGCCCAACGCCGTTCTCGCAGCACTGGAACAGCTTGAAGGCGCCAAGGGCCGGCTGGAGCAGGTCGGCGAACGTAATGGCGCGCCGATCTTTGTCGACTACGCCCACAAGCCCGATGCGCTGGCGAAGGCGCTGCAGGCGCTGCGGCCCTATGCCAAACGCAAGCTCGTGGTGGTGTTCGGCGCCGGCGGCGATCGTGACGCCGGCAAGCGCCCGTTGATGGGGGCGATTGCGTCAGAGAATGCCGACAGCGTTATCGTCACCGACGACAATCCGCGCAGCGAAAATCCGGAGCTGATCCGATCCGCTATCCTGAGCGCGGCGACCGGCGCCAGGGAAATCGGCGACCGTGCCGAAGCGATCCGGACCGCGATTGCCGGTCTGCAGCCCGGCGATGCGCTGCTGATCGCCGGCAAGGGCCACGAGACCGGACAGATCGTCGGCGACCGGACCTTGCCGTTCAGTGATCACGACGCGGTCGCCGCTGCGCTAGCGCCGAGGGTCGCATGAGCGCGACGCCGCTTTGGACATCGACGGCGATGGCGCAGGCGATGGGCGCGTCTATTCATGGCGCGTTGCCGGAAATGGTGTCGGGTCTTTCGATCGACAGCCGCACCGTCGCGCCGGGAGAAGCTTATTTCGCGATCAAGGGCGATGTCCATGACGGGCACGATTTCGTCGCGGCGGCATTGAAGGCCGGCGCGGCATTGGCGGTGGTCGAAGCCACGCAGCGCGAAAAGTTTGCGAGTGATGCACCGCTGCTGGTGGTGGAGGACGTACTGGCCGGTCTCGTCGATCTGGCGCGTGCCGCGCGTGCGCGTCTTGGCGCGCAGGTGATCGCGGTCACAGGCTCGGTCGGCAAGACTTCGACCAAGGAAGCGCTGCGGCGTGTGCTGGGCGCGCAAGGGCCGACCCATGCTTCGGCGGCGTCGTTCAATAATCATTGGGGCGTGCCGTTGTCGCTGGCGCGCTGTCCGGCCTCGGTGCGCTTTGCGATTTTCGAGATCGGGATGAATCACGCCGGCGAAATCGAGCCGCTGGTCCGGTTGGTTCGACCGCAGGTCGCCATCATCACCACGGTCGAGCCGGTGCATCTGGAATTCTTTTCCGGCATCGAGGCGATCGCGGATGCCAAGGCCGAAATCCTTGCAGGGCTCGAACCCGGCGGCGCGGTGGTGCTCAACCGCGACAATTCGCAGTTCGCCCGGCTGTTCAGACGCGCCAAGAAACTTGGCATCTCGCGCATCGTTTCGTTCGGCGCCAACAAGAAGTCCGAGGCACGGCTGCTCGACGTCGCGCTGCACGCCGATTGTTCAGCCGTGCATGCCAATATTCTCGGGCATGACGTCACCTACAAGCTCGGCATTCCGGGTCGACACATGGCGATGAACTCGCTGGCGGTGCTGGCCGCGGCGTCGCTGGCAGGCGCGGACCTGGCGCTCGCAGCGCTGTCGCTGTCGCAGGTCGAACCGGCGGCGGGCCGCGGCGTCCGTCGCGCACTGGAAGTCGCCAGCGGCGCGGCGACCCTGATCGATGAAAGCTATAACGCCAATCCGGCGTCGATGGCCGCGGCGCTGAATGTGCTCGGTCGCGCCGCGATCGGGCCGCATGGCCGGCGCATCGCGATGCTCGGCGATATGCTCGAATTGGGGCCGACCGGCCCTGCATTGCATCGCGGCCTGGTCGAGGCCATCAAGGCCAACCATATCGATCTGGTATATTGTTGTGGTCCGCTGATGCGCAACCTGTGGGACGCTCTTTCCACCGGCAAACGGGGCGGCTATGCCGAGAGTGCTGCTAGTCTCGAAGCCCAGGCGGTCGCAGCGATTCGCGCCGGCGATGCGATCATGGTCAAAGGATCGCTCGGCTCGAAGATGAAAACGATTGTCAACGCGCTCGAAAAGCGCTTTCCCGGCAAAGCCGCGCTCGACGAAGCTGCGGTATAGGGCGGTTTGAATGTTTTACTGGCTGATTGATCTTTCCAATACCGTCCCCGGTCTGGGAGCGTTCCGCACCTTTCTTAATGTATTTCGCTACATCACCTTTCGCACCGGCGGGGCGATGGTGACCGGCGCGCTGTTCGTTTTCCTGTTCGGCCCCTGGATCATCGATAATTTGCGGCTGCGCCAGGGCAAGGGCCAGCCGATCCGCACCGACGGTCCGCAGTCGCATCTCGTCACCAAGATCGGAACGCCGACGATGGGCGGGCTGATGATTCTTTCGGGCGTGGTGGTCTCGACCGTGCTGTGGGCCAATCCGCTCAATCCCTATATCTGGATCGTGCTGGCGGTGACGCTGGGCTTCGGCTTTGTCGGCTTCTACGACGACTATCTGAAGGTGACCAAGCAGACCCATAGCGGGTTCGCCGGCCGCATCCGCCTCGCGATCGAGGCGGTGATCGCGCTGGCGGCCTGCTACGCGCTGGTCCGGCTCGGACGCGATCCGTTCTCGACCGCGCTGGTGATCCCGTTCTTCAAGGACGTGGTGCTGAATTTCGGCTGGTTCTTCCTGATGTTCGGCGCCTTCATCATCGTCGGCGCCGGCAACGCGGTCAACCTGACCGATGGCCTCGACGGTCTCGCCATCGTGCCGGTCATGATCGCGGCGGCGAGCTTCGGCCTGATCTCCTATCTCGCCGGCAACGCGGTGTTCTCGGACTATCTGCAGATCAATTACGTCGCCGGCACCGGCGAATTGGCGGTGCTGTGCGGCGCGGTGCTGGGCGCCGGACTGGGATTTCTTTGGTTCAACGCCCCGCCGGCATCGATCTTCATGGGCGACACCGGCTCGCTCGCGCTCGGCGGCATGCTCGGCTCGATTGCGGTCGCAGTAAAGCACGAGATCGTGCTGGCCGTGATCGGCGGACTGTTTGTGCTCGAAGCGGTCTCGGTGATCGTGCAGGTGGCGTCGTTCAAGCTCACCGGCAAACGCATCTTCCGGATGGCGCCGATCCATCACCATTTCGAACAACTGGGCTGGACCGAGCCGCAAATCGTGATCCGGTTCTGGATCATCTCGGTGATGCTGGCGCTGGCCGGTCTCTCCACGCTGAAGTTGAGGTGAGTTGAGTTAATGGCAGCAAATTCTCCATTCGGCATGGCCCGGCTCTTTCTGCGGCCTCCCCGTCTTCAGAGGATGGTCGGGAACAGGGGTTCTATTACGGATTGTGCGTGTTTTTCTTACCCGCCATGCCGCTGCTGCTGGCAGCGTCGACCTCCCGCCAAGGGTGGAGGTAACAACAGAGCCGCGGTTGCCGAGGTTCTATCATGATCCCCGTCACTTCCTTCGCAGGCAAGACCGTTGCGGTGTTCGGTCTCGGCGGATCCGGGCTTGCAAGCTGCCACGCCCTGAAGGCGGGCGGCGCCGAAGTGATCGCCGGCGACGACGGCGCCGAGAGGCTTGCGGAAGCGGCGCAAGCGGGCTTCGTCACCGCGGATTTGCGCAAAGTGTCGTGGGCGAATTTCGCCGCTTTGGTGCTGACGCCCGGAGCGCCGCTCACCCATCCGGCGCCGCATTGGACCGTGCTGGCGGCGCGGCAGGCCGGCATTGAAGTGATCGGCGACATCGAGCTGTTTTGCCGGGAGCGTCGCCGTTATGCGCCGGATGCGCCGTTCGTCGCCATCACCGGCACCAACGGCAAGTCCACCACGACGGCGCTGACCGCGCATTTGATGCGCGCCGCCGGTTACGACACCCAGATGGGCGGCAACATCGGCACCGCGATCCTGTCGCTGGAGCCGCCGCGCACCGGACGGGTGCATGTCATCGAGATGTCGTCGTATCAGATCGACCTGTCGCCGTCGCTCGATCCCTCGGTCGGCATCCTGATTAATGTCAGCGAAGATCATATCGATCGTCACGGCACGCTTGAACATTATGCAGCTGTGAAGGAGCGTCTGGTCGCCGGCGTGCAGCCGCAGGGCACCGCGATCGTCGGCGTCGACGATGGATGGAGCCGTAACAGCGCCGACCGGATCGAGCGGACCGGCCAGCGCGTGGTCCGGATCTCGGTGAAGAATCCGCTTCCGGACGGCGTCTATGTCGAGCGCGAAATCATCTGGCGCGCGTCCGGCGGCGCGCTCAGTGAGATCGCGCGGATCGGCGGCATTGGATCCTTGCGCGGCCTGCACAACGCGCAGAATGCGGCTTGTGCGTCGGCCGCGGCGCTGGCGCTCGGTGTCAGCAAGGAAAAGCTGCAAGAAGGCTTGCGCAGTTTTCCCGGTCTCGCCCACCGCATGGAGCAGGTCGGCCGCCGCGACAATGTGCTGTTCGTCAACGACTCCAAGGGCACCAACGCCGATGCGGCCTCGCATGCGTTGTCGTCCTTTGCGGACATTTTCTGGATCGCCGGCGGCAAGCCGAAGCTCGGCGGCATTGCCGGCTTGACCGAATATTTCCCGCGCGTCCGCAAAGCCTATCTGATCGGCGAAGCCGCCCAAGAGTTTGCTGCGACCCTCGAAGGCAACGCAGCTTACGAGATCAGCGCGACGCTGGACGTCGCGGTCGCCCATGCCGCGCTTGACGCGGCGGCCTCCGGGCTATCCGATGCGGTGGTGCTGCTGTCGCCGGCCTGCGCGTCGTTCGACCAGTATCGAAATTTCGAAATCCGCGGCGCCCGTTTCCGCGACCTCGTCACCGCGCTGCCGGGCGTCAAGCCGGTGGTGTGACAGGCGCACGCTCGTGTCCCGGACGCGGTGCTGCGTACTTCACGCTGCTCCGCAGAGCCGGGACCCGGATGCGATGGGCCCCGGACCAGCAGCGCACGCTATCGCGCTGCGCCGCACCCGGGGCACGAAGCTTCAAAACATCGCCAGTTTGTTAACCTTTCGGAAACCATCATGGGCGACCAATGGGCGGACCTCCGCCCAGGATTGCCCATGCTCTCTCGCGAACAACGCACCCCGCTTTCCGAATGGTGGTGGACCGTGGACCGCCTGCAGCTCGCGGCGATCATCGCGCTGATGCTGGCCGGTATTATTCTGTCGCTCGCGGCCAGTCCGCCGGTGGCGACCCGGATCGGGCTCGATCCGTTTCACTTCTTCAACCGGCATGTGTTGTTTCTGTTGCCGTCCTTCATGGTGATGATCGCGGTGTCGTTCCTGTCGCCGCGGCAGATTCGCCGCACCGCGCTGATCGTATTCGCGGTCAGCGTCGTGCTGATCGTGGCGACGCTGCTGCTCGGCCCCGAGGTCAAGGGCTCGCGGCGCTGGATCACCCTGATCGGCGTCAACATCCAGGCGTCCGAATCCGCCAAGCCGGCCTTTGTGGTGCTGGCCGCGTGGCTGTTTGCGGAATTGACCCGGCGCCCCGAAATGCCCGCGACATCGATGGCGCTGGCCTTGCTGCTGACGCTGGTGGCGCTGCTCGTGGTGGAACCTGATTTCGGCCAGACCATGCTGATCCTGATGGTATGGGGCGCGTTGTTCTTCATTGCCGGCATGCGGATGATCTGGGTAGTGGGGCTTGCCGGGGCGGCGAGTGCCGGGCTGTTCGGCGCCTATCTGCTGGTGCCGCATGTCGCCGGCCGCATCAAACGCTTCATGAACCCGGCGTCGGGAGATACCTTCCAGGTCGATACCGCGATGGAGGCGTTCTACAATGGCGGCTGGTTCGGGCTTGGGCCCGGCGAAGGCATCGCCAAGCGCAGCCTGCCCGACAGCCATACCGATTTCGTGTTTGCGGTGGCCGCGGAGGAATTCGGGATCATCCTTTGTCTGGTGCTGCTGGCGCTGTTCGCCTTTATCGTGATCCGCGCATTGTCGCGCGCCTACGCGACCGAGGACATGTTCGCGCGGTTTGCCGCGTCGGGTCTGGCGGTCATGTTCGGCGTGCAGGCCGCGATCAACATGTCGGTCAATCTGCAATTGATACCGGCCAAGGGCATGACGCTGCCGTTCATCTCCTATGGCGGTTCGTCGATCGTCTCGCTGGCTTATGGCGTCGGCATGATGCTGGCTCTGACCCGGCATCGACCGCGCACCGAAATGGAATCGATCGGCGACGCCAACGGCGTGCGTAGCTACGCTTGATGTTTCGGTAAATTTTCGTCATTGCGAAGAGCCAAGCGAGGAAGCAGTCCAGCTTCCTTTCGTTCCGCAGCCGCTGGATTGTCCCAATGACCACACCCCCTCTGATTCTGCTGGCGGCGGGCGGCACCGGCGGCCATCTGTTTCCCGCCGAGGCGCTCGGCGTCGAACTGATCAGGCGCGGCTATCGCGTCCGCCTCGTCACCGACGCTCGCGCACTGCGCTATAGCGGGCTGTTCTCGAAGGACACCATCGACATGGTGCCGAGCGAGACCCTGCGCGGCCGCACGCCTTGGTCGCTGGCCCGGACCGGCGCGATGCTTACCGCGGGCACGATGGTGGCGCTCAATCTGATGCGCCGCCTGAAGCCCGCCGCCGTCATCGGCTTCGGCGGATATCCGACAGTGCCGCCGTTGCTCGCAGCACGGCTGTTCGGCGTGCCGACGTTGCTGCACGAAGCCAATGCGGTGCTCGGCCGCGCCAACCGTTTTCTGTCGAGCCGTGTCAGCGCGATTGCGACCTCACTGCCGGGCGTGCTTGATCGCGATCCAGCGCTGGCGACAAAGACCACCACCGTCGGCACGCCGATGCGGCCCGCAATCCTGGCGGCGGCGGCGGTGAAATTCGCCGCGCCCGGGCCCGCCGGTCCGTTGCGCCTGCTGGTGGTCGGCGGCAGCCAGGGCGCCCGCGTGATGGCCGATATCGTGCCGGGCGCGATCGAGCGCCTGGAGCCTTCGTTGTGGGAGCGATTGATCCTGACCCAGCAAGTTCGCGACGAGGACATGGCCCGCGTGCGCGCGGTCTATGACCGGCTCAACATCAATGCGGAGCTGGCGCCGTTCTTTGCCGATCTGCCGGCGCGGCTGGCGTCGAGCCAACTGGTGGTGTCGCGATCCGGCGCGGGCACGGTCGCCGAGCTCGGCGCGATCGGCCGGCCCTCGATCCTGGTGCCGTTGCCGGGTGCGATCGACCAGGACCAGTTCGCCAATGCGGGCGTGCTGGCGCAGGCCAATGGCGCGCTCCGGATTGCGCAGGCGGATTTCACGCCGGAGCGGCTGGCGGCGGAAATCACCGCGCTCGCGGCAGATCCGGCGCGGCTGACTGCGATGGCTACCGGCGCCCGCGGCGTCGGAAGGCTGGACGCCGCCGAACGGCTGGCCGATCTGGTGGCGAAAGTGGCGGGAATCTAGGCCAATGACCTTGGATTTGGGGATTTTAACGTCATGCCCGGGCTTGTCCCGGCCATCCACGTCTTGCATGAAGTGAGGGAGATTCGGTGGATGCCCGGGACAAGCCCGGGCATGACGAGAACGAACGAGACGTATCATGAGACTGCCGCGCGAGATCGGACCCATCCACTTCGTCGGGATCGGTGGTATCGGCATGAGCGGCATCGCCGAAGTGCTGTGCAATCTCGGCTACACCGTACAGGGCTCCGACGCGTCCGAAAGCGCTAACGTCAACCGTCTGCGCGACAAGGGCATCACCATCAATGTCGGTCACAAGGCCGAGAACGTCGCCGGCGCCGATGTGGTCGTGGTGTCGACCGCGATCAAGCGCGACAATCCCGAACTGATGGCGGCGCGGGCGCAGCGCATCCCGGTGGTGCGGCGGGCCGAAATGCTGGCCGAACTGATGCGCTTGAAAAGCTGCGTCGCGATCGCAGGCACGCATGGCAAGACCACCACGACCTCGATGGTGGCCGCGCTGCTCGATGCCGGTGATCTCGATCCCACCGTGATCAATGGTGGCATCATCAATGCTTACGGCACCAACGCCCGGCTCGGTGCCGGCGAGTGGATGGTGGTGGAAGCCGACGAAAGCGACGGTACGTTTCTGAAACTTCCGGCCGATGTCGCCATCGTCACCAATGTCGATCCCGAACATCTCGACCATTTCAGAACCTTCGACGCGGTGCAGGATGCGTTCCGGCATTTCGTCGAGAACGTGCCGTTCTACGGGTTCGCGGTGATGTGCATCGATCATCCGGTGGTGCAGGCCCTGGTCGGCAAGATCGAGGATCGCCGCATCATCACCTATGGTGAAAATCCGCAGGCCGACGCGCGGCTGCTCGATCTCAATCCGACCGGCGGCGGTTCGAGTTTCAAGGTCGCGTTCCGCGATCGCAAGACCGACACCGCGCATGAGATCGCCGACCTCATGCTGCCGATGCCGGGACGGCACAACGCGCTCAACGCCACCGCCGCGATCGCGGTGGCGCACGAACTTGGACTATCCGACGAGACCATCCGCAAGGCGCTGGCGGGCTTCGGCGGCGTGCGGCGGCGTTTCACCAAGACCGGCGAATGGGACGGTGTGACGATCATCGACGATTACGGCCATCATCCGGTCGAGATCGCGGCGGTGTTGAAGGCGGCACGGGAATCCACCAGCGGCAAGGTCATCGCCGTGGTGCAGCCGCATCGCTTCACCCGGCTGCAATCGCTGTTTGAGGAATTCTGCACCTGCTTCAACGACGCCGACGCGGTCGTGGTCGCCGAAGTCTATCCGGCGGGCGAGGCGCCAATAGCCGGGATCGATCGCGACCATTTCGTGCTTGGCCTGCGCGCGCATGGCCATCGCGAAGTGATACCGTTGGCAAAATCCACGGACCTTGCAGGCGTGATTCATGGTATCGCCGGCCGCGGCGATCTCGTCGTCTGCCTTGGCGCCGGCAACATCACGCAATGGGCTTACGCGTTGCCGGAGGAACTGAAGGCGCTGGGGTGATGGGTGCGATGAAATCAGGTTCGTCATGGCCTGGCTTGTCGGTGAACGACAGTGCCTCCACGCGCCGCAGTCGGCTCTCTCCCCCCTTGTGGGGCAGAGGTGGAGAGCGGGGTAACTCCAGCCGCTGCGCCTGTGGCTCACCCCCCTCCCCGAGCCTTAAGAGCGAGCTCCCCTCTCCCCCCACAAGGGGGGAGGGAACAGAAACAACGCATGACCTTCCCCGACATCACGCCTGATCTGAAAGCCGCGATGCCGGAGTTGCGCGGCCGGCTGCTGGCGAACCAGTCGTTGGCCGAATTGACGTGGTTTCGGGTCGGCGGCCCGGCGCAGGTACTGTTCACCCCGGCCGATGCGGATGATCTCGGATATTTCCTGGCGCATTTGCCGGCCGAGCTTGCGTCCATGTGGTTGGCGTCGGCTCCAATTTGATCGTACGCGACGGCGGCATGCCGGGCGTCGTGATCAGGCTCAGCCCGCGCGGCTTCGGCGAAACCAGCACCAAGGAGGACGTTGTTCAGCGCGGGCACGGCCGTGCTCGACAAGCGCGTCGCCGAAATCGCCGCGTCAGCGAATATCGGCGGGCTGGAATTCTTCTTCGGTATCCCTGGCACCGTTGGCGGCGCGTTGCGCATGAATGCCGGAGCCAACGGCACCGAAACCAAGGATGTCCTGATCGAGGCGACGGGGATTGGCCGCGACGGAAAAAACTTCAATTCGGCCACGCCGATATGAAGTTCGGCTATCGCAACAGCGGCGTCGGGGCGTCGGTGATTTTTACCTCGGCGCGATTTCGCGGCGCCATCGCCGCGCCGGATGCTATTCGGGCGCGGATGAACGAGGTGCAAAACCACCGTGAAACCGCCCAGCCGATCCGCGAAAAGACCGGTGGCTCGACCTTCAAGAATCCACCCGGCCACAGCGCCTGGAAACTGATCGACGCTGCCGGCTGCCGGGGTCTGCGCGTCGGCGGCGCGCAGGTGTCCGAAATGCACTGCAATTTCCTGATCAACACGGGAAATGCGACCGGGCATGATATCGAGACACTCGGCGAAACCGTTCGCACCCGGGTGAAAGAACATTCGGGAATTGAGCTACACTGGGAAATCAAGCGAATCGGAATTGCGTAGTTGTCCCGAAATTGCGGCGCGAGATTCCGGGTCTGTGCCTTCGGCACATCCCGGAATGACGAAAGAACATAATTGATGCGGATTAGCATCCTCTTCGGAGGCACCAACAAGGAGCGCCTGGTCTCGGTGGCGAGCGCGCAAGCCCTGCATGCGGCTTTGCCGGAAGCCGATCTGTGGTTTTGGGACATCGATGATACCGTGCGGCAAGTCCAGTCGCGGGCGCTGCTCGGCCACTCGCGGCCGTTCGAGGAGGCGTTCAATCCTGAGGGCCGCGGCGTCGGGATCGAACAGGCGCTTGATGCGGCCAAGGTCGAGGATCGCCTGCTGGTGCTCGGCCTGCATGGCGGCCGGGCTGAGAACGGCGAGCTGCAGGCGATGTGCGAAATGCGTGGCGTGCCCTTTACTGGCTCGGGCTCGGCCGCGTCGCATCTCGCCTTCGACAAGGTGGCGGCGAAGCGCTTTGCGGCCATCGCGGGCGTCAAGACGCAAGCCGGCGTGATGCTGGAGGATGCCGAGGCCGCACTCGCCGAACACGGCAAGCTGATCGCCAAGCCAGCGCGCGATGGATCCAGCTACGGCCTGATCATCGTCAACGCGAAGCAAGACCTCGTCGCCGTCCGCGCCGCGGCCAGGACCGAAGATTATTTGATCGAGCCGTTCATCTCGGGCGTCGAAGCCACCTGCGGCGTGCTGGAGCAATCGGACGGGTCGGTGATTTCGCTACCGCCGATCGAGATCGTCCCGGCGGAAGGTGAATTCGACTACACCGCGAAATATCTGGCCAAATCGACCCAGGAGATTTGCCCGGGTCGCTTTGCGCCGGAAATCACCGCGCAAATCATGGATCAGGCGTTGCGGGCGCACCACGCGCTATCATGCAGCGGGTATTCTCGCACCGATTTCATCGTTTCGGAAAGCGGACCGATCTATCTGGAAACCAACACCCTGCCGGGGCTGACCAAGGCCTCGCTCTATCCAAAGGCGCTCAAGACCCAAGGGATCGAATTCCCTGACTTTCTGCAGGGGCAGATTGAGCTCGCGGTAAAACGCGTGCGGACACAGCGCTGATCACGGGCTCGCCCCTTGGGTGCGCGGCTTTGCCGTTAAAATTTGAACGATTGCGACGCAAAGTACCGGGAAGACGGATCAAAACACATCCAGCCCGCGCCGATTTTACGCTTTGTTTACCAGGAAGTCCGAAGGTTAACGCTGGCGGCGCATGTGGCGCTTGGCTGCCGGGGCGTGAGCTGTTGCGGATTTCCGCTTCGACGACCGCATCGAGGGAACAGGTGGCCTCTTCATCCCTGAGGTCGACCTCCTGCCCGGCACGACCGAGGCGTCATCTGTGTCGGAACTCGCAAGCTTTTGCGGGCCCAACATTTGACGAGTTCGTGCAATGGATGGTGGAGGACGCCTCGCTCGATCGCTGAGATCGCTGAGGCCCCAAACTGACCTGAAAGCGGCCGCCATCGGCGCGGTCGTGTTGTTGCGCGAGTGGCTGGCCTCGAAGCGCGCGGCCGTGAAACCTCGTCTCGCCAAACCCCGTCCCGCCAAACCACGTCTTGAGCGCGAACAGAAGCCGCCGCGCCTGATCGTGGTTCTGGAGCGCTACCTGCCGAACCGCGTCGGCGTCACCGCGACCGTGTTGATCCTGGTTGGCAGTGCCGCCTTCGGCATCGTCAAGGGCGGTCACGTCGAGGAATTCACTTCGGCCCTGAGCGACACCCGCAATGCGATCGCCAACTCCGCCGGATTTCGCATTACCTCGGTCGCCATCAATGGCCGCAAGCAATTGACCCAGGACGAAGTGCTCGCGATCGGCGGCGTCAATGGCCGCTCCTCGCTGCTGTTCCTCGATGCGGAATCCGTACGCGACAAGCTGAAAGCCAATCCCTGGATCGGCGAAGCCACCGTATTGAAGCTTTATCCCGGCCAGCTCCAGATCGATATCGTAGAACGATCGGCTTTCGCGCTGTGGCAGCAGGATGGCCGCCTGTCGGTGATATCGGAAGACGGCGCGGTGTTGCAGCCTTATCCGGCGCGCCGCTTCATCTCGCTGCCCCTGGTGGTCGGCAAGGGCGCCGAAACCCGCGCCCGCGACTTCCTCGCGTTGCTTGATCGCTATCCGCAGGTGCGCGCGGCGACCAAGGCGGTGATTTTCGTCGGCGAACGGCGCTGGAATCTGCGGCTCAAGGACGGTCTCGATATCCGGCTGCCGGAAAACGATGTCGGCAATGCGCTGGCGACGTTGAGCACGCTCGACAAGGAGGACCGGCTGTTCTCCCGCGACATCGTTGCGGTCGACATGCGCCTGCCGGATCGGCTGACGGTGCAATTGTCTGATGACGCGGCCAAGGCTCGCGAAGAGTTGTTCAAGGACAAGAAGAAAAAGAAGGCCGGTGAAGCATGACCGGCTTGGATCGCAATCAGACGCCGAAGACGCGCCCGATGCCGCAGAAGCGCACCGCGCTGGTGGCGTCGCTCGATATCGGCACCAGCAAGATTGCCTGCATGATTGCGCGGTTAAAGCCGTGCCCGCCGAACGAGGCCCTGCGTGGGCGAACCCATGCCGTTGAGTTGATCGGGTATAGCCAGATCCAGTCGCGCGGCGTCAAGGCCGGGGCGGTCGTCGATCTCGCCGAATGCGAACAGGCGGTGCGTCACGCGGTGGCGCTGGCCGAACGCATGGCCAAAGTCAGAGTTGAATTGGTACTGCTATCGGTCTCGGCCGGGCGATTGCAGGGCCAGCTGATCGAAGCCGCGGCGGATATTCGCGGCGGCGCGGTTACGGCGGCCGACGTCTCCCGCGTCACTGGTACCGGGATGCGCCACGCCACAGGCGAGGGCCGCACCGTGTTGCATGCGCTGCCGGTCGGCTACGCGCTCGACGGCGTCAAGGGCATTCGCGATCCGCGCGGTATGGTGGCGCGGCAATTCGGCGTCGACATGCATGTCGTCACATCGGATGCGACGGTCGCCAAAAATTTGATGCTGGTGGTCGAGCGCTGCCATCTCAACGTCGAAGCCATGGCGGCGAGCCCTTATGTGGCGGGCCTGTCGGTGCTGACGGACGATGAAGCCGATCTCGGCGCCGCTGTGGTCGAGATGGGCGCGGGCACCACCACGATTGCGACCTATTCCGGCGGCCGCTTCGTGCACGCCAGCGGATTTGCGCTTGGCGGCCATCACATCACCATGGATCTTGCGCGCGGTCTCAGTGCATGCATTGCGGATGCCGAGCGAATCAAGACGTTATATGGCACCGTGCTGACCGGCGGGTCGGATGCGCGCGAGTTGATGTCCGTGCCGAGCGCCGGCGACAACGAGCGCGACGTTCCGCAGGTCGTGTCCCGCGCCACGATCGCGAACATTGTTCTGCACCGTGCCGAGGAGATTTTTGAGATGGTCAGGGACCGCCTGGCGGATTCCCCCTTTGCGGCAGAGCCGCGGGCGCGAATTGTCTTGAGCGGCGGCGCGTCGCAGCTCACCGGCATTCCCGAGCTTGCAACCCGGATCCTCGGCCGGCCGGTTCGTATCGGCCGTCCGCTGGGCTTTGGTCGCTTACCCAACGAGGCAAAGAACGCGTCATTCGCGGTGCCGTCGGGTCTGCTGGTCTATCCCCAATACGCTCATCTTGAACACGTCGAACCGCGGCATACGCGGCAGCTGAAGACAGGGACTGACGGCTATTTCGGAAGGGTCGGACGATGGCTTCGCGAGGGCTTCTGATGAATCTTTTCCGCACCCTTCCACTTTCACCAACTCCCGCGGCCGTCGGCCGGGGCGAACCAACGCGCGCGTAATCGAGAGGCAACCATGGCACTCAATTTGACACCCCCAGACATCAGCGAGCTGAAGCCCCGGATTACCGTATTCGGCGTCGGCGGAGCGGGCGGCAATGCCGTCAACAACATGATCACCGCCGGATTGCAGGGGGTTGATTTTGTCGTCGCTAACACCGACGCGCAGGCGCTCACGATGTCCAAGGCGCAGCGCATCGTGCAGATGGGCACTCAGGTCACCCAAGGCCTCGGCGCCGGTTCGCAACCGGATGTCGGCGCGGCCGCGGCCCAGGAAGTCATCGACGAAATCCGCGATCATCTCGCGGGCGCCAACATGGTGTTCGTGACCGCCGGCATGGGCGGCGGCACCGGCACCGGCGCTGCACCCGTCATCGCCAAGACCGCGCGCGACATGGGCATTCTGACCGTCGGCGTCGTCACCAAGCCATTTCACTTCGAAGGCCAGCGCCGCATGCGCACCGCCGAGTTCGGCATCGCTGAGCTTCACAAGGTGGTCGATACGTTGCTGATCATCCCGAACCAGAATCTGTTCCGGGTCGCCAACGAAAAGACCACCTTCGCCGACGCCTTTGCGATGGCCGACCAGGTTCTCTATTCGGGTGTGGCCTGCATCACCGATCTGATGGTCAAGGAAGGCCTGATCAATCTCGACTTCGCCGACGTTCGCGCCGTGATGCGTGAAATGGGCAAGGCGATGATGGGCACCGGCGAAGCCTCCGGCGACAAGCGCGCATTGACCGCGGCCGAAGCCGCCATTGCCAATCCGCTGATCGACGACTCCTCGATGAAGGGCGCCCGCGGCCTCTTGATCTCGATCACCGGCGGCAAGGATCTGACCCTGTTCGAGGTCGACGAAGCCGCCACCCGGATTCGCGAGGAAGTGGATCAGGACGCCAACATTATCGTCGGCGCCACCTTCGACGAGACCCTCGACGGCGTGATCCGCGTTTCCGTCGTTGCCACCGGCATCGAACAGGCGCTGCTCTCGCGCAATGCGGCCGCGCCGGCGGCCGCCGTGACCCATGCCGTGGCTTCAACCGCGACTCCCGACACCCGTCTGGCCGATCTGACGGCCCGGTTGCGCGCCGACAATCAGCGTCATGCCGAACGTGCCCAGAAGCAGGAGGCGGCAAACCCGGCGCAGGCGGCTAATGCCGCGCCGCAGCGTGTCTCCAACACGGTCGAGCGCGCCGCGCTGGCTGCCATTGCCGCTGCGGTCGCGCCGGAGCCCACACAGCCTTCCGCGCCGCTCCAGGCTGGGTCCTATGGCGACGTCACGGTTCGCCCGATCGCGCAGAAGCCGTCATTGTTCCCGGATCATGAGGTCATGCGGATCGAGACCCCAGAGCCCACGACGCCGGAGACATTCATCCCGCAAGCCGCCGAGCGCGCCCCGATGCGCGCTCCCAGGATGCCGAAATTCGAAGATCTGCCGATGCCTGCGCAAAACGAAATTCGGCAGGCCCGTGGCGAGGTCGAAGAGGATCATCCGCAAAAAACCCGCATGTCTTTGTTGCAGCGCCTCGCCAATGTCGGCCTCGGCCGTCGCGACGAGGAGACCGAGCCGCCGATCGCCGCGCGCGCCTCGGGCCCGGCCATGGCGCCGATGCCGCCGCTGCCGGAGCGGAAGCCCCAACGTTCCGTGGCGCAGCAAATCGCGGCTCAGGAGCCGGTATCTGAGTATGCTCGCCGGCCTGCACCGCAAGGTTTGGACACCCACGGCCGGCCTGCACCTGTTGCAGCAACGCCACAGGGTGACGACCATCTTGACATCCCGGCCTTCCTGCGCCGCCAGGCAACCTGAAGATTGTTACAATTCTGACCGCAAAAAAGGTCCCGGCCAGCCAGCCGGGACCTTTGTCATTTGAGTCGGCGAGGGGCGTCGGAGTGATCCGTCAAGTAACTGAAATTAAATGATTAATTATCTATTCCGTGGTGGGATAGCGGCGCCGAAATCATCACTCGCGGTGCCGGATTTTGGTTAACCTTGGGCGCGAATGCGGCTGAGATAGGGTAACAATCGGTAAAAAAGCGTGAGTTGGCGGTCTTTAAGGCAGTGACTATGGTCTGCGGTGACTTGGGGATACTAAAGACGAATCAGTACGTACAAATCGGGTCGTTCTGATCTCTTAAGTATAAGTCGGTAGTGGGCGGTTATCGGATGAAGTTTAGCCGGCAAACAACGCTTCGGTCGCAAGCCACCGTGACAGGCGTCGGCGTACATTCAGGCTTACCAGTCAGTTTAACTATTGGACCTGCAGCTGTGGATGCGGGTTTTATTTTTGTCCGCAGTGGACTGGACGGCTCCGACCGGGAAGTTCAGGCCACCGCGCAATCCGTGATCGCAACCGAATTCGCTACGGTACTCGGCGACCGCGAAGGTCCGCTGGTCTCCACCGCCGAGCATGTACTTGCTGCACTGCGTGGAATGGGCATCGATAACGCAACCATCGAAATCGATGGTCCTGAAGTACCGATCATGGACGGCAGCGCCGCGGCTTTCGTCGCCGCGATTGATCAGGCCGGTATTGTAACTCAGTCCGCGGGACGCCGCTTCATCCAGGTGCTGAAGCCCGTCCAGGTTACGATGGGAAATTCGTTCGGCGAATTGCGGCCCCATGCGGCCGGCTTCCGCGCCGAGGTCGAAATTGACTTTGCCAATTCGGTCATCGGTCATCAGAGCTATGCGCTTGATCTCAGCCCGGAACGATTCCGCCGCGAGATTTGCCGCGCCCGGACCTTCGGCTGCATCAACGATGTGGCGCGGCTCTGGAGCGCCGGCTTCGCGCTCGGCGCGTCGTTCGAGAATTCGGTGGTGTTCGACGAAACCCGCCTGCTCAACACCGAGGGCCTGCGATACGCCGACGAATGCGCGCGTCACAAGGTTCTCGATGTTATCGGCGATCTTGCTCTGGCGGGTCTGCCGCTGCTCGGCGCCTATCGCTCGGTGCGCGGCGGTCACAAGCTCAACCACGCGGTACTGACGGCTTTGATGGCCGATCGCAGCGCCTGGCGGGTGGTCGAGGCGGAAACGGCGCGTCGCTCCCGCGCTCACGCCGAAGTTGGAAGCGGAATGGTAGGCGGCATGATCGCCCCGGCTTACAGCCCCGACGTCTCCTGAGCCTCGCCGAGCGGGCCCTGAGCCCGCCAGATTTCCACACAACGGTTTGTTCCCGAGCGCTGCTTTCCAGGCGCTCCGTTGAAGTCTTCCGGGCCGTCGTGATGTGTCCCGTCCGCAGCGGTCTCTGGCCACTAACCACACGGGTCTAATGCCACTTCGCCGCCTTAATCCGGGCGAATTACCTGCGTATCCGGTTGGTTATCGGACGTTTTTCGGCTACAGAGGCTCGCGGTCGCATGGCATGGCGCCATGGGCAGGGCAGTTACTGCGTTCATGGCCAGGCTCATGACGCGCGGTGGTCACCGCATCACAGGCGCCAGGTCTTATATCGATGTCGGCACAGCGTATGACGCTCGCACTACGCAAATCATCGGCTCGCTCGGGCTTTTACCGGCTTGGACGGCAGTTGCTGTTGGCCGGCGGTCTGATGGTCCTCGCCTACCCTCTGAGCGGATGCGGCGCCGACTCGACGTTGACCAACATGTTCTCCAAGGACGAGACCATCCCCGACGAGCCCGCGGACAAGCTCTACAATGAGGGCTTGTTCCTGATGAACGACAAGAAGGATCCGAAGGCGGCGTCGAAGAAGTTCGAAGAAGTCGACCGCCAGCATCCTTATTCCGACTGGGCGCGCAAATCGCTGCTGATGTCGGCCTACGCGTTCTACAATGCCGGCGATTACGACAGCTGCATCGGCGCTGCGACGCGTTACGTCACCCTGCATCCCGGCAGCCCGGACGCTGCTTATGCGCAATATCTGATCGCGGCCTCGCATTACGACCAGATTCCGGACATTTCGCGCGAACAGAGCCGCACCGAAAAGGCCATTGGCGCGCTTGAAGACGTGGTTCGAAAATATCCGACGTCGGAATATGCCGTCAGCGCCAAGGCCAAGCTGGAAGCCGCACGCGACCAGCTTGCGGGCAAGGAAATGGACATCGGCCGCTACAATCTGCAAAAACGCAACTACATCGGCGCGATCAACCGCTTCAAGATCGTGGTCACCCAGTATCAGACCACCCGGCATGTCGAGGAAGCGCTGGAGCGGTTGACTGAGGCCTATATGGCGATCGGAATTGTCGGCGAGGCGCAAACCGCCGCTGCTGTGCTTGGGCACAATTTTCCTGACAGCCGCTGGTACAAGGACGCCTATAATCTTGTAAGGTCCGGCGGTCTCGAGCCGAGCGAGAACAGGGGCTCCTATATCTCCAAGGCCTTCGAGAAACTGGGTCTGGCTAGGAACTGATCTCACATGCTGGCGCGTCTTTCGATCCGTGACATCGTCCTGATCGAACGGCTCGATATCGAGTTTTCCCGTGGCCTCGCGGTGCTGACCGGCGAAACCGGCGCGGGCAAATCCATTCTCCTCGATGCCTTCGCACTGGCGCTCGGCGGCCGCGGCGACGCCGGTCTTGTCCGTCACGGCGTCGAACAAGGCCAGGTCACCGCGGTATTCGATGTCCCGAAGGGCCATCCGGCCTCGGCGATCCTCACCGCGAACGGCCTCGACGAAGCGGGTTCGGAACTGTCCCGCGAGATGATTCTGCGCCGCGTGCAACTCGCCGATGGCCGTACCCGTGCCTTCATCAACGATCAGGCGATCAGCGTGCAGACCCTGAAGGCGGTCGGCTCCGCGCTGGTCGAGATTCACGGCCAGCATGACGAGCGCGCGCTGGTCGATGCCTCGACCCACCGGCGCCTGCTCGATGCCTTTGCCGGCCTCGAAAAGGACGTCGCGGCGCTGGAATTGTTGTGGGACGCGCGGCGCGCGGCCAATTCGGTGCTCGACGAGCATCGCGCGGCCATGGAGCGCGCCGCCCGCGAGGCGGACTATCTGCGCCATGCCGCCGATGAACTGCGGACGCTTGCGCCCAAGGACGGCGAGGAGGCTGCGCTTGCGACGCGTCGCACCACGATGATGCAGGGCGAGAAGATCGCCGCCGATCTGCGCGAGGCGCAGGACGCTGTCAGCGGCCATCATTCGCCGGTCGCGGCCTTGTCGGCGGCGGTGCGCCGGCTCGAACGCCGCGCCGGCAACGCGCCGGCGCTGGTCGAACCCGCGGTGAAGGCGATCGATGCGGCCATCAACGCGCTGGAGGAAGCCGACCAGCATCTTGGCGCCGCGCTGATCGCTGCGGATTTCGATCCGTCGGAGCTTGAACGGATCGAGGAGCGGCTGTTCGCGCTGCGCGCCGCGGCGCGCAAATACGCCACGCCGGTCGATGGTCTTGCAGCACTGGCGGCGAAATATGCCGGCGACGTGGCGCTGATCGATGCCGGCGCCGGCCGGTTAAAGAAGCTTGAGACGGCCGCGGCCGAGGCCGACCAGCGCTACCACGCCGCCGCGGCCAAGCTCTCCGCCGCGCGCACCAAATCGGCGGAGAAACTCAACAAGGCGGTGAATGCCGAGCTCGCGCCGCTGAAGCTGGAGCGCGCAAAGTTCACCACGCAAATTGAATCCGATCCGAAATCGCCGGGCCCGCAAGGCTTCGATCGTATCGAGTTCTGGGTCCAGACCAATCCCGGCACGCGTCCGGGACCATTGATGAAGGTCGCCTCCGGCGGCGAGCTGTCGCGGTTTCTGCTGGCGCTCAAGGTCGTATTGTCGGACCGCGGCTCGGCGCCCACGCTGGTGTTCGACGAAATCGACACCGGCGTCGGTGGCGCGGTGGCGGACGCCATTGGCGCCCGGCTGGCGCGGCTGGCGGGCAAGGTGCAGGTGATGGCGGTGACCCACGCGCCGCAGGTCGCCGCCCGGGCCGACCATCATTTGCTGATTTCAAAGGACGCGCTCGACAAGGGCAAGCGCGTCGCCACCCGCGTCAACGCGCTCGCCAACGATCATCGCCGCGAGGAAATCGCGCGGATGCTGGCGGGTGCGGAGATTACCGCCGAAGCGCGCGCCGCGGCGGACCGGCTGTTGAAGGCCGCGACGGCGTAAATCTCGACGTCATTGCGGGACCTGCCGCCGCCTTTTCTCCTGACAATCTTCGTCGTATTCATTGGCTATGGCCAAAACCGCAAACAAGACCGCCAAGACGAAAACGCTCGCCGACGTCACCAAGCTCACCAAGGCCCAGGCCAAGGTCGAGCTGAAACGGTTGGCGCTTGAGCTTGAGGGGCACGACAAGCGCTATTATCAGGACGATGCGCCTGAAGTCACCGATGCGGAATACGACACGCTGCGGCGGCGCTTTAACGCCATCGAGGCCCGGTTCCCGGAGTTTGTCACCGGCGAGTTGCCGTCGCAGAAAATCGGCGCGCAGCCGTCCGGGCGCTTCGCCAAGGTCCGGCATGCGGTGCCGATGCTGTCGCTCGACAACGCCTTTGCCGAGCAGGATGTGTTCGACTTTGCCGCGCGCATCCGTCGTTTCCTCAAACTCGCCGACGACGATAGCATCGGCTTCAGCGCCGAGCCGAAGATCGATGGCCTGTCGATGTCGCTGCGTTACGAGGGCGGCGAACTCGTCACAGCCGCCACACGGGGCGACGGCGCCGTCGGCGAAGACGTCACCGCCAATATCCGGACGCTGGAAGACGTGCCGAAGAAACTCAGGGGTCGCAACGTGCCTGACGTCTGTGAGGTGCGCGGCGAGGTCTACATGACCAAGCAGGCGTTTCTCGCGCTCAACGAGCGGCAGAAGGCGGCCGGCGACACCATTTTTGCCAATCCGCGCAATTCTGCGGCCGGCTCGCTGCGCCAAAAGGACCCCGGCATCACTGCATCGCGTCCGCTCGGCTTCTTTGCCTATGCCTGGGGCGAGATGGCCGCGATGCCGGCCGATACGCAATCCGGCATGATCAAATGGTTCGAGCGTTGCGGCTTCAACACCAATCCGCTGACCAGGCTTTGCCATTCGGTGGAGGAATTGCTCGGCTTCCATCGCGAGATCGAAACCCAGCGCTCGCATCTCGACTATGATATCGACGGCGTGGTCTACAAGATCGACCGCATCGACTGGCAGCAACGGCTCGGCTTCGTCTCGCGGACGCCGCGCTGGGCCATCGCGCATAAATTCCCGGCCGAGCGCGCCATGACCGTGCTCAGGGATATCGAAATCCAGGTCGGCCGCACCGGCTCGTTCACGCCGGTCGGCAAGCTCGAACCAATCGGTGTCGGCGGCGTGATCGTCCAGAACGTCACGCTGCACAATGAGGATTACATTAAAGGCATCGGCGGCGATGGCGAGCAGTTGCGCGAGGGCCGCGAGATCATGATTGGCGATACCGTCATCATCCAGCGCGCCGGCGACGTCATTCCGCAAGTGGTCGATGTCATCATCGACAAGCGGCCGAACAACGCGCGATCGTTTCATTTTCCGAAAAAATGTCCATGCCCGCTGCACACCGACGTGGTGCGCGAGGAAACCGCCGCCGGCGAGGAGGGCGCCCGCGCCCGCTGTACCGGCGAATTCGCCTGTCCCTATCAGAAGATCGAACATCTCAAACTGTTCGCCTCGCGCCGAGCCTTCGACATCGACGGGCTCGGCGAAAAGCAGATCGAGTTCTTTTTCGAACAAGGCTGGGTAAAGGAGCCGGCGGATATCTTCACGCTGCCGTCGCGCAATGCCCGAATGAAACTCGAACAGTTCGAAGGTTATGGCGAAACCTCGGTTCGCAATCTGTTTGCCGCGATCGAAGGCCGCCGCAGCATCGCGTTGGAGCGCTTCATCTACGCGCTCGGCATGCGCCAGGTCGGCGAGACCACGGCGCTGGCGTTGGCGCGCGGTTACGGTTCGTGGCAAGCCTTTCACGACGCCTGCCTCAAGGTCGCCAAGGGCGACGAGGAGGCGATCGCGGAGATGGATGCGCTCGACCAGATCGGCGACACCGTGATCGCCAGCATCGCCGCCTATTTCAGCGAGAGCCATAATCGCGGCATCGTCGAGCGGCTGACCGGGCAAGTCACCATCCTCGATGCCGAAAAGCCCAAGAGCAATTCAAAGGTGGCCGGCAAGATCGTGGTCTTTACCGGTTCGCTGGAGAAGATGACGCGCGACGAGGCCAAGGCCACGGCTGAACGGCTCGGCGGCAAGGCTTCAGGCTCGGTGTCGAAAAAGACCGACTATGTTGTCGCAGGTCCCGGCGCAGGCTCGAAACTGGCCGAGGCCCAAAAGCACGGCGTGACCGTGCTCACGGAAGATGAATGGCTCAAGTTGATCGGGGAGTGAGGTGCTCGCAATGACGATCTTGGCGAGTTCAACGTGGTGGGCTCGCGCTCCCTTACAGCAGTCCCGACTTTTCCTCTTCGGCCTGCTCGATCAGTTCCTGGCTGACGATTACCGTTCGCCGTGGAATGAGGAATATCATCGTGCACGCGCAGGCGATGGACAGGATGACAATGGCGATATTGAGCGGTACCGGCGTGGTGAAGTGGCCGCCGAGCCAGGCGCCGAATTGCGAGAGCAGCGAGCCTAGTCCCATTTGCAGGAATCCCATCGCGCCCGATGCGGTGCCCGCGGCTTCGGGACGAATGCTGATGGCGCCGGCCGCCGAATTCGACATCACGAAGGCGTTGGCGAACATCACCAGCATCTGGGTGCCGAACAGCCACGATGGCGCCTGGTTGAGCCCGGTGACGCCCCACAGCAGGTTTAAAAGGCTGCCGGCGAGTTGCAGCGCGAGCCCGAACCAGATCAGCTTTTCCAGCGAATGGCGCGGTGAGAAGCGCGCGCTGCACAAATTGCCGAGCAGAAAGGCGAACCCGGTGGTCGCAAACCACGCGCCATATTCAGCGCTGGAGCGGCCCATCTGGATCACCACGAGATAGGGGCCGCCGCCGGCGAAGGCGAAGATGATCTGCGAGGCCAGTACCTGACACAGCACGTAGCCGATGAAGGGCCGGCTGGTGAGAAGGCTGCCGACATCGCCGCGAAATCCGCCGTCCTCGGTTCGGTCGCGGCGGGTCTCCGGCAATGCCAGCGCGATGGCAACGGCAACAAGGAGTGATGCCGCGGTGATGAAGTAGAAGATCGAGCGCCAGCCGAAGGCGGTCTCCAGCAGGCCGCCGGTGAGCGGGCTCAGCATTTGAGCGATCATCATCACCCCGATCACGAGGCTGATCATGGCGCCGACGCGCTCGCGCGGATAGAGATCGCGAATGATGGCGCGGCTCACCACCATGCCGGCGGCGCCCCCCAGCGCCTGCAGAAAGCGCGCCGCGATCAATTGCGGCAAGGTCTCGGCAAAGATACAGCCGACGCTCGCGACCACCATCAGCCCGAGACCCGCGAGCAGTACCGGGCGGCGTCCGAAACGGTCCGACAACGGGCCCATGATAATTTGCGAACAGGCGATGCCCACCATGTAGAGCGACACGGTCATCTGCGCGATCGAGATGTCGCGGCCGAACGTGGTGGCCAACATGGGCAGTGCCGGCACCAGCATGTACAGCGAGATCGGCGCGACGCCCGTCATCGCGACCAGCAAAAGCAGCGTGAGCCGGGATGTCGCGCCGCCGGCATCGTGTTTCGCCGCGCCGGATGGCTTGCCCGTCACTCCGTGCATTGAGGTCCAATCCAATCTCGTGAATTGGACTGTAACGTGATCTCTCGCAGCGAATACGGGCGTTTCGGAATGCGGCCATTCCGTTTTCGGGAGGCGCGCAATCAATGTCGTTCAATGTCGGATCAGTCTTCGCGTTGCGCGACCATCTAAAGCGACAGCGGCGCGGTCGCGGCGTCGAGCCACGTTTTGGTGGCCTCGTCCAGCGAGGGGCGAACCTCGCGGCGGACCCGGGCGTGATAATCGTTAAGCCAGAGCAGCTCCTGTTCGCTCAACATTTTCAGCTCGATCAGCCTCGCATCGATCGGCGCCAGGGTCAGCGTCTCGAACGCGTTACCGGCTTCTCGGCGCCGGCGATGTCGGCGCCAACGACCAGTTCGAGATTCTCGATCCTGATCCCGAACGCATCGGTCTTGTAATAACCGGGCTCGTTGGACAGAATCATGCCGCGCCGGAGCGGCGTGGTGCCGAGCTTGGAAATTCGCGCCGGGCCTTCATGCACCGACAGATAGCTGCCGACGCCGTGGCCGGTGCCGTGATCGAAATCGATCCCGGCCTGCCACAGAAATTGCCGCGCCAGCGTATCGATCTGCGCGCCGGTGGTGCCGTCGGGGAATACCGCGCGCGCGATCGCGATATGGCCGCGCAGCACCCGGGTAAAGCGATCGCGCATTTCCGGCGTCGGCGTACCGATCGCGATGGTGCGGGTGACGTCGGTGGTGCCGTCTTCATATTGCGCGCCGGAATCGATCAACAGCAGGTCGCCGGGCGTGATGCGGCGATTGGTCTTGCGGGTAACGCGGTAATGCACGATGGCGCCGTTCGGTCCGGTGCCGGCGATGGTCGGGAACGAGACATCCTTCAAGGCGCCAGTCTCGCGGCGGAATGTCTCCAGCGCTTCCACGGTGTCGATCTCGGTCAGCGCGCCGGTCGGCGCTTCGCGGTCGATCCAGGCCAGGAACCGCGCCAGCGCCACCGCGTCGCGCCGATGTGCCGTCATGGTGCCCGCGATCTCGGTCGCGTTCTTCACGGCCTTGAGCAGGCTCACCGGATCGCTGCCGCGCACCGCCTTGCCGCCCGAGCTAGCGATCAGCCGGCTCAGGGCGTCGGCGGCGGTCGCGCTGTCGAGCGCGATCGAAGCGCCGTGATGGGCGAGTTCGCTTAGCCTTGTCGTCAGGGTGTCCGGCTCGGCGACGTCGGCGGATTGCTCGAGATGATCGCGGGCGCTGTTGGACAGCTTGCGGTGGTCGATGAACACGGTGGGACGGCCGTCTTTCGGCACCAGCGCATAGGACAGCGGTAGCGGCGTATGCGAGACGTCGGCGCCGCGAATGTTGAAGGTCCACGCCACCGCATGCGAATCCGACAGCACCAGCGCATCGACGCCGAGTCTGGCCGATCTCAAGCCGGATTCGGCGCAGCTTGTCGGTCTCGATTTCGCCGGAGAATTGCATGCCATGGACGGCGACCGGACCGAGCGGCGGCGCCGGACGCTCGGTCCACACCGCATCAAGAGGGTTGCTGTCGACCGCGATCAGTTCCGCGCCCGCCTTGGCGCAGGCCGCGGCCAGCCGCTCGACTGCCGCAGAAGTGTGCAGCCATGGATCAAATCCTAGGCAGTCGCCGGCGACGAGGTGTCCCGACAGCCAGGTCTCGGGCGGCGGCTCGACCAGCGACTCAATGGTCCAGGCGTGGGTGTCGACCTGCTTGGCGGCCTGCAGCGTGTAGCGGCCGTCGACGAATAGCGCGGCGTGCTGTCTCAGCACGATCGCAAGGCCCGCCGATCCGGTAAAGCCGGTCAACCAGGCCAGCCGCTCTTCGGACGGCGCGACATATTCGTTTTGCTGCTGGTCGGCGCGGGGAATCACGAACCCGGTCAGTTTCCGCCGCGCCAGTTCCTCGCGAAAAGCCGATAGCCGCGCCGTCAGCGCGACGCCGCTTTCGGGCTCCTCAAAGGTTTGGAAATGGGCTTCGTACATGTCCGACCACTTTAAAGCGTTTTCCAGCGAAGTGGATACCGGTTCGCGCCAGGAAAACACTTCGAAAGGAAGAGAAGAAGTTAGGCGTTTGGCGCGCGGAAGTCCGCGATGCGGAATATAAATCGCCTCATTTTGGCATAGATTATGCTTGAATCATTTCATCTGCGTTAGATGCGATGGAACGGTTTGCTGGCACAAGCCGTTAACCTGACTGTTTCTGGGGAAATTCCTGATCTCGGGAAAATTCCAAAAGTGTTTCAACTCAACGACGAGGGGATACACAAATGCCTGCCTTTACGTTTGAGAAGATATCGCCCGGGAAGATATCGTCATCAGAGCGTCCGGAGCCCGGCGATCGACAAAAAGCCGCGCAATGTCATCTTCCAGGTTCTGGATCGTTTCGTCGCGGTGCGCATCAAGCGGACGCTGCGCCAGGATGAGCTCATCAAAGCCCGCCGCGAACAGCGGTCGCGGGATTAAGTTGATATTGCCGACTTTCCTGGTGTCGGCGTTTTCCGAAGTCTCCTCATCCCATCCGGCGCATTAGAAGACTGCTCCAGCCTTCGATTTGAAGTTGCCGCTGCAAAACCAGCCCGCGCGCGCGGTAGGCGGCGATCACGCCTTGCGCCTGATGCGGCAGCAGCCCCGAAAGAATAACCAGTCCCGATGGCGCCAGATCACGAGCCATTTCGGTCGCCATCTGCCGCAGCGGATTGGCCAGGATGTTCGCCAGCACCAGATCGAACGGGCCCAGCTTTGCGAATTGCGGCGCCGAGAACCCGGTTGCCTCGATCGTCTCCACCCCATTTCCTGAACCATTGAGCCGGGCGTTATCGCGCGCTACCCGCACCGACTGCGGATCGATGTCGCTGGCCAATACTTTTGTCCGCAGCGCCTTCGCCGCCGCGATCGCCAGCACGCCGGTGCCGGTCCCCAGATCCAGCACGCGCCGGGGACGCCGGGCTTTCAACACCTGATCGAGCAACAACAGGCAACCGCGCGTGGTGCCATGATGGCCGGTGCCGAACGCCAGCGCCGCTTCGATCTCGATGCCGAACTTGTTGGGCGGAATTTGTGAGCGGTCATGCTGGCCGTGCACCATGAAGCGGCCCGCGCGCACCGGCACCAGCTCTTCAAGCGTGGCCTTGACCCAATCCTTGGCCTCAACCGTATCGAAGGCAACGTGCTGCGCGACCTCATCGCCGGCGGCGAGAGCTACCAGTTCGCGGATCGAATCCTGGTCGGGCGGCTCGGCAAAATGCATCGTGACGTCCCAGCGCCCGTCCGGCCGCTCGAACGCCGTAATCGCGGCCTGGCCTTCGAAAAAGCATTCGTTCAATAGATCCACCACGCGCTTTGCGGTTTGCTCGTTGCCGATGGCAAACGTCGCGCGGCGGGTGCTGGGGGTGAGCGTGGTCGTCATGAGGGGCGGTCGGGTCGAGTGGTCACGGGATACCAACTCCAAGTATTGTTCTGGCATATATACTAGCCGCTGTACCCGCGCTTTGCGCGAACTGCCAAGCAAATGATGGCTGCTTGATTCCAGTCGGAAGGAACAGCCTTGGGCCCGCCGAACAATAGGACTGTTGCAATCCTGGTTGCGATGGTGGCGATCTTCTTCCCGCCGCTACCCTGGTACATCACGGTGCCGCTCGTTATTTTCGTCTATCTGTTCGTCCGCTATCTCAAATATTTGGATGCGAGGGAAACCACGAAACGCGATCAAGCTTCAAACTGAGGCACTACGAGCATGCCGCTCTGCTCCAAACGAAAGGCTTGTCCACCGCAAGCCCCCGTGCCGCGATTAGTCCTCCCAAGTTTTGATCCCCAGCCTGGGTGCGATGAAATCGGTCCACATGAGATAGGCTCCCAGGAACGCCAAAATGACCCCACCGATAATGAACCAGATGAAGATGATGCGAGCGTAGAATAGCTCGAAGATCGCAAAGTACAGGCCGCCCGCAATCATTGCGGCGGATATAATAAGCAACATCAGTTTTCGCATGCGCCGCCTTTCGGGCCTCTTGGCATTCTCGATACAACCTCTAGACTTCTTGACGGTAAGCCTAACGCAAAGGAGGAATCAAGCTATGGAGAGTTTGGAAGCACAACTCAATAGCTGGATTGCGCGTTATCGGGGATTGGCAAGGCGCAACTATATTTTCGCATATATACTGGTGGTAGGAACAATTCTATCGAGCGCCATAGCCGGCATAGGCGGAATAACGGCGCAATTAACGTCATACCAAACTGCAGTAATAGCCCTTGTTCCGGCGTTTTGCTCGCTCGCAGCTTCATTTCTGAAACCGCAAGCTAGAGCTAATTGGCATTACAGGATGGCAGCTCGACTTACCGCGTTTCGCCGGCAGCTGATCAACGAGCATGCTGATCCTGCGAACATTTCTGCGGAATGGCGATCTGTTGATGAGGAAATGGAGAAGATATGGGAGGTTAATTTTGGGCTCGATGCGGCAGCAATCATTGCCTCAAAGGCTCAAGTTTGAAACTGAGCACTACCGCGTGCCCTTGTAGTGCCTCAGTTCGAAATTTTGGTATGTCGAATATTTCGCGGTAAGCTTTGCTTGCTCAGAAGCGATCGGAGGATTTTTCGATGGCTGACGCTCGATGCAGCTGCGGTGCGGTCACGCTCTCGCTTCCAGAAGAACCATCCAAGATAGTCGTTGCTTGTCACTGCATCGACTGCCAACGCCGAACCGGCGCACCGTTCGGTGTAGGCGCTTATTACCCCGCCAATGTTGTCACCATCTCAGGAACATCAAAAGAGTTCACGCATGCCGCCGCAAGCGGCGGGAAAATCCATAACTATTTTTGTCCACAGTGCGGCTCAACGGTCTACTGGAAACTCAGCAATCTGCCCGCGCTGATCGCCGTTGCCGTCGGCGCGATGGCAGAACCAAAATACCCAGCCCCCGTGATATCGGTTTTCGAACAGTGGAAACATGATTGGGTTCAAATCGATGGTGCCGTGGAACACTTCCAGCAAAACTACCTTCCAAAAAATTCAACCTGAGACACCACCAATTGCCCACAGCTCGTCCGCTCCATACGCAAGGCTTGTTCACAGCCTTCTCCACCGAAACATACCCAGCTTCTCAACAAGCCCTCGCCCGCGATTTGCACCGCCAATCCACCGGCTTCTCCACCGAGTCGTCAGCCAGTCTTCAACAAGTTTTCCACAGCGTTGTCCACGGGGTTGTCAACCGGTTGATCCCAACTTCTTGTCATTGCGAGGAGCCACCGGGTCGCGCGAATGCGCGCCCGATGACAGGCTCCGCGACGAAGCAATCCAGCTTTTCGTCCGACCAAGCTTCTGGATTGCTTCGCGGCGCTCGCGATCACGCTGTGGTGACGTACGATCGATCCCCTCAGCCGAACGGCGCCCGGTGATCGCTGATGACCACGCGCGCGGCGTTGTGGCCGGGGGCGCCGGTGACGCCGCCGCCGGGATGGGCGCCGGAGCCGCAATGGTAGAGGCCTTTTAGAGGTCCGCGATAATCGGCGTGCCCAAGCATCGGCCGCGCCGAGAACAATTGGTTCAGCGTCAGCGCGCCATGGAAGATATCCCCACCCAGCAGCCCGAATTGACGTTCCAGATCGAGCGGCGACAGAACCTGCCGCCCGATGACGCTGGCGGCGAAGCCCGGCGCGTAACGGTCGACAGTGGCGATCATGAGATCGGCGACCTCATCACGATGGTCGTCCCACGACCGGCCGTCGGATAATTGCGGCGCGACATGCTGGCAAAAAAGGCTGGCGACATGCTGGCCCGGCGGGCACAGCGTATCGTCCAGGGTCGAGGGGATCAGCAGCTCGACTACCGGTTCGCGGCTCCAGCCGTGGGTGCGGGCATCCTGCCAGGCGCGATCCATGTAGCCGAGGCCAGGGCCCATGATGATGCCGGCGGTCAGGTGATCGCCGGCGCCGGGCAGTGCCGTGAACGAGGGCAGGGCGTCCAGCGCGACGTTGATGCGAAAGGTGCCGGAGCCGTTACGCCAGTTCTTGATGCGATCGAGAAACGCTGACGGCAAAGCCTCCGCCGGCACCAGCCGCGTATACAGTAGCTTCGGGTTAACGCCGGAGACGACATATTTGGCGCGAATGGTTTCGCCATTGTTGAGGACGACGCCGACCGCGCGGTCGTGTTCGACGATTACCTCTCGCACGCCGGCATCGAGCCCGATGTCGACGCCATGCCCGCGCGCGGCGCTCGCCATCGCTTGCGTGATCGCGCCCATGCCGCCGATGGCATGTCCCCAGACGCCTTTTTTGCCGTTCACCTCGCCGAACGCGTGATGCAGCATCACATAGGCCGAACCCGCCGCGTAGGGGCTGGCATAATTGCCGACAATGGCGTCGAACCCGAACAGCGCCTTGACCAGGTCGTTCTCGAAGGCGTCGTCCAGCATCTCGCCGGCCGAGCGGGTGAACAGGTCGAGCAGGCTGCGCTGCTGCTCCAGGTCAAGCCTTCGCAGGATGTTGGCGGTGCCCAGCGCGTTGAAAGCCTCACGGATGCTGGCGGCGCCCAACCCTTGCGTGACGTTGGGCGGCGCGCGCAACACGAATTCTCGCAGCACGTCGGCGATCACTTCAAGCTCGCGCGTGAAGGCATCGATCCGGCCGGCGTCGCGCGGGCTGAGTTTTGCCACCGATGCATGGGTGCGGCCTTCGCCGGTCAGCAGATAGCTGCCATCGGGCGCGGGGAGGAAATTCTGGGCGCGGCGTTCGACGATCCGCAGGCCGTGATCGCCGAGCTTCAGATCCGAGATGATCTGCGGGTTGAGCAGGCTGACCGTGTAGGCCGCGACCGAATTGCGAAAGCCGGGATGAAATTCCTCGGTCACCGCCGCGCCGCCCACCACCTTGCGGCGCTCGACCACCTTCACGCGCAGGCCGGCCATCGCCAGATAGGCCGCACAGGTGAGGCCGTTATGCCCCGCACCGATGATGACGACGTCTGTTTCGCTCATGGTTGGTTCATGTACATCCACGTACCGTCATTCCGGGGCGTGCGAAGCGCGAATCCGGAATTCGAGATTCCCCGTGCATACAATCTGAGGTTCGCTCGCTTTCGCTCGCGCCCCGGAATGACGTTTAGATATCGAAGACTTGAACGCTAGCACAGCATCAACTTGTATTTGCCAACCTCTCCCCGCATTGCTCGCCCCTTTGCCCTATGCTCCATTACCGGCCTTGCCGCTACCTGCCGCCGGCGCCCGCCGACGCTCGATGCTTGCCGCGTTTTCGCCTGAAAGCGCTTTGCCGGAGTTTGCATGACTTCACCTGATGCGTCCGCTGTCACGGGCCTGCCTTCCGCACCCCGAAACAGGCTGGTGCTGATCGTCTACACGTCGGCGATCTTTGTCAGCGCGTTGCTGTTGTTCTCGGTGCAGCCGCTGTTCACCAGGATGGTGCTGCCGCGGCTCGGCGGCTCGCCGGCGGTATGGTCGGTGGCGATGGTGTTCTTCCAGTCGCTGCTGCTCGGCGGCTATGCTTACGCGCATTTCTTGATGCGGCTTCGCAATCGCATGATTCCGGTGGCGATTCATCTGGTGCTGCTCGTGATCGCGTGGCTGACGCTGCCATTGTCGATCGCGAGCGGGTGGGGTGAACCGCCGGCAAGCGGTTATGCGGTCTGGCTGCTCGGCCTGTTCGCGGTGTCGATCGGGCTGCCGTTCTTCGCGCTGGCCGCCAACAATCCGCTGCTGCAGGCCTGGTTCGTCCGCACCGGCCATCCGAACGGCCCGGATCCCTATTTCCTCTACGCCTCCTCCAATATAGGCAGCTTCCTGGCGCTGTTGTCCTATCCGGTGCTGCTGGAGCCGCTGTTCACACTGCGTACCCAGAACCTGATCTGGACTGGCGGCTATGGGTTGCTGATCGTGCTGATCGCGGCTTGCGGCGCCCTGCTGTTGCGCTCACCGGCCTCGGCGGCGGTCGATGTGCTGGCCGACGATACCGACGCGCCGGCGCCGGCCTGGCGCTTGCGGGCGCGCTGGATCTTCCTCGCCGCCGTGCCATCGGGCCTTTTGATCGCGGTGACCGCGCATATCTCGACCGACGTTGCCGCCGCGCCATTGTTGTGGGTGCTGCCGCTGTCGCTGTATCTGCTGACCTGGGTGCTGGTGTTCCAGTCGCGCCCGCTGCTGCCGCACCGATGGATGCTGATCGCGCAGCCGCTGGCGATCGCCGGCGTCATCGTGCTGCTCGGCATCGGCGGCGAGCAGAATCTGCTGCTGACGCTCGGCGGCAATCTGTTATTTTTCTTCGTCATTGCGATGGCATGCCACGGCGAACTGGCGCGCACCCGCCCGGCGGCGAAATATCTCACCGGCTTCTATGTCGCGCTATCGTTCGGCGGCATGATCGGCGGATTGTTCGCAGGGCTGATCGCGCCGTTTACATTTTCATGGATCGCGGAGTACCCGATCCTGCTGGCATTGGCGGCGCTATGCCGTCCGTCCGGCGGCGACGAGCGGTGGTCGCGCTGGAGCAGCTGGTACTGGCTGCTGCTCGCGCTGCTGGCATTGGCCCTGATCGCGCCGTCCTGGTCGGACGGCAAGATCATGGCGTCGCTGAGTGGATATCGCGTCTGGGTGATCGGTGCTGTGGCCATCCTCTCGGCGTCGCTGGCGCTTGGATTGAACGCCAATCGCTGGAAAATTTTTGCAACCGTGGTGCTGGCCCTGGTGTTGATCCGGGTCTATCCGGCGGACCAGGGGCGGGTGGTTACCGTGCGCAGCTTTTTCGGCGTCCACAAGATCGTGGTGACGCCGGATGGCGATTATCACGTGCTGATGCACGGCACCACGATTCACGGGGCCCAGAAATTCCGTAACGCCGATGGTACGCCGGTCACCGGACGGCCCGAGCCGATTTCCTACTATCACAGCGATGGCGGCATCGGTCAGGCGATCACCGCGATCCGCGAGCGCAAGGGCGGCCCGCTTCGGGTCGCGGTGATCGGGCTTGGCGCCGGCACACTCGCCTGCGCTTCGCAGCCGGGCGAGACCTGGAAATTCTTCGAGATCGATCAATCGATGGTCGATACCGCGCGCGACCCCAGATATTTCACTTACATCAAGAACTGCGCACCGGATTTGAAGCCGGTGATGGGCGACGCCCGGCTCACCTTTGCCCGAGAGCCCGACGGCATCTACGACCTGATCATCGTCGATGCCTATTCGTCGGATGCGATCCCGATCCATCTTGCCACCCAGGAGGCGATGAAGATCTACAAGGACAAGCTCGCACCGCAAGGCGTGGTACTGATGCACGTCTCCAACCGGCATCTGGAACTTGCCAGCGTGATCGTCGGCATCGCGGAAGCGAACGATCTCAAGAGCTGGGTCTATAGCGAGGACTCCAACCGCGACGATGAATACATCTACGCCACGTCGGTCGTGGTTTCGGCGCGCGAGGAGGCCGATATCGGCAAGCTGGCGTCGTCCGATGAGTGGGCCTTGACCGAGGCCGATGAGGATCAAAGGGTCTGGACCGACGATTATAGCAACGTGCTCGGCGCGGTGTATCGGCGGCTGCGCGATGGCGAGCATATGAAATGCTTACCATTTAGTCATTCAAACTATCTCGCCGAATTCGGCGCCCGCAAGGGCGGGCTCCTCGGATGAGGTCTCAGCCCTCATGGCGAGGAGCGCGTCTCCGCGCGTCTCAACCATAAGCCGCTCAGGATAGTAAGCCGTCTCGCTCGGCTATCTGACTATGACCGCCAATTGTGCGGTCGGCCTATAAAGGACGCTGCGGATGCACAAAAAATGGAATGCGGACGGCAAGGCTTTGTACGCCTGCAGACAAGCACGCGCCCGTCGCTCACTCTAACCTTTGGGGCAGACAGCCCTGCCAGCACCCCGCTCGTCAGCAACAAAGGAGTCTGTGTCCTTATGATGCTAGGAAATCTGTTCGAGGACTTGCGCAATTTCCGGGATAAGGCTGGATTCGCTGGCCGCTCCCACAACCTCGCCCGTAACCTTGCGATTGCCGCTGCGTGCCTGATCGCGCTTTGCGTTTCGTTCCAGGCGCAGGCCGCGCCCGCCGGCTGCGCGGCGCTGCAGGCCAAATATCCGGCCTTAAGGGCAAGACGCTCGTCAATGCGATCAACCCGCATACCCCGGGCTATGAGGCGCTCGATCCGAAAGATCCCGAGCAAATATGTCGGCTTCGACATCGACCTCGGCGAAGCAGATCGGCGACTGCCTCGGCTTCAAGCTGACCTACAAGCCGGTGACCTTCGCCGCCCTGCTGACGACGTTGTCGAGCGGCCAGGCCGACATCGTGATCTCCGACATCTATGCGACCGAAGAGCGCGCCAAGGCCGCCGACTTCATCACCTATTCGAAGGTGTTCGACGGCGTGCTGGTCGCCAAGGGCAATCCGAAGAAGATCACCGGCATCAACACCTCGATGTGCGGCGCCGCGGCCGCCGAGAACACCGGCTTTGTCGAAGTGCCGCTGGTGCAGGACCTGATGCGCCGCAGTGCAAGGCCGAAGGCAAGCCCGAGCCGACGCTGCAGCTCTACGACAACAACGCCAACTGCATCCAGGCGATCCTCGCCGGCCGCGCCGACACCTATATCAACGACGTCAACACCGTCGACCAGGCCGTGAAGGCCAATCCCGACAAGCTGGAAAAGGCGATCGCGGTGACCCTGCCCTATTCGGTCGGCATCGCCGTGCCCAAGGACAAGCCTGAATTCCGCGACGCCGTGATGGCCGCGCTGATCGAAATTCAGAAGGCCGGCATCCACATGGAACTGCTCAAGAAGTGGGAGCTCGACGTCGAACAACTTCAAGGAACCGGACATTCTCTCGGTCAATTAATGTCGCTGTTCGTCCACTATCTCAGCCTGCCGTACCTGCTCGAGGGCATCTGCGTTCACCCTCGCGGTGACCGCCCTCGGGCTGGCCGGCGGGCTGCTCGTCGGACTGGTGCTGGCGGCGATGCAGCTCAGCCGCTTCTGGCTGCTGGCTGCATTCGCCCGGGGCTACACCGTGATCTTCCGCGGCACGCCGCTGATCCTGCAGATGGTGTTCGCCTACGACGCGCTTGCCGCAGATCGGGTTCAAGCTCAGCGCGGTCGGCGCGGCGGGTCTGGCGCTCGCCGCCAACGAGGCGCCCTTCATCGCCGAAATCCTGCGCGCCGGCGTGCTCGGCGTCGACCGCGGGCAGGTGCTGGCCGGCCAGGCGCTCGGCATGACGCCGGCGTTGCTGATGCGCCGCATCATCGCGCCGCAGGCCATCCGCACCATGGTCCCGGCGTTCGGCAACGAGACCGTCAGCGCGCTGAAGAATTCGTCGCTCGCCTCGGTGATCGCGGTGCAGGAGCTGACGCTGCGCAGCACGCAGCTCGCTTCCTCGACCTTCGATTTCTTCTCGATCTTCTTCGCCTCGGGCCTGATCTATCTGGTGCTGACCGGCGCGGTCAGCCGTGATCCAGCTGTTCGTCGAACGCGCTGCTCGATCTCGACCGGCCCGCCGCGCAAGATCGCCTGGTCCGCCTGCTGCCCTGGCGCCGCGTCGACCTCGGCGCTGGAGCCGGTCGAACGCGGCGCCGATGGCCACGATCTCGCCGCGCAATGCCGGCGCACGTATCTGCCGGCGCCGCCGGACGCCAGAGTCTCGCGGGCGGATCGCGCCAAGCGCGGCCGCGACGCTCGACGCGCAACAACGTCGCGGTCGAGGTCAGCGGTCTGCACAAGGGCTATGGCAACCAGACCGTGCTCGACGGGCTCGATCTCACGGTGCGGGTCGGCGAAGTGGTCGCGCTGCTCGGCCCCAGCGGCTCGGGCAAGAGCACGCTGCTGCGCTGCATCAACCATCTGGAAGGCTGGGACGCCGGCATCGTCACGCGTCGGCGGGCGCCGCCTGGGCTTTCGCGAGGACGGCAAGCCGCTGACGCCACGCGCCATCGCGGAGGAGCGCGCCAGCGTCGGCGTCGGCATGGTGTTCCAGCAGTTCAACCTGTTCAGCCATCTGACCGCGCTGGAGAACGTTGCCGGGCCGCTGCGCTGGGTGCACGGCATGTCGCGGATCGACGCCGATCGCCGCGCCCGCGAATTGCTGGAGCGCGTCGGCCTTAGCCATCGCGCCGACGCGTTGCCGCGGCATCTGTCGGGCGGCCAGCAGCAGCGCGTCGCCATCGCGCGCGCGCTGGCGCCCAATCCCAGCGTGTTGCTGCTCGACGAGCCGACCTCGGCGCTCGATCCGGAACTCGTCAACGAGGTGCTGGAAGTGATCCGGCGCTGGCGTCGAGGACGGCCTGACCATGATCATCTCGACCCATCAGATTGCGCTTTGCCGACGAAGTCGCGGATCGGGTCGTCTTTCTGAGCGGCGGCGCGATCATCGAGGAAGGGCCGGCGCACGAGGTTCTGACCAAGCCGCGCAACCCGATCACGGCGCGCTTTCTCAGCGTGATGGAGGCCGACAAGCCCGACCGTGAGCGCCGTGCATGACGCGCGCTGCCGCCGGCGCACAATCAGATGCCGTCCCTTCATCGAACCTTGCGTCCGCAACGTATCGAGGCCATTCGCATGAAGCACCATCATCCTTCCGGTTTCGCCCGCCACCGTTCACTGGGGTTATTTCAGCAAGAAGGTCGCGCCGGCCCTGACGCTGAAGTCCGGCGACCGCGCCACCATCGAAACGCTGACGCACCACGCCAATGACGATTACGAGCGCATGATCGCCGGTGATCCCGGGGCCGAAAGCGTCTTTCACTGGACCAGCGAACATAAAGCGGTCGTCCGCCGCGGCGCCGGCCCGACCGAAGGTCCGTTCCATGCGCGGATCCGGCGAGGGCCTTGGCGTTCATCTTCTGACCGGCCCGGTGGCGATCGAGAACGCCGAGCCCGGCGATATGCTGGAGGTGCGCATCCTCGACGTCCGGCCGCGCCCGAGCTGCCATGCCTGCCATGCCGGCCGCTGCTTCGGTTCGAACGTCGCCGCGACCTGGGGCTTTCATTATCACGACCTGATCGAGGAGCCGAAGCCGCGCGAGGTCATCACGATCTTCGAGCTCGACACCGCGGGCGAGCCCTTCGCCAAGGCGGTCTACAATTATGTCTGGACGCCGCAGACCGATCCGGACGGGATCGTCCATCCGACTATCGATTATCCCGGCGTGCGCGTCGATCACACGTCTGGTTCGAAAGCGCGAGAACATCCTGCCGAACGTCAAGGTGCCGGCGCGGCTGCATTTCGGCACCATGGGGCTCGCGCCGTCGGAAGCCGATTTCGTCAGTTCGATTCCGCCTAGTTACACCGGCGGCAATATCGACGACTGGCGGGTCGGCAAAGGCGCGAGGATGTATTATCCGGTCGCGGTGCCCGGCGCCTTCTTCTCGGTCGGCGATCCGCATGCGGCGCAGGGCGACAGTGAACTCGGCGGCACCGCGATCGAAACTTCGCTCACCGGCGATTTCGAATTCATCCTGCACAAGCACGCGCGATCTGGGCGGAACGGTGCTGGAAGGGCTTGACGCATCCGATGCTGGAGACGGATCAGCAATGGTCGATGTACGGCTTTACGTTTCCCGAACTATCTCGCCGAACTTGGCCCGAACGCGCAGACCGATATCGTGAACCATTCGAGCCTCGACAAGGCGATGCGCGATGCCTTTCGCAAGCTCCGCCGCTTTCTGATGACCGTGCATCACTTGAGCGAGGACGAAGCGATCGCGCTGATGTCGGTAGCGGCGGATTTTGGCGTGACCCAGGTGGTCGACGCCAATTGGGGCGTGCACGGCTCGATCCGAAAGAACGTCTTCAGATGTAACTAAGGGAGGAATTCCCGATTTTGACCGCCTAGCGGTCAGTTCCGGCGCCATTTGACGTGGCCGGCGTCAGGAAGCGCCGATGCGGTTCGCTGTTGCCTTCTTTGGCACGACGGTTGCTTCGGAATTGGCATGTTAGCGCTGGCTCGAAGCATGAGTATTCGCCCATTTACCAGCGAGTCGTACTCCGAAGCAGAGAGGACCGAAGCCTGGCAGGACGTGTTGGGCGGCTTCGGGCTGCGATCCAGCGCCGATATCGGCCATGCATGGCGAGCATGCCACGGCTTTGTCGCGAGCCTCTCTGGACGGTGTCGGGCTGATGCGGTTTGCCGCCGGCCCGCAGGTTTTCTCAGCATTGCCACGACGCGCCGGCTCTTCCGATCGTGCTGATGCCGACCGAAGACGGCGCGGTGCTACAAGGCGGCGGTTCCCCGCAAAACGTTCCGGCTGGCCGCATCATCTCTTGCTCCCCCGCCAGACCGGCTGGCAGGTGACTTTTCACCGCGGCATCCGCGCCATCGTTTTGTCAGTGACGGCCGAGACCTTCGGAGGCCGCAAGGTCAGTTTGCCGGAAGTGCAGGGCTGCCAACATCGTCGCCGCCGGGCGGATTGGCTGACGTTCTTTGCCGCACCCTCGAGGCGGCTTCCGAAACCCTTGAATCCTTGCCGACCGGATGCCTGGAACACGATCGGGCTCAGCCTCGCCGAGATGTCGCTTGCGCTTTCGCGTCAGCAATCGACCGGCGCCATCGAAGTCATCGGCATCGGCACGCAGCCCGCGTTGCTGCATCGCATTTATGAAACGATCGAGCGCAAGCTCGGCGATCCCGAACTCTCGCCGGCACGCGTCGCGCAGCTGGAGGGAATCTCGGAGCGATATCTTCAAAAATTGTTTGAGAGCACCGGCGACAGTTTCACGCATTATCTGCGCGAACGCCGGTTGCAACGTTGTTGGGCCGATCTGGCCAACCCCGCCGAGGCGCATCGATCGGTGTCCGATATCGCCTTCGGCTGCGGTTTCAGCGACGCAGCGCATTTCAGCCGCTCGTTCCGCGATCGCTTTGGACTTTCGCCCCGCGCGTTCCGGCAACGGGAAGTCGAACGGCTGTCGGAGCTTGGTATCAGGGCCGGGCAGCGCGGTTGGCCGCAGGATGCGATCGCCCAGTTGCGTCCGCATCAGCCGGCCGCGGTGGTCGCGCCGATCGAATTAGTCAGCGCCGGCGCGAGTCAGTCGTTCCGCGTCCGGGCAAGCCAGCACATCACCACCTTCCGGTCGATGCGTCGCACGTGCACTGGGGATTTTTCAGCCGCTCGCTGAAGCCGCTGGTCGAGATCGTTTCCGGCGATACGATCACGGTCGAGACCTTGACCCAGCACGCCTCCGACGATCCCGAACGCATGATCATGGGCGATCCCGGAGCGGAAAGCGTGTTTCACTGGACCGCCGAAGGAAAGGGCGTCGATCGCCGCGGCGCCGGTCCCATGGACGCGTCGATCTACGGTCGTGGCGCGGGAGAAGGCTTCGGCGTCCACATTTGCACCGGGCCGATTGCAGTAAAGGGCGCCGAACCGGGAGACGTCCTGGAAGTTCGCATTCTCGACATGGTGCCGCGCCCGAGCTGCAATCCGGAGCTGAAGGGACGGATTTTCGGCAGTAGCGTCGCCGCCTGGTGGGGATATCATTATGACGAGTTTCTCTCGGAGCCGAAGCCCCGCGAGGCCGTGACGATCTACGAGATTTTCACCGGCGAAGAGCCGCACGCGCAAGCGATCTATTCCTACCGATGGCAGCCGCAAACCGATCCATCCGGCGTCCGGCATCCAACCTACGACTATCCCGGGGTGCCCGTGGTCGCTGAGACGATCAGGAGACGACACGGCGTACTCGACGGCATCCGGATTCCGCTTGAGACCGCATTTCGGCGTCATCGGCGGTAGCGCCGCGAGAGCAGGGATCTGGTCGATTCGGTGCCGCCAGCTTATTTCGGTGGAAACCTCGATAACTGGCGGCTCGGCAAGGGGGCCGCGGTTTATCTTCCGGTTTGGGTCCCGGAGGCATTGCTGTCCATCGGCGATCCTCATGCGGCGCAGGGCGACGGCGAATTGAGTGGAACGGCGATCGAATGTTCCATGACCGGCACGTTTCAGGTCGTGCTCCACAAGAAAGCCGATCTTGCCGATCGACCTTTCGCGGACCTGACCTATCCGCTGATCGAAACGGAAACCGACTGGGTGCTGACCGGATTCAGTCATCCAAACTATCTCGCCGAATTCGGCGCCAAGGGGCAAAGCGAGGTGTATGCGAAATCATCGCTCGATCTTGCGATGAAGGATGCGTTTCGCAAGGTTCGGCGATTTCTCATGAACACCAAGGGATTGAGCGAGGATGAGGCGATCGCCTTGATCTCGGCGGCCGTGGATTTCGGCGTGACGCAGGTCGTCGATGGCAATTGGGGCGTGCATGCCGTGTTGAGCAAGCGTCTTTTTACGAAATGAGACGGCTTTCGAGAGCAGAGCAGTCGCCGATGAAATTTCATATGATTGCCGGCGGCCCGAAACCCGTCGCGCCGTTCAGCCATGCGGTCGAAATCGACGGCTTCGTCCTTGTTACAGGCCAGATGCCGGATACGCCTGGGGCGCCCGGCATATTGCCTGAAGGGATTGTGGCCCAGACTTATGCTGTGATGGCAAACCTGCGGACCGTCTTGACCGGCGTTGGGCTCGGCTTTGAACATGTGGCAATGGCGCGAATTTATCTAACCCGCTTCAGCCAGGACTATGCGGCGATGAATGATGCGTATCGAAGTTACTTCCCCGACGATCGGCTCCCGGCCCGTACCTGTGTCGGCGTCACGGGACTGGCTTATGATGCCTTGATCGAAATCGACCTGATCGCACGCCGGCCGTCGCCGGACGCAGCAGACTGCGACGTTGAGGAAGGTCGATAGAGCAAGGATGCCGGCCATCGCTGTGACCTGGTCCGGGCGCGCGGTCAACCACGCGCGTGCACCGCAACCGGTATTTGCAAGCGTGGCTGGTTCGCCGAATGGCAACGAATTTCACTCAATTCAAAGGTGCGGGATACTTCCTCTCTGGCGTCAGTCTACTGGGCTATTGCCCAGTGATGAGTATATGATCTTCTCGGCGGCGCGAAAGCGCACCCCATGATCAAGCCCAATCAACCGGAACCGTTTGATGGCCGCGTCTGAGAGCGAGAAATCGCGTCTGGATGAAGCCGCGCGCGCCGGCTGGCTCTACTTCATCGCCGGCCATACCCAGGACGAAATCGCCAAGATGCTCCAGGTCTCGCGCGCCTCGGCGCAGCGGCTGGTCTCGTTGTGCCTTGCCGAGCGCCTGATCACCTTCCGTCTCGAACATCCGATCGCGGCCTGCATGGAGTTGGCGGCGCGGCTAAAGGACTTGTTCCACCTCGTCTATTGCGAGGTGGTGCCGACCGATCCGGCCGCGCCGCTGGCCGCCGCCGGAATCGCCGAGCGGGCCGCCGGCATCCTGGAATCGATGTTGCGCACCGAGAAGCCCACCATCGTGGCGCTGGGCACCGGCAGAGCGGTGCGCGCCGCGGTCGAGCGCGTGTCACCGATCGACTGCCCCAACCACCAGATCGTGTCGCTGGTGGGAAATATCTCGGCCGACGGCTCGGCGAGTTTTTTCGACACCGTTGGCCGTCTCGCCGATCGGACCAAGGCGCGCCATTATCCAATGCCGCTGCCGTTTCTGATGTCCTCCCAGCGCGAACGCAACCAGATGCTTCAGATCGATCCGATCGCCAAGGTGAGGGCGGTCGCCGCCAACGCCGACTTGCGGCTGGTCGGAATCGGGCAGATGGACCGCAGCGCGCAGGTTCACGTTGACGGCTTTGTCTCACGCGAGGAACTGTTCGAGATGATGCGGCTCGGCGCCATCGGTGAGCTGATTGGCTGGGCTTTCGACGAGCAGGGCCACATTATCGATGGCGGCACCAATCGCCGTCTTACCAGCATTCCGCTGCAGGTTCCGGCCGAAGCCACGACCATCGGCGCGGCGGTCGGCCGCGCCAAGGTTGCGGCGATCAGGGCAGCGCTCAAGGGCCGTTTGATCAACGGATTGATCACCGACGAGGCGACGGCGGCTGCGGTCCTCAAGCGCTGACGGTTATCGGCCTCGCTCTACGAGCGCCGTGGCCAACTGCAGGCAACAGCGGCTTGCGCCGATCGAAGCGCTTTGAGTTCCCGTTGTGCATCGCGATCAGGTTGCATTAATCTCTCTTGACAAGTGTCCTGGAGCGCGTGAACATAACTGCAATGCGTGGGCATATGCTCAAACGCAAAATAAAAATAGGGAGGTTACCGTGAAACACGTCCTCGGCGCCCTGCTGGGCGCGGCTACCCTGTTGGGTTCGGCCCCCTCGATTGCACAGACAACGCTGACGATCGCGACCGTGAACAACGGCGACATGATCCGCATGCAGGGGTTGTCGAATGAGTTCACCGCTAAAAATCCCGATGTAACCGTGAAATGGGTGACGCTCGAAGAGAACGTACTGCGCCAGCGGGTTACCACCGACATTGCAACCAAAGGCGGTCAGTTCGATGTGCTGACGATCGGAACCTACGAGGTCCCGATCTGGGCCAAGAAGAACTGGCTGATTCCGCTCGATCATCTTGGGGCCGATTTCGACGCGGCGGATATTCTTCCGCAGAATCCGCGAGGCGGTTTCGGTCTCCGGCAAGCTGTATGCCGCGCCGTTCTACGGCGAGAGCTCGATGGTGATGTATCGCACCGATTTGTTCAAAAAGGCGGGGCTGACGATGCCGGAATTGCCGACCTGGGACTTCGTGGTCGACGCCGCCAATAAGCTCACCGACAAGGCGGGTGGCGTCTACGGCATCTGTCTGCGCGGCAAGGCAGGCTGGGGCGAGAACATGGCGTTCCTGACCTCGATGGCGAATTCCATGGGTGCGCGATGGTTCGATGAAAATTGGCGGCCCCAGTTCGATACGCCGGAGTGGAAAAAGACGCTGTCGACCTATGTCGATCTGATGAAGACCGCGGGGCCTCCCGGAGCAAGCTCCAACGGTTTCAATGAAAATCTTGCGCTGTTCAACGCGGGCAAGTGCGCGATGTGGATCGATGCCACGGTCGCGGCTTCCTTCGTGACCAATCCAAAGGAATTCGAAGGTCGCCGACAGCGTTGGGTTCGCGCTCGCGCCGAATGCAGGGCTGGGAAAGAATGCCAATTGGCTCTGGGCCTGGAATCTCGCGATCCCCGCCAGTTCGAAGAAAGTTGAGGCTGCCGAGAAGTTCATCGCATGGGCAACCGGCAAGGACTACATCAATCTCGTCGCGTCGAAAGAAGGATGGGCAAACGTTCCGCCCGGCACGCGAACCTCGCTCTACAAGAATCCGGAATATCTGAAGGTCGCGCCGTTCGCGAAGCTGACGCTTGCTTCGATTGACGCCGCTGATCCGAACAAGCCGACGGTCAAACCCGTACCTTACGTCGGGGTGCAATACGCGGCTATTCCGGAATTCCAGGGCATCGGCACCACGGTTGGCCAGCAATTTTCCGCAGCACTTTCCGGTTCATCGACCGTCGATGCAGCGCTCGCCGCCGCGCAATCGGCCACGGAACGCGAGATGAAGCGCGCCGGCTATATAAAATAACTGACACGTGATCGTGCCGACGGTTCTCTCCCGAGCCGTAAACTAACGGCCATCCGCTACTCGCTACCGGATGGCCGCCTCTATCGGGTTTATCAAAATTACAGGAGGCGGCGATGGCAACTCAGCAGACGCAGGTTCTCGGAAGGGCCCTGCTGACCCCCGCTGTCGTATTGTTATTCCTCTGGATGATCGTCCCGCTGGCGATGACGATCTACTTTTCGACGCTTCATTACAGTCTGCTCGATCCGGATACCAAGAGCTTCGTCGGTCTGGAGAACTTCCGTTACTTTCTGACCGATCCCGCCTTTCTTGCGTCGCTGAAGAACACCCTGGTGCTGGTCGGGTCAGTCCTTGCCATCACGATCCTTCTCGGTACGCCGCTCGCGCTGCTGCTTGACCAGCCTGTGCTCGGGCGCAGCGTGGTCCGGCTGATGGTGATAGCTCCGTTCTTCGTCATGCCGACCGTCAGCGCGCTGGTCTGGAAAAATCTGCTCATGCATCCGGTCTCCGGGCTGTTTGCCTGGTTCGCGACGCTGCTGGGCGCCGCGCCGATCGACTGGTTCACCGTTGCTCCCATGTTCTCCGTTATCCTGATTGTTGCCTGGCAATGGCTGCCATTTGCGACCCTGATCCTGCTCACGGCGCTGCAGTCCCAGGACGAGGAGCAAAAGGAAGCCGCCGAGATGGACGGCGCCGGCGCCTTCTCGAAATTCATCTATCTGACGGTGCCTCATCTTGCGCGACCGATCACGGTGGTCATCCTGATCGAAACCATATTCCTGTTGACCGTATTCGCCGAGATTTTCGTCACGACCGGCGGCGGCCCCGGTTTGCAGACCACCAACATCGCGTTCTTGATCTACTCGCAGGCGCTGATCCAGTACGACGTTGGAAATGCCTCTGCCGGCGGACTGGTCGCGGTCGTGATCGCCAATATCGTGGCGTTCTTCCTGGTGCGGATCATCGGTCGGAATCTGGAGGCTTAAGCGATGGCACGTAAAGTATCTTCAAGCCGACTGCTGATCTCCACCGGGGCGGCGTGGTTCTTCGGATTTCTGATTTTCCTGCCGATTCTTTGGATGTTCCTGACAAGCTTCAAGACCGAGCTTGAAGCCTTTGCCATGCCGCCGACGCTTCTGTTCTTCCATTGGACCACGGAGAACTATGCGGCGGTGCAGGGCCGCAGCGACTACATCCATCACGCGCTCAATTCCATCATGATCGCCGGTGGGTCGACGCTGATCGCGATGCTCATCGCGGTGCCGGCTGCCTGGTCGATGGCCTTCGCGCCGACCAAGCGGACCAAGGACGTCCTGCTCTGGATGCTCTCGACCAAAATGATGCCGCCGGTCGGCGTGCTGGTTCCGATCTATCTGATCTACCGGGATATGGGATTGCTCGATACCCGTGCGGGTCTCATCTTCATCCTGTGTCTCGGCAATCTGCCGATCGTGATCTGGATGCTCTTTACCTATTTCAAGGAAATACCGAAGGACATCCTCGAAGCCGCGCGGATGGATGGGGCGACGATCGGACGCGAACTGATCTATGTGCTGACGCCGATGGCGATTCCCGGCCTGGCCTCGACGCTTCTTCTCAATTTCATATTGGCGTGGAACGAGGCCTTCTGGACTCTGAACCTTTCGACGCTGGACGCGGCGCCACTCACGGTATTCATCGCCTCCTATTCAAGTCCCGAGGGACTGTTCTGGGCAAAATTGTCGGCGGCATCGACGCTCGCCATCGCCCCGATCATCGTCCTCGGGTGGTTCACCCAGCGACAGCTCGTCCGCGGGCTAACTTTCGGCGCCGTCAAGTAGATCAGGAAAGGGCTAGAGATCATGGGCCAGATTACGCTCCAAGGCGTCCGCAAGTCGTTCGGAACGGTCAATATCATCAAGGATGCGAACCTCGATATTGAGGACGGCGCCTTCGTGGTATTCGTCGGGCCTTCCGGATGTGGCAAGACCACCCTGCTGCGCCTGATCGCCGGACTTGAAGACGTCACCGGCGGCCAGATCATGATCGACGGCCGCAACGTGGTCGACGTTCCGCCAGCCAAGCGCGGCCTTTCGATGGTGTTCCAGTCCTACGCGCTCTATCCGCATATGAGCGTTCGCGGCAACATCGCGTTCGGCCTGAAGATGGCCGGCCTGTCGCGCGCGGAGATCGACCGCAAGGTGGACTACGCCGCAGCCACGCTGAACTTAACGCCCTACCTCGAACGAAAGCCGCGCGATCTTTCAGGCGGCCAACGCCAGCGCGTCGCGATCGGGCGGGCTATTGTGCGCGAGCCCAAGGCGTTTCTGTTCGACGAGCCGCTGTCGAACCTCGACGCCGCGTTACGCGTCCAGATGCGCATGGAGGTTACCAAACTGCAGAAGCAGCTCGGGACCACCGCCGTCTATGTCACCCACGACCAGGTTGAAGCCATGACCATGGCCGACAAGATCGTGGTGCTCAACGCCGGCGGCATCGAACAGTACGGCTCGCCGCTGGAACTGTACGAACATCCCGCCAATATTTTCGTCGCCGGCTTCATTGGCTCGCCGAAGATGAATTTCGTGTCCGGAGAGGCCGCCAGCAAGTACGGCGCAGCCCACCGTCGGCGTCAGGCCCGAACATCTGAAGATCGGCAAACAGGGTGAGGGCTGGGCCGGGACCGTCTCGGTCGCCGAGCACCTCGGCAGCGATACTTTCCTCTATGTCGATGGCGGCAAGCTCGGAATGCTCACGTGTCGCTACATCGGCGAACTGGACCTGAAAGCCGGTGACAGCGTGTGGCTGGTGCCCGATCCGGCCCGCGTGCACCGCTTCGACAAGGACGGCGCGACGATTCGGAGCTGAGGGCGTCGCGCCATCCGTCTCGGCAAATTTTCCGCGTCAGTTAGAAAACAGGAAAGGCTGTGCGACAAGGGCAGTCGCTTCGGCACCGTCATGGCGGCGAGTTGATCAGCTAGCAGGATAGACAAGAAGATGTATCTGGAAAAATTCAAACTCGATGGCCGCCTTGCGGTCGTCACCGGCGGTGGGCAGGGCATTGGACTAGCCTGCCTGGAGGCGCTTGGGGAGGCAGGGGCCAAGATCATCCTTGCCGACCGCGACCCGAAGGTCACTGAGGCGGCTCTCGCCAAGCTCAAGGCCGGCGGTTACGACGCCGAGGCCGTCATCATGGACGTAACCGATTCCAAGCGTGTCGCCGAGGTGGCGGATCAGCTCGCGGCCAAGTACGGAAAGATAGATATCCTTGTCAACAATGCCGGCATCGCGCGAAGCGAGACACCCGCCGAAACGGTAACCGACGAGCATTGGCTGAACGTCATCGACGTCAACCTCAACGGCACGTTTTGGTGCTGCCGCGCCTTTGGCAAGCACATGCTTGACGCAGGATCCGGCGTCATTGTGAATATCGGATCGATGTCCGGCTTCATCGTCAACAAGCCGCAGGAGCAGTCCTATTACAACGCCTCGAAGGCGGCGGTGCATCATCTCACCAAGTCGCTCGCGGCCGAGTGGGGCGCCCGCGGCGTGCGTGTCAACGCGGTGGCGCCGACCTATGTCGCAACTCCGCTCAATGCCTTCGTCAAGAGCAATCCGAAGATGTATGATGCCTGGATCGGCGGCACGCCGATGGCCCGGCTGGGAGAGGTCGAGGAAATTGCGTCGGTCGTTCTGTTTCTGGCGTCGGACGCCGCGAGCCTGATGACCGGGAGCGTGGTTCTGGTCGATGGCGGCTATACCTGCTGGTAGGCTTGCGCCATGCTGTTGAGCTGCGGAGATGCCCTGATCGATTTTCTGCCCGTGAAGGCTGCGGACGGACGCGATGCCACGGTGCCGGTGGTCGGCGGTTCGTGCCTCAACATCGCCGTCGGCGCGGCGCGTCTTGGCGCCGCAACCGGGTTTGTCGGCGGTATTTCGACCGACCTGTTCGGATCCATGATTGCCGACCATGCCGAAGCCTCGCAGGTCGACCTTCGTTATGCCACCCGCAGCGAGCACCAGACGACGCTTGCGTTCGTGCGCAGCGTCAATGGCGAGCCGCAATATGCGTTCTATGACGAGGCGACCGCGTCCCGGAACTGGACCTATCGCCGCGGCTCGATTGCATTCGATGAGATCGACGCCATCCATATCGGCTCGACGACCCTGATCGACGAACAGGGGGCGACCGAGACGCTTGCGATGGTCGAAGACGCCCGCGGATCGGTCACCATCTCGTTCGATCCGAACTGCAGGCCTAACCTCGTCAAGCACAAGGCTCGCTATGTCGATCGGATGGATGCGTTCGCCGCCAAGGCAGCGATCGTGCGGATGTCGGACGTCGATTTTGAATTTCTGTACGGCGGCGACGATTATGCGAGCAAGGCAAAATTGCTGATGGCTATGGGCGTAAGCCTTGTCGTCGTGACGCGCGGAAACAAGGGAGCCCAGGCATGGCACCGAGAAGCGGGTGCGATTGAGGTCCAGGCTCCGGCCGTCAACGTTGTGGACACTGTTGGCGCCGGCGACAGTTTTCAGGCGGCGCTGCTGTTTGCGTTGCGCGCCATCGGACAGATCGAGACCGGATCGCTGGCGCAGATGAATTCCGATGAAATTCGCCGCGTGCTGTCGTTTGCATCGATCTGCGCGGCCATCACCTGCGGACGCGCCGGCGCCGATCCGCCGCGACAATCCGATGTCGGCGACGGATTATCGCTGCTCTTCCAAAAGCGGGCCTAGAGTTGATCCGGAGCGCGTGCGGGTGTCGCGTTCGAGCGCGATGCGTTATCGCGCTCCACTTTTTTGTTTGAGCATGATCTTTTCGGAAAACCGGTATCCACTTTTCCGGATCATGCTTTAATCGAATAGTCCGCGCGGCTGATAATAGGGCCGCGGCGCATAGCCCTGCTGCGGCGCGGATTGAACAAGATAGCCGTTGCTGTCGTAATATTGATATTGCTGCGGCTGTTGATTGGCACGGGTGTCGTAGACACGCCGGCTGCTGGGCGGTGCTGGATAGCGCGCCCCGTCCGAACTTCCGTCAGCTGGATAGAAATAGCCATCATTGGCCTGGACCTGCGGCGCATATTGTTGTCCGGGTGGCAATTGCCGCGGAGTTATCACCAGCGGCTCCCCGGCGGCGTTATATTGCGGAGCGTATTGCGAAGACGGGTCGCGGCGGGCGACGGCGGTAGTGGGCCGGTTTCGCGGGTTGCGCGCGAGCGCGATCTCGGCGGATCCGGTCAGTGTCACCGTGGTATTGAGCACACCCTCCTGCTGCACCAGCGCGTATAGCGTCGCAGCGTTGGCGCGCGACAGCCGCACGCAGCCGTGCGAAACTGGCGTACCCAAACGGCCTTCCGACTCAGTGCCGTGAATCGCATGACCGACCTTGGTGAAGAAGATCGAATGCGGCATCGGCGCGTCGTCGAACTCTTTCGAGTAGTGATCTTCCTCCATCCGGAAAGTGCGGAAGCTGCCACTCGGGGTTTCGTGGGAAGGATTGCCGGTTGAAACCGGCCATTGATAGCGCTCCACGCCATCGACCGCGACGGTCATCAGCTGCGCACTTTTGTCGACGGTGATGGAAACTTTGGCCTGCGCGGCGCCGCTGGCGGCGAGAAACATCAGACCGGCAACGGCAACAAGGAAGGAACGCATTTTACCTCTGGCCTCCGGGCCTTGATTGCAGCGCCGCTCCGACCGTCCCCCGGGCTTAATATGCCCGAAATTCGGCTTTGGTTCCACTGGCCTGTCAGCGCATCGTTAATGCGCGGCGAGGGCGCAAAAATGGCGGAGGCGGGGCTGAATCTGGCGGCCACACTATTTCTACGGGCGATCGCCGGTAGTGCATCCAGACGTTCTCACGGTCGTGCAACTTTTTGGGCGCATCGAAGTTAAATGTGCCCGCGCCGCGGGACCCACAACGGGCTTGTCCAAGGAATTAAGATGAACAGGATGAACACGACGAAGACGGCAGCATCGACGCTCACGACCGGTTTGCCCGTCAGGCTCCCGCTTGCAGCCGCAGCACTCGCTCTGGCGTTACTCGCGATGCCCCACGCCGGACATGCGCAAGGCGTCGTCGGCGGCATGGAAGGCGGCGCTAATCACGGCGCGCGCGAAGGCGGCCGCGCGGCAGGCCCGGTGGGCGCCGTCGTTGGCGGCGCGGTCGGTGCCGGCGTCGGCGGCGCGGTGGGTGCCGTCAATGGCGTCCTCGGGATTGATGGCTACCGGTATCACCATCATTATCGGCACCACCATCATTATCACTGATGGCGCTCAACGATCGCCACCATTACCGACGGGTTTCCGCTTTCCAAGCAATGGTCATTCCGGGCAGGCATCCTTAGATGCGCCCCGGAATGACTTTCTATTGGCGCGCTGATCTCAGTTCTTCAGCCGATAGCCGGTCTTGAAAATCCACCACACCGTGACCATGCAGATGGCGAGGAACATCAGCGTAACGCCGATGCTGACGCCGATGCTGACGTCGGCGATTTCATAAAAGCTCCAGCGGAAACCACTGATCAGATAGACTACGGGATTAAGCAGCGTGATCGTGCGCCAGCCCGACGGCAGCATGTTCACCGAATAGAAGCTGCCACCGAGGAAGGTCAGCGGCGTCACCACCAGCATCGGGATCATCTGCAGCTTCTCGAAACCGTCGGCCCAGATCCCGATGATGAAGCCGAACAGGCTGAAGGTGACCGCGGTCAGGATCAGAAATGTTATCATCCACCATGGATGGTGAATTTGCAGCGGCACGAACAGCCCGGCGGTAGCGAGGATAATCAGGCCCAGCACAATCGATTTGGTGGCCGCAGCACCCACATAGCCGAGCACGATTTCGAAATACGAGATCGGCGCCGACAGCAATTCGTAGATCGTGCCGACGAATTTCGGGAAGTAGATGCCGAACGAGGCGTTGGCGATGCTCTGCGTCAGCACCGAAAGCATCACCAGCCCCGGCACGATGAAGGTGCCGTAACTGACGCCCTCGACCTGGGTGATGCGCGAACCGATCGCAGCACCGAACACCACGAAATACAGTGAGGTTGAGACCACGGGCGAAACGATGCTTTGCAGCAGCGTTCGCCAGGTTCGCGCCATTTCGAATAGATAGATCGCGCGGACCGCCCTGAAATTCACGACGCCCTCACCAGGCTGACGAAGATGTCTTCCAGCGAACTCTGGGTAGTGTCGAGGTCGTAGAAGCGGATGCCGGCGTTTCTGAGGTCGCTGAGCAGGCTGGTAATTCCGGTGCGCTCACCCTTGGTGTCGTAATTGTAGGTCAGTTCGCTGCCGCCGTCGGACAGTTCGAGGTTGTAGGCCGCAAGCGTCGCGGGAAGCGCGTCGATCTTGCCCTGCAGATGCAGCTTGAGCCGCTTCTTGCCGAGCTTCTGCATCAGGTTCGCCTTGTCCTCCACCAGAATGATCTCACCCTTGTTGATGACGCCGACCCGGTCGGCCATTTCCTCGGCTTCCTCGATGTAATGCGTGGTGAGGATAATGGTCACGCCGGAGGCCTGCAGCGTCCGCACCACTTCCCACATGCCCTTGCGCAATTCGACGTCGACGCCCGCGGTCGGTTCGTCGAGAAACAGGATCTGCGGCTCGTGCGACAGCGCCTTGGCAATCATCACCCGGCGCTTCATGCCGCCGGACAGCGTCACGATCTTGGCGTCCTTCTTGTCCCACAGCGACAGGTCTTTCAGGACCTTTTCGATATGCGCGGGATTTTTGGGCTTGCCGAACAAGCCGCGGCTAAAGCTGACGGTCGCCCACACCGATTCGAAGGCATCGGTGTGCAGCTCCTGTGGCACCAGGCCGATCAAGGCGCGCGCGGCGCGATAAGAGTGTGATGATGTTATGGCCATCGACCGAGACGCTGCCCGACGTTGGATTGGCGATACCGCAGATGATGCTGATCAACGTGGTCTTGCCGGCACCGTTCGGCCCCAGCAGTGCGAAAATCTCGCCGCGGTGAATCTCCAGGTTGATGCCATTAAGCGCCTTGAAACCGGAGCCATAGGTCTTGGACAGATCGGAAACGGATATGATGGGCGGCATGGTGGGCTGATGGTCTCAATCGCAAAATGCAGAAGGGGCGGCATGGCGGGAGGGGCTAGCACCAGATAGGAACGCCCTTGCGTTTATGCAATCGCCGGATGTGATGTCAGAGCATGATCCGGAAAGTGGGAACCGCTTTTCCCTCGCGACAAGCGCGAAGCGCATGCGCGGAGATCATGCTCAAACAAAGGGATCTAAGGCGCCTTCGCAATCGTCACAATCGCGACCCGCTGGTTGATCGCCGCTGCCGGCTGGTTAGCGTCCAGCAATTGTTCTTCGCCGAGACCGAGCGTTTGCAACCGTTTGGACGAGATCTTGAAGGTATTCACCAGTACGTCCCGGATCGAGTTCGGCCCGGCGCTGGCTCAAGGTCAGATTAAAGTCACGTTTTCCGGTCGATTCGGTGCGGCCGACGATCAGGAATACGTAAGGCAACATGTTGGCGCGGACCATGGCGTCGGCGATCAGACCCAGCGTTTGGTAGGATTCCGGCCTGACGATGGCCGAGTTGGGATCGAATCGAACTTCGACCAGGATTTTCGGCAGCTCGACAAGCTCCTCGGCAATGGGCGGCCGTTTCAACGGCGCGGCATCGGTCTTCGCGCGCGCTTTAATTCGATCGGCCGCGCGCTGGTGTATCGCCGCGAGATTCAGATCCGGTGTGGTTTCCAGAGCGCCGAGCCGTTCCGCGATGCTATTCGCCGTGACGGGTGTTTGTCCGCGCGCCGCGGGCGACGCGATCATGATCAAGCCGCCCGCTACCAGACAAATGCCGCGCAGGCCTCTATTGCCCCGTCGCATCATCGGTACCCCGCATCGCCAATAGCCTGGCTGCATCTTGCGCTGACGGTGGGTGTCGCCAGCAGGCATTCCAGCGATTTGCTGGCTTCCTTGGCCTTGCCGTGGCACTTCTTGACGATTTCATACTCGCATTGCTTTGCAACCGTGGCGCGGGCCGCAATGCGCTTTTGAATCGCATCGAGAGCCCTGCCATAGTCAGCCTTGCATTGTGCCGACATGCTGTCCAGGTTGCGATAAAGGCAGTCTTTGAGACGGTTGGAGTCGAAATTAACGCCGCGGCAGGTGTCATCGATATCCTGGCCGCAGCTTTTGCCCAACAACGCCGATGCGTCTCCGAAGCTCATGGTTTCCGCCGCCGCCAGCGACGGTATGGCGAGTGCCAGAATAAGCAAGATCGATCGGCCCTTGACCATGGTATCTTCTGATCCGATGAAATCGTGGATGGTCAAGGCCTCCCAAGCCCGGACCGTGCGAACAAAGCTACACCGGCGCGGCCGAACTATCGACCCTCTTTTTCTCGCCAGACCGGATGCCGCGGTAGACGCATCGCCATTCGGCCCGCGACCTTAGCCGGCGTTTCCGGGGAATGCGCGATCGGAGCGGTTGCAGTTCCCAGGGGACGGATATGACGGTAAATTCGTTGCGTTCATTCGCGCCATCGAGCACCAATTGCGGGCGCGCGGGTATTTTCAGCGATTGCGCAGGGCGCCAGCCGACGAAAATAGGTCGGGTGGAGTGAGGAAACAGAAGGAAGGGTAAAACCTTGCCAACTCGCAACGGATCTCTGGCTGGGTCGCTGGTCGCCACCGCGCTCTCGCTGATGACGATCGGTGATTGCAACGCGGCCGATACCACCATCAAAATCGGAAACACCGCGCCTTACAGTGGACCGGCTTCGGCCTACGGCACGATCGCGCGCGCCGAGGCCGCCTATTTTCAGATGCTGAACGATCGAGGCGGCATCAACGGGCGCAAGGTCGATTTCCTGACCCTGGACGATGCCTATTCGCCGGCCAAGACGGTCGAACAGACCCGCAAGCTGGTGGAGCAGGATGAAGTGCTGGCGATGTTCAGCGCGGTCGGCACCGCGCCCAACATCTCCGTTCAGAAATATCTCAACACCAAACGCATCCCGCAGCTATTCGTGTCGACAGGAGCGACGCGGTGGAACGACCCCGAACATTTTCCCTGGACCGTCGGTTTCAATCCGACCTACGAACAGGAGGGTCGTCTCTATGCGCAGTTCATCCTGCAGAGCGTACCGAACGCGAAAATCGCGGTTATCACGCCTAACGAGGACGCCGGAAAAGATTACCTGAGGGGCTTCAAGGAGGGGTTGGGCGAGCATGTCGATGAATTGGTGTCGCAGACCACTTATCTGACCTCCGATCCGACGATCGATTCCCAGATGGTCTCGATGCGGGAGTCGGGCGCCAACGTTTTCTTCGCGGAGGCGACGCCCCGATTCGCCGCCCAAGCCATCAAGAAAGCCGCCAGCATGGGCTGGAAGCCGCTGATCATCCTGCCGGCGGTTTCCAACTCCTTCTCCGCGGTGCTCGAACCGGCGGGGCTGGAGAACACCGTCGGTGTGGTGACCGGGCTTTATCTGAAAGACCCGAACGATGCGCGCTGGGCGGAGGATCCGGCTCTGAAGGATTGGCTGGCCTGGATGAAGAAGTACCAGCCCAACGCCAGCACCGGAGACCTATACAACGTGCAGGGTTATACCGCGGCCCAAACCATGGCCAAGGTCCTGGAAAATTGCAAAGACGATCTCAGTCGCGAGAACATCTTAAAGCAGGCAACCTCGCTGGACGGGCTCGCGCTGCCGATGCTGCTTCCCGGAATAAAAATATACACCGATCCGCACAACTTCACCCCGATCCGGCAAATCCAGATGGCGCGGTTTGACGGAAAGTCGTGGGTGCTGATCGGCGAAGTTCTCGGCGGGAAGTAGAAGGTTTCACACCCGCTCGATAAAACTATCGACCACCTTCTTCTCGCCGGCTTTCTCAAACGCGATGGTGAGCTTGTTGCCGTCGATCTTCACCACCTGGCCGTAGCCGAACTTCTGGTGAAAGACGCGATCGCCCAGCGAGAACTCCGAAATGGTGCCGGTCGATTTCGCGACCAGCTCGCCTTCGATGGTCATCGGTGCGCGCTTGTTGCGGGAGAAGCTGCTGGCGTCGCCGCTGGAAGAAAACGGTGACTGGCTTTCGTTGAAGCCGCCGCCGGCCTGTCCCTTGCGGCCGTTTTGGCCGCGCGCGCGGTTGGCCTGGGCCCGCTGCCAGCCCGGCGTCGAATAGCTGGAGCCGAACGATTCCACATTGTCGAACCGCGAAAGGCCGTAGCCGCTGGAGCCGCCCCAGCCCGAGCCGCCCTTGGATTCGGTGATCTCGACATTGGGCGCCGGCAATTCGTCGAGAAAGCGCGACGGAATCGTGGTCGACCAGGTGCCGTGAATTCGCCGGTTGGTGGCGAAGTAAAGTTTGGCGCGGCGGCGCGCGCGGGTCAGCCCGACATGGGCGAGGCGGCGTTCTTCCTCAAGCCCGGCGCGGCCTTGTTCATCGAGGGTGCGCTGGCTCGGAAACAGGCCTTCTTCCCAGCCGGGCAGGAACACATTGTCGAATTCCAGTCCCTTGGCCGAATGCAGCGTCATCAGCGACACCGCATCGTCGTCGGCGCCGCCATCGCGGTCCATTACCAGCGAGATGTGTTCGAGGAAGCCTTGCAGGTTCTCGAACTCCTCCATCGAGCGCACCAGCTCCTTGAGATTCTCAAGGCGTCCGGCGGCGTCGGCGGAGCGGTCCTTCTGCCACATCTCGGTATAGCCGCTCTCGTCGAGCACGATTTCGGCGAGCTCGGTATGCGACGTCACCTCGCGCTGGGCGCGCCAGCGATCGAAATTGACGATGAGGTCGCGCAGCGATCCGCGCGCCTTCGGTTTCAGCTCATCGGTCTCGACAATGGCGCGGGCGGCCTCGGAGAGCGGAATGCGGCGCTTGCGGGCGTGGTCGTGCAGCATCTGCACCGTGGCATCGCCGAGACCGCGCTTCGGCACATTGACGATGCGCTCGAAGGCGAGATCGTCGGCCGGCGAATTGATCACGCGCAAATAGGCCAGCGCGTCGCGGATTTCCGCGCGCTCGTAAAATCGCGGGCCGCCGATCACGCGATAGGACAGGCCGAGAGTGACAAAGCGATCCTCGAATTCGCGCATCTGGAACGAGGCCCGAACCAGGATCGCGACGTCGTTGAGCTTGTGGCCGGCGCGCTGCAGCTCTTCGATTTCCTCGCCGATGGCGCGGGCTTCCTCTTCGGAATCCCAGGAGCCGGTGACGGTGACCTTTTCGCCATCGACGTCTTCGGTGCGCAGCGTCTTGCCGAGCCGGCCCTCATTATGCGCGATCAGATGCGACGCGGCGGCGAGGATATGGCCGGTAGAGCGATAGTTGCGCTCCAGCCGAATGACTTTCGCGCCGGGGAAGTCGTGGTCGAAGCGCAGAATGTTGTCGACCTCCGCGCCGCGCCAGCCATAGATCGACTGGTCATCATCGCCGACGCAGCAGATGTTCTTTGGGGGTGATTGGCCTGTCATTCCGGGATGCGCGATCTTCTCCCTCGCCCCGCTTGCGGGGTCGAGACGAGCGGAGCTTGCTCTTGGCGGGTCGGGGTGAGGGGGTACAGCCGCTAATTTTGATGACGCCGCCTGCTCAGCAACCCCCTCACCCGATGCACTTCGTGCATCGACCTCTCCCCGCAGGCGGGGAGAGGTTGAAGACGGCGCCTGCGCCAGCAGCCGCAGCCACAAATATTGCGCGACATTGGTGTCTTGGTATTCGTCGACCAGAATGAATTTGAAACGGCTCTGGTATTGCCGGAGTACATCGGGGTGCTCGCGGAACAGCCGGATGTTCTCCAGCAGCAGATCGCCGAAATCGGCGGCGTTGAGGATCTTCAGCCGCTCCTGATAGCTGGAATAGAGCTTGCCGCCCTTGCCGTTGCCAAAGATCGCTGCCTCGCCCGGCGGTACCTGCGACGGCGTCAACCCACGATTCTTCCAGCCGTCGATCAGGCCGGCGAGCATGCGCGCCGGCCAGCGTTTGTCATCGATATTGTCGGCCGCCAAAAGCTGCTTCAAAAGGCGGATCTGATCGTCGACATCGAGCACGGTGAAATTGGATTTCAGCTGCACGAGTTCGGCATGGGTGCGCAGGATGCGCCCGCCGATCGAATGAAAGGTGCCGAGCCACGGCATGCCCTCGACGGCCTGGCCCAGCATATGGCCAAGGCGCAGTTTCATCTCGCGGGCGGCCTTGTTGGTGAAGGTCACCGACAGGATTTCGCCGGGACGCGCCCGGCCCATGCTCAGGATGTGGGCGATGCGCGAGGTCAGAACCCGGGTTTTGCCGGTGCCGGCGCCGGCAAGCACCAGCACGGGTCCGTCCAGCGTTTCCACCGCCTCGCGCTGTTCGGCGTTGAGCCCGGCGAGATATTGCGGGGTCGCGGCCGCGCGGGCGCGCGCGGCAATGCCGCCGGCCGCGGGCTGATGGTCGGGGACGCTGTGATGGGTCAGCTTGTTCGGCTCGGTCATGCGAATCGTCTTCCGCCCACGATGGCACCGCGGGGCCGTGAAGGGGAGCCTTCATAGCAGGATTGGAGGCCATATAGGGCTTTGGCGGCGGATTTGACAGGACTTATCCCACGGCTCCGGCACGCCGGTTTCGGCATCCGCCGCATTTTGGTTCCTTCGAGATCGCTTCTTTTGATGTTTCCGACGACAAGGAACCGCCTGGAACTTTTGTTCCGAGGTCGGATTATTCCCGCAGCAGATACCAGCGCTGTCTGTCGCGCGCTGGTATCAAAACGGTAATTTTAAGCCAGAGGTTGGCGTCATGTTGAGTTGGGTCGTTACGTTTTTGGTTGTTGCACTGATTGCAGGCATTTTGGGCTTCGGCGGCATTGCCGGAGCGTCGATCGAAATCGCCAAGACCATTTTCTTCATCGCCGTCGTCCTATTTCTGATCTCCGCCGTGGTCGGCCTGGCGCGCGGGCGCACCCGCGTCTGACATTGGTTGCTATTTCGGAGCGGGCATCGCGATCTTTCGTCCCATGCCCTCGGGCCGCGCGACCGCGGAATGGGCGCTCGCGGCCGCGGTGATGCGGGCGCGAATGTCCGGCGGAAACGGCGCAGTCTTTCGCGCTGCCATGTCGATATGAATGGTCATGTTTTCCGACGTGGCGGAAAGCCAGCCTTCGGTGGCGTGGCGCAATTCCTCAAAGGTGTGCAGCCGCTTTTCGTCGGCGGCGATCAGCAGGATCGAAACCTGCACGGGATCGCCCAGATGAATCTCGCGCAAATATCGCACATGGCATTCGGCGGTGAAGGTCGAGCCGTTGCGTTCCTTCATGTAGCCGGGCCCGATTCCGAGCTTGAGCCATAATTCGTCGATGGCGCGGTCGAACATCACATTGTAGTAGGCCATGTTGAGATGGCCATTGTAGTCGATCCATTGCGGTTCGATCTGCATCACCGAGGACAGAAATGGCTCGGGCCGGAACTGCACATCGTCGCCGGCGGCAACACTTGTCATACCTCATCCCCGTTTGTTTCAGTCCATCATCCCTTGACCGGCTATATATCCTTTGCAAGGGTTCTCGGCCGGGAGGATAACGCGTGGGCATCACCGTCACCAATCATTTGAAACGCCCGGAGCCGCAGGCGCTGGCCAGCGCGATCGAAGCGCTCGCCGCGCGGTTCGGCAACCGGCTGATCACTTCAAGGGCGGTGCGCGACCAGCACGCGCATACCACGACGTGGCTGGCGCCGCAGCCGCCCGACGCGGTGGTGATGGCGCAGGAGACCGCGGATATTCAGGACGTGGTGCGGATTTGCGCTCAGCACGGCGTTCCCGTGATTGCGTTCGGCACCGGTACTTCGCTGGAGGGGCAGATCAACGCGCCGGTCGGCGGTGTCTGCATTGACCTGCGCGACATGAACCGGGTGCTTGCGGTCCACGCCGAGGATCTCGATTGCGTGATCGAGCCCGGCATCACCCGCAAGACACTGAACGAGCATTTGCGCGACCAGGGCGTCTTCTTCCCGATCGATCCTGGCGCCGATGCCTCGCTGGGCGGCATGGCGTCGACCCGGGCGTCCGGCACCAATGCGGTGCGCTACGGCACCATGCGCGACAATGTGCTTGCGCTCAAAGTGGTGCGTGGCGACGGCGAGATCATCACTACCGGCACGCGCGCGAAAAAGTCCTCAGCCGGTTACGACCTGACGCACCTGTTTGTCGGCGCCGAAGGTACGCTCGGGATCATCACCGAACTCACCATCAAGCTGCGCGGCATTCCCGAAACCATCGCCGCCGCGTCCTGCTCATTCGACAGCGTGCGCGGCGCCTGCCAGGCCACGATTCTGGCGATTCAAACCGGTATTCCCGTCGCGCGCATTGAACTGCTCAACGCCGAGCAGGTGCGGGCCTGCAATTCCTATTCGAAACTCTCATTGCCGGAGACACCGCTATTGCTGCTGGAATTTCACGGCAGCGAGAACGAGGTCGCCGAACAATCGAAGAACTTCAGCGAGATCGCCAAAGAATGCGGAGGCGGCGGTTTCACCTGGACCACCAGGCCGGAAGATCGCTCCAAGCTCTGGCAGGCGCGGCACGATGCCTATTGGGCGGTGAAGGCCTTGCGTCCCGGCGCGGGCGTGGTGGCCACCGATGTCTGCGTGCCGATTTCCCGGCTGGCCGATTGCGTCACCGAAACCGAAGCGGATCTGAAACGTCTCAATCTGCAATCGCCGATTGTCGGCCATGTCGGCGACGGCAATTTCCACTGCTCGCTGCTGTGCGATGTGGATGACCATGACGAGATGGCGCGCGGCGAGGACTTCATGCATCACCTCGTCGAACGCGCGCAGGCGATGGGCGGTACCTGCACCGGCGAGCACGGCATCGGGCAGGGCAAGCAGAAATATCTCAAGGCCGAAATCGGCGCCGAGGCAATCGACGCCATGCGCGCGATCAAGCAGGCGCTCGACCCGCAGAACATCTTCAATCCCGGCAAGATCCTGCCGGCGGCCTAGGGTCTGCCCCCGGGATTAATGCCTGGCCGGCTCCCGCAGCGCCTGCCGTTGCGCGATCTCTTCGTCCGTCAGTCTGGCATCGTAGATCGAGCGAGGCTCGATCAATCGCGACACCAGCGTCGCAATCACGACGGCCAGCAGCAGAGGCGCGACGAACGACCGGTCCCCGCCGGTCAATTCCATCATCAACACCACCGCCGAGATCGGCCCCTGTGTGGTGGCGGCCAGCACCGCTCCGGCGCCGACGATCGCAACCAGCGCAGGCTGCACATCGGGCGAGACCAACAAGCAGGCGTGGCCGACCACTGCGCCAAGCAACGCGCCGAGTGCGAGTGAAGGCGTAAACAGGCCGCCGGGCACGCCGCTGCCGAGGCACAACAGGGTCACCGCGGGCTTGAGAACCAGAAGCATCAGCAACAGCGTGAATGGAATTTGATCCGTGAAAACCAGCTCGGCGACGTCTTTGCCGTTTCCGAGCAATTGCGGAAACGGGATCGACAGCAGCCCGAGCAGCCCAAGCGCCAATATCGGCGCCACCAAACGTCGCCAGCGCTTGGGGCGGTTTCGATCGGCCCAGGCGACGGTTCGAACAAACGCGACCGACACCAGACCGGCGATCGGTCCAACGAGAAGCGCCAGCGCCAGATTGGCGACGGAGTTGTCGAAGTGAGGGATGACATAAGTCGGTGCGTTCGGCAGCACCAGCCAGGCGGTTAGCGTGGCGATGACCGACGTCAGCAGCGCAGGCAACACCAGCCGCAACGCCAGCATTCCGCGCAACACCTCCAGGGCAAACAACGCCCCGCCCAGTGGAACGCCATAGGCCGCCGCCATGCCGGCCCCCGCGCCACAGGCAACCAGTAGCCGGCGTTGTTCGTCGGACAGGCTGGCTCTGTCCGAAAGGACATTGGCGATCACCGCGCCGGCCTGCTTCGGTGCGCCTTCGCGGCCGAGCGAAGCGCCCATGCCGACCAGGATCACCGAGAGAACGGCGCTGCCCAGGGTTCGCGCTGTGGGCAGTCGTCCGGCCGAGAACCAGATGGCCGCCGTGATATCGATGCTATTGCTGGCCGTCAGACGAACCAAAAGCAGCTGACCGGCGCCGGTCAAAAATCCCGCGCCCAATAGAACGAGGATGTGCCGCCAGGGGGGCGCTTCCGTCGCGGCATCGAGCAAGGTCAAGCCTTCGGCGGGCCACATCACGTGTTGTACGGATTGCAATATCAGAAGTAGGGCGGCGGCACTGGCGCCGGTGCCGAGACCGGTGAGGACGATGGCGAGCCAGAAGGTGCCGGCAGCCTTCAGGTCGAGCGTCGAGGGAATGCCGTTCGACGAGGTTTCGGCCATTTCAATCGCTAGACACGGTGCCCGGGTTCAGGTCTTCGTTCTGGTAGCGGGAGCCTTTTCAGCCGACTGTATGCCGGTGGTCGGATCGGTCAAAATCGTATTCACCTGCGCCTTGTCAGCCGCCGTCAGCGTGAAGCTCGAATTGCCGATTCGAAACGAGCTATTGGAGGTGATGAACACCCGTTGATACTGCAGGCCGCCGGCGGCGCTCTGATACGTTACGTTGGCGCGATAGCCGCTGATCTTGCTGATCACCAACGAGAATTGCTGGCCTGAACTATCCTTCCCGGTCCAAGTGCCCTGGTATTTTGTCGGATCGACGGGGGCGAATTTCGCTCCAACCGGGATCAGGCTCTGTTGCGATGAAGCCGAAGTCGCGTAGGCCGACTGCAGGATGCTCATGATGCTGGTCACAGAAATCCTCCGTTGTCCCGGGAAAAGCGGCCGGCGAAGATATCACTGACAGAACAGAATTAATCGTTGATTAACCCTCTGGCCCGCTGCCCGCACCAGCTCGGCCGGTTGGGGGGACCTGTTCGATTTTTATCTATGGAAACAAATCCGTTCGCGTCCCGTCAGGGCGCAGCTTGGGTGACAGGCTATCCCTGTGGCGCCACGGCGCGAAACTCGATGCCGTGCAGATTGATGGTCGGCGAGATTCCGAAATGGTTGCAGCCGAACACCTTGATGCGCCGGTCGAGTTCTTCCTTTGGAATATCGAGCGGAATGTCGCAGATCGCCCGATAGGCGCGGCGGGAGTATTTGCGGCTGCCCCATTCGACCGGAAGCGCCGGCGGTGGCTCCGGATCTGTCGCAAGCGATTTCGCTCCGCGCCAGAACAATTGGGCCAGGTGCGCATAAGCAAGCCCCTCCAGACCAAACACGGAAATGTCGGCCGGAATGGGAAAAAAAGCGACATCGAGGATCGGTCCGGCATCGACCTGTTCGACCATGATGTGGAGCGTGGCGCCGAATTCCCGGGCCTGATCGTAAAGCGCAAAATGTGCTGGCGCCCAACCGGGATAGCTCGGCGGTCCGGGATGAAAATTGAAGGCGCCGTAGCCCAGTCGAGCGAGCACGCTTGGCGGAACGATTTCCGCGGTGACGAAGGCAATCAGCCGGGCCCGGCCGAGCAAATCGGAATCCATGGCGGCAAGCTCGGCGGCGCCGCCGACCGGGATCACAGTCAGCAGCGGATTATGGCCGCGCAATGCGAGCGGCAAGATGGATTGCTCAGCCGCACCTGCCAGCAGAAGGATCGTATCGAACATCGCGTTTCATGATCCGTAGGCCCCTGCGCAGAAATGTCGCGGCTTGCGTTAAAAGATTGCTAACCAAATCGCTTGCCGGCGCGACCAAGTATTTCCGGATATTTCGGCGCGCGACGCCTTATCGCCTCGCAAAGCTCACTGCGTTTAGAGCTCCATCACCTCACCCTTGGACCATTGCTCGCGCAACCTGAACTTCTGGATCTTGCCGGATCCCGTCAGCGGCATGGCTTCGACAACGAACCAATGGCGCGGCGTCTTGTGCGGGGCGAGATGTTCGCGCACGTAGTCGTGCAGTTCATCCTTGTCGATCGAATTGCCGGGCGCCGGACGGATAAAAGCCGATACCACTTCGCCCCATTTCTGATCCGGCAATCCGACGACGGCCACGTCTCCGACCGCGGGATGGCGGAACAGCAATTCCTCCAATTCGCGCGGGTAGATGTTTTCGCCGCCGCGAATGATCATGTCCTTCAATCTTCCCTCGACCGTACAATAGCCCCGGCCGTCCATCGCTCCGAGATCGCCGGTGTGCAGCCAACCGTCGGCGTCGATCGCCGCCGCGGTGGCCGCTTCGTTTTCGAAGTAGCCGAGCATGATGTGATAGCCGCGCGTGCAGATCTCGCCGACCTCGCCGATCGGAACGGTCTGTCCAGTATCCGGATTGATGATCTTGACCTCGACGTTCGGCATCGGCGAGCCGATGGTCTCGGCCTTGTCGGTGAGGGTGTCGGTAGCCCACGTCATCAGCGCGACCGGCGAGCATTCGGTCTGGCCGAACACGATCGTGAAGGGGGCTTTCAGCCGTTGTTCGAGCGACGTCACGATAGAAGCCGGCACCGTCGAGCCGCCGGAATAGATCGCCTTGACCGCGGAAAGATCGGCGGTCGCAAACGACGGATGCTCCATCATCGCAACCAGCATGGTCGGCACGCCCAGCAACGCGTTGCCGCGGTAGTGATCCATCAATTCAATCACCAGTCCGGGATCGAACGCCTCGACCAGCACCTGGGTGGCGCGCTGCGAGACGGCGCCGAGCACGCAACAGACGCAACCGCCGGTATGGAAAAGCGGCATGGTGGTGATTTGCATGGCGCCATCGGGGATGCCGGCGCGGTCCGCGGTATGCGCGCCGTTGTTGACGAGTCCACGATGGTGAAGCAGAGCTCCCTTGGGAAATCCCGTTGTCCCCGAGGTGTACTGGATCATCACCGGATCGGTCGATCGCACCTTCGGAAGCTCGGGCTTTGCCGCATCGCCCGATGCGAGAAAGGCCTCCCACTGATCGAAGCGAATGATCTCGCGCAATTCGGGACAGCGGGAAGCGAGTGCTTGGGCCGTCGCCAACATCGGATTGCCGCGGAATTCGGTGACCACCAAGATCCCGGCCGCGCGCGATTGCTTGAGGATATATTCGACCTCGGCCGACCTGAGGCCGGGGTTGACCGTGACCAGGATGACGCCGGCCATGGCGGCGCCAAACTCCACCATGATCCATTCGGGAATGTTGTAGGCCCAGATCGCGACGCGCTCACCGGGTTCGAAGTGCGCCCGCAGCGCCCGCGCGGTTCGCACCGACTGCGCGTATAATTCCGCGTAGGTCCACTGCCGGCGATTTGCCTTGTCGGGAACGCCTGCGATCAGCGCCACCCGGTCCGGCGTGGTTTCCGCCGCCCATTGCAATAGCTCACCCAGCGTGATGTCGCGAACCGCGGGCTCGTTCGCACCTGCAGCATGGGAAATGGTCAACATGGTCGCTTCCCCCTCGGCAGCGCAGCCAATTTTTTTCGCACGTGTCGGCGCTCAGCGCCGGCAACACAACCAAGCATCGCAACAATGCGCACCAGCGGGCAAGGGGCAAATAGAGGCGGGGCGAGGCCGACAGCTCGGTGAGCTTTGCTCAGGTCGATGAAAGTCCCATGCTTCGCTGCAGATCGCTGATCGCGCGGAGAAAGCTGTCGGCGGGCGTGGTCTCCGGATCGATCAGGCGGTGCAGGCGAAAGCCGTCTTCCAGCGCCAGCACGATCGCGCCGGTCCAGGTCGGGTTCAGCGATCCGTTCTTGCCATTGTGCTTCAACGTGGTCTCGACGACATCGGCGATCAGCTTTCTGCGGGCGCGCAGGCGCTTGGCTAGGTCGGGTCTGCGCTTTTCGGCGCGCGCCACAAACAGGATCATCTCCATGTGCAAAAGCGGAGAACGGCCGAGCGGATCCTGGCGGCTCCGGTCCATGGTCCTCAGCGCATCGATAAAGTCCGCAAGGTTCCTGTGCCTGTCGAGAAGATCAAGATTGCGTCGAATGGATTGCTCGACGTGATTCTCAAGCATCGCGATAATCAATTCGTCCTTGCTCTTGAAATTCGAATAGAACGCGCCTCGCGTAAAGCCGGCCGCGGCCGCGATGGCCTCGATGCTGGCGCCGCCGATCCCCTGTTCCTCGAACACGCGCGCCGCCGCTTCGAACAGCTTTTCGCAGGTATCGTCCCGGGTCGGTCTGGTTCGTACTCTTGACATCCCGCCATTTTAGGTCAAAATGCAACTCGATACAATAGTGTATCGAGTTTCCAGAATACCCGGATCACCGCACGCTGTCCGGTTTTGTAGGCGCCACTGCGCACCATGCGCAATCATTCAGCCGGCAACCCATCGAGGGCTCCCATGAACGAGCATGTTCAGACCGCGACGACCGAGCCGCTTTTCAACCCGCTGTCGCCGGATTTCATTCGCGATCCCTATCCGCACTATGTGCGGCTGCGCACCACCGATCCGATGCACCTCACGCCGTTCGGCTCATTTGTTGCGAGCCGGCACGCCGAGGCCAGTCTCGTTCTGCGCGACAAGCGCTTCGGCAAGGATTTTGTCGAACGGACCATTCGGCGCTACGGACCGAAGATCATGGAAGAGCCGATCTTCCGCAGCATGAGCCACTGGATGCTGCAGCAGGACCCGCCCGACCATACGCGTTTGCGCGGCCTGGTGGTGAAGGCGTTCACCGCGCGCCGGGTCGAGGACATGCGTCCGCGCATTCAGCAGATCGTCGATGAAACGATCAATGCCGTCGCCGGTCAGGGCCATATGGATCTGATCGAGGATTTTGCGTTTCGGCTGCCGGTGACGATCATCTGCGACATGCTTGGAATTCCCGAGGAACACCGCGAGGTGTTCTACAGGAGTTCGCGCGATGGCGGACGCCTGCTCGATCCGGTGCCGATGACACCGGCCGAAATCGAGCAGGGCAATGCCGGCAATACGATGGCCCAGATGTATTTCCAGCAATTGTTCGAGTTGCGCCGCCGCAGTCCCGGCGATGATTTGACGACGCAGCTGGTGCAGGCCGAGGAAGACGGCAAAAAGCTCTCCAATGAGGAATTGACCGCCAATATCATTCTGTTGTTTGGCGCCGGCCATGAGACCACCGTCAATCTGATCGGAAATGGACTGCTGGCGCTGTATCGTAATCCCGATCAGCTCGCGCTGCTCAAGGCCAATCCCGGCCTCATCACCAACGCGATTGAGGAATTCCTGCGCTACGACTCCTCGGTGCAGGCGACCGGCCGGGTGGCGCTGGAAGACATCGATGACCTCGGCGGCAAGAAAATTCCGAAAGGCGAGAACTGTGCTTTGCCTGCTGGGTTCGGCCAACCGCGACCCGGCGGTGTTTCCCGATCGGCCGGATCAGCTCGATATCACCCGCCCCAACGTGCGCCCATTGTCCTTTGGTGGGGGCATTCACTTCTGCCTCGGCGCCCAGCTGGCGCGTATCGAGGCGGAAATCGCGATCGCGACCTTGCTGCGTCGGCTCCCGGGTCTGCGGCTGGACAACGCCGAGAATCCGGAATGGCGGCCGACCTTTGTCCTGCGCGGCCTCAAGGCGTTGCCCGCAAGCTGGTGACGGCGTCGATATCGAGCCGTAACGCAAGGTTGCTGTGACTTCGCCACAGTTCCCTCTATATATGACTCTGCTCCGGCGTTGATTTCAGCGCGGCCGGTGGACGGACGGTCTCAGCTCGCTTTTGCGAAGCGTTTGCTGTCTGCGAATGGACCGCCTTATGCCCGCATGATCGACGCCACGGAACAGGCTCGAGGGGAGACACCGTGCAGACGACGCTGCTCGGATTGGCGATTGCCTTCATCATCGCGCTGATCGCGGCGCTGGTCGGGCCGTATTTTATCGACTGGAATCAGTTCCGGCCGCAATTCGAGGCTGAAGCCACACGGGTGATCGGCGCTCCCGTGCGTGTTGCCGGCGCGCTCGATGCGCGCCTGTTGCCGACCCCGTCGCTGCGGCTGCGCTCCGTGGTGATCGGCGGCGCCAACGATCTCGGCAAGGTTCGCGCCGACAAGCTCGATGTCGAGTTCAGCCTGGGCTCGTTGATGCGCGGCGAATGGCGCGCCAACGAACTGACGATCAACGGCCTTGCGCTCGATCTCGGCCTCGACCCGCAAGGCCGGGTCGACTGGCCGGTTTCCGCCGCAACTTTCAACTTGGGATCGCTGGCGATCGACCGCCTGAACCTGACCGGCCGCATCGCGCTGCATGACGCCGCCAGTCGCGGCACCGTTGAGCTGAACGATATCGCCTTTAGCGGCGATGTTCGCTCGCTGGCGGGAGCGGTGCGGGGCGATGGTAACTTTATGCTGTCCGGCATCCGCTATCCGTTCCGCGTTTCATCGGGCCGGAGCGCCGACGGCGAAGGCACCCGCATTCATTTCAATCTCGATCCGGGCGAGCGTGCGTTGTCCGCCGACCTCGAAGGCGTGCTTAGCTTCGAGGCACGAGCGCCGCGCTTCGAAGGTGCTGCGACATTGTCGGTGCCGGCCGCGCCGAAAGCCAATGGCGTCGACGCATCGCCGACGCCGTGGCGGATATCGGGCCGGGTCAAGGCCGATCCGGCCGCCGCGCGGCTCGAACAGCTCGAGGCCAGCTACGGCGCTGAAGACAACGCATTGAAATTATCAGGAGGGGCCGACCTGCGCTTCGGCGCCTCGCCGCTGCTTCATGCGGTGTTCTCGGCGCGGCAGCTCGATGCCGACAAGTTCTTCGCCAAGGAAAAGGATAGCGCCGCCGAGCCGATACGATTGTTGCCGGGACTGCGCGCGCTGCTGTCGGCGATTCCGCAAGCTCCGATTCCGGCGCAAATCGAATTCAGCTCCGAGCAGATCATGTTGGGGGGGCGCCCGCTGCAGAACATTACCGCCGATCTGCATGCCGACGCCAAATCCTGGACCATCGACCGGCTGGATTTTCGCGCACCCGGTGCGACCCGCGTCGACCTCAGCGGCATCGACACCCAACCCGGCCCCTCCGGCAGTTTCAAAGGGGTGCTCAGTGTTGAATTGTCCGATCCGGATACGCTGGTGGCGTGGCTGCAGGGCCGCACCGAGATTACCTATCGCAGCCAAAAGCCGCTACAGCTCCGTGGCGATATCAGCGTCGGTCCGAACCGCTTGGCAATTGACGGCATGAATGCCGAGCTCGATGGCGGCGCCGTGACGGGCCGGGTTGCGATTTCGAGTTCGTCGGCCAATGGCGGCTCCCGGTTCGATGCCGATCTGAAGGCGGAACGTCTCGATTTTGATGCCGCAACGGCATTGGTGCGCTCGCTCGCGGGCCCGCAAGCCGAGTGGCCGGACGAGGCGCAGCTTTCGCTGAATATCGGCCACGCCGTTTCGGCCGGCCAGGAATTGCAACCTTTGATCGCGAAGCTCGGCTACGGTCCAAAGACGGTGACGCTCGATCAACTGAAAATCGGCCAGGCCACCGGCGTAACGATAGAAGGCGCGGGGAATTTCGACCGCGTCCATGCCACCGGACGGCTGGCGTTGAATTCCACCGCGGTGTCGCTGGGACGGATCACCGGCCTGATCGCGCCATTTGCGCCTGATCTTGCGTCGCGTCTCGATTCGGTGGGAACAGTTGCGGGCCCTGCGCGCCTCAAGCTGACGCTCGATCTCGACAAGAACGCCGACCACGCCGATCGCGCCAGCGCGCGCGTTGTTCTCGATCTCGATGCGCCGCAGCTCAAGGGCGTTGCCACGCTCACCGCAAAGCCCGAGATCGCGGCGATGCGCGCGATCGATCTCGACGCGCTCCGGCGCAGCGAGATCGGCATTGAATTGAAACTGTCGGCGGAGCAGGGCCGTTCGTTGCTGGCGTTGCTGGGGCTCGATCGCGTGGTCGCGGCGGCCCAAGGTCCCGCGCAATTTGAAGGGTCCGCGACCGGCATATGGCATGCGCCGCTGCGACTGAAAGCCAAAATCTCCGGAGCCGGCCTCGATGCCGACGCGCAGGGCACCGCCGAACCCTGGGCGTCGGAGCCCAAAGCCAACGTCGTTCTTAACGTCCGCCGCGCCAATTTCGCGCCGCTGTTCGATCTCAAAGCATCGGACGCGCTGGCGCAGAACATCAGCCTTTCTGCGCGGGTGTCGCTGGCGGCCAGCAAGCTGACCTTCGAGGACCTCGATAGCGCGATATCGGGTTCGCGGCTGCGTGGGCGCCTGGCGTTGACCCTTGGCGACGAAAAGAATGTCGAAGGTGAGGTCGGTCTCGATGCGCTTGATCTGGCGCCGGCATTTGTCATCGCCATCGGTGCCGCGGGACGCGATGCGGCTGAGCCGCTCGGTTCGGGGCTCGTGAAAGGCTGGCGCGGTCATGTCGCGTTTCAGGCGCTGCGCGGCGGGCTTCCGGGCGGCGGCGAAATGCGGCCGGTCAGCGGCACGGTCAAGAGCGACGGCCAGTCACTGACAATCGATGACATCAAGGGCGCCATCGGCGGCGGCGAAGCGACCGCCAGCATCGACGCCAAACCAACCGCCGATGGAATAGCGTTGAATGCACGGGTTCAGCTCAAGGGGGTCGACGGCGCGGCACTGCGTTATCGCGGCCTCGCGATGCCCGCGGGCCGTGCGTCGATGCAGATGACGCTGGCGAGCCAGGGCCGCAGCGCCTCGGCGCTGAGCGGCGCGCTATCCGGAAGCGGAATCGTAACGCTGGAATCCGCCGGCATCGCCGGACTGGATCCGCGCGCGTTCGAGGTTGCGATCCGCGCCAGCGATGCCGGGCAGGCCACCGATGATACCCGGCTGCGGCAGATCGTCGAGCCGGTATTGTCGGCCGGTGCGTTGAAGGTCGCTTCGGCGCAGATTCCCTTCACCATCAGGGACGGCCGGCTTCGCGTTGGCGCGACCACGCTCGATGGCCCAGGCGCGCGCGCGATCGTCTCCGGCGGATATGATATTCCCGCCGACCAGGCGGACATTCGTGCCGAACTGGCCTCGACCGCGGCCGGACCATCGAAGAGCCGCCCGGAAATACAATTATTTGCCGCGGGTTCGCCCGACGCCCTCAGTCGCACCGTCGACGTGGCGGCGCTGTCGTCATGGCTGGCGGTACGGGCGATTGATCGTGAAACGCGCCGACTGGATTTGATCGAGCGCGGCGAGCCGCCCGCGGCATTGCCGGCGTCGATTCCGCCGCTCGCTCCCGCGCTGCCATCGGCCGGCGCGCCGGATGCGGTCTCGCCCGGCCAACCGCTTTCCGAACTCCCCGGCCACGATCCGCGGCGGTTTCAACCGAAGCCCAAAGTCAGCGTTCCACGCCCGCCGGCCGTAGCGCTGCCAAACGCCAACGCGCCGGTGGTCAGTCAGCAGGTTGCCCCGCTGCCGCCACCGATTGAGATCAGGCCGGCGCCCGGCGCCCTGCGGCCGCCGCCGAAACTGCGGCCGCCTCTGGTGCTGACGCCGCCGGTCAGCCGCCGCGCCGCCACGACCGTTGTACGTAGCGTGGTATTCGCAGCGGGCCCGGGAGATTGATATTGCCGCGTTCGATCGTTGCCTGGTTTGCCGTGTGTTGGGGGCTTTTTCTCGTCGCCGCCTTGGTCGTGGGCGCAATGCTCGTCGCCCTTTACAAGGAGACGACGACCCAGCGAACCGATCGCGCGGCTGCCAGCATCGCGCGAGCCTGCGACGCCATCGTCCGGGAGGCAGCTTCACCGAGAGCGGCCGCCGCGACCAAAGCCGACTACGCCGTCGCTGTCGATCGCGCGCTCGCTTCGTTTCCGGGGGTGGAAGGCGGGATTTGGCAGAGCGAGTACAGGCTCGCTGGCCTATGCTTATCCGACGTACGAAGGCAGCGGGCAAAAGACCGATCTTCCGCAAGCCGAGGAGCCGACCATCCGGCAGGTTGCCGAAAGCTCGGCCGCGGCGCGGCGCCGGCTTCGAGTGGAAGCGGGATTCGCGCTCGCAAGTACTGCTGATTTCGGCCTGCCCGATGGTTGGCGCTGCGGCCGAATACCACCGCGGCCTGGGCGATGACGCGGGTCGTTACCGTCGGTGGCCGGCCTTTTCTTCTCGCGACCACCGGCTTGGGATTTCTGCTGGTGGTGCTTCTGGGATCGGCGGCGTTGCTTGGGCGCGTGTTGTGGCGTTGGTCGCAGCGATTGCGCACGGTTGAAGCGGCGCTGGCGGACGGCGCGGAAGACTTGCCCGTGCTTGATTTGACCGGACAGCGCGACCTTGATCGCATTATCGGAGCCATCAACGGCGCCGGCGCAAAGGCAGCCGAAGCCCGTCGCCGGACGGTAAATCTGCTCCAGCGCGTGGCGGATGGCGAACGCCTCGCCGCGCTGGGCCGGGTTGTCGCCGGCGTGGCTCACGAAATACGGAACCCGATCGCCGCCATGCGGTTAAAGGCCGAGAATGCCCTTGCCAATGAATCCGACCGCAGCCGGTCGACGGATGCATTGCAGGTCGTGGTCGAGCAAGTAGGGCGTATGGATCAGTTGTTGCAAAATCTACTCCGTTCCGTGCAGCGATCCGCGATCAAGCGCGAGCCCGTGACGGATATCGATAGCTTCCTTGCCGAGCATGCCGCGCTGTTTCGCGAGCAGGCGGGGCGGCGCACCATCACGGTGGATTGTCTGTCACGCCTTGCAACGCCAGTCATGTTCGACAAAGCGCAGATCGGGCGCGCGCTCGACAATCTGATCCTCAACGCCATTCAGAATTCGGACGACGGCACGCCGATCGTGCTCCGCGCGGAAACCACCCAGAGCGATCTTCAGCCTGTCCGTGGCCGACGCCGGCAACGGCGTGCCGCCCACCATTCGCGAGCATATGTTCGAACCCTTCGCGACCGGCAGGCCTGATGGTACAGGGCTCGGACTTGCCATTGTGCGCGAGGTCGCCGAAGCGCATGGCGGTCGCGTGATTCTTGAACACCGCAGTGATGGGACGACCTTCACGCTGGAGCTTCCGGCAAGGAGGCCGGTCATGACAATCGTGCTGATCGTGGATGACGAAAAGGCGTTAAGGGATGGCCTCTCCGATGCCGTTCGCGATCTCGGCTATGCGCCTGTCGTTGCGTCCTCGGGACGCGAGGCGTTGGCGGTCGCGGCGCAGACAAATCCGGACGCGGCGCTGCTCGATCTGCGGATGCCGGACATGGACGGGTTGCAGGTTCTGACGCGGCTGCGCAGCGAAGCGGGCGGCGCGAAGCTTCCCGTCGCCATCATCACCGCCTATGCGACCGCCGCCAACACCATCGAAGCCATGCGCCTCGGCGCGTTCGATCACCTTACCAAACCCGTTGGCCGGGAGGATTTGGCGTCCTTGCTGGCGCGCATGGTCCGATCGAGGGCGCCGAGGATCCACCGAGCTCGCGCCCGTAGACGCGGACGGCGTATCCGGAGGACCTCATTGGTTCAAGCCACAGCATGCGCGAGGTTCAGAAGACCATCGGCCTGGTCGCCGACAGCGATGCCACGGTGCTGATCACCGGCGAAACCGGCACGGGTAAGGAAGTCGTTGCGCGCACCATCCATCGCGTCGGCGCGCGGAGCGCGGGGCCATTCATGGCGCTGAATTGCGCGGCGATCCCGCCAGACTTGCTGGAGAGCGAATTGTTCGGCCACGTCAAGGGCGCATTCACCGGCGCCGTTCTCGAGCGCAAGGGGGCGTTCCGCGAAGCGCATGGAGGCACATTGTTTCTGGACGAGATCGGCGACATGAATCTTGCGATGCAAGCCAAGATTCTGCGCGCGATCCAGGAACGCGTCGTCACGCCGGTTGGCGGACGGCCGCAAAAAATCGACGTGCGCATCGTCGCGGCCACGCACCGCGACCTTGAGCAATGGGTAAAGCAGGGCCGATTCCGTGAAGATCTGTTTTACCGGCTCAACGTCGTGCCGATCGAACTGCAGCCGTTGCGAAAGCGCGGCGCCGATATCCTGCCACTTGCCGAGTATTTCCTTGGCGCTCGCTTCGTCGCCCAGGAAGCAATTATCGGAAGACGCGACACGTCAACTCGTCGACCATGCATGGCCGGGAAATGTTCGCGAGTTGAGAAATGCCATGGAGCGCGTCGCGGTCATGTGCCGCAGCGATATCGTCACAGCGTCTGATCTCGGCTTTCTGGCGACGGCCGTCTCGGACGAAGCCGACGGAAGCGGCGACGGCGCGCGATCTTTCTGTCTGCCGTGGAAAATCTCGAGCGCCGCATGATCGCGAAGGCGCTGGCTGAATCGAAGGGAAACCGCGCCGAGGCCGCCCGCCGGCTTGGCATTCATCGCCAGCTTCTGCATGCCAAGGCCGAGAAATATGGCCTCGGCAAGCGCAACGACAGCGGCCAATTAGATCAGCATCGTTGCGGTTGGGCGGATCGACTTGCCGTCTCCCTCGGCCTCGCTCCCGAGCCAATAATGCCCGAGAACGAAGCGTCTGCATTTGCGACGCCGACCGTCGCGATATCCGACACTTCGACGGATCGCCCTCGAAATAAGCCTTTTAAATCAACGCTTCGGGCGTTGGCATGCGCCTTGCGATGACCTTGGCAGGACTGCCCGACAGTCGAACGCCAGGAGCTTCGCCATGCATTGGATCGACCCCGACTATCTGCCTGAAATCGCCGGCACCGTGGATCAGTTTCTGGTCAACAAGCACGGCGAAGCCGACGGCTTTCTGCTGACCGATGGCAGCGAGGTCCATGTGCCGCCGCATTTGTCTTCCCGGCTTCTGCGCGATCTCCGCCCCGGCAGCAAGGTCAGGGTACGCGGGGTTCGCCCGCGCGGCGTCGAAATGATCGCCGCCGATTGCGATCGACACCGCGAAGGGGCGGATTCTCGATGAGGGTCCGGAGGCTCGTGAGGATGATCGAAGCCTTCGAACGTGCCACTCACAGCCCCATCAGCGCCCAGGGCATCGTCAAGGCAGGCCATTCATGGACCAAAGGGCGAGATGCGCGGCGTTGTTCTGGAGGACGGGCGGATGATCCGGCTTGCCGCCGCACGAGGCGAAACGCTTTTCCGACCTGTCTCAAGCAGGGCGCCAGGATTTCGGTCAGGGGCGACGGCGCGACCACTTCGTTTGGCACGGTGATCGAAGCCCGCGAGATCGGTACATCCGCCGAAACAACGAAGCCGGTCGAAGCGAAGAAACCGAAACACGGTCCGGACCGCAAGAGACCAAAGCACGACGGCAAACGCGGATCGAAACATCGTTCCGAACATTAACAACCGTGCCGTTCACTGATCGTCGCCACGCACCAAGCGTAAAATCATGGAAATTATCTGATGGAGAATATCGGTGCGGTCTGGCTTTATCCCATCATCCTGATTGCGGGATAGCCGGCCGGTCGCCGGAATCGCCCTGATATCGAAGTTCTAAAAGCACGCGATGAACGAAACTCTTTGTACAGGCAATTCCGGGCGGCTATGGCCTCAGGCATCTCTGGGAGAGCGATGTGAACCGATCGTCGAAACTCCAAAGGCATCCGGCCGCTGTTGTCGCTGAACTTCTTCATGGCCGACATGCAGGCGGGCATTGGCCCGTTCCTCGGCGTGTTTCTGCTGGCGCATGGCTGGGAGAGCGGGCTGATCGGCACGGTGATGACCGTCGGCGGCGTCGCTGGAATGCTGATGACCACCCCGGCGGGCGCGCTGGTGGACGCGACCAGACACAAGAAGCTCTGCATCATCATCCCCGGCATCTGCACGGTGATTGCCTCCGGCATCGTTTTGCTTTCGCAAAGCTTCTGGCTGGTGACGCTGTCGCAGGTCGCGACCGCGATCGCCGGTGCGGCGATCGGGCCAGCGGTGTCCGGCATGACGCTCGGCATCGTTCGTCAGGCCGGTTTCAACCGGCAAAACGGCCATAACCAGGCATTCAATCATGCCGGCAACATGGTCGGCGCCGGCCTGTCCGGCCTGCTTGGATGGATGTTCGGCTTTCCCGCCGTGTTGTTGCTGGCCGCATTATTCGGCGTCCTCTCGATTATCTCGGTCCTGATGATACCGAGTGCTGCGATCGATGACGACGAGGCACGCGGGCTCAACAAGGGTGGGGATAACCGTGGCAAGGTCGGCGGCCTCACCGTGCTGCTCGAATCCAAGCCGTTGCTGATTCTGGCCGCGGCGCTGGCCTGCTTTCATCTCGGCAATGCCGCCATGCTTCCGCTGTATGGACTTGCCGTGGTCTCGGCCAAGCAGGCGGACCCGGCCGGCTTTGTCGCCATCACCATCGTTGTAGCGCAGGGCACGATGATCCTCGTATCCTTGATCGCGATGCGTCTCGCCGAGAAGGAAGGTTACTGGCTGGTGTTGCTGATCTCGTTCATCGCGCTGCCGATCCGGGGCGTCCTTGCTGCCTGCGTGATGAACAAATGGGGCGTGTATCCGGTTCAGATCCTTGACGGGATTGGTGCCGGCCTGCAGAGCGTCGCCGTCCCCGGCCTTGTTGCACATCTGCTTTCCGGCACCGGGCGCGTCAACGCCGGTCAGGGCGCGGTGATGACCGTGCAGGGTCTTGGCGCGGCGCTCAGCCCGGCGATCGGCGGCTGGATCGCGCAAGAGATCGGCTACCGCTGCGATGTTCCTTATTCTCGGCAGCTTTGCGCTCGGCTCGATTGCGCTCTGGCTCGGATTTGCTGCGGTCCTCAAACCGGCCTGTGCGCGGCCGAACGGATCGGAGGACCGTCCGATGGCAATCGCGTTGGCGGGCGCGCAATGATGCCGGAGGCCAACGCCGCAACCTGGGGCATTGCGGCGCTCGCCACCTTCGGCGTGATCGTGCGTCCCTGGAATTTGCCGGAGTTCATCTGGGCGGTCGCCGGTGCGGCGCTGCTGGTCGTGCTCCATCTGTTGCCGTGGCCGGATGCGCTGGCCGCCGCCGGCAAGGGCATGGATGTTTATTTCTTCCTGATCGGCATGATGCTGCTGGCGGAAGTGGCGCGGCAGGAAGGCCTGTTCGACTGGCTCGCGGCGCAGGCGGTGCGGCATTCGCAGGGTTCGGCGAAACGACTGTTCCTGATCGTCTATGTGGTGGGCACGATCGTCACGGTGTTGCTGTCGAACGATGCCACCGCGGTGGTTCTGACGCCGGCCGTCTATGCCGCGACCCGTGCCGCCAGGGTCGAGCCGCTGCCGTATCTGTTCGTTTGCGCGTTCATCGCCAACGCTGCGAGCTTCGTGTTGCCGATCTCCAATCCAGCCAACCTCGTGGTGTTCGGCGCGCAGATGCCGCCGCTTTCGGAATGGCTGCACACCTTCGCTCTGCCGTCCATCGTCGCGATTGTGGTGACCTATGCGGTGCTGCGGCTGACACAACGCCGTGCGCTCGAAGCCGCCGTCGCCGCGGTCGGTGACATCGCGCCGCTCCGCCGCGGCGGCCAGCTCGCGGCATTGGGAATCGCGATGACGGCCGTCGTGCTGCTCGCAGCATCAGCGCAGGGGTCGGATCTCGGGCTGCCCACCTTCATCGCCGGTGCGATCGTGACAACGCTCGTTCTGATCATCTCACGGCGGTCGCCGCTACCGGTGTTGAAGGACATTTCGTGGTCGGTGCTGCCGCTGGTGGCCGGCTTGTTCATCCTGGTTGAAGGCCTTAACCGCACGGGCGTGCTGCCGGCGCTGGCGGGTGTCTTGAAACAGGCCTCGACAGACTCGCCGCAGCTCACATCCTGGATCGCCGGCATCGTCGCCGCCGTCGCGTCGAACCTGGTGAATAACCTGCCGATGGGTTTGATCGCGGCGACCACCACTCAGATCGCGCAGGTTCCGACCCATGTCACTGGCGCAACTCTGATCGGCGTCGATCTCGGTCCTAATTTGTCGGTGACCGGCTCGCTCGCCACCATTCTCTGGCTGATCGCGCTGCGACGCGAAGGAGAACATGTCGGCGCATTGGCATTTCTCAAACTCGGGCTCGTGGTGATGCCGCCGGCGCTGTTGCTTTCGCTGCTGGCGCTTTCCGTGATGTCGCGATGAGCGCGAGCACCATTGGTACGGCGAACAAGCCGCAGCCTGGAGCATGATCGGCAAGGCGTTGCCTGAAGATCGCGCTCAAACAAAACATTAGTTCACGATCCGCTTTATCGGATCACGAAGCTTCTGCTTTGGTATCCGATTCGGCGGATGCGGCCCGTTTTGTACCCGGCTCGGCGGCTATGGCCCGGCTTCGAAAATAATCCAGGACAAAGAGACGAATCGCCGAAGACAGATTGCCTTGCTGGCGGTTGCTGTCGATCTCTCCCACCAGTTCGGACAGCGTCATGTCTCGCAGCCCGGAGATTTCTTTCATGCCGTTCCAGAATGCCTCTTCGAGGCTGACGCTGGTCTTGTGACCCGCGACCACGATCGAGCGTTTCACGACTGGCGATTTCATGACGCGTCCTCGCCGTTGATCCGATGCTGATCCAATATGTGGTTGGTGCGGTCTGCGCGCCGCTCATCCAGAATGCGTTCGGATTTGGTTCGGCCGAACCGGTTTCGATTGGCCTCTGCCTGTTGCTCCAACTGATGCCGTTCAGTGCGCTTCTTGAACCGCTTCAGGTTAACTAGATCCCCCATACCTGCCCCATCAGAAGCAACCGCGCCAGCTGGCTTGGTCGTCACTAATAAAATAAAATTCCCGCCGTCGCCCTTCATAGCATCAAAAAATGAGCTCCGCCTTGCGAAAACGAAATCGGCTGGTGCTCTAGCACGGGCTCAGCGAGCTGACGATAGCTGACCGGTATCAGTCTTTAGGCGTTATGAGTTATAGGCGTTATAGATCATAATTATTTTTTTGTATCTTATCACCGAGCGGCGTCAGCCGGGGTGAGTCATTTTGTTCGGCCGCACCAGCCGGTCGAACTCCGCGGGCGAAACAAAGCCGAGCCGCACGGCCTCTTCTTTCAAGGTGGTTCCGCGGGCGTGAGCAGTCTTGGCGACCTTGGCGGCGTTATCGTAGCCGATCTTGGGCGCGAGTGCGGTTACCAGCATCAGCGAGCGTTCCATCAAATCCCGGATGCGCTTTTCGTCGGCGCGGATTTCCTCGACACAATTCGAAGTGAACGAGCGTGCCATGTCGGCGAGCAACTGAATGGAATGCAACATGTTGTATGCCAGAACTGGTTTGTAGACGTTGAGCTCGAAATGTCCCTGGCTGCCGGCGACGGTGATGGCGGTATGATTCCCGAACACCTGGCAGCAAACCATGGTCATCGCCTCGCATTGTGTCGGATTGACCTTGCCCGGCATGATCGAGGAACCAGGTTCGTTTTCGGGCAGGATCAGTTCGCCGAGGCCGGAACGCGGACCCGACCCCAGCAGGCGGATGTCGTTGGCGATTTTGAACAGGCCGGTCGCCACCGAGTTGAGGGCGCCGTGCGCAAAGACATAGGCGTCGTTGGATGCCAGCGCCTCGAACTTGTTGGCAGCGCTGGTGAATGGCATTTTGGTAATCTTGGCGACGTGCCTTGCAAACAAACGAGCGAATTTCGGCTTCGAATTAAGGCCGGTGCCGACGGCGGTGCCGCCTTGCGCCAGCGGGTACAAATCCCTGACCGCGACCCTTAGCCGCGCCATGCCGCTCTCCACCTGCGCGGCGTAGCCGGAAAATTCCTGGCCGAGCGTCAGGGGCGTGGCGTCCTGGGTGTGGGTCCGTCCGATCTTGACGATGCCAGCGAACGCCTTTTCTTTTTTGCGCAGCGCGCGATGCAGCTCGCTTAGCGCAGGAATAAGGTCGGTGATAATGCGCGTCGCTGCCGCGATGTGCATCGCGGTCGGGAATGAATCGTTCGACGACTGGCTCATGTTGACGTGATCGTTGGGATGAACCGGTTGCTTGGCGCCGAGCTTGCCGCCAAGCAGTTCGTTGGCGCGATTGGCGATCACCTCATTGAGGTTCATGTTGGTTTGGGTGCCGGATCCGGTTTGCCAGACCACCAGCGGAAAATGATCGTCGAGCTTGCCGTCGATCACCTCGCGCGCGGCGCGCACGATGGCGCGGGTGCGACGCTGGTCGAGCAGCCCAAGCTCGCGATTGGTTTCCGCAGATGCCAGCTTGACGATGCCAAGGGCGTGAATGATCGGCATCGGCATCCGATCGTGGCCGATGCGGAAATTCTGCCGCGACCGTTGCGTCTGCGCCCCCCAATAGCGATCGGCGGGAACCTCGATCGGGCCGAAGCTATCGGTCTCCGTGCGCGTGGCGGGGGATCGCGATGTCGTTGTCGATCGAGCCATCTATCATGTCCGTCGCGCAACAGCGCGCGGACGACATTCTACAGCGTCGCAAGATCGCGTCGCAGGATTTCGTGGATTTCTTGTGCAGATTATTTCTTGCGGAAACGGTCCAGCCGCACGACTTCGGCGCCCTCGCTCGGCTTTGCCGGTTCGTCGCGAGATTCGGCGGCCGTTTCGGGAGCCGTCAGCGGCGCCGGAACGGGCGCGGGCGAAGCGACCGCCGGCAGGTTCGCCGCCGGGGTTTCGGCGTCGGCATCGGCAGGTTCGAACTGTAAGCCGAATTGCGCCGACGGATCGAAGAAGCTCTTGATCGAACTGAACGGAACCACCAGCCGCTCGGGAATGCCGCCGAACGACAGGCCGACTTCAAAACGATCCTCCGACACCGTAAGGTCCCAGAACTGGTGCTGCAGGATTACCGTCATCTCTTCCGGATATTGCGCCAACAGCCGCGGCGACAGCTTCACGCCCTCCGCCTTGGACAGAAAGGTGATGAAGAAGTGATGCTCCCCGGGCAGGCCGTGTTCGGCGGCGTCGGCCAGGACGCGGCGCAACACGCCTCGCAGTGCATCGCGCGCCAGGACGTCGTATCGGATATGATCGGTCGCCATTGCTGGTCCTGTCGCATTGAGATCCCGCCGGTCGATCGGCGGCGTGTCCGTAGCCCGAACTCGGGGCCCCATTCGCCATGCTACCCCGGCAGCGGGCTGAGGTCAGCAGGCTTGCCGCCGGTGGTGAAAATTCCGGCAGCTGCCCCGGGGCCGGATGGTTTATTGCGACGGCACTTTATTTCCATAGCCGGCGAAGTCGGACCCCTGATATGGGTCCAAAAATCGAGAAAAACAGGGCGAAACCTATGACCGGGGAAGGGTGGGGATACACGGGGAATTGGGTTGGCGCCGCCAGGGGCGGCGTTCTAAATCCCGGTCATGCCCCCGGATTCGCCGCCGGCCGCCGTTCCGGCGCCCGATTCCCCGATAGCGACCCCTCCCGGCCTGATCGCGCTCTTTGTGGCCTTTGCCAAAATGTCGCTCGCAGGCTTCGGCGGCGTGTTGGTGTTTGCTCGCCGCGCCATCGTCGAACAGCACCGCTGGATGACGGCAGAGGAATTCAACGAAACCTTCGCGTTATGCCATTTCCTGCCCGGCCCGAACATCGTCAACCTGTCGGTGGTGTTCGGATCGCGCTTTCGCGGCGTGGCCGGCGCCGCCACGGCCTTTGCCGGACTGGTCGGGCCGCCCGTGGTCGTGGTGACGATCCTGGCGGCGCTTTATGCCCGTTTCGGCGAAGTCGATGCGTTGCGGCGCATTCTGGCCGGAGTCTCCTGCGCGGCGGTCGGGCTATTGATCGCGGTGGTTTTCCGGATGATGACGCCATTGGTCAGGAAGCGCGATCTGGTCGGACTTGTTGTCCTGGCGGCGGTGTTTATCGCGATCGGTCCGCTGCGGCTGCCATTGCCGGCGGTGTTGCTGGTGGCGATCCCGGTCAGCATCGCCATCACCGTAGTCCTGGGCCGTCGGGCAGCGGCATGAATTCTAACCGCGATCCGATCTTCACGCTGGCATGGACCTTTGGGTTGATGTCGCTGTTTGCGGTCGGCGGCGCCAATTCCGCCATTCCGGAAATGCACCGGGTTGCGGTCGATGTTCAGCACTGGTTGAGCGGCAAGCAGTTCGCCGATGTGTTTGCGATATCGCAGCTGTCGCCGGGGCCGAATGTGCTGATCGTGACCCTGATCGGCTATTCCGTCGCCGGCATCGCCGGCGCGCTGGTCGCAACCCTGGCGATGTGCGTTCCGACCGCCGTCCTGGCCTATTGCGTAAGCCGCCTTCTGACACGGTCGAGCCGTTCGCGCTGGCCCGCGACGCTCCAGGCGGCGCTGGTTCCGCTTTCGATCGGCTTGATGGGCGCTAGCGGCTTGATCCTGGCGCTGACCTCGGATCGGACCTGGACGGCCGCCCTGGTCACCGCGGTCGCCGCGGTGCTGGCGTCGACGACGCGGCTTAATCCGTTCTGGCTGTTGCTGGCCGGGGGCTGCGTGGGTTTTGCCGGCTTTATTGGATAAGCGGGCGCGGTTTCCGCCCTTGTCGTTTGTGGGCCGGATGCTCACTTTTCCGGGTATAATCGATGCCGTCGGCCGAATTGCCGCTGTCGGTTGGCCGGTCCGGCCGCTAAAACCTGCCATCGCCAAAGGCCCGTCACCACGCCATGAACCAGTATCACGACCTGCTCGAACGGATTCTCGCTGACGGCGCGGAGAAACACGACCGCACCGGCACCGGCACGTTATCGATATTCGGTCACCAGATGCGCTTCAATCTGGCTGCGGGCTTCCCGATGCTGACCACCAAGAAGCTGCCGCTGAAAGCGATCGTGCACGAATTGCTGTGGTTTCTCGCCGGCGATACCAACATCAAATATCTCAGGGATAACGGCGTTTCGATCTGGGACGAATGGGCCGATGCCAATGGCGATCTCGGTCCGGTCTACGGATCGCAGTGGCGATCCTGGCCGACGCCGGACGGACGAAAGCTCGACCAGATCTCCAATGTCATCGACATGATCCGGCGCAATCCGGATTCTCGGCGCCTGATCGTGAGTGCGTGGAATCCTGCCGACGTCGACAAGATGGCGCTGCCGCCGTGTCACTGCCTGTTTCAGTTTTACGTCGCCAACGGAAAATTGTCGTGCCAGCTCTATCAGCGTTCGGCCGACGTTTTTCTCGGTGTGCCGTTCAACATCGCCTCCTATGCGTTGCTGACGATGATGGTCGCGCAGGTGACGGATCTCAAGCCCGGCGACTTCGTTCACTCGCTCGGCGATGCGCATCTGTATTCGAACCATCTGGAACAGGCTCGTCTGCAATTGACGCGCCCGACGCGTGCGCTGCCGCTGATGAAAATCAATCCGGCGGTGAAGGACATCTTCGCATTCCGCTACCAGGACTTTGTGCTCGAAGGCTACGATCCGCATCCGCACATCAAGGCCCAGGTGGCTGTATGAGTTGCGGTGCGAGCGATTGAATGTCCCTGACCATCCGCCGCGCGCGCCCCGGCGAAGCGGGACTTGTTCTGTCCTTGGTTCGCGAACTCGCCGAATATGAGAAACTGCTTCACGAAGTCGAAGCGACCGAAGCGATGATCGACGCGGCTTTATTCGGCAGCGATCCGCGCCTGTTCTGCGAGATCGCGGAGTGGAATGGCGCGCCGGCCGGCTTCGCGGTCTGGTTCATCAATTTTTCAACGTTCAGCGGCCGCTCCGGCATCTATCTGGAGGACCTGTTCGTCCGCCCGGCGCAGCGCGGCAACGGTATCGGCAAGGCGCTGCTGGTGCATCTGGCAAAGCAGTGCGTGGCGAACGGCTGGTCGAGATTGCAGTGGTCGGTGCTGGACTGGAACACGCCGTCGATAGAATTCTACAAATCGCTCGGCGCGGTCCTGATGGATGAATGGACCGTGTGCCGGGTCGGTGGTGCGGCGCTGACGGCGCTTGCGCAGGGGACACGAAGGTTGTCCGCGGATCAAGGCCCTTAGCAAGTCAAAGTGGTAGAGAATTAAGAGTGGTAGAGAGTTAGATGAGTTCAGGACCGAGCCACATTTCAGGAGCTTGCCAGGGAACGGCTTGCCGAGGCTACGTTGCTTTTAGAGAGGGGGCTTCCGTCCGGCGCCTATTATTTGGCGGGGTACGTTATCGAATGCGAACTCAAGGCGTTTAGAGCGGCGGGCTTTCGCGCAAACGAGATTCCTGATAAATCTCGGGTCAATAGCATCTACACGCACAATCTCAGGGATCTCTTGAGCTTGGCCGACCTAAAGAGCCCGCTTGAGGATGATATGAGCGAAAATTCCGGGCTGAGAGAAAGCTGGGCGACAATAAGCAAGTGGTCAGAGCATGCCCGTTATGAGATTTGGACCCGTGACGCCGCGGCGACTATGCTGGAGGCAGTTGGAGCGGCTGACAAAGGATTGCTGCAATGGCTGCAGAAGCGCTAGGAGATCGAAAGGTCGAGGCGTCTGAACGACTGGTCAAGGAGCTGATCAGGCGAGGGAGCCCCGTGCTCGCAGCCTACTGGGAGTTTCGTGAGCAGGATGGACGGTGGACGTTGATGTTGGTGCCGACCTCGCCTGAGGAAGAGCGCCGGCTAATTAAGGAGGCTACCGCTTTGTTGGTAGAGGCGCCCCATCGTTCAGCGTTCTCCCTTTTCGATCCCGCTGTCGATAGCCGGCAGATTGAGCGTGCGCGGGCCCTCGGCTCCTACATTCGTGTTGAGCCTTATATCGGTCGACGCATTGATACGACGTTTACCGGAGGACAATATTTTGAGAGCGTCATTCCGGTGTATCTGGCGCCGGAGTTGATGACGCACCTTCGCGTGGCCTAGCGGTGTAACGCGTAACCTGTACTCGCAGTATATGGCACTTCTCGAAATCGTTCTCCTCGTCGCGGTCGCTGACAATGGCGTGATCGGCTCGGCCGGGATCATTCCATGGCGGCTGAAGACCGATCAGCAACGCTTGAAGGCAATGACGATGGGTAAACCGGTCGTGATGGGCCGCAAGACCTTCACGTCGTTGCGCCGACCGCTTCCCGGCCGCACCAATATCGTAGTCACGCGCGATGCGAATTTTCGCGGGCCCGGCGCGGTGGTGACGACATCATTGGCCGATGCGCGCGCGGTGGCGACCGGCGATGCGTTGCGACGCTCGGCCAACGAAATCGCCGTGATCGGCGGTGCCGAGATTTACGCGCAATGGATGCCAATCGCGGATCGTCTGGAAATCACCGAAGTTCACGCCCGGCCCGAGGGAGACACCTATCTTGCTCGCCATCGAGCTTGCGGACTGGAAGGAGGTCGCGCGCGTGCGGAATTCGTCCAGTTCGGACGACAGCGTCGACTTTTCTTATGTAACATATCGCCGGCGAAGCGCGCATTAACTCCATTCGGCGATGTTTACATTGACAATTATCGGTTCGGGCTTAGCTCCTGCGAGCAGCAGGCTTGCGTTGTAAGGGCCGGGGCCGTCCCCTATAAAGCCGTCCAGATGTTGCGAGGCTGGGCGTCTGGTCCGGGGCCCGCGAAGGAGATTGTCGATGCCGTGGAAGAATCAAGGCGGAGGCCCATGGGGCTCGGGTCCGAAAGGGCCATGGGGTTCTGGCCCGCAATCGGTGGGGCCAAGGCCGCCCGATCTCGAGGACCTTCTGCGCCGCGGCCAGGACCGGCTTCAGCAATTGCTGCCGGGCGGTTATTTCAGCGGCCTCGGCATCGCGCTGCTTCTGATCGGCGCGTTGGCGATCTGGGGCCTGTCCGGATTTTTCCGGGTCCAGTCTGAAGAGCTTGGCGTCGTGCTGCGTTTCGGCAAGCATGTGCGCACGGTGCAGCCGGGTCTGAATTATCATCTGCCATATCCGATCGAGACCGTGCTGCTGCCGAAGGCGCTGCGCGTCTCCACCATCAGCATCGGCATGACCCTGATCGACGATCCGGCCCGGCGCGGCAGGACCATGCGCGACGTGCCGGAAGAAAGCCTGATGCTCACCGGCGACGAAAACATCGTCGATGTGGATTTCACCGTGCTGTGGCGGATCAAGCCGGACGGTGTCGGCAATTATCTGTTCAACATCCAGAACCCCGAAGGCACCGTGAAGGCCGTCGCCGAAAGCGCGATGCGCGAGGCGGTTGGCAAGGCCAATATCCAGCCGATCCTTACCGGCGCCCGTACCACCACGGAAGCCAACGTCCAGGAGCTGATGCAGAAGACGCTCGACAGTTATGGTTCGGGCATCCTGGTGCAGCAGGTGCAGATGCAGAAAGTCGACCCGCCGGCGCAGGTGATCAATTCGTTCCGCGACGTGCAGGCGGCGCGCGCCGATCTCGAGCGATTGCAGAACGAGGCCCAGACCTATGCCAACCGCGTCGTTCCCGATGCGAAGGGACGCGCGGCGCAGATCATCCAGATCGCCGAAGGCTACAAGCAGCAGGCGGTCGCCGAGGCCAAGGGCCAGAGCGCGCGTTTCCTCAAGGTCTATGACGAATACAAGAAGGCGCCTGATGTGACCCGGCAGCGAATTTATCTGGAGACGATGGAGCGCGTGCTGGGCAGCTCCGAAAAGCTGATCTATGACGGCGGCGGTTCGTCGTCCGGGCAGGGCGTGGTGCCGTATCTGCCCTTGAATGAGCTGACGCCGCGGCGTCCGGCTGCGGCCACAACCAACCAGCCGCAACAGCAGACCGGAGCCACGAGATGAGGTCCCCCGTCGCAGGTATTGCCACGCTATTCGTGCTGCTGGTCGTTCTCATCGTCGGCTACAGCTCGGTCTTCACCGTGGATATGACCGAACAAGCATTGGTAGTGCGGCTCGGCGAGCCGGTCCGTGTCGTCACCGAACCCGGTCTCAATTTCAAGGCGCCGTTCATCGACACCGTGATCTCGATCGACAAGCGGATTCTCGATCTCGAAAATCCGTCGCAGGAAGTCATCGCATCCGACCAGAAGCGGCTGGTGGTCGACGCCTTTGCGCGCTATCGCATCAAAAACGCGCTGCGGTTCTATCAGAGCGTCGGCTCGATCCAGGCCGCCAACATCCAGTTGACGACGCTGCTGAACGCTTCGCTGCGCCGCGTGCTTGGCGAAGTCACTTTCATCCAGGTGGTGCGCGACGAGCGCGAAGCCTTGATGGGGCGGATCCGCAGCCAGCTCGACAAGGAAGCCGAGGGCTATGGCATCCAGGTCGTGGATGTGCGGATCAGGCGCGCCGACCTGCCGGAGCAGAACAGCCAGGCGGTCTATCAGCGCATGCAGACCGAACGGCAGCGCGAAGCCGCCGAGTTCCGCGCCCAGGGCGGACAGAAAGCCCAGGAGATCAGGTCCAACGCCGATCGCGAGGCGACCGTCATTGTTGCCGAAGCCAATTCGACCGCCGAGCAGGTGCGCGGCGAGGGCGACGGCGAACGCAACCGGCTGTTCGCCGAAGCCTACGGTCAGGATCCTGACTTCTTCGCGTTCTACCGCTCGATGTCGGCATATGAGAACGGCCTGAAGAGCAATGACACGCGATTCCTGTTGCGGCCGGATTCGGACTTCTTCAAGTTCTTCAACGCCTCGTCCGGCAAGGCTTCAGCGGCGCCGCCGGTTGCAGCCGCGCCGAAGCCGTAACAAAATAAGGGGCCGAAGCGAAAACTTTGCTTCGGCCTGGATAATAAGAAAGCAACATCAAGCGGGAGGTTTCAGTCCGATGAGGTCCATAGCGTTCGCCGACTTCCTCATCGGCTTGGGCATTCTGTTTGTGCTTGAAGGCATTCTGTTTGCGGCGAGCCCGGCCTGGATGCGCCGGGCCATGAAGAGCGCGCTAGCGACGCCGGACCACATCCTGCGCGCCGTCGGCATCGGATCGGCGGTCGCCGGCCTGATCCTGATATGGGCGGTTCGGCGCTGATAGGCCGTTCCGGAATGACGATCCGCAACGGGTCAGAAAATGCCGAGGGATCGACGCCATCGTGAGCTGTCGCGCCGGGTTTTTGCCGTATTTGGCGCGCGCTCTCGGCATCAAATGTCCCGCTCGAATGCTTGCGCCGTCACCCCGTTCGGGCGCACTGTGGACTCAAATCAAGATCCGCTTTTCCAGGAGAGAGATCGAATATGACCGGTGCGATTCCAGCCTTGAGTCGATCGCCTGCGCCCGCTGCTGGCCGCGATCTGCCTTGGCGCCGCGAGCGTCGTGGTATCGGCGCCGGCGCTGGCGCGAGGCCCCGAGGGCATCGCCGATGTTGCCGAAAAGGTGATCGACGCGGTGGTCAATATCTCGACGTCGCAGACCGTCGAAGCCAAAGGCGGTGGCGGTGAGGGCAGGGGCGCGATGCCGCAATTGCCGCCGGGCTCGCCGTTCGAGGAATTCTTCGACGATTTTTTCAAGAATCGCCGGGGCGGTCCGGGAGGCCCCAAGGGCGGTGACATGCAGCCGCACAAGACCAATTCGCTTGGCTCCGGCTTTATCGTGGACACCGCCGGCATCGTCGTAACCAACAATCACGTCATCGCGGATGCCGACGAGATCAGCATCATCATGAACGACGGCAGCAAGTTCAAGGCCGAACTGGTCGGCGTCGACAAGAAGACCGATTTGGCGGTGTTGAAATTCAAGCCGGCCAAGCCGCTGGTGGCGGTGAAGTTCGGCGATTCCGACAAGCTGCGGCTCGGCGAATGGGTGATCGCGATCGGCAATCCGTTCAGCCTCGGCGGCACCGTCACCGCGGGCATCGTCTCGGCGCGCAACCGCGACATCAACTCCGGTCCCTATGACAGCTACATCCAGACCGACGCCGCCATCAACCGCGGCAATTCCGGCGGTCCGCTGTTCAATCTCGATGGTGAGGTGATCGGCGTCAACACGCTGATCATCTCGCCGTCGGGCGGCTCGATCGGCATCGGCTTTGCGGTGCCGTCGAAGACGGTGGCCGGCGTGGTCGATCAGCTCCGGCAGTTCGGCGAGCTTCGCCGTGGCTGGCTCGGGGTCCGGATCCAGCAGGTCACCGACGAGATCGCCGAAAGCCTCAACATCAAGCCGCCGCGCGGCGCATTGATCGCCGGCGTCGAGGACAAGGGCCCGGCCAAACCGGCCGGGATCGAGCCCGGTGATGTCATCGTCTCGTTCGACGGCAAGGACATCAAGGAGCCCAAGGATCTGTCGCGCGTGGTGGCCGATACCGCGGTCGGCAAGGAAGTCGATGTCGTCATCATCCGCAAGGGTGTGGAGCAGACCTTGAAGGTCACGCTCGGCCGGCTCGACGACGGCGACAAGGCGGTGCAGGCCGCGGCCAAGACGCAAGAGCCCGTCGAGAAGCCGGTGACGCAGAAGGCGCTCGGCCTCGATCTCGCCAGCCTCAGCAAGGATCTGCGCAGCCGCTACAAGATCAAGGACACCGTCAAGGGTGTCATCATCACCAATGTCGATACCCCGTCGGATGCTGCCGAAAAGCGGCTCAGCGCCGGCGAGGTGATCGTCGAGGTGGCGCAGGAAGCTGTGAGCAGCGCCGCCGACGTCAAAAAGCGCGTCGATCAGTTGAAGAAGGACGGCAAGAAATCGATCTTGCTGCTGGTTTCCAACGCCGACGGCGAATTGCGGTTCGTGGCGCTGAGCTTGCAGTAGGCGCGAAGGCGGCGGCGCAGACGAAGACACCGTTACGCGGAAAGACGGTGATCAAGAGGCAGGGTGAGCCGAGGTAAATCGATCTTGGGCACCTCGGCGCGTTCAGACTATCCCCCAACAAACTCGTCCCGCCGATAGCCCTGCGCGTAAAGCAACGCGGTGAGATCGCCATGATCGATCCGTGCCGCCGCGGCTGCGGCGACGGCGGGCTTGGCGTGGTAGGCGACGCCGAGGCCCGCCTGCTGGATCATGTCGAGATCGTTGGCGCCGTCGCCGACCGCCAGCGTGTCGATATTGTCGAGATCAAAAGCCTCGCGCAGCTCGACCAGTGTCGCGAGTTTGGTCGCGCGTCCCAGGATCGGCTCAGCGACCTCGCCGGTCAATTTGCCGTCCCGCACCAATAGCTCATTGGCGCGGTTTTCCTGAAATCCGATGGCTGCGGCGACCGCGTTGGTGAACAGCGTAAAGCCACCCGAAATCAGGCAGGTATACGCGCCGTGCGCGCGCATGGTCGCGACCAGTTCGCGACCGCCCGGCGTCGGTATGATGCGTTTTTTCAGAACCTCGTCGATTGCGCTGACCGGCAGGCCCTTCAGGAGCGCGACGCGCTCGCGCAAGGCCGGCTCGAACTCGATCTCGCCGCGCATCGCGCGTTCGGTGATGGCCGCGACGTGGGCTTTCAATCCGGCAAAATCCGCCAGCTCGTCGACGCATTCCTGGCCGATCATGGTGGAATCCATATCGGCGAGAAAAAGCTTCTTGCGCCGGACGGCTTGCGGCTGCACCACGATATCGATCGGCAGATCGCCGCGCGCCTGGCGGAGGCGAGCGGCGATGCCGCTGACATCCTCGCTGCCGGTAAAGGGGATGTCGACCGCGACTTCGTCGAACAGCCATTGCGCCGGGCCTGGCGAGGGCAGAATGGCGCGCGCGCCGTCCACTACCGTGCTATCGAGCGCGGGGTCGGCGGGATTGCAGATCAGCGTGGCGACCAGAGACATGCAGGTGAATTCGCGTCAGGAGAAGAGCAACGCCGTGCTTATCGCAGGGCCGACCGCCAGCGGCAAGTCGGCGCTGGCGCTTGAACTTGCGGCGGCGCGCGGCGGCGTCATCATCAATGCCGATTCCATGCAGGTGTACCGCGATCTCAAGGTCATCACTGCGCGGCCGACGGCCGATCAAGAGGCGCGCCTTCCGCACCGGCTCTATGGCCACGTCGATGCCGCGATCAACTTTTCCGCCGGCGCGTGGCTGGCCGACGCGGCGGCGATCCTGACCAAGCTGCGCGCGCAAAACCAGCTGCCGATCTTTACCGGCGGCTCGGGCCTGTACTTCAGGGCGCTGACGCGTGGGCTGTCGGCGGTGCCGCCGGTTCCGGCTGATATCCGCGAAGGCGTGCGCGCGCGGCTGGAGCGCGACGGCGTCGAGGTGCTGTATGCGGATCTGGCGCAACGCGATCCGGCAAGCGCCGAACGTTTGAAGCCACGCGATCGCATCCGGATCGCACGAGCGCTTGAGGTGATCGAGGCTACGGGGCGTTCGCTGAGCGACTGGCATCGGGACGGATTGCCGCCGCTGTTGCCGCCCGGCTCATTCAGGGCGCTGTTTCTCGAGCCGGAACGTCAACAGCTCTATGCGCGGATCGACGCGCGATACGACGCGATGCTCGCCGCCGGCGCGCTGGAGGAGGTCGAGGCCCTGGCGGCGCGGCAGCTCGATCCGCTGCTGCCGGCGATGAAGGCCCATGGCGTGCCGGCGCTGATCCGGCATCTGAAGGGGGAGATCACATTGGACGAGGCGACGGCGATCGGCCGCGCCGATACCCGGCATTACGCCAAGCGGCAATTCACCTGGTTCCGACACCAATTGCCGGAATTCGAGTGGGTGAAGCCGGAGGCGGCGCGGCGATGGTTGACCGCGAAGATCTCATCTTGAGGAGCGCTCTCTTGCGCGCGTCTCGAAAGGTGAGGGTGCCATTTTGCCATGGTTCGAGACGGCGCAATCCTCACCAGAAGGGAATCTGAGGTTTGACGGCCACGCGCCCGTTCCTCGCATGGCAGCAAGCCGCATTTTCGCGCTCGCCGAACCGCCGCAACCCGGCTAATCTGGCGAAATCGGGCCAAGCGCTACCTTCCCTTGACTTTCCGGGACCGGGCGCTATGTTCCGCGCAACCTTTGGGAAGTCGAGCCGTCAAATGCGTAATAAAATTACCAAACTCCTTATCGTCGTCGTACCCACGCGCACCGCCGGGGATGGCTAGGCCATCCACAATCGGGCGGTGTGCATGGGGCCTCTTGGGCCCCTTTTTATTTCCCAGAGCATGATCCGGAAAAGTGAGTACCGGTTTTCCCAAAAGATCATGCTCAAACAAAAAGATAGAGCGAGCTGGCTGTTCGACGAAAGGCCCGCTCGTTCGCCAGAACCCAACTGAAGAAGCCGCTGACAAACAGCGTGTCCGGAGCCAGCTATGAGCGACCACAGCCACAATCCGAACCAGATGACCGGCGCCGCCATGATCGTGCGGGCGCTGATCGATCATGGCGTCAAACATCTCTTCGGCTATCCGGGTGGTGCGGTGCTCCCGATCTATGATGAGCTGTTCCAGCAGGACCAGGTCGAGCATATCCTGGTGCGACACGAGCAGGGCGCCGGCCACGCCGCCGAGGGCTATGCGCGCTCCACCGGTCTGCCCGGTGTGGTGTTGGTGACGTCGGGGCCGGGCGCCACCAACATGGTGACGCCGCTGACCGACGCGCTGATGGATTCGATACCGCTGGTGTGCATCACCGGGCAGGTGCCGACGCATTTGATCGGCAACGATGCGTTCCAGGAATGCGACACCGTCGGCATCACCCGGCCCTGCACCAAGCACAACTGGCTGGTGCGCGATGTCAACGATCTGGCGAAGGTCTTGCACGAGGCGTTCTACGTCGCGACCACGGGACGTCCCGGCCCGGTGGTCGTCGATGTGCCCAAGGATGTGCAGTTTGCGGTCGGCACCTATCACCCACCGCGCAAGTCCGACGTGCATGTGTCGTATACGCCGCGGGTGAAGGGCGATGCCGGGCAGATCCGAAAGGCTGTGGCATTGCTGGCCGCCGCCAAGCGCCCGGTGATCTACAGCGGCGGCGGCGTCATCAATTCCGGCTCCGACGCCTCGAAGGTGCTGCGCGCGTTGGTCGAAGCCACCGGCTTTCCGATCACCTCTACCCTGATGGGCCTCGGCGCCTATCCGGCATCGGGCACGAACTGGCTCGGCATGCTCGGCATGCACGGGACCTACGAAGCCAACATGGCGATGCATGATTGCGACGTCATGCTGTGCGTCGGCGCGCGCTTCGACGACCGCATCACCGGCCGCACCGACGCGTTCTCGCCGGGCTCGAAGAAAATCCATATCGACATCGATCCATCCTCGATCAACAAGAACATCCGCGTCGACATCCCGATCGTCGGCGACGCCGGCAATGTACTCGGCGACCTGTTGCAGGTGTTCAAGGCGGAAGCGAAGAAGCCCGACATCCGGCCGTGGTGGCAGGAGATCGCGAAATGGCGCGCGCGCAATTCGCTGTCTTACAAAAAGAACAACGATATCATCCTGCCGCAATATGCAGTCCAGCGGCTGTTCGAGGCGACCCGCGGCCGCGATACCTACATCACCACCGAAGTCGGCCAGCACCAGATGTGGGCGGCACAGTTCTTCGGCTTCGAGGAACCGCACCGCTGGATGACTTCGGGTGGTCTCGGCACCATGGGCTATGGGCTGCCGGCGGCGATCGGCGTGCAGGTGGCGCATCGCGATAGTCTTGTGATCGACATCGCCGGCGATGCGTCGGTGCAGATGACGATGCAGGAGATGTCGACGGCGGTTCAATATGAATTGCCGGTCAAGATCTTCATCATGAACAACCAGTATATGGGCATGGTGCGGCAGTGGCAGCAGCTATTGCACGGCAACCGGCTGTCGCACAGCTATTCCGAAGCGCTGCCGGACTTCGTCAAGCTCGCCGAAGCCTTCGGCTGCGTCGGTCTCCAGGCGATCAAGCCCGGCGATCTCGACGGCGCGATCAAGGAGATGATCGACGTCAAGCGCCCGGTGCTGTTCGATTGCCGGGTAGCGGCGCTGGAAAACTGCTTCCCGATGATTCCGTCCGGCAAGGCGCATAACGAGATGCTGCTGCCGGCGGAAGCCAATGACGAAGCCACCGCCGCGGCCTTTGTCGGCGGCAAGGCGCTGGTGTGAGGATGGCCATGGCTGTCACTCATCAAATTCCGCCGTCATCGTCCGGCTCGACCGGACGATCCAGTATTCCGCGGCGTCTCGTTTCAGTTGCTGCGCTGGAATACCGGATGCCCGCTTTCGCGGGCATGACGAGCAGCGCGGGTATGACGAACGAGAGATTTGACGGGGATCTGAAATGAACCAGCCGGCATCCGCCTACTTCATGGAAGACCGCCATGATCCGAACGAGACCCATACGCTCTCGGTGCTCGTGCAAAACGAGCCGGGTGTGCTGGCGCGGGTGATCGGACTGTTCTCCGGCCGCGGCTACAACATCGAAAGTCTCACGGTCTCCGAGACCGAGAACCAGAAGCACGTCTCCCGCATCACCATCGTCACCACGGGTACGCCGATGGTGATCGAGCAGATCAAGCATCAGCTCGATCGCATGGTCCCGGTGTACCGCGTCGTCGACATGACGCTGTCCGGCCGATCGATTGAGCGCGAACTGGCAATGGTGAAACTGCGCGGTACCGGCGATCACCGAGTTGAGGCGCTACGGCTGGCAGAAGCATTTCGCGCGCGGGTGATCGACGCCACCACCGAGAGCTTCGTTTTCGAGATCACCGGCAACTCCGCCAAGATCAATCAGTTCATCGACTTGATGCGCCCGCTTGGCCTGGTCGAGGTCTCGCGTACTGGCGTTGCCGCGATCGGGCGCGGGCCTGAGGGGATGTGAACCATGCTGGCGCGCGACTGGTATTATAACGAACGGCGGCAGATCGGCCTCGATACGGCGGTCGCCTCGATCTGCGACTACGATGACGACCGCGACGTCCGCGCCCGTGCGGCGCTGACCATGCTCGGGGTGCAGCGCGGTTGGCGCGTCGCCGATATCGGTTGCGGCAACGGCGTCCTGGCTTGCGAGGCGGCGCAGATGGGCGCCGAGGTTGACGCGATAGATATCTCACCGGCCATGCTGGCGCTGGCGGAAGTCCAGGCCCGTGACAGGAAGCTCGCGATCCGGACCCAATCGGCGGGATTGCTGAGTTTCGCCTATGAGCCCAATTCGTACGATCTGGTCGTCAGCGAATTCGCGCTGCATCATTTGCCGGATTTCTGGAAGGCGGTGGCGCTGTCGCGAATTTACCGCGCGTTGAAGCCCGGCGCGACCTTCTTTCTGCGCGATATCGTCTTTGTCAGCATGCCGGATGGTTCCGAACGCGACATCGAGCAGTGGGCGGACTTCAACATCAAGAACCACGGCTTCTCGCGCGACTGCGTCATGACCCATATGCGAGACGAATATTCGACCTTTGGCTGGGTAATCGAGCGGATGCTGGCGGACATCGGCTTCACGCTGGTTTCGGTCGATTATCATGCGCCGCTGCACGGCACTTATCTGTTGCGGAAACCAAAACCCGGCGAACAGAGCTAGGGATGAAGGCCGCCGACATCTGTCTGGCCATCCTGGTGGCGCTGATCTGGGGGTTTGGGTTCGTGGCCACCCGGCTGGCGCTCGACGAACTTTCGCCCGCGCTGATGACGACGCTGCGCTTTTCCATCGCGGCGGTGCCATGCCTGTTCGTGCGAAGGCCTGACATATCCTGGCAGCTTCTGGTCGCGATCAGCTGCACGCTGTTTCTCGGGCAGTTTCTCGCGCAGTCCTGGGCGATCGCGCGAGGCGTTCCGGTCGGGCTTGCCAGCGTGATTGTGCAGAGCCAGGCGCTGTTCACGGTGGCGTTCGCAGCGTTGGCGTTTGGCGAGATCCCGACGCGGTTGCAGATTGCCGGAATTGGCGTGGCCGCGATCGGCCTGCTGATGATCTGCGGCACCGTCGGTTTCGATTTCAGCGTCGGCGCTTTCGCTGTGCTGATGATTTCGCCGGTGACGTTTGCGATTGGCAATCTCCTGCTGCGGCGCGCGCACGGCGCACCCATGTTCGATCTGTTCGCGTGGCTGTGCCTGGTGCCGCCGCTGCCGCTATTGGCGCTGACGCTGGCAACCGACGGGCCGCAGGCGACCTTTCATTCGCTGTCGCAGATGTCGCCTACCGGCCTGATCAGCATGCTGTTCATCGGGGCTATTTCGACCTGCGTCGCCTATTGGCTGTGGGGCCGGCTGTTGCGCGATTACACCGCGGCACAAGTGGTGCCCTTCGCGTTGCTGGTGCCGTTCATCGGCGCCGCGGCCTCAAGCGTCATATTCGGCGAGCGGTTCGGCCCGTTGCGGCTGGCCGGCATGGTCACCGTGGTGTGCGGCATCGCGATCATGCTGCTGTCGAAGCGACCGCAAGCCTTGTCCAAGCAAGATTTGCCGAGACTGGCCTGAGCCCACCATGTCGCATTCACTTCTGATCGCCTTTTTTCTGTTTGCCGCCGTGATGTTTTTCACGCCGGGGCCGAACAACATCATGGTTTTGTCGTCGGGATTGACCTACGGCTTCCGCCGCACTCTTCCGCATATCGCGGGCATCACGATCGGGTTCGCCTTCATGGTCGGGGCCGTGGGGGTCGGCTTCGGCGCTATTTTCGTCGCCTATCCGGTGCTGCAGACGATCCTCAAATATGCCGGCGCGGCCTATCTGATTTATCTGGCCGCTGTGATTGCGATGGCAGAGCCGGTGACGCCGGGTCAGGACAACCGGCGCGGCCCGATGACATTCGCCGGGGCCGCCATGTTCCAGTGGGTCAACGTCAAGGGCTGGGTGATGGTGATCGGCACCATTACCGCCTATGCCGGTATCGCAAGCTTCCCGTGGAATATCGCTATTCAGGTGCTGCTGAGCCTGCTGCTGGGTGTGGTGTCTACCTCGACCTGGGCGCTGTCGGGCAGTTCGCTGCGCTCGCTGATGACCTCACCGAGGGCCGTGCGGGCCTTCAATTTAGTCATGGCCGCGCTGCTGCTGGCCTCGCTCTATCCGGCGTTCATGGACGCATGATGCCGCGGTGCGCCATGCAGAAACGGGTTTCCCCTGAGGTTAAAAATGGACTAGACAACGCCGGAAATCGCCAGCCGAACCAGTGCCCGGACCGGCGGAACACTCAGAAAACATGATGATCCGGGCACTCCGCCCGCCCAGCCAAGAGGAACGACCATGCGTGTTTATTACGATCGCGACGCCGACCTGAACCTGATCAAGGGCAAGAAGGTCTGCATCGTCGGCTATGGCAGCCAGGGCCACGCCCATGCGCTGAACCTGAAGGATTCCGGCGTCAAGGACGTCGCCATCGCGCTGCGCAAGGGATCGGCCACGGCCAAGAAGGCGGAAGCCGCCGGCTTCAAGGTGATGGAAGTCGCCGAGGCCGCGAAGTGGGCCGACGTCATCATGATGCTGACGCCTGACGAATTGCAGGGCGACATCTATCGCGATCATCTGCACGCCAACATGAAGAATGGCGCGGCGCTGTTGTTCGCGCATGGTCTCAACGTGCATTTCAATCTGCTCGAGCCGCGCGCCGATCTCGACGTGCTGATGATCGCGCCGAAAGGCCCAGGCCACACCGTGCGCTCCGAATATCAGCGCGGCGGCGGCGTGCCCTGCCTGATCGCGATCCACAAGGATGCGTCGGGCAATGCCCACGATCTCGGCCTTAGCTACGCGTCCGCGATCGGCGGCGGCCGTGCCGGCATCATCGAAACCTCGTTTAGGGAAGAGTGCGAGACCGATCTGTTCGGCGAGCAGGTGGTGCTCTGTGGCGGCCTGGTTGAACTGATCAAGGGCGGCTTCGAGACGCTGGTGGAAGCCGGCTACGCGCCGGAAATGGCGTATTTCGAATGCCTGCACGAGGTCAAGCTGATCGTCGACCTGATCTATGAAGGCGGCATCGCCAACATGAATTACTCGATCTCGAACACCGCCGAATATGGCGAATACGTCACCGGCCCGCGCATCGTCACCGAAGAGACCAAGAAAGAGATGAAGCGCGTGCTCAACGACATCCAGTCCGGCAAGTTCGCGCGCGACTGGATGCTGGAGAACAAGGTTAACCAGACCTCGTTCAAGGCCACCCGCGCCAAACTCGCAGCCCACCCGATCGAGGAAGTCGGCGTCAAGCTCCGCGACATGATGCCGTGGATCAAGAAGGGCGCGCTGGTGGACAAGTCAAAGAACTAGGACTTGATCCACGCCTTTTGTTGCGAGATCGCGCAAGCGCGATCTCGATGATCAAGGAGGGCGCGCTAGTGGACAAGTCAAAAAACCAGGACTTGATTCTGCGTCTTGACTTTCCCGGACTTGAAAAAAGCCGCGCCGCCCGAAGGTAGCGCGGCTTTTCTTGCGTATGGTTTACTTGGACATCGTACCTTTCGGCATCCCGTCTCCATCCTTGGACTCGGCGCCCCGGTTCATTCCATCCTTGTTCATGGAATTGTTGGACATGCCGTCCTTTGACGTCCGTTCTTTCGACATGCCGGTCGTGTTCGACCCGCCGGGCGTCGTCGCCTGTGAGTTAGTCATGCCGGGCTTGGTCATGTTGTCGGTCTGGCCGGACGGACCGGTAGTTTGAGCAAACGCGGTGCCCGCGATTAACGTAAAAGCAGCCGCGATAACCAGTGTCTTCATAGCGCTCTCCTTTTGGAATAATCCTGCAGGATGAATTTCTCAGCGTCTCTATCGTTCCCTGGAAGTCCCAGATTTAGCGCATAGGATGCGCGTTTGATTTGCTGGGTTCGCGCCTTTCCTTGTGTCCGCATTTGCGGCACACGTAATCGATCGTTCGGGAGTACGCCGTCATGTTGTTGTCGACGTTGATCGGCATGGGCCAGCACCCGCATTTGGGGCATGCGACCAGCACTTCTTCCGGCGTTGCCATCGGGCCTCCTGTTTCCGGGGTCAACCAGATTTGGCGGCCGGGCGTTCCCGCAATTTCCCTTGATATATTTTGAAACCGAAATGACAGCTGTTCGTATCGAAGACCCCTCTCTCGCGTAAACGGCTTCGCGGTGGCCGTTCAAGCTGTTATCGTCGCCGTCGCGCCAGCGACGAAGCAATTTCGCTCCAGCTCGCGATGACGTGCAGGGGACCATCATGCGATCTGTTGTCATTACCGGTGTGTCCACCGGCATCGGGTGGGCCACCGCCAAGCTGCTGCTGGCCCGCGGATATCGGGTATTCGGTAGTGTGCGCAAGCCGGCCGATGCCGACCGCCTGAAGGCCGAATTCGGCGCCAATTTCGTCCCGCTGCAATTTGACGTCACCGACGAGGCCGCGGTACTGGCCGCCGCCCGCGACGTTCGCACGGCGCTGGCCGGCGAGACGCTGGCCGGGCTCGTCAACAATGCCGGCATTGCGGTCGCGGGGCCGGTGCTTGAACTTTCAGCCGACCAATTCCGCCACCAGATGGATGTCAACGTCATCGGTCCGATCATCGCCATCCAGGCGTTCGGTCCGCTGCTGGGATCCGACCCGTCGCTGAAGGGACCGCGCGGAAAGATCGTGATGATCAGCTCGGTGGCCGGCAAGAACGGCAACCCGTTGGCGTCGGCCTATTCGGCGTCGAAGCATGCGATCGAGGGATTGTCCGAAAGCCTGCGCCGCGAAATGATGCTGTTCGGCATCGATGTCATCATCGTGGCACCGGGTGCGGTGAAGACGCCGATCTGGAGCAAGGCCGACGAAGTCGATATTTCCGCCTACAAAAATTCGCCCTATTTCCCGGCGCTGCAGCGGGTCCGCCAATTCATGCTGCATCTCGGCGAAATCGGGTTGCCGGCGGAAAAAATCGCCGCGCGGATCGCCGACGTCCTGACCTCGGCCAATCCGCGGGTGCGCTACGAGATCACGCCGGACCCGATGCGGCACCTGATCACGGCCTTGCTGCCGAAGCGGATGGTCGACAAGATCATCGGCAAGCGCCTCGGGCTGTTGCCGCCGGCCTGATCCCGCGCATACAAGCGGTGTTATCTACTTTTGCGCAATAGCCGCCAGGAAGAGGCCGAACCCGCCGTTTCTGTTGCGCTCAAATGACAGTTCCATTACATTTTTATGACATGCTGTAGTTTCCGGCTGCCGCATCCGTCTCCTGGTCACCGCCAGTCAAGGCCCAAGACAGTGCCGGTCGTTGCGTACCGCCCATGGCGACCGCGCCTAATCCTGGCCCTTCACCCGCGGTTGCCACCGCGGGCATCGCTTCGGTCGGCATCTGGCGATGGCTCGCGGTCGCAGCACCCCATCTGGCCGCGCTGGCCGTCATGCTTCAGACCGAAACCGACTTCAGCGCACGCGCCGGTTTTCTGCTCTCGTGGGGGATCCTGAACTTCTTCTGGATAGCGCTGCTGCGGCGCCCGGCGCTGTCGGGTGCGTTGTCGCTGACCCTGGTCGTGGTGCTGATCCTGTTGTCGCGGCTCAAGCACGACATCGCGCAGATGACCGCGAACTTCGTCGACCTGATGGTGATCGACCGCGATACTTTGGCTTTCCTGTTTACGATCTTTCCCCAACTGCGCTGGTCTGTCATCGGCGCCGCCTTGGTCCTGGTCCCGTTGATGTACGCGCTATGGTGGCTCGATCCGTTCCGGATTCGCCGTCTGCCGGCGGTGGCCGGTACGCTGGCGTGCCTGGCGGCCTTGGTCGGCTATTCCTTTACCTGGCCGGATGAGGCCTGGCGCGGCTATTACGACGACGGCTATCTGTCGAAGTTTTCTCGCTCCGGCGTCAACGCCGTGTCGGATTTCATCAATTACGGTTTCATGGAATCCGATGCCGTGGCCGCCGGGCATCTCAAGGCGCCGCTACTGGATTCCTGCCAACCCGCCGGACGGCGACCGAACATCGTCATGATCCACGACGAGTTCAGTTTCGATATTCGCGAGGCCGATGGCGTCAAGGTGCCGGCCGGTTATGGCAGCCACTTCAAATCGTCCGACGGCATTGCGCGCAAATTTCTGGCCGAGAGCAATGGTGGCCCGAGCTGGTTCACCGAATACAATGTGCTGGCCGGGCTTTCGTCGCGTTCGTTCGGCCGGTTTGCCTATTTCGTCACCCGCATCGCCACTGGCCGTGTCGAGCGCGGACTGCCGCTGGCGCTGCGCCGCTGTGGCTACGACACGATCTCGCTCTATCCGGCCTATGGCGCGTTCATGAGCGCGCGCAGTTTCCAGACCACCACCGGCATCCAGCATTTCTACGACGCGCACGATCTCGGCGCGCAAGACGTCGAACCCGACAGCTTCTTTTACGACAAGGCCTTGGGATTGATGTCGCAGGAAGCGCCGGCGACGCCGCTGTTCATGTTCGTCTATCTCGGCGCCAATCACTTTCCGTGGGAAACGAAGTTTCGTCCCGACCTGATGCCATCATGGCGAGCGTCCGGCAACGCGCCGGTGGTCGACGAATATCTGCGCCGGCAGGCGATCAGCGCCGGCGATTACGCCGCGTTCATCGCCGGGCTGAAAAAGAAATTTCCGGGGCAGCCCTTCCTGATCGTGCGCTACGGCGATCATCAGCCGGAGTTCTCGCCGCATCTTCTCGACCCCGGTCTCGACGAGGCCGGAATCGGCAAGAAGCTGGAGAGTTATGACCCACGCTATTTTGCGACCTATTACGCGATCGACGCCATCAACTTCGAGCCGGTCCGCAGTCCAGCCGTAATGGACACGATCGACGGCGCCTATCTGCCGCTGGTGATCCAGGAAGCCGCCGGCATCCCGCTCGATCCATCATTCGAGGAGCAGAAGAACATCATGCTGCGCTGTAAGGGCGTGTTCTACGCGTGCAAGGATGGCGCTGAATCGCGTCGCTTGAACCGGCTGCTGATCGACGCCGGGATGATCAAGGGGCTTTGAAGTGGGTGCGTCGCCTTACGAGGCCTTCGCGGCGCCCAGGTACCTCAGAGTTTAGGGGTCGTCATTGCAAGGAGCGAAGCGACGAAGCAATCCAGTTTCCAACTGCAAAGGCTGGATTGCTTCGCTTCGCTCGCAATGACGGGCTATTTTTTATCAGCTGCATTTTGACTCGGTTTGTCGCCAAAGGCGCGTTCGCGCCGTGCTATCGCTTCCCGATCTTCTCCCACAGCCAGCGCGCCACCGCATCGGGCGACGAGGTGGCGTCATTGCCGGCGGCGCGCAAATTCGCTTCGCGCATCGTCGAAATGTCGATGCCGCCGAGCAGCGGCTGCAACGCGGCGCGCAACGCCTGATCGGACGCGCGCTTCGGCGCCAGCAGGACGATGGCGTCGTAGGGGGGTATCGCGTGCCTGGGATCGTCCAGCACCACCAGATCGTATTTGGCGATCAGCCCGTCGCTGGTATAGCCCGCGATCACGTCGACCTCGCCGGAGGCGACCGCGGCATACATGAAGTCCGGCTGCATCTGCCGCTGGGCGCGAAAGGATAATCCGTAGGCCTTTTGCAGCCCGGCCCATTCCGGCCGTGAGAAGAACTCGTAATCGGCCGCCATCGACATCGTCGACGCGTGCGAGGCGAGGTCGGCAATCGAGTGAATGCCCAGCGCCTCGGCGCGCTTTCGCGGCATCACCAGCGCATAGGCGTTGGCAAAGCCGAGCTCGCCCAGCAGCGTGATGTTCTGTTGCGACAGCGTCGTTTTCAATTCGTCGAGCAATTGCTGGCGCGGCCTGATGTCGGTGTGGTGAAACTGGTTGGCCCACAGCGTGCCGGAATAATCTACATAGACATCGATGTCGTTGGAAGCGAGCGCATCGAAGATCACGTTGGAGCCGAGGCCCTCGCGCGAGCTCGCGGTCAATCCCGCCGCCTGCAGCCGCTGCGCGATCAACGCCGATAACACGTATTGTTCGGCGAAGGTCTTGGCGCCCACGATATAGCTCGACGGCGAGCGCGCCATCGAGGGCACCAGCGTTGCCGCGACCAGCGCCGCGATGCCGAGCCCTCCGAGCCCCACTCGCACACGGCTGCGGTTGCGGATGCCGATTTCGATCAACGAAAGCAGCTGGTCGACGCCGAGCGCCAGCACCGCGGCGGCGATGCAGCCGAACAGCACAAACACCCAGTTCTGGGTCTGCAACCCTGCAAAGATATAATTGCCGAGGCTGGTTTGCCCGATCGGCGTGGATAATGTTGCAGTGCCGATCACCCAGACTGCCGCGGTGCGGATGCCCGCCATCATCACCGGCAGCGCCAGCGGCAATTCGACTTTGAACAACGACTGCCTCGGCGTCATGCCGACGCCTTGCGCGGCCTCGAGTATCGCAGGCTCGACGCCTTTCAGTCCGGTGATGGTGTTGCGCAGCACCGGCAGCATCGAATACAGCGCCAGCGCCAGCACCGCGGGGAGGAATCCGAACGCGGAGAAGCCGAACCCGAACCATGTCAGCGACAGGCTCGCGAGCGCCAGCAGCAACGGATAGAACAGCGCCAGCAGCGCGAGACCCGGCACAGTCTGCACGATGCTGGCGAGCCCGAGCAGCGTACCGCGCAACAGCGGCCGGTCGCGCGCCGCAATCGCGAGGGGCAGGCTGATCAAGAGTCCCAGCGCCAGCGCCGTGACGCTGACGCGGACGTGGTTGCCGAGATAGTCCGGCAGATGCGCCAGGGCCTCGCTCCAGCGCGGATCGGAGAACAGGCTCATAGCGCGCCATCCCGCGGCAGCAGCACTTTGAGCCGTTCGGCTTGCCGCCGCGGCGTCCGCAGCAGCTCGCCGACATAAGGATCGGCGCTGTCGGACAGCTCTGACGGCGTGCCCAGCGCCAACAGTTTGCCTGAGCGCATCACCGCGACACGGTCGGCGAGCAGGATGGCCTCGGTCATGTCGTGGGTGATCATGACCGTGGTCAGCCCGAGCTTGCGATGCAGCGCGCGATAATCGTCGCCGAGCGCATCGCGGGTGAGGGGATCGAGCGCGCCGAACGGCTCGTCCATCAGCACGATGCGCGGTCTTGCCGCCAGCGCCCGGGCGACGCCGACGCGCTGGCGCTGGCCGCCCGATAGTTCATGCGGCAGGCGATCACGATGCGCCGCGCGATCGAGCCGTACCAGCTCCAAGAGCTCATCCACCCGTGATGAAATCTCCGCCGCGGGCGTGCCGATCAGTTTTGGCGTGATCCCGATATTGTCGGCGACGCTGAAATGCGGAAACAGCCCGCCGCTCTGGAACACATAGCCGATGCGGCGGCGTAATGAGACCGGATCGACCGCGCGGACATCTTCGCCGTCGATGGTGATGTTGCCGCTGTCGGCGTCGATCAGCCGATTGGCTAGTCGGAGCAGCGTGGACTTGCCGGAGCCGGAGCCGCCGACGATGGCGAGGAATTCGCCCTCGGCGACCTCGAGCGAGACATCATCGACCGCCAAAACGCGTTCCGCGCCGCGGCCGCCGAAGCTCTTGCCGACATGGGCATAGGCGATCAATGGTGCTTTTTGTATTTCAGCAGGACCCACAGCGCTTCCTTTACCCTCCCCTCCAGGGGAGGGTGAAGTGCCATGTTGTACCACTTCGTTGAACTTGTCCTGCCAAGGCGTTAATGGATGGTCTGAACCTGGGGGAATGCGGGTGGAAGATGTAAAGCCGACGGCGGTCGCGCTTGACGACGCCACGGTGGCGTTTCGTCTGGCCGATGCGCGCCTTTATACCGCGGTCGAGCAAGCCCGGCTCTCGGTGGCGGATGGCGAGTTCGTCGCTATCGTCGGACCCACCGGATGCGGAAAATCGACGCTGCTCAATGTCGCCGCCGGCCTGCTCCGGCCAGTTTCTGGAACGGTCAAAATCTTCGGTGTTCCGCTTGCGGGCCTTAACCGCGAGGCCGGTTATCTGTTTCAGGCTGATGCGCTGTTTCCCTGGAAGACCGCGATCGACAATGTCGCCCTTGGCCTTGACATATCCGGCGTCCCGCGCGCCGAGGCGCTGAAACGCGCGCAGGGCTGGCTGACTTCGGTCGGTCTGGCGGCGTTCGGCAATCGCTATCCGCATATGCTGTCGGGCGGGCAACGCAAACGCATCGGCCTCGCGCAGGTGCTGATCCGCAATCCCAGGATCCTGTTGATGGACGAGCCGTTCGGGCCGCTCGATGCCCAGACCCGGCAGTTGATGGGCAATCTGCTGCTGGAACTGTGGAGTGCCGATCGCAAGGCGGTGCTGTTCGTTACCCACGATCTGGAGGAAGCGATCGCGCTCGCGGACCGCGTGGTGATCATGTCGGCGGGGCCCAATGCGCGGATCATCGGCGACTGGCCGGTGCCGCTGACGCGGCCGCGCGACATGATGGAAGTGCGGCTGGAAAAGGATTTTCACTCACTTCATCGTGAGATATGGGGTGTTCTCAAGGCTGAGGTGTTGAAAGGCTATGCGCAATCGGGAGCCGCATGACTTACTGTGAGAGCTGCTTGCTTTGAGACCTGCCTTGATGTCGATGCCGCGGCGCTATTCCCGGACCGATCAACAGGAAATGCCGATCAACTAACAAAAAGGAGATGTTATGCGTCTAACTGGTTCCATTCTGGCTATTGCCGTTACGCTGGCCCTGGGCTGCGGTTCCCGCGCCGCGAATGCGCAAGGCGTGTTCACGCTGTCGTCGCCCGATTTCAGGGATGGCGAACGCCTGGCGGTGAAGAACGCCGGCAACAACAAGACCAATCCGAACTGCGTCGGCGAAAACGTGTCGCCGGCGTTCTCCTGGAGCAACCCGCCGGACGGCACCAAGAGTTTTGCGTTACTGATGTTCGATCCGGAAGGCCGTCCGCCCAATGGCGTCAGCCACTGGGTCGCCTATGGCATTCCGGTTTCGGTCACCGGCTTTGCCGAAGGCGAGGTTTCGCAAACCAGCGACAAATATGTCGGCGGCCAAAGCACGATGAAGTTGCCGCACTACTTCGGACCGTGCACGCCGCCCGTAGCGCCGCATCACTACACTTTCACGCTGATCGCGACCGACCTTGAGCCCTCGGCGCTGCAGCCCGGCTTGACACGCGAGGAACTGATCAAGGCGCTGGAGGGCCACGCCAAGGCCGCGACCGGCATGATCGGGACATTCTCGAAGCCGTAATGCAAAGGCAGCGCCATTGCGTCGCCCCGGCGAAAGCCGTGACCCTTAGCCCCTGGCGCTTATTGTTGCAGAAGGCGTCTGCCATATGGCTCAAACGATAGGACAGGACGTATGGGTCTCTGCATCCGCAGGGACGACCAGAGGGATGGGTCTTTAATTATGTCGCGCTTGATGCTTCTCACCTGTCAGGTGCTGGTCGCCGTCGTAGCGCTCGCGCTGTGGCAGCTGTTCGCCACCGTCCCGGTGTTCGGGCGCGTGCTGTTGCCGCCGTTCTTTTTTTCCAATCCGGTTGATGTCGGCAGCCAGATCGTCGACTGGTTCTCAACCGGCGTGATCTGGAAGCATTTGCTGATCACTTTGTGGGAATCGATTCTGGCTTTCGCGATCGGTTCGATCGGCGGCGTCATGGTCGGCTTCTGGTTCGCACGCCAGCCACGCGTCGCCGCGATATTCGATCCCTATGTCAAGATGGCCAACGCGTTGCCGCGTGTGGTTCTCGCGCCGATCTTTGCGCTTTGGCTCGGCCTCGGCATCTGGTCGAAAGTCGCGCTCGGCGTCACGCTGGTGTTCTTCATCGTATTCTTCAACGTCTATCAGGGCGTCAAGGAAGTCAGCACCGCCGTGCTCGACAATGGCCGCATGCTCGGCATGAACGAACGACAGCTGATGCGGCATGTCTACTGGCCGTCGGCGCTGTCATGGATGTTCTCCTCGCTGCACACGTCAGTTGGCTTCGCGGTGGTCGGCGCGGTGGTCGGCGAATATCTCGGCTCGGCTGCGGGCCTCGGCTATCTGATCCAGCAGGCGGAAGGCGTGTTCGACGTTGCCGGCGTTTTCGCCGGCATGTTCGTGCTGTCCGCCTTCGTCATCCTGATCGATTTCGCGGTGACCTTGGTCGAGCGGCGTCTTCTGGTCTGGCGGCCAATCGCCGCGGATGGCCGCGGCTAGAATCTGATTGTTTCCGTCATTGCGAGCGTAAGCGAAGCGATCCAGGGTCTCTCAAGGAAGCTGGATCGCTTCGTCGCTTGGCTCCTCGCAATGACGCTGAGATAGCGTTACCAGCTTCTCAACCGGCACGCCCTGCTTTATCGTCGGCGCGGCACGGAGGAGATCATGCGAAGAATTTTAGTCAGACTAGCCGCGACGCTGCTGGCGCTGGTGCCGATGCAAGGCCTTGCGGCGGCGCAAAGCAAGGTCACGATCGCGGTCGGCGGCGGTGCCTGCCTGTGCTATCTGCCGACCGTGCTCGCCAGGCAGCTCGGCGAATATGACAAAGCGGGGCTCGCGGTCGAGCTGGTCGATGTGAAGGGCGGCTCCGACGCGCTCAGGGCGGTGCTCGGCGGCAGCGCCGACGTGGTCTCCGGCTATTTCGACCACTGCGTCAACCTCGCCGCCAAGAAGCAGGAACTGCAGGCCTTCGTGGTTTATGACCGCTATCCGGGGCTGGTTCTGGTGGTGTCGCCGATGCATAGCGCCGAGATTGCATCGATCAAGGATTTGGCCGGCAAGAAAGTCGGCGTTACCGCGCCCGGTTCCTCGACGGATTTCTTTTTGAAATATCTCTTGAGAAAAAACGGCCTCGATCCGGCCGGCACGTCGGTGATCGGCGTCGGTGTCGGCGTCACCGCGATCGCAGCGATGGAACAAGGGCAGATCGATGCGGCGGTGATGCTGGATCCGTCGGTCAGCGTGCTGCAAGCAAATCACCCGGACCTGCGCTTGCTGAGCGATACCCGCACCCAGAAAGATACATTGGATGTGTTCGGCGGCGAATATCCGGGCGGCGCGCTCTACAGCACCACGGCGTGGATCGCTTCGCATGACCAGGAAGTTCAGGCCCTGACCCACGCGATCCTGAATACGCTGGCATGGATTCACAGTCATTCGCCGGAGGATATCATGGCGAAAATGCCGCCTGAAATGGTTGGCAAGAACCAGGCGCTCTATCTCGCCGCCCTCAGGAATACGATCCCGATGTTTTCCGAAACCGGCAAGATGGACCCCAAGGGGGCCGAGGCGGTGCTCGCCGTGTTCAGCCTGAGCTCGCCGGAAGTCGCCAAAGCGAACATCGACGTCAGCAAGACTTACACCAACCGATTTGTGGACCAGGCCAGCAAGACGATGGGGATGAATGCGAAATAGAGCGTTTTCCAGCGAAGTGGATACCGGTTCGCGTGAAGAAAACGCGTCAAATAAAGAAGTGGAGCCTCCGTTCGATTCCATCGGAACGAGGCGCTTCGGCGACATGACGCCGCCCGTCATTCATCGCGTCACCCGGCTTGATTTGAGCCTGCAGCAATGGTCATGGCCATTCGCCGAGGCGCGGCGCGCCGATATCGATGCGCACTTCGCGCTCAAGCAGAGCGAGAAGCCGCAAATCTGGAACGGCCGCGTGCTATTGGGGCGCCATCCCGACTTCACCGGGCGATCGTTTCGCGCCGGATATTTCGAGACCGATTTCGCAAGCTTCCTGGCCTGGCGCGACTGGGGTTTTCCGGACCGGGACGTGTTCAACGGCTTCGGCATGGGCGCGCTGCGCTGCAACGACGGCGCGTTCGTGCTGGGCGAAATGGCCGATCACACCGCCAATGCCGGGCGCGTCTATTTTCCGGCGGGAACGCCCGATCTTGATGATCTCAAGTGTGGCGTTGTCGATATCGCAGGCAGTGTCGCCCGCGAGGTCGAGGAGGAAACCGGTCTTGCGCCAGCGGATTACCGGGCTGGCGCGCACTGGGATTGCGTGGTCGCGGGCTCCGCGATCGCGATGATCATGATCTTGAATGTCGATTTGACCGGTAAAGCGCTGCGCGCCAGGATCGAGGCCAACCTCGCCCGGCAATCTGAGCCTGAACTCGCGGCCATCCATCTGGTGCGCGCGACGTCGGAACTCACAGCGGCGATGCCGCGCTTTGTCTCCGCGTTTTTAGAGAAGCAGTTCGCGAGATTGCCCTAGCCGTCATTGCGAGGAGCGTCAGCGACGAAGCAATCCACTGTTCCTTCGCGGCCTTCTGGATTGCTTCGCTTGCGCTCGCAATGACGAACTGGTCTGGCCTATATCACCTTCGCCATGTACCGTTTGAACGAACCGGAGTCCTCACCTCATGAGCAAAAAACCTACGCCCTCGCTTGGCGTCCAGCTACAGCCGTTTGTGGCGCCGTTTCGTTTCGACGGATCGGGCGAGTTCCATCTCAAGTCGCACAGGACCAACGAAAAGGGCGGTCTCGACAAGGACAAGGCCACAAAGATTCTTGATGCCAACCGCAAACGGCTGAGCGATTTTCAGGAGAAGCTTTACGCTCAGGATCGCTGGTCGCTGCTGCTGATCTTTCAGGGCATGGATGCGGCCGGCAAGGATAGTGCCATCAAGAGCATCTTCGACGGCGTCAATCCGCAAGGCTGCGAGGTCACCTCATTCAAGCAACCGACGGCCCACGAACTCGATCATGATTTCATGTGGCGCAGCACGATTGCGCTGCCGGAGCGGGGCCGCATCGGTATCTTCAATCGCTCTTATTACGAAGAATGTCTGGTGACGCGGGTACATCCGGAAGTTCTTGCCAAGCAGAAGATTCCCGCCAAGCTGATGACCCGGAATATCTGGCGCGAGCGGTTCGAGGATATTGCGGCGTTCGAGCATTATCTGACGCGTAATGGCACCGTCATCCTGAAATTCTTCCTCAACGTATCGAAGCAGGAGCAGCGCGAGCGATTTCTTGATCGGCTTGATCAGCCGTCGAAGAACTGGAAATTTTCAATGGCCGATGCCACCGAGCGCCTGCTTTGGCCGAAATACCAGGCCGCGTATCAGGAGACCATCCGGCACACGTCGACCACGGTGGCGCCATGGTATGTTGTGCCAGCCGATCACAAATGGTTCGCGCGAGTAGTGATCGGCTCCGCCATCGTCACCGCACTGGAAAAGCTCGACCTGAAATTCCCCAAGGCCGATGCCGCCTCGCTGCAGGAATTCAAGCAGGTACGAAAGAAGCTGGAGGAGGAAGACAAGGGTAGCGCGGTAAAGAAGGTGGTCGCGACAAAAGCCTCGGCCAAATAGCAGCGTTGTTCGCCCTTCCTGGTCTCCGGACAATCGTCATTGCATTGAAATGATGCGCGCAAACGTGCCACTCTGGATGTTGCGGCGGGGGAACCGACGTCATGAGCGATCTTCGCGATTGGCTGCGCAGGAACAATTTCGAGCAATACGCCGAGGCGTTCGAGGCGAACGACATCGACCTCGATATCCTGCCGGAGCTTAGCGAGCACGATCTGGAGCGACTCGGCCTGTCGCTGGGAAACCGCCGTCGGCTGCTGAAGGCGATCGCTGGACGCAACGCCGAGGTGGCCCAATCGAAGGCTTCCAGTCCTGAGGGACTGGGCGACGCTGAGCGGCGTCAGGTCACGGTGCTGTTTTCCGACATGGTCGGCTCGACCGCGCTGTCCGGCAAAATCGATCCCGAGCTTCTCGGCGGCCTGATCCGGCGCTATCAGGACGCCGTTGCCGGCGCGATCGGGCGATATGGCGGCTTCGTCGCCAAGTTTATGGGCGATGGAGTTCTGGCCTATTTCGGCTTTCCCCGCGCCTTTGAGGATGCGGCCGGACGCGCCGTTCGCGCCGCAATCGATATTCTGGCCGAAGTTGGCGGCATCGAATTGCCGGACCAAACACGGGTCCAGACCCGGGTCGGTATCGCCACCGGTCTGGTCGTGGTCGGTGAAATCATCGGGACGGGCTCGGCGCAGGAGCGCACCATTGTCGGCGAAACGCCGAATCTCGCCGCACGGCTGCAGGCGCTTGCTGGGCCGGATACCATTCTTGTCAGCGAATCGACACAGAATTTGCTGGGCGGGTTGTTCGAGCTCGAACCTACCGGCGAACACGAACTGAAGGGCTTTGCCCGCCCGGTGCCGGCCTGGCGCGTGCGGGGCGAAGCATCGGTCGAAAGCCGCTTTGCCGCGATCCGCGCCGGCCGCAATCTGCCGCTGATCGGCCGCGCCCACGAAATGGGTTTGATGCTCGATCGCTGGCGCATGGCTCACCAGGGTGAGGGGCAGATCGTCACGGTTATCGGCGAGGCTGGAATCGGAAAATCGCGCTCGATCGAGGCGCTGCAGGAGGCGCTTGTCAACGAGCCCCATGCACGCATCTATTTGCAATGCTCGCCCTATCACAGCGACAGCGCGCTTTATCCTGTGATCCAGTATCTCGGTCGCGCGGCCTGCTTTGCCGCCACCGATACGCCGGAGGCGCGGATCGAGAAACTCGGCATGCTGTTCGCGCGGCTAAAGGCTTCGAAGCCGGCTGCGATTGCCTTGCTGGCCGAGCTGTTGTCGATCCCGCATGTCGCGGCCGAACCGTCATCGCAGACGCCGGCGCAGCGCAAGGCGTCAACGCTAGCGCTGATCGTCGACGAATTCCTTTGCCTGGGCGAGAACGAGCCCGTCATCATCGTCCTGGAAGACGCGCACTGGATCGACGCCACCACGCTTGAAATGATGATGCGGCTGATGGACAGCATCGGCCGGGCGCGAGCGCTTGCCGTGGTCACCGCACGGCCGGATTTCGCGCCACCCTGGCTGAGCCGGCCGCAGTCGACGCTGTTGACGCTCGGCCGCCTCGGCCGACAGGAATGCGCGCAACTGGCCACTTGCGTCGCCGCCGCGCATGGCCTGTCGGCGCAGGCCGTGGCGACGATCGTCGCCAAGACCGATGGCATTCCCCTGTTCGTCGAGGAATTGACCAGAAGCGTGATGGAATTGGCCGGTGAAGACGGCGCGGTGCCGGCCACGCTCAAGGACTCGCTGATGGCCCGTCTCGATCGCCTCGGCGAAGCGCGCGACGTGGCCCAGATCGCCGCCGTCATCGGGCGGCAGTTCAATCTTTCGCTGCTGGGCGCCGTCACCTCGCGGAAAGCAGACGAACTTGAGACCACGCTGGCGAAGCTCGTGGCGGCGGGAATTGTGTTTCCCGAAGAGCGCAGCCTGGAGCGGGCCTTCAGTTTCAAGCACGCGCTGGTGCGTGACGCCGCCTATGAGAGTCTGCTGTTGACGCGCCGCCGCGAATGGCACCAACGCATCGCCATCACGCTCGAGAAACATTTCGCTGAGATCACGACGCGCGAACCGGACTTGCTGGCACATCATTTCGGCGAGGCCGGCCTGTTGGCTCCCGCGAGCGACTATCGCATGCGCGCAGGAGATCAGGCGGTCAGCCGGTCGGCCTATCCGGAGGCGACCGCGCATTTCTCGGCAGGCCTCAAGCTGGCGCGAGCGATCCCGTCGCAAGAGGGGATGCATCGGCAGCTGGGCTTTCTGCTCAAGCTCGGTTCGGCGTTGGTTGTCACCGCCGGCATGAGCAGCGCCGAGGTCGAAGAAGCGTATACTCGCGCCAACGAGATCGGCGAGAGGCTGGGGGATGGTCCGAGATTATTTCAGGCCAAATGGGGCCTGTGGATCAATGCCAATATCAAGCGCAAGACGGCGCTGGCGCGTGACCGGGCGAGGGAATTGGTGACGCTTGCGCAGAATTCCGGCGACGGCGAATTGCTGCTGGAGGCCTATCATTGCCGATGGTCGACCGCCTTTTTCCGCGGCGATGTGTCGGATGCGATGGACGATTGCCGGCACGGCATCGAGCTCTACGATATCGCCCGCCACCGTCACCTCGGCCACGCCTTCGGCGGTCACGATCCCGGCGTTTGCGCGCACGTCCAATGTGGCAACTCGCTGCAACTGGCGGGCGCCGCGCCGGAAGCGGCGCAGAGTTTCGCCCGCGCGATTGGCCTTGCCGAAATGCTCGACCACCCGAACAGCCTCGCGCATGGACTGCACAATTCCGGCATCGGTCATCAGCTTGCGGCCAATCGCGAAGCGACCTTCGCGGTGGCGCATCGCGCGGCGGAGCTTGCGGAAAAATTCGGCTTGATGCCGTGGCGCGCAGGCAGCCTGGTGCTTGCCGCCTGGGCGACCGCGATTGGGGCTGATGTCGCGGAGGCGGCGCGGATGATCGATGCCGAGATCGGCAATGCGACGGCAGTCGGCCCGCTGCCGCAATACTATCTCGGTCTCGCCGCTGAAGTGCTGCTGGCCGCCGGTCGACCCGCGGACGGCCTCGCTCATCTCGATCGCGCCATCGCCGGGATCGACGAGCCCGGTATCGGGTTCTATTTGCCGGAGATCTATCGTCTGCGCGGTGCGTGCCTGCTGGCGCTCGGCCGCGACAACAAGGCTGAGGCGCAAGCCGCCTTCACGACGGCTCGCGACATTGCCAGGCGTCAGGGCGCCATTATTCTGCTACGCCGCGCCGAGGCCGCGATTTCCGAACTCTGAAATTATGCCAGACGCCCGACAGCGCGTCCCGCGCCCGCAGCCACTCTACACATTCGGCCAATCGAGACGGTAATCGGCCGCAACGATTGTCACGGGCGCGGCTGGTCTGGCGTTGGCTGCAAGACCATGTAAGCCATGTTCTATCGCGTCAACCGCTGACATACTCGTTCGAAATTCACGCCAGAGAGGCACACATGACCTACTTCCTGTGCAAAATGATCCTGCCACGCCCGGACTTCGTGCAAACGATGACCGAAGCTGAGAAAAACATCATGAAGGCTCACGGCAACTACCTTCAGAGTCTCGCCGAACTTGGTTCGATTGTGTGTCACGGACCGGTCGATGATCCCAAGGGCGGGTGGGGGCTGTCGATCTTTTCCGCAATAGACCAAAGCGAGGTTGAACGTCTGACGGCCGCCGACCCGATCATTCTGGATGATGTCGGTGCGAGGTATGAAATTCTGCCCATGAAACAGCTTCGGATGAAAGGAAAGGGCTGAGCAGGAGGAGCCCCTGATGGCGGTCGTGCCTTCTGGGGCGCGATCACGCCGGGCTGACTGAACCCCTTTTTGAACGTAGCTCGCAGAGATGCTGCGCGGCATCTTCAACTGCCGCGCGGTCGAGATCGTCCAACTGGTTGCTTCCGGGAAGTGACGGATAGGCCTTGCGGATACCGAGAAGTCGATCGAGGCGCGCCCTGGACATCAGTCGATCAAGCGTGGCCACCGCGGATGCTTGGGCGAGGGCTTCGCTGGTGCCGTTCTCTCTGAGAAATTGAGACACGGGCTGAGACATCGCCGCCGACAGGCGCGACGCAAGGCGCGTGGCGAGATCAGGAAAGGCAGGCCCTTCGGTGATGATCAATCGCTGCATTCCGATCGCTGCGCGCCATGTCATCAGTTGCAAAAGGATCTCGCAAAAGCGGTTGATCTGGCTTGGATCTGATTTTGAATCGAGCTGCGGCACAGAGCCTTCGAACAGCACGATCGAGTGGTCGATCACCGCTTCCAGCAATCGCTCTTTGGAGCCAAAGTTGTTGTAGACCGTCCGCTTGGTCGCGCCGGCGCGCGCGGCGACGTCGTCCATCGACGTGTTGCCAAAGCCGTTCTCGATGAACGCGTCTTTGGCGGCCATCAGGATCGGATCAGATTTCCTCATCGGTAGGTCCAGAGTAGGGGCATTCGCAGTTCCCTACCTTTGCCCTTCATTTCAAGGGTTGCCAATTCGAGGTTAGAGTATACTATACGGTATAGTATATCTATACCGAAGATAATCCAGATGCTTGGTGCCGCGCACTCATCCTGCGGCACGTCCCTGATCAACGGATCGATCTATGACAAAACTCCAGTCAAACCCCACAAAAGCCGATCTTTCCAATTGGCGCTCGCCACTTCATAGCCGCTGGGCGTTTCGCCACGTCGACGAGATCATCGCCACGGCCCCGGTCGCAAACGATCCAACGGATGTCTCCGTGCTGGAGCCAGCGTCCAGGGGGCTCGGCGGCTCACTGCTTCGCAAGCTCGTCCTTAATTCCATTCGCACCGACGCGATGGTGGTTCTGCGCGATGGCAAGCTCGTGTTCGAGTGGTACGCGCGCGGGAATGACGCGCACACGCCCCACATCCTGATGTCAGCCACGAAAGCCGTGATGGGTCTACTCGCCGGGATGCTGCATGAGTCGGGCGACATCAATCTGGACGCGCCGGTGTCGACCTATGTGCCGGAGATCGCGACGACCGCCTATCAAGGCGCCACCTTACGAAACCTGCTCGATATGCGGACGGGCATTATTCTCGATGCCGGACAACAGCGCGAATATGACATCGCCACCAATTGGGATCCCGTTGCCGCCGGCGGAAGAGATGCCGACCTGGTTTCCTTTTTGCAGAATCTGACGGCGGCGCGGAAGCCTCACGGCGGGCCGTTCAGTTATATTTCGGCGAATACCGACCTGCTCGGATGGGCGATCGAACGGGCCACCGGTCAGACGGTCGCGGCGCTTTTGAGCGCGCTTCTATGGAAACCGATGGGGGCCGAAGCTGCCGCCTATATGACGCTCGACCGCAAGGGCTTGGCGCGTTGTGCCGGCGGACTTTGCGCGACCGCCCGGGATTTTGCGCGGCTCGGCCAATTGATCGTGGGCGGCGGGCGGCGCGGCGCGCGCGAAATCATACCGGTCTCTGTGATCGGCGACATCGTCAACAATGGCGATGCCGATGCGTGGAAGAATGGTCAATGGGGCAAGGCGTTCGCTTCGATCAGCAAGAACATGCGGTATCGCTGTGGCTGGTATCTGGTCGATGACCAGCCGAAGACGATGTTCGCGATGGGGATTTACGGACAGAACCTGTTCATCGATCAGACCAACCGGATCGTGGTTGCGAAACTTTCCTCCTGGAAGACGCGCATCGACTATCTGCCGCTGTGGGTGACGCATCGGGGATTCGAAAGGCTGCAACGGGCGTTGATGCCGCGATAAGCCTTCATTGCAACAAAACCGGCATGACCTGCGACGCCAGCATCGCGTCGCGTTTGACAGACGACCGCATAACGGACTTCCATACAGGCCGAACCGCATCAACCGCGAGGGCATTCATGCGTATGCACGCAATCCGGGCTGCGTCCCGCCCCGCAGTCGCAGCATCGATCTTCATGATCGCCGTTGCCGGGGCCAACCTCGTTGCTGCGGAAGAGTTGCCGCCGCCGCAGGTTGCGGGCGTGCCAATCCCCGATGGCCAACTCGAGCGGGCGGTGGGACAACTCGACGCGCTGGCGCAGGCCATGCTTGGCAAGAGCGGCATCCCCGGTCTCGCCATCGCGGTGGTTCGGGACGGCAAGACCGTCTATGCCAAAGGCTTCGGCCTTCGCAAGATCGGCGAGGACAAACTGATCGATGACCAGACCGTGTTCCAGATCGCGTCGCTGTCCAAATCGATCGGCGCCACCGTCGTCGCCCATCAAGTCGGCGCCGGCGTCGTCAAGTGGAACACGCCTCTGGTCAGCTACCTGCCCTGGTTCGAATTGAACGACCCCTGGATCACTAAGAACGTCACCATCGGCGACATGTATGCGCATCGCTCCGGGCTACCGGATCATGCCGGCGACGATCTGGAAGACCTCGGCTATGACCGGCGTCAAATATTGCAGCGTTTTCGTTTCGCGCCGCTGCACGGTTTTCGCGATCAATACGCCTACACCAATTTCGGGCTGACGGCGGCGGCGGAGGCGGTCGCGGTGGCTTCGGCCAAGGATTGGGCGACGCTCTCGGACGAGGTGCTTTATAAGCCGCTCGGCATGACGGCAACCAGTTCGCGCTATGCCGACTACGAAGCCCGCGAGAACCGTGCCGTTCTCCATGCCCGGACCGCCAGCGGATTCGAGCCGAAATATCAGCGCCGGCCCGACGCGCAAGCTCCCGCCGGTGGGGTCAGTTCGAATGTCCGCGACCTCGCGCGATGGATGGCGATGGTGCTGAACGGCGGTTCGTATGAAGGCCGCGAGATCGTCGCCAGTAAAGCTCTGCTGCCCGCGATCACGCCGCACATTGTATCGTCGGAGGCCTATGCGGCCGATGCGCGTGCGGGTCTCTACGGTTATGGGTTCGGCGTCAGCACCCAGCCCTCAGGCCGTGTCGTGCTTAGCCACTCCGGCGCCTTTTCGCTCGGAGCCGGCACCAACTACGTACTGATTCCCTCTGTTCATGTCGGCATCGTGGTCCTGACCAACGGTTCGCCGGTCGGCGCGGCCGAAGCGCTCGGCATGGAATTCGCCGATCTCGTGCAGTTCGGCAAGGTGACGCGCGACTGGCTCGTGGACTATGGCCGCCTGCTTGCCCCGACCAACGCTCCCTTCGGTTCACGGGTCGGCAAGCAACCGCCCGCAAACCCGGCCCCGGCGCTGGACTTGGCGGCCTATATCGGCAGCTACGCCAACGACTATTATGGCGACGCCGTCGTCGCCAGGCAGGGCGACGGCTTGATGCTGAAAATGGGTCCGGCGCAAATCGAATACGCCTTCACCCATCTCGACGGTCCTGTGTTCACTTTCATGCCCCATAGCGAGAATGCGGTCGAGGGCTCGATCTCGACCGCAACCTTCGCGACGGACGCCTCGGGCAAGGTGACGGCGCTCACGATCGAACTTTTCGATCAGAACGGCATCGGCACGTTCAAGCGCGGGAGATCCAATTGATCAGCGCGCGCGCTTGAACAATGCGCGTGAGGGCGCGATTTTCCGAACTCGGGAATCGGGTGGCGGGGAGGATGTCCGGACTGCTACCTGCGCGCATCGAGATGCAGCCGGTTTGTTTCTCGCGAAACCGGCAACGCGCAGACGGAGACGATCCGATGTCACAGTAAAACAAAGACGTCGTAGCCCGCTGGTTCAGGGAATTTTGGGGTAACCCCTGGAATCCGGAAATCGTGGATGAACTCGCCACGACAGACATATTTGTGCACTACCCGATGCACGAGCCGAAGAAAGGGCGCGCGGCCGTCACGAATTTCATGACGGAGTTTCGCGATGCCTTTCCCGATTTGAATTTCCGCGGTGTTGGCACTCTCATCGCGGAAGGCGACTACGTTGTGGGCCGATGGGAAGGCGGCGGCACCCACACGGGTGCAGCCTTCAGCGACTTTCGCATGGGTTCGATACCCGCTGCTTCGGGTCGAAAGATGCAGTTCGCGGGGACATCCGTGCTTCGCCTGGAGCAAGGGCGGATTGCCGAAGAGCTGGGGCAGGAAGATGCGTTGAGTGCCATGCTCCAGGTCGGTCTCATTCGCAACCCCGAACCGGATGTGCGTCCGGCGAAGCCCGCCAGTTCGCTGCCACCTGGATGGAATAACCTGTCGGGATTTCCGAACGATGTCCGCTGAACTCCGTCGCGCGGTTTCCTGACCATGCACAAAGCCGTCATCGCACCGCGCGCCCGCGGCTTTGCCTTGGCCGATCCGAAGCGATGAGGCGTCGCTGACGGCATCACCCAACTCACATTGGTAGGACAAAGAGTCACGCTTCGGGAGCCTTGGCGGGCATGTTACCAGAGCGAGCATGGCCGCGCGGCTTTGATGCGCCGCCACCAGCGGAGGACGCGATGCCCCAGACGGCGAAGATTGAACTTGAATACATGATGACGGTTCATGCGGACCTCGCCCCGCCGCATCTCATCGACACTGGGAGCCGGATCGTCAACGTGAGGGGAGGATGGGCAGATGGACCGAATATTAAAGGCACGGTAGTGGCGCCGGGTGGCGACTGGCTGCAACCGCTACCGTCGGGGGCCACGCGTATCGACGTGCGTTTAACGATGCTGACCGACGACGAGCAACTGATTTTCATTAGCTACAATGGCGTCATCGCGCATTCCGAGCAGAGTGCGGCCAAGATGGCGGCCGGCGGGTTGATCACACACGCCGATGCAGCTTATTTCGTGGTCGCTCCAACTTTCCGGACCGGCGCGGAAAAATACGCCTGGTTGAACCGTGTGCAGGCCGTCGGCAAAATGGTGCAGCTTTCATTTGATCCAGCGAACAGGTTCATCGAGTACGACTTCTTTGTTGTTCGCTGAAGCGTCCAACAGACGCTGCATTGAGCCTGTCGGGAAAGTGCCATTTTGACATCGTTCGGAAAAATTCTCACCGCTCGACATTCCAGGGTTGCAGAACTAGGCAACGTCTCCTTCCCTTTTTTACGCGCCGACTTTACTGAGCGTTAATCACTCGCTGTCGGCGTATCGGGCCTTGATTTATTTCTGCAAGTTGGCCAAGTCCGCCTCTTATTTTTACTGACCGTTGCAGATCTAACAAAGATGGCCGCTTCAATTTCACCTGCGCACTCCGAAATTTCGGAGGATGCCCCGAATTTTCGGAGTGCAGCTTGCTGGCACGGGACGCGCCGTGCGTGTCGATTTCATATTAGTCGCTGATCAATCGAGCATTTTTAGCGACGCGTTGATCGCGTGGTATCTTGGCCCGGTTCTTGCGGAGTGAGGCGTCCCAGCGCCGGCAGAATGCGCAGCGGTCTTATTGTTTGTTTTTCGATGTCATCGGTATGCCTCTCACCGATGGTACCCAAGGCGACGATGAGGCGCGGTCATGTACCAGACTGGAGAACAAGCAGGATGAATAAATTCACGACGCTGCTACCGTTAAGTCTTCTTCTCAGTTCTGTCGCTCTACCTACAGCAATTGCTCAGCAGATCACTGGCACGCCGGGCTCGCCTAGCGCCACGACGACCCTCAACGGGAAACAACTCCCGCCGTCTCCCCCGAAATTTGGCGGCATCATCAAGGAACTCGCCACGCAGTCTATGCCATGGTGGCCGCCGCGTGTGGTGCCGCCGAAGGGTGCGCCCAATATCCTGCTCATAATGACCGATGATCAGGGGTATGGTGTTAGCGGTACGTTTGGAGGTGTGATCCCAACACCGGCATTGGACCGAATTGCGAATACGGGACTGCGCTACACCGAGTTCTGCTCTACCGCGCTCTGTGCGCCTACTCGGGCTGCGTTGATCACGGGCCGCAATCACCACTCGCTGGGCTTCGGTGTCATCACCGAACTGTCTACAGGTTTCCCCGGTTATGACTCGATCTTGGGTCCAGAGAACGCGACAATCGGCACGATCCTCAAAGACAACGGCTATGCCACGTCGTGGTTCGGCAAGAACCACAACACACCGGGCTTCCAGCAGAGTTTATCCGGACCCTTCGATCAGTGGCCCTCGGGGATGGGCTTCGAATACTTCTATGGCTTCATGGGCGGCGAAACCGACCAGTGGACACCGTATCTGTTTCAGGATCATACGCAGATCTTTCCGTGGATAGGCAAGCCTGACTACAACCTCACGACCGACATGGCGGACGAGGCAATCAAACACATGAGAGGGCTCAATGCCGCAGCGCCCGATCAGCCCTTCTTTGTCTACTATGTTCCGGGCGGCAGCCACGCGCCGCACCAACCAACCAAGGAGTGGAGTGATAAATTCAAGGGAAAATTCGACATGGGTTGGAATGCCATGCGCGAACAAATATTCGCGAATCAGAAACGCTTGGGCGTCATTCCAGCGAATGCTAAGTTGACGCCTTGGCCCGATGATCTGGCAAAATGGGATACGCTTTCACCTGACGAGAAAAAGCTCTTCGCTCGCCAAGCCGAGGTGTTCGCTGGTTACACGGCCTATACTGACCATGAGATCGGCCGCGTGATCCAGGCGGTCGAGGACATGGGCAAGCTCGATAATACGCTGATCATCTACATTGACGGAGACAACGGGACTAGCCCCGAAGGCTCGACGCTCGGAACTCCCAACGTGTTCACGGCGTACAATGGTGTCCTCGACGTGCCCGTTTCCGAACAGCTCAAGTTTTATGACGCCTGGGGTTCATCAGCCACCTACCCGCATATGGCGGCCGGCTGGACCTGGGCCTTCGACACACCCTTCAAGTTTACCAAGCAGGTAGCATCGCATTTTGGCGGCACTCGGCAGGGCATGGCTATCTCTTGGCCGAACCATATCAAGGACGTTGGCGGTATTCGCACGCAATTTCATCACATGATAGACATCGTACCGACAATTCTAGAGGCCACCGGCGTCCACGCGCCGGAAACTGTCAACGGCATCAAGCAAAAGCCGATCGAAGGCGTGAGCATGATGTATACTTTCGACAAGGCGAACGCGAACGCGCCCTCGACCCGCAAGACCCAATACTTCGAAATGGTCAGCAACCGCGGGATTTATAGCGATGGTTGGTACGCCAACACGGTGCCGCCGGTAGCGCCCTGGCTGATGGGTGCGACCCTTCCGTCGGTCGACACCTATAAATGGGAGCTGTACAACCTCAAGGAAGATTATTCGCAGGCTGACGATCTCGCGGCCAAAATGCCCGACAAGCTGAAACAGATGCAGACGCTGTTCGCGCAGGAAGCGGCGAAGTACAACGTCTTTCCTCTGGACAACAGGGGGTTTCCACGAGCCATCACGCCGCGGCCCAGTACGACCGCGGGCAAGAGCGTGTTTAGCTATGCGGGCGTAAACTCGGGAATTCCAGACGGCAATGCTCCGAATATCTTGAACAGGTCCTTTAGCATTACCGCTGAGGTCGATGTCCCAGAGGGTGGCGGCGACGGCATGCTTGTCACCGAAGGGGGGCGCTTCGGCGGCTATGCGCTGTACCTTCTCAAGGGTAAGCCGGTGTTCACCTACAATCTGATCACGCTACTGACGGCTCGTTGGGAGGGCGACGAACCACCGCTCACAGCGGGTAAGCACACCATTGTGTTTGCCCTCAAATATGACGGTCCGGGGATCGCGAAGGGCGCCACCGGAGTACTCAAGGTGGATGGCAATGAGGTCCGAACACTGCAGATGCCCAAAACAGTTCCGTTCATTTTTCCACCAAACGAGAGCTTCGATGTCGGGATCGACACTCGCACCGGTGTAAACGACCAGGACTACCTGGTGCCTTTCGCTTTCAACGGTACAATCGACAAGCTGACTTTCAACCTCGGCCCGACAAAACTGACGAGCGATGAAAATCAGACCATTCAGCACGCTCTAAACAAGGCTGGGGACTGAGACACATCACAAGCGTTTTAACGAAGGATGGGGCCGATGTCCGGCGCTACCAAATCACCGTCAGATGCTTCGATAGCGCCAAAAGAACCAACGATGAGGAGCGCAGCGTGAAAAACTCAATCGGTATGACGGTTTTTGTTCTTACCCTGATTGTTGCTGGCGCCGTGGCGGCCCAAGGCGTGCTTGTAGACGCCGCGGCTGACAAGGTGATCGCAAAGTACCAGGTAGCTACCTGCGATCAGTTGAAGGCGCAGAAGGCCGAGCCACCGTCCGAGAAAGAGAAAATAGCTCTGGATCTATTGCGGGAGGATCCAAAAGCGCGTGTGGCGTTTGTCAACAAGATCGCCGCGCCCGTGCTAAACAAGATGTTTGAATGCAGCTTGATTCCGTGAGTCTCGTGGCCCGTCGTCTATGGCGCTTGAAAAGGAGACCTGACGTGAACAAACTTCTTGCCGCAGTCGCGGGATTCCTAGCCTTGATTGGCGCCGGCGTCGCATCCGCTCAGGGCATGTTGCTGGATGCCGCGGCCGACAAGGTGATCAAGAAATACCAGACGGCAACTTGCGAAGAGCTGAAAGCGCCAAAGCCCCCGCCTACCGAGAAGGAGAAAGAAGCCATCGAGTTTCTCCGCAACAACTCGCAGGCCCGAATTTTCTTTATCAACAAGATCGCCGCGCCGGTTCTGAACAAGATGTTCGACTGTGGTATGATCCCATAAACGGCGAGAGGGCTGTTCGAATGAGCCAGAACCACTTCACGCTGAGCCTTCCCTTGAAATCGCCGGCGGCAGCAAAGCTGGTGGCTGAGCAACTTTCGCCGCTGATGCCAAACCTGTTTGCGGCCAACGATGCCATTGGCACGGTTCATTACTCGCGGTTCACGGTGCTGAGCGAAAAGACCCTGCTGTTTCTCGGCGACTTCGATGGAGAATTCGATAAGCTCATGGCTGATCTCGCCGGGCGCGCGGGACCGGTTTTCGACGCCGTCTTCCAGTATATCGATGGTCCGCCGCCCACGCCCGTCGCCGCCAACGCGGACGCTTTCGTCAAATGGATGAGGGCGCATCTGATCACTGCGGTAAATCTCTACACGGCCTATCCGAGCGTAACGGCTAGAGAGGTCAAGGCCTTGGCTGCTGCTGCGGACGTCAGTGGCGTCGGCGAGCTGCATCCGTTTCTGGTGATCCTGCCCATCAAGTCGTATCTCCACTTTATCGCGGTGCAACTGATCCTGCGCGCGCGGGGCAAAGGCACGACAAAGGATCTCGATAAAGTCGGCACGCCTCACTTCGCTCAATTCGTTCCGCTTGAAGACAATCAGATCGGTTTCTTTACCGTCTATGACGGCTCGTTTGACAAATACATCGCTGACTTCACCAAAAATATCGGAGAGGTCTTCGATCTGATCTTCAAATTCACCAAGAACCCGCCGCCGTCACCATGCCGGAAGCACCTGCAGGAATTTATCGATTTTGCGGCCGGTGCAAATCGCGTCCCGATCGGCTTCTACCAGGCCTATCCGGGACTGTCGGTTCAGGACATTCATGCCCTGATCGCCGATAGCAAGTCGCCGTCTGCCGCCGCCGGGTAGCAAGCATGGACCCCAGTTGTGAGTGAATGCGGAACAGGAACGATGCGGTGAGTCAAGCTGACAATAGAGCCTCGCCGGCAACGAAAGAGAGCGGCGGACTCTTCAGCCGGTTGTTTGGACGCAACACGGCCGCGCGCGCCGATGCCCAGTCCACATTGGATCTCGCCGATATCCAGGGGTTCATCCTGCGCGGCTATAGAATGCCGATGGTGCGGCATTTCCTGCTGACGGTGAATTCACCCGCCGAAGCTCGCAAATTGCTCGGACGGCTCGTCAGCGGCGATGAAGCGGATGCGCCTCAGATTACGACCGCTGAAGACTGGCATGTCGGGTTCGCGCCGGGACTTCAAGACAATCCCAACGACGTTCCTCGTCGCAAGCCTGACTATTGCCTGAACGTAGGTTTTACGTGGCCCGGGCTGGTCGCGTTGGAGATCAGGGATCGCGTCCCATCGCTGTCGTTCAAGTCGTTCGGTGCATTCCTCGCCGGCGCCGCCGAACGGGCGAAACTGGTGGGCGACACCGGTGACAGCGACCCGCAGCACTGGATCGGTGGCTTCGGCGCCGGAAGCGATCACGTCCTGATGACCTTGCACGCGCTCAGTCCCGAGGCGATGGCAGCCTATAGCGCTCGTCTTTGCGCGCTGTTTGCCGAAGGCGGCGCGTTCCGGGAAATCTGGCGTGCGGACGGCATGGCCTTGATGGAAATGAAGGACGGCGAACCGGTCCCGACGTTCAAGGTTCACTTTGGCTATACCGACGGCATCAGCATGACTACGATTCGCGGTGGCCCCGAACGATATCCGCTGGATCATCAGCAGCCCTGCGACCCCTGGCTTTTTGTATTGCGGGACGACGCCGAGAATTATCTGGTACCGGAGCCCAGGGAATTGGGTTTGAACGGCAGCTTCGCTGTTTTCAAGATGATCAGGACGGATGTTGTCGGGTTTGAAAATTTTCTTCAGTCGAACCAGAACAGGATCAATCCCGAATTGCTCGCCGCCAAAATCTGCGGGCGTTGGCGCAACGGCGTGCCACTGGCATTGTCTCCGGAGAGTGATAGCCCGGCAGGAGGGCTTCCTCCCGAGCAATATAATAATTTCGAATACGTGAATGCGGACGGCTCGGGCGATCCCAAGGGCTTCCGCTGCCCCGTAGGTGCGCATATGCGCCGTATCAACCCGCGTGGCCAGCCGGTAACGGGCCAGGGCCAGCCCGGCGGCAGCAACAACACTCACCGGCTGATCCGGCGCGGCCTGCCGTACGGGCCGGCCTATGATCCAAGCCTGCCCTATGACGGAATCGAGCGCGGGCTGCTCGGTTATTTCATCAATTCGAGCATTGAGAACCAGTACGAATTCGTGCTTGGGCATTGGGTCAATGACAGCGAGTTTGCCGGATCGGTGAGGCTCAACCCAAAGTCAAGGGATCCGATGATCGGGACCCAGGATCCGGCTGAAAGCATCTTTGTTATTCCTCAGGCCAATGGTGAGCCTCCGATCAAGGTCGCGGGGTTTTCAAGTTTCGTCGCGACACGCGCTGCGGCGTACTGCTTTCTGCCAAGTATTACGGCGATCAAGTTCATCGCCGGTCTGGGATCAGGCTGATGCCGCAATCCGCTGCAGGATTTTTCCGATGATGGCCTTGACCAGATGGTTCGGAGTGACCGAGAGCGACGCCGAGCGGTGCCCCGCTCGAGAAAAAGCAGATATCGACGAGATCGCCGTTAAATCCCTCTTGATGCAGAAGAATGCGGCAACGGCGCAACATCGGTCGCTCTGCCGCGGCACCCATGCAAGCGGCGTCTGTGTGCGGGCTCAATTCGAAATATTTGACGTGGCCGCCAAACGAACCCCCGAACTCGCGGCACGGCTCGCAAAGGGCATTTTCGCGAAACCCGGTTTATATCCTGCGGTCGTTCGGTTTGCGAATGCGGACTTAAACATAAATTCCGACTTCAAGCCAGATGTAAGGTCGTTGTCGTTTTCCGTCGATCTCACGCGAGAGGGTACATTGGCCGCCGGCGCTTCCTCCCGGCAGGATTTCTCGATGCAGAATGCCACGACCTTGCCGATCAACGACTCGCCTGCGTTTCTGGCGACCATGAAGGTATTGACGGCAGCAAGCCCAGCTGCCGGCCTTTGGTCGCTGCCATTTAAGGACAAGTTGAAAGTAGTGCGAACCCTGGCGTTAGCGGAATGGCAGGCCCGGCAGAAAATCAAGCCTTATCAGCGACTGCGCTATTGGAGCACTGTTCCGTTTGGTCACGGGCCCGATGACGTCGTGAAATTTTCTGCAACGCCGTCTCCGGCCAACTCAGCGCGTCCCTTGGAAAGGAGTAATCCGAAGGGCCTGCAGGCCGAATTGGTCCGACACCTCAAAGAAGATGCTCAGATGAGCTGGTTCGATTTCGGCGTTCAGTTTCTGGACACCGCCAGGATGAAATATTGGGGCAAGGTGCGCGATGCCGGTTTCTGGATCGAAAACGCCAGCGTCGCCTGGAACGAAGCCGAGGCGCCGTTCCACTGCGTTGCGAGGCTCACTCTCCTAAAGAACTCACAATTGTCTTCTGAAGCCAGCGAGGCGGTCTATTTCGACGTCACTGGCAACTCCACACCCGACTGCAGGCCGGTAGGCAGCATCAATCGCGCCCGTTGTCCCGCGGAGGTCGCTAGTCGAAAAGCACGTGCGACCCGCGCGGCGACCTAGTGGCGGAATTGACGTGAGCGAACCATTTGTCACACTCTACCAGCAGGCGATTTATATCGAAACGTTTGCCCGCGTAGTTCGGGGTCATGACCTTGCCACTCAAGCCCTGTGCAGGCTACGCTATTGATCTGCATGACTGCAGATCGCTGATGCGATCAGAAAAAGGAGGCCGAAATGAAACTATCAATCGCATTGTCGGCGCTGCTGATAGGTGGGGTCGTTGCGGCAAGCACTGAAAAAGCCGGTGCTGTGATTTATTGCCGATACGTTGAATATCCTGCCGGTTGTGTGGTGCGGCCCGTCCCAGTTGAGCTGTCGAACCCTGATGTTCGGAGGGGCCCACCATCAATTGATACCCGCGGGAACGGCGTTATTTTAAGGCAAGATTTATTCGATCGAAATAACCCGAATAACGTGCGATCGGATTGGCCAAGTCCACCGGGTTTACCGGGCGCCGGCCATTGAATGGCATGATCTGGATTTGAGGCCGCCGTTGCGCGCAGACGCGCGACGTCGGCAATATGCGTAGCCGTCTTGCCGTTCTCGGTCATCTGCATGCTTCTCCCGCGCTGCCTGAGGTGGAGGAGATCGCCCGGCGCTGGGTTGCTATCCTCCCGGTCGAACAGAGATTGGCGGTCGCACTGAAGATCTGCGCGGCTTTATGTCGTGGGCCACGGCCGGATCGTTTTTCAGGGTACCCCGGCGGAGCTCGCAGCAAATTCCGCGATCAGCCGCGAGTGGCTGGAGGTCTGGAGTAACGTCGGCTGTCAGCCACGGGTTGGCGTGCCGGCTGAATTCTTCGCGACCAGCCGCGTGACCGCGCCGTCAGAGCGCGTTTTTTGATGCTTTTCATGCAGCGAGGGATTTTCGCGTGACCGGCCTGTGACCGCCTTGCACAAAATCAACTCGAAGCCGCGATCGGTTGCCGCTGCCGTTTTGTGATGAATTAATTCTGCTCCTGACGAAACCGTTTTGGATGCTTGACGCAACCGTTCTGAAACCGTCGCCGGGTATGGATAGCGCAACAACGCGCCGGAAAGGCGCGTCAGGGTGCTCAAAACAAATCAAACAGTGAGTAGATAAAATGGCTTTGCCCCGGAAGTTGGCCCTTTCGTTTGCCGTCGTCGCGATATTTGCTTCAAGCGTTTTGGCGCCGCCCTCGCACGTTGCCACTTTGCAGGGCCGACCTGTCGTGGCACCTATCCCGGAGCCGTTGCCGCTTCCATGCTCGGAGCAGAACTGGACGAATGCCGATCGTGTCTGTCTTTCGTGGACCGCGCCGCGAGACAAGACTCAGACAACAACTATCGCACCAAGAGGGATTGATGGCACCGTGGCAGCTGGTCGCGTGAGGCCGTCCGCAATACGTGGACCTTATGCTATCACCTGATCCTTAGCTGGTGTGAACGCCATTCCGGTTACGCTGTCGAAGCGAGAGGCGACGCCTCCGAAATTTCGGAGTATCTCCGATATTCCGGAGGGCTGACTGTTTGTTTATTCAAGCTTGTTTGTTCAGTTCGTTGACTTTTTGGGATTTTTTTGAACGGGCAGCCTCTTTGGACATTGGCCCGTTTTTTGCGATGTGGCAACGACAGCGCGTGAGCGGCGTCAGCCCGGAATTTCGTGTGCCGTGATTATCGCGTCATGAAAAGGAAATAATTAATGTCAAAGATAGCTCTAATTCTGGCCTCTGGCCTCGTGGCCTCGATGTTCTCGTTTGAGGTCCAGGCCTTGCCTGCATCGCCTGCACGCTTACCGGTGGCGGCTCCCGAGATGGTGCCGGTGCGTGGCTTTTGTGGCCTCGGCTTTCATCGCGGTCCCTACGGCTACTGCGTGCGCAATGGCGTGCCGTATGGCTACGTGGCGCCTGTAGTCGTGGCGCCGCCCGTGTGCCCCTACGGCATGGCTTTCTATCCCGCCTACGGGCGTTGCATGTAATGCGCTGGATCTAGCAGGAGCGGGCGAGTCCAATCGGCTGGCGCGACGTGATTGTGGCGCGGCGGATCTCTCGGGCGTAGCAAATGCCCCCGAACTTGTTCAGCGAACTCACCGGTCCGTGCATAGCCGATTGCTGTGACGGTCTCGACCCGATTGCCTGCGGTCAGATTGGCCGAGGCATTCGGAGCGCGTCGCCGTTGAATTGGCAGCTTGCATCGCGGAAAAGTTGTATTCGCGCATGCCTGTGTCGTTTCACTGGTTAGCCCGGTCGCTTTTCGAAGAAAGTAGCTGACTGTCCAACGTCGTGCTCTCTGAGATTTCCGTGCGGGATCTCGGAGAAAATCTCCGAGTTTTTGGGCTTCCATACATTATTTATTGTATCTCAACTGCAATCCAGTAGTCTCGGATATCCGACGGTACCTCGCGCAAGGTCGCCTTTCAAAGATTGGAAAAGCCGCATTGCAGCGCCTCCTTGAGTACTGGAGCAGCCGATGCGTGTGTTGGAGATAAGTACAAGCTTACGTGCTTCCCGACGGGGAGCAATTCGCGAGGCCGCGCTGAACGGCGCATCGGTCGAAGAGCTTCTGGCTTTCGAACGTATGCTCGCAGATCTGTCCGCACGATTTGCGAATGTGCCCATCGAAAAAGTCGAGTTCGAAATTCAGGTTGCGCAAACCATACTTCGGCAATTCCTTGAGTTCGATCGCGCTACTTTTGGCGAATTCCAAGAGGATGGGTCGCTTGTCGTTCTGTCGTCGACCGCTGTAGAGGGATTTGAGCCGACCCCATTGGGCCAACTTCCCGGGCAACTTAAATGGTTTCTTGGTCAACTTCAGGCCGGAGAAACCGTCGTAACCCAAAATGCTGCGGTTGACCTTCCGCCGGAAGCCGCAGCCGAGGCTGAATATTGTCGACGAACAGGTTTGGTTTCGCACCTCGCTATTCCGCTTCGGATTGGCGGCCGTATTGTTGGAGCTATTGCCTTCTCAGCTTACCGTGAAAGCCGCACCTGGCCGGATGATTGGACCACGCGACTGAAGCTGGTGGGCGAAGTGTTTGCCCAGGCCATCGTAAGAAAGCGAGAGCAGGAGAAGCTCTTGGCGGCCATGGCGGAAATCAAGGTCTTGAAAGAACGGCTTGAGCGCGAGAACAGTTATCTTCAGCACGTCGCGCAGATCAGACCACCGCTGGGCCTCGCAAGTCACTCGCCGCGCTTTCTATCCGTAATCGAAGAAATCGCGCAAGTGGCGCAAACCAGTTCGACGGTTTTATTGCTCGGAGAGACCGGAAGCGGCAAGGAAGTTGTTGGCGCAGGCAATTCACGACGCAAGCACCACGAAAAGATCGGCCGATAATCAAGGTCAACTGCGCGGCGCTTCCGGCTAGCCTGATCGAATCCGAACTGTTCGGTCGGGAGAAGGGCGCTTTTACGGGAGCGCTGGCACGGCAGCCCGGCCGCTTTGAAATTGCGGACGGTTCAACCATTTTTCTCGACGAGGTCGGTGAGTTGCCACTCGAACTGCAGCCAAAGCTGCTTCGCGTGCTTCAGGAAGGCGAATTTGAGCGTTTAGGAGGCACGAAAACGATAAGGGTCGATGCGCGTGTGATAGCAGCGACCAATCGGGACCTCGCGCAAGCAGTCAAAGAAGGAAAGTTTCGTGAGGATCTTTTTTATCGGCTTGATGTGTTTCCGATTGAAGTACCCCCGCTGCGCGAGCGGCGCGAAGACATTCCAATGCTGACATGGATCTTTGTGAAGGAATTCTGCAATTCGATGGGCAAGCGGATCGAAGAGATCGCCGATGAAGCGATGGCCGCGCTTCAGGAATATCACTGGCCCGGCAATGTCCGAGAGCTTAGAAATGTGATCGAGCGCGCGATGATCCTTGAACACGGCCCTAGGCTTCACATCAAGCTCGGTCATACCACACTGCGTCCGGTCGCCGTACAGGCGACCGCAGGTTCACTCGATGAAGCCGAGCGCGCCATCATTCTGCAGGCGGTCGAACAATGCAATTGGCGTATTCGCGGATCCAACGGGGCTGCGGCACTTCTTGATATCAAGCCAACAACACTTGAATCCCGTATCAAGAAGCTCGGGCTTGCACCCAGGCGCTGACCTCCGAATTTTCGGAGGTTCTCCGAAGTTTCGTAGAATTGGGTCATACCGGTCGTGCAATGATTGGCGGCAATTCTTGATTACCCTATTGATCTGTTGAATGTTTCTCATCACACGTCGCGTCCGCGGTGTTGGCCCGCTTCTTGCGAGACGAGCAACAATCGACAACGATAGGCTTAATTCACTCTCCGCGGCCGACGACCGAAAGACATGAATCTTGATCGTTTTCTCGATACAGATCGTGGCTCCTGATGATCGACGAACCGCGCTCCTGCGCACTCTTGGGTCCATACTTGGACCGACGCGGGTCTGCCCCGGGCTGTCTGGATGCCCGCCTTTATTCGGATCTGGACAAGCGGAAGTCATTATTGCTCGTCGAGGATTGGCAATCTCGTGAACAATTCGAACGCAATCTGGATATGGCCAAGCTCAATGCGATTGTGGCGGCTATCGAGCTCTCCAGCGAGGCGCCGGTGGTTCGTGTCGATACGGTCGAGCGGGAAGAGGGCGTGGACGTCTTGTCGCTTCACCGAAGTGTCTCGCCTTCCCCACGATAAAAGACGCCGACCGTCTTTTGCTCTAGCGCCTCTGAATTCTCATAGACCTCCAATATTTCGAAGATAATCTCCGATATTTCGTAGAAATTGGACAGCTTTCGTCGTACCTCGTATCCATTTTGTCACTGACAAATTCTTTACGCTCTATGCATCAAACCACAGGTGTCTCGCATGCGGACCGCGATATAGAGTTCAAACGAACTAAAAATGTTTGATCGTCACTACTAGATCGGGGACCGTTTCAATGACAAAAAAATCAGGACTGGCTGCGCTGAAACTAGGGTGCGCGACTACATTGTTGGGCGCGTGGGCCGCCGTTGGCGCCACCGCCGCCAACGCGGCGGATATCGCCCCCATGCAGGCGTACCAGAGCGCGCCCGTTGTGGCGCCGGTCTACAACTGGACCGGCATCTACGTGGGCGCCAATGCCGGATATGGATCCGGCAAGCAGGATCCGTTGGGACTGTTTTCGAATGATTTCGCTGCCTTCAATTATACCTTGAGCGGTGGGATGGCGGGCGGCACGTTTGGCGCACAAATTCAAAGTGGCCATGTCGTTATGGGTCTCGAGGGTGATATCGACTGGACCAGCATGAGCGGCTCGGGAACCGGTTCTGTGGTCAAGCTTGGTGTTCTCCAGGGGACCGCGACGATCTCATCAAATGTTTCCGTCATAGACACGCTTCGGACCCGGATTGGATACGCGCAAGATAACTGGCTTCTCTACGGAACGGTCGGCATTGCCTTGACGAACGACGTTTCCAGCTTTGGCCAGACTGTTGGTTTTGCCTGCAACACCGGCGTTGTAGCCTGCACATCTAAAACCGACTGGCATGCGGGCCTCGCTGCTGGCGCCGGTATTGAATACGGCTTGACCCAGAATCTGAGCACCAAGGTTGAATATCTGTGGGTAGGAGCGGGCGCGGCCAATACCCTGAAAGAAAATATGGTGCGGGCAGGCTTGAATTACCGCTTCGGAGGCTAACGGCAAGAGCAACCTCAGAAAAGTTCCCCTTCTGCTGGTCGACCTGACGCGGTGTCATCTCCGCGAGTTTGGAAAAGTGTCCGGACGATTGCAACGAGAGTAGGGTTGTCCATTGTTCAAAGGAGCCGATCATGCGTTCGTTTCTGATCCTTGCATCCTCTGTCGTCATCTTCGCTGCCACGATCACCATCGCAACGACTGACGCCAATGCGGTCGTCTGCGCCGCTGGTGTAGTTCGGGCGGGGTGCGCCGGACCAAATGGTGCCGTTGCGGTGCGCAGACCAGTCGTTGCGCCAGTTGTGCGACCCGTCGTCGTTGCGCCCGCTGTGGGGTGTCGCATCGTCGACGGTGTTCGCGTCTGCCGATAATATTATAGGCCGAAGCGGCATAACTTCAGCGTGAAGTTGGCGCAGGTCGCCTATTCTGCAGCCCGCAGGTTGCAACGACCGTCATGATTGTGAACGGGCTTTATTCAACCACCTTGAAAATGGAATTGGAACAGCTGACAGCACGGAACGCCTCGGTGGTGGCGCCGCCGAACATGACGGTTATGATCAAACCCCGGCCAGGTCATTGCCCAGAATGTTCCCAGCTTCATCGAGTATCCGCCGATGCAGGCCGGAGCCAACTTCAACATAGGTGATCTAAAAGCCATGGTCGAACAGGCTATCTCGGCATCTAAAGCGCACGGCGACTGAACCACAAAACCAGTGATGGCTGCACTCCTGCAGCCATCACTGATGAGCGGGCTGCCGTCGCGAGAGCAGTTACATCGCGCAACGGTAGAAGGTAAGCTCCATTCCGGCCAGATTCGGATCCGTGAAAATGCGGTATACGGTGTTGGCGTCGAGGATTTTCAGACGCAAATTCATGCTTGTCGCCATGATTTCCGAGGAGCATGCGGCCTGAAAATCGATGATATCGCCCGTTTCCTTCCTCGACTTGATGGTGCATCGGGCAGCTTTGCTTCGGACTTCATTTCCATCCGCGACAAAGCCGCCGCCAAACTCCTCGGAAAATTGAGTAAAGCTGATTTTATCGCCTTTTTTTACAAAGACTTTATTGCACTGGTCAGCGCTCGTCGCCCAGGCTCCGGTCAACTCGAAAGCGTGCGCCCGCGAAGTTAGCAGGAGCAAGCTGCAAAGCAGGAGAACGTATAGTCCGGTTGCTCGGCTCATAGACATGTTCGGCTCCGATGGAATGTTAAATTGTCTCGTGGTCCTTTATCGCGAACAGTGTTTCGCATAGGGGTGGATGACGCAAGGGGCCGTTGACCGCCCCAATGCTAGCGCCTGTCATCCGACGATGGCGAGGCCGAGACCTCAAAGTCAAACCCGGCACGGTTAAATGGCTCATTGATCAGTTCGAAGTGCCACCACTCCCTGGCATAGGGACGAAAGCCTGCTGCTTTCATCAGGGATCTCAGCGTTTGGCGGTTGCGTAGCGCTGCGGGGCCGACAAGAGGGCTTGATGTATTTGAAAGCACGTCCAGACAGTCGTAGCCGGTGCCGAAATCGATCGTTCCATCCTCGAATTTTTCGCCTTTTGGAGAGGTGCATGCCCCGGGGGATTGCGAGGGATCGGGCGGGGGCGCCGATGAAAAGCCGGTTGGCACTATACCGAGATCCACCGTGCTCCCCCGTGAGTGAGCGGATCGTTTGGCGAGATACCCCAGGTCGAACAGCCTTTCCTTATCGGTGCGTGGATAGAATTCGGCTTTCGTTTCGGAGTGAGTTGGATCTCTGCTCCATTGAAGAAAATCCTCGACGGCCCGCTTCGGCCGATAGCAATCCCACACGATAAGCGAGAGTTTGTTCTCGGCCAACTTCCTCTGCACGGTTTCCAGGGCATTTGCGGCCGGCGCGCTGAGGATACATTCCGCGGCGAGGTAGCCCCTTATCGGTCGGCCGACAAAGTTATGAGATCCTGCGTAGCGAATGTCCTGAACGATAGTGGGATCTATCTCGCGCAAATAAGCCAAACCCCTGGGCAACGCGGAGCTCGCCAAAGCCTGAGCAGGCAGCATCAGGATGATCAAGGCAAGGCCGGCCCACGCCATCAGGGCGGACCGAGGAAAGGTTGACAGAATTCCTGCACCGCCGCAGCGACCGCAGTGCTGATGATACCCTGACGTTCCGGCGAGCCCATCTTGAGCTCTTCGTCCCGGTTGATGATCGAGCCCGCCTCGAGCAGGACAGCGGGCATCCGGGTCGTTCTCAGCACGACGAGCTCATCGTAGCCATAGACCCCGGTTTCCTTGTTCAGCAGCGGGTGCCGGTAATGGCCCATGATGGCTTGAGTATATTGCTCGGCGTAGGGCAGGCCTTGGGCCTTCATTTCCTTGCCGACGAGTTCGGCGAAGGCGAGGCTGGTCTTGAAGTCCGGATTGCGGCGGGAGACGAACACGGAATAACCGCTGAAGCGGTCGCTGAAATGACTTTTCTTGCCCTCGAATTCCCAGTCCTCAAGCAAGGTGTTGGGCACGGAGTTGTGGTGGATCGACAGCAAGAGATTGGCGTGCAGATCGTTGGCCGCGGCGACACGCCTGACTAGGCTGGGCCTGGCCTTGCCCGCAGTCACGAGCAACCTGGTTTCAGCAAAGCCTTCGGACTTCAATTTCTCCTCGATCCGCCGCGCAAGGCGCAGATTGAAGACGAACTCGGCGACGTTGCGGGCGCTGGTCGCGCCTTCCGATACGGCGGTATGTCCGACATCCAGAACGATCCGAAATTTCGAGCGATCGCACATGGTTGCGGCCGGCTCCAAAGCGGAAGGCTTCAGGGCGACCGGCCCCAGGGCGGCAAGCTTTACGGTGCGGTGCTTTGGGGAGGCGACATGTTTCGCCAAGGTTGACTTTGGCGAGGTGGCTGGCTTTGACGAGGCGGCGTGCTTTGGCGATTTGCCATGCTTTGACGAGCTTTTGAAGACATCGGACAGCCAGCCGGCATCGCTGGCCACGATCGGCAGAAGCACCAGCGCGGACGTCGCGGCGATGATGGCAGCGCGGCGGCGCCAAACGGTCGAGCCTGACCCGATGAATTTTCTTCCTGACGACAGCAATCCCTGCTTTCCCCAAGAGTGATCTGTTCGCGCTCCATGACCGAACAAGTCGACATTAACAGGGATTCGGAACCATGAGTTACCTTAAATATAGCGCGAGCTCGATTTGGACGAGGTGAACTTGAAATCATTCAGAATGATGCGGCTGCCTCCGCGATCCGGCCGTTCTACCGCGGCTTGATCTCGTCGAATTTGGCAAGCGCCCGTTCGAATTTGCTATTGTAGAGCCACATCGCATCAAGAATTTCGCGAACGGTCGCCGATGTTCTTGCCCGGTCAGCCTGTCCAAAGGCGAAGATGCTGTTGTTCCGCAGATATCCCATGATCCTCGGCTCGGAAATTCGATAATTGAGCAGGTCGCCTGACTTGAGTGCGGACCTGATCGGACTGGGAACGATCTGGATCAGCTCAAAGAGCTTCATTTGGTCGATGGGGCTTGGCAGGGTTTTGACGATCGCTCTGACTTGCGGAAAAAGATCCGCGTGTTCACCCATCAGCGCATCTCGCACGGCGGTCCAGTGGTTGTACCGATGATCGAGGTTCCCAGCCCGAGCCTCTTCCTTGTCGTCGCGCAGGTTCAAGGCTGGATCAAAGGCGGCGATCTCCGGTTTTATTGCCGCCCATTTTCTTCGCCCATTCTGATCTTCGGACGGCCCCGTTTGGAAACTTCCCTTGTAGGTGTTCGAGCGCCCATTCCCCACATTTTGATTGCCGTTTGTCTCGGCAAAGAACAGCCCCAGGCTGATACGACCAGCCGCTTCGGCGTTCGCGGCATCGAGTCCCTTGGCTCGCGCAATGGCCACCGCCAGATCGACAACGTCCTTGAATGGCGTCGCTGATTTCTGAGCATTGGCGGGCGGCGCCTCCATCACATCGAAAAGCGCCCGGTACTCATCGATCAGCGGTTGTTTTTGAGCGTCGAAATATGCCGGAGGAATCCCGAATTTATTGGGTCCACCGATTTTGGAGGGAAGGGCGTCGGTGAGGTCTTTATAGGTGCTCATCATGTTGATGCGCGCAAGGTAGAGTGCCTGTCCCGGCAAATTCGGCAACGGTTGGTTCGAATTGATCTGCGCGCGCCGCTGGCTCAGGACCTGTTCAAAATCCCTTACGGCATGATTGTACGCATCGAGCGCATCCGATTGCTTCTTCGTCAGTGCGCCTGGTTCACCTTTTGCAGGCGACACCAAGCTGAGATGGCCGATCGCGGGTGAGACCAGCGAGGCGGCCGTATTGATGATCGCATCGACGGCGATGCAAACTGTCGGCGCAAGGAAAAGTCCGAGCGCAAGAGCCGCCATGGGCGCAGCGGCATATTGTTTTAGCCCCATGGCGGTCTCCGATGCCGAAGGTTCAACCGATACGACTCATCCGATACGACTCTTGGGATCGTAAACAACGAACGCACCGCTTGGCGAGACCACCCCCCAAATCCGCGATACCAAAGCGGCGCAGAGAATTGGAGTGGTTCTGCCGCAGACACTGCTCGCCAGTGCCGACGAGGTGATTGAATAGGCATCCGTGCGGCGATGCGTGCGTCAGCTTTTGGCGCCTTCGGGAGGCGGCCGAGCGATCATTCCGCACTGCGGCAAGAGACAAGCCCTGGCGTTCTTGCTAACTTGGGCTGGATGAGCATTTCCCTCCACCCCGACGCGCCCGAAGGGCAGGCGCTGGCAGGAGCTTCTCCGGCGACGGACCCGCTTGCGGAGACGAAACCATCTGGCACCAAAATCCGCAGCCGCCTGTTTATCAAATATGTCGCGCTGTTTGTCGCCGTGGTGGGCGCCGCGCTGCTGTCCAACGGGATCTTCGAGGTCTTTTTCTACTATCGCGAGCATAAAGCGGCGCTGATACGGATTCAGCACGAGCAGGCCGAGGCCGCGGCCGCCAAAATCGGCCAGTTCATCAAGGAAATTGAAAGCCAGCTTGGCTGGACGACCCAATTGCCATGGTCCGCGGGCTCGATCGAACAGCGCCGCTTCGATGCCCTGCGGCTGCTGCGCCAGGTGCCGGCCATCACCGAACTCGCGCAGGTCGATTCCACGGGTAAGGAACGGTTACGGGTGTCCCGGCTCGCCATGGATGTGGTGGACAGCGGACTGGACCTCTCGCATGATCCGAAATTCACCGAAGCCGTCGCTCACAAGGTCTACTACGGACCGGTCTATTTCCGCCGGGAGTCGGAGCCCTACATGACGCTGTCGTTGGCCGGCACCCGCAAGGATGCCGGCGTCAGCATCGCCGAGGTCAATCTCAAGCTGATCTGGGACGTGGTGTCGCAGATCAAGGTTGGCGAGCACGGGCATGCCTATGTCGTAGACGCACAGGGGCGCCTGATCGCCCACCCGGATATCAGCCTGGTACTGCGCAATACCGATATGTCCGGGCTGATGCAGGTGCAAGCGGCACGAGTCGGAAACGCCGGGACCAACCTGGAAGCGCTGGAGGACACGGAAAATATCCAGGGCCAGAAGGTACTGACGGCGTCTGCGCCGATCGCGCCGCTCGGCTGGACGATGTTTGTCGAATTGCCGGTGGAGGAAGCTTACGCCTCGCTCCATGCCGCGCTAAAGCGCCTCGCCGTCGTGCTGACGGCGGCATCGCTCTTCGCTGTGCTGGCGGGAATATTCCTGGCCAGGCGCATGGTCGGCCCGATCCAGGCGTTGCGCGCCGGCGCAGCGCGCATCGGCGGTGGCGATTTCGGTCAGCGCATCTCGATCAAGACCGGCGATGAACTCGAGGCTCTGGCTGACCAGTTCAACGACATGGGTAGCCGACTTCACGAATCCTATACCGACCTGGAGAACAAGGTTGAGTTACGAACCATCGAATTGAGCGAAACGCTGCAGCAGCAGACTGCGACAGCCGACGTGCTTCGAGCCATCAGTCGCTCCGTGTTCGACCTTGATACGGTCCTTGACACGTTGATCTCAACCGCGGCTCGTCTTTGTGGTGCTGATCAATCGCAAATATTCCGGCGCGACGGTGACGTCTATCGATACGCCGCGAGTAAAATGACCGTTAGTCCGGCATATCTCCAGCACGAGCAAACGGTAGAGATCAGAGCCGGTCGAGGCACGCTGATCGGTCGGGTCGCGCTCGCCAAGCGTGCGATCTCGATCGCGGATGCCTGGAATGATCCGGAGTATGAAGAAAAGGAACTTGCGCGCGTCGGCAATGTGCGGGCGATGCTCGGCGTGCCGCTGATGCGCGACGGCGAGCCGATCGGCGCGTTCGCCCTTGCCCGCAGCGAGCCCGTTCCGTTCACCCAACGTCAAATCGAACTGGTCCAGACCTTCGCCGACCAGGCTGTCATCGCCATCGAAAACGCGCGGTTGTTCGAGGAGACCAAAGATGCGCTGGAGCGGCAAACCGCGACCGCCGATATCCTCAAGGTGATTGCAAACTCACCGTCGGATGTGCGCCCGGTGTTCGAAGCGATTGTAACCAACGCCAAGCAGTTACTCGGCGCTTTTTCCGCGGGCGTGTTCCGCTTGATCGACGGCTTCGTACACCTTGAGGCTTTCACTCCGACCGACCCGGCGGCAGATGAAGCTCTAAGAAATACCTTTCCTATGCCTGCTTCGGACTATCTTCAGCTCGAATTGGTTCAGAGGGGCGAATCCATTCAGTTTCCCGATACCGAAAAGGCGCCCGAGGTTCAGGTCAGGATCGCTCGCACGCGTGGCTTTCGAAGTGTCCTCCTGACGCCGTTGATGCAGCAGGAGATAGCTATCGGACTCGTAGTCGTGACCCGCACGACGACCGGACCATTTACAGACCATTCTGTTCGATTGCTTCGGACCTTCGCCGACCAGGCCGTCATCGCCATCGAGAACACGCGGCTGTTCAACGAAACCAAGGAGGCACTGGAGCGCCAGACCGCGACGGCCGGCATCCTGAAGGTGATCGCCAGTTCGCCATCGGACGTGCAACCTGTGTTTGAGGCGATCGCGCGAAGCGCCAACACCCTGATCGGCGGCTTCTCGAGCACGGTCTTCCGTTTTATCGATGGTATCGGTCACCTCAAGGCATTCACGCCAACGACCCCCGCCGCGGATGAAGTATTGCGGTCCACGTTTCCACTACCCATCACCGATTTCGCGCCGTTTCAAATGGCGCAAGCCGGCGAGGCGACTCAAATCGCCGATACCGAGACCCTGTCGAACGAGATTCTGGCCATCTCGCGGGCACGCGGCTTCCGCAGCATATTGTTCGCTCCGATGATGAGCGATGGCGTGGCGATCGGCTCCATTGCGGTGACGCGCGTTCAGCCCGGCGTCTTTGCCGACCATCATGTTCAGCTACTTCAGACCTTCGCCGATCAGGCGGTGATCGCGATAGAGAATGTCCGGCTGTTCGACGAGGTGCAGGCGAAAACCAGCGATCTCAGTGAATCCCTGCAGCAACAGACCGCGACCGCCGACGTACTGAAGGTCATCAGCCGCTCCGCATTCGATCTTAAATCGGTGCTCACCACGCTGATCGAGTCCGCCAAGTCACTCTGCGGAGCATCGCTGGGAATCATTTGTCTGCGCGACGGCGAGGTCATGCGGCTGCAGGCTGAATCCGGCTGCACGCAGGCCTTCCTCGATTTCATGCACGCAAATCCGATCAGACCTGGCCGCGAGACGCTCACCGGCCGGGTCTCCTTGGACGGCAAGCCTGTCCATGTCGCGGATGTACAGCAGGATCCCGAGTATAATTTTGGCCAGGCCCCAACCGTCGGCGCGTATCGGGCGGTGCTCGCGGTACCTCTCATGCGCGACAGTGCGGTCGAAGGCGTGCTGTTGCTTGGGCGGCCGGAGCCCGGCCCGTTCAACCAGCGCCAGATTGATCTCGTACAAACCTTCGCCGATCAGGCGGTGATCGCAATAGAGAATGTCCGGCTGTTCGAGCAGGTCCAGGCACGAACCGGAGAATTGTCGTCTTCGCTCGACGAATTGCGCACCGCCCAGGACCGGCTGGTGCAGACCGAGAAGTTGGCTTCGCTCGGCCAGCTCACCGCCGGCATCGCCCACGAGATCAAGAACCCGCTGAATTTCGTCAATAACTTCTCGGCGCTGTCGGCCGAATTGATCGACGAGCTCAACGATGCGCTCAAGCCGGTCGCGCTCGACGGCAAGGTGAGGGAAGAGATCGACGAACTCACGCAGATGCTGAAAGGCAACCTCGAAAAGGTGGTGCAGCATGGCAAGCGCGCCGATTCGATCGTCAAGAACATGCTCCTGCATTCGCGCGAGGGCGCGGGCGAGCACCGGCCCGCCGACATCAACGCGATTGTTGAGGAAAGCCTCAATCTGGCCTATCACGGCGCGCGGGCCGAACGCGCCGGTTTCAACATTACCCTGCAGCGTGATCTGGACCCCGCCGCCGGCATGATCGATCTCTACCCGCAGGAGATGACGCGGGTGTTTCTCAATCTCATCTCGAACGGCTTTTATGCCGCCGCCAAACGCAAGGAGGCGGGTGAGGAGAGTTTCGAGCCGACCCTGAGCGCAACCACAAAAAGTCTGGGCAACAAGGTTGAAATCCGGATTCGCGACAACGGCACCGGGATCCCGCCGGAAGTAAGGGAGAAGATGTTCAATCCCTTCTTCACCACCAAGCCCGCGGGCGAGGGTACCGGGCTTGGCCTGTCGATGAGCCACGACATCGTGGTGAAACAACATGGCGGCAAGATCGAAGTCGACACGACACCCGGCGCATTCACGGAATTCATTATTACGCTGCCGCGAACAGGCGCGGCGCGCTCCCAGGCTGGAGGTGAAAATTGAGCGTTTATATCCTCGTCGTCGATGACGAGCCGGATGTTGAAGCACTGTTCCGTCAGCAATTCCGGCGTGACCTGAAATCCGGACGCTTTACCATGGAGTTTGCGCCGTCGGCACCCGACGCTCTGACCCGGGCCGCCGAAATCAGCGACCCGTCGCTGATCCTGATCCTGTCCGACATCAATATGCCGGGCATGAGCGGCCTCGAAATGCTCCCGAGGGTGCGCGCGCAGCGGCCTGATGTGCCCGTCATCATGATCACAGCCTATGGCGACGCGGACACACGCCGCAAGGCGATCGAACGCGGCGCGGTGGGTCTGTTGACCAAGCCGATCGATTTTGCGCTGCTGCGTCATGAGATCGATGCGAGGCTAGGGCAGGCCGCATGACCGCAACCATCCTCGTTGTCGATGACGAGCCCGATCTGGAGGCTCTGGTCCTGCAGAAATTCCGCAGGCAAATTCGCGACGGCGCGGTGATGTTTGTATTCGCCCACGATGGAATTGAGGCGCTGCAGTCGATCGCGGACCATCCGGATGTCGACATGGTGGTTTCCGATATCAACATGCCACGGATGGACGGCTTGTCATTGCTGCAGAAACTGCAGGAGGCCGAGGACAGGAAATCGACCATCATTGTTTCGGCGTATGGCGACATGAGCAATATCCGCACCGCGATGAACCGGGGCGCATTCGACTTTCTGACCAAGCCGATCGATTTCGGCGATCTCGAAATGACCATCGACAAAACCATCCGTCACGTCGAGATGATGCGTGAGGCGCGTCGTCGTCAGGCGGAGGCCGAACGCGCGCACGCCTCGCTTTCACGGTATTTCTCGCCGCAGATCGCTTCCCGGCTGGCCGCAGTCAGCGAAAGCAACGGCATGGAAGTGCAGCGCCGCGAGCTCGCGACCATCTTCACCGATATCACCGGTTTCACCTCGCTGGTCGAAACCGCCAGCCCCGAAGTACTGGGGACGCTGCTCAACGAGTATGTGGGCGGCATGACCGACATTGTCTTTGCGCATGAGGGCACGGTCGCAAAAATCATCGGTGACGCGATCCAGATCCTCTTCAACGCGCCGGGGGAGCAGCCGGATTATGCGACGCGCGCGATCGCCTGCGCGCACGATCTCGATGCCTGGGCGGAGGCGTTCCGCGAGCGCTGGAAGTCGAACGGGGTGAATTTCGGGGTCACGCGCATCGGCGTTCACGCCGGCCCGGCGCTGGTCGGCAATTTCGGCGGCAGCCGCTTCTTCGACTACACGGCATATGGTGACACCATCAACACTGCGGCACGGCTTGAGGCCGCCAACAAGTTTCTCGGAACGCGCATTTGCGTCAGCGCCGCCGTCGCCGGTGGCGCAACCGAGTTCCGCGGCCGGCCGGTCGGAGAGCTAATGCTGCGCGGCCGAAGCGAACCGCTTCGAGCCTATGAGCCGCTGGCGGAAACGAGATTCAACGGAGCGGCGACGACGCAATATTCCGAGGCCTTTGCCAAGCTCGAAGCCGGCGAAGCCGGGGCGATGCCAGCCTTTGCGGCATTGGTCGGCTCGTATGCCGGCGATGCCCTGGCTGGTTTTCATCTGCGACGGTTGCTGAACGGCGCTAAAGGTGTGCGGATTCAATTAGAGTAACGGCTGGGATGTCCGATTATTAGTGAGATGACGAGGCTCGGTCGCCCGTCGCGTTTTCAGCCTGGAAACCTCATCCTTAGCCCGTCTCGCCATGGAACCTTTGCGCTCCAAATCGGTTTGCTGGGATAGCGAGGGGGTTCGTATGGCTGGTAAACAGCGCCATCTCTATGAGAGCGAGCGTAATTTTCGCCTTCTGGTAGAGGGCATCACCGATTACGCGATCTATCTGCTGGACCCCGGAGGTCACGTCACCAACTGGAACAAGGGTGCCGAGCGTATCAAGGGCTATAAAGCCAGCGAAATCGTGGGCAAGCATTTTTCGGCCTTCTACACGCCCGAGGAGCGTGCGCTCGATTTGCCGCGGCAGGCATTGGAAATTGCCCGAAAGGAAAAGCATTTTATCGCCGAAGGATGGCGCGTTCGGAAAGACGGCACTCGCTTTTTTGCCTCGGTCGTCATCGATCCTATTTACGAGAAGCGCAAACTCGTCGGCTTTGCCAAAATCACCCGCGACATCACCGAGCGCCAGATTTCGCTTTCCGAGCTGTCGAAAAGCGAAAGCCAGTTCAAGACACTTGTCGAAGGCGTCACCGACTACGCCCTCTATATGCTGGATCCGACCGGCATCGTCTCGAACTGGAATGCCGGCGGCGTGCGCATCAAGGGCTACTCCGCCAACGAAATCGTCGGCCAGCATTTTTCGCGCTTTTACACAGCTGCCGACCAGGCGGCAGGCAGGCCCGCCAGAGCACTAAAAATAGCACGGGAAACCGGACATTACGAAGAAGAGGGCTGGCGCGTTCGCAAGGACGGTTCGTTTTTCTGGGCCAGCGTCGTCATTGACTCGATCCACAACGATGCCGGCCAGCTGCTGGGCTTTGCCAAGATTACCCGTGACATCAGCGAACGCAAAGAAGCCCAGGAAAAGCTGATAGCGATGCAACGGCAACTCGCCGAATCTCAGAAGTTCGATGCACTCGGCCAGCTTACCGGTGGCATCGCCCACGACTTTAACAATCTCCTGATGATCATTTCCGGAAGCATTCACATGATACGGAAGGAGGTCACGGGGGAAAAAGCTGTTAAAGCCTTGCAATCCATCGAGGGCGCTTCCCAGCGTGCTGCATCGCTGACCCGTCAGCTGCTGACTTTTGCACGGCGGCAAAGCGTCCAACCCCAATCGATTGCATTGTCCGAGCGGGTCGGCGTGCTCCGGGACATGCTGAAGAGCGGACTGGGGAGCACCGTGTCGCTGACCTTCGACGTCGCCGACGATATCTGGAACATTATCGTCGATCCGAACGAGTTGGAGACCGCGCTCGTGAACCTCGTCGTCAACGCACGCGATGCGATGCCCGAGGGCGGTTCGGTGATCGTCAGCGCGAAAAACATTCCGGAAAGAGATCAGGTCGCGGTTTCCGTGGAAGATGCTGGCGTGGGAATTCCCGACGACATCGCCACGAAAGTTTTCGATCCGTTCTTCACCACCAAGGCGGTCGGTAAGGGTACGGGTCTTGGTCTTTCCCAGGTGCACGGCTTTGCGCATCAGGCCGGAGGAACCGTTGTACTCAGGAGCGTCCTTGGCGAAGGCACCGCAATTACCATGTTGTTGCCGAAGGCGAGTACGCAACCAAAAGTCGACCGGGAGCAAGTGCTTTTGAAAGGCAGCGGAACCGTTCTGCTTGTCGAAGACAATCCTGAAGTCGCAGCCGCCAGTACCGGTTTACTTGAACAACTCGGCTATCATGTGCGCTGGGCCGCCGATGCGCCGGCAGCCCTGGCGGAGTTGGAAAAGGACGGCATCGACATCGTATTCAGTGACATCGTGATGCCGGGGAAGATGGATGGGATCGGGTTGGCGCAAACGATACGCAAGAAGAATCCCGATATCCCCATACTGCTGGTTACAGGTTACAGCTCATCTGCCAAGGATATCGGCTCGCAGTTTGCGATTCTGCACAAGCCCTTCCAACTGCACGAACTGAGCCGCGAGCTGCAGAAATTAGTAATTGTCCCTGCAGATAATATGTCAGCTGGTCGCACCCCTTCGGAGATCAGTGCGGCGACATCTCGGAAGTCAAACTGACGCGAATATCCGTCTCCGAAATTGATCCTGGTCCGGCAGCTGTCCGCCATGCTTCAGGTCAGCTTGTCTGACATATCGTTGCACCGCGTCCGCGCTGCATTCACTTGATTCCTGCATGGTCATACTCCTTCGCTAGGTTAGAGAGCGGACAAGCATGAGCCACCGGACTTCGTGTCGTAATCAGGTCGGTTCTCGGGCGAAAGGAGACTTCGTGTCCGGCCTGTCGACCAGCGATCTGTAGCATTTGACCCGGAATTGACATTTGCGGAAGTAGACGGCGATCAATCTGTGTGGTCCAATCAGCTCGCTGAATGCAACTTCAATGCGAGGTGTTAAGCATGAGTATAGCACGAAGAATTCGGCTCTCTCTGTTGGCTTCGTTTGCCGCCATGACGCAGGTCGCGGTGCCCGCGTTGGCGCAGCAACAGCAGAAACCGAACATCCTCGTCATCATGGCCGATGACATCGGTTACTGGAACATCAGCGCCTATAATCGCGGGATGATGGGTTACCGCACGCCAAACATTGACCGCATCGCAAATGAGGGCGCGATATTCACCGATTATTATGGCCAGCAATCCTGTACCGCCGGTCGTGCAGCTTTCATAACCGGACAGAGTCCGTTGCGGACCGGATTGCTCAAGGTCGGTCTGCCTGGTGCAAAGGAAGGGCTCTCGGCAAAAGACCCGACCATCGCTGAACTTCTCAAGCCGCAAGGCTACGCCACCGGCCAATTCGGCAAGAACCATCTTGGCGACCGGAACGAATTCCTGCCGACCGTGCACGGCTTCGACGAGTTCTTCGGCAACCTCTACCATCTCAATGCCGAGGATGAGCCGGAGCATGAGGATTATCCGAAGAATCCGGCATTTGCCGCGCAATTCGGTCCACGCGGCGTAATGAAATGCGTTGCGGTCTCCACCGATACCCCCGGCGACGATCCCCGTTTCGGTACATGGGGAAAGCAGAAATGTGAGGACACCGGGCCTCTCACCAAGAAACGTATGGAAACGATCGATGAGGAATTCCTGAAGGCATCAACGGATTTCATCGATCGTGCAAATCGCGACAAGAAGCCGTTCTTTGTATGGTTCAATCCGAGCCGGATGCACATCTGGACCCGCCTCAAGGCCGAATCCCAGGGCAAAACCGGATTAGGTATCTACCCCGACGGCATGGTGGAGCATGACGGGCAGGTCGGGCAGATGCTGAAGAAGCTTGACGACCTCGGCATCGCCGACAACACGATCGTGATCTACACCACCGATAACGGGGCCGAAACATTCAGTTGGCCTGACGGTGGCACCACGCCGTTTAAAGGCGAGAAGAACACCAACTGGGAGGGTGGATATCGCGTGCCTGCAATGATTCGCTGGCCAGGATCGGTGCCGGCGCATGGCGAAATCAACGACGTGTTCTCGGCAGAGGACTGGGCAACGACGCTGGTTGCCGCAGCCGGTGAGCCCGCCGTCAAGGAAAAGCTGTTGCAAGGCTACGATGCGGCGGGCAAGAACTTCAAAGTTCATCTCGACGGCTACGACCAGCGCGATCTGCTGTCGGCCAAGGGCCCAGACAAGCGCCGCGAGTTCTTCTACTGGACCGATGACGGCAACCTGGCTGGCCTCCGCTATGATCAGTGGAAGGCAGTGTTCCTCGAACAAAAGGCCGAAGGGTTTTCGGTGTGGCAACAGCCGATGACACAATTGCGGCTGCCCATGTTGTTCAATCTGCGCTCCGATCCGTTCGAGCGGGCGCAACACGAGTCCGGCGATTACGTGCGGTGGTTTATTGAGCACGCGTTTGTTATAGTCCCGGCGCAGGGGATCGTGGGCCAACATCTGGCGAGTTTTGTGCAATTTCCACCACGTCAACGACCCGGCTCTTTCTCGGTTGAGCAGGCGATGGAAATGCTGAGGTTGCCGCCCTCCGACAATTAGAAAAGCTTGCAACCGTCGTGAGCACTAAGCGCGTGGTCGCGAATCTGCCAATGACCGCTTCTGGCACCAAACAGACCAACTAGGCCGATGAGATGAAGGCGTTGCTGGGGGCGGCGGGGCGTTAAACGGCGCGATCGATGTGGTGGACGACGTGGGAAAAGCGCGAATTAACTAAAGGGGTCGGTGCCAGTGCTTCGTCGAGCGCGGTGATGCAAAACCCGTATCCATCGTGTTCGACAGCCCCACGCCAGAACCGCCCGGGTGGCCCAGTCGATGATCGCCGCTAGATACAGAAAGCCAAGCGCCATCGCCGCTCCGGCGGAAGGCTGGACCGTCATGAGCATGAAAGACGACTGGAACAGGATTTTCCCCTTCGGCAGCACATAAGGCATCCGGTGCAGTCGCGCGGCTCACTAGAGTTTGGCACCGAACGGACCTTCGCGGCGAGGGCGATGATGTCCGTGCACGAGGTGGCGACTTTTGACATCGCCGGCCGATTTCCGAAAATGACCCAAAGGCGGCATTTGCCCAACGCACTCATGCCGAAATGCTGTCGCTGCCGAACGACGGACGCATCCGAAGCTCGAAACGGGCCCGGGGCGGCTGAGGTTGAGGCAGAGTGCTGCTGGCGCCGAGTGCGCGCGATCCGCCCGACCAACGCAGACGAAATGAGACGTCTTCCCGGTCTAGGTCGCCTGTTCTTTGATGACGAACGGAATCGAGCGGAGCGCGCCAGATGACCGTGACACTTCCTCCCAAAGGCAGAGACCTTCGTCTCGACTTGATTCGTGGAGTTGCAAATTGGCAAATTTTCATCAACCACATTCCGAATAACAAATTAAATTGGATTACCACCGAGTATTACGGATTTAGTGACGCGGCCGATCTGTTCATCTTTATCTCCGGCTTCACAGCGTCGTTTGTTTACGCAGAGAATCATGCTTGAGCGCGGCACCCTGGCAGCAAGCACCCGGGTCTTCAGGCGCGCGTGGCAGATCTATGTTGCTCAAGTAGTTCTGTTTTGCGTTTACGCCGCAGGAATAGGATATCTGGCTCTAGAATATCACGATCCTAATTTGGACAACGTCTACAACATTCACTTGTTCTTTGAACATCCTGTTCAGATGCTCGGTGCAGCGCTCACGCTCAGATACAAGCCTCTCAACATGGATGTGCTCCCCCTCTACGTCCTGCTGATGCTGGCGTTTCCCGCCATCCTCTGGGCTCTGGTGCGCAAACCTAACTTGGGTGTTAGCCGCCTCGATAATTTTATACTTCTTTGCACGTCATTTCGATTGGAATCTTCCGTCCTACCCCTACGGTTCTTGGTACTTCAACCCGTTCTGCTGGCAGTTGCTGTTCGTATTCGGGGCATGGTTTGCGCTCGGCGGCGGGTCCGAATTGATGCCGATGATCAGGTCTCGGACCTTTCTGATCCTGGGAATAGCCTACCTGATATTCGCTCTCATCATGACCTTGGCGGGCTGGATCCCGCAACTCCGAGTGATGCTTCCCGATTGGCTCTATAATGCCTTCACTCCGAACGACAAAACCAACCTCGCCCCCTACCGCATTGTTCATTTGGCAATCATCGTCATGCTGGTAACCAGGTTTCTGCCCCGCGATTGGCCCGGTCTTGAATGGCGCATCTTCAGACCCGCTATTCTGTGCGGCCAGCAATCGCTTCCAACCTTCTGCACTGGAATCTTTCTTTCTTTCGCCGCCTACTTCGTTCTGTACGAGACCACCGATGCAATCTGGATGCAAATCTTGGTCAACATCTCCGGAATAGCAATCTTGAGCCTGTTTGCCTGGTATAGATCCTGGACCGCACGCATGGATAAGCCGATCTTACAACCAGAAACATCGGCATCTCCGGGACGCCTGGGCTCGAGCGCAAAGGGGTAGGCTCCGTAATCCCGGTTCTGCTGGCGTGCTGATGTTCACTTGTCTTTTCACGCGAGGGGGTCAGCGCCCGAACCGCAAGTGTCACCAGCAACACACGCGGCCCATCTAACGGGCCAGTAGCGATAATGCAGGCGGGCGCGCCAACAGCGACGCTAGGACACATCCGTCAAGTCGCTGAAATCGGGCTACCGGGTCAGCGAGGTCGAGATTCCTGACATCAACGGCGTCTGGCAGACTTGGTGCGACGTCATTACCAATGAAGTCGTTGTGATGCAGGAAGCCTCAATGTTGGCGGTTACCTCAGGGGATTTTCACGCAGCCTGGAACGGTATGAAGGCGAAAACGAGCACACTCGACCTGGCCGGCTGGATGCGCGCGACAACCACGCGCAACACTCATATTCACGCTTGGCAATTGTTCTTTGAGGATTATCCCATCGTGCTCGCCCCGACGACGGTGAAGCCGACGCCTGGCCCGCGCGAGGATACAATCAGTCCCGAGCGCGTGCGCGAAATCTTCTGGAACGACTTGCGGTTCATTTCCGCGATCAACGTGCTTGGCCTGCCCAGCGCTGTCGTGCCTGTAACGTTGCACAAAGGCAGGCCGATCGGCGTGCAGTTGATCGCGGGGCGCTACCGCGAGGACCTTGCGCTTGATGCGGCATCAGCGATCGAGAAGCGAGCCGGAACGCTGGTACGTCGGCTGTGGGAACAGATGAGCTAGCTGTCTCAAGCGAGCATGACTTTGGCGCGAGGCTTGGATAAGTCTTGGACGCCGATGTAGGGTCAAGGTCGCGCCGAGCCACAACCAATCGCAAAACGCTTACGCTGGCACAAAAGCGAAGTGCCGACTGAATTGAGCAAGGTCCGCTTTCAGGGGTAACCCAGAAGACATTTGCCCACACTGAACTTTTCTCAGGTTGACCCAAAGCGGACATCGCCGCTTTTGCAATCGGAGCTTGATCGGACGATGCAGCCATTGGGTGCCGAGTCAGTCACCTCGCGTGAAGTAGGTATCTTCATTGGGTAGCGGGGGTGGCCCGTGCGCAGTGCTTTTCACCGCCGCGAATGCATCTACAAGGAACAGAGATTTGGCGCTCTCTCTGGCAAGTTGCTCGATGCGCTTCTGCAATTCTGCGACCTTCTCGGGATTGCCGTCGGCCAGATTGGTCTTTTCCGATGGATCTTGTGGAATGTTGTACAATTCAATGGCCGACGGGAGGGGCGTCCTCCAGATGAGCTTCCAATCATCCCTGCGCACGCCACCGCGAAACGGTTCGATATTGTAAACGATTTCATGTCGCGGTGACGGACTGCCGCTGCTTATGGTCGACCAGACGTCAAGTCCATCGAGAGGCTTGCCTTTGGTGAGGCTCGCTCCCGCAAGTCCCACCAGAGTCGGGAAGATGTCTACAACGTGCATCATTCCGTTCACCTCGCCGGGCTTGATGTGCCCGGGCCAGTTCGCCAGGGCGGCGACGCGCGTTCCGCCCTCATATAGCGTGCCTTTGCCGCCACGATAGGGGCCGTTTTCGGCGGGAAGCTTCAGGTTCGACACGTCGGCATCTCCGGCAAACAGCGCGGTCTCGTTGCCGCCGTTGTCACTCATGAAAACGATCAGCGTATTTTCACGCATTTGCCGTTTTTCGAGCGCGGAGACCACCTTGCCGATTTCGTCGTCCATGCACGTGATCATGGCCGCATAGGCACGTCTGGTCGGATCTTCGATATGGCGGTATTTGTCGATGTACTCTTTCGGAGCCTGGTACGGCGAGTGGGGCGCCGTAAATGCGAGGTAGAGAAATAGCGGAGCCTTCGAATTATGAGCGTTGATTTGAGCTACCGCATCCGCGCCCCATAGTTGGGTGACATAACCCTGTTCCCTTACTGACCGGTCGTCACGATACCAGTCGCGCACATTTGCTGATGAATGAGTGAAGTAATCGACCTCGCCCACCATTGAGCCATAGTGATAGTCGAATCCGCGTTGGCGGGGCCAATACTTGCGATCGGCATGACCCAGGTGCCATTTGCCTACCATAACCGTCTTGTACCCGACGTCCTTGAGCGCCTCCGGCAGCAGCCTTTCGTCTGTGGGCAGGCCGTATTTGCTCGGGGTCGGTATGACCAGCGTTTGCAAGCCGTATCGGCAGGGATACCGGCCTGTCAGTAGCGCGGCACGAGTGGGAGTACACATTGGCTGGACGTAGAACTGCTCAAGCCGTGCGCCGTCCTGCGCAAGCCTGTCGATGTTCGGGGTCTTGATGTCCGAACCGTGAAACCCGACGTCTTTCCATCCGAGATCGTCCGCTACGATGTAAACGATGTGCGGGCGCGCCGGCGGCAATTGTGCTAATGCCGATGTGAGACTTGCGGGTGCCACTGAAGCAATGGACGCGGCGGCGAGGGCGGATCCTCCATTCAACAAGAGATCGCGGCGCCTAATGCCCTCGATGCTCTCCGGGCCCAGGCATTTGTCGTCGTGGTTACTCATTTCATTTCATCTCCTCGGAGTAACAGGAGCTATAGCGCGTGCAGTTGCCAACGAAATTTCCGTTAGAAATACAAATGCACAAATTCGGATTTGCTGATATTGACCATTTAGTCATTTTGAACGAAATGTCAATACGGACGGAAACCAGAACTTGGAGGAGGCTCCGTCGTGGCAAAAATTGACTTAGCCAAACGCGCCGAAATTGGGCACGCTAAAAGCGCGAAGACCCGCGAGCAAGTCCTCGGCGCGGCACGTTCGCTGTATGCGAAGCAGGCGGTCGAATCCGTAACGGTCGAGGATGTCGTACGCCAGGCAGGCGTCGCCAAAGGTACCCTCTATGTCCATTTCAAGAACATGGAGGCGGTTCAAATGGCGGTTGCGGACGAGGTAACCCAGTCTTTCGTCGACTTACTGCAGCCGCGACGCGCGATCCTTAAAGATCCCATCGAGCGAATTGCGGATGGATGTTACACGTTCCTGCATCAAGCTACACTTAATCCGAAGTGGGGAGGCCTCGTCGCGCGCTACGCCTGGACATTTCCGACGGTGGGAAGTGCCGCTCGTGGCCTTCTCGCCGACGACTTGCATCATGCAGCGCGCAAAGGCCGTATTGCCAGGATTTCATCTGACCTTGGCACAGCAATTGTTGTTGGAATCGTTCTCCAGGTGATGCGCTCGGCGAGCGAGGGACATGTGCAGAGCTCGGACGTACCCTTCGCTGTAACAGCAATCCTGCAATCGCTGGGTGTTGCCCGTCGCGAAGCAACTGCAGTTGTGAAACGTGTCACTCCGCCGAAATCGCAGCTCTCGGACGCTTGAGCGCGCTAAGCCGCACCATGGCTGACCGGACGCTCGTGCTGCAGAGCAAGACTCTTGCTTTCAATCGGACAGCCCGCGAACGGACTGCAATGTCGCTTCCTGGCACGTTTGAGACATGACAGCGGGCTGCGGTGATGTCCGTTCACCGGGGTTGTTCGGAAGTCGCTGGTAGAAGGCCAAATCGACGCGAATGACCCGAAGCGGACATTGGCGGTTCTGTCTCGCTCAGTCTGGATTGGCCTAATTTGGCCTTCGGGCTATGCTGCCCAATGTCGTCAGTTCCGCCATAATTCCCCCGTATACGGCACACGAATTGCGACGTAATTGTCCGGGAACCCAAAGGGGTTGCCAATGAGAACATTATTGGTTCTGTTCACGTCCATTATTTCTATACCTGCTTGGGCCGGTGCCCTCGATGACGCCAAGACATTGGGCGCTCCGATGAAGTCCGTGGAGCGAGCCATTGAGTTGTCGCGAGGCAAAGAGTTTTCGCGAAAGGACATTCTCGCTGTTTTTGATATTTCGCAACCTTCCGGCAACCGCCGTTTCTTTCTCATCGATTTGAAAAACAACCGAACGAGCGCTCACTATGCCGCTCATGGAAAATCAAACGGTAACAATTTGCGAGCGACAAAGTTTCGTGGTTTCCGAAGCGACCATGACATGGTTCCGCTCGGTCCTTTGAGAACGGCTCCAGCCGACGCTTCCATCACTTCGCACTACCGAACAATCGCCGATAAATACACAGGTCAAGTCTGGAACGGCCTGAATTCTGCCCGCCTCGAAGGTGTCGCTTCTTACAATAGCTACATCAATTCCGTTCCCGGAGTTGTGTGGGTCATTCATCCGAATTGGTATGTGAGCGCCGGTTATCGTAAAAACAATCCGGGAATGTTGGGGCGCTCGCTCGGTTGCATCACTCTCGATCCCGACGTGAACAACGCAATCGTCAATCGCCTAGGAAACGGAGCTTTGATTTACGTTACAGTCGGAAATGATCCGGTTGAAAGATATCTTTAATTATCTGCGATAAAGCGCACTAACGATGTCCGTTTCCGGGGGAAGACCGGAAGTCATGGCCAGACCGTCAAAATGACGCGAATGACCCAACTCGGAAGTCGACCCTAGTCGAACAGCGGTCCTGTATGCTTTGATGCATAGGGCGGAAACAATTCTCTTGGGGGTATTCTTTGACCGCCGAGCAAGTAGAACGGCGTCTGGCAGCGGTGCTGGCGGCTGATGTCGCCGGGTATAGCCGCCTGATGGGTGCCGACGAGGAAGGCACCCTGGCCCGGCTGAAGGCTGCCCGAAAGTCCCTTTCTGACCCTGCTATTGCGTCCCATCGAGGCCGCATCGTCAAAACCACTGGCGATGGGATGTTGGTCGAGTTTGCCAGTGCCGTGGATGCGGTACGCGGCGCCGTTGAAGTCCAGCGTGCCATGGCTAAGCAGAACGCTAACGTGCCGCAGGACCAAAGGATCGAATTTCGCATCGGGATACACGTTGGCGACATCATCATCGACGACAACGATATTTTCGGCGACGGCGTCAACGTTGCCGCGCGCCTCGAAAGCATTGCAGAGCCGGGCGGGATCTGCTTGTCGGATGACGCCTATCGGCAGATCCGAGGCAAGGTCGATATTGCTTTCGGCGATATGGGCCCGCAAGACCTGAAAAATATAGCTGAGCCGATACGCGCTTGGCGTATACAGTTTGGCAACACCTCAGCTTTGGTATCTCCAAATGATGTTTCCGTTGGATCGGGACCGGTCCTTGCGGTCCCCGAAAAGCCTTCCATTGCGGTACTGCCGTTTCAGAATATGAGCGGCGACAGCGATCAGGATTATTTTTCCGACGGCCTCGTAGACGACATTCTGACATCATTGTCGAAGCTCGCGGGATTGCGGGTCATCGCACGCAATTCCAGCTTTGTATACAAAGGGAAATCGGTCGATGTGCGCGAGGCCGCAAAGCATCTTGGCGTGCGATACATTCTGGAAGGCAGTGTTCGTAAGAGCCGCGACCGCATCCGTATTACAACACAGCTGATCGATGCGAGAGACGGAACTCACCTATGGGCGGAACGCTACGACCGCGTGATCGATGATATCTTTGCCGTTCAGGACGAAATTACGCTCATCCTAGCGACCGAAATGCAGGTCAGACTAACGGAGGGCGAGCAGGCTCGGCTGCGCTATACGACGACGAAAAACGTCGAGGCTTGGACTTACTGGGTACAAGGGCTGTCCCACTACCGTCAGTCGATCTCCAAAGAAAAGATCGCCTCTGCGGTGGTTTGCTGGGAAAAGGCGCTTAGGCTTGATCCGACTTCCGCGGCCCTCAACGCCATGCTGGGCTTCATGCATTTGCTCGACGCCCGATTTAGCTGGTGGGACGATCCGCAAACGGCCGTTGGGAAGGCGCGGGCCTATATAGACAGAGCGTTGGAACTCGATCCAGACAATGCCGATGCCTATCTAGCTGCAGGCGGCCTGTTTTGGTTCGAAAGGCACTTTGATGAAGCCGTAGCACATGCCCGAAGAGCAGTCCAACTTGCGCCCGGATCGGCCGACGTGGCGAACCTCGCAAGCTTTTACCTCGCGTCAGCGGGTTTCCCAGACGAAGCGGTCGTACAAAGCAAGAAGGCGGTTGCCCTCAACCCGAACTATCCCCCGAATTACCTGGGGAATTTGGGGTACGCTCATCGCCTTGCCGGGCAAGTCGCTGAATCGATCTCCGCATTCAAAGCCTATGACGCTCGAGTGCCGGGTTCAGGCTACGGCCTTACAGATCTTATCATCCTCCATCAGCAGAACGGTCAACCGGAAGAAGCGAAGCGAACCACCGAACGCCTCTTGGCAGCCCGTCCAGGTTTCACGACCGCATCATGGTTGAAAACTCAGGTTATGCGGGATGCGGCTCGATTAGAGGCTGATGCGGCAGCGCTTCGCGCCGCGGGACTTCCGGAGGGCTGAACGTATTTTGCTCGTCCGATTTATGCGGTGCATGAGTCCGGTCGTGGCACAAACCGGCGGTTTGAGGCCGGGCAGAGCATGTCCGCTCTGCCCGGGTATTTCAGACATCAACTTGTTCGGCTATTGCCAAGGCGTCATCCACTTCGATCCCGAGATACCTGACCGTGCTTTCGATCTTGGTATGCCCAAGCAACAGTTGGACGGCCCTGAGATTGCCCGTGCGCCGGTACTCGCTGATCGAAGGCGCAGGGGGCAATAGTTTCGCGCTTTGAGTGATATCGTGAGCCGGTGATTATGATTTCGGTTGAAAGAAGGACTCCATGACACCGCCAAGGGTAGTCGGTCCGCATGATGGCCACCTCGCGATTCTGGGAGGTACCAGCGCCCGGTTTGTTATTGCAGGGGACGACGCCAGCAAGCGATTCGCGCTTGTGGAGCATCCGATGCAGCCGCACGCCTTGGCGGCACCTATGCACCGGCATCATCGCGAGGACGAATATAGCTTCGTCCTCGAGGGCAGTATCGGGGCGCTGCTTGGAGATTCCGTCGTGATCGGCCATCCGGGCGATCTGATCTTCAAGCCGCGCGAGCAATGGCACACGTTTTGGAATGCCGGCGACACGCCCGCCCGGGTATTGGAAATCATATCGCCAGCCGGGTTCGAGAACTATTTTCGCGAGCTCGGAGCGGAGCTGATCAACGGCCCCCCCGATCCGCAGCGGCTCGCGGCGCTCTGCGCAGGCTATGCGCTCGACATGGACATGAGCAGCGTTCCTGGCCTTATCCAACGCTTCGGAGTTCGCTTTCCGGGAGGACCGCCGCCAGTGCCGCGCTGATTTGGCTTTAGGGGCGGCAATAACGCCCTTGTCGTTTAGGTCGGGCGACGACGCCCGATCGGAAGTTTAGCCGCAAAAAGCGTGGCGACTTTCGGATTTCGCATTTTGCGGACCTACACCCACGTCCGCCTTGAGTCCGAAATGCGTGGCATAACGGACTTTCGCACTCGGCGAATGAATGACCGCACGCGCTTCGCGCGGCGATGGTGACCTCGCCACGTGCCTGACGGGCAAATCGCCCATCCGGCTGTCTAGCCCCTTCCGCAAAAAGATTCTGGTTCTCTTTCAGCCCAAATCACTTCTACAACGCGCCATCCCGTCCCGCTTGAGGGGCGTTGCGCGATCGTCACGGACGTGGGTGCGGGATGCGGTGGACGCGGCAGTGTCAAAAGACGAATGACGTTGCGCGCGGACGGCGAAGTCGTGTGGTCCTGACGTCCAGAGATTTTTTCAGATCCCGACAAACGTGAGAGTTCCCGGCAAACCAATTGCTTATCCGACTTTTGCTGTCAAGGAAAAAGCCCGCGCTTTTCCGGACAGGCCCCAATAGGCCCTAAGTCGGATTGGCACTAGGGCGAACTAGATGAAGCTCGGCGACGACGTCCTTTGCCCCTGCCGCGGTTCGGATCGAACTCGTTAACACCTGCTTGCCAAGCCGCAACTTCGTCCGCAAACCAAAGCCTGCGGTTCGCGCTGACGTATGTGCCCCTCGGAAAGCTCCCGGTTTTCGTCATTCGGTGCAACGTAGTTCTAGAGACTGGGATCAACACAAGAACCTGCGCTTCGTCGAGCATGAGTTGAGGCTGGGATTTATCCGGCGCGTTGTCTTCCGTTTCGGCTTCACTACGGTTTGCGATCATCTCGAGCTTCCATCACGCATCTTCCACCATCGCTTGCCCTGCGAATCCGGCTTTTGCCGTTGCCATCCCAACTGCTCTAGGGCTGCAGCAATTCGGCGCTGGTCGGCGGTTCCAATGCGAGGAATGTCGATATCCAGCGCCTCTCGCGCGACTTCGCCGACCGTCACCTTGTCGTGCTTTTTAAGATAGACCGCGATATTGTCTTCCCAAGCGTCGGCTTCATAACGAGACGCCTGCTCGGGCATAATGTATTCCCGCTCGAAATCTTTGTCTGGCCACCATCTGACGCCTTCGCGGTAACGCACGACAGCCTCGGCAAACAGCTGGTCGCGGTGCCGCGCCAGGGCCTCAATCTTGATCATTCCGGTTTTGATAGGCCAAAAGCGGCGACCGCCAGTTTCGTCACGCAGGTAGTTATTTCTGTTGGTCGTACCGACGAAAACGCATCGCCTTGGTTCAATGACCTCTCTGCGGCCGAAGCTGGGGCGGTAACGTTCGACCGCCCTACTGATGAACGCCTTCAGCTGGGTTGCCTCAGCGCGGCTCATGGCGTGCATTTCTGAGACTTCGATCAGCCACTTGCCCCGCAGGTGTTGCGATACGTCCTTTCCTGCGGAGACATCCGGTAGGTTGTCGGAGAACCAATCGCCGCCGAGCACTCGGCATGCAGTTGACTTGAGCGTGCCCTGGGGGCCCTCGAGAATTGGGAGGTGGTCGGCCTTGCAGCCTGGCTCAAGGATGCGTGCGACCATACTGATTAAGAACATTTGCCCTATGATTTGGGCGTAATCCGTGTCGTCGGTCCCGAAGTAGCCCGGGAAAGAGACTCGCTAGGCGCGGTGTGCCGTCCCATTTCAGGCCATCGAGATAATCACGGACCGGATGAAATCGACATTCATAGGCGCGGATATCTATGGCCTGGTGTGCCACGTCCTTGCTGATCCGTTTGAGGCCCAGGTGTTGGAGTTGTTCCTGGACTATGCCAACATCGACATCAGTGCACGGTCGCTGAAAGAAATTTGGATCAGAAGTAAGCGGGTGCATAAGCACAGGGGCGCACAGCATTTCGTCAAAGGCGAAAGCCGCGGGAAATTCGGCGCGGAGACCAATCAGCACACTTGCCAAGACCGATAACGGTCGACCGCTATCGCCCTTTATGCACTCGTCCAGCCACGCCGGGCTACGCGCGGTCAGTGCGGCTAAGCGGACGATATTGTCAGCATCCGCCACGGCCAAGTCTCCTTTTAATCTCCCTGCCAGCGATCGACCCGACAATACGTTCGATATCCTCATCTGAAAGGGGCGGTCGACAGTGCGCCGCGTTCCACAACTGCAGCATTTCAAGGGCAAAAAAAGGATCGACGTGTCGGCGCAGTAGATAGCCGCATAACCGCGTGACAGCGTTGTCGCGCCGCCCTTCGTCAACGCCTTCGGTTGCCAGACTTCGCCACTCGGTTTGCGGCGCGCTCAGTTTTTCACAGCTGTTACCGGATCTGGAGACTTGGGCGATAAGCCAGTCCGGCGCTGAGGCGAATTCTCCCGCACTGTCGACCGACCAAGCGTACCGCCGACCGCTAGGATGCACGCTGGGAGGCACCAGCACGTAACCACCGTCGCCTCGCACGTCGATGCCAGGCGCGATCCTGCCAGCCGTGTTGCGTACGGGCGCCGTCGGCATCTTGAAGAATGCGTGTCGACCACGTGCGGTTATACTTTCCACCGTTAGAGGAAGACGACCGTATTGCTGCTCGAGCCTGCGCAGCTCGGCTTCCGCATCAATGCCGTCAAGGTCGAGTGCGAAAATCCCGGAAACTGCTCCCATTGCCAAGGCTACGTTCAAATCAGGCGCACGACGCCACCACCTCCTGATAGTTTCCAGATCGGTAGTGGCGTCCTTGACGCCGTTCGCCGTCGCCGGACGCTTGTCGCGCGGCCGGCAAGGAAAGACGGCTAGCCCCCTGAGTGCGAGCGATAGTGCGGTTTGGATCACTGCGAATTCCTAATTTGTTAAAATGGAATGTCGCCGTCCGATCCCTCCGGCGGCGGCGGCGGCGTCGGCTTCTGCAGCCGCGCCTGCGCGGGAGCACGAATACGGATGCAGTCGACCGGTTTCCCGCCCATGGTCGTTTTGTCCGGATACAGTTCGACCTGGTGCCCTGGCCAGTTATCTGTCTCGTCGTCACCGACGATCTCGCTCACGGCATCGAAGTTAGTCATATTTAGCGGGAGCGACTTCTTTGCATTGCGAAAATAGAGGACGGTCCTGCCCTGCTCCTTTCCATCGGGGGTTTTTAGATTTCGTAAGGTGCAAGCTCGATGGTCACGACTTTTGCTTGGCCATTTAGGTTGAGGCTTTTCAGATATTTCGACGGAAATACTTCATCTCGTTTCATCTTATGTTCCTTTCATCTTATGTTCCTTCCGGAATACAGGGCGGAGACGCCGGCGGCTGAGCCATCTCTCGATGAATTTCAGACTCAGGGGGACGAGCAGACCCACGCCGTCGACCGACTTAGACCGACCGCTTTCCGCAGATAGAATGTTGTTAAGGCGTTTAGGCCGCTTTCACGTGCATCGAACGCACGCGCCTTGGCGGACGGACCTTGGCGTGACCAGGAGACCAGGGACGAACGCGTGTGAGATGCTGCACGATGCTGTCGGTTGTGACCAGCATCTTGCCCGCCGACTTCACTGCCTGAAGTTCCCCCTAATTAATTAAGGCATCTACGTCCGCAACAGAGTGCCCGATGATTGCGCCGGCGCGTGCAGGCGGGTGATACGGGCACGCCTGCCACGCGACGCCGCAAATTGTAGTTCTCGGCATGAATGCTCTCCAAGAAAAGTAGAGAACATGAATAGTATGCATTTTGCCGATCATGTCACCAAAACACGTGGAACAGATCTGTGTCCGTCGCTTAGTGTCCGCCGAAGAACCATTCGAACGCGGTCGATTTCCGAGCAAGTATTTGGTTGCCAATCGAATTCTAGCATTGCCATTTGCATTGCTTCGCGTTCACTAACGCCGGCTGCCATAATCATTGCCGCGCGAGCGCTCAGCATAATGTAGGGAAAATGCGCCGCGAAACTCGGCGAGCGCCGCCCTAAGCGGGGTTGATCGCCCCGAAGTTTCGGATGTCTAGGTATCGTTGCAACGGGAGATCGCCCGCGTTTCCAATAGCGCGAGTAAGCCTTGTGTGATCGCTTGTCGTGTTTCCAATGAAGATCCGGCCAACCCATTGGTCGCTCCATTGCGCTCGCGCTCGATGATAATGTGATGCTTGCAGTTGGGCTTCGCGCTTGCCCATCGCTCTGCTCTCTGATGCTCATTGGATGAACGGAGTATGCGCGCACAATTCATCGGTGCAAGAGGAAACTGCGTGAAACTGCCCAGTCGGCACTTTTGTTCATGGTGTTTCGGAGAAGGACAACGCCTCGTTCATCACTGCGCACTGCGCATACAGCGCATTTCCTATATAGAACCATGAAAAAAATACACCGCTCTATATAGCAAGTGCGCTGTATTCGCAGTGCGCAGTGGTATCAGACCGCTTCGATGAGGTGCGCGCCCGCTTTGGCGTGGTACGTCGAGCCGAGGCCTCACTCGCCGAAGCATTTGGTGCTAACACGGGCGGAACGGGTTGATGCCGGGGTGGTTGAAGGATGCCGCGAACAGCAGGATCAGGTAATGCAAGGTGGCGAGCCGCCACTATCGGATGTCGGTTCAGGCGAGGACGGCCAGGGTTCCGCAAGTGCGCCGCGACGAAAAGGAATGGCGCCCCTTGCGGTAACATCGCCATGCGCCATGTCAGCGTCTGCCAATGCCATGGGGGCCGGATGTTAGTCGCTCGCCTTCATTTCCGCCAAAAAGCACACCGCCACCGTTTTTCTTGAATAGAGACCAATTGCAGGATTTGGAATATGCGTGAGCGAAGCGCAACACGTAAAAGTTTTGGATGAGAATTGGGCATCTGATTGTTCTTGGTGGCCGTGCTTGGCACGCTTCGGGGTAGCAATCCGTAAACGGTCCATAACCCTGATAACTGTTTTCGCTGACCAGGCCGCCCCTCGGGCGGTAGGTATGGCTCGCATCGTCAATTCAGTGGCGATGGCGCGGGCAGCTAGGCCGGCATGCCTTCAGAAGGGGGCGCAACTACTCAGCGCGGGCTAGGGACTCGTTTTTATTTGCCAGAGCTTGTCTAGCGTTTCCCAGCACGACGCCGCGCTCACGGGCCGCCGCAAGCGCCTGGCGGGTACGTTCAGAAATCATCCGCCGTTCCTGCTCGGCCAGCGCGGCGTAAATGTGCAGCATGAATGGGTCCGCTTTCCTACCCAGTTCGGCAACGATGAATGGCACACGTTGAGCCATCAAAGCGGCGATAAAAGCAACATCGCGAGAGAGCCGATCCAGCTTGGCGACAACCACCGCCCATTTGTCTTTCCGAGCAGCCTTTAGCGCCTTGGCCAACTGAGGCCGGCGTTGCAGCGCGTCAGAGCCTTTGCCAGTTTCGATCTCGATATGCTCCGCGGAGATTGTGAGTTTCTCGTCCTCGGCGAACCGACGGACTGCGGCCCGCTGAGCATCCAACCCCAACCCCGATCGGCCCTGTTTCTGCGTACTAACTCGGTAATAGGCGACGACGTTCACCGACATTCTTTCCTCAAGTTTGACAAGCAAACGAGCGTTAGCTTGTCACGCGATCTCGAGAGCAAATGAAATTATGATTGTAGACGTAGAGTTCGGATTGAACTCAGTGGCGCCCGATCTTTTGTGGACTGGTTCTGCCGGTCGTGTTGTGAGGACGTGCCCTGACAGGTCCTGCGGCTCGACATGGCGGACACATCGCTTGATATTCTGAACCCGCCCTGGCACCCCCCGAAACGAGACTTGTTGGGCGAAACCCTCCCAGGCAAAATTTTTGGGCTTTGAACTTACTATTGGTCTCGACGCCCCGACGCTCATCGAATGCTGGTTGCCGCAAACGCTCCGCGCCCTATAAAGAACAAGCTACAATGCTTTGCTTTCTGAAATTGGTGTACGGTAAAGATCTGTCAGCGTGGATGATCGCAATGGTTCAGCTAAAAGAACCGCTCCTGCGGACCGATCGAGAAATTGTTTCGGCGCGTCAAGCTCGAAAGATCGGCCGTGG
>CAVRYV010000010.1:0-247315 GCA_963725555.1 uncultured Pseudomonadota bacterium | reverse complement strand
TGTCGCCACGGGCGCTCGAGTTGAAGCGCCAGATCGAGAAAAAGACCGCGGCAGCCCCCGTAGCGAAGGCGAGCTGAAGCATTAGAGCGTTTCACGGTTTGATTGAAGCGTATCCTGCGTTTGCGAAGTAGTTGCTGCATTCATGGGCTTCGATTGTGCTAATGAGGCTTCCGATGTGGCGCCAGAGGTCTTCGACGGTGCGTTTTTGGGCTGCTCGCATCCAGTGTTTGATTTTGGCGAAGGCCTGCTCGATCGGATTGAGGTCGGGTGAGTAAGGCGGCAGATACCAGAGCCTTGCGCCGACGGTCTTGATCATGCGCCGCACCTCGGCGGACTTGTGACTGCCGAGATTGTCCATGATGACGATGTCTCCCGGCTTCAGCGATGGCAAAAGCACTTGCGCAACATAGGCGCGGAAGCACTCGCCATTGATCGGTCCGTCGAACACGCAAGGTGCCGTGAAGTTGTCGCATCGCAGCGCGCCGAGGAACGTCATCGTGCGCCAGCGGCCGTGCGGCGCCAAGCCGCGCAGACGCTCGCCTTTTGGCGCCCATCCCCGCAACGGTGCCATATTGGTCTTGATCCAGGTCTCGTCGATGAAGACCAGGCGTTGCGGATCCAGGCTGGCCTGCCACGATCGCCAGCGCCGCCGTCTGCGGGCGACATCGGAACGGCCCTGTTCAAGAGCAAACAGCGTTTTTTTTGAACCGCAGCCCCTCCCGGCGCAAGAATAGCCAGACCGCGTTGTGCGAGACCTTGACCCCACGCTCCGCCAACTCGTCCTTCAGGGCGTGCAGCGTCAGATGCGGCGTCTGGTTCAGCCGCTTCACGATGAATGCCCGATGCGGATCAAGCACCGGCCTGCGGTGGCCGCCCATCTTGCCGGGCTCAAAAGAGCCTGTCGAACGATAGCGCTGCGACCACTTCACCACCGACGACACCGCAACACCGAACCGCGACGCCACTGCCCGGCAGCTTTCGCCCTTCGAAACCGCCGCAACCACCCGCTTGCGCAAATCATTGGAAAGAGGTCGGACCATCAGATGCTGGCCTCCAGCCCAGCCAGCATCTTGAATCATATTTGCCCAAGAATCGGAATCCCTCCGATTCAAATAATCTGTGAACCGCTCTAGCTCAGCCGATCGATGCTGAAGAGTTTTGAATGGCCGGATCGCAAGATCCGGCCATTTGCGTCCCAGGTTTGGCGTTACGCTGCGCGGACGAGGTTCGCGTTGAGATGCTTCAGGCGCGGCATCACGTCCTGCTTCAGCATCCTGATGGAATTGTGCCAGGCTTCGGGCTTGTGCTTGTAGTCGAAGCCGAACACCAGCAGCGTGCCGAAACCGCCGACCTCGCGATAAATGGTCTCGATCTTCTCGGCAACCGTCGACGGCGAGCCGACGATCCAGTTGCGGCGGGCGCAATATTCGACCGTCACGTCGCTGTCCGGCACCTCGGGGGCGTGTTTGAGATAATCCTTGAAGCCGAAATGACCGAGCAGCGGCAGGAAGTACTCGCCCTGCATGCGGCCCATCATGTCGCCAGCGGAGAGCTTCCAGGCTTCCTCATCGGTATCGGCCACGAACACCTCGCGCACCAGCCGCCAATCCTGCCGATTAGGTTTGCGTCCGGTCTTCGCCGCACCCGCCTCGACCGCGTCCCAATGGCTTGCGACATAGGCCGGATTGAGGTTGAGGCTCATCGGAATGTAGCCGCGTTCGCCGGCGAGCTTCAGCGTGTCGGAGTTCTTGCTCAGGCCGGCAACACCGATCGGCGGATGCGGCGCCTGCAGCGGCTTGATGTGCGGCTTGAGGAAGTCGAACATCGTGTCGGGTTTGGTGACCGTCCAGAATTTACCCTTGTAGGTCCACGGCGCCTCTTCGGTCCACATCTTCAGGATGATCTCCAGCGCCTCGCGGGTCATGTCGCGGTTTTGTCCCGACATGCCATCGACATTGAACATCGCCCAGTCGCTCGGCAGACCGGAGGCCGCGACACCAAAATTCAGGCGACCACCGGAGAGATGATCGAGCATCGCCACGCGGTTGGCGAGTTCGGCAGGATGATGATAGGGCAGCAGGAAACCGCCGGGGCCGAGACGAATGTTCTTGGTCTGCAAGAAAGCCTGCGCCAACAGCAGGTCGGGCGCTGGGTGCGGTTCCCATGGCGCGGTATGATGCTCGCCGATCCAGGCTTCCTGATAGCCGAGTTCATCGAGCCATCGCAGTACCTGAAGGTCCCAGTCGTGCCCCTCTTTCAGTCCGCATTCCGGCGGATGCGAGGGCATGGTGAAATATCCGATCTCCATTGGGCTTTCCTCTCGTCGTTTCGTTTCCAGTGACGCGTCTTGTTGCGCGCCCGCGAAAACTATATCACGCCAAACGCCCTCGGCCGAATTGTGACCTTAGAAAAAGCCGATAAGCTACAAATCGCCGCGGCGAGAGCGAAATGGCTTTCGTTGAACCGCCATCTCGCTCTATCTTTTTGTTCGAGCATGATCTTTTTCGGAAAACCGGTATCCGCTTTTCCGGATCATGCTCTACCGCGCGCCGAACGTGGTGGTCCCGAACAGATCTTTCTGCTCGTGCGGCGGGGCGCGCCAATAGGGCGGCGGCGCATCGACATGGCCGCCGAGTTCGGCCGCGGCATGCCAACCCCAGCGCGGGTCGTAGAGCATGCCGCGCGCCAGCGCGACCATGTCGGCCTTGCCCGACGCGACGATTTCTTCGGCCTGCTTTGGTTCCGTGATCAGGCCGACGGCAATGGTGTTGACGCCAACCGCTTCCTTCAGCGCCTGGGCGAATGGAACCTGATAGCCAGGGCCGAGCGGGATCTTCTGCAGCGGCGACACTCCGCCTGAGGACGCATCGATCCAGTCGACCCCGCGCTTTTTCAGCTCGCGGGCAAATTCGATGGTCTGGGCGATGTCCCAGCCACCCTCAACCCAGTCGGTCGACGAAACCTTGACGCCAACCGGCTTGTGATCCGGAAATACCGTGCGCACCGCATCGAACACTTCCAGCGGATAGCGCAACCGGTTTTGCAGGCTGCCGCCATATTGATCGGTGCGCCGATTGGAGATCGGCGACAGGAACTGATGCAGCAGATAGCCGTGCGCGCAGTGCAGTTCGAGCGCATCGAGGCCGAGCCGCTCGGCGCGTTTCGCCGCCGCGACGAAAGCATCGCGCACGCGCAGAAGTCCCTGCGCATCGAGCGCCAGCGGCGCCAACTCGCCTTCCTTGTGCGGCACCGCGGATGGCCCCTCCGTTTGCCAGCCGCCTTCGGCAAGCGGGATCTGCTGGCCGCCGTTCCAAGGCGTATGGCTCGACCCCTTGCGGCCGGCATGGGCGAGTTGCATCGCGACCGCCACCCGGGAATGCTTGCGCACCGAAGCCAGGATCGGCTTCAGCGCCGCTTCGGTGGCGTCGTTCCACAATCCGAGGCATCCCGGCGTGATGCGGCCGGCCGCTTCCACGTGGGTGGCCTCGATGCAGAACATCGCGGCCCCCGACAGTGCCAGCGTATTGATGTGCGTGAAGTGCCAGTCATTGGCCTCGCCGTTCTCAGCGGAATACTGGCACATCGGCGCCACCATGATGCGGTTGGGAAGCGCGAGCCCGCGCAGCTGCAATGGAGAAAACAGGGCGCTCATGTGAGAGTTCCGTCAGGAGGAAGCATCGATCGGGAAGCACCTTAAGTCGGGCCTGTGCCGATTACCAAGTCCCGGCGCCGCCGGTCGCGCCGGCGAAGGTCGAGATGACCCTTTGATCACTTGAGTGTGAATTGCAGCAGCAACGTGCGCTGGATCATCGAGAAATTGTCGTCGGAGACCATCGTCAGCACGGTCTCGCCCTCCGGAGTAATGTGAGCATCGATACCTTCCATGTTGTCGATCTCACTGGCCAGGTCGGCATCGAAGATAGTGGGACCATCGACCACGGCGCCCGGCCTTACCGAGGCGAGCGCGATGCGCCGGATCCGGACGCCGAGGCCCTCCAACCACGAAAACTTGCGCTCCAACACCAAAAGGTCGCCCGACCGCAGCAGCACCGCATCGCTGATGTCGAAACTTTCGGTGCGGCGAACGCTGAACTGCCCCGGCGTTCGACCCCCGACCAGAAATGCGATGAGGTTACCCCTGGCATCGAGGCCCCGTTCGGAGAGCGCGATCAAAGTCCCGGCCAGCGGCAGGCCCTTGGGCACCATCACCAGCGCTTCCAGCCCCTTGTTGAAAGGCAGCTTCCGCGCCGCCGGCGGCAGCGGCACCACTTCGCCAAGCGAGCGGGTGAAGCCCTTGCTGAAGTCGAAACGGAGAACCTGGTTGATGCGTTCAAGGCCGATATAAACAAAGGGACCGTCGAGTGCGATCGATTCCGAATTGAACCAGCCGCGCGCGGTAATCGGCTTGCCGTCGGACCCCAGCATTGGCGCGGCCTCGACCTCGGCAAGGCCCACCATCTCGCGCCCTTGATAGACGATGCGGCCGGTGAACCAGGTTCCCTTGTCGCTGAACGAGATGAAACGCTCGCCTTTGGCATCGAGCCGCCATCCCGATAGTCCGCCAAAAGCGGGAAGCGATGAGGTCAGGGCCAGCCCGCTGCGAAATTCCAGCGACCCGTAACGCACATGCGTGCGGTCGATTCGATCGAATGAGGGGATCGGCCGAGCGTTGACCTCGATCGAAACGGGCGCGGCGACGGAGTATTCGTCAGGGCCGACAGGCTTCAGTCGCGGCTCGGTTGCGGGTTGCGCCCGCGCGCTCCATGGCACTGCGATTGTCGAAAGCCCCGCGGCGCCGGACTTCAGCAAGCTACGACGGGTGAGGCCGCGCGACGAGAGATTCAGCTTCGCGATTTCTGGCAACTGACCCTCGACGTCGTCATTCCCCCATGCGCAATCGCGCATCTGAGGCGCCACTTCGCGCAGGCCCGAAAGGACAATTCCACATTCTCAGGAATGCAATCGGCGGCGACGGCCTGATTTGGCGGGGGCCGCACCTTGGGTCTCGCTGAACAGCTCGGCGAGCTTTTCGGTGATGGCGCCGCCGAGCTCTTCGGCATCGACGATCGTAACCGCGCGGCGATAGTAGCGCGTGACGTCGTGACCGATGCCGATCGCAATCAGCTCGACCGGCGAACGGGTCTCGATTTCCTCGATGATGTGGCGCAGATGGCGCTCCAGATAATTGCCGGGGTTAACCGACAGGGTCGAGTTGTCGACCGGCGCGCCGTCGGAAATCATCATCAGTATCTTGCGCTGCTCGGCGCGCCCAAGCAGTCGCTTGTGCGCCCAGTCCAGCGCTTCGCCGTCGATGTTCTCCTTGAGCAGGCCCTCGCGCATCATCAACCCAAGATTCTTGCGCGCCCGCCGCCACGGCGCATCGGCGGATTTGTAGATGATATGGCGCAGATCGTTGAGACGTCCCGGATTGGGAGGTTTGCCGGCGGCGAGCCAGGCTTCGCGCGACTGGCCGCCCTTCCAGGCCCGCGTGGTGAAGCCGAGAATTTCCACCTTGACGCCGCAACGCTCCAGCGTCCGCGCCAGAATATCCGCGCAGGTCGCCGCCACCGTAATCGGTCGCCCGCGCATCGAACCGGAATTGTCCAGCAGCAACGTCACCACGGTATCGCGGAAGGTCGCTTCCTTCTCATTCATGAACGACAGCGGATGATAGGGATCGGTTACCACGCGCGACAGCCGCGCCGGATCGAGCACACCTTCCTCAAGATCGAATTCCCAGGCGCGGTTCTGCTGCGCCATCAACCGGCGCTGCAACCGGTTGGCCAACCGCGCGACGATGCCCTGCAGATGCGCGAGCTGCTTATCGAGATAGCTGCGCAGACGCTCAAGTTCGTCATGGTCGCAAAGGTCTTCCGCCGCGATCACCTCGTCGAATTTCGGCGCAAAAGCGTGATATTCCGGCCCCCGCGGCTCGTTGGCGCTGCGCGAATTCGGCCGTGTCGCCTCGCCCGGCGTTTCGTCGTCCCCGAGCTCGCCATCGTCGAAAGTGTCCGAGGTGGAGGCCTGCGCGCTCTCCATCGCGCTTTCCGACATCTCGTCCGATGTGGCCTGCGCCTGATCCGCGCTCATTTCCTGGGCGGCGTCGCTATCCGGCGAGCCCTCCGCGCCGGACTGGTCGTTCTCGCCGTCGCGGTTGTCGTCCTGACTGTCGTCATCCTCGGCTTCGGCGTCGCGGTCGTCGCCGAGCTCGAGCGCGGACAACAGATCATGCACCGCGTCGCCGAATTTCGCCTGATCCTCGGCCAGGCGGTCGAGCCGGTCCAGGCGCGCGCCGATCTTGTCTTCCAGCACCGGACGCCACAGGTCGACCATCTTGCGCGCGGCCGCCGGCGGTGCAAGGCCGGTCAGACGTTCACGCACCAGCATCGCCAACGCGTCGGACAGCGGCGCGTCGGCGCGGTCGGTGATTTCGTCGAATTTGCCACGGTGGAAATGGTCGTCGAGCATCGCGGTGAGATTTTTCGCTACCCCCGCCATCCGCCGCGAGCCCAGCGCCTCGACCCGCGCCTGCTCCACCGCTTCGAACACGCCGCGCGCCTGCGGATTCCCCGGCATCAGCTTGCGGTGTACTTTCGGATCGTGGCAGGCGAGCTTCAGCGCGATCGAATTGGCGTGTCCCCGCACGATGGCGGCGTCGCGCCGGGTCATCTTGCGCGCCGGCTCGGGCAACCGCGCCTTGCCCGGCGCCAGCCCGGGCCGCTCGGCCGCGAACGTCACCTCAAGCTCCGGCGCCTTTGCGATCGCGCGCAGGCAAGAGGACACCGCCCGCTTGAACGGCTCGGTCGGGGCTTCCTTCGATCCGGTGCGGAACTTGCTGTTCGAGGTCGTCATCACGAGTCCTTACAGCGTCTTGGTAAACCAGTGACGCGTCACGCCGCCGGGGTAGCCGTCTATTGTACCGAACGCTTGATAGCCGCATTCCCGGTAGAAGCCCGGGGCCTGGACGCTCATTGTGTCGAGATAGGATCGTACTGCACCAAACTGCCGGGCTTCCGCCTCTATCAACTCGATCAGCGCGGCGCCGTGGCCCTTTCCTCGAAACCGCTCCTCGATCCAGAAGTACTGGATGAACAGCACCGTCATCCAGACCTCACCGACAATTCCGCCGACTACCGCTTCCTTGTCACGCAGCGAGACGGCAAAGCGCCGATACTTTTGCTTTCCCATCTTTTCGCCATTGTAGCGATAGAGGCCGGCCAACACCGCGCGCTTGGTCTTTCCAATCGTGCGCTCGACGCAAATCGCCGGCATCGCATCAGCTCAACGCCACGTTCACCGACGACTCCGCCAGTTCGGCGTTGAAGCAGCGCTGATAGAACTCAGCGACCAGCGGGCGTTCCAGTTCGTCGCATTTGTTGAGGAAGGTGACGCGGAACGCAAACCCGATGTCGGAGAAAATCTCGGCATTCTCCGCCCAGGTGATCACCGTGCGCGGGCTCATCACCGTCGACAAATCGCCATTGGCGAAAGCGTTGCGGGTGAGATCGGCCAGCCGCACCATCTTGTTGACGATGTCGCGACCTTCGGACGTGCGGTAGTGATGCGCCTTGGCCAGCACAATCTCGACTTCCTCGTCATGCGCCAGATAATTCAGCGTGGTGACGATCGACCAGCGGTCCATCTGGCCCTGGTTGATTTGCTGGGTGCCGTGATAGAGGCCGGACGTATCGCCGAGGCCAACCGTGTTGGCGGTCGAGAACAGCCGGAACGCCGGATGCGGCTTGATCACCTTGTTCTGGTCAAGCAGCGTCAGGCGGCCGGACACTTCCAGAACGCGCTGGATCACGAACATCACGTCGGGACGGCCGGCGTCGTATTCGTCGAATACCAGCGCGATATTGTGCTGCAGGGCCCACGGCAGAATGCCGTCGCGGAATTCGGTGACCTGCACGCCGTCGCGCACCACGATCGAATCCTTGCCGACGAGATCGATACGGCTGATGTGGCTGTCCAGGTTGACGCGCACGCAGGGCCAATTCAGCCGGGCTGCGATCTGCTCGATGTGCGTCGACTTGCCGGTGCCGTGATAGCCCGTGACCATCACGCGGCGGTTCTTGGCAAATCCGGCAAGGATCGCCAGCGTGGTGGCGCGGTCAAACCGGTAGTCCGAATCGATGTCCGGCACATGCTGATCAACCTCGGAATAGGCGGGCACCTCAAGGTCGCTGTCGATGCCGAACACCTGCCGGACCGACACCTTCATGTCGGGCAAACCTGCGGGCTCCTGCGCTTTGGTCATGGCGGCGGTCGTCATCAATCCTCCGAGGTCTCGGGCGCTCCCGAAACCAGATTTGCGGTATGGCTGCGGATGGTTGCTAGGGCGAACCTATCAGAGAGCAACGGCTGGCAGAAGCCCGTGGCCTAATCAAAGTTCCATTGCGTTATCATCAAGATAGGTGTTCGACCCGGTTTTTGGAAGGCTGCCCTGCGAATCACGCCGTACTTTCGCCGGGACAATTTGTCATCGCGGGAAAACGGGCTTCGACGGCACTTTTCCCGCTGGTGGGGAGTTATGTTAGGTCTGCGCCCGACAGGGATGGCAATACCCATGCAGGAAATTTGTGACTTCATTCATTGATCCTTTGATAGCGTTCGTCTCAGCTCATGCGTGGCTTGCCTATCTCACCTTGTTCCTCGCCGCCCTGCTGGAAGCCGTTCCAATCGTCGGCTCGGTGATTCCGGGCTCGACCATCATCCTGGCATTGAGCGCGCTGGTACCGGGCGGCGAGTTACGGCTGCAATTCGTGCTGGCGGCTGCGGTTGCCGGTGCTTTAGTCGGCGACGGATCGGCGTTCTGGATCGGACATCGCGCGCAACGTGAAATCCTCAGCGCCTGGCCGATGGCGAATTATCCGGGCGTGGTGGCGCAGAGCGAGGCTTTCTTTCATCGTTGGGGCGCGTTGGCGGTGTTCTTTGCGCGCTTCGTGCCGCCCATTCGTGCCTTCGTTCCAATTACGGCGGGCGCGCTCGGCATGCCGCCGCTGCGCTTCTACCCCGTCAACGCCGCGGCGATCCTGCTGTGGGCGCCCGCACATGTCCTGCCGGGTGTGCTTGCCGTGTCGGCACTTGAGCGATACGGCGGATGGCTCGGTGTCGGCGGCACCGCCAAACATTACTGGATGCCGCTGGTCATCGGCGGTGCACTGATCGTTGCCCTGGTCGTGTGGGCGATCCGCCGCCGGCATGGCGGAGGTATCATTGAGCCCGCAACGGCTGCCGCGCGCAAGGATTCGGGACGGCTCATATCCAGCGAATAATGGCTCATGCCTGCCAGAGCCTCCGTTCCGACGGAATCGGAACGGAGGCGCTATTTTCTTATTTTGACGCATTTTCCAAACGCGAACCGGTATCCGCTTCGCTCGAAAACGCTCTGAGGGCCGCACTGCGCCCGGGCGTCGGACCGATATAGCGGGCGCGAGGGCGGATCAGTCCGCCATGTCTCAACTGCTCGCAGGCATGGGCAATCCATCCGACGGTGCGCGCCATCGCGAACAGCACCAGTTCGTTGCCGGCCGGCAAGCCCAACACATGCACCAGCACCGCAAGCGCATAATCGATGTTGACGAATTCGCCGGTCGCCTCCGCGATGCGTTCCGGAATCTCCCGGACAAGCCTTTCCGACGCGCCGGCGCGCGCCAAAGCATCGAGCAAGGCGTGAGCGCGCGGATCGCCGAGCTTGTAGACACCGTGACCGAAGCCCGCGAAGCGCTCGCCGAGCGCAACGCGCTCCCGGATGACGGGCGCCACGTCGCCGTCGACCAGCGTCCTCACGAGTTGTGCCGCCAGAACGCCCGCTCCGCCGTGCCTGGGGCCTTTCAGCGCTACCAGGCCGGCAATCATCGCATCATAAAGGTTTAATCCGGTCGACGCCGCACATCGCACGGTGAAGGCCGAGGCATTCAGTTCATGATCCGCCAGCAGCACCAGCGCGCGGCGGACCAGATCGGGGGCGCGCTTGTTGTCCGGCGCCCACGCTTTGGCGATCTGGAGATGGAGTGGTTGGGATGACGGTGCGCGGCTCAACATGGTCGCGACCACCAGACGCAGGATCCGACCGCCGACCATTGCGCGTCCGTCGGCAGCACGGGTAAAGGCCCGTGGATCGGCGCTGGCGGCGAGCGCCAGCACGGCGATGGTTCGATCGATCGGCGCAGCGTCGCGTGCGGCCTCCGCGACCGCGCGCATTTCGGCCGACACCAGCGCGCAATTATCCCGTGAAAACGGATCGACGCCGGTGACGTCCCAAAGCAACGTCGCGGCGTGTTCGAGCGTCCCGGTTTCGGCGAGCTCGATGCAGTTTACACCGCGATAGATCGGGCCGTCTTCCGTAATGGTTGCGATCGCTGAATCCATCACCGGCAAATCGGCGTCGAAACTTCGCAAGCCGCGCAACTCCGGCGATGGCGTGCGTCGCTCCTTGAGGCTGCGAACGTCCTCCGCCCGGTAGCGATGACTTCGTGAATCCGACGAAGGCTCGGAGCGGATCAATCCGCGGCTGACATAAGCGTAGAGCGTGGCTGGCGAGATCGAAAGTTCCGCCGAAGCCTCGCGCGCGGAAAGGTAGAGCGCTGTGGATTTTTTCATATTGATTGACATAATCAAGATTGATCAATCTGTCGAGTCGACTGATCTTGAAGGCTTCACCAGGAGGCCGACCATGAATATTCAACTTTCCAAGACCCCGATCGGGCTGGACGGCATTGCCGCCGCCGAAACCGTGCTTAGCCATGTCGATGGCGAGCGCGGCGAACTGATCATCGCCGGTGAACGGGTTGGCAATCTCGTGCGCCAGACCGGTTTTGAGGGCGTAACCGCCCGGCTATGGAGCGGAGGAACCGGCCAGCCGGTTGGCGAGGCTAGCGTGCGCGCCGCTCTGGGCACGGCCCGCGAACGTGCCTTTGCCCGGCTCCCGGACTTGTTGGGAAGCACGCGTGAATTATCGATCGTCGACGGTTTCCGGGCCGCCATTGCCGGATTGCACGCAGAAAACGGATTGCCGCACGAGGCGACGATCGTCGGTGCATTTGCCGTGATCGCAGGCGCGCTGGTGCAGCGCGCCAACGGCGCCCCACCCGTCGCGCCCGATCCGAACGCCAGCCATGCCGCGGACACCCTGTCGATGTTGCTGAACCGCAAGCCCGATGCGCGCGAGGTCGCCGCCCTCGATGCCTATCTCGTGACGGTGTGCGACCACGGCATGAATGCATCGACATTCGCAACGCGTGTTGTCGCCTCGACGCAAGCCGACCTGTTCGCATCGGTAACAGCGGGATATTGCGCGCTCACGGGACCGCTTCACGGCGGCGCCCCGGAGCCGGTGCTGGAAATGCTCGATGCCATCGGCAGCGCCGCGCGCATCAAGCCGTGGGTGGACAGCGCGCTGGCACGCGGCGAACGGTTGATGGGCTTCGGCCACCGCATCTATCGTGTCCGCGATCCGCGCGCGGACGTGCTGAAGGGCGCCATCGAGCGGCTCGCCGTAAATAGCACCGACCTTCCGTTCGCGGCGGAGGTCGAAGCCTATATCCGCGAGGCGTTGCGGCGGGAAAAGCCGGACCGTCCGCTCGACACCAATGTGGAGTTCTTCACCGCCATCCTGCTCGACGCGCTGGCGATCCCGCGACAGGCCTTTACGCCGATCTTTGCGGTTGGCCGCGCCGCGGGATGGACGGCGCACGCCCGCGAGCAGCAGCGGGGCGGTCGCCTGATCCGGCCAAGTTCCGCCTATATCGGTCCAATGCCGGATTGAGGCGTATCTCAACGACTATTTGGCGATGTCCCGACGATGTGATGAGCTCGCGTTCGTCCATCGATGGTCGGAGGCGCGGCTACGAGACTCAGCTCGCGCCGCGCACTACTGTTTTCAGATAGTTATAGGCCTTGATGATTTCGATCAGGCGGTCTTCGGTCGAGCGGTCGCCGCCATTGGCGTCGGGATGATGCTGCTTCACCAGCGCCTTGTATTTCGCCTTGACGACCTCGAGCGTGGCATCGGAGCCGAGCCCCATGACCTGCAACGCCTTGCGCTCGGCGTTGAAAATTTTCCGGGTTTCGACCTTGGCCTCGGCGCCCGAGCCAGGGCCCGGTCGCCAGCTGCCGCGGCCATTGAGCTCACTGAACATGCTGAAGGGATCGGACGCGGCCTCCAGATCGGCCTCGGGGCTGCCCTTGCCCTTTTTAGCGCTGGTATTGGCGCCCATCTTCCAGGTTGGGCGGTGACCGGTCAGCGCGTCCTTCTGGTACCGCGCAACGGCGTCAGCGTTCATACCGGAAAAGAAATTGTAGGACTGGTTATATTCGCGGACGTGATTGAGACAGAAGTGCCAGTATTCCTTGTCGTTGGCGCGGCCCTTGGGAGCGCGATGCGGCCCCTTGTTCTTGCAATCCGGCCATTCGCACATGGCGGATTCTTCGCGCGCCTGCGCCTGCTGCTTCGCGCTCAGCTTGTTGGGCTTGATACGGATGGAGTCGAAGAATTTGGATGAATCAATCGGCATTGGCTGACTATGACAACGCAATCGATAAGGCTTCAAGTCTTGACATTGCGAAACCCTCACTCTCGATGCGCCATTGACGAAACACGGTCACCAACGTATTGCCCCGCCATGAGCGCCCATCAAACGGTCAAGCACGTTATCACAAACAAGTTGCGTGAAGCTTTCGCGCCGGAGAGCCTCGACGTCACGGACAAATCACATCTGCATGAGGGCCACGCCGGCCACAGACCGGGCGGCGAGACGCATTTCAGGATCTATATTGTGTCGCCCGCGTTCGAAGGGAAGAGCCGGATCGAACGCCACCGCATGATTAATGCGACGCTGGCGGCCGAACTTGCAGGGTCCGTGCACGCGCTGGCGATCAAGGCGCAGGCGCCCGGGGAAGTCTGAGGGCTGAGCAAGACGCAGCAGAACGCGCTAAAACGCCGTCCCCGCCCGCTTCGGCTTCTTCTCCTCGACCTCGGCTTCGCGCGGCACGGCCACGATCCGAAGTGCGGTGATGCGGTTGCGCTCGCGGCGCAGGACACGGAAACGGAAACCGTGGAACGTGAAACTTTGGCCGCGTTCCGGGATTGAGCGCGCCTCGTGAATCACAAGTCCCGCGACCGTGGTCGCCTCTTCATCCGGCAAATGCCAGTCCATGGCGCGGTTGAGATCGCGGATCGGCACCGAGCCGTCGACCACCACTGAGCCGTCGGGCTGCGCGCGGACGCCGGCCACCACCACATCATGCTCGTCGGAAATGTCGCCGACGATCTCCTCGAGAATATCCTCCAGCGTCACCATGCCTTCGACTTCGCCATATTCGTCGACCACCAGCGCAAAATGGGTCTTGCGGCGGCGGAACGCCTTGAGCTGTTCGGATACGGGGCGCATTTCGGGCACGAACCATGGCGGCAGTGCGATGGTCGAGACGTCGATCTTGGCGGTATCGCCTTCCGCGGCGCGGATCGCGCGCAGAAGATCCTTGGCGTGCAGCACGCCGATGATGTTTTCCGGCTTCTCGCGCCACAGCGGAATCCGGGTGTATTCGGTGGCCAGCACCTCACGCACCAGTTCTTCCGGCGGCAGGTCGGCGTTGATCATGACCATTTCGGTGCGATGAACCATGACATCGGAGACCTGAAGTTCGCGCAGATCCAGCAGCCCGCCGAACATGTCGCGGTCCTGCTTTTCAACCTTGCCTTCGTGATGAAGAAGATCGACCGCGCCGCGCAACCGTTCGGTCGGCGACAAAATCGGCTGGTTGTGACCGATCTTGATGCCCAGCGCCCGCATCAGCACGCGGACGATCGCCTCGATGACAGTGAGTAGCGGCCCCAGCAAGTAAACCATCAGCTTCATCGGACGCGCCACCAGCAATGACACCCGGTCCGGCGCATTGATGGCAATCGTCTTCGGCAGCACCTCGGCGAAGATCACCACCATCACCGTCATGACGCCGGTGGCGTAGAGTACGCCGACGTCGCCGAACCACGCGGTGAAGATGCCGGTGGCCAGCGCCGAGGCGCCGATATTGGCGATGTTGTTACCGAGCAGCAGCGCGCCGATCATCCGCTCGCGCATCGCAAACAGGCTGGAGACGACTCCGGCATCGCGATTGCCCTGCTTCGACAGCCGCAGCATGCTGGCGCGCGACGCCGCCGTCAGCGCGGTCTCGCTCGCCGAGAAAAACGCGGAGACCAGCAGACAGGCAATGACGATGGAGAATGTGAACCAGTCCATGGGGTAACGATCACTTCATTTACCGTTGGAGCATGATCTTTTTAAGAAAGCGGGCCGCCCTTTTCCCGGATCGCGCCGTTTTGGATCATGGCTTGTTTGGATCATGGCTTGGCTTTGCGTGCCAGCCTGTCGCTCAGAAAATCGCGGACCAGTACCGGCTCCACGTCGGGAACAATGACGGCGCGGCCGACCGCCTCCAGCAGGATAAAGGTGAGCCGGCCACGCTTGACCTTCTTGTCCTGCGCCATCAGCGCCATCAGAGCATCCGCGTCGCCAAGTCCTTCCTGGCTGAAACCCGCGATGTCCTGCAAATGGGTCGGCAGGCCGACTTCGGCAAGGTGACGCTCGACGCGTGCCGCCTCCGATTCGGAGATCATTCCGAGTTGCGCCGAAAACTGTGCTGCCAGCACCATGCCGACCGCAACACCTTCACCATGAAACAGCCGGTCGGAAAAGCCGGTCGCAGCTTCCAGCGCGTGGCCGAAGGTATGGCCGAGATTGAGCAGCGCGCGTTCGCCGGTCTCGCGCTCATCGCGCGCCACAATCGCCGCCTTGGCGCGGCAAGAAGCAGCGATCGCATGTTCGCGCGCGGCGCCGCCGGCAAAAATATCGGCCTGATTGGCCTCCAGCCAGCTGAAAAACGCCTCGTCGCCCAGCACGCCATATTTGGCGACTTCGGCATAACCGGCGCGAAACTGGCGTGGCGACAGCGTGTCGAGCACCGCGGTGTCGGCGACGACCAGAACCGGCTGGTGAAACGCACCGAGAAGGTTTTTGCCACGCGGCGAATTGATCCCGGTTTTGCCACCGACCGACGAGTCGACCTGTGCCAATAGCGAGGTCGGCACCTGCACAAAATCGACGCCGCGGCGCAGGATCGCGGCCGCGAACCCTGCGAGATCGCCGACCACGCCGCCGCCGAGCGCGATCACCAGATCGTTGCGCTCGATCTTGGCTGCGACCAGCGCCTCGCTGACCTGCTCAAGCCCAGCATAGCTTTTCGAGCCTTCGCCCTCATCGACAATGATTCGCGATGCGACAATGCCGGCCTCCAACAGCGCGGCTTCGGTTTTTTCGAGCCAATGCTTGGCAACGATCCGGTCGGTGACGATCGCGGCACGCGCGCCCGGCCGCAATACTGCGACACGGGCCCCCAGCGACGGCAGCACACCGCGGCCGATAACGATCTCATAGGCGCGGCTACCAAGCGCTACATCGACTGTGATCGAATCGGAATGTCTCAACGGCGCGGTCATCGTCCGGCGTCCAGCGTGTCCGGCGTTTGTCTCGCAGCCGCTGTCGCAGCGTCGCCGCACAGCCAGGTGTGGAGGGCGTCGACGCATTCTTCGACGATTTTTTCGTGCGGCACGTCACGAGACCAGATCGTGAGATCGGCGCGCTGATAGATCGGATCGCGCTCCTCGATCAGACGCCCAACGGTTGCAGCGGGGTCGGCGGTCTGCAGCAGGGGACGGTCGGCGCGGCGTTTCACCCGGCGCATGATGATATCGGCATCCGCCTTGAGCCAGATCGAAACAGCCTTGTTATGGATGCGAAGCCGGGTCTCCTCGCGCATGAACGCACCGCCGCCGGTCGCGAGCACGCAGGGACCGTTGTCGAGCAGGCGCGCAATCACCCGCGCTTCGCCATCCCTGAAATACGGTTCGCCATGGGTCTCGAAAATCTCAGGGATGGACATGACCGCCGCCGCCTCGATCTCGACATCGGCATCCAGAAACGGCAGCCGCAACCGCCCCGACAGCCGCCGTCCGATAGTGGACTTTCCGGCACCCATCATCCCGACCAACACGATCGAACGCGTTCCCAGTGCGGCTGTGATTTCAGCCTCTTGGGACGGATTGACGCTGGCCGGTGAGACTGTCTCAGACATCGATCGCCTGCTGCCACGGATTGCGGCGTTTCCGGGTCACCTATACTACCCCCGCCGACATCGTTGCCAGAACTCTTGCAACGGAGGGGCGAACATGTTGGTAGTCAAGGTTAGCTATCCCCGATGATTTCGCTGGTTAATTCGCCGCCTAAGGGTCGCCCATGCCCAGCCTGTTCCGGTTTCTGATGGTCGCCGCCCTGATCGGCGGGATTGTCTATGGGGTGATCTTCGCGCTGGCGAATTTCGTTAGCCCGAAACCGCGGGAAATGTCCTTCACCATCCCAGCGGACAAATTTCTCAAGAAATAGACGCTAGAATCTGATTCGAGTGCGGCGGTTCCAGAATACCGCCTGCTCTCAGGTAGTTGATCGGTGGGGCTAAAGCCGGTCGATCGACGAGACCCCTCTCGCCTGCATCGGTTGTTGCGGAGACGTCAGAGACCCCATGCGCTCCACGACCTCAGATGCCAAACTGATGAACCTGTTCCTCGATATGCTCGCCGCGGAACAGGGAGCCGGCGACAACACGCTGGACGCGTATCGTCGCGATCTGGAGGATCTTTCCCAATTCCTCGCCGCCGGCGGGCAAGGCTTTGCCGGCACTGAGACCCAGGCACTACGGGACTACCTCACCGATCTTGACGCCCGCGGCTTTAAGTCGTCGAGCGTGGCGCGCCGGCTGTCGGCGATGCGGCACCTGTTTCGCTTCCTGCTGCACGAGAAGATTCGCAGCGACGACCCCGCCGCAATCCTGTCAGGTCCGAAGCGCGGTCGCGGGTTGCCGAAGGTGCTGTCGATAGCGGACGTCGATCGCCTGCTGGTGCGCGCGAAGGCGCTGACCGAGGCGCCGGAAACCTCTGCGCCGCAGCGGCTTCGCGCGCTGCGATTGTATTGCCTGCTTGAGGTGCTTTACGCCACCGGCCTTAGAGTATCGGAATTGGTGGCGCTGCCGCTTTCGGCGTCGCGTCGCGACGCCCGCATGATCGTGGTGCGCGGCAAAGGCGGCAAGGAACGGCTGGTGCCGCTGAACGAGCCATCGAGACAGTCGATGGCCGACTATCTCGCGGCGATGGAAGCGTTAAAGCCGGAGAAAAAGAAAAGCGGCGTGGCGTCAAAGAACGGGCTGGCGCCGAAGGATGGCTCGGCTTCGAAATGGCTATTTCCTTCGTTCGGCGAAAGCGGACATTTGACGCGGCAGCATTTCGCGCGCGACCTGAAGGAGCTGGCGGCGGCCACCGGTCTGGCGCCGCGGCTGGTTAGTCCGCATGTGCTACGCCACGCGTTCGCGAGCCATCTTTTGCACAACGGCGCCGATTTGCGCATAGTGCAGACGTTGCTTGGTCATACTGACATCTCGACCACGCAGATCTATACCCATGTCGTCGAGGAGCGCCTGAAGAGCCTGGTGCGTGACCTGCACCCGCTGGGGGAGAAGTAGCTGTTGTCGTTCCGCCAGCGCTGACCAATACCCGCCTTGACTTCGGCGCCTTCTGCCGTGAAAGAACCATTCCCGCCCGCGATCTCGTTGCGCGCCTAGCAAACCAACGGACCACGCGCTAAATAATTGAAGATGCGTGCCTTTTTAACGAGTCCGAATCCGCATCGCCTGACCGCGGGTTCGTCCTTATATTGCACTGATGCCGGACCCCATGCGCAGCTATCTGGATTTTGAAAAGCCGATCGCCGAACTCGACGCCAAGGTCGATGAATTGCGCGCGCTGGCCACTACCGGCAGCGACATCGGCGATGAGATTTCGCGGATCGAAGAAAAGGCCGCGCAGACGTTGAGCGATCTCTACGGCAATCTGACGCCGTGGCAGAAGACGCTGGTGGCCCGCCATCCGCAACGCCCACATCTAACCGACTTCATCGGCGCGCTGGTCACCGAATTCACGCCGCTCGCGGGCGATCGCAAGTTCGGCGAGGACGAAGCGCTGATGGGCGGATTCGGCCGCTTCCGTGGCGAGAGCATTTGCGTGATCGGCCAGGAAAAGGGCGCCACCACCGAATCCCGCATCAAGCATAATTTCGGCATGGCGCGCCCTGAGGGCTACCGCAAGGCGGTTCGCCTGATGGAGATGGCGGACCGATTTGGTATCCCCGTGCTCTCAATCGTCGATTCCGCCGGCGCCTATCCGGGCATCGGCGCCGAGGAGCGTGGACAGGCCGAGGCGATCGCGCGCTCCACCGACGCCTGCTTGTCGCTCGGCGTTCCCAACATTGCGATCATTACCGGCGAGGGCATGTCGGGCGGCGCGATCGCCATTACGACCGCCAACCGAGTGCTGATGTTTGAGCACGCCATTTACAGCGTGATTTCGCCGGAGGCGGCGTCCTCGATCCTGTGGCGCGACGGAACCAAGGCCCAGGAAGCCGCCACCAGCATGAAAATCACGGCGCAGGATATGCTGCGTTTTGGCGTGATTGATTCCATTCTGAAGGAGCCGGCGGGGGGCGCCCATCGCGATCCCCTTGCCATGATCGCCACCAGCGGTGACGCCATCGCGCTCGCTTTGAACGATCTGCGCAATCTTGCGCCGGACCTGATCCGCAAGCAGCGGCGCCAGAAATTCCTCGATATCGGCAGAAAACTGGGTTGAGATCGGCATTTCTGCCGAAAGGTCGCCAAAACGGTAGCCTTGGACGTTGCCTTGGACGTTGCCTTGGACATGGCTTTGACGACGGCTTTTCCGGAAATCAGCCATTTTAGCCGCAATTAGGCCGCGGCACCGATATTTAACGTCTGTTGACCATGCTAGATACGGGACCCCGCCGTTACGCCTCGGTCGGCTTGCGGGCGAACGGGCCGAAGGATAGTATTTTATTCAATGGCTTCAGGGCATGACCGCTTTAAGTGGGGCGCGTAGATTGCCTGTTGGGTGTGGAGCTTCGATTTGATTTACCGCTCGCTGGTTCGCGCGCTCTTCACCTCGGCCGTCCTCGCGGCCGGGACGTTGCTGGCCGGCTGCAATAGCGATGAAATCTCGCTGGCGAACAATGCCAAGGCCAACCAGCCCGTGCCCCCCAAGCTTCTCGCCGAGATGGTGGCGAAAGATATGGACCTGCAATCGCCGATCCTGATCCGGCTGTTCAAGCAGGAAGCCGAACTCGAGGTCTGGAAACAGGATCGTGCCGGCCGCTTCGCGCTGCTGAAAACTTATCCGATTTGCCGCTGGTCGGGAGACCTCGGACCCAAAGTCAGGGAAGGTGATCGCCAGGCCCCGGAAGGCTTTTACTCCATTACGCCGGCGCAGATGAACCCGCAGTCGGCGTATTATCTTTCATTCAATACGGGCTATCCCAACGCCTTTGACAGGGCGCTGGGACGCAGCGGCTCGCAGCTGATGGTGCATGGCGACTGCTCGTCACGCGGCTGCTACGCGATGACCGATGAACAGATCGCGGAAATCTATTCGTTGGGACGGGAATCCTTCTTTGGGGGCCAGCACGCATTCCAGTTCCAGGCCTACCCGTTCAAGATGACGCCGATCAACATGGCCAAGCATCGCAACAATCCGAACATGCCGTTCTGGAAAATGATCAAGGAAGGTTACGACGATTTCGAGGTAACCCGGCACGAGCCGAAGGTCGATTTCTGTGAACGGAAATATGTGTTCGATGCCGCGAAGCCGCCTAATGCCACGCGAGATCCGGTGTTCGATGCGTCGGCCAAATGCCCGGCCTATGTCGTCCCGGATGAAATCGCCGGCGCGGTGCGCGCGAAAGGGCAGGCCGATGAGGCCGAGGTCACTAAGCTGGTTTCGCGCGGAACGCCGGTCGCCCGAATCAACACCGGTATCGATGGCGGCATGAACAAGGTCTTTGCCGCCAGGGTGCCTGGCGGCAATACCGGATTGTCGGAAGATGGCGGTCCGGGGATGGCCGCGCTTGCGCTTTCGAGCGCCCCCGGAACTATCCCCGCGACTGTCAATCCGCCGCGCGGGCCCGTGACGTCTCCAGACGAGCCCTTGGCGGCCTCGATGGCCCCAGCTTCCGCTCCCGCGACGGTCGTGGCGTCTGCTGCGCCGAACGCATCGTCCGACGGCTTCTTTAGTAACCTTGCCCGCAAAGTCGGTCTTGGCGGCGCTGCTGCCGATGCCACCGCCAGTGCGCAGCCGCCGCAGCTCCCGTCCGTTGCAGCGAAACCGAAAGCCGTCGAGAGCAAGCGGAACGAACACCCGGCTCCGAAGTCGGATACGAAACAGACCGCCTCGCGACCACCGCTAAAACCATCGCTGTCGGGCACCTCGGACGCACCTGCTTCGGCCTCGAGCGACGCGGTCGCCGGTTCACAGCCGATCGTATCGGCGAACTCGTTTGAGAACCGCTTCGCAGCGTCGCCCAAGTAAGCTCGATCGCTTCAGCAAGGCGAACGTCGCGACTTTAAACCCGCCATCATCGGACCGACGCCCGCTTAGGCATATTTGCCGTGGCAGTGCTTGTACTTCTTGCCTGAGCCGCACGGGCAATCCTCGTTGCGGCCAATTTTGCCCCAGCTCGCCGGATTCTTGGGGTCGCGGTCGGCGGTGGCCGCGGGCACCAGCGAAGCATTGGCGAAGGCCAGCTCGTCCTCGCCAGTGGTGGGGTCGAACTTGTGCGCTTCCATCGCTGGGAGTTCCGGCTGCTGGTCCTCTGGAGGCACAATCTCGACCCGCATCAGCTGCGCCGTTACCGCCTCGCGCAGATGCGCGATCATCGCCTCGAACAGGCTGAAAGCTTCCGACTTGTACTCCTGTAGCGGATCGCGCTGCCCGTAACCGCGCAAGCCGATGACCTGGCGCAGATGGTCGAGCATCACCAGATGCTCGCGCCAGAGATGATCGAGGGTCTGCAGCAGGATGGTCTTTTCGACGTAACGCATCACGTCGGGGCCCCACTGCGCCACCTTCGCCGCCATGTGCTCGTCGACGCGGCCCTCGATCCGCGACAGCAACTCTTCGTCCGCGATGCCTTCTTCCTTGGCCCATTGCTCGACCGGCAGATCGACGTCGAGTACGCGTTTCAGCTCTTCCTTCAGTTCGGCGACGTGCCACTGCTCGGCGTAGGCATGTTCGGGAACGTGTTTGGTGACGACGTCCTCGACGAAGGCGCGGCGCATGTCGGCGACGGTCTCGGCGACGCTCTCGTCCTTCATCAGGTCGACGCGCTGATCGAAGATCACCTTGCGCTGATCGTTCTGGACGTTGTCGAATTTCAGGAGATTCTTGCGGATGTCGAAGTTGCGGGCCTCGACCTTCTGCTGCGCCTTCTCCAGCGCCTTGTTGATCCAGGGATGGATGATGGCCTCGCCGTCCTTGAGGCCGAGCCGTGTCAGCATGGAATTGAGCCGATCGGATCCGAAAATCCGCATCAGGTCGTCTTCCAGCGACAGAAAGAACTTCGAGCGTCCGGGGTCGCCCTGCCGTCCCGATCGGCCGCGCAGCTGATTGTCGATGCGCCGCGATTTGTGGCGCTCGGATCCGATGATGTAGAGCCCGCCTGGCCGGGTCACCATCTTGGCCGGCCTCGCCCCTTTGGCGGGCTCGACCTCGACGACATCTTCCGCTTTCAGCACGAGATCGCGGAAGCGTTCGACGTCGGCCTTGATGCGCTCGATCTTCGCGGTCTTCTCGGCCTCGTCGGTGATATCGGCGGTCTCGTGCAGGATCCGCATTTCGAGCGAGCCACCAAGCTTGATGTCGGTACCGCGGCCGGCCATGTTGGTCGCGATCGTGATCGCGCCGGGCACGCCGGCTTCCGCGACGATGTAGGCTTCCTGTTCGTGGAAGCGCGCATTCAACACCGCGAACAGCTTCGCCGGCTTGCCGGCGCGGGCCGCGGCATAAAGCTTCTCCATGGCGTTTTCGTTGCCGAAATCGATCTGCTTGTACCCGTGCTTTTTCAGGTATTCGGCGAGCACCTCGGATTTTTCGATCGAGGCGGTGCCGACCAGCACTGGCTGCAGCCGGGCATTGGCACGCTCGACCTCGGCCAGGATCGCGGCATATTTCTCGTTCTGGGTCCGGTAGACTTCGTCGTCCTCATCGAGGCGGGCAACCGGAACATTGGTCGGGATTTCCACGACCTCGAGCTTGTAGATGTCGAACAGTTCGTCGGCTTCGGTCAACGCCGTGCCGGTCATGCCGGCGAGCTTTTCGTACATCCGGAAATAGTTCTGGAACGTGATCGAGGCCAGCGTCTGGTTTTCCGGCTGAACCTGCACGTGCTCTTTCGCTTCCAGCGCCTGGTGCAGGCCTTCGGAATAGCGGCGGCCCTGCATCATGCGGCCGGTGAACTCGTCGATGATGACGACCTCATTGTCGCGGACGATATAATCCTTGTCGCGCTGGAACAGCGAGTGGGCGCGCAGCGCCTGGTTGATGTGGTGAACCACCGAAACGTTCTCGACATCGTAGAGCGATTCGCCCTTGAGCTGCCCCGCGTCGCGCAGCAGCGTCTCGATCTTTTCCATGCCGGCTTCGGTCAGCGACACCGTGCGCTGCTTTTCATCGACGTCATAGTCGGTCTTGTCGAGCTTGGGAAAGAAAGTGTCGATGGTGTTGTAGAAATCCGAACGGTCGTCCAGCGGACCCGAAATGATCAGCGGCGTGCGCGCCTCGTCGATCAGGATCGAATTGACCTCGTCGACGATGGCGTAGAAATGGCCGCGCTGAACCATGTCTTCCAGGCGATACTTCATATTGTCGCGCAGATAGTCGAAGCCGTATTCGTTGTTGGTGCCGTAGGTGATGTCGCGCGCATAGGCTTGCTTGCGCTCGCTGTCGTCGAGGCCATGCACGATGACGCCGGTGGTCATGCCGAGGAAACCGTAGATCTGCCCCATCCATTCGGAATCGCGCCGGGCGAGATAGTCGTTGACGGTGACAACGTGGACGCCCTTGCCGGCGAGAGCATTGAGATAGACCGCGAGCGTGGCCACCAACGTCTTGCCTTCGCCGGTCTTCATCTCGGCGATGTCGCCTTCGTGCAGCACCATGCCGCCGATCAGCTGAACGTCGAAGTGCCGCTGGCCAAGCGTTCGTTTGGCCGCCTCGCGCACCGTTGCGAAGGCCGGGATCAGAATATCATCGAGGGTCTTGCCGTCGGCGAGGGCCTGGCGGAATTCGGCGGTGCGGGCCTTTAGCGCGTCGTCCGAGAGGGCAGCGATCTCCGGTTCAAGCGCGTTGATGGCATCGACGCGGGATTGATATCCCTTGATCCGCCGGTCATTGGCGGAACCGAAAAACTTGCGGGCGAGCGCGCCGATCATGCCAAATTCCTGTCGTTGCGGTTCGGCGTTGCAGCCATGACGTAATCCACCAGTCTGCCGATCAACTCATCGTGACGCGTCGCCGAGCGGGCCCCGATCCGGGAGCGTCCGCCAAATGAGTGGGAATTCAGCAATCCAAGGTTCAATCGGCAAAAACGCAGCCAAACCAGCGTTGTCCCCATTGACCCGGTTTCGCACAGATATGGCTGCCCCGGAGGCTTGTCAACGGCGGTCCGCCTCCCCGATTTGACGTCTCCGCGGCGGTTGCGGTGCGACCGCGGCAACGCTGCGTTCGCAAATCCGTCTCGGCGGGAATGCGCCTGCACAGGTTCGTGACGCGGCGCTCCAGCCTGTCAAGGATTTCATCATTTTGACAGACTTTTCGCGTTGCCAACGCCATCCGATTGGGCGAGTGTCCCCGCCGCCCTGAACAGCCCATCTTTCAAGATAAGGATTTTACATGACCGCCTCGTTCCCGGACAAGAAAACAGGCCCGCGCTTCGGCCTCGCTGCTGCCGCCATAACCGGCTGTGTTGCGATGGTTGTGCTCGCCGGTCTGCCGGTCCGCGCGGAAGACGCGAACCCGGTGCTCGCCAAGGTGAATGGTGCCGAAATTCGCCAAAGCGACATGGCGCTCGCCGAGGAGGAACTCGGACCCAGCCTCGCGCAGATGGACCCCGCCACCAAGCAGGAAAACGTACTGTCGTTCCTGATCGACATGAAGATTGTCGCCAAAGCTGCCGAGGCCAAGAAAATCGAGGATCGCGACGACTTCAAGGCCCGCCTCGCCTTCGCGCGCAACCGGCTCCTGATGGACAGCCTGCTGGCGGTCGAAGGCAAGGCTGCGACCACGGACGAGGCCATGAAGAAGGTCTATGAGGACGCCGCCAAGCAGATCAGCGGCGAACAGGAAGTTCATGCCCGGCATATCCTTGTCGAGACCGAGGACGAGGCCAAGGCGGTCGAGGAAGAACTCAAGAAGGGCGCCGATTTCGCCGAACTGGCCAAGAAGAAATCCAAGGATCCCGGCGCGTCCGACGGTGGCGATCTCGGCTTCTTCACCAAGGATCAGATGGTGCCGGAATTCTCCGCCGTCGCCTTCGCGCTGGAGCCCGGCAAGATCTCCGATCCGGTGAAGTCGCAGTTTGGCTGGCATGTCATCAAGGTCGAGGAAAAGCGCGACCGCAAGCCGCCCGACTTCGAGCAGGTCAAGCCCCAGATCGAGACCTATGTCACACGCAAGGCGCAGGCCGATTACGTGGCCAAGCTGCGCGAAGCTGCGAAGGTCGAGCGCATGGACAAGCCCGATGCGGCGACAGACGCCAAGCCGGAAGCGGCCAAGCCCACCGACAACAAGATGATGGCGCCGAAGAAGTAACGATCTGCTGTCACTTCGGCGAAGTTAATCGCGTCTACGATCGTGATGGCCGGATTTATTCCGGCCATCTGCGTCTTGCAGCGCCGCTTGGCGACAGAGACGTCGATGGCCGGAATAAATCCGGCCAGACGGTTGAAATTCCTGGTCGATAGAAGGCGCGCGCTATGTCCACTGCGATCTCTCCCCTCGCCCCGACCCACGTCCCGGACATGCCGGTGATTTCGGGCGTGAAGCTCGCGACGGCCGCGGCCGGGATCCGCTACAAGGGCCGCACCGACGTGCTGCTCGCCGTCATGGACAAAGGCACCACGGTCGCCGGCGTCTTCACCAAATCGAAATGTCCGTCCGCGCCGGTAGAATGGTGCCGTGCCAAGCTGGGCGGTGGCAGATCTTCCAAGGGAGGACTCGCTCGCGCATTGGTGGTGAATTCCGGCAACGCCAACGCATTCACCGGCAAGACCGGACGGCAAGCGACGACGCTGACGGCCGCGATCGCCGCCAAGGCGCTGGCGTGCGCCCCCCATGAGGTGTTTCTCGCCTCCACCGGCGTGATCGGCGAACCGCTCGACGCCAGCAAATTCAACGGCGTGCTCGGCCTGCTGGCAGAACAAGCGGCGCCGGGCCAATGGATGGATGCCGCCAGGGCGATCATGACCACCGACACGTTTCCCAAGGTGGCGACGGCAACGGTGAAACTCGGCAACGCGAAAGTCACAATCAACGGAATGGCCAAGGGCTCCGGCATGATTGCGCCAGACATGGCCACCATGCTGGCCTTCGTGTTTACCGACGCACCGATCGCGGCCGGCGCGCTACAGTCGCTGCTGAAGAGCGGCGTGGAAGATACCTTCAACGCCGTCACCGTCGATGGGGACACCTCAACGTCGGACACCCTGTTGGCGTTCGCCACCGGCACGTCGGCCGCGAACGGCGCGCCGAAAATCAGCCGTGCCAACGATCCGCGCCTGAAAGCTTTCGCCAAGGCGTTCGGCGCTGTGCTTGCGGACCTCGCTGAGCAAGTGGCGCGCGACGGCGAAGGCGCGCGCAAGCTGGTCGAGATCATCGTCGAGGGCGCGGTATCGAAGGCGTCGGCGCGCCGGATCGCGATGTCGGTGGCGAACTCGCCGCTGGTCAAGACCGCGATCGCGGGCGAGGACGCCAATTGGGGCCGCGTGGTGATGGCGGTCGGCAAGGCCGGCGAGCCCGCCAACCGCGACAAGCTCGCGATTTCGTTCAACGGCATCCGCGTCGCGAGCCGCGGCGCGCGCGATCCGTCCTATGACGAGACGGAAGTCTCAGCCGCGATGAAGAATCCAAAAATCCAGATCAAGATCGCACTTGGCCTCGGCAAAGGCCGCGACCGCGTGCTGACCTGCGATCTCACCAAGGAATATATCGCGATCAACGGCGATTACCGGTCGTAAACTCGCACGGCCGGCCAACATTGTTTTTCCCGCCTCAGTTCGTGATGTGCGCGACGGCCAGCGCCTGCTTGAACATGGTTTGCAGCGCAGTGGTGATGTCGGCGGGCGTGTTGGCGGTGTAAAAGAAACCGTTCGATGCGCAAGCCTGAAGGCTGGGCGGGATATTCGGGATGTTGTTGTTCGCGGCATCGTCCTCGTCACCGGCAAAGGATGCGTTCACCGGGCTGATCGGCTGGTAGGGAATGTAGAGCACGGCAATGGTGATGCCGCGGTTCTTGAGGGTCGCGCAGGCGTTGGGATAGGAGTTGCTGGGGTTGTTCAGCACGGTGGCGTGGTTGCTGCCGGACCAGCCGCCGTTGGGAACGCCCTTGGATTGCGGATCCTGTGCGCCGTCAGTGATGAGGAAGACGTAAGGCAGCGTGTTGGTTGGGGTCGTGCCGGTACCGGGATTGATGATCATGCCGTTCATGCTGTTCAGCGCGACGTCGATATGCGTGCCGCCAGAGCCAAGACTGGAATTCATATTGGTATCGAGCAAGGTGGCCAGGTTGGTGGCGGCGGTGTTGATGGCCGAGCTCGGGCCGTAACTGTAGGTCAGCGGCGAATAGGTCTGGTAAAGAGACGTGATGAACGGATAGAGCCCGATCCGGAATTGATTGGGGACCAGCAAGTATTGAGGGCTGCTCGCGGTTTGGAACAAATCCGACAGGGCGACGCCGACGGCGTCGAGGCGCAACTGGATGCAGGCGTCAGAACCCTGGGTGGGGCAGGACGAAGCCGCGGGCACACTATATGGCAGACTGCTGGAATTACCGGTAATCAGTGGATTCGCGCCAGTAAGCGCATTCAGGACGCCGGTGCCGTTAAGCATCGCGGTAGGCAAGCTGGGAGGCGTCGCCTTCGGTATGCCGGGGGTCGACGTCTTTTTGATGAGGGTGCTGAGCGCGGTCTGGCCAAGGCGCGAATATATATAGCCCATGCAATAATTGTCTGTGGGGTATTGCTGGGTTCCGCTATCGGTGCACGCACTATTTTGCGGGGCAAAATGGCAAGCCAGAGTGCAGCCCGTGGGATATTGGACAAAGTTATCCGGGTTGATCGCCTGCATTCGCAAAGCCTCGGACGGTGTCGATGGCAGGCCCATCGATCCCGAGACATCCAGCGTCATGTAGAAATCGATATACAGCGGCAGCGAAGAGGTTGCGCTTGAACTCCCAGTCACCGTGAGAGTTTGATATCCAAGCACCTTCATGAACACGACCGGCACATTGGCGCTGAACTGCACGAGGGAAGTCAGCGTTGCACCGGTTTTGGTGACGGTGCTGGTTAAGTTCAGGCCTGAGTAGCCGGTGACCGGCTTTATGTTGCCGTTAAAGACGTTGTTGGCGTCGGTCACGCCTGCCGCGACCGAGCCGTTGCTGCTCATCGCCGCCGCCGCGATAAAGCCGGCCGAATTCTGGGAAATCGAGGCAACGGCCGCAGCGTCTGCCGCGGATTGCATCTTGGCCTTCATTCTGGTTGCGAGCGAGTAGTCTACCGCGCAGCCGACCGCCGACAGGAGAGGCAGCAACGAGAGCGCGAAAATGACCGCAATGTTGCCGCGCCTATCCCTGCGGAAACGGTCGACTAAACGGAAGAGCGCGCGCATGGGTGAAGCCCCGTATCGGTTGAAACCTACCGAAACCTAGCGGTTGCATATTAAATATGGCTTATCGGAACCATGGAATTACGGGCGGAACAAAGTTAATGAAATCCTTCAGCGGTTCGAGAACCCTCCGAGACAAATCCTCCAAAGCATCCGCGGCGCATGGCTGACATCAAACTCATCCTCGTGGTCGCCTGCGCGCTGCTCGACGCCGACAAGCGCGTGCTGATCGCGCAGCGGCCGGAGGGCAAAACGCTCGCCGGGTTGTGGGAATTTCCCGGCGGCAAGGTCGAGCCCGGCGAGCGGCCGGAGCAGACGCTGATCCGCGAACTGCACGAGGAAATCGGCATCACGGTTAGCGAGGCCTGTCTCGCGCCGCTCACCTTTGCCAGCCATGCCTATGATGACTTTCACCTTCTGATGCCGCTCTACATCTGCCGGCGCTGGGACGGCGAGGTGATCGCGCGTGAAGGCCAGAAACTCGCCTGGGTCCGCGCCAACAAACTGCGCGACTACCCGATGCCGGCGGCGGACATTCCGCTGATCCCGCATCTGATCGATTTGTTGATGTAAGTGACGATGAGATCTTCACCCTCCCGCTCCAGGGGAGGGTGATTGCTTCCTCACCGCGTCGGCGAGGCTCGCTTTGGCCGAGCCAGGCCGCAGCGGCTTTTGCTGGCTCGTATGTGGCGCCCAACCCGACAGCCAGATCACATCGAAGGTGGCGCGGATGCGGCCGTCGGAATCGGCGAAGCGTTCGCCGTAGATCTGCGCCATCCGCAGCATCGTGGCGCGACGGGTCGGCGTCCGCCGCCGTTCGACCAGGATATTGGTCGCGCCCATGCGCCGCAAATCCTGCATCAAGGCAAACGCGCTGTCGTAGCGCGCCACGACGCGATCGACGTCGGTGACCGGTAGCGCAAAGCCTGCGCGTTGCAACAGCGCGCCGACGTCGCGCAAATCGGCGAACGGCGCGACCCGGGGCGAGACTCCGCCCTCGCATTCGGCTTCCGCCGCCGCGAAGCTTTGGCGCAGTTCGGTGAGCGTGTCGCCGCCGAGCATCGCTGCCAGCAAGAGGCCGTCCGGCCGCAGCGCGCGGCGGATCTGTGAGAGCACGCCGGGCAGATCGTTGACGAACTGAAAGGCGAGCGCGGAAACTGCAAGATCGAGCGATTCCGCGGGGAGTGGCAAAACTTCTCGCCCGGCCTCGTCCAGACCGATCCGCGTGACCGACCTGAAACGAGCGCGCGACGGCTTTCGAAAAATTTCGCCCGGGGTCCAGATATCGGCGGCCTCCGCAAACTCCCGCAGCACCGCGTGCAAGCGCTCCTCGATGTCCTCGCCGACGCGATCGAGCAGGAAGGTCGCAGGCTCGCCGCGCCGCGCACGCTGCTGGCGAACACGCAACAAGGCGCGGTCGAACAGAACGGGCGCTGCAGTCGGATTCGAAGCCATGCCGTTTGGTACGCCGCTCTCGGCGCTCTTGGCAATCCGGCTGCTGTCCCCGACGCCGTGCGACGCCCGCTTCACGCATCCGGGGAATGCGCCACTGTCCCTCGCCGCTTGAGCTCCACACGCCGCAGCGCTAGCCTCTCTTTCATGGACGCCGACGCATCACCATCTCGTTCCATCTCGACACATCTGCGGGGCGCGCTTCGCGTGGCGCACGGCGCGTTAAAGCACACCGCTCGGCTGGCGCTCGACGTCGCGCTGCCGATGCTGTGCATCGCCTGTCGTGAGCCGGTCGACGGCGAAGGCGTCTGTGCCAAGTGCTGGGCCAATCTGTCGTTCATTGCGCCGCCGATTTGCCCCCGGCTCGGCATTCCCTTTGTCTACGATCCCGGTCCCGGCCTGCTATCGATGGAAGCCATCGCCGATCCGCCGGCCTATGCGCGCGCCCGCGCCGCGGTGCGCTATGACGACGTCGCCAAGACGCTGGTTCACGCGTTGAAATACCAGGATCGCACCGATTTAGCTCCCGCCATGGGCCGCTGGATGGCGCGCGCCGGCCGGGAATTGCTTTATGAGGCGGACGTGCTGGTTCCGGTGCCGTTGCACTGGAAGCGGGGCTGGAGCCGCCGTTACAACCAGTCCGGCGCGCTGGCGCGCGCGATCGAGCGGCAAACCGGCGTGAAAGTGGTATCGGAGGCGCTTCGGCGCGTCCGCCCGACTCTGCAGCAGATCGGCCTGTCCCGATCCCAGCGCGCCAGCAACGTTCAGGGCGCATTCAAGGTCGCGGCCGACCGGCAGCACCGGATTCAGGGACGCCGCGTGGTCCTGGTCGACGATGTCTTGACTTCCGGCGCCACGGTCGACGCCTGCGCGCGGGCGTTGCTGCGCGCCAAGGCCGCTTCCGTCGACGTGCTGGTGTTCGCCCGGGTTGTCGACGCCCGTAAAGCTACCATATAATTGGCCATCATCCTGAAAGCGCGACATGACCGCTGCCATCGAAATCTACACCCGTCCGGGCTGCGGCTATTGCAGCGCCGCCAAATCGCTTTTGACGCGAAAAAAAGTGGCGTTCGCTGAGTTTGACGTCGCCACCGATCCATCGCTGCGTCAACAAATGTGGGATCGTGCCGGCGCAGGCACGACCTTTCCGCAGATTTTCATCGGCGAAACCCACGTCGGCGGCTGCGACGAGCTCTATGCCCTCGATCGCGAGGGCAAGCTCGATTCCATGCTCGCGGGCGACAAGGCCAATTCATGAGCGCTGACCTCAGCTTCATCGCCGCCATGGTGCAAATGTGCACCGGGCTGTTGCCGCGGGCAAACCTCGAGCAAGGGATAAAACTCGTTCGCGAGGCCGCCGCCCAGGGCGCCGATTATGTGCTCACCCCCGAGGTGAGCAACATGATCCAGGCCAATCGCCAGGCGATGTTCGAAAATCTCGCTCCGGAAGAAGAAGATCTTTCGCTGCAAGCGTATCGCGCGCTGGCGGCCGAATTGAAAATCCATCTCCATATCGGCTCGCTGGCATTGCGAGCCTCCCCCGAGCGGGCCGTCAACCGCTCGTTCCTGATCGCGCCGGACGGCACGGTGATCGCAAGCTACGACAAGATCCATATGTTCGATATCGATCTGCCGGGCGGCGAGAGCTATCGCGAATCCGCCAACTACCAGCCGGGCGAAACCGCCGTGATCTCGGATCTGCCCTGGGGCCGCATCGGCCTGACGATCTGTTACGACGTACGTTTTCCGGCGCTGTATCGCGCGCTCGCCGAAAGCGGCGCGTCATTCTTAACCGTACCTTCCGCCTTCACGGTGCGGACCGGCGAAGCGCATTGGCACACGCTGCTGCGCGCCCGCGCCATCGAAAATGGCTGCTTCGTGTTCGCCGCCGCCCAGGCCGGAACGCATGAGAGCAAGCGCCAGAGCTACGGCCACTCGTTGATCGTCGATCCCTGGGGCACCATCCTTGCCGAAGGCGGTGCTACCGAGACCGGCGTTTTCCTGGCGAAGATCGATCCGGCGAAGGTCGAGACCGCGCGCAAGACCGTGCCCTCGCTGCAGCATGGCCGGCGCTTTGGCGTCGCCGACCCCAAGGCTGGTCCCGAGCATCTGCACCTGGTGCGGGGATCGGTATGATCCGGTATAATTTACGCTGTGAACGCGGCCACGCGTTCGAAAGCTGGTTTCAGAGTTCGCAAGCCTATGAATCCCAGGAAAAACGCAAGTTGGTGAACTGTCCCGCCTGCGGCTCGGCCAAGGTCGAGAGGGCCATCATGGCTCCGCAGATCGTGAGCAGGAAGAGCCCGGATCGGGTGGTACCGGCCCCTGCCGCCGCCGCGGAAACCGCGGTACCCGCATCGACGCCCCTGATGATGGCGCAGGAGCGCGAGTTGCGCGCCAAGCTCAGGGAATTGCGCGATCATATCGTGAAGAACGCCGACAATGTTGGGGAGCGCTTTCCCAACGAAGCCCGCAAAATGCATTATGGCGATATCGAGCATCGTCCGATCTATGGCGAGGCCTCGCCAGAAGAAGCACGCTCGCTGATCGATGAAGGCGTCGAGGTGTCGCCGCTGCCGGTGTTGCCGGACGACCGGAACTGACGCATTGGCGTCGCCTAAACCGAGACCAACAGCGCGACGCCGATAACGATCAGCGCGATGCCGGAAAGTTCGCGACCGGAAAGCGGCTGCTTGAACGAATAATACGCCACGCCCTGCGCAAACAGGACCTCGACCAGCGCCAGGGTGCGCACGTTGGCGGCTGCCGTCAGCGCAAACGCCAGGAACCAGAACTGCGAAGCGAACGCACCGGTGAAACCGGCGAGCAGCGACGGCTTCCATAGGCCGAGGATTTTCGCGAGCACCTCGGGCGCGCGCGCCAGCAGATAAATGGTCAGCACCAGCGTCTGCACGAACAGTCCGAGCACCAGCGTATAGGACGCCGCCGTTACGAACGAGACGCCGGCAACCGTGATGATGGCGCCGCGAAAGCCGATCGCCGACAGCGCGAACGCCGCGGCCGCGACCAGCCCGAGAATCGTCGGCTTCAGGTCGGCGAAATTCTTCTCCCCACCCGGCCGCAGCGCGGTGACGACCACACCGATGGTCGCGATCAGGATCGCGACCACTTTCAGCGCGGTGAGGTGATCGCCGAGAAATACGAAACCGAAGATCGCGGTCTGAATCGCTTCGGTCTTGAGATACGCCGTTGTCACCACGAACGATCGGTCGTTCATCGCGAGCAGCATCAATCCGGTGGCCAGGATCTGGCTGAGCGCGCCGAGCAGCAGCCACGGCCAGAACGCAACGGTTGGCCACGGCATATGGTCTCCGGTCGCGGTCATGACGACGGCAAAGAACACCAGCGAGAACGGAAAGCCGAACAGGAAGCGGATATTGGTGGCGCCCCAGGTGCCGAGCGGCCCCGTCAATTGGCGTTGCATCGCGTTGCGCGCGACCTGCCCGAGCGCTGCGACCACGGTAAAGGGGATCCAGAGCGTGGCGATGCTGATCATGGGGGGGATTCGGGAGGTTCGCTGAGAATGGCGGCCACCGTGCCGGTCGCGGTTTGTCAGGTCAACTGTTAGGATCGCATACGGGATCAAGCCTATCGTCGTCCCTGCGAAGGCAGGGACCCATAATCCCGGATCTCGACATGAGGTATTGGCGCTAAACAGCAGATCGCTGAGATCGCTTCACACGTGAGCCGCAAGGTGGATGTGAAACTGTTGTGCTTAGTCACGCAGGCCGCTGGCTATGGGTCCCTGCCTTCGCAGGGACGACCGGATTTTTTGCGGTCGTTCACGCGCCCTCGGCCACCACCATGTAATTCACGTCCATGTCGGAGGAGAGGCTCCAGCGGTCGGCGAACGGGCTATAGACCACGCCGGCCTGTTCGGTGATGGCGAGTTTGTTGTCCCGCAGATGCCGCGCCAGTTCTTCCGGCGTGACGAACTTGTTCCATTGATGGGTCCCGCGCGGCAGCCAGCGCAGGACATATTCGGCCCCGACAATGGCGAGCGCAAAGCTCTTCCAGTTGCGGTTCAGCGTCGAAATCACCATCAGCCCGCCGGGCTTGAGCATCGCCGCGCAGCGGGCGAGGAACACCCCAATATCGGTGACGTGCTCGACGACTTCCATCGCCAGCACGATGTCGAAGCGCTCGCGCACGTCCATCTCCTCGACGGTGGTGCAACGATAGTCGATCGATAGATGCCCCTTATCGGCATGCAGTCTTGCTGCCGCGATGTTGGTGGCCGACGGATCGACGCCGATCACCTGCGCGCCGAGCCGGGTGAACGGCTCGCACAACAATCCGGCGCCGCAGCCGATATCGAGGATGCGCAGGCCGCCAAGACAGTTCAGGCTCTTGACGTTGCGCTCGAACTTGCGGCAAGCAGCGTCGCGAATATAGGTCAGCCGCAGCGGATTGATGCGGTGCAGCGGCGCCATCTTGCCGTTGGGATCCCACCACTCGTCCGAAAGCTTCGAAAATTTTGCGATCTCGGCCGGATCGACCGTCGATACCGGCGTGCTTCGCATGTTGGCGGAAGAATCCTGTTGCATGGTCATGGATGCGCGCTGCTCCTATCGCGCGGTGATGAAATTGCGAAACGCCAGCGGCGAGGCAATCGTACGGATGGTTTCCCTGCCCTCGCCGACGCCAAGGATGGTCACGTCGCCGTAGTTCAGGATGCGTCCGAGGATGCTCTGGTTGACGTCGACGCTCTCGACCTTGTCGAGGGACATCTCAAAGGTTCGCCGCTTGATGAAGCCGGTCTTGTGGACCACACGCAGATTGGTGACGTCGGTCTCGGTAGTCCAGCGATGGAACCAGGCCGTGAAGAACCAGTACAACCCCGCAAGCGCCACCACGGCGGACGCCGCCAAGCATAACAGAACGACACTTTCGGTGATGGTCGCACGGGAGAAAACCACGAGGACGGCGGCCACGATCCAGGCCGCGATCGCCGGCAAATAGAACATCCAGTGCGCATTGGTCGAATACAGCACCTTTTCGCCGGGCTGCAGAATATCGTCGATATAACGCCCCATACATTAAGCCTCAATTACCCTTGATTTACCCCTGAACCGCCGATCCGGCGCCGTTCCGGGCCAGCCCGAACCCGGTTGCTTGCTCCCAACCGCGCCGCTATGTATACGCGCCTTTTGGCCCGCACGCTCCGGTTTCCGTGCGGCCAGATTAATAACCTTGTCAGGGAATGCACCAGTCGTCATGGGCCGCCTCGTGATGAAATTCGGCGGCACATCCGTCGCCAATATCGATCGCATCCGCAACGTCGCGCTGCATGTCAAGCGCGAGGTCGATGCCGGCCACGACGTCGCGGTGGTGGTGTCGGCGATGGCCGGCAAGACCAATGAACTCGTCGATTGGTGCCGCGACGCCTCGCCGATGCACGATGCGCGCGAATATGACGCTGTTGTCGCATCCGGCGAACAGGTCACCGCCGGCCTGCTTGCGATCGCGCTGCAGGGCATCGGCATTCAGGCCCGCTCCTGGCAGGGTTGGCAGATTCCGATCCAGACCAGCGACGCCCACGCCTCGGCGCGAATTCTCGAGATCGACGGCGCCGAATTGATCAACCGTTTCAAGGAACGCAAGGAAGTCGCCGTTATCGCCGGTTTCCAGGGCATCAATCCGCAGACCGGCCGTATCACCACGCTCGGGCGCGGCGGTTCGGACACCTCTGCAGTTGCGATCGCCGCCGCCATTCACGCCGACCGCTGCGATATCTACACCGATGTCGATGGTGTCTATACCACCGACCCGCGTGTGGTTCCGAAGGCGCGCCGGCTCGACAAAATTGCGTTCGAAGACATGCTGGAGCTGGCGTCGCTGGGCGCCAAAGTGCTGCAAGTGCGCTCGGTGGAACTCGGCATGGTGCACAACATGCCGATATTTGTCCGCTCAAGCTTCGACAAGCCCGAAAATATCGATCCGCACGGCACGCCACCGGGCACGCTGATCTGCAGCGAGGAGGAAATCATGGAAAGCCACGTCGTCACTGGCATCGCCTTCTCCAAGGACGAGGCTCAGATTTCCGTCCGCCAGATCCAGGACAAGCCGGGCGTCGCCGCCTCGATCTTCGGTCCGCTTGCCGAAGCCAATATCAACGTTGACATGATCGTGCAGAACGTTTCTGAGGACGGCGCCACCACCGACCTCACCTTCACCGTTCCGGCCTCGGATTATGTCCGCGCCCGCGATACCATTACGGGCGCCAAGGCCGAGATCGGGTATGCCCGCCTCGACAGCGCCACCGACGTAGCCAAAGTCTCGGTCATTGGCAGCGGCATGCGCAGCCATGCCGGTGTCGCCGCCAAAGCGTTCACTGCCCTTGCCGCTCGCAATATCAACATTCGCGCCATCACCACCTCTGAAATCAAATTTTCGGTGCTGATCGACGCCGCCTATACCGAGCTTGCCGTACGCACATTGCACACCCTCTACGGGCTCGACCAACTTTAGAATATTTTTCCCTTAGCGGGCGCAGCAAAGGGCCGGCGGAGACGTCATAACCTCTGGCAGGCGTTTTGCTTGGCAAAACAAGCCTCAATTCGCTATACGGCCTGATGGGTGGGTTGCCGCAAACCAGTGATCCTGATTCGGCCGAACGCTGGGGCTTGCGATGGCGCCGAATAAATAAAATTGTAGTTTCGCTTAAACTTAATGCCAGATGCCGGCCACCCGGCGCGCTGGCTTCGCGGCGGAGGATTTTGGCACATGCGGAGCGCGTCGGGAGGCCCCCGCGTCTTGCTGAGACGGCTCCGCGAAACCATGGCGGAGCAGGTCAGCGCCCAGGAACGACTGGACAAGATCGTGGTGTTGATCGCGGCCAACATGGTGGCCGAGGTCTGCTCGACCTATGTGCTGCGCGTCGACAACACGCTGGAACTCTACGCCACCGAGGGCCTTAACCGCGACGCCGTGCATAGAACCGTGCTGAGCGCGCATGAGGGCCTCGTCGGCCTGGTGGCGAGCGAGGCGACGCCGCTCAATCTCAGCGACGCGCAAAGCCATCCGGCGTTCTCGTTTCGCCCCGAGACCGGCGAAGAAATCTACCATTCCTTCCTCGGCGTTCCGATTCTGCGCGCCGGCAACACGCTCGGCGTGCTGGTGGTGCAGAACCGCGCCAAGCGCACCTATGTCGAGGAAGAGGTCGAGGCACTACAGACCACCGCGATGGTGCTGGCGGAGATGATCGCCTCGGGCGAGCTATCCGCGCTGGCGCAGCCCGGCGCCGAACCCGCCGCGCGGCATTCGCTGCACAAGACTGGCGCAATCCTGTCCGACGGTATCGCGCTCGGCCACGTGGTGCTGCACGAACCGCGCGTCGTCATCACCAATTACATCGCCGAAGACCTGCCAAAGGAAATCAAGCGGCTCGACACCGCCTTGGCAAAACTGCGCGCGGACCTCGACCGCATGCTGGAGCGGGGCGACGTCGCCGACGGCGGCGAGCATCGGGACGTGCTCGAAGCCTATCGCATGTTCGCCAACGACCACGGCTGGTCGCACAAGCTGCACGAGGCGGTCGCCACCGGCCTGACCGCAGAGGCTGCCGTCGAGCGCGTGCAGTCCGACACCAGGGCGCGTATGCTGCGTTCCACCGATCCCTATCTGCGCGACCGCCTGCATGACCTTGAGGACCTCGGCTATCGCCTGATGCGGCAATTGGTCGGGCAGGACCATGCGCCTTCCCGCGAACAAATGCCCGACAACGCCATCCTGATCGCGCGCGCGATGGGCCCTGCCGCCTTGCTCGACTATGACCGGAAGCGGCTGCGCGGCCTGGTGCTGGAGGAAGGTACCGCCAATTCCCACGTTTCGATCGTGGCGCGTGCCCTCGGCATTCCCGCGGTCGGCGAAATACCGAACGCGCCGGGCATTGCCGACCCCGGCGATGCGATCATCGTCGACGGTACTTCGGGCTCGATTTACGTCCGCCCCTCGGCAGAGATCGAATCCGCCTATGCGGAACGCGTGCGATTCCGAGCCCGGCGGCAGGCACAATATTCGGCGCTGAGGGACAAGCCCTGCGTGACCAAGGACGGCCAGAAGGTCGAGTTGATGATCAATGCCGGCCTGATCATCGACCTGCCGCATATCGAGGACACCGGCAGCGCCGGCATCGGGTTGTTCCGCACCGAACTGCAATTCATGGTCGGCCAGAGCCTGCCGCGCACCAGCGACCAGCTCGCGCTGTACCGCGCGGTGCTGGACGCCGCCGGCCCCAAGCCGGTCACCTTTCGGACCCTCGACATCGGTGGCGACAAGGCGCTGCCCTATATGGAAACCGTGATCGAGGAAAATCCTGCGCTCGGCTGGCGCGCGATCCGGCTCGGGCTCGACCGGCCCGGACTGCTGCGCGGCCAAATCCGTGCGCTGCTGCGCGCCGGCGGGGGACGCGCGCTGCGCATCATGTTCCCGATGATCACCGAAGTCGCCGAATTCGATCTAGCCAAGGCGATCGTCGAACGCGAACTGACCTATCTGCGCCAGCACGGCCACGCGTTGCCGGAGCGCATCGATGTCGGAACCATGGTGGAAGTTCCGGCACTGCTCTATCAACTCGACGAACTCCTGAAAAAGGTCGATTTCGTCTCGGTGGGTTCCAACGACCTGTTTCAGTTCCTGTTCGCAGTCGATCGCGGCAATGCCAAGGTCTCCGAACGGTTCGACACCATGTCGGCGCCGATCCTGCGGGCGTTGCGCCAGATCGTGCGTAAGGCCGATGCCGCAAAAAAATCCGCGTCGCTCTGCGGTGAAATGGCATCGAAGCCGATCGGCGCGCTGGCGCTGATCGCATTGGGCTACCGATCGTTGTCGTTGTCGGCCACCGGGCACGGCCCGGTCAAGGCGATGATCCTCGACCTCGACGCCAAAAAGGCCGAAGCGATGATGACGCCGCTGCTCGACGCGCCGTCCGGCAGCGTGTCGATCCGGCAAAAGCTGACGGAATTCGCCGAGGCCGAGGGGCTTTCGTTGTAGCGGGCCTGGCCCCGTACAGCACCCCTCTTCGCAATCCGAGACGAAACCATGTCGATGCTCCCCGAAGCCAAACTTGATATTCTTCTGGCTCACCATGCCTCCCTCGAGGCCCAGTTGCTCGGCCAGGTGAACTCCGAGAGCTATGTCAAGATCACGCGCGAACTTGCCGAACTCAATCCGCTGATCGACGCGGTGAAGGCCTACCGCGCCGCGCAAATCGAGATCGCCGGTATCGACGCGCTGATCGCCGACCCCGCGACCGAGCCCGACATGCGCGGCATGGCGGAGGCCGAACGCGAAACGCTCAGCCTCCGCAGCCTCGAACTGGCGCAGCAGATCCGCGTGGCGCTATTGCCCAAGGACGCCATGGACGAGCGCAACGTCGTGCTCGAAATTCGCGCCGGCACCGGTGGCGACGAGGCGTCGCTGTTCGCGGGCGACCTGTTCCGGATGTATGAACGCTTTGCAAGCCTGCAGGGTTGGAAGGTCGAGGTGATTTCCGCCAGCGAAGGCACCATGGGCGGCTTCAAGGAAATCATCGCCGAGGTCCGGGGCCGCGGCGCGTTCGCCAAACTGAAATTCGAATCCGGCGTTCATCGGGTGCAGCGGGTGCCTGACACTGAAACGCAAGGACGCATTCACACCTCGGCGGCGACGGTCGCGGTGTTGCCGGAGGTCGAGGAGGTCGATGTCGAGATCAAGAGCGATGATCTGCGGATCGAAACCATGCGCGCGCAAGGCGCCGGCGGCCAGCACGTCAACAAGACCGAATCCGCGATTCGGATCACCCACATTCCGACCGGCATCGTCGTCAGCATGCAGGACAGCCGCTCTCAGCACAAGAACCGCGCATCGGCGATGAACATCCTGCGCTCGCGCATCTATGATGCCGAACGCCAGCGCATCGACGCGGTGCGCTCGGCGGATCGTCGCGAGAAGGTCGGGTCGGGCGACCGCTCCGAGCGCATCCGCACCTATAATTTTCCGCAAGGACGGGTCACCGACCATCGTATCAACCTCACGCTCTACAAACTTCCGCAAGTAATCGCGGGCGAAAGCTTGGGCGAACTGGTCGATGCGCTGACCACCGAGCATCAGGCGGCACAGCTCGCCGCCCAGGGCGCTGCGGCGTGAATGGCCGCCTTCACAAAGGCGACGCCCAAACTGCCGCGGCAAGCGCGTGAGCGACGTCTTTGCCGGCCAGACCGTTGAGAACGTGCGGCGAATGCTCACTTTGCGATTTCGGACAAGCGGCCTTGACTCGGCCGAACTTGACGCCCGGATTCTGGTCGGATCGGCGGTGGGCCTCGATCTGACGGGCATGATCGCGGCAGCTGGCCGGCTTGTCACCGCGGCCGAGGCCATACATCTCGAGGAGCTTGCGCGCCGACGCCTTGCCGGCGAGCCGGTCGCGCGCATTCTCGGCACCAAGGAATTCTGGGGATTGCCGCTGCAACTCTCGGCCGCAACGCTGGTGCCGAGACCCGATACCGAAACGGTGGTCGAGTTCGCCCTGGAAATGTTGCAGCCCGCCCCTGATCCAGATCGCCGGTTGCGCGTTGCCGATATCGGCACCGGGTCCGGCGCGATCTTATTGGCGCTGTTGCACGAATTACCGGACGCATATGGCGTCGGCACCGACATCAGCGTCGCTGCCTTGCGGATGGCAAGCCATAACGCCGCCGATTTGGGATTAGACCGTCGCGCGGCATTCGTAGCCTGCGACTATGCCTCGGCGCTGTCGGGCACGTTCGATCTGATCGTGTCGAATCCGCCCTATATCCGCTCCGCCGAAATCGCCGGTCTGTCGATCGAAGTGCGCGATTACGACCCGCTTCGGGCCCTGGACGGAGGCCCCGATGGCTTTGACGCCTACCGGACATTAATACCTCAGGCCGCGCAGTTGTTAACGCAAGGTGGCGTGCTTGTGGTTGAAGCGGGGCATGGCCAAAGCGGCGATATCCAGGGATTGATGGTAACGGCGGGGCTGGTGCGCGAGAAGCCTCCCAAAGCCGATCTGGCGGGGGTCCGGCGGGCGGTCGCGGGCCGCAAATTGCCCTCATAAAGCCCGATTGGAATGCAAAAAACCACTTGGAATATTCCTTGGGAGCGATTACGTTTCCTGTCACAAACATCGGTCCAGGGTTGCTGGCCCTGTAGGTATCCCTTGGGGATATTTCGGGTGGAGGCCAGAGTTCTCAGAGCGAGAGCCCGCCCCGAGTGAAAGGTTCCAGAACGCAGGTCAAATTGAGCGCGATGGCTGAAAGAGCTGCGCTGCTTCCGACCGCAAAGCGAACGAAAGCCTGATATTGCGCTTGAAAACTCACGCACGAAACCCGCGCTTGTTTTGGCAAGCAGAATAATTTTGATGCAGCGGGCGGCAATTTGCTTGCGCTGTTGGGGAAACGCCGCGACGTACGGAAAATCTGTCTGGAATTAACTACGCGATAAATCGGCACGCCTGACGCGCGAAGCGACGACGGCAATGACCATTCAAGGCTTTCGACTTCAAGGCTGGTAACTTCAGGGCTGGGATAAAGGCACGACATGAGAAACGGTCAAAATAACAACAAGCGGATGCGTAACCGAAACAATAACAACAATAACAATAACAATAACAATAATAATAACCGGCGAGGGCAGAACCCGATGACCCGGGTGTTCGAGTCCAACGGACCTGACATCAAGATCCGCGGCACCGCATCGCATGTCGCAGAAAAATACGTCCAGCTGGCGCGCGACGCGCGCAGTTCCGGCGATCCGGTGGCCGCCGAGAATTACTACCAGCACGCCGAGCATTATTTCCGCCTGATCGCCGCCGCCCAGGAACAATTCCGCCAGAATCAGCCGCAGCCACGCACCGAGAATGAAATGCCGTCGGAAGACGGCGATGATGAGAGCGAGAGCTTTTCGAATTTCGGGCAGGAACCCGGTTTCGCGCCGGTGCAGCCACAGCCGTTCGTGCCACGCGACAACAATCACAACAATCAGCGCGACCACCAGCGCGAGAGCCAGCCCTACCAGCCGCGCGACCAGCATCAGCCGCGCGAAAATAATGGCAATCGCGATCATCGTCCGCAGCCGCAGTTTCAGCCCCAACCCCAGCCCCAACCGCAGCCGGTAATTACGGAAAGCGTCAGCGTCGATCGTCTGCCGTCGTTCATCACTGGACCGCAGCCGCAGATCAATGGCGCACCGGGCGGGTTCGAAGGCAATGGCGGTGAGCGTTTCCCGCCGCGCCGGCGCCGCCGGCCACACGGCCCGCGGCCCGATGGTCTGCCCGCACCGGCGACACCGGGTGACGATTACAATCCGGGGAATGAATAACCGGAGCGCGACTTCAAAGAATGGGCAAAGCGACCGACTTTGCGCAAATACGCGCTCAATCAAGAATATCGCCGGTCCACGAACTAAAGCCGGCTCCGCTCCGATCGAATCGGAACCGAGTATGAAGAATAATCGTGCTGCAGTGACGATGGCACCAGCACCGGCGGCAACGCCGGGATCAGCCGTGTGCGTTCGCGATGCGCCGGGATCGCCCGGTACACCTGCTTGGTGGCTTCAACGATATGCACGCCGGCGAATGGCAACGATAGCGCTGCGCCAATGCGCTCCCACGCCATGGCGGAGCGCAGGAACCAGCCGCCCCCGACCGGCGGCACGAACAGCGCCTCGCCCCATGCTGTTGGCGTAAACCAGGTCTGCCGCAGCAACTGTGTGATCTGCGAGCGCGAATACGGCCGGCCGTGACCGAACGGCGTGGTATCGGTGCGTGTCCATACCCCGCGGCGGTTCGGAATAACGGCCATCACCCGGCCCGACGGCGCCAACACCCGCCACACCTCGCGTAGCAGCCCTTCGGGATCGTCGGACATTTCCAGCGCGTGAACCAGCAGGATGCGATCCACCGCGGCGTCCGGCAGCGGCAGCGAAAACTCATCGACCAGGGTGGCCAGAGCCGGCCGCCCGGTCGGCCATTTCAGAACGCCCTGCGCCGCCGGCATGAAGGCGATGCAGCGCTCGCTGTCTTCGCGGAAAAGTCCCAGATAGGGCGTGGGGTAACCAAGGCCGAGCACCCGCTGACCTTCGGCGTTGGGCCAGCGCGCCTGAATGCCGCGATTGATCAGCCGCCGCGCCACAATGCCAAGGCGCTGCGAATAGAAATCGCGGAGATCGATGACATCAATGGTCATGAATCCAATCTAGCACGTCACGGTTCGGCGCGGAGTGTCGAATATGGCATTGCCCCTGAAGCGTTAACGCCATATTTCAAGCCTGTATGAGGCGGTACTGCGCCTTCTCGCTTCCTGTTCGCCTCACTGTATTGACGGAGACATCATGGCTGCCGAAATTCGCTTGTTCCCCTGCCTCACCGACAATTTCGGTTATCTGATCCACGATCCCGTCACCAAGGCGACCGCCTCGATCGACGCTCCGGAAGCCGCCCCCGTCATCGCGGCGCTGGAGCGCGAGGGCTGGACGCTGACGGATATCCTGATTACCCACCATCACGGCGATCACGTCGGCGGCGTCGCCGAACTGAAGCAAAAATATAAATGCCGCGTGGTCGCGCCGCACGACAAGTCCGCCAAGATTGCCAATGTCGATTTGCGCGTCTCGCATGGCGACGTCGTTAAGGTCGGCGGCCTGTTGGTCCGGGTGCTGGAAACGCCAGGTCATACGCTGGATCACGTCAGTTATGTCTTCGATAGCGAGAAGGCGCTGTTCGCCGCCGACACGCTGTTCTCGATCGGCTGCGGGCGGGTGTTTGAAGGCACCTACCCGCAAATGTGGGACTCGCTGCTCAAATTGCGCGCGCTGCCCGATGATTTCAAACTGTATTGCGGCCACGAATATACCGCTGCCAATGTCAAATTCGCGCTGACCGTCGAGCCGGACAATGCTGCCCTGAAGGCGCGTGCCGAGGAAGTGACGCGGCTGCGCGCCGCCAATCGACCAACCATCCCGGTGACGCTCGGCGAAGAAAAGAAGGCCAATGTGTTCCTGCGCGCCGACGAGCCGTCTGTCGCCGCCAGCGTGCGGATGAAAGGCAAGAGCGGCGCTGAAGTGTTCGGCGAATTGCGCGAACGCAAGAACAAATCCTGATGATCCGGCTGTCTTCCGCGGCCGACCTCATCGCCCTGCTCGGGCTCCAGCCGCATCCGGAAGGCGGCCATTACCGCGAAACGTTTCGCGACCCAGGCTGCGACGCCGACGGACGGTCGCGCTCAACCGCGATCTATTTTCTGCTGGCGCGCGATGAGCGGTCGCATTGGCATCGCATCGATGCCGTCGAAGTCTGGCATTACTACGCCGGCAGCGCGCTGTTATTGCAAATCGCCGATGGCGATGACCGGTGCGCCGTTAAGCTCGGTCCCGATCTCGCCGCCGGCGAAGTACCGCAGGCCATCGTGCCCGCGCATGCCTGGCAGGCCGCCGAAAGCACCGGCGACTGGACGCTGCTGGGGTGTACCGTCGCGCCGGGATTTGACTTTGGAAAATTCGAACTGGCGCCAAGGGGCTGGCAACCTTCGAATTAGCCCCGCTTGCCCAGCATATCCTTCGCGGCGATCAAGCCGCCGCCGGCGATCAAGACCGCCGCGATTGCAAGGCTCGCGCCGGGCTTGGCATAGCCCGCCATAATCAGAAATCCGGTCGAGAGCAGCGGCGTCGCGTAGGAAGCCGCACCCAGCACGCGGATATCGCCGCGCTTCATTCCGATATCCCAGGCGTAAAACGCCGCACCGACAGGGCCAACGCCGAGCACCACAATCGCCAGCCATTGCGCCGTGGTCTCGGGCCAGATCGTGACCTCGACCATGCCATGGACGGCCGCCGCAAGCAGCGCCGTTGCCAGGCAGAAGCCCGCCACCGCGTCGGTCGGCACCGATTTGAGCCTGCGCGACAGCACCGAGTAGCCCGCCCATACGAATGCCGCGACGAACGCAGCCGCCAATCCGGGAATTTGGCCAGGCGCGAAACCGCCGCGGGCATTTCCTGCAAACAGCAGCACCGTGCCGGCGAGCCCGAGCAGCGCGCCGATGATGTGGTGCAGTGACAATCGTTCGCCCGGCAGCAGTGACGAAAACAGCACGATCAGCAGCGGCCAGAGATAATTCAGTAGCCCGGCTTCGGCCGGCGGCGCCAAGCGCAGCGCCAGGAAATACAGCGCGTGATATCCGAATAGCCCGCCGACCCCGACGATCCACGCGATCGGCGGTTGCCGCAGGGCGCGGATCGCCTCCGGCCGTCCGATCCATGTCAGGGATCCCGCCAGCGCGCCGATCGCAAACGTCATTGCCGCCAATTGAAAGGCGGGAATTCTCCCGGTCGCCACCGTCAAGACAGCCAGCAGTGACCACATCAAGATCGCGGTCAGCCCGATCAGTGTGGCGGTGCGCGGCGTCATGTTCAATCGTCATTCCCCGATACGCGATGGCACATCGGGCAAGGACAAAGTCAAATTACGCGTGGTATTGGCCGCCGTTCACCGTCAGCGTCGATCCGGTGATGAAACCGGCATCTTCGGCGGCGAGGAACAAGACGCTGCGCGCGATCTCCTCCGGTTCGCCGAGGCGATTGACCGGAATTTGCGGCAGGATGCTCTTGTCGAGGACGTCCTTCGGCACCGCCTGCACCATCTCGGTATTGATGTAGCCCGGGCAGATCACGTTCACGGTGATGCCGGCCTTGGCATTCTCCAGCGCGAGCGCCTTGGTGAAGCCGATGTCGCCGGCCTTGGCCGCCGAATAATTGACCTGGCCGAACTGGCCCTTCTGGCCGTTGACCGACGAGATGTTGATGACGCGACCGAACTTTCGGGTGCGCATGCCCTCGATGACCTGACGCGTCATGTTGAACAGCGAGCCGAGATTGGTGTTGATGACCGAATTCCACTGATCGAGCGTCATCTTGTGGAACGCGCCGTCCTTGGTAATACCGGCATTGTTGATCAGCACATCGACCGGCCCGAGGTCGGCTTCAACCTGCTTGACCCCCGCAGCACAGGCGTCGAACGAACTGACGTCCCATTTGTAGACGGGAATTCCGGTCTCGGCCTTGAATTTCTCCGCCGCCACGTCGTTGCCGGCATAACTGGCAGCGACCTTATATCCGGCGCCCTTCAGCGCCTTGCTGATCGCCGCGCCGATGCCGCGCGTCCCACCCGTTACCAACGCAACCCGTGCCATGTCGAATTCCTCCTTGGTGATCTTATGCGCCGGAATTACCCGGTCGTTGACGACGTCTTTTAGATAAAAATGCCCGGCGCAAGACCGGGCATTTTCGTTTTAGCAGCGTCGCGCGAAGTTGACAGACGATCTTTTCATCACGCAGCGCGCCTTGTTCGTTCAGTCGCGAGCAATACACATGGCGATGCCCATGCCACCGCCGATGCACAACGTGGCGAGGCCCTTCTTGGCATCGCGCTTCTGCATTTCATGCAGCAGCGTCACCAGCACGCGTGCGCCGGATGCGCCGACCGGATGACCGATCGCGATCGCGCCGCCATTGACGTTGACCTTGGAGGTATCCCAGCCGAGGTCTTTGTTCACTGCACAAGCCTGCGCCGCGAAGGCTTCGTTGGCCTCGATCAGATCGAGATCGCCGATCTTCCAGCCGGCCTTCTTCAGCGCGGCGCGCGAGGCCGGGATCGGTCCCGTGCCCATGATCTTCGGATCGACGCCGGCCTGCCCCCAGGACACGATGCGGCCGAGCACGGTGCGGCCTTCCTTGGCAGCCTGCTTTGCGGTCATCAGCACCACCGCGGCTGCCCCGTCATTGATGCCGGAGGCGCTGCCCGCGGTCACGGTGCCGTCCTTTTCGAAGGCCGGCTTGAGTTTAGCCATCGCCTCCAGGGTCGCGCCGTGACGCGGATACTCATCGTCACTGACGGTGATGTCGCCCTTGCGGGTCTTGATGATGACCGGGACGATCTCGTCCTTGAACTTGCCGCCCTTCTGCGCGGCCTCGGCCTTGTTCTGCGATGCGACGGCGAACTCGTCCTGCTGTGCACGGGTGATCTGATACTGCTTGGCGACGTTCTCGGCGGTGTTGCCCATGTGGTAGCCGTTGAAGGCATCCCACAAGCCGTCCTTGATCATGGTGTCGATGAATTCAAGCGACCCCATCTTCACACCGCCGCGCAGATACTGTGCATGCGGGGCCATGCTCATGGATTCCTGGCCGCCGGCGACGACGATTTCAGAATCGCCGTTAAGCAGCGCCTGATAGCCCAGCGCCACCGTGCGCAGGCCCGAACCGCACAATTGGTTGACGCCCCAGGCTGGGCTTTCCACCGGAATGCCGGCGGCGATCGAGGCCTGGCGAGCGGGGTTCTGGCCCTGCGCCGCGGTCAGAATCTGACCCATGATCACCTCGGAAACCCGTGCCGGCTCGATACCCGCGCGCTCCAGCGCGGCCTTGATGGCGACGGCGCCGAGATCATGGGCCGGCATGGTGGCAAACGCACCATTAAAGCTTCCGACGGGGGTGCGGGCGGCACTGACGATGACGACATCGTCTGACATGGGCATCTCCTGAGTTTGAGTTCTTGGGCTTGAGGCCTTGGACGGCGGGCGGCCGGATGGCTGGCCTGTCACTCACCATATCCTGTTAATGGAGTCGAGGCATGTCAATCGGCCAGAGCGCGAAATCACGCCGCAGCGCATTCAAAATGGCGCCCTTGGCGGTTTCCTGAGCAGTCCCTATGCTTTGGAATTAACCGTGGCGCACAAAACGGTAGCCGAACCCTATTGAAAATGCTTACTTTGCTGCGATGCGTTGCCTCGTTTGCCCATCGGCGATGCCGACGGGTTCCTTGTCCTCGGTGTGCATGTGTGAGCCCATGGCGAAAACAGACCAACCCACTACGATCAAGAAATACGCGAATCGACGGCTCTATAATACCGGCACCAGCACCTATGTGACCCTCGAGGATCTCGCGGCGATGGTGAAGGAAGGCGAGGACTTTCTCGTTTATGACGCAAAGACCGGCGATGACATCACGCGTTCGGTGCTCGCCCAGATCATTTTCGAACAGGAAAACAAGGCCGGCCAGAATTTGCTGCCGACCACCTTCCTGCGGCAGCTGATCCGGTTTTACGGCGATAGCATGCAAATGGTGGTTCCGCGTTACCTCGAGCAGTCAATCGACACGCTGACCCGCGAGCAGGAAAAATTCCGCAAGCAACTCACCACCACGTTCAGCATGACGCCATTTGCGCCTCTGGAGGAACATGTTCGCCGCAACATGGAAATGTTCGAGCGGACATTTTCGATGTTCAAGCCGTTCGCGGCACCCCGAGCAGGAAGCGTCGCCGCCATCGAACAGGAGAAGCCGCTGGAGCCTGCCGCCGGAGACGACAATATCGACGAGCTTCGCCGTCAGATGAAGGACATGCAGGACCGCCTCGAGCGCATGTCGAAAGAGCCGAAGAAAGAAGAGTGAGGCTGGCGGTCTTTCTGCCGGTGTCCCGGCGAACGCCAGAGCAATAACGATATTGTTGCGCGAAGCGGCTAACTCACCGCCGGCAATACCGCCTCAGGGCGCGTATCCCAGGGCCGCCGCGAGGAGGCCAGCCCGATCAGGCGCCCCTGGATATAGTCGCATCCCCAATCGCGCAGCATGCCAGCCGCCTCGTCATCCTGGACCCATTCCGCGACCGTTTTGATATTTAGCCGCCGTGCCAGATCGATCAGCGTCTGTACAAAGGCGCGGTCGTCGGTCGACCGAGCGATATTTTGCACAAAGGCGCCATCGATCTTCACGATATCGACGCCGAGTTTGCGCAAATTCCGGAACGAGGTGTACCCGGCGCCGAAATCGTCGATGGCGATCCGGCTGCCGAAATTTTTCAACCGGGTGACGAAGCCGCGCAAATCGTCGATATCCTGAATGGCGACAGTTTCAGTGATTTCAACGATCAGGCGCTCGGCCACGCCGGGATGCGCGCGCATCAGCGACTCGATCGAAGCCCACCAGTCCGGATCCATCGTGGTGTCGGGCGAGATGTTCAGGCTGAGATGCACCTTGGGCGAGGCCGCGAGCTCGGCGACCACGAGTTCAAGCACACGGTGATCGACCAAGCGGATCAGGCCCAGTTTCTCAGCGACCGGAACGATGTCCGGCGCCAGCAGAACCTGTCCGTCATCCTGCTCCATCCGGATCAGGCACTCGTAGAACGCCGCGTCGCGCGAGCGCGCCTCCACCACCGGTTCGAACGCCATGACGATCCGCCGTTCGTTGAGTGCGGTGACGATCTCGTCGGTGACGCGGATATTGACGCGGCGCTGCGCGTCGCGCTCGACATTCGGGCGCCACAGCGAGAACGACCCGGCGCGGCGACGCTTCGCCATTTCGAGCGTTTCCTGGGCGCGCGTGATCGCCTCGTCGGCGCTGCGTGCATAGCGCGGCACACTGACCGCGCCGATCGATGCTGTAACGGAGACTGGACCGGATTTGGTCGGCACCACATCGTCGCGGATGCCCGCCAGAAACCGCTCGGCCGCGATATTCATATCGTCGACGGTGCAGTTCTTCAGGATCACCCCGAATTTATTGCCTGAGAAGCGACCGAGCACGTCGCCGCCACGCAGGCGGGTGCGAATGCGCCTGGCCACTTCCGAAATCACCGCGTCCGCAACGTCGAAGCCGAAGGCGTCGTTGATCCGCGCCAGATGATCGATGCCGATCAGCAGGAACGCGAAAGACGAGCGGAAACGTGCAGCTTCCTCGATGGCCTCAGCCAGCGATGCGGCGAGATAGGTTCGATTGAGCTCGCCGGTCAACGGGTCGTTCCGGGACAATTTTAGCAGCTGCTCTTCGCGGGCGTGGCGTTCATTGTTGACGCGGACGATGCCTTGGGCGCGCGCCGGCCTGCCGTCAGCACCTGCGAACCACACGCCGGATTCCTCGATCCACAGCACGGGCGCGGATGTACTGATCCGCACGCCATATTCGATACGATACGACACGCCATTGCCCGCATGTTTTGGCTGGCGAATGCCCAAGCGCGTCCGACCTGATCGAACGCACCGGCTCGATCAGTTTTGAGAACTCCGCGCCGCTTGCCAAGGCTGCCGCCGGAATATCCGGAAAAACCGCGACGTGATCGCTCCAGGCAATCGCGTCGGTTGCGATATCCCAAACGAAGGTCGCCTGGCCAAGCGAAGCGAGGATTTTCGAAGCTTGCGGAACAGCGGGCACCACGATCGCCTCGTTTCGGGACACTGGGGGAGTGATTCTTCCTCCCTAAGAATAGTGCTTCTTTCGCCGGCGACCCAGCGCCATTGCGCAAAAAATCCGCTCAAATCTGCAACAAATTACCCAAAAGTTATTAATGGACAGCACTTTCTTGCATGCTATCGGCATTTGTCTCGACGTAAAAAAGCACGGCGCCAATTCGTAAACATCCGCAAACCATATCGCGTGGCGACCGGGAACGAACCAGAAGGTGCCGGCATAGGCCTTGCGACGATGGAATCGCAATGGGGCGCAACGTCCCAAAACGTGACAGCTCAGCCGGGTTTCGATTTGCGATGTCAGCTACCGATCGACCAGAACAGTCCGTGGATGATAGCGCGCTTGCCGATGCCAAGCCGCCCTGCGTTGCGCTGGTGCCAATGGTCACGGCGGCAAAATGGTCACAGATTTCGGGCTCACAGCTGTCGGTCTCCAACTCGACATTTGTGGCGCATCTGATCGCAACCGCCGAACACGTTCCGCAAACGCGCAGTCTGCGGCGGGCAACCCCCGCCGATGCCCAGACCGCCTACAGCACCAATCAGCAGCGGCTTCAGGGCGCCGGCATCCGGCCGCGTCAAATCATCTAGATCGCATCTGGTCAGTGGGGCGGCGCATCCGGCGATGGAGCTGAGCCTTCACTGGGCTGCAGTCCCGGCGAAGTGACCTCCGGTGAAGGAGCCTTCGACGCGACTTCGACGCTGGAATGGACCAGCGTCGGTTCGGGGTGTTCCAACAGAACAGATTCCGCAACCGCCGCTGCAGCCGGCACAGAAGTCACCGGCGCGGGATCAAACTGGGGAGGCTCGCGCGCGGCAGCGGATGGCTCAGGGACCCGCTGCCTGGCGACCTCTGAACTAGACGTCGCCTGTACTCTGCGCCTCGTGCGTAACGCGATGCCCGACAGGAAATCCACCATCGCGAGCATTGTCAGCAGAAAATAGGGCGAGGTACCAAACCGCGGCCAAAGCAAAAACTCGGCGACCGCACCGCCGAACACGATCAGCGACAACAAATGATCGGTGAGATATTTCGCGCCGGGACGTGCGCCCTTGATGACTTCGAACAGCAGCAACAAAATACCGAGCGTCAGAAGCATATCGCCCAGTGACACCGGCCACTCGGCGCCAGACATCAAGGTCAGCTTCACAAGCGGCTCGGCGAGCGAAACGCCGGGCATCAGGAAGACGACAATATTGTAGATTGCGAGCGGGATCAGAAGAAGCGGAAAACCGATCATGGACATCGGCGAGGCCTTCTTTCAAGCAAGAGAACCGAGGCATTGCCACGCGCAGCGCTTTTCGGCTTGCGGCGGGAATGCGTTCTATCTCACCAGTTGGAGCGAATTCGGACGCAAAATACAGCCGAATTCGGTCTACCCCCCACCGCGCCGCACTTGGCGGCGCGACGTCCACGCCGAATCAGGATTCCTTCTTGGCCTTCAGGACTTGCCGGCCCTTGTACATGCCGGTTTTCAAATCGAGATGATGCGGCCGGCGCAATTCGCCGGAATCCTTGTCCTCGGCATAGGTCGGCTTCTTCAGGGCATCTGCCGAACGGCGCATGCCACGCCGCGAGGGCGATGTTTTTCTTCTGGGAACGGCCATGTCGGTGTCCTCTAGGGGTGTTGTCGGCGGCATCGTCCATGGGCGGACGGCTCAGCGGTTTTGACGCGAACGGAAATGCCAATAAGGCCGCGCTTATAGAGGATGGAGTTGCGCAAAGCTAGGTTCAAAATATGTCAAAAAGGCTCAAAAAGCGCGATTTTCGCGCCAGCACGGCTGCGCTCCGGACGCCTGCGCCCGGGCCATATAGGTTCCGGCCAGCCGCCGTACCCCGGGACCGGGATTGCGGGCGCTGCGCTTGACCGGATTGGGCAGGATCGCCGCCAGCAACGCCGCCTCGCGCGGCGACAAATCCGCTGCCGGGCGGCCGAACGCATAGGCGGAGCCCGCTTCGGCGCCAAACTGGCCGGACGGCCCCAATTCGGCAATATTGAGGTAGATTTCGAGGATTCGCTGCTTTGGCAGCATGGCGTCGATCCACATTGCGAGCGGAAATTCCAGAACCTTGCGGATCGGGCCGGGTAGCGGCCACAGGAACAGGTTCTTCGCCACCTGCTGGGTGATGGTCGAGGCGCCGCGAATTTCCCCGCCTTCCTGGACATCGTCGATCACTTCGCGAACGGCACCCCAGTCCACGCCGTGATGCTTGCAAAAATGCGCATCCTCGGCGGCGACGACCGAGCGCGGCAGCGAGGGCGAGATCGCGCCAAAATCAATCCATTGCCGCGACATCGGCGCCCCGGTCAGCCGGCGCCAGGCCATCAGCGCCGAGACTGGATGACCAGCGCGGTATAGCGGTGCCAACAGGTAAGGCAGCAACAGCGCGGCCAGCAAAATCAGCAATAAATTCCGGACAACACGCAAATTCTGGGTTTCTGTGCATCGGGTGCGGGCGAACGAAATGAGCCGGCATCGAAGGATATGCCAACGACGATTTCAGGCTTTTCCAGCGCTTTTAAGGCGCCGTCGACCGCTGTGCTGGAATTGACGAAGCCGATGTCATAACCGATTGTCCGGCCAACTTGATCTGGAGCTATTTTGGATGACGACCGGCACCGCATTATTGGATTTTGCGAAACGACTGGACCAGACCGCGGAAGATACCGAAGCGCTGCTGTCGAGGCTTTTGTCCGACGCGCTTTTGCCCGAGGAGATCGCCCGGCCAAGGCGGCTGATGGAGGCGATGCGTTATTCGAGCCTCGGCGGCGGCAAGCGGCTGCGGCCGTTTCTGGTGGTCGAGAGTTCCGCCGTGTTTGGCGTCGGCCGCGAGGCCGCGTTGCTGGCCGGCGCAGCCCTCGAATGCATCCACTGCTATTCGCTGATCCATGACGATTTGCCGGCGATGGACAACAGCGATCTGCGCCGCGGCCGGCCGACGCTGCACAAGAAAACCGACGACGCCACGGCAATTCTCGCCGGCGACGGACTGCTGACGCTGGCCTTTGACATCGTCACCCGCGACGAAATCCACAGGGATCCAACGGTGCGGCTGCTGCTCACGCGGGCGCTGGCGCGGGCATCGGGAATCGGCGGCATGGTCGGCGGCCAGATGCTTGACCTCGCGGGCGAAGGCCGGTTCGGCGACCGCGAGCCGGTCGATGTCGCGCGCCTGCAGCAGATGAAGACCGGCGCGCTGCTGCGCTATGGCTGCATCGCCGGCGCGATTCTCGGACAGTCCTCGCCAAAAGAGTATCGGGCGCTGGACGATTATGGCCGCGCGCTGGGCGAAGCCTTTCAGATCGCCGACGACCTGCTCGATGTCGAAGGCGACGCGGCGGCGCTTGGAAAGCAGACCGGCCAGGATGCCGCCTTGGGCAAGACCACCTTCGTCACCCAACTCGGGATCGATGGCGCCAAACAACGCGTGCGCGATCTGCTGGCGCGCGCCGATACCGCGCTCTCGATCTTCGGCGCCAAGGGCGAGGTGCTGCGCGCGGCCGCACGATTTGTCGCCGAACGCAAGAATTGAAGGCGTCGATGGCGGATAATTCATCCGAGGATCCTCTCCTTATCCGCTTTCGAAAGATGTCCAAGCCGGTCCGCGTTGTTTACGCGCGCCCGCGCACCTTTATTTCAGTCGCGGTCGGAATCGTGGCGTTCTTTCTGCTGCCGGCTTCGCTGCGGCTGGTGACACGCATGCTGATTGGCTGGGACATTTTCGTCACCCTGTATGTGCTGCTGGTGTACTTCATGATGCTGCGCAGCGGCTTGTCGAATATCCGGCGCAACGCGATACTGCAGGACGACGGCCGCTTTTTGATCCTGCTGGTGACGGCGCTCGGCGCGTACGCCAGCATCGCGGCGATCGTCTTCGAACTCGGCGCATCGCACCACAGCGGCAGGGCGCTCGCGCTGGCGACCGTAACGGTCGCGCTGTCCTGGGCCGCGGTACACACCGCCTTCGCGCTGCACTACGCGCATGATTTCTTCCGCGGCGACCAAAGCCGGAGGCTTGCAGTTTCCCAGCGGCGAGCAGCACGAACATCCCGACTACTGGGATTTTGTGTATTTCTCGTTCGTGATCGGCATGACCGCGCAGGTCTCCGACGTCGGCATTACTGATAAGATCATCCGTCGCACCGCGACCGCGCACGGCATCGTCTCCTTTATCTACAATACCGCGCTGGTCGCGCTGATGGTCAACATCGCCGCGAGCGCGATCTGATCGTTGCAATCGTGCAAGCGTCTTTGCCAATCCTGCTTCCCGTTCAAGATCGAGCCACAACAAATAACAGCGGAGGAAGCGATGCGCGGCATTGTGTTCACGGGCCAACGCGGACTGGAATTGATGTCGTTCCCGATCCAACTCCCGATGCCGTGACGTGGTCATCGAAATCAAGGCGTCCGGCAAGGGCGCGTTCCTGATGTAGGCCACACGCGGTAGCAGGGCGGGCGCTGCTCTGATAAGAGCAGGGACCGTGGAAGCCAAGTTCCAGATATTTCTGATTCTGCTCGCCGCCCTGGCGGGGACCGCGTTGCTGGCGCGGCGTATCAACGTCGCACCGGCGATCCTGCTGCTGCTGGCCGGCATTGTGCTGGCTTTCGTGCCCGGAATGCCGTCGCTGGAACTGCCGCCGGAACTGGTACTGCTGGTGGTGCTGCCGCCGCTGATCTATTCGGCCAGCGTCGCCATGAGCTGGCGCGAATTCAAATCCAATCTGCGTCCGATCATCCTGCTGTCGGTCGGCTGCGTGATTTTCACGGCCTGCGCGGTCGCCGCCGCGACGCATTATCTGATCGGGCTGCCGTGGAACATCGGCTTCCTGCTCGGGGCCATCGTCGCACCGCCGGATGTGGTGGCGCCGCTGGCGATCGCCCGAAAGCTCGGGCTGCCGCGGCGAATCCTCGTCGTGCTCGAGGGCGAAGGGCTGGCGAACGACGCCACCGCGCTGATCCTGTATCGCTTCGCGGTGGTGGCGATCTCGACCGGGATGCTGTCGCTGCCGAAGGCGACGGCCACCTTTTTCGTCATCGTCGCCGGCGAGCTGTTGTTCGGCACTGCGGTCGGCTGGCTCAGTCTGCGGATGCGTCACCGTGCGCGCGATCCCCAGATCGAGATTACGCTGTCGCTGATCACGCCTTACGTCGCCTACTGGATACCGGAGCATTTCGGCGGCTCCGGCGTGATCGCTACGGTCGCCTGCGGGCTCTATATGAGCTGGAACGGTCCACTGTTGATCTCTTCGGCGACACGGCTGCAGGGCATCTTCTTCTGGGATCTTATCATTTACCTGATCGAAGGTTTGTTGTTCCTCCTGACCGGCTTCCAGATGCGGTCGCTGTTTGAGAAGTCCAAGGCGTTTCCACTCGACGATATCCTGTCTGCGACGGCGCTGGTCGCAATCATCGTCATCGTCGCGCGCTTCGCCTGGGTCTATCCCGCCACCTATTTGCCGCGGCTGCTGAACAAACGACTGCGCGCGCGCGACCCGATGCCAACGTGGCGCGCCACCTTCGTCATCGCCTTTACCGGCGTGCGCGGCGCGGTATCGCTGGCTGCGGCGCTGGCGCTGCCCTTCGCACTTCCCGACGGGGAAAGCTTTCCCTATCGCGACCTCATTCTGTTTGTCAGTTTCGGCGTCATCTTCATCACGCTGGTCGGGCTCGGACTGGGACTGCCGCCGGTAGCGCGGTGGCTCGGTATCGCCCAGGCCGGTCGCGACGAACAGGTGGCGGAGCACGAGTCGGAAATCGCGGCACGGCGCCAAGCGCTCGGCGCCGCGCTGAAGTCGCTCGACGCCATCACCGACGACCGCGAGTTGTCCGACGAGGTGGTGAAGCTGCTGCGCGCCAGGCACGAGATCCGCTCCGACCAGTTGCCGGATTCGCTCGATCCCGATGCGCACGACGTCTCGGCGGCGGGGACCGCCCTGACGCGGGAATTGATCGCGACGGAACGAAAGTTCATCCACGTGTTGCTGCGCGACGGCAAGATCACCGACGAGACAAGGCGAAGGATCGAGCGCGATCTCGATCTGGAGGAAGCTAGCCTTTCCAATCGCGAATACCGCAGGATCCCGTTGTGAATTGGTTTCTACGCGCGGTCGTCCCGGCGAAGGCCGGGACCCATACGCCGTGTCGTCTCCTTTCAGCAATGGAGCAGATGCCTTCTGCAACAATCAACGCCAGGGGTTATGGATCCCGGCCTTCGCCGGGATGACTCGCGACAAATTCACTCCGCCGCCGCGGTCCGCGGTCGCCCGACATAGCCGTTCTCGTCGCCGAAGCGTTCGATCATCACCGCGGGCAGATCCTTGGCCTTGTGGGTCACGCAGGCGCCGGACCGCACCGCGTAGCGGTCCTGATGCGAAAGCTGCGCCGGCGGCTGGCCCTGCTGCAGCGCGCGGGCGCTCTCCATGATCAGTTTTCGGAAATGCATGATGCCAAGATCGGTCGGGCCGAGGTGCTCGCGGGAGCGATCGGCGATCGGGCCCTGGCTGTCCTGCACCGCCGCGTCCTGTTCGGACACGCCCTTGATGCCGGTGTAGCTTTTGGTCTTCTGCAGCTTGCGGTCGATCAAATAATCGTTGGCCTTGTTGCGCAGCGGCACATAATTGTCGTCGACCTCGGAGATCACGCCATTGCCGCTATCATACGCATCGCGCTCGGCTTGCGTCAGCGGGCGTTCCGGATTCCAGGCATAGGTATAGATCCAGCAATTGGTGTCGGTGACCGGAACGAAACTCTGGCCGAAGATATTCTCGCCGGGCATCGCGCTCGGCGCATAGGCATGCACGGGCATCAGGAACTGCGCGATGCGCCAGTAGATATTCTCGCTGCCGGTGAGCCGGCCGCCGGCAATCGTCAGCCCGGCGTCGTGCGGGTTGATCTTGATGACGGGCCGCGGGTCCTCGGCGATCCAGCGCATGTGATCCGAATTCAGCCGCGCGATCGGATTGATGAAGTGCTTCTTGATATCGAGCACTTCGTCTTCTTCCTTGTCGAAGCTTAAATGCGCGAAGGTGAAATGCGCGGTGTCGATCGAGCCTTCGAGCGCCTGCACCCAGTTGCAGTCCTGCCATTTCTTCGAGACGTAGCGGTGCGACGCCGGTACCAGCGCCATCTCGAGCGCCGGCAATTCCGGCACCGCGTCCGCCGGGCCCATATAGGCCCAGATCATGTCGCCCCATTCGCGCACCGGATAGAACTTGATGCGGATCAGATCCTTGGCGCTGAGATCGGGATAGGATGTCGGCATATCCACGCAGCGGCCGTCGGTATCGAATTTCCAGCCGTGATAGACGCAGCGGATGCCGCATTCCTCGTTGCGGCCGAGCCAGAGATTGGCGCCGCGGTGCGGACAATATTGATCGATCACTCCGACCACGCCTCGGGAATCGCGAAACGCCAGCAGCTCCTCGCCCATCACGACGATCTTCTTGGGCGGCCCGTCGGCCTCTGGCAATTCTTCGGATAAAAGAACGGGTAACCAAAACCGGCGCAACAAATCGCCCATCGCCGTGCCCGACCCGCTTTCGGTCAGGAATTGATTGTCCTCTGCGCGGAGCATGGTTGTCCTCCGGGGCTGTTGTTGCTTTTGAGCAAGCTTGGCGCAGACCAGGCGATGCGTCAACGCGGCTTGTGCGGTCGGATCCGCCAAAAAAAGAGGACAGGGAGGCTTCGTCGCGCTCCCTGGCCTTGCTGGATCGTCATTGCGAGGAGCACTTGCGACGAAGCATCCAGTCTTGCTTTGTTTCTCTGGATTGCTTCGCGGAGCCCGTCACCGGGCGTACATTCGCGCGACCCGTTGGCTCGCAATGACGGCAAGAGACGCCTCCGCCTTCCCGCGGCGCGATGCGCCCGAGTTGTGCATAGACGATCCGCCCCAAAGAGGGCGTGGCGCTACCCCAAGCGGGGAGCGGGCGCTACCCCAAGCGGGGAGCGGGGAATGCCGGATGTCTACGTTGCTCAATGCCATTCCGGAATTGTCGGAACCTTCATTTGCTCGATCTCCGGAAGATCGAATCCAAAATATGTGACAACGAACTCGCGTAACGCAAGACGGTCAGCAAGCTGCATTGGACGAGGCGTATTCCCGCACCATAAATTTGCGTCGCGATTTATCGCGGTGACACGCCCCTCTTTGGTGAGGGAAGCGATCATGAGGCGGTTGACAAATAACGATTCAGGATGCGTCGATGTGTAATGATTCCCCATCTCAAAATCCACGGGGTTATCTTGTTCCAGCGTCGTCACCCAAGCGTCCATAAGCTTGCCGCCGAGTTGAGCACGCAACATCCAGCGAGTGCCGTCGCGGATCATCCAGTGCGTCTCGTAATCTCCGAGCGCTGCCGCGCCATCGACAAGTGGAATTGGGACCCGCGACCCAAATGGGCCGAATCCGGGATCAACGACAAACGTTCCATCCGGCAATTGCACCGAGAGAAACATGTGCGTTCGCGGCGCCGCCGTGATCGGAGCGAATAGGATGACGCGCGCTGTGTGACGAACCGTTTGAAACCCAAGCTTCTCAAGCACGGCGGCGAAAAGTGTCGCATGCTCGAAACAATATCCGCCGCGGTGAGCGTGGACCAACTTCGCCTGAACGCCGTCGAGATCGAGACGGACACCGACGACCCAGCAGGATGTCGAAGTTCTCGAATGGTATCCGCAACAGATGCGCGCGCAACAGGCCCGCCAAGGTCGCGAATGTTGGGTTCGTTCCGCCACCCCAATCGATGCGTTCGAAGTAAGCGTCAAGATTGAGGGAATCGGACATCGGCTTCCCGGGATCATCGCTATCGGACTTCGACGCAGCTTAGGGTGCCACCTCTAATCGGACAATACTCGGCCGTCGCAATTTTGTTGCGAAATCCCACGTGACGACCGACTTCCGCACTGGGTCATCATTCGCGCTGGTTTTGACCTTGCGCCGCGACTTCCGGCCTGTCCCTATCAACAACATCGTCAGACGACCCCTTTTATTTCTTCAATTTCATCTTGCCGATGAAATCGCGCTTTCCAAGCGGCGCGCCCTTGTGGCGGAGAATGGCGTAAGCCGTGGTCGTATGGAAAAAGAAGTTCGGCAGCGAGAATGACATCAGGAAGCCTTCCGTCGTGAACGGAAGCGCGCGGTCGCCGACCTTGAAGGTCACATCGCGGCCGACGAGCGCGTTGACAGCCTCGGGAGTCAGGGCTGAGAGCTCCTGTTGCGCCTCCGTCACCAGTGCCTGAAGTGCGGCATAGTCGAGTTCTGGTTTATCCGATGACGGGGCGAACACTCCGTTCTTCGCCGCCTCCATCGCACCGCGCGAATGATGTACCACTGATACGATCTGGAAACGGAACGGTAACATGTCAGATGCAAGTCGCGTCTCGACGATCTCGCCCGTATCGATGCTCTTCTCCAGGAAATGTGTGCAGACTCTTCTCAAGGAAGCCGCTGACGGCGCCGAGAATCTGAAGGTAGTTGGCGACGGTTGCGTCGTAGAGCGAAAAAGCCATGGCGTAAGTCTCCCCTCACTTTGTGTGTTTCTTCCGGATGCGATACATTCCCCGGAATTTCCACCGATTGCAATCGGCAGTAACGAAACTGACGCACCGTCAGGCCGTGGGTCGATCTCATTTTGATGTCTTTCCGGTAATGCACCGGACGAGAGCTCTCGCCCGGTGCACTCGACTTGCCTGGACCGAGAACCGACCAAAATCGGTCCGACAACGCGTTCGCCGTCGAGAATCTTATGCGGCGAGATCGCAGGGCGCTATTCGCGCAGCAGTGCTTGCGAGCGCGCTTTTAATGACCTTGCGGGTTGGCGTCATAGGCATTTCGGCGATCGGCACCAATCGCTCGGGCCATTTGAGCTTCGCGACGCCTTGACGCTCCAACCAAACGCACAGCGCATCGAGGCTCAACGTCATGCCGGGCTTGAGTACGACGCAGCAGCAAGCGCGCTCACCCAGGATGTGGATCGGGCATCGGTATGATCGCGCTCTGAACGACGGCCTCGTGGCGGTCAATCAGTGCCTCAACGTCTGATGGATTGATCTTCACGCCGCCGCGATTGATAAGGTCCTTGGTTCGCCCGGTGATACGGACGTGCCCAGTCGCACTCATGACCGCGAGATCACCTGTACGCAACCAATCGTCTTCGCTGAAAGACGCCTTCATTCGCGGACGCATTGTCGAAATAGCCGGCAAATACGGAGCAGCCGCGCACCTGCAACTCACCCTCGACGTTGGCCGGTACCGGGCTTCCTTCCAAATCCACGACGCGGGCCTCACTGCCGGGGGTCGGCCGGCCGATCCACTCGTGACGCTCGCGGGGCGGTTGGTTCGGGTCGCCGAGCAGCACCGCGAACGTCTCCGTCATTCCCCAGAGTTCGATCACTCGCCCCCCGGCCAACTTGTCCTCAAGCGCACGTTTAAGCTCTGGCGCGCAATATGATCCCGATACGACAACCAGACGGAGACCGCCAAGATTGCGGCCTTCCAGCAGTCCCGCCCTAAGCAGCGCCGCGACGTGCGGGGGCGCGACAAAGACATGGGTCGGCCGATCATTTTCCAGCGATGTCGCCAGCGCCGGCGGTGTAAACGCCGGCAGCGGTGCAAAGGTCGCGCCGGCCATGAGAGCAGCGTTCGCTACAAATAGACCGAACGCATGAGTCAGCGGCGCGGCACTCAATACGCGGTCGCCGGCCTTGAGATCCAAGACCGGCAGGCACTGACGGGGATTGGCAAGCAACGATTGGAAGCTGTGCGGAACCGCCTTCGGCGCGGCGGAGGTTCCGGATGTGTAGCACATCAGGGCTGCGTCCGTTGCAACGGGCTAGCGGTAACGAACTCCGATCGGCACTGGCGATCAGCATCTCGAACGAGAGCACGCCTGGGCGCGGCGGCCCGACGGAGATGATGTGCCGCAGATTGGGCAGGCCCCGCGCCAGCGTCGCGAACAGGGCGGGCGGATCGGATTTGTCGCTGGCCGCGCCGCAAAATACGACACAGGCTCGAGAGTGCCGCAGAATTGGTTCGGCCTCGCCGGCACCATACGGCATGTGCAAGGTCGACAGCACGCCGCCAAGACGCGCAACCGCATAATAGATGATGACAAATTGGTCCGTACTTGGCAGCTGGACAGTGACGACGTCACCACGCCGCACGCCGAGTGTCGCCAATGCGGTGGCTAAGCGTTCCGCCCGGTCAAGCGCCGCCGTGTAAGTGAGCGGCATGTGTCCAGGCGGTGCAACGGCAATTGCTTCCGGCGTCTCGCGCGCCCAGCGCCTCAACCAACTCGCCACCGTGTCGGAGGTCCAGCGCCCGGTTTCGACCTCGCGCCGCACGTGCTCGGGGCGAAACCGCAACGCACGACGGATCGCGAGTGCATCCGTTCCAAATTGCGGCTCGTCACAGAGGTTACGTTCCATGCCCCGCACCGTGCGAAATCGACGCCAGCCGCCCGGAAACAAGCCATCCGCCCGGGTTGCTTCTAAATTGGCAATCGCGCTGACAGCGCCTGGGGAAAACAAACCGGGCGCTACGCAAGTCATTCTACTCCAGAATCCCATATAGGCTAACTGGATTCAAAATTACGAAATTTCGGTGGCAGCGAAATTTCTATTTCGGTGACAGTGCATTTAACTTCCTTTTACCGTTTGCGGCCTTCCGATTCAGACGGCGTTAGCTAGCGTTGGCATGCGAAAGGTGAACCGGGTTTCATCCGCCGAGGAATTAACCTCGAGCGTTCCGCCGTGAGCGCGCGCAATTTCGGAGGCGATGAAGAGTCCCAGGCCAAGACCTTGCAACGACTTCTTCACGGTGCCCCGATAGAACGGTTGAAACAGCTGCGCCATGGCGGCGGGCGGGATCGGGTCGCCCGCGTTCGTCACCGACAGTTCAAACATTCCGTCTTCCGTTGTGGCACGGGCAATGATTGGCTTATCCGGTGATCCATGCGTGATGGCGTTGCCGACCAGATTCGAAAACAACTGTCCGATACGCTGGGGATCGCAATTTATCGACGCTGTCAGCTTAAGGTGCGTCTCAATCGTTCGGTCCGGAAAAGCGGAGCGAAGCTCCGACACGACCTGATTTAGTATCTTTTCAACCGGCTCGTTGCTGTCGCGTTTCAGCGTCAGCCCGCCGCCCAATCGCCCGCGTGCAAAATCGAGTACATTGTCGATCAGCCGGGACATCCGATTGATGCTACTTTGCATCAGCCCGGCGACCTCGAATGCATCTTGTAGGGATTTGGCCTTCGCGATCATCCGGGCTCCTGCGGCGATTGCCGCAAGTGGATTTCGCAAATCGTGCCCGAGAACCGCGATGAACTGCTCGCGTAATTCGGATGTTCGGCGTTCATTCAACAAAATTGCTTCGCTTTGCTCGAGCCGATCGACCGCAATCAAGTGGCTGGCGATGAGCTCCGCAAACAGTTTGAATGTTCCAATTGTCTCGGGATTATTCACCTTCGCCGGGCGGGGATCGATGGCACAAAGGGTTCCGAAGAAGGTTCCGTCAGCCAGAATGATCGGAACAGAAATATAGCTTTGAAAACCGTATTGAGCCGGCGTGTGATGTCCGCAGAAAAAGTCATCTTCGGCGACATGGTCGATGGCAACGGCCTCATGGCTCTGTCGAATCTCGTGACAGATCGTTGTCTCGACGACTAGCTCACCGCCGGGTTTAAGACCAAACTCGATTTGGTCCTGGACCGCGCAGCAAATCCATTTGCCATCCGTAACTCTCGCGACAGCCGCAAAACCCATTCCGGTGGAACGGCAAACAATCTCAAGAATCCGGGGCACAGCATCGATCCGCTGTATAGCGTCGATATCAGCCGCAAAGTCCCTATCCATCAAAAAACTAACTCGAATGCCACGCAACATGATACCGTACATCTCCGGGGTGTGTCGATACGGAACCAACGATAATCGAAGTACTTAGCTCGACTGGGAGGCACGCCTTGTGGATGATCGCGACAAAGAGCGACCCGTCATTCTAGTCGTCGAGGATGAGTTCCTTATTCGTATGGAAGCGATGAATACGATCCGGGACGCTGGTTTCGACGTTGTCGAGGCAAACAACGCCGACGAAGCCATTCTCATTCTCGAAAGCCGCCTGGACATCACGGTCGTCTTCACCGATGTCCAAATGCCGGGCTCCATGGATGGCCTCAAGCTGGCAGCCGCCATTAGAGGCCGCTGGCCACCGATCAAGATCGTCGCCACCTCAGGGCTGCTCGACATTCGCAAAGAGGATTTGCCGCTCGGCAGTCGCTTCTTGCCCAAGCCTTACAGCGCCACTCAAATCGTCGGAACGCTTCGCGAGTTGACCAGAGCTGCTTGAATTCAACTCCGTGCTCGGACAGACGTGCAGTGACGCTACAGTCTAGTTGTTTGGCACTCATGTTATGCCGTATCGCTTCGACACAGATCGAAGTGTGCTTTGTCGACATCGAGAACTTTTCGTAGCGAGGTCGGCGACAAGTTTGCCGCGAAGGTTTTAACGCGCCCTGGCGTCGGATAGTGTGCGCGCCATCAACGGGGAAATGACATGAGCTTATCCGGCATTTTTGCGCGAATAATTGCATTGATCGGCGCCGTCGCAATATTTTGGCGCCGGCTGCAGGGCGTCGCGCACCAGCCAGCCTGGGGCAGCACCCCGGCGATTCCGGCGGCGAAGCCGCAGGGCAGCCTCCCGACGCTCAAGATGCCGACGGCCAAAGGGTGGAGCGGCGGGCGGACGCCGGTGGCGGCGCCAGGGCTCAAGGTCAATGCGTTTGCGACCGGCCTGGAGCATCCGCGCTGGATCCATGTGCTGCCCCATGGCGGCGTCCTGGTTGCCGAGGCGACGCAGGTTTCCGAACCGGCCACGAGCGTGTTTGGCTACGCCATGCAAGCCACCATGAGGCGTGCCGACGCCCTTGGCGTTAGCGCGAACCGGATCACATTGTTGCGCGACGCGGATGGCGATGGCATCGCCGAAGGGCGCGACACGTTTATGAAGGGACTGAACCAGCCGTTCGGCATGGCGCTGCTGGGCGACACATTCTATGTCGGCAATACCGACGGCGTCGTGGCCTTCCCGTATGCGGCGGGCGCCGACCGCATCACCGCGGCGGGGCGGAAACTCGCCGGATTCAAGCCTGGCGGGCACTGGACGCGGAGCCTGCTGCCGAGCCCAGATGGCCGGAAACTCTTTGTCGGGGTCGGGTCGCTCAGCAATATCGCCGAGAGCGGCATGGCCGTAGAGGAAGGCCGGGCCGCCATCTACGAGCTCGATTTGGCTGATGGTAGCAGCCGGATCTTTGCCGGCGGCTTGCGCAACCCGGTGGGCCTCGCCTGGGAGCCGCAGACCGGCGTGCTCTGGACCGTGGTCAACGAGCGCGACGGCCTCGGCGACGAAACGCCTCCGGACTATCTGACCTCGGTGCGCGACGGGGGTTTCTACGGCTGGCCCTATTGTTACTGGGGGCAGACGGTGGACGATCGGGTGCCGCAGGATCCAGCCGCGGTCGCAAAGGCCATCACGCCGGACTACGCGCTGGGCGGCCACACCGCATCGCTGGGTCTGTGCTGGCTGCCGGCCGGCACGCTGCCGGGCTTTCCGGACGGCATGGTGATCGGGCAGCATGGCTCCTGGAATCGCAGCACGCTCAGTGGCTACAAGGTCGTGTTCGTGCCGTTCGTGAACGGACGCCCGGCCGGGCCAGCGCGGGATATTCTGAGCGGGTTCCTCGCACCGGACGAGCGGTCCTCTTATGGACGACCGGTAGGCGTATCACTCGGTCCCGACGGCTCCGTTCTGGTGGCGGACGATGTCGGCAATGTGATCTGGCGCGTAACTTGCGAGTAGCAGCGGAAGAGTCTCTCTATTCGACGCGCTTTCTTCACGCGAACCGGCTTTCCCCCGCATCAAGTCGGCAGCTTCGCTCGAAAACGCTCTGACCGCCTACTCCTACTCCACGCCGGCTTCCTGCGGCGTGAACTCATAGACCGAGCTGCAGAACTCGCAGGTCACGACCACCTTGCCGTCCTTGACCATGTCGGCGCGGTCCTGTGCCGCGAAGCTCGCGAGCATCGACGACACCGCGTCGCGCGAGCACGAACATTGCGCACGCAGCGGCAATGGCGGAAACACCCGCACCCCGCGTTCGTGAAACAGCCGGTACAGCAACCGCTCGCCCGAAAGATCGGGATCGATCAGTTCGACATCCTCGACGGTCGAGATCAGCGACTGCCCTTCGACCCAGGCGTCGTCTTCGGCCACGGTGTGGGTAACGACGCCCTCCGGCGCATCGCCCGGATGCAAATCAGCTTGCCGCGCCCGCTCCGGCGCTTTGGGAAGAAATTGCAGCAGCATTCCGCCGGCGCGCCAGCGATGCTTCGGACCTTCGCCGCCGCCGCGCCATTCTTCCCCGACCGCAAGCCGCACCCGGGTCGGAATCTGTTCCGAGCGCAGGAAATATTCATGTGCGGCGTCTTCCAGGCTGCCGCCCTCCAGCGCCACCAGTCCCTGGTAGCGGCTCATATCCGGTCCCTGATCGATGGTCATGGCAAGATGGCCTTTTCCAAGGAGCGCCCCGGAATCCAGACCGTCCTTGAGCCGCCTGGCATCGAAGCGCGCATAAGCGCGCAATCGGTCCGGCGCCTGGAAATCCACGATCAGGAATGACACCGGACCATCGGTCTGGGTTTGCAGAATGAAGCGGCCGTCGAATTTGAGCGATGAGCCGAGCAGCGTCGTCAGCACGATCGCCTCACCGAGCAGCTTGCCGACCGCCGGCGGATAATCGTGCTTGGTCAGCACATCGTCGAGGGCGGGGCCGAGCCGGGTCAGGCGGCCGCGCAGATCGAGCGAGGCAACCTCGAACGGCAGCACCGCGTCGTCGACCGGTACCGCCGACGGTGCGCGGATCGGGGCTTCCCGGGAGATTTTAATGTCCGGCGATTTTGAAGTCATGGCGCCTTATCTGGGGTCGGCAGACACGGAAGGAAAGGGGCGTTTTTCTACCCATCGTCACGGCGGTTCGAGTTCGTGTCCCGGACCCGGTGCAACGTCTTTACGCTGCTCCGCAGAGCCGGGACCCATTCGCGCGCGGCGCAGCATCCGGAGATGCGTGCGTGATAATCGCCACCTACGCCACAGCGTCGAAGCACCATGCCAGAATGCCCTTTTGCGCGTGCAAGCGGTTCTCGGCCTCGTCGAACACCACCGACTGCGGGCCGTCGATCACCTCATCGGTGACTTCATCGCCGCGATGCGCGGGAAGACAATGCATGAACAGCGCATCGGGCTTTGCCAGCGACATCAGCTTGGCGTTGACCTGATACGGCTTCAAAAGATTATGGCGGTGCTCGCCGTCCTTGTCGCCCATCGAAAACCAGGTGTCGGTGACCACGCAATCGGCGCCGCGCACCGCCGCTTCCGGATCGTTGCCGAGCACGATCGACGCATGGGTCGCCTTGATCCAGTCCTTCATCGATTTGTTCGGCGCCAGCTGCGGCGGCGTCGCGACGTTCAACCTGAATTGAAACCGCTCGGCCGCATGGACCCATGACGCCAGCACGTTGTTGTCATCGCCGGTCCAGGCGACGGTGCGGCCCTCGATCGGGCCGCGATGCTCCTCGAACGTCATCAAGTCTGCCATCACCTGGCAGGGATGTGACCGCCGCGTCAGCCCGTTGATCACCGGCACGGTGGCGTATGCCGCGAGTTCCAGCAGCGCCTCATGGTTGAGAATCCGGATCATGATGGCATCGACGTAGCGCGACAGCACGCGCGCGGTGTCGGCGATGGTCTCGCCGCGGCCGAGCTGCATTTCCGCGCCGGTCAGCATGATCGATTTACCGCCGAGCTGACGCATGCCGACATCGAACGATACCCGGGTGCGGGTCGACGGTTTCTCGAAAATCATTGCCAGCGTCTTGCCTTCGAGCGGCTTTGCCGGCTTGGCATGCGCCTTTAACTTCGCCTTCATGGCGACGCTGGCGGCGAGCATGTTGCGCAGTTCTTGGGTCGGAAGCTCGCTGAGATCAAGAAAATGGCGCGGCGAGGTGCTCATCGCCCCGCCGCCCGTTTCAACTGATCGCCGGAAAGCGCGACGCAGGCGCGCTCGAGCCGCTGCACGGCTTCCTCGATCTCCGCCTCGGTGACGATCAGCGGCGGCAGAAACCGCACCACGTTTTCGCCGGCGCCGACCGTCAGCAGCTTCTGGTCGCGCAACGCGGTCACGAGATCGCCTGAGGGCACCACCGCTTTCACGCCGATCAACAGTCCCTCGCCGCGCACTTCGGCGACAACATCGGGATGGCGATCGACCACCGAGGCCAATTTCTGTTTGAGCAGCAGCGACATCTTCTGTGCGTGCTCGAAGAAACCGGGCTTCAGCATCACGTCCAGCACCGCATTCGCCGCCGCCACCGCCAGCGGATTGCCGCCGAAGGTCGAACCATGCGATCCCGGCGTCATGCCGGATGCCGCCTCGGCCGTCGCCAGACAGGCGCCGATCGGAAAACCGCCGCCGAGCGCCTTGGCCAGCGACATTACGTCCGGCGTGACGCCAAGGCGCTTGTAGGCGAACAAGTCGCCGGTGCGGCCCATGCCGGTCTGCACCTCATCGAAGATCAGCAACAGGCCGTTGGCGTCGCAGAGTTCGCGCAACGCCCTGAAGAACGCATGCGACGCGGCGCGTACGCCGCCTTCGCCCTGCAGCGGTTCGATCAGGATGCCGGCGGTCTGCGGGCCGATCGCCTTCTTGACGGCCTCCAGATCGCCGAGCAGCACCTGGTCGAAGCCATCCATCGGCGGCCCAAAACCCTCGAGATATTTCGATGAGCCGGTCGCAGCCAGCGTCGCCAGCGTCCGTCCGTGAAACGCGCCGTCGAAGGTGATGATGCGGTAACGCTCGGCGTGGCCTTTGGCGGCGTGGTATTTGCGCGTGATCTTGATCGCGCATTCCATCGCCTCGGCGCCGGAATTCGCGAAGAACACGAAGTCGGCAAAACTCACTTGGCACAATCTTGCGGCGAGCCGTTCGCCATCCGGGCTCTTGAACAGATTCGACATGTGCCACAGTTTGGTGGCCTGTTCCTGCAGCGCCGCAACCAGATGCGGATGCGCATGGCCCAGCGCGTTCACCGCGACGCCGCTGGTGAAATCGAGATAGCGTTCGCCGCCGGTCGCGATCAGCCACGCGCCCTCGCCGCGCTCGAAACCGAGATCGGCTCTGGCGAATACGGGAAGCAGATGCGACGTCGCGCTGTTGGTCATGGCGATCACTGCAGGTTAGAGCCGGCCGCAATGCGCGGCATGGAGGGCACGACAACCGGACCCGAAAAAACAAAACGTGCCACCTTTTCGGGGCGGCACGTGGACAGCATTCTAGGCGGGCGGCGGAGACTGTCAACCTGTCCGGCGGAGACGAACCCGCCCGGGGGCACCGGTTGACCGTGGTCAAGATCCGATAGCAGCGCTCAATTGACGGAACTGTGGACGCAACCACGCAGACTCTTGCGCCGGAGTCACGCCATATTGTAGCCTCCGGGCTGTCGGGTACGACATCTCGTGCGGCGGTTTTATTCCTCGATGGTACCTAGTGTTCGGCGTAAACGCCCGGGCCGCTTTTCGCGCCCGGCGAGGGCTAAGGGATTCTGCCTGCAGGGATTTTGAACAGTAGAGGGTCGCCATGCCGCTTCGAGAATGGCCGGCGCGACACGAAGGGAAGAGTGCGATGACGGTATTGACCTGGACCGACGATCGCGTCGAGCAACTGAAAAAACTCTGGGAAGGCGGACTTTCAGCCAGCCAGATCGCCGCGGAACTCGGCAATGTGACGCGAAATGCCGTGATCGGCAAAGTTCATCGGCTGGGACTTTCCGGCCGCGCCAAAAGCCCGTCTTCGGCAGCGCCGCGCCCGCGCAAGGCCCGACCGGCGCAGCACATGATGCGGGTTTCGCGTCCGGTCTCGCGTGGCAATACCGCTCTGGCACAGGCTTTCGAAGTCGAACTGGAGCCGGATCCCATTGCCTATGACAACGTGGTGCCGATGAGCCAGCGCCTGTCGCTGCTGGAATTGAATGAGGCCACCTGCCACTGGCCGATCGGCGATCCCTCCAGCGCGGAGTTTTTCTTCTGCGGCGGCAAGGCGCTCACCAGCCTGCCCTATTGCGCGCATCACTCGCGCATCGCCTATCAACCGGCCAGCGACCGGCGCCGGCAGCCGCAGAAGCCAGCACGGTAAATCTCTATACGCAATGGTTTCGTCGTCGCCGCGCCGGCGAGGACCCAAATGGTTACGTTGCGCGGCTTATTCCACCTTCGCGAAGCGATCGTCCAGGGCATAGCCTGCGCCGCGCACGGTGCGGATCGGATCCTGCTCGCGGCCCGGGTTGAGTAATTTGCGCAGCCGTCCGATATGGACGTCGACCGTGCGCTCGTCGATGTAAATATCGCGACCCCACACACTGTCGAGCAGTTGCTCGCGGCTGAACACCCGTCCCGGATGCTCCAGAAAGAATTCCAGCAGCCGATATTCGGTCGGGCCGAGATCGACCGGGCGTCCCGACCGCGCCACGCGGCGTTTCTCACGGTCGAGTTCGATATCACCATAAGTGAGGATGGTGGCGAGACGTTCGGGGCTGGCGCGACGCAACAGGCCTTTTACGCGCGCCAGTAGTTCCGGCACCGAGAACGGTTTGACGATATAGTCGTCGGCGCCGGTCGCAAGGCCCCTGACCCGTTCGCTTTCCTCACCGCGCGCCGTCAGCATGATGATCGGAAGCTGCCGGGTCTCGGGCCGCGCCCGCAACCTGCGGCACAGCTCAATCCCCGACAGGCCCGGCAGCATCCAGTCGAGCACGATCAGGTCGGGAACGCGTTCCTTCAGCCTTGTATCGGCGTCGTCGCCACGGGCCACGGTTTCGACATCGTAACCTTCGGCGTCGAGGTTGTAGCGCAACAACGTCGTCAGCGCCTCTTCGTCCTCCACTACCAGAATGCGCGCGCTCATATGCGTAAGCCTTCTCTCTCAGTTTGACGCGTTTTCTTCACGCGAACCGGTCTCCACTTCGCTCGAAAACGCTCTCTTCAGTTTGACGGTTTTCTTCACGCGAACCGGTCTCCACTTCGCTCGAAAACGCTCTCTCAATTCCCGGATATGGTTGATGCAAACGTTGTCATGTCGCCCTTCGGGCGCTTGTCGAGGATCTGCTGGCCTTCAATCATGTAGAATACGGTTTCCGCGATGTTGGTGGCGTGATCGCCGATCCGCTCGATATTCTTGGCGCAGAACATCAAGTGAATGCAGAAACTGATGTTGCGCGGATCTTCCATCATATAAGTCAGCAGCTCGCGGAACAGCGAGGTGCAGATCGCATCGACTTCCTCATCGCCCTTCCAGACCGTCATCGCCGCCGGTAAATCATGTGCCGCGTAGGCGTCGAGCACGGATTTCACCTGCGACTGCACGAGGTCGGTCATGTGTTCGAGGCCCCGGATCAGCTTCAGCGGCTGGAATTCGTTTTCCAGCGCGGCGACCCGCTTGCCCATGTTCTTGGCGAGGTCGCCGATCCGCTCCAGATCGGTTGCGACCCGCATGGCGCCGACGATTTCGCGCAAATCTACCGCCATCGGCTGGCGCCGCGCGATGGTCAATACCGCGCGTTCTTCGATCACGCGCTGCAGGCTGTCGATTTCGGCGTCGGCAGCGACGACGCGCTTGCCCAGCGCGACGTCGCGGCGGATCAGCGCGTCGACGGATTCGACGATCATGCGTTCGGCAAGGCCGCCCATCTCCGCGACCAGCCGGGTCAACTCCTGCAGATCGCTGTCAAACGCCTTGGCGGTATGTTCAGAAGCCATGCTTGTCTCCTCAGCCGAACCGGCCGGTGATATAATCCTGCGTACGGCGATCGCTAGGCGAGGTAAAAATCTTGTTGGTCTCGTCGAATTCGATCAACTCACCGAGATACATGAAGGCGGTTTTGTCCGAGACGCGCGCGGCCTGCTGCATGTTATGGGTGACGATCGCAATAGTGTAATCTTCCGCCAGCTCCTGGATCAATTCCTCGATCTTGGCGGTCGAGATCGGATCGAGCGCCGAGCATGGCTCGTCGAACAGGATCACTTCGGGCCGCACCGCGACCGTGCGGGCGATGCAGAGCCGCTGCTGCTGGCCGCCGGACAGGCTAAGGCCGCTGGCGTTCAGCTTGTCCTTGACCTCGTTCCACAGCGCGCCGCCGCGCAGCGCCGTTTCGACGCGGCCGTCCATCTCGGATTTGGAGATCTTCTCATACAGCCGGATGCCGAACGCGATGTTTTCATAAATCGTCATCGGAAACGGCGTCGGCTTCTGGAATACCATGCCGACGCGGGCGCGGAGCAGATTGAGATCGAGCTTGGGATCGAGAATGTTGGTCTGATCGAGCATCAGCTGACCGGTGGCGCGTTGCCCCGGATAGAGGTCGTACATCCGGTTGAAAACTCGCAGCAACGTCGATTTGCCGCAACCCGACGGACCGATGAAGGCCGTGACGCGATGGGTGCCAAGCATGATGTTGATGTTCTTTAGCGCATGGTTCTCGCCGTAATAAAAATTAAGGCCGCGCGCCGTTACCTTCGCCGGCGGCTCTGCCTGAACGGCCGTCGGGCCGGCAGCAGCAATACTCACCGAGGCCGAACGATCGTTCATTTTGCAGTCCTCTCGGCGCCGAGAATCCGCGCACCAATGTTCAGGGCGAGCACTGTGAGCGTGATGATCAGAGCCCCGCTCCACGCCAGTTGCTTCCAATAGGCGTAGGGGCTTTGCACGAAGTTGTTGATGGTCACCGGCAAATTGGCCATCGTCTTGGTCAGATTGAGACTGAAGAACTGGTTGCTGAGCGCGGTGAAGAGCAACGGCGCGGTTTCGCCGGCCACCCGCGCCGTTGCCAACAGCACGCCGGTGATGAGGCCGGAGCGCGCCGCACGGTAGGCAATTCGCTTGATGACGAGCGAACGCGGCAAGCCGAGCGCGGAAGCCGCCTCGCGCAGCGGATTGGGCACCAATAGCAGCATGTCTTCGGTGGTGCGCACCACCACGGGAATGACGATCACGGCGAGCGCCAGGCTTCCGGCCAAAGCCGAGAAGCCGCCCATCGGCACCACGATAGCGCCATAGATGAACAGACCGATGATGATCGACGGGGCGCTCAACAGAATATCGTTGATGAAGCGGATCACCGAGGTCAGGCGATCGTTCCTGCCGTATTCGGCCAGATAGGTCCCGGCCAACAGCCCAAGCGGCGCGCCGATGCCGACGCCGATCACGGTCATGATGATCGAGCCGACGATCGCGTTCAACAGGCCGCCTTCAGTCGATCCCGGCGGCGGGGTATTCTGGGTGAAGATCTGGACGCTGATGCCGGCAAGGCCATTGTAGAACAGCGTGAACAGGATCAAGGCGAGCCAGGTCACGCCAAACACCGCGGCGGCCATGCAAAGCCCGCGGATGATGATGTCGGTGCGGCGGCGGGATGCGTAAATCGGATTCATGATTTCAATTCCCGGCCTTCTTTTCCAGCCGCAGCAGCATCAGCCGCGCCGCTGCCAGGACGAAGAACGTCAACACGAACAATAGCAGGCCAAGCAAAATGAGCCCCGATTGATGCAGGCCATCGCTTTCGGCAAACTCGCTGGCGATCGCCGCCGAAATCGTGGTTCCGGGACCGAAGATCGAAGACGATATCCGGAAGGAATTGCCGATGATGAAAGTGACCGCCATGGTTTCGCCGAGCGCGCGGCCGAGCGCCAGCATGATGCCGCCGATGACGCCGACCCTGGTGTAGGGAATCACCACATTGCGGACGACTTCCCACGTGGTGCAGCCGACGCCGTAGGCCGCTTCCTTCAGCACCGGCGGCACGGTCTTGAACACGTCGACCGAAATCGCGGTGATGAACGGCAGCACCATGATCGCAAGGATCAGCGCCGCATTGAACAGGCTGAGATAAGAGGGCGGCCCCCCGAAGATCGATCCGAGAACGGGGACACCATCGAACAAGCCGATCATGAACGGCTGGAACGTGTAGGCCAGGAACGGCCCGAGCACGAAGAACCCCCACATGCCGTAGATGATCGAGGGAATGCCCGCGAGCAGCTCGATGGCGATCCCGATCGGACGACGCAACGATTGCGGACAAAGCTCGGTCAGGAAGATCGCAATACCCAACCCGACCGGAACGGCGATCATCATCGCGATTAGCGAGGTTACCAGCGTGCCGTACATCGGACCGAGCGCACCGAGCACCGGCGGATCGGCCGACGGCGCCCAACGCTGCGTCCAGAGGAACGCGAAGCCGTATTCCTTCATCGCCGGCCAGGCGCCCGCGATCAAAGAGAGAATGATGCCGCCCAGAATCAGTAGCACCGAGATCGCGAGATGCACGGGTGAGCCAGTAAAATGTGACGTCGCCGAGTTTGAACGCGTTGAGGGCCTTGGCGCGATCGTAAGGTCCGGCGGCTTCCATTGGATCGCTCTGGACGGCCATGTCTGCCACGCCAACGTCCCCTGTTATACGACTTGATCCGGCGCTCCGCGACCCAATCCAGGAGCTTTGATCGAGATTTGCTGCGCGTTCAGCTTCATCTCGCCCGGTCGCCGGCTCTATTCGACTTCTTGAGGCGCCCAACTCAGGTTGACCCGTGTTGGGCGGGAGGGGCGCGTGCCCTGTGTCCGCGAGGCGCAGAGCCCTCTTCATCAGCTCTTGATATCCACCGACCAGGTCTTCGCAATCAACTTGACCACGGGGTCCGGCATCGGGATGTAGTCGAGCTCTTCGGCCATCTTGCCGCCATTGGCGAAGGCCCATTTGAAGAACTTGACCGCTTCGCCGGACGCCGCCTTGTCGGCCCCATCCTTCTGCATCAGGATGAATGTCGACGCCACGATGGGCCACGACTTTTCGCCGGGCTGGTCGGTCAGGATCAGGTAATAGCCCGGCGCGTGGGCCCAGTCGGCATTGGAGGCGGCCGCCTGGAAAGCCTCCATGCTGGGATCCACGGTCTTGCCAGCCTTGTTCACCAGCTTGGTGAAGATCAGCTTGTTCTGCTTGGCGTAAGCGTATTCGACGTAGCCAATCGAGTCCTTGGTTTGGCCGATATTGCCGGAGACGCCCTCGTTGCCCTTGGCGCCGACGCCGACCGGCCATTCGACCGCGGTGCCGGAACCTACCTTCGACTTCCAGTCAGCGCTGACCTTCGAAAGATAATCGGTGAAGTTGAAGGTCGTGCCCGAGCCATCGGCGCGGTGGACGACGGCGATCGCGTCCGACGGCAAAGCCAGTTTCGGATTGAGCTTCTTGATCGCCGGGTCATCCCATTTGGTGATCTCGCCGAGGAATATCTTGCCAAGGGTTTCGCCGTCCAGCACCATATCGCCGGGCTTTACGCCTTCGATATTCACCACCGGGACGATCGCGCCCATGACCATCGGCCATTGCGCAAGGCCGTCCTTATCGAGCTGATCGACACTCAATGGCTTATCGGTCGCGCCGAACGTCACGGTCTTGGCCTGGATTTGCTTGATACCCGCGCCGGAGCCGATCGACTGGTAGTTCACAGCGCTGCCGGATTCCTTCATGTAGCCGTCCGCCCATTTTGACAGAACGGGATAGATGAAGGTCGAGCCCGCGCCGGTGATGTCGGCGGCAAATGCCGACGTCGACGTGGCGACCAGGCCAGCCGCGACGATAATTTTCATGAAATTCATGGGGTCGACTCCATCCGGTACCGCAGCGCTCATCTCACCCGATGGCGCTCTCGCCGCCCGTTTAGGAGCAGTCGATGCCGCTTTTACGAAGGTTTAATGACGGCCGGATGACAGCGGCAAGCAATTGAAATTGCTTTGATTTATGCCAAAGACGAAGTTTTTGCGTGGGGAAAACAGGCGGTAAAAGTGGCGCCGTTTTTGGGCACGCTTTCGATCAAAAGCCGGCCGCGATGTCGGTTAACAATATGTTTCACCAGCGATAAACCGAGCCCCGTCCCGCCCTGCGCGCGACTGTCGCCGACATCTACCCGATAAAACCGCTCGGTGAGCCGCGGCAGATGTTCGGGCGCGATGCCGGGGCCGAAATCGCGCACCATGATCCGAACTTCCGGCTGCCCCTCGCCCGAGGTCGCCAGGCTGAGCGACACCACGACCTTGCCGCCGGACGCGCCGTATTTCAGCGCGTTCTCGATCAGGTTTTCGAACAGGCGCAACAATTCCTCGCGGTCACCGGCGATTGCGACCGGCGCCTCCGGCAGGTCGATATCGATCGTGACCTGACGTTCGCGCGCCAGCGCTTCGAGCCCATCCACGACCTGCAGGATGATCGGGACGATATCCACCAGCGTATCCGGACGTACATGGGCGGAAAGCTCGACCCGCGAAAGCGACAACAAGTCGTCGATCAGCCGCGCCATCCGCGTCGCCTGGGTGTGCATGATGCCGAGAAAGCGCTCGCGCGCCTTGGCGTCATCCTTTGCCGGCCCCTGCAGCGTATCGATAAAGCCTGAGAGCGCGGCCAAGGGGGTACGCAATTCATGGCTGGCATTGGCCACGAAGTCGGCGCGCATTTCCTCGACCCGGCGTAGCGGCGTTTGATCGTGGAACGTCATCAGCATGCATTTGTCGGTGCCGCCGAACAGGGTCGGCACCGGCACCGGCGTGACGATCAATTCCATCCAGCGATCGACCGGCACGTGATCGAGATAGGTGGCGCGCCGGGATTCCGTGGTCGCGATGGCTTCGCGGAGCGCGGTGATGATCTCGGGCGAGCGCAACGCAAACTGGGCAAGCTCGTTCTTGCGCAGCGCCGGCGCAAGTTGCGCTGCCGCGGCATTGAGGTGAATGACGCGACCGGCGCGATCAAGCAACACCGCGGGATCCGGCATGCCGGCAACGACGGCGCTGACCGCCGCGGCTTCGACCGGATTGACCCCACGGACATCTTCACGCGATGCGACAGCATTGTTCAATCGCCACGGCACCAGGGCCGCCGCCGCGATGCAGATAAAGACTGCCGCGGAGCGCAGCAGCGACAGTTCGCCAAGCGCGACCAGGACGGCCAGCGCCATCGCGGCGGCCAACAGGATAATGGCCGAATGCCGCAGCCGGTCTGGCCAGGGCGAATAGAAGGAAACGGAAGGAGTGGGAGCATCTATTGCCATCGGTCCGGGTCTTCCATTCGGGGCCGCATTGTCAGCTGCGGGTGTCGCTGCGCTCCCGCACGTAAGCCGCTTCGCGGCTCGGCTCGGCATTGAGCGCTTGCGCCGCCTCCCGCAACCGCTTGGTTCGCGCCCCCAGAATAACCTCTCGAAACGTCAGCAAGATTACAGATATGACGAATGGCGCAATATAATAGAGGACGCGGAACAGCAACATCCCCGCCAGCAGGTCCTCCCGGTCCATCTGCCACAGGCCGACCAGCATCGCGGCGTCGAATACGCCGAGCCCGCCGGGGGAGTGACTGGCAAAGCCCAGCAGCGTCGCCGAGACGAAGATGACCGCGACCACGACGAAGCCAAGGTTGGGCTCGTCCGGCACCAGCACGTACATCGCCAGCGCGCAAAAGCCGAGATCGACAATTCCGATCGCGATCTGCAGCAGCGTCAGCGGCCCGCCCGGCAGCCCGACGGTCCAGGGCCCGCGGCCGACCGCCCGAGGCCGGATCCAGACCCAGACCACATACGCCAAGAGCCCCAGGATGATGACCAGGGCGGCGAGGCGGTTGAACCAGGGTGGAAGCTGATCGATCGCCGCCGCTGCCTCCGGATGATAGGCGATACCCAGGCCCAACACCGCGGCATTGCCGAGCCAGAATGTCAGACCGGCCAGAAAGCAGATCTTTGCGACATCGATCGCGTTCAGTCCCCAAGCCGAATAAATGCGATACCGCACCGCGCCCCCGGTAAAGACGCTGGCGCCGACATTATGTCCGATCGAATAGCTGGTGAAGGCCGCAAGCGCGTTGATGCGGTAGGGGATGTCGGCGCGGCCGATCGCGCGCACCGCGAACAGGTCATAGAATGTCAGGGTGAAGTAGCCCGCCGCCACGAACAGCGCTGCCAGCGCAATCTGGCGCGACTCGGTCTGCTTGATGGCCTCGACGACTTCGTCGATATCGATGCCGCGGAGCATATGGTAAAGCACATAGCACGCGATCCCGATGACCGTGATGCTGACCGCAACACCTAGTTTATGCAGGATTTGCTTCTGGCGCAGAAACGAGATCGTCCTGCGTATTGCTTCCAGCATCTAGACCTCGAACTGCGATCTCATGACCGGCGGCTATCCGAGCGAACCATGCCGCCGCCAGCGCCAAGCCTGCTCCCACGGTCAACGTCGTAGCGCGTTTTGGGCCGGAGTGGAATTCGCTTGGCGTGATATAACCCGCTCGTTCAATATATTAGGGATTCATGCCGCCGGATGCACAGTTTTGCTGCATTCGCTCCGGGACGGCAAATTCCCGCCTCGGCCTGGCGCGCAACGTGGTGAAGTTTCCGTGATATCGGATGGCGGAATCCTGTCGATTACCGCCGCAAAACCCGCCAATCGAGTTCCGCCCCGGCTGATGGACCGGCCCGTGGAGCGCGGACCGCGGTCCGCCCCGCGGCCGGAAAATTTCAACCCGCCGGCTTGTAGCGTGAAAGGACCCAGTCGCGCAGCCACGATCCGACCGCACAACCAGCCAGATACAATGCGAACATCATGAGACCAAGGTCCAGCCAATAGCCCGGGCGGCCGGGGATCACGCGGGAAAGCGACGCCACTACCAGCGCCGCCACCAGCAGCGCGAGCCACCGCGACGTCGATTTCGAAACGCCTTGGCCGCGATGAACCACCGCGATCCAGCCCATCGCAAGACCGAGCAGCAGGGACGCCAGCAACCAGCCCCAATGAAACGTCGCCACAAATGCCATCGCGCTACCTCACCACGAAATCGATCCGGCAATTCTGCGCCTTGCCTTCGTCGGTATTGTTGCTCGCGACCGGCTGGGTGCTGCCATAACCCGTCGCGGTAAAACGAGCGGCAGGCAACCCGGCCTTCACCAGATAATCCGCGACCGCCTGTGCCCGCTTTTCCGACAATGCCTGGTTAAGCGTGCCATCGCCATCGCCGTCGGTATGTCCCGCAATCTCGATATCGGCGGTCGGACAGCGTAACGCCGTTTCGATCAGCCGGTCGAGCAGCCCCGTCGAATCCGGATCGATGGTGGCGCGACCGGATTCAAACTGGATTCTCCCCTTGCCGAGCAAATCCGAAAACAATTGCTGGCATACGGTGGCATCCACCGGCGCGACCGCGGGCTTGACCGAGATGTCGGCCTTGAGTTGCCAATCTTTGGGGAAGTCCTTGCCGAGGCCGGCGCGGATCTGAACCGCCGCTGCGTCATATAATGCATCGCCTGAAAGCTTCACTTCCCGGTCGGACACCACCAGTGTACCCGTCGATAGCCGAGACAGCGCGCCCAGCGCCGGCACCACGGCTGCTGCGAATCCGGAAGGCGCGCCGACGCTGGCCTTGAGATTGTCGACTACCTTTTCGCTGAAGAATTTGCGACCCGCCGCCGCCACCAGCGCCGCATGGGCATTGTTGTCCGGCACATACCCGGTCAATGTCACCGTCAGCGCCACCGGATCCTTGTAGGCCTGAAAAATATAGGGCGGCGCCTTGATCTCATTCGCATCGACCGAGAAACCCTCCGGCAGATTTTTCAGCGCCGCCGTAATCGCTTCCCGTCCACCGAGATCGCGCGCCATGCCGGAAAGACTGACTTTGGTATCCGAAAGCGCAATTTTGCCGTCTTTCAATTTCCCGACCTGATCGAGCAGCAACAGCGCAGCATTGTCGAAATGCGGCGGCGCGCCGCGCGCCAAATTGATCTCATCGACGACCTCAACGCCGCCGAGGCCGGCGCGGGCCGCTTCAAGCAACTTGCTTTTGCTGGCCGGCAGCGGCGAATTGCCGCTCAACGTGACCCTCGCTACGTCCCGCTCAGCCGACCAGATGAAGGGCTTTGCTTCAGGAACCAGCCGGGTTTCGTCATTAACCAGCCGCACGCCCGGCACGGCTTCAACCGACGCCAACGCGCCGCGGCGGCCATCTTCCGAAAATGCATCCGCGGCAAAAGTGACGTCGCGGCCGGAAACCGAAATCCTGCTCTTGTCAAGCACGGTATCCTTCAGCGCGGCCGTGCTCTGGGCGGCGAGGTCGGTTTCCATTGGCACGGTGTTCGTCCAGGCCGCGAAAGCCCAAAAGATGACCAGTGGAATCACGCCGGGCCACCATTTGCTGCTCCATCTGAAAAGTCCGTGCATTCGACGTCCTGCGGGTCTGGTATTCGAGAGAAAACAAACCCTTGCGAGGCTGTCAAACTGGAAATAACACGGAACGGTCCATTCGGCGGAGATCCGCCCGACTAACAGTTTCTTCAGCTGTCTCCCGCTACTTTCGCCTCCCAACCGGCCAGCCACATTCGATGAAGCAGTTTCGCAACACCGTGATCCGTGCCGGCCTGGGAACGCTGTACTTTACCGGTGCGCACTATCTGTTGCAGCCGATCTTCGGCGGCGTCGGTGCGATCTTCATGCTGCACCATGTACGGCCACGCCGCGACGCCGAGTTCCAGCCCAATCGTCACCTTGAAGTCGCGCCGGAATTCCTGCGCGCGATGCTGGCGCATCTTCGGGCGCGCGATGTTGACATCATCACCATGGACGAACTCTATCAGCGATTGGCCGAACGCAACTTTTCGCGGCGTTTTGCCTGCTTTACTCTCGATGACGGGTATCGCGACAATCGCGAATTCGCATTGCCGGTGATGCGGGAGTTTGCGGCGCCTTTCACCCTGTATGTCGCCAGCGATTTCGCACAAGGCATCGGCAGGTTGTGGTGGATCGCGCTGGACATGGTGATCGCTAAAGCCTCTTCCATCAAAGTCAGGATTGGCGATGTTGCGACACGCCTCGATACCGGCACGGCAACCGCCAAGCAGGCCGCGTTCGACCGGCTGCACGGCTGGCTGCGCGGGTTGCCGCACGAGCATGATCTGCAGCGTGAAATCGGCGCGCTGTGCGCCGATCATGGCGTCGATCAGACCGCGATCTGTCGCGAACTCTGCATGTCCTGGGATGAACTGAAGCTGTTAGCGAACGAACCTTTGGTCACTGTCGGCGCCCATTCGATCACGCATTGCAATCTCGCCCGGCAGACCGAGGAAATCGCCATCCAGGAGATGGCCGTCAGCCGGGAGCGGATCGAAGCCGCGTTGCAACGTCCCGTCGTCCACCTCGCTTATCCCTATGGCGACAAGATCGCCGCCGGCACCCGCGAGTTCGCTTTGGCGCATACCGCCGGCTTCAAGACCGCGGTGACGACGCGGCCGGGCATGATTTTTCCCGAGAGCGCCAGACATCTGACGGCGCTGCCGCGGGTATCGCTCAACGGCAATTATCAGGACGCGCGCATCCTGCCGGTGCTGACTTCCGGCGCCGCCACCGCGGTGTGGAACGGTTTTCGCCGCGTCGACGCGGCATAACCACCGTCCCGGTCGAGCGGGCCTTGCGCGCGCAACCACGGCGATGGGCATCCCTTGCTTGACTCGTCCAACCCCCGCGCCCAAAACCGCCGACAAAACCAGCCAGGAGGCACTATGTTCAAGGATCTGTTTTCGCTAAAGGGCCGTGTCGCCCTGGTGACCGGCGGCTCGCGCGGTATCGGCAAGATGATCGCCGGCGGTTTTCTAGCCCAGGGCGCTGCGAAGGTTTACATCACCGCGCGCAAGGCGGGGCCCTGCGAAGCGACAGCCAAGGAGCTGACCGCGGAATATGACGGCGAATGCATCGCTTTGCCGATCGATATCGCGGGCATGGCGGGCATCGAGATGCTCGGGACCGAGATCAAGAAGCGCGAGCCGAAGCTGGATATTCTGGTGAACAATGCCGGTGCGGCATGGGGCGCCGATTTCGACGAGTTTCCAGAAAGCGGCTGGGACAAGGTGATGAACCTCAACCTCAAGACGCCGTTTTTTCTGACCAAGGCCCTGGCCGCGCCGCTGCGCGCGGCGGCCTCCGCGCAGAGGCCCGGCAAAGTCATCAACATCGTCTCGATCGACGGCATCTTCGTCAATCCGATGGAAACCTATTCCTACCACGCCAGCAAGGCCGGGTTGATTCACCTGACCCGCCGGATGGCGGCAAGACTGATCCGCGACCACATCGTGGTGTCGGCGATCGCGCCGGGGCCGTTCAAGTCCGATATGAACCGCGCCGCACGCGACAATGCCGACGAAGTGGCGACCCGCGTGCCCGCGGGCCGGGTCGGCACCGATGACGACATGGCGGGCGCTGCGATCTACCTCGCCTCACGCGCCGGAGATTATGTAGTCGGCGCCACCATCGCGGTCGATGGCGGCATCGTTTACGCCAATCCGGGCATCAAGGGCGACGGTTGGGATTAGAGACTCTGATTCGCTTTCTACGGCACACCCTCGCGACTGGGGCAGTCGGCTCTCTCCCCCCTTGTGGGGGAGAGTTGGAGAGGGGGGTAGCCACAGGCACTGACCTTGCAGCTTACCCCTCTCCCTAACCCTCCCCCACAAGGGGGGGAGGGAATACGTTGTGCCAGCTTCACGTTTCGATTTTCACATATCCGAAATCGCCGGGCGTCACGCCGCTGCGCCACTGCGGGCCTTCGTGGATGTGCAAAATGCGTTGTGCGAATTCGGAGATCGCATGAAGCGTCGCCTCCGGCGCTTCACGATGCGGCGAATGTCCGACGCCCGGAAACATCGTCACATCGACCGGGCAATAACATTCCTGCTGCGCGATCTCGATCTGTCGAATTGTCCCATACTGGTCGTCGGCGCCCTGCAGGATGGCAACCGGCACGCGTATGTAAGCGAGATATTCCGAGATATCCCAATCGCGAAACCCGGGATCCAGCCAGGCGCTGTTCCAGCCATAAAAGGCGTTGTCGACATCGCCGTGCCAGCGCGCCAGCTTCGACCGCAGCTCGGTGGTCTCGTAGGCCTTCTTGATTTCCGCGATCGACGCCACCCCGATATCCTCGACGATGAAATGCGGCGCGATCATCGCGACCCCGCGCACCCGGTGATCGCCGGCGCCGCCGGCATAGATCGCTGCAATCGAAGCCCCGTCGGAATGCCCGAGCAAAAGGCCGCGGCGAAACCCAATTTGATCGAGCAGCCTCGGCAAGATGTCGAGCGCCTCGATATGCATGTAGTTGAGCGGGCGCGGCAGCGTCACCGATGTCGAGGCGCCGTAGCCGGCGCGCGAATACGCCAGCACGCCGGTAGCGGTGGCGGCGGCAACGCGTTCCGGAAAATCTCCCCACAGCCCCAGCGATCCCAGACCCTCATGCAGCATGATTATGGTCGGCGCTTGGTCGGGCGCGGGACCGATCATGCGGTATTCGAGATCGGATGCGCCGATGCGCAAGGTGCCGGAAGGCGCGAGGACGGTCATGCTGCGCTCGCGCTGGCCATACGTCCACGACACGGCGCGGCGCTTCCGTTCCCTCCCCCCTTGTGGGGGAGGGTTGGGAGGGGAATAAGCCACAGACGCCGCCGTTGGAGTTCCCCCTCTCCAGCTCCCCCACAGGGGAGCGAGCGATACGTGCTGGTGCCGGCTCCGCATTTCGTCGAGCACTTCATGGCTTCGTCGTATCCCCGTCGCGCAATTTGAACCGCTGGATCTTTCCGGTCGCGGTTTTCGGCAGGCTCTCGACCACATCGATCCAGCGCGGATATTTCCAGGGCCCGATCTTCGCCTTGACGTGCTCCTTCAACGCCTCGCGCAATCCGTCTGATTTTGCATCGGCCCGCAGCACCACGAAGGCTCTTGGTTTCAGCAATCCTTCCGGATCGGCTTCGGGAACGACGGCCGCCTCCAGCACCGCCGGATGAGTGATCAACGCACTCTCGACCTCGAACGGCGATACCCAGATGCCGGACACCTTGAACATGTCGTCGCTGCGGCCGCAGAACGTGTAGCGGCCGTCGGCGTCGCGAATGTATTTGTCGCCGGTGCGGGTCCAGTGGCCCTGGAAAGTCTGACGGCTCTTGCTGCGCTGATTCCAGTAACCTTCGCCGGCGGACGGCGCATCGACCAGCAACTCGCCGACCTCGCCATCGGCGACGTCGGCGCCGGCCTCGTTCACCAGCCGCACCTTGTAGCCCGGCACCGGACGGCCGGAGGAGCCGTATTTGATATCTCCTAGCGCATTCGAAAGAAAAATATGCAAGAGCTCGGTCGAGCCGACGCCGTCGAGAATATCGACGCCGAAGCGCGACTTCCAGCTATTGCCGACCGACTCCGGCAGCGCTTCGCCCGCGGAGGTGCAGATTTGCAATCGCGAGCCGCCGCGCATCTGCTTCGAGCGTCTCGTCGTTGAGCATCGCCGAAAACAGCGTCGGCACGCCAAAGAAAATGCTCGGATTGTACTTGTTCATCAGCGCGAACATCAGAGCTGGGGTCGGACGTTCAGAATTGAGAACGGTGGTAGCGCCCACCGACATCGGAAACGTCAGCGCGTTGCCGAGGCCATAGGCGAAAAACAGCTTCGCCGCCGACAGGCCGACGTCGTCCTCGCGAATGCCGAGCACTTGTCTGGCGTAGGTGTCCGCCGTCGCCGCCAGATTGGAGTGCAGATGCCGCACGCCCTTAGGGCTTCCGGTCGAACCCGACGAATAAAGCCAGAAGGCCGGCTCGTCCGCGTGGGTCGCCGCGGTCGCAAAGTTCTCGCTCTCGCCGGCGATCTCATCGGACAGCCGCTTGTGGCCATGCGCATCCTTGCCGGCAACGATGACATGCGTCCAGATCCGGCATCCGCCCGACGATATCCTTGACCACCGGCAGCAGCGATTCGGAAATGAACAGCACCCGCGCGCGGCAATCCGCCAGCACATAGGCGTATTGATCCGCGGTCAGCAGTGTATTGAGCGGGATCGGCACCACGCCGGCGCGCATCGCGCCGAGAAACACAATCGGAAAATCTGTGGTGTCGAGCATGATCATCGCTACGCGCTCTTCGCGGCGGATGCCGAGACGGCGCAGCAGGTTGGCGAGCCGGCGGCTTTGCTTTTGCAACTCGCCATAGGTCAATTCAGAAACGGTATCGGTGAAGGCGAGTTTGTCGGCCCGACCTTCATCGACGTTGCGGTCGAGCAGCCAGGTCACCGCGTTGTAGGAGCCGGTGCCGCTCATGCCGCGCTCCACTCAGCCAAGCCTGTCACGACGTTCCCCCCGGGTTTCCTGAATTATAATTCATCTATACATCAGCACGAGCGCTTGCTGTCAATCTTTTTTGGCATTATGTTTCCGATTCTGGGTATTTTGGGGAAGTGCCATGTCGCCTGACCGGCAAGTGAAACGAACAGGGACATGACCGAACATCCCGATCCCGAAACCGGCTTTCTTGAATTGCTGGGCCAGCGTGTCCGCACCGCGCGCGCGCTTCACGGCATGTCCCGAAAGGTGCTCGCCAAGGTCTCGGGCATTTCGGAACGCTATATCGCGCAACTCGAAGGCGGCAAGGGCAACGTCTCGATCGTGCTGCTGCGCCGGGTATCGAACGCGATGGGCGTCCATCTCGAAGACCTCATTCCATCGATCGAACCGGCGCCGGACTGGCCCGTGATCCGCGATCTCCTGCGCAAGGCCACGCCGAGCCAGGTCGCGCACGCCAAGGACATTCTTTCCGGCCAGGGCCATGGCACCTCGGTGCCGCGGCCGATGTCGTTTGCCGGCATCGCCTTGATCGGCCTGCGCGGCGCCGGCAAATCCACGCTCGGCAAGATGCTGGCGAAAAACATCGGCTGGAGCTTCGTCGAGTTGAACAAGGAGATCGAGGCGCAGAACGGATTGTCGGTCGCCGAGATCATCGCGCTCTACGGCCAGGAAGGTTTTCGCCGGATGGAGCAGACCGCGCTGGGCCAATTGCTGGCGCGCAAGGAGCTAATGGTGCTGGCGACCGGCGGCGGCATCGTCTCCGAGCCGTTGACCTTCGACCTGATTTTATCTTCGTTCTACACCATCTGGTTGAAGGCCGAGCCCGAAGAGCATATGGCGCGGGTGCGCGGCCAGGGCGATTTGCGCCCGATGGCCGACGATCGCTCGGCGATGGCCGAATTGCGTACCATCCTGCTCAGCCGCGAGCCGCTTTATGCCCGCGCCTCCGCCGTGGTCGATACCGCGGGCCTCAGCGTCGACACCGCCGCCACCCGCTTGATCGACGCGGTGGCGCCGGTACTGCACAAAGACGCGCGGATGTTCGCGCGGGGGTGAGCTCGCCGCCCGGACGAGCCTCTCTCAGCGCCGAGCCGGGGCCATTCCTAACTCCTTAACGAGATGGCCCCCGGATCGGCAACCCAGCATCCAGGGAAGGAGGCTGGCCGAGGCAACGGGCTTTGACTAGACTGGTGACGTTGCCAGGCAGATAAGGACGTCCCCGCCATGATGAGCCAGGAACAGAACGACCTGATCACCCGCACCGGTCCCAGGCAGCCGTGCGGGAAATTGATGCGGATGTACTGGCAACCGGCGGCGCTGGTCGATGAATTGGCCGGCCCACGCCCGATCAAGGCCGTCAAGCTGCTCGGCGAGGATCTGGTGCTGTTTCGCAACGAGCAAGGCCGCTACGGCCTGATCGAGCGTCATTGCGCGCATCGCGGTGCTGATCTCGCCTTCGGCCGGCTGGAGAATGGCGGCCTGCGTTGCGCGTTTCATGGCTGGCTGTTCGATGTATCCGGCCAATGCCTGGAAACGCCGGCCGAGCCGAAGAACTCCGTGCTGTGCAAGAACATCATCCAGCGCGCCTATCCCGTGATCGAGAAGAGCGGAATCCTCTGGGCTTATTTGGGCGAAGGCGAGCCGCCGGCGTTTCCCGAGATCGACTGCTTTGTGGCGCCGGACGCCTACACGTTTGCGTTCAAGGGCCACATCAACTGCAACTGGCTGCAGGCGCTCGAGGTCGGCATCGATCCGTCGCACGCCTCGTTCCTGCATCGCTTTTTCGAGGACGAGGATACCTCGGCGGCTTACGGCAAGCAGTTCCGTGGCGCATCGGCCGGCAGCGACATGCCGATGACGAAGATCCTGCGCGAATATGACCAGCCCATCATCAATGTCGAACACACCGAATACGGGCTGCGCCTGATCGCGCTGCGCCAGATCGACGACGAACGCACCCATGTGCGCGTCACCAATCAGCTGTTCCCGCATGGCTTCGTGATCCCGATGAGCACCGAGATGACGATCACGCAATGGCACGTGCCCGTCGATGACGAGAATTGCTACTGGTACGCGATCTTCACCAGCTATTCGACGCCGGTCGACAAGAACAAGATGCGAGATCAGCGCCTCGAACTGTATGAGCTTCCCGACTATCGCTCGCGCAAGAACAAAGCCAACGATTACGGTTTCGATCCGCACGAGCAAGCGACCTCGACCTATACCGGCATGGGCGCCGACATCAACGTGCACGACCAGTGGGCGGTGGAATTGATGGGCCCGATCCAGGATCGCACCCGCGAACATCTCGGCACCGCCGACAAGGCGATCGTGCAGTATCGCCGTTTGCTGCGGCAGGAAATCGAAAAGGCCGCCGCCGGCGCCAAGCCATTCATGTTCCTCGATGACGTGCACGCGCGCAGCATCCAGGGACCTGCGACCATGGACGGCATCGGGCCAACCCGCGGATGGGAAATTTTCTGGATGGAAGTCGATGTGAAGCGCCGGCGCAGCGCGCCCTGGGCCGCCCCGGTTCCGACCGAAATCGCCGACAAGGTGCCTCATCTAAGAGCGGTTTAGTGGTGCCGATGCTTCGTCATTGCGAGCGAAGCGAAGCAATCCATCTGAACCGAAGACATGGATTGCTTCGTCGCTTCGCTCCTCGCAATGACGAAAACCCACTAAATGATGCCATTACCAGCGATACGAGTCAGCCCCGCGAGGGAGTAACGCGTTGAGTTTTGTGGAGCGTCACGGTCTCTGGTCTGGCGAGCAAAAGGAGGCAGCCACCCGCCTTGCCAAAATCGTCGAAGAGCAAAAACTGGAAGTCATCCGGTTTTCCTTCCCCGACCAGCACGGAATTCTGAGAGGCAAGACGCTGGTCGCCAGCGAAGCGCTGCGCTCGCTGGAGAGCGGATGCACCATCACCACGACGATGCTCGCCAAGGATACCTCGCATCGAACCGTGTTTCCGGTCTTTACCGCCGGCGGCGGGTTCGGCATGCGGGAAATGGAAGGCGCCGCCGATGTTCTGATGGTGGCCGATCCCACAAGCTTTCGCGTTCTGCCATGGGCGTCGGCCACCGGCTGGCTGTTGTGCGACCTTTATTTCGCCGACGGACGGCCGGTGCCGTTCGCGACCCGGCACCTCTATCGATCGGTGCTCGCGACGCTGAACCAGCGCGGCTACGACTTCGTCGCCGGGCTCGAAGTCGAATGCCATATCTTCAAGCTCGAAGACCCCAGAATGTCGCCCGAGGATGCCGGCCAGCCCGGACAACCTCCCGCGGTCAGCCTGCTGTCGCACGGATACCAATATCTGACCGAACAGCGCTACGACCAGATGGAGCCGGTGCTCGAGATCGTCCGGCGCGACATCACGGCGCTGAACCTGCCGCTGCGATCGATCGAGGTCGAATTCGGCCCGAGCCAATGCGAATTCACGTTCCAGCCGACGATCGGCCTGGTGCCCGCCGATAACATGGTGCTGTTTCGCAGCGCCGTTAAGCAGATCTGCCATCGCCATGGCTATCACGCCACCTTCATGTGCCGACCGAAGCTTCCGAACGTAGTCGCGTCCGGATGGCATCTGCATCAATCGGTGGTCTCGCGTTCCAGCGGCGCGAACGCGTTCATGGCAACGGATGGCGGCGAGCCGCTGAGCGCCTTCGGCCGAGGTTATCTCGGCGGGTTGTTGCAGCACGCCCGCGCGGCGGCCGTGTTCACGACGCCGACCATCAACGGCTACAAGCGCTATCGTTCCTATTCGCTGGCGCCCGATCGCGCGATCTGGGGGCGGGACAATCGCGGCGTCATGATCCGCGTGCTCGGCGGCGTCAATGATCCCGCGACCCGGCTTGAAAACCGGATCGGCGAGCCGGCCGCCAATCCCTATCTCTACATGGCGTCGCAAATTCTCGCCGGCCTCGACGGCGTCGATCGAGGACTGGACCCCGGTCCGTCGGCGGACACGCCGTATGAAACCAAAGCCGCGCTGTTGCCGAAGAGCTTGCAGGAAGCGGTGTTGGCGCTGAAGGACGATCCGTTCTTCCGCGAGGCGCTCGGCGCCGAATTTGTCGATTACTACGTCCACATCAAGAACGCCGAAATCGAGCGCTTCCAGGCCGAGGTATCGGACTGGGAGCAGCGCGAATATTTCGAGATGTTTTGACAACGTGGCGACGACCGCTTGCGCGAACGACGGCGCGCTCCCTCTCCCCTTGTGTTGGGGAGAGGGTAAACGCGAGTCCGGTGCTTGGGGCTTACCCCCTCCCTGACCCTCCCCCACAAGGGGGGAGGGAACAGAAACAAGGCGAACCGCCTCGCAGGCGTGCTCAGCTTGCGAGCAATTCCTTCAGCGCCGCGTCGATCACCTTGATGTCGTCGGGGCTGGTGCCGGGGCCGCCGGCGAAATGGCCCCAATAGGTCTCGCACCACCCGCAGCTCGGCGTTCGGCATGTGCTCGACCTCGATGGCGCTGTCTTCCGGGGGGAAATACAGATCGGTCGAGGCCGGCATCACGATAGCCTTGGCCTTGATCCCGGCCAACGCCTTCTTGTAGTCGCCCTTGTAGATCGGGTTGTTGGAGATATCGCCGTTCTGCCAGGTCGACAGCATGGTCAGAAGATTGTTGGCGTCCTTGGAGAGCAGCCAGCCTTCCCAGAATCCGACCAGGAAATCCTCCAGCGAGGCATAGCCCATCTGCTTGAGGTCGGCTTCGACGCGATAGAAAGTCTGGGAGAAGCCCCAGCCGGCATAGACGCGCGCGGCGGCGCGAAGGCCCTTGGCCGGCTGCTCGGTGTAGAAGCCGTCCATGAACGCAGCATCGGCCTGAAGGGCGGCCTTGACGCCTTCGAGAAAGACGAAGTTGTGCCGCGAGCACTTGGCCGACCCCTGAAACGGCAGGATGCGTTCGACCATATCGGGGAAGATGGCGCCCCAATGGAACGTCTGCAGCGCGCCCATCGACCAGCCCGTCACCAGCTTGACCTTGCTGATGCCGAACTTCTCGGTGACGAGTCGATGCTGCTGCACGACATTGTCATAGGCCGTGATCTTCGGGAAGCGAGAGCCGTTGAACGGAACCGGCGTGTTGCTCGCCGAGGTCGACAGGCCGTTGCCGAACATGTTCGGGATGATGATGAAATATTTTCCCGGATCCAGCGCCATGTCGGGACCGATCAGCCACTCGTTTTCGAGGTGCGTGCCGGAATACCAGCAGGGATAGACGATCACATTGTCCTTGGCGGCGTTGAGCTTGCCATAGGTCTTGTAGGCCATCTTGGCGCCGCGCAGGATTTGCCCGCATTGCAGGGTCACATCGCCGAGCTCAAACATCTCATAATCGACCATAGCCATTCCCTCTCTCGTTTACAGGTTACGCAGTTAAGGCAGTTGTTTTCGCAAGCAGCCGCGCGAGGTGGCTCGGCCAGGTCGCCTGGACGACATCGCCAATCGCGTAGGGGTCGCGGAAGAATATGCGTTCGGGGATATAGGCGACGAACTCGTCGGTTCCGGTCGCATCCAGCATGACCTTTACAAAGTTGCCCTGATATTCGACCGCCAGCACGCGGCTGGCCAGCCATGACGTATCCTCCGCCAGACCCACGCCTGGGCGGATCAGATCGATATCGTCGCGTCGTACCGCAACGTCGATGGTGTCGCCCTTGCTGACAGGCGCCGAACCAACCGGGACCGTGATATGTTTCATCTGGGCCGCCGCGAAGCTTGCGAGATTGCCGTTGACGGCGTCGACCCGGCCGGAAAACACGTTCTGGCCTCCAAGGAACTCGGCCACATAACGATCCCGCGGCGTTGCATAGACGTCGCGCGCGGCGCCGGCCTGCTTGATCTGCCCGCGGTCCATCACCACGACCATATCCGCCAGTGCAATCGCCTCCAGCTGCGAGTGCGTGACATGCACGAAGGTGATTCCAAGATCGCGCTGCATCCGCTGCAGCTCAAGCCGCATGCGTACTCTTAGTTGCTCGTCGAGCGCGGAAAGCGGCTCATCCAGCAGCAGCACCCGAGGCTCGGTGATGGCGGCGCGAGCGAGCGCCACGCGCTGCTGTTGGCCCCCGGAGAGTTGCGCGGGCAACCGGTCGGCAAGCTCTGTCAGCCGGACCTTCTCGATCATCGCGTCGGTCTGAAGGTTGCGGTCCTTTTTCGACAGGCCGCGGATCCGCAACGCAAACCCGATATTGTCCCGTACGCTCAAATGCGGGAACAGCGCGTAGGACTGAAACATCATCGCGGTGCCACGCGCGACCGGCGGCAATCCCACCACGTTTTCGCCGCCGATCAGAATTTCCCCGTCGGTCGGGTCTTCGTGGCCGGCGATCATGCGCAAGATCGTGGTCTTGCCGCAGCCTGAGGGCCCCAGAAAGCAGCAATAGGCGCCATCCGGAATCTTCAGATTGATGCCCTGAACGACCGTGGTAACGCCGTCATAACTCTTGGTAAGACCGGCGAGTTCGATGTCGCCGCGCAGAACCGCCATTGTTTAGCCCCCGATCACGACGCGCGAGCGCCACGTCGCTTTTGAATGAACACGATGGTCCCGAGCGCGACGCCGATGATCAAAAACGAGATAATCGTGGTCACGGTACCCAGCGCATAAAGCGACGGCGACGTGACGTTGAGCGTCATGCTCCAGATCTCCAGCGGCAAAGTGTTCTGGGGGCCGGCGGTCTGAAGCGTCCGGGCGAATTCGTCATAGGACAGCGTGAATCCAAACAATGCGACCGCCACCAGGCCCGGCGCCAGAATGGGAAGGATCACCAGCCGGATGGTCTGCCATGCGGTGGCGCCGAGATCGCGCGACGCCTCTTCCCACGCTGGATTGAAACGCGACATCACCGCAAACATCACCAGAACGCCAAACGGCAGCGTCCAGGAGAGCTGCGCACCCAGCGCCGAGGTGTACGGGGATGTTTCGATGCCGATCGCATTGAACAAAAGCCCCACCCCGATGCCGAGGACGAGCCCCGGCGCCACCAGGCTGCCGATCATCAGCGCGAACACGATATTGTCGCCCGGGAAGCGCCGGCGAAACGCCATCGCAGACATGAACGAGACCACCACCGTGATGACCGTCACCACAATCGCAAGCTTGATCGAGCGATCAAAGGCGCCCTTGACGTCGCCGGTTCTCACCTGCGTGAACAGGTCGACGAACCAGTGCAGCGACAACCCTTTCATCGGAAACACAAGACCGCCTCGAACATCCTGAAACGACAGGATGTAGATGCAGATCATCGGCCCGTAGAGCGCCATAACGTAGAATGTGAAAAGCCCCGCCAGCACATAAAAGGTCCATGGCCGACCTCCACGGCTTGGCGCGATCGCCTGTTTGGACGCGGCGCGCGCGTCAGCGACAGCAACGGTCTGCGGCACCACGCTCATTGGGTGATTTCTTTTCGGATATCGACGGTACGCAGGATCAGGGAAACCATCACCAGCAACACGATGGTGAGAATAATCGCGCTCGCCGCCGCACTCGGATACTGCAGAACCGAAATATCCTCGTAGAACGCGCCCACCACCGACGCCGAGCCGCCGCCGGACATCACCTTGGTTACGAAGAAATCACCCATCACGATCGAGGCCACGAAAATCGAGCCGAGCGCGATGCCGCTCTTGGAAAGCGGCACGATGATCAGCCGCATGATATCGAAGCGGCTTGCGCCCGCATCGATCGCCGCCTCGACGACGCGCTTGTCGATGCGCGCCATCGAATTGAAGATCGGCACGATCATGAAGATCGTAAGCTGGTGCACATAGGCGACGACGACCGCAAATCCGGAATAAAGCAGGAATTCAAGCGGCTCGTGGATCAGACCGATATGCAGCAGCGCGGAATTTATCAGGCCTTCCTTGCCCAATAGCGGAATCCAGGAAATCATTCGGATGATGTTGGAGGTCCAGAACGGCACGGTGCAAATCAGGAACAGGCCGATCGCCAGCAACGGATTCCTGACATGGAAGACCAGGAAATAGGCCACGAAAAAGCCGAGCAGCAACGTGAAGAACCAGGTCAGGATGGTGAATTTCACGGTCTCGAAATAGAGGTTGAACGTCAGACCTGACGTCAACACCGTTGCGTAGTTCGACAGCGTGAAGGTCGGGATGAGGCCGCCGAATCCATCGGTTTGAAAGACGCTCGCGACCAGCACCACCAGAATGGGCAACACGAAGAACGGGATAAGCACGAGCATCAGCGGCGAGATATAAAGCCAGCTCGTCATCGATCGGGAAACAGCCATGAACTCTCTCTGGAGACATCCAAAACTCCGCCGGTCGGCCGCAAGGTCGACCGGCAGGTTGTTGATGACGGCCGGAATTTAGGCGACCTTGAAGTCGTTCCAGCGCTTGTTCATGTAAGCCGATTCATCCATCAGCGTGTTCCAGCACGAGATGTTGGTCACGCGTTCGACAAACGAGCCGCCGTCACGAACGGTGCCGGCCACTTCCATCGGAACACCGTAGGGATCGGTAACAGGCTCGGGCGCCGGTTTTCCCTCGTACCAGAAGGTGTATTCGGCCGGCGTCATGAACTTCTTGGCGGTCGAAGGCACCGGGCTGTAGTAGCCGTAGCGGCTCACAAACGCGCCCTGCCAGCCGGACATGTACCAGTTCATGTATTCGTAGGCGGCATCAAGCTTCTTGCCGGTCAGATGCTTCATCAGGCCCATGCCGTTGCACCAGCCGCGATAGCCTTCCTTGCCGTCCTTGAAGTTGACCGGGGCATAAACGCAAGGGATCTGCTTGACCCGGACCGCGGCGACGGCCGGCGACCACATCGACTGGATCACCACTTCTCCGGCCGCCATCAATTGCACCGACTGGTCGAACGTAGTCCAGGTGGCGCGGAATTGACCGGCCTTCTTGAGTTCAATCAGCTTGTCGCAGGTGAAGTCGATCTCCTTCGTGGTCATGTTGCCTTTGTTGCCGTATTTGATCAGCCCCGCGCTTTCAAAACACAAAGCGGCATCCATGATGCCGATCGCCGGCACATCGAGGATCGCAGCCTTGCCCTTGAATTTGGGATCGATCAGATCCTTCCATTGGGTCACCTTGTGCCCGACGAGATCGGGACGGTAGCCAATCGAGTTGGCGTTGTAGACCTGCGGAACGTTGGTCAACCATTCGGTGACGCCGTCGTGCAATTCGGTGGAATCGGGCTTTTCAATATAGAGCGCTTCGTAAGGCGAGATGCCCTGACGCGGGATCTTGTGGCCGTCCAGTTCGCCCTTGGTGAAGATCGGAAGGAAGTTATTGAATTCCTTGATCTTCTTGGCCTCGATGCCCTGGATCACGCCGCGCTTGGCCGCAAGCTTGGCCTGCCACCCTTCGAGGTCCGCGATGTCGACGCTGTTCGGTTGGGTGATGAAGCGATTGATCGCCGCAGACGTGTCAAGGTTCTGCATCGTTACCTTGAAGCCGAGATCCTTGGCCGCCTGGTCGCCGATTGCCTTCACGACAGAATAGGACACGCCGACATGGCGCAATTCGATGTCCTTGATTTCCTGCGCCCAGATCGTGGGAAAGCCCGTGATGGCTTCCGATCCCACCGCCGCTCCCGCTACGGCGGCGCCTGCCTTCAGCAATGATCGCCGGTTGATGCCCTTGGAGGATTTGCTGGTCGCGCCCTTGTCTTTGGCCGTCATTATTCTCGCCCCTCTGTCAATATTTGACCCTGAAGATGCTCGTCTCGATCAGCTGGATGGAGCTCCAGCTCCCGAGCCGTCTGAACGGATTGAGGAGTGCGTTATGACGACACGCGGCCGCCGGACATTCGCAATGCCACTCGCTCAAAGCTCGTGGACGCAGTGTCGAGCGAACGAAAAACACAAGATATTAGCGATATTACTTATGTAGTGGGCGGCAAAATACGTATTCCACCTTCGGTTATGGAGGAAGAGTAATGCGCGATGCCAGCGGGAGAGGAACGATTAGGCAAACTGGCGGCGCGAAAGGCATCACAACATTTCTCTGACCCAATCGCGATGCTGATGCCTAGAACGAGAGCAAGCGAACGTTCAATATATCGGCACCGACATCCGTGATGATGGGAAGACGACCTTGCAACATCAACGATGCGTGGCGGCATATGGTCGCGCCGTCCGACTCGGAATCAAATTCCAAGATATCGATGCTGCAGATCGGGCTCGGCGATCAATTCTTCCGAGGTGCCGCTCCACACCGCGCGGCCGCGCTCGATGATGTAATGCCGGTCGGCGATGCGCGTGAGATTTTCGACGTTCTTGTCGATCACGAGCACCGACTGGCCCCGCGCTTTGAGCATCGACAGGCAATTCCAGATTTCATCGCGGATCAAGGGCGCCAGGCCTTCGGTGGCCTCGTCCAGAATCAACAGGCGCGGATTGGTCATCAGCGCGCGGCCGATCGCCAGCATCTGCTGCTCGCCGCCCGACAGCGTGCCGCCCATGTTGCTGCCGCGTTCCGCCAATCGCGGGAACAGCCCGTGGATCTTCTCGAGCGTCCACGGATCGGGGCTGGCGAGGCGATTGCCGGACGCCGCGACCAAATTCTCGCGCACTGTCAGGTTGGGGAATATTTGACGGCCCTCGGGGACCAGGCCAATCCCCAATTGAGCGATCCGGAACGAGGGAAGTTTGCGAACCTCATGGCCGCCGAAACGAATGGTACCCGCGCGCGCCGGCGTCAGCCCCATGATCGAGCGGATCGTCGTGGTTTTGCCCATGCCGTTGCGCCCCATCAGGGTCACCATCTCTCCGGTCCGGACCTGCAGCGACAGGCCGAACAGCACCTGGCTCAAGCCGTAGCAGGTCTCGATATCAGCGACTTCGAGCAGAGGCGTTGCGTCAGCCATGGCGGGTCACCGCCTGCTGATCGCCGAGATAGGCGCGCCGGACCTCTTCATTGGCGCGGATCGCCGCCGGCACATCGGAGGCGATGACGCGTCCATAGACCAGAACGGTGATGCGGTCGGCGAGCGCGAACACCGCATCCATGTCATGCTCGACCAGCACGATGGTGAATTCCCGCCGTAGCTCCTGCAGTAGCTTGACCATGCGCGCCGATTCGGTGACGCCTAATCCGGCCATCGGTTCGTCGAGCAGCAACAATTGCGGCTTTGTCGCCAGCGCAACCGCGAGCTCCAGTTCGCGCTGCTCGCCATGGCTCAGCTTCGAGACCAGAATATCGGCGCGACCTTCGAGCCCGACCCTCGTCAGTGCTGACAGCGCCGCCTGACGCAGGCCGCTTTCCTTGCGGGCGTCGCCCCAGAAATAAAACGAGTGACCGTCGCAGGCCTGGGCCGCCAGCGCGACATTCTCCGCGGCGGTGAAATCGGGCAGCAGCGACGTGATCTGGAAGGAGCGCGCAAGCCCCAGCGCACTGCGCCGCCACGCCGGCAGCCGGGTGATGTCGCGGCCGGCAAAGCGAATGGCGCCGGAATTCGGCAGCACCTGTCCGGTGAGCTGGCTGATCAGCGTGGTCTTGCCCGCGCCGTTCGGTCCGATGATCGCGTGCAATTCTCCCCTGGCCACATCAAGCGAGAGGTTGTCGGTCGCGACGATGCCGCCAAACCGCCGCACCAGATTTTCAATGCGGAGCAAGGGATCAGCCACGGCTCAGCCTCCCCAGCAGCCCGACGATGCCGCCGCGGCCGAACAGCACGACCAACAGCAGCAGCGGGCCCATGATGAGCGCCCAATATTCCGTCAGCTGCGACAAGAACTCTTCCAGTACCAGATAAACGATCGCGCCGATCACCGGACCGAACAGCGAGCCCATGCCGCCGAGGATCACCATGACCATGAGATCGCCGGAGCGGGTCCAGAACATCACGGCCGGGCTGACGAAATCGGTGTTGTTCGCGAGCAAGGCGCCGGCCAGACCGCATAGCGTGCCCGCGATGACAAAGCAGGCCAGCCGGTATCGCGTGACAGGAAACCCGATCGCCTGCATCCGCGCTTCGTTGGAGCGCAGGCCCTGCACCACCATGCCGAACCGCGAATTGACGATGCGCCAGATCAGGTAGATCCCGCCGAACAGGCAACCGAGGCAGAGATAGTAGAACTGCACGCGGTTCGACAGATTGATGAGGCCGCCGAAATTGCTGCGCTTGTAGATGGTCAGACCGTCGTCCCCGCCATAGCGGGCAAGCCCGGAGGCGACGTAATAGGCCATCTGCGCGAAGGCGAGCGTGATCATGATGAAATAGACGCCGCGCGTGCGCAGCGAGAGCGCGCCGATCACCAGCGCGAACAGCGCCGATGCCGCCAGCGCCACCGGCCATTGAATGAAGCCGGAGCCGATGCCCTCGAAGGCGAGAATGCCGACGGCGTATCCGCCGATGCCGAGATAGGCGGCGTGGCCGAAGCTCATCATGCCGCCATACCCCATGATGAGATTGAGGCTGGCGGCCGCCAGCGCGAAGATCACGATGCGCGTGAACAGGGTCAGCACGAAGATGTTTCCGCTGAGCTGCGAATAAAGCGGAAGCAACAGCAGGCCGGCGAGCGTGAGCGCCACCACGACGTTGCGGGCGTTGAACCAAGCGATCATCGCCGGCTGGCCGGAAACAGCCCCTCCGGCCGCACCACCAGCACAATCGCCATCAAAAGATAGATCAGCATCGAGGACAATGCGGGCGCCACGGTCGAAGCGGCGGTCGAACTCAGGACCTGCCGCAACAGGTCAGGCAGGAAGGCGCGGCCCAGCGTGTCGGTGATGCCGACAAAGAGGGCGGCGAGAAACGCGCCGCGGATCGAGCCGATGCCTCCGATCACGATGATGACAAAGGCGAGGATCAGGATGTTCTCGCCCATCCCGATCTGCACGGTCAAAATGGGCGCCTGCATCATTCCGGCAAGACCGGCCAATGCGGCCCCGAGCCCGAACACCAGCGTGTAGAGCAGCTTGATGTTGATGCCGAGCGCGCCGATCATTTCCCGGTTCGACGCCCCGGCACGGATCAGCATGCCGACGCGGGTTCGCATCACCACGATATAAAGCATCAGCGCGATCGCAAGCGCGACCACGATGATGGCCAGCCGGTAGGCGGGATAATAGACGCCGGGCAATATCTGGACCGGCACGGTCAGCCACGGCGGCAAAGGCAACGCCAGGCCCGCCGGCCCCCAGATCAGCCGTACCGCGTCGTTGAAAAACAGGATCAACCCAAAGGTGGCCAGCACGTGATCGAGGTGGTCGCGGCCGTAAAGGTGCCGCAGCGCGACGAATTCGAGCACGATGCCCAGCAGCAGCGTGGCGCCGAGCGCCAGCACAATTCCAAAAATGAAACTGCCGGTCCATGCCACGAAGGTCGCCGCGAAATAGGCCCCCATCATGTACAGCGAACCATGCGCCAGATTGACGAGGTCCATGATGCCGAACACCAGCGTCAATCCCGCCGCCAGCAGGAACAGCAGCAGGCCGAACTGCAATCCGTTCAGGAATTGTTCGACGACAAGCAGCATGGATACTTTTACATCGCTCTAGGAGAGACAACCTGCCTCAAGAAAACAGCGGCAGCGCGAACGCCGCCGCCGTATTGCACTAAATCCGCGATCACTTCATCGAACATTTGTCGTGGAAGCGATCCTGGTCGTCCTTGACGATGGTGGCGACGGTCTTGAGCGAAAGCGCGCCCTCGGCGTCCTTGACCACGTCCTGCAGATAGAAATTCTGGATCGGGATGTGGTTGTTGCCGTATTTGAACGGGCCGCGCAGCGATTTGAAATTCGCCTTCTCCATCTCGGCGCGCATCGCGTCCTTTTTGCTGGTATCGCCCTTCACCGCCACCACCGCGCTGTTGATCAGCTGCGCGGCGTCGTAGGCCTGCGCGCCGTAATAGGTCGGGCGCAGACCCGGATACTTCTTGCGGTAGTCGGTCACGAACTGCTTGTTCTGTTCGTTCGGCAGATCGTTCACCCATTCCTGCGCGCCGGGAACGCCGAGCGCATTGTCCTTCTGCAGCGGCAGCGACAATTCGTCGATGGTGAACGCCGTGTAGAGCGGCATCTGCTGCTTGAGCCCGGCCTGCACATATTGATTGAGGAACTGGACGCCGGCAGCGCCCGGATAGAACACGAAGATCGACTCCGCCTTCGACGCGCGCGCTTTCGACAGCTCCGCCGAGAAATCCAGCTGGGTCGGCCACACCGTGTATTCCTCGCCAACCACCTCGCCCTTGAACGTGCTTTTCACGCCGGCCAGCATGTCCTTGCCCGCGGCATAATTCGGGCCGATCAGGAAGACCGATTTGACGCCTTTTTGATTCATGTAAAGGCCCATCGCCGCCGGCGTCTGGTCGTTTTGCCACGATGTCGAAAACACATAAGGAGAGCACAGATCTCCGGCGAGTTGCGACGGTCCCGCGTTGGCGCTGATCAGGAAGGTCTGCGAATCGACCGCGGACTTGAGCGAGGCCAGCAGCACGTTCGACCAGATATAGCCGGCGATGAAGTCCACCTTGTCGGACTGCACCAGCTTCTCGGTCTTCTGCTTGCCGATATCCGGTTTCTGCTGGTCATCCTCGTAGATCACCTCGACCGGCAAGCCGCCCATCTTGCGGCCGAGATGATCGAGCGCGAGCTCGAACGAGTTGCGCATGTCGTTGCCGATCACCGCGGTCGGACCGCTGAAGGTCGAGACAAAGCCGATCTTGATCGAATCCGCCGCCATCGCCGGGTTGGCCAGCGCCAGAACCGTCGCGCCCGCCAGCCAGAATGCCGTTCTCATATCCCGTCCCTCCTCGTTACGATGGATGCCGCCAGCCGAATAAATTGCCACAACCGGGAGCGCGCTTCGCTCGCGGGTCGCCTTTTTATTGGTGAGTGTTTTGTGCGCGAAATCTCAAGGTGGCGGCAAGCATGAACCGCCCGCGACCCCTCAAACCTTCGGACCATATCCCCCACCGCCATGCACCATAATTCGCAGCGAGCGCGGATGGCAAGAATTATAGTGCAGATCGAGCCCGGCTTATGAAATCCGGTATTCCGCGCCATCGATGATGTAGGGCGCGTGGCGGAAATCGCGGATGGTGGCGACCTTGTCGGCAGACCATTGCAGCAGCATGAAGTATTTCGGTCGCGAACCGGGCTCGGCGGGATCGAATACCAGGATCGCCGGACGGCCTTCCACCAGCCCGGGAACCAGGTGCCAGTCTTCTGCCTTCGAATAATTTCCGAAATACCTGGAAACTTCGGCCTTGCCGTTCAGGCGCGTCCTGTTGACCAGATCGAGCCGGACGTCGTCGGCAATCATGGCGCGGATCGCATCGAAATCACGCGCGTTGAAACGCGCGACATAGGCGCCCAGGCGATCGCGGTCGGTCTCCGACAATGCCGGATAGGACACATCGTCCGGCTCGTTTGCCATTTCGCGAAGCTGGCTGCGTCCGCGATGCAGCGCCGCCTTCACCGCAGGAAGGCTGAAATCCATCGCCGCGCAGACTTCGCTGAGCGAGCAACCAAGCACGTCCATCAGGATCACGCTGGAGCGCTGGGCGACCGGAAGCCGCATGAAGGTGCGCAGGCTCGCGCCAGCCAGCTGGCGACTGGCAATGGTGTCGACGGGGTCGGCAATCATGTCCACCTCCTCGCCCGATTGCAGAGACTGCTGCCGGCTGCGGCGGCGCAGAAAATCCAGCGCGGTGTTGTGCGCGATCCGAAACAGCCAGCCTTGCGGATTGCCGATCGGGCCGGCCGAGGCCAACGACTCCACCGCCTTGATCAGCGCATCCTGCAAGACATCCTCGCCGTCGATCACCGAGCCGACCATGCGCGCGCAATAGCGATGCAGCTTCGGCCGCATCTCGGCCAGAAGCGCGTCGATATTCGCAGGGGCCGATGCATCAGGGACCAACTTCATTCGGCTTTCTCGCAATCCAAAGCTTATGTTTCATCCAGCATCCGATAATTGCCGACAATTCTGACGCTACCCACTTGCGGCGGCTCAAGGCAGCGTTCGCGAATTCCGCTCTGAAAAACCTTGAAAGCGGCCAGGCCCGGTATGGCGCTGGCGCCGTCATCGGCCTCGGTCTCGACGAAATGAATGAAGCTGTCGTCGTCGAGCCGCAGCGAAAGATAGCGAACGGCCTCGGGCTTCGTAGCCTTCAATTCGGCGAATACGCTGGCGATCAGCTCGGCGTTTTTGTCGGCCGATTCTGCCTTTGTCTTATACCTGATCAAGGTCCGTTTCATCAGTCTCTCCATGGCTGGTCCTGCGAGGCAAGATCGTGGGTCTTGCATTCTAGACGTTCGAGACCGGGATAAGGATTCGTCCGCCAGGAAAAAATAATACCGCCCGATTTGCGTGGTCTGAAAAACCTACGCCGCCCTTGGACACGCTGGTCCAACCGGCTACAACCGTCCGGACACGTCTGAAACCCAGGGCTGCAGCATATGACGACCGAGCAAGCGCGACCGGCAACACCACCCCATCGCGTGGTTATCGTCGGCGCGGGTTTCGGCGGACTGGAAGCGGCGCATCGGCTTGATGGCGCGCCGGTCAGCATCACGCTTCTCGACCGCCGCAACCATCATCTGTTCCAGCCGCTATTGTATCAGGTTGCGACCGCTTCGCTCGCGACCTCGGAGATCGCCTGGCCGATTCGCTATTTGTTGCGCGATCGCCCGGAGGTCACGACCTTGTTCGCCACGGTGACCGGGGTCGATCCTGCGGAAAAGCGCGTGCTGCTCGATGAGGGCGGGGCCTTGCCCTACGACACGCTCATTCTCGCTACCGGCGTCCGTCACGCGTATTTCGGCCACGACGAATGGGAGCCGTTCGCGCCCGGTCTGAAGACACTGGAGGACGCCACCACGCTGCGGCGGCGCATTCTCGTGGCCTTCGAGCGCGCCGAGCGCGAGACCGATCCGCAGCGACGCGCGGCGCTTTTGACCTTCGTCATCATTGGCGCCGGTCCGACTGGCGTCGAACTTGCCGGCACCATCGCCGAGCTGGCGCAAGACACGCTGCCGCCGGACTTTCGCAACATCGACACCCAGAAGGCGCGCGTCGTGCTGATCGAGGCCGGGCCGCGCGTACTGGCGGGCTTCGCCGACGATCTTTCGGCCTATGCGCTGCACTCGCTCGAACGAATCGGCGTCGAAGTGGTGTTGAACCAGGCCGTCACCGAATGCTCCGCCGACGGCGTCGTCTATGGAGGCCAGAGCCTGCAGTCCAAGACGCTGATCTGGGCCGCCGGCGTGCGCGCCTCGCCCGCCGCCGAATGGCTCGGCGCACCGGCCGACCGCGCCGGCCGCTTGCAGGTTCTGCCCGACCTCAGCGTTCCCGGACATCCCGATATCTTCGCCATCGGCGACACCGTTGTGATCGCAGGTCCCGATGGCCAGCCGGTCCCCGGCATCGCGCCGGCGGCCAAGCAGCAAGGACGTTACGTCGCCGATACCATCAAAGCGCGCCTTAAAGGGGCTACGATGGCCCCGTTCCGTTACCAGCATGCCGGCAGCCTGGCGCAGATCGGCAAGCGGCTGGCGGTGATCGACTTCGGGCGCATCAAGCTGCGCGGTACGATCGCGTGGTGGATATGGGGCATCGCCCACATCTACTTCCTGATCGGCTTGCGCAATCGCCTCAGCGTCGCGATGAGCTGGTTGTGGATCCACGCGCGCAATCAACGCGCCGCGCGCCTGATCACGCAGGGCAGCAGCAAGGTGGTGCGGTGACGTTCTCAGAGCCGGCGTCGCATCACTTCACCAGCGAACAGCCGCCGTCCGCGATCGGCCGGAAGGCCTGCTCGGCGGGGATGGTCGAGATCAGATTGTAGTAGTCATAAGGATATTTCAACTCTTCCGGCTTTTTTACCTCGAACAGATACATCGGGTGAATCACGCGGCCGTCCTGGCGGATCGCGATATCGCCGAACAGTTTGTCTTTTCCCTTGAATTTCTTCATCTGCGGTACGACTTCTTTGGCGTTATCGCTTCCGGTAGCATCGACGGCGTTGAGATAGGAAAGCGTCGAGGCGTAGACGCCGGCCTGGTTGCCGCTCGGCATCTTGCCGTTCATACCCGGCCGCGCCGCAAAGCGCTTGGCGAAGGCGCGGGTGTCGTCATCCCTGTCCCAGTAGAAGGCCTCAAGCAATTGCAGTCCCTGCGCGACTTTCAGGCCCATGCCATGGACGTCGTTGATGAACAGCAGAAACGCGACCAGCGATTGGCCGCTTTGCTGGATTCCGAACTCGGCGGCCTGCTTCACGGCGTTGATGGTATCGCCGCCGGCATTGGCGAGGCCAATCACCTTGGCCTTGGAGCTCTGGGCCTGCAGCAGGAATGACGCGAAATCGGATGTCCCGAGCGGATGCTTGCTCGAGCCCAACACCTTGCCGCCATGGTTCTCGATGTAATGGGTGGCTTCGGCCTCGATGCCCTGGCCGAGGGCGTAATTCACTGTGATGAAATACCAGTCGGTGCCGCCGCGCGCCATCATCGCCGCCGCGGTGGTGTTGCCGGTCGCCCAGGCGTCGTTGACCCACTGGATGGTGTTCGGCGAGCAGGCCTTGCCGGTGAGGTCAGAGCTTGCCGTCGACGAGGCCAGAAAAGTCATCCGTGAATCGCGCAGCAGCGAATTGATGGTGAGACCGACCGCGGAATTCGGAACATCGACCACGGCGTCGACCCCGTCGACGTCGAGCCATTTACGCACGATCGCCGAACCGACGTCGGCCTTGTTCTGGTGATCGGCGTAGACGATCTCGACTTTGATTTTCCTGGACCCGCCGTTGAAATCTTCCGCGGCCATCCTTGCGGCTTCCACCGAACCCATGCCGTTGGTGTCCTGGAAGATGCCGGAAATATCGTTGAGAACGCCGATCCGCACCACATTGTCGGAGATTTCGGCCCGCGCTGATCCCCATGCGGCGCATGACAAGGCCAACGCCAGACATCCCTTCAAACCCCGCATCGTCTCTCTCCCTGATTTCCTCGGATGCCCTCTTGGATGTGGGGCTGGCATCTTGCTCTACGCGAGAACCGCACGCGCAGCCAACCCCGGAATGGCGACGCCTACAAAATGAGCAAAATCGTAAGCCTGGATTCGCCCCGAACCGCAATTGCCGCCCAAAAACTCATTCAAGCGATTGAAAATACGAGTTCATTTTCGCGATCGGAGCTTGCCTTGCGGCTGTACACAATGGCACACCGCTTGCTTCGATTGAGTAACGATCCCGGCTCCGGAGTGCAGTCAGCCATGGCCAAATTCAGCCAAGAGAACCCCGCCCGCGTCGTGGGCCGCATGCCCGTTCTGATCGGGGCCGCGCGTGACTGAAACGGTCGCCGCGATCGTCGCCGCGCACCGCGCTGGCACTGTTTCTCCTGCGCAAACCGTCGCGCGCAGTTTTCAGCGGATTCGCGATCACAACGATCCCGCCATCTTCATCAGCCTGCGCGATGAAAAAGAAGCGGTGGCGGAAGCGCAGGCCCTGGCCGGAAAAGATGCGGCGAAGCTTCCTTTGTACGGGGTTCCGGTCGCGGTGAAGGACAATATCGACGTCGCCGGCCTGCGCACCACCGCCGCCTGCCCCGCCTTCGCGTATTCGCCCGCGCGCGACGCCACGTCGGTGGATCGGCTGCGCGCAGCCGGCGCGATCGTCATCGGCAAGACCAATCTCGATCAGTTCGCTACCGGCCTTGTCGGCGTGCGCTCGCCCTACGGCATTCCCAAAAATGCAATGCGCGGCGACCTCATTCCGGGAGGATCGAGTTCGGGCTCGGCCGTCGCTGTTTCGGCGGGATTGGTACCACTGGCATTGGGCACCGATACCGCGGGCTCGGGCCGCGTGCCCGCCATGCTCAACAACATTGTCGGGCTCAAGCCGAGCCTCGGATTGATCTCCACCGCCGGGCTGGTGCCGGCCTGCCGGACGCTGGATTGCGTGTCGATTTTCTCGCTCACGGTTGACGACGCAATGACCGCACTGGCCGCGATGGCCGGCCCCGATGGCGCCGATCCATTTTCGCGCCCCAGGCCGCTGGCGCAGATCAGCGAATTTCCCGCCAATCTCAAGCTCGGCGTACCGCATGACGGCCAGTTGATCTTCTTCGGCGACAAGGCTTCGGAGAAAGCCTATGGCGACGCATTGCAGCGCTGGGCCGCGCTCGGCGCCACGCTGGTCGGATTCGATCTCGAACCGCTCTATGAAACCGCGCGGCTGCTGTATGAGGGACCGTGGGTCGCGGAGCGCTATCTGGTGATCCGCAATTTGCTGGCATCGTCGCCGGATGCAATTCATCCGGTCACGCGAGAAATAACGGCGGCCGGCGCGCGGCTCACCGCCGCCGACACCTTCGCCGCGCTGTACCGGCTGCAGTCGCTGCGCAGGATCTGTGAGCGCGCCTTCGCCGGCCTCGACGCGCTGGTGCTTCCGACGGCGCCGACCGCCTACACAACCGCGCAGGTGCTGGCCAATCCGGTCGAGCTCAACAGCCGGCTCGGGACCTATACCAATTTCGTCAACCTGCTCGATCTCTGCGGGCTGGCGCTGCCGGCAGCGATCCGCCCCGACGGCATTCCGTTTGGAATTACATTGCTGGCGCCGGCCGGGAAGGACGCGCAGCTCGCCAGCATCGGTCGCGTCTTCCATGCCGAAACGAAACTGACGATGGGCAGCAGCAGTCAGCCGCAACCGACGCTGGCGATTCCGGCGGCCGGCACCGGCACCGACGAAATCGCCATCGCGGTGGTTGGCGCGCATCTCTCCGGCATGGCGCTCAATGGCGAATTGAAGGCGCTCGGCGGACGGTTGCTGGAGGCCACGGCGACCGCTCCGGACTACAAGCTCTATGAGCTGGACACGACGCCGCCGAAACCCGGTATGCTGCGCGTGGAAGCCGGAGCTGGATCATCGATCGAACTCGAAGTCTGGGCGCTTCCGACGACAGCATTCGCCCAATTCGTCGCCGCGATCCCGCCGCCGCTGTCGATCGGCACCGTGCGCCTCGCCGATGGCCGTGGCGTGAAGGGGTTTATCGTCGAGCCCACGGCGGTGAATGGCGCCCGCGACATCTCCGCATTCAACGGCTGGCGTGCGTTTGTGGCGGAAGCGGCGATTGTTTGAAGGATTTCGTGTCCCGGGCGCGGTACAGCGTTCTTGACGATGCACCGCAGAACCGGGACCTACCGACGCAAGCATGTACCCCGCATCAGCCGCGCACCGCTGGCGCGCCGCGCGGCATCCGGGGCACGAGGCTGAACTACACCGACACCGCGTAGATTTCGTATTCCCCACGCACGAGCTCGATATGCGCGCGCATCGCGGCTTCCGCGCCGGCACGGTCGCCGCGCATGATCGCCACCACCACGCGGTCGTGCTCGGCTTGCGATTTGGCCAATCGCCCGAGATTGCGAAATTGCGCACGGCGGAACGGTTGCACCCGCACCCGCGTCGCCAGCGTCATTTCGGCGATGTAGCCGTTTTGCGAACCGGCATAGATCGCGTTGTGAAACCGCTCATTGATCTCGTGGAACCGGTCCGGATCGCCCGCGTAACTCAACACCCGCAGTTCCTCGTGAATAGCCTCCAGCCGATGGCGCTCCGCCGGCGGCATGCGCTCGGCGGCAAGGCCGGCGCACATCGCTTCGAGCTCAGCCATGGCCTCGAACATCTCGGTCAGCCGTTCGATCGAGGGCCGCGCCACCACCGCGCCGCGATGCGCCCGCGCGTCGACCAGACCGCTGGCCGCGAGCTGGCGCAGCGCCTCGCGCACCGGCGTGCGCGATACGTTGAAGCGGCGCGCGATGTCGGTTTCGTCGAGCGCTGATCCCGGCGGCAGCGCGCCGCGCACGATTTCATCGGCGAGTTGCAGCCGCAATTCTTCCGCGCGCGTGACCTTGTCCGGATTTAACGAAGCGCGGTCCACGCGTCGAACGACCGCTTCGGCGTCCTGGCCCGAACGCTGCGGCGCGCTGGCCGGAAGGTCGTCGAGACTCATGTCTTCATATCCTGCGGTTCGTCGATAATGCTGACATGGGCAGCGACGATTTTCCAACCCTCGGCGAATCGTATCCATGTCTGCATCTGGCGGCCTACTCTACCCGGAGCGGAGTTCGCGATAAAACAGCGTCGAGGCGACCGCGGTATCGCGGCCATAGGTGGTGATCACGGTCTTCGCCGTCCTGCGCATCAGCCCAGCCGGCGAACGCGCCGCGCGGAACGCAGTGATGGCTTCATAACCATAGAGATTTTCGCCGACCCCGTAACGAAGCGTGCGGGTGTCGGCGCGAAACAGCTCATCGAGCACGGTGACATCGTTGGAAACGAGTGCCTTCTCATAGCGCGCAAACTGGGCGCTGACCTCGGCAAGCACATCGGGGGCATCGATGTTCATTTCACAATCCTTTTGGCCGCGGTGCGAAAACCGCGCCGCGGCGCTCCAGCGCATAAGCGACCCGCAACGCGATGTCTTCCCGCCAGGGCGCCGCAATGATCTGGACCCCGATCGGCATCGGTTCGAGCGGAACGGGCACCGCGACCACCGGAAGCCCGATGAAGGAAATCGGCTGGGTATGAATGCCGATATTGGCACGCACCGGCAACGCGACCCCCTCAAGCATGGAGGTCGTTTGCCCGAGCTTCGGTGCAACATAGGGCGTCGCCGGCGCGATGATCACGTCGATCGACTCGAAGAGCTCCAGCACCCGGGCACGATACCAGCGGCGGAATTTTTGCGCCCGATCGACCAGCGGCGCTGGGATCATCGCGCCTGCCAGCAAGCGGTCGCGCACCGCCGGATCGAAATCATCCGGGCGTGTTCGCAGGCGATCCAGATGCAACGACGCGCCCTCGCTGGTGGTGATGATATAAGCCGCGGCGCGGGCGCGCGCGGCTTCGGGAATTTCAACGATGCGGGTGACGCCGAGCGCGCTGGCGACACGCGCAACGGCCTGCTCGGCTTCGGCAGTGACGTTGCTCTGAAAATATCCACCGGCGATCGCGATCCGCAGCCCGCCGATATCGCGGGCGACGTGCGCCGTCACCGGCTCGACGGCCCGGGTCGTGCACGCCGCATCGTCAGGATCGGGCCCCTGCATTGCGTCGTAGGCCAGTGCAAGATCGTCAACATTGCGTGCGAACGGACCGAGATGATCGAAACTGGCGACGAACGGAAACGATCTGGCGCGGGAGAGGCGGCCATAGGTCGGCTTCAACCCAAAAATTCCGCAGAACGATGACGGAACCCGGATCGAGCCGTTGGTGTCGGATCCCAATGCCAGCGGCACCAGGCCGCCGCCGACCGCGCCGCCGGAGCCTCCTGACGAGCCGCCGGTCATCCGCGTCACGTCATGCGGATTGCGCGACGGACCGTCATGACTATTCTCGCCGGTGAAGTCGTAGGCGTATTCGCCCATATTAAGCGCGCCGACCAGCACGGCGCCGGCCGCCTCCATCCGTTCGATCAAGGTCGCATCACGGGGCGAAGGCGCAAGGTCGCGATTGATTTTCGAGCCGGCACGGGTCGGCAGGCCCCGCACATCGAATAAATTCTTCACCGCGAACGGTACGCCGGCGAGCGGCCCGGCATTTTGTCCGGCGGCAACCGCGGCATCGACAGCACGCGCTTTGGCGCGGGCGCGATCCGCGGTGACGTCGGTGAACGAATTCAGGATCGAGTCGTGTCTGGCGATCCGCGCCAGCGCCGCTTCCGTCACGCTGAGCGCGGACATCCTTCCGGCGGTCACGGCCCGCATGATTTCCACGGCCGACAGCCAGTCGTTGTTGGCGGTCACCGCGATATCAGGCTGCAAAGACACTGGCCGGCTCGGTTTCGTCGGGTAGCGCGAATTCATCCACCAACCCGGCAAGCCTCAACGATATCTCAAGATTGGTTCGCACCGCCGGCTTCCAGGCCTCGGCGATGGACAAGCCCAGAGCTTTCCCGACGGCGTCGATGTAGTCGTCAAGTTGGTCGGTGGTCATTACTCTCTCATGGGTCAGAAACCGGCGACGACAACAACACTAACGCTGTAGGCGGGATGCTGCCCATCTGACGCGAAAAGGCGCGGCCTTCGGCAAACTTCGCAAGGTTCGTGCCAATGCCTGACCCTGCCATAGGCAACGGATATAGTCTAAAATCGGCATGCCGGCCTCGAGTGACGCATCTTTATTGCATACAGAAAGTCATTTTTGACTATTTTTTGGGCAGAACGTCGTTTCATATCTTCGTCGAGACCTCCCACGGAAGCGCCGTCAAACCGGCCAGAGCAATTCCGCAAGCTCGAATAAATCGCGCGTTTTCGCCTGCCAGCCCTCGATACAAATGTGCCGGATCGGATCGCTGACGCGATGAAGCAGCAGCAACGCCATCAGCCGCCGCCTCACGGCCGGCGTCACGTCCGCCGGTGCATATCCGAATCCGCTGAAAAGGCTTCTGACACGGCGCGGCATGCCGGCGGTCATGAAGGCGCTGGGGCCGAGCAGGTCGTATTCACCCCATCCGGTCAACACGTCGCCGAAATCAAACAGCCCCGATAACCGCCAGTCTCCACCTTCGCGGCTCAACAGGAAATTCTCCGGGATATATTCGCCGGTCAGGATCACCGGCGCCGCGTGCATCGGAATCAACGCCGCTGCGTCGCGAACGATCTCGTCGAGTCCGTCCCAATATTTTTGCGGCAGCCCGAGACGTCGATGCCTTGCGCCGCAGCCCTCAATCTGCTTCCGCATGAACGCGTCCCAGCCCGGTTCGATGCGTGACAACTCGCCAATCGGAACCCGCTGGACTTCGGCGATGGTCTCGCCGATCTGACCGAGGACGCGCTCCTTCTGATCCTCCGGCAGCGTGGGCCACGCCTCGGCGCCCAGCACCCCGCGCAGCCGCGTTATTACCAGATACGGCCATCCATCGCGCTCGCCTTCGAACACGATCTCAGGGATCGGCACGCTTACACGCCCGCGAAGCAGCGAAAGCGAGGCGCGTTCCGACGTGAACTGCGCGCGCAACATGGGTGGAAAAATCTTCAAGATCAGCCCATCGAGGCCGACGACAAGGTTGGTTCCTGTCAAAAACGGATATGAATTTGCATGCGACAATCCATGACTACGCGCGACGTCGAGCGCCGCCGGCAACCATTGCGACGGGTCGGCGCGCCACGCACGGAACATCCCGATATCAGTCAGTTTCGGCAACGCGTGCATGATGTCCAATTGATGTCCCGGAAAAGCGAGCGCAGCGCACCAAGGCGCTGGCAGCTATAGCCATTTTTCGATAGTCCGTGCCAGATTGCGTTGAACCTTTTTTTCCAGCCGTCGACTCCATCATAGGGGACTGAACTTGCCAGTGCGTAGCTGTGCCGACCTTTCGCGGACCGTAACAGCCGACATGCTGCCTTTAACGGCCATGCGCTTTGCGGTTGCTTGGGCAATCGCCGACAGGAGGAACTTGCGATGCGGCCCCGTGGCCGCGGAACCGGTCGAATTGGCCCGCAAGGCAGTGTGAGCTGGTTGTGCAAATGCCCCTGCAGAACAAAGCTGTGGAACGATCGGCGAGCCTCGCGGCGCGAGGGCGTGGTCGCATCGTGGGCCTGCTCCGCGCGATCCCGATCCGCTGGCGCATCCTGTCGATTGCCGCCCTGAACTCGGCCGTCGTCGTCGTGCTCGCCGCGATGATATGGAACGGTGCCCAGGTTCTCGGTTCGGCCTGGGACGACGTTCGGCAGGTGCGTGAGTTGGACAAGATTTTGGCCTCGCTCGAGAACGAGACCGGCCGCCTGCAGAACCTGATCCATCGCTACATCAATCAGCCGAGCCCTGAATTTTTCACGGAGATCCTGACGTTACGCGATGCGGTTCTCGGCACGCTGACGACGCGCGCGGCGAGCGACCCGATGCTGTCCGGATCGGTGGCGGAACTGCAGCGCGTCACCGAACGCTTCCTGAACGGCTTCGATAAATTGCGCGTCGTTCAGGCAACCATTTCGAAAACCTACGAAGAACAGGTCTTGACCCCGGCCCGTGACATGGCCGGGCTCTACTCGATCATCGAGGGCGCAACAGGGCACCGTGACGCCCTGATCTGGCCGTCTCTTGGAAAATCCCGCGAGGCGTTTACCGCTCTGCTGGTGGCCGCCGACGCCTATTATCTGTCGCTGGCGACGGCCTCTGCCGAGGAAGCCCGCCGCGATACCGAAACCATCGAGCAAACGATCCCGGAGATGTCCGATCTGGCCGATAACGACTTGCAGCGTCTGGCCCTGCAGCGGTTGAAAACCCGGACCGTTGCGCTGCGGGAAGGCCTTTCGAAATTATCGGAGCAGCTTGCGAGCCGAACCGAGCTATTGCGCAACATCGACGCCAGTCAGGCCGAAACCATCGGCGCCATCGATGGCTTGTCGGTCAAGATGCGCCAGCGCGAGCAGAGGGCGCAGGAGACGTTCGACCGCACGCTCGCCGACATATCCCGCAAAGTGTTGTCCATCGCGGTGATTTTTCTCGGCATCATCATTACCGCGGGCGTGCTGATCGCGCTGAGTGTCCGGCTTCCCCTGCAGCAGATCATGACGGCGATGCAGGCGATCACATCGGGCAATTTCGATCGACGCGTACAGGGCACCGATGCCAAGGACGAGGTCGGCGCGATGGCGCGCGCGGTGGAGGTGTTCCGGCAAAACGCCATCGCCAAACGCAAAACCGAAGATGAACTGCGCAGGTCGAAGGAGAAGGCCGAAAGCGCGCTGTTCGAGCTGAACGCTGCCCAGCAAAATCTGATCGACGCCGAACGCCTGGCAGCGCTCGGTGGCCTGGTCGCCGGCGTCGCCCATGAAGTGAACAATCCGGTCGGTATCAGCCTGACGGTCGCTTCCAGTTTTGCGCGGCGCGCGGAATTGTTCGAAGCCGAGTTGAAATCCGACACCCCATTGCGCCGCTCGCAGCTTGAGGAATTCGTCCGGAGTTCGCGCGACGCTGCCCGACAATTGGTGTCGAACCTAGACCGGGCGGGCGAGCTGATCCGGTCTTTCAAACAAGTCGCGGTGGACCGCTCGCGTGCGGAACGCCGGCAGTTCAGCCTGAGCGAGGCGACCGATCAGATCATCGCCAGTCTGCGGCCGGTCCTGAAGAAGGCGCCGATCGCCCTGTCGATCGAGGTACCGGAAGGCCTGATGATCGACGGTTATCCGGGCGCGTATGGCCAGATTCTGACCAATCTGTTCCTTAACGCCACAAACCATGCGTTTGCCGACGGCCGCTCCGGGGCCATCACGATTTCGGCGAGGCCCCGCGGCCACGACGATGTCGAGATCGTTTTTGCCGATAACGGGGCTGGCATGACGCCGGACGTGCAGCGGCAGGCCTTCGACCCGTTCTTTACCACGCGCCGCAACGAGGGCGGCACCGGCCTGGGCCTGCATATCGTCTATAATCTCGTCACCCAGCAGCTTGGCGGCCGTATGATGCTGGATTCAAGACCGGGACAAGGCACCACTTTTCGCATTATCATGCCGAGAGCCGTCAAAGGCAGCTCGGCGACCGCAGACGTGACAAGCGACGGGACCCCTCAATGGCCGAACAGGACGATGTCCTCCACCTGATCGATGATACCGGCGCTGCTCCGGAGGTATCGACTGCGCGGAAATGGAAGATCGCGGTGATCGACGACGATCATGCCGTGCATGAAGGCACGCGGTTTGCGCTGAGCGACTACAATCTTAATGGACAGACGCTCGAAATCCTGTCGGCCTATTCGGCGGCCGAGGGCCGGACATTGATGCGCTCGCATCCCGATATCGCCGCCGTGCTGCTCGATGTCATCATGGAAACCGACGCCGCGGGCCTCGATCTCGTCGAGTACATCCGCAATGAGATCAAGAACGAGACCGTTCGCATCATCCTGCGTACCGGGCAGCCCGGACAGGCACCCGAGCGCCGCGTCATCGTCCAATACGACATCAACGACTACAAGGCCAAGACCGAATTGACAGCGGACAAGCTGTTCACCTCGCTGACCGCGGCACTGCGTAGCTATCAGCAGCTCGAGCGCATGGTTCAAACCCGTCGCGGGCTGGAAATCATCATCGACGCCGCCTCGACCTTGTACGATTTCAGATCGATGCAACGCCTTGCCGAAGGGGTGTTGACACAAATCGCGTCGCTTCTGAATGTCGATTGCGCCGGGATCCTGGTGCTGCGCGACGGCGGCGTGGTCAGCGACGATTTTTCTGTGCTGGCCGGTTCAGGTTGTTATAGCCGTTTCATCGGCGCGGCCGGGTCCAAATCGCTCGACCCCGAAGTGCGGTCGATGGTGGAAGCCGCCTTCAGGCGGCGCAAACATGAATTTGTCGACCACCGCTCCGTGCTTTACATTCGCACCGGCAGCGGACGAGAGGTCGTGGTGCTGTTACAGGCGGAACGCCAGCTTTCCGAAACCGACCGGTCGCTGGTCGAGATTTTCGGCAGCCGGCTTTCGATCGCATTCGACAATGTCATTCTTTACCAACAATTGAACGAGGCCAACACCCAGCTCGAAGACCGGGTCGCCCAGCGTACCCGCGCGCTGATGCAAGCCAACCGCAGACTGTCGGCGCAATGGCTGCGGCTGCAGCGCGCCAACGGTTTCAAGAACGAAATTCTCGGCACCGTCGCCCACGATTTGAAGAATCCGCTCGGCGTGATCCTCGGCCGCACCGAGATGTTGACCGAACTGATCGGCGCCAGCGCTTCCAAAGAGAGTGTTACCGCCCAGGTCGAACACATCCGCGACGCCACCAGGCGCCTGACCTCGATGGTTGACCATCTGATTTCGGACGCCATGGCCGATGCCTTCGACATCACGATACGCCGCGAACCGGTCGATATCGCGGCATTGGTCGCTGAAGTCGCCGATTCCAATCAACCCCTGGCTGCGAACAAGCAGCAGACCATCACCGTCTCGGCGCCAGCAAATTTCGTGACCATGTGCGACTCCGACCGGATGCGGGAGGCGATCGACAATCTGGTCAGCAACGCCATCAAATACAGTTCGATCGGCGGCAAGATTGCGGTGCTGGTGACGCATGAACAGAACAAGACCATCATCCGCATCACCGATGAAGGCGCCGGCCTGTCTCCCGAGGATCTCGGGCGATTGTTTGGCCGCTTTCAGCGGCTCTCGGCCAAACCTACCGCCGGCGAAAGCTCGACCGGCCTCGGACTTTCGATCGTCAAGCGCATTGTCGACATGCATGGCGGCCGGGTGACCGCTGAAAGCGGCGGCCCCGGGCAGGGCTCAACCTTCACCGTGGTATTGCCCGCGACAGATACGCCATGACCCAGAGTCCTCACATCATCGTCGTCGATGACGAGGCGCCGGCCCGCGAGATGGTCGGCGAGTACCTCAAGATGCATGGCTTTACCGTGACGCTGTGCGATGGCGGCAAGAGCCTGCGCAATGCGATCGACACCAGCGTGCCCGATCTCGTGGTGCTCGACCTCAATATGCCGGAGGAGGACGGACTCTCGATTATTCGCGATCTGAAGAGTCGCACCAATGTCCCGGTGATCATGCTGACGGCCACGGCGAGCCCGATCGACCGCGTCGTCGGGCTGGAACTGGGGGCCGATGATTACATCGCAAAGCCGTGTGAGCTGCGTGAATTGATGGCGCGGATCCGCTCCGTGTTGCGGCGCAGCTCCCCGGCCAGGACGCCAGCAACGGCCCCCGCGACGGCGAAAGCTGCCAAGGACCAGTTGGTGCGGTTCGGAACGAAATGGCTCGATCTGGAGGCGCAGGCGCTGCGCGACGACGAAGGCAATGAGCATCCGCTGACCGCTTCCGAATTCGGCCTGCTCAAGGTTTTTGCGGCCAATCCGAAGCGCGTGCTGTCGCGCGAACGCCTACTGGAGCTAGCCAACGCGCGCGACAGCGAAGCCTTCGACCGCGCCGTCGATCTGCGAATCATGCGAAATCCGGCGCAAGATCGAACCCGATCCGGCCAAGCCCGCGGTTATCCGCACCATCCGCGGTGGCGGATATTTGTTTTCGCCGGCCGGCGAGAAGGCGCAATCCGGCTGAATCAGACGTTTTATCCCCGTAGCGCCGCGGGTCAATTCGAGCATGGTCGCTCGCTACTGATCGGTCGCGAACGAACAATCGGCCCCGCCGCCGGAATGATCCTTGATAACGTTCGGCTCCAGCGTGCAACTCAGTTTTGTGACGGTTTGGATCATCGAGCCGGCTGCCCCTTCCGCGATAGCGCCCGCCGCGGTCAACGTTGCGTTGACTTCATTGGCTTGGCGGCCTTTCAGGGTGCGCTTGCCATTCTTGAAGGTGATTTCGCAACTGCGCGCGGTGATGTCGACATTGCCGACCCGGCAGATGATGGATTCGGCCGTGACCGCCAGTTTCCTTCCGGCGCTGGCGTTACCGTCGAACAAGCATGCGATCGTTGTTTTTTCACGTGCGCTCAGCAGCGGCGAATATGGAGCTATCACCGCGGCTATCGCCAGAGCGGCCGATCCGGTCGCGCTCACGGGAGCTGCTTCCGCCGGCATCAGGCCGGAGGTTGCGAGCAGAAATAAAGCCGTCGAAGTTTGGGTCAATCCATGCAGCATGGCAATTGCTCCGAGATCACGCCCCCGGGATCGGATACAAGAGGACACATTGTAAAAGGCTTTCGGGAATTTTTCGATGAGAAGATTCGCGCTGGTACTCGGATCGCTGCTCGGTTTCCTGCTTTGGTCAGCAAGCCCGGAACTTTCGCAGGCGAATGCGCAGACTATCCGAAAGGGCGGCTATGCGTTGAATGATCTGCAATGCGGACAGGCTCCGGACGCCTATCCAAAGCTTCGTATCGGAATGCGTGACGGCTATTGCGCCGGACTGGTCGCCAGCGAAGAAGACGGACTGATCTTTCCAAGATCGATCGTGCAAATTCCCGGACATCGTCAATTCGTCGTCGCCGATATGGGCAGTTGGACTCCCGGCCACGGACGGTTGCTGCTGCTCGATCCCAACGCACAGCAAGGCAAACGAATATCCGAACTGATCGCCAAACTGGACTTCCCGTTCGGCCTCCAGGTCGGTCCCGACAACAAGATCTACGCCTCGACGTCGGAGACCATCTTCCGGTTCGATCCGTTGGCGCCGAACCCCAAAAGCACGATCGAAACCGTCATCCAGAAACTGCCGGGCCGAAGGGTCACGCTGTCGGACGGAAGCGTGGTCGAAGAGAGCGTCCATCCGCTCAAATCATTTATCTTCGACAAGACGGGACGTATCTTTGTCAATGTCGGCGCGCCTACCGACAGTTGTCTCAAGCCGATCTCGAAGCCATGCGCCGCTGGCGAGGGGGCGGCACCCTTCGCTTCGCTTTGGGTCTTCACGCCACCACCAGGCGGCGTATTTCCCGCCTTGAAACCCGGCGAGGCCAATCCGGCCCGTGAAATCTATGCCCGCGGATTGCGCAACTCGATGGCATTGGCGGTGCATCCCGAATTTCCGGCCGACGGCTCTGCGTTCCTGCAGGGCGAAAACGGCCGCGATTTGCTGGATCCACTGGAGCCGAACGAGGAGCTCAATTCGATCGAAAAGGGCAAGCATTACGGCTGGCCCTATTGCTATGACCTCTCGACGCCAAGTCCGGAGTTCAAATCGTTTCTGCAGTCGGATCCGCACTACCGGAACCTCTGCGCCAGCACCGCGCTCTATCGCCAGCCTTTGTCGCTGCTGCCGCCTCACGCCGCGCCGCTCAGCATGTTCTATTACGGCGGCAGCAAGTTCGGAGAATTGCAGGGTAAGCTCGTCGTCGGCCTTCACGGCTATCGGCCGACCGGCAGCCGCATCATCTTCTACGACGTCGACGCCAAGGGTTTTCCGAAAATCAGTCCGCCCCCGGTCCGCTATCATGTCAGTTGCGCGGCCGACCCGAGCCACAGCTTTCAGACCGAGCAAAAGGCTGAAGTTCCGGCAGCGCCTTTCACCGAACTCGTCGCCGAATGGCACAAGGTCAACGGCGTCCGGCCGCAGGGCGGCCCTGTCGGGATGACGGTTGCCTCCGACGGCGCGATCTGGCTGGTCGAGGACCACAACAAGACGATCATTCGCATCGACAGCGAACCCTCACAGCCGGCGGATACGCTGCCATGCGACCTGCGCTCGCAACCGGCGATCGACGAGCTCGTCAAATTCGTGCAGGCGGATCCCTCGAACAGCAAGCGATTGACGGCGATCCGAACCGGCCTGATCGAAAAGCACTGCGTCAGTTGTCATTCCGGTTTTGGATTGAAGCCGGGCCTCGCCGAAAAGGACAAGGATGAGACGGTGCTGCGTTTTGTGGCCGCGCAGGATGGCTGGATTTATCCGGGCGACCCCACATCCGGCCGGCTGCATACCCGCCTCAACGGAATCGGGGCCGAGCGGATCATGCCGCCGGACCCGCCGGACGGCCGCGATCTGATGGCGCATGAAGCGGGGTATAAGCAATTGCTCGCCTCGGTCGATCTGTTCGTCAGCACGATGGTGCCGGGGCAGCGGATGCGCATCAAACCCGGACAGATCGTGCGCGCCTTCAGGGATCGCAACGGACACGAATGCGGCGCAATTCCAGGCAAGACAATCGTGGTCGTCGTCGACAAGCATCCGAAGGAAAAGCCGGGCTTCAGCCGGATCTATCGTCCGGCCGATCTCTATCTGAACGGTGAATGCACGGATGCGAACGGTTATTATATCGAACAGAACGACTTGGCTGCTTTGTGAGCTCGCCCTTGTCTGGATAACCGCATCATCCGCGATCGCGCAGGACACCCTCTTTCAAAGCAGGCAGATCACGCCCCCCGGCGAATATACCTTTGGAATCGAAGGGCCGGCCGTCGACGAGCGGGGCAATCTGTACGTCGTCAATTTCGGCAAACCGGGCACCGTCGGCAAATTGGCGGCCGGCGCCTCGCAATCGGAACTGTTCGGGGTGCTACCCGAAGGAAGCATCGGCAACGCAATCCGCTTCGATCGCGAAGGCCGCATGTTCGTCGCCGATTACAAGAAGCACAATATCTTTCTGGTTGGTCCCGATGGCAAGGACGTCAAAACCTATTTCCATTCCGACGATTTCAATCAACCGAACGATTTGACCGTCGCGGCCGACGGCACGATTTACGCGAGCGATCCACATTGGAAGCACCACGACGGGCAAATCTGGCGGGTTTCAAAATCGGCCGACGGTGAGGCCATCGGCGAGAAGATGACCGCGGACCGTCCCATGAGCACGACCAACGGCATCGATCTCAGTCCGGATGGCAAGACACTTTATGTCGGCGAGTCCGATACGCGGGAAATCTGGGCTTACCGGATCGATGGCACGCGGCTGATCTCACCGAGACTGGTCAAGAAATTCGCCGATTTCGACATCGACGGCCTGCGCACCGACATCGACGGCAATCTGTTTATTGCGCGGATATTGAAGGGCACCATCGCCGAACTGTCTCCGCAAGGAAATTTAAAGCGGGAGATACGGCTCACCGCCCCGGAACCGACCAACCTCGCCTTCGGTGGCACCGACGGAAAGACAATCTTTGTCACGCAGCGCAAGGGCGGATTCATCGAATCCTTTCGTACCGATCGTCCCGGGCGTGAATTCTGCCTTCGGGCCTGTCCCGGAGGTAAATAACTCGGGATTCGGGACCAATGGCGGCCTCTGCCGGACCGTCATGCCGGATCAGCGGGAGATCCAGGCCGGATTCCCCCCTTCCCACCGGATCGGCCTCGATCGTCTAGAATCCATCTAATTCAAATTGCTGGCATTTCATGCCGATTTGTTTCGTCGCAAGCGCCACGACGAAACAATTCTCCTCGGCATGAAACCATTTTCCGATTTTCGCGCAGACATCCCGAAACGATATCTGACTATCAATTTCTCAACGAAACGCCGCAAAGCGGCGACCAGGTGGGAGCTAGTCATGCAGAACGTCGTCGCGATCAACGCTGCAGCTCGTGAAGGCATCATCGCCGCCCAGGCGACCTCGGATGAGATGCTGCTGGAAGGCATTGTGGATGGCAACCGCACCGCGATGCACATCCTTTATTGCCGGCACAACATCCGGGTTTACCGTTTTATCCTTCGCATTGTGCGCGACACCACCGTCGCGGAAGACCTCGTCAGCCAGGTGTTCCTTGATGTGTGGCGGACCGCCAGTCAGTTCGAAGGCCGTTCGCAGGTTTCGACCTGGCTGCTTTCGATCGCCCGCTTCAAGGCGCTGACCGCGCTGCGCCAGCGCCGGCACGAGGACATCGACCAGGAAGATGTGCTTGAAATCGCCGACGCGAGCGACACGCCCGAAGCCTCGCTGGACCGCAGCAACACCAGTGCGATTTTGCGGGCCTGCGTCGCCAAATTGTCGCCCGCGCACCGCGAAATTATCAACCTCGTCTACTATCATGAGAAGTCGGTGGAGGAGGCGGGCGAGATCATCGGGATCCCCCAAAGCACGGTGAAGACCCGGATGTTCTATGCCCGCAAGCAACTCGCTGATCTGCTCAGGATAGCCGGCGTCGACAGCCTGGCCGCATAAGGTCAGGGCGGGAAACCCGACAGGGACCTCGAAGCCCCCGAACAATTTCCAGCGACCCGGACGGCGACCTGCCTTCCGGGTCGTTTGGTGATGGGCCTGCCTCAACAATTCCGTCGCAGCATTGGGCGTGATAGGCTCCCGCGTCTCATGACGACGGATGACGGCGATGTTCGAGGGCTGGGATGCGGTAGTATTGGCCCGGGCGCAATTCGCCTTCACGATGTCGTTTCACATCGTGTTTCCCGCCTTCTCGATTGGACTGGCGAGCTATCTCGCGGTGCTGGAAGCGCTCTGGCTCTGGACCGGACGCGAGGTCTTCATCAACCTGTTCAATTATTGGCTGAAAATCTTCGCCATCGCCTTCGGCATGGGCGTGGTATCGGGCATCGTGATGTCCTACCAGTTCGGCACCAACTGGTCGAATTTCTCCGACAAGACCGGCCCGGTGATTGGCCCACTGATGGCCTATGAGGTGTTGACCGCGTTCTTTCTCGAAGCCGGGTTCCTCGGCGTGATGCTGTTCGGACTGGAACGGGTCGGCCACAAATTGCATTTCCTGGCGACCTTGATGGTCGCCACCGGCACGCTGATCTCCGCCTTCTGGATTCTCTCCGCCAATTCCTGGATGCAAACTCCGGCCGGCTACGCCATCAACGCCGATGGCCAGTTCGTCGCCGCCGACTGGCTCAAGGTCATTTTCAATCCATCTTTTCCATATCGTCTCGTGCATATGGTGCTGGCCGCCTATCTCACCACCGCGCTGGTGGTCGGCGCTGTCGGCGCGTTTCACCTGTTGCGCGATCAGCATCTGGCTGGCGCCCGCGTCATGTTTTCGATGGCAATGTGGATGGCCACGCTGGTCGCGCCGATCCAAATTCTCGCCGGGGATCAGCACGGCCTCAACACGCTGGAACATCAACCCGCCAAGGTGATGGCGATGGAAGGCCATTACCAGAGCCATCCGGATGGCGCGCCGCTGGTGTTGTTCGGCCTTCCGGATCAGGCGGCCGGCAAGGTCAAATACGCCGTCGAGATTCCGAAACTGTCCTCGTTGATTCTCAAGCACTCGCTCGATGCGCCGCTCGCGGGCCTCGACACCATACCGCGGGAAAACTGGCCGCCGGTGCCGATCACATTCTGGTCGTTCCGGATCATGGTCGGATTGGGATTCCTGATGATGGGGCTTGGCCTGTTCAGCCTGTGGAATCGCTGGCGCGGCACGCTCTACCAATCCCGGCTGCTGCACATATTCGCGGTGGCGATGGGCCCGGCGGGCTTCATCGCCGTGCTCGCGGGCTGGATCACCACCGAAACTGGCCGTCAGCCATTCACGGTTTATGGGCTGCTGCGAACCGTCGAAGCCGCCTCGCCGCTCGCGGCGCCCGCCATCGCCTCGTCATTGATCGCTTTCGTCATCGTCTATTTTGCGGTGTTCGCCGCCGGCGTCACTTACATTCTGCGACTGATGGCATTGCCGCCTCATCAAGGCGAACAGGGACCGCGCGGCGATATTCCTGCCCGCGCCGCAGGCATCACGCCCGCAGCCGGCACGGTCGCTGAGGGATTGGCGGGATGAACAGCGTGGTCGACATCGCTACACTCTGGGCGTTCATCATCGCATTTGCCGTTTTTGTCTATGTGGTGATGGACGGATTCGACCTCGGCCTGGGTATATTGTTTCCGCTATTTCCCGCCAAAGCTGATCGTGACGTGATCATGAACAGCGTGGCGCCGGTTTGGGATGGCAACGAGACCTGGCTGGTGCTCGGCGGCGGGGGAATGATGGCCGCGTTTCCCCTGGCCTATGCTGTGCTGATGCCGGCGCTTTACACGCCAATGATCGCGATGCTGATCGGCCTGATATTTCGGGGCGTTGCATTCGAGTTTCGCTGGCGGACGCTGCGCAAGCGAAATCGCTGGGACGTCGCATTTGCCGGCGGATCGATGCTGGCGACGCTGGCGCAAGGCATTGCGCTCGGCGCCATACTTCAAGGCGTGCATGTCGAGGGGCGGCACTATGCCGGCGGCTGGTGGGACTGGCTGACCCCGTTCAGCATTTTGACCGGTCTTGCGCTGGTCGTCGGTTACGGACTGCTTGGCGCGACCTGGCTGGTGCTGAAGACCGAAGGTGCGCTTCGCGACAAAGCCTATCGCCTGAGTTGGCTGCTGCTGTTCGCGATGCTCGGCGCCATCGGCTCGGTCAGCATCGCCACACCGTTCCTCCACGTTGGATACGCGCAGCGCTGGTTCACCTGGCCGAACGACATCCTGACTGCGCCGGTGCCGATCGCGGTTGCCGCCGTTACCGCGTTGTTGCTGCGCAGCCTCGCCAACAAGCAGGACCATCGGCCCTTCTTCCTGTCGCTGGCGCTGTTTGCACTTTCCTATGCCGGCCTCGGCATCAGCATGTGGCCCTATATCGTACCGCAAAGCATCACGATCTGGCAGGCGGCCTCGCCCGAGAACAGCCAGGTGTTCATGCTGTTCGGCGTCGCCGTTCTGGTTCCGCTGATTCTCGGCTATACCGGCTGGGCCTATTGGGTATTCCGCGGCAAGGTAAAGCCCGAAAGCGGCTATCATTGATGTCCGCCGAGCAAAACCCGCGACCGTTGGCACGGCGCCTGGTGTGGTTCGTCGCCCTCTGGCTCGGCGGTGTCGGCACGCTGACGATCGTGGCGTTTGGCTTGCGCCTGTGGATCGCGCCGAAATGAAGCGCCCCCGGCCGCCATGACGAAAATGGAAGGCATTCCAGCAACATAGCAACCCCGCCAGTTGGACCGCCGGCCTTGCGCCACCCTTGATGATTTGATGGTTTTAGCGATCTGGTAAACGGTGATACAAACAGGCGACACCTTCGAGGAGAGCTTTGCATGATCAAGTTTCGCCACGTAGTCCTGATGACGATGGCCGCGGCCGGTCTGATGCTTTCGGTTTCGCATGGCTTTGCCCAACAGCCCGATGTCGGCGACCAGCCCGGGCTTTTGCCCGACAACTCGCTGCAACTGGACCCGGAATTCCGCAAGCAAGTGGTTTCCTACCGCACCACCGAGGCGCCCGGCACCATCATCATCTCGACCGCGGAACGCCATCTGTACCTGATCCAGGGCAACGGCCGCGCGCTGCGCTATGGCATCGGCGTTGGTCGCGACGGATTCCAGTGGCAAGGACTGCTGAACATTTCGCGCAAGGCGGAATGGCCGGACTGGACGCCACCGCCGGAGATGATCGCGCGCCAGCCCTATCTGCCGCGTTTCATGGCCGGCGGACCGGGTAACCCGCTTGGCGCCCGTGCGATGTATCTCGGGACCACCGTCTATCGCATCCACGGCACCAACCGGCCGGACACGATCGGCACCGCCATCTCGTCCGGCTGCTTCCGTCTGGTGAATGCCGACGTGGCCGATCTCTACGGACGTGTTCCGGTTGGCACCAAGGTCATCGTGCGGCAAAAGCCGGAATTATAACCGCGGCGCTGTTTTCATAGCCAACCCATTTTCCAGATCAGTGCGAGAGAGAAATCATGCGGACATTCCGAGGCGGCCTCCTGCTCGGGCTGGCGATCGCGTTCGCGATCGCGGCGGCCGCCGTCACCTATGAACGATACGACACGCGGACCCTGAAACGGACGGTCCGGCGGGGCGAAGTGCTATGCGGCGTCAATACCGGCCTGCCCGGCTTTTCGATTCCCGACGACAAGGGCAACTGGAGCGGGTTCGACGTGGATTTCTGCCGCGCGGTCGCTGCGGCCATCTTCGACGATCCGAAAAAGGCCAAATTCATTCCGCTCGACGCCAGCGAGCGCTTCAAGGAGTTGCGGAGCCGCAAGGTCGACATCCTTTCTCGCAACTCGACATGGAGCATGTCGCGAGAGACCTCCGAGGACCTCTATTTTCCGGCCGTGGCCTATTATGACGGCGAAGGCTTCATGGTTCCGACCAAGCGAAACATCAATTCCGCGCTGGCGCTCGATGGCAGCAAGGTCTGCGTGCAGTCGAACACGACCACGCAGCTCAACCTCGCCGATTATTTCCGCGCCAACAATATAAAGTACCAGGAAATAAAATCCCCAAAGCTGGACGACGTCATCAAGGCCTACGATTCCGGCCAATGCGACGTCTTGACCGCCGACGTTTCCCAGCTTTATGCGCTGCGGCTCAACCTCGGTAAGCCGGGCGACCACGTTATCCTGCCGGATATCATTTCAAAAGAGCCGCTGGCCCCGGTGGTGCGGGAGCGGGACGATGACTGGATGTTGATCGTGAAGTGGACATTGTACGCGATGATCAACGCCGAGGAACTCGGCATCACCTCGAAGAACATCGACGAGGCGCTGAAGTCGAAAAAGCCCGACGTGATGCGGCTGGTCGGAACCGAGGGGAGCTATGGCGAAGACCTCGGGCTGACCAAGGATTGGGCCGCGCGTATCATCCGGCATGTCGGCAATTACGGCGAAGTCTATGAACGCAATGTCGGCAGCGGATCGAAGCTTGGCATTCCGCGCGGTCTCAACCAGCTCTGGAACGCCGGCGGCATCCAGTACGCGCCGCCGATCAGGTAGGCAACTCAAACGTCGTCATTCCGGGGCGCGTCGAAGCCACGAGCCCGGAATGACAAGGTCAATAGCTCTTCATTCTTGCCAGCTGGTCGGCGTGAAAATTGTTGTCGCCGAACAATTCCTGGCAGACCCGCGCGCGTTTCATGAAGAAACCGATGTCGAACTGGTCGGTCATGCCCATGCCGCCATGCATCTGCACGCCTTCCTGCACCGCCAGGGTAGCGGTTGAACCCGCGCGCGCCTTGGCAACGGCGACCGCCGCGCCGGCCTCTTCAAAATTGCCGTCAAGCGTCTGCAGCGCCTTTAGCACTGCGGCGCGGGTGATCTCGATATCGATATAAAGCTGGGCAGCGCGGTGCTGCAGCGCCTGGAATTCGCCGATCAACTTGCCGAACTGCTTGCGCTCCTTAAGGTAGACGACGGTGCGGCCAAACACTTCTTCGCTGAGGCCGACCATCTCCGAGGCCACCGCGCCACGGCCGATATTGAGCACGCCTTCCAGTAGTCGATGGCCCCGATCGACTTCGCCGAGCACGCTATCGGCATTGACCTCGACATTCTCAAACACGATTCGCGCCGCGTTATGAGCATCGACCATCGCGGTGCGCTCAATGTCGATGCCCTTGGCTTTGGGATCGACGAGGAACAGTGTTAGCCCGTCGCGTTCGCCGACGGCACCCGCGGTGCGCGCTGCCACGATCAGAAGACCGGCGGTGTGTCCGTCGACCACAAAGGCCTTGGCGCCGTTGAGTTTGAAGCCGTTACCGGAACGCAGCGCCTGCATTCTGGTTTGCAGCGGGCGATGTTTGGCGCCTTCGTCGATCGCGAATGCGGCAAGCAGCGAACCATCCGAAATTCTCGGCAAGTGCTCGGATTTTTGCGCGGCGCTGCCGCCGCGCGACAACGCCGATGCCGCGAGCACGGCGGTCGCCAGAAACGGCGACGGCATCAGGGTGCGGCCGATTTCCTCCATCACCACGCCGGCTTCGACGCAACCCAACCCGCTGCCGCCGAATTCCTCCGGCACCAGCAATCCAGAAAATCCCATCTCGGCGAACGCCCGCCACAGGTCGCGGGAAAAGCCCGTCGCATCCTTGCCGTCGCGGAGCTGCCGTAGATGCGCCACCGGCGCCTTGTCGCTGATGAGGCCCCGCGCGCTGTCGCGCAGCATCGACTGTTCTTCGTTGAGGACGAGTGCCATTGAAGTGTTCCGTTTACAGAATAATTTTTCCAGGTGGTCATTCCGGGCGTCGAGAAGCGTGGTCCTACGGACCATCCCGGAATGACAGTGATTTTGCCTCGCGAAAACTACGCCCCTGGCAGATCGAGAATCCGTTTGGCGACGATGCCGAGCATCACCTCGCTGGTACCGCCCTCGATCGAATTGGCCTTGGTGCGCAACCAGGCGCGCGGTCGCGCGCCCTGCTGCGAGCGCTCGCTCTCCCATTCCAGCGCGTCGACGCCGCCGGCGGACATCAGGATCTCGTAGCGGCGCTTGTTCAGCTCGGTGCCGTAATATTTCATCGCCGAGGAAAACGCCGGATGGGCCTGACCGGCCTTTGCCAGATCGACGGCGCGTTCGGCGGCGCACCCCAGCGCCGCCTCATCGATCTCGAAGCTGGCGATTTGTCCGCGCAGCATCGAGTCCTCCAGACGGCCCTGCGCGTCACTACCGACCGAATCGGCGGCGATCTGGCCGAGCGGCCGGCCGACGCCGCGCTCGCCCATGCCGGAGATCATCGCGCGCTCATGCTGCAGCAGATATTTTGCAACATCCCAGCCGCGATTGACGGTGCCGACCACATGGGATTTCGGCACGCGCACATTATCGAAGAAGGTCTCGCAGAACGGCGAGCGGCCCGAAATCAAGAGAATGGGCTTGGTCGAGACGCCCTTTGAGGCCATGTCGAACAGGATGAAGCTGATGCCGTCATGCTTTTTGGCGGCCCCATCGGTCCGCACCAGACAGAAAATCCAGTCCGCGAAATTCGCGTAGGAGGTCCAGATTTTCTGGCCGGTAATGACGAAGTCGTCGCCGTCGCTGACGGCGCGGGTCTGCAGCGATGCGAGATCCGATCCGGCGTTCGGCTCGGAATAGCCCTGGCACCATCGGATCAGACCCGCCGCTATCTTCGGCAGATGCTCCTTCTTCTGCGCCTCAGTGCCGTATTTCAACAACGCCGGTCCGAGCATCCAGATCCCGAAGCTCGACAGCGGCGAGCGGGCACCGAGGGCGGACATTTCCTCGCGCAAGACCTTGGCCTCGGCAGCATCAAGTCCGCCGCCACCATATTCCCTGGGCCAATCCGGCACAGTCCAGCCCTTGTCACGCATCCGCTCAAACCAGATCCGTTGCGGCTCCGACGAAAATTTGGTGTTGCGGCCGCCCCAGAAGGTATCGTCATCCGATGTCATCGGGCGCCGCATTTCCGGCGGACAATTGGCCTCCAGCCAGGCTCTGGTTTCGCGGCGAAATTGATCGAGGTCAGACATGGCTGCGTTTCCATCCGGAAATTGGGCCGCGTCATCGGCCCGTCATGGTCGGGGGGACCATACCGGCGATATTCCGAAATTCAACATATCTCTGGCGCATGCCGTGCCGCCGCGGAATATGATAGGGCTGCCTGAGCCCGACATCCCAGCGTCGCAACGATTGAAAAACAACAGGAAATAGACATGCGCCTGAAGCTGCTTTCGCCTGGCGAAATGAGCCCAGACCAAAAACAAACCTACGACGAGTCGATCGCCGGCAAGCGTGGCGCCCCGCCCCCGCCGATGATGGCCTGGCTCAACAGCCCGGAGATGGCGCGGCACGCCACACGGCTGGGCGCCGTCCTGCGGTTCGATACCTCGTTTCCGGCAAAGCTGTCCGAGATCGCGATCCTGGTCACCGCCCGGCACTGGACGGCGCATTATGAGTGGTACGCCCATAAGCGGCTCGCGCTGCAAGGCGGCATGGATCCGAAGATCATCGAAGACATCCGGCATCGCCGCACGCCGCACTTCGACGACCCCAGGGGTCAGATGATTTACGATGTCTCGAAGTCGCTGCACGAAGGCCACGGCGTTTCCGGCGCACTCTACGACGAGGCCGTAAAGATGCTCGGCGAGCGCGGGCTGGTCGAAATCATCGGGCTATGCGGCTACTACACCATGGTCTCGATGACGCTGAACACCTTCGAGTTCGATTTGCCGGATGGAGAGGCCTCCGAGCTTGCGTAAAGGGTCGCTGTTGCCTAAATCGTGGCTGTTGCAATCAATGCCCATGGAGAGAGCATGCCCGAAAACCCAACGCCCATTGTCGCGGGAACGCGCATCGGGCATGTTCACCTCAAGGTGGCTGATCTCGATCGCGCGCTTGGATTTTATTGCGGCGTGCTCGGCTTTGAAATCACGCAGCGATTGAGCTCCGGCGCAGCGTTCATTTCGGCCGGCGGCTATCACCACCACATCGGATTGAATACCTGGGAAAGCAAAGGCGGCCAGCCGCCCGCGCCCGGCACCACGGGCCTGTTTCATACCGCGATTCTTTATCCGACTCGCGCCACGCTGGCGGATGCATTGCATCGGGTCATGCAGGCGGGAATCCATCTCGATGGCGCCAGCGATCATGGCGTCAGCGAAGCGCTGTACCTGCGCGATCCCGACGAAAACGGCGTTGAGCTCTATTGGGACCGGCCCAAGGAACAATGGCCACGCACATCAGACGGAACGCTGGCGATGGTTACCCACCGCCTCGATCTCGACGATCTGCTGCGGCAGCGAGAGGCGTAGAGCCTTGATGCGTTGTGTTCGTAGCCCGGTTGAGCGCAGCGAAATCCGGGATTGAAGTCGAGTCCGACCGGATATCGCGAAGCTTGTAATCGGGCGCGCATTAGCGCGACCCGTTGGCTCATCCGGGCTACCTGCTATCTGCTTGCAGTTGGGCGCTTGCGAATCATGATCAGCGCGGCTGCCGTCAGCTCAAGACCGATGCAGCCGTAGAACGGCAACGCGTAACTTCCCGACGCATCGCGCAGCAGCCCGACGATTCCCGGGCCGAAGGCATAGGTGATCTGATTGATCGCCGTGATCAGGCTGACAAGCACACCGAACGAGCGCGGGTCGAACTCGCGCTGCACGATCAGCGCCGGCAGCGTGATCAGGTTTCCGACCGAAAATCCGAACATCGCACAGGCTGCAATCAGCACCATCTCGTTGCGCGAATTGATGATGATCGCCAACGCAACAGCCTGACTTGCGAACGAGATCGCCGACGCCAGCCGCTGATTGAGCCGATCGATCACCGTCGAGAACAGCACACGTCCTAGTGCTGCCATCGCCGTCAACACGGCAACCGCGGTCGCGGCGTGCTCCCGCCCAATGATAGGATCGAGAAACGAGATCAAGTGCACGATGAATCCGACTTGCGCGAACAGCACCAGCGCAAAGGCAATCGATAGCGTCAGAAATCCGACATCGCGAAAGGCCTGCGCGCGTATCCGGGACGCCGAGGGCTGATCCGCGGCCTTCAGGTCTGCCGCCAAACCAACGCGACCGGGCGGTCGGCCGACAAAAACCAGGATGACGGGAATCATCAGCACCAGCATCGTTATCGCAGCTGACATCATGGCGCCGGCAAATCCGAACCTCCCGATCGCCGCCACCAGCAACGGTACGCCAACTATGCCACCGAAACTTGCGCCGTTCAGCGCAAGGCTGATCGCCATGCCGCGTTTCTTGTCGAACCAGAGGCCGAGCGTATTGGTGATGACGCCGAGGCTGGTGCCGGCCCAGCCAAATGCCAGCAGCGCGTCGACGGCGTAAAGCTGCCACGGCGCGGCAACCTCGCCGATCAGGGCGGCGGCGGCAGCCATCGCCACCACGCCACCGAGCAGACAATTGCGCGGACCGAACGATCGCATCGCCTCGCTGATGAAGGCGACCAGCACCGCACCGAACAGATAAAAGAAGGTGGTCGCTGCCGAAATCAGCGAAGTCGGCCAGCCATGCAGCCGACGCAACTCAGCGAGATAGACGGTTTGGCCGTAGAAACCGAGGCCCCACCCGAAGGTTGCCAGCAGAAAGCAGGCCGCGACGATGCGCCAGCCGGCGTAACGGGCCGACGTCTCGTCGACGGCGGCGGGGCTGGAGGCGTCCATGCAAGCCTGTGTCGGAAATTGGAGATGGTACGATAGCCGTATCAGCGAGCGCGATGCTTCGATCGCGCCCGTAGTGTCAAATATTCGGATCGGGAAATCCCGATATCGCCCGTAATCTCGTCCGGCGTCTTGCCCTTGAGGCGAGGATCAACACCGTGAGCCCAAGCAGCACAGGCGGAAACACCACGAGGTTGACGGCGGACCAGCCGTAATTCGCCAAAAGCTGACCGGACAAGAACGATCCCACCGCCATCATCCCGAACACCAGAAAATCGTTGAACGCCTGAACCTTGTTGCGCTCCTGCGGCCGGTGCGTCTCCAGCACCAGCGCCGAGGCGCCGACAAAGCTGAAATTCCAGCCGACGCCGAGGATGACCAGCGTGGCCCAAAAGTGCATCGCCGTGATGCCGGACAACCCGACCGCTGCGGCACCCGCCTCGAGCAACAGACCGAGTGCGACGATCCGCGGCGCGCCGAAACGTGTGATCAGAAACCCTGTAAAAAAGCTGGGCCCGTACATGGCAACGATATGCCACTGGATGCCGAAATTCGAATCGCTGACGCTGAGCCCGCACATTTTCATCGCCAGGGGCGCCGACGTCATCACCAGATTCATCATCGGATAGGAGACGATGCCGCAAAGAGCGGCAGCAATGAACCGTGGCTGCCGCACGATCTCCCACAACGGACGGCCGCCGTGAAGATCCGATGGCGCCGGTTTCGGCGCATCGACCCCCGTCAGCACGGCCATCGCCACCAGCGCCACCATCGCCTGCATCACGAAGCTGAACGCGAACAGATAAGGCGGCCAGATATCCATCGTCCATTGCACGAGCTGAGGGCCGAGCACACCCGCGAACACGCCGCCGGCCATGACCCACGACACGGCTTTCGGACGGTACGCCGCGCTCGCGCCATCGGCCGCGGCGAAACGATAGGATTGCGATACCGCGCCATAAAGCCCGCCGAGGAATGTCGCACAGCAAAACAATGGAAACGAGCCGTGCAGGATGGCGAATGCCCCGAGCAGGCCGGTCAGCACACCGCAGCCGGTGCCGATGATGAAGGCGATACGACGCCCATAGCGCCGCGAGACCGCGCCGGTCGGCAGCGTGCCGGCAGCGAGTCCAACCACATACATCGACAGCGGCACAGTCGCGAAGGCGACATTCGGCGCCAGGGTCGCACCGACAATCGAACCGGTCGCGAAAATCACCGCCGAATTCGCGCCGGTCAACGCCTGCGCCGCTGCGAGGCGTATCACGTTGGATCGCGCGCGGGCGTCGCCGGAAATCTCGTCAATTACAGTCGCGTCGATCATCCGCTATTTCCGCCCAGGCCATGATCCGATGACATTGAATCGGATCATGGCCTGATCTTTTTGTTGGAGCATGATCTTTACGGAAAACGGTTACGACATTTCCGGATCATGCTCGGACGCGATCAGGCACCTTGGTGGGCCCGATTGATTCCCGATACTATGCGAGAAGGCATCCGTTCAATCAACCGACGCCAACGGGCCCGCGCCATGCACTGTCGTTCAGGCCGCCTTCGAGCGGCCGAACACCAGAATCAGATTATTGGCAGGCATTTCGACGATCTCTACAAGAGCGAGACCGGCGCCGGTTGCCAGCTTCTGCAAGTCCTCGATGTCGCGTACGCCCCACTCGGCATTGTTGTTACGAAGACTATTGTCGAACGCCGCATTGCTGTCGGCGGTATGCTTGCCGTCGCGCTTGAACGGCCCGTAGAGGAACAGGTGCCCGTCCGCTCGCAAGACGCGCCCGGCGCCCGCGAACAGTCCCTCCGCGACCCGCCACGGCGCGATGTGGATCACATTGGCGCACAACACCGCCAGCAATTTGCCCGGACCGCTGCCGTCATGCATCTGGGGACACCACGCCGGATCGGACAGATCGATCCGCAGCGGCAGCTGGACATTCGGCAATCCTGAATAGGCCCGCCACGCAGCAATGCTCTTGAGATGCTGTTCATTCAAGTCGCTCGGCCACCAGGTGATTTCCGGGACATGCTGCGCGAAATCAATCACATGCTGGCCGGTACCGCTGCCGGCCTCCACGACATCCCCGGATTTGCCGGCAAGGAAGCGTTCCAGTACCGCCCGGATTGCCTGATGGTTACGGTGGAATGCCGCTGCGTCGAGACGACCGTCGGCTTCGACCCGGCCGCCGTCCTTGCCGAATTCCACGACAAATTCAGCCACGAGATCCTCCTTGGATTTGCCGACGGCCAAGGCTTACCAAATTTAAGCCGGGCCCGTACCAACCAACCGCAGAAGCTGACCGCCCTGGACTGCTCTGAAACAGTCTCTTCCTTGGCTCATGGCGTTTATCCGATGGCCAGCTATATTTTCAAGGAGATATCCGACATAAGCTTGCCGGAAGCATGCCGGCGCAGCGCCCCGGCCTCCCGGGACCAAGGATGACGCATTTTCCTGGATATCGACGGTCGGTGCTTCGCGCTTTCGGCAAAGCGATGACCGCAGCGTGGATGGTTGTAGCGATCACGTCCGTCGCCGGCGCCCAGCAGGTGCCGCTGGCGGACAAGCCGTTCGCCGAGCACCACATCGTGTTGCAGCTTTCGGACAATGACCCGAAGAAACAGGGCCTCGTGGTCAACGTCGCTTATAATCTTTTGAAACTCTATGATCCCGACAAAGTCGCAATCGAGGTCGTGACGTTCGGTCCGGGCATCGATTTGCTGCGCCCCGACAACACCAGCCGCCAACGGGTTGAAAGCCTGATAGCGCAAGGCGTGCGGTTCGACATTTGCCTCAATACGGTGGAGACCATCGAGCGCGAAACCGGCAAGCGGCCGGAATTCATCGCCGCGGCGACCCCGGTTCAGGTCGGCGTTGGACAGATTCTGGCGTTGACTGAAAATGGATATACCCTGGTTCGGCCTTAAGGAGCCTATCATGCAACGCTTTTTCCGAGGCCTGGCAATCGTCGCCCTGATATCGATGGCGGCGATCTCAGGCAGTCGCGCCGCCGACGACAAAACGCATCGCGTTGCGATCCAGATCGACCAGAATGATCCGCAGATCATGAACCTGGCGTTGAGTAACGTCATCAACCTGATCGAATATTATCGCGACAAAAACGAAGACGTCGAGGTCGATATCGTCGCTTACGGTCCCGGCCTGCAGATGTTGCGCGCCGACACGTCACCGGTGCAGGATCGCGTCAGGCGCCTCAAGGACACGGTTTTTCCCGGCAAGATTCAGTTCTCGGTCTGCAACAACACCAAGCAGGCCATGGAGAAGGCAGAAGGGCATGCGATTTCGATTCTGGCCGATGCCACCATCGTTCCCTCCGGCGTCGCTCACCTGATGGAGCTGCAGGAGCAAGGCTGGAGTTATATTCGGCCGTAGCGATTCACTACGCCAAACCCCAGGCAATCCCGGACGGCCTTGCGCTTTCGTTCTGCCGTTAAAGAACGCGATCGATCACAGCGGGTGTTCGCCCGGCTTGCATTCGCCAATCCATTTGGCTTCGCTCGTGGAATGGAGCACTTTTGCATTGCTCCCGGTGCCCAATTGCATGGTGAAATTGCCGCTATAAGCGGTATCCCCCGAAAAGGTCACCGTGCCCTGCATCGTAAAAGTGCTGCATGCGATATCCAGCGTCGCCGTGTTGCCGTTCATTTTTACATCTTTTTTTGTGCAATTTGGCTGGGCCGCGAATTTTGCCATCGCCTGCTCCGCCGTCGATGGGGCAAAGCACATATCCATCGTTTGCAGCTCGGGCGTGACACCGGTGGTTGTGGTTCGCCACTCGCCACCCTTGCGGAGAAGTTGCTCGGCGTGGGCGGAGACGGCACACAGCAATGAAGCCGCGACGAAGGCGGATCTAAGATAGCTCATCCAGTCCCTCCAGGCGCTGATGCTGCGCCTCTCCATTCCGACACGACTATGTCAGCTATTTCAAGCTACCGGCATTGAGATTTTTGAGGGAAAGTCCTGCTTCTGTGGTATCTAGAGCCTCTTACGTTCCGATTGAATCGGAACGGAGGCTCTACTTCTTTATTTGACGCGTCTTCCAGGCGTGAACCGGCGTCCACTTCGCTGGAAAGCGCTTTAACGGCAAATTCGATAGCGCGGCTAGCCATGATCTTTCGCCAGCTGTTCGACAGCGTTTCAGGAACCTACAGTTACGTGCTGGCGAGCCGCGCCGGCGGCGAGGCGCTGATTCTCGATCCCGTACTGGAGAAGGTCGACCGCTACTGCCAGTTGCTGCGCGAACTCGATCTCAAACTGGTCAAGGCCGTCGATACGCATCTGCACGCCGACCACGTCACCGGGCTCGGCGAGTTGCGCGACCGCACTCACTGCGTCACCATCATGGGCGAGCAGAGCAAGGCCGATGTGGTGGCGATGCGGGTCGCCGACGGCGACAGGGTCACGATCGAGGGGCTGCGTCTCGACGTGATGTACACGCCCGGCCATACCGATGATTCCTACAGCTACCTGATGGGCGACCGTGTATTCACCGGCGATACGCTGCTGATCCGCGGCACCGGCCGTACCGACTTCCAGAACGGCAGCGCGCGCGCCCAATACGACTCCATTTTTGGCCGGCTGCTCAAATTGCCCGACGAAACCATGGTATTTCCAGCCCATGACTATAAGGGCGACACGGTCTCTACGATCGGAGAGGAAAAGCGATTTAATCCACGGCTGCAGGTGCGCTCGGTCGATGAGTATGTCGAGCTGATGAGCAACCTTAATCTGCCCAATCCAAAGATGATGGACGTGGCCGTCCCTGCCAACATGCATGTCGGGCTGCATCAGGACGACCTTGCGAAGCAGGGACTGGCGCTCAACGCGCGCGATGCCATCGCGAGCCTTGGCCAACCCGAGGTGCTGCTGGTCGATCTTCGCGAGGACGGCGAACGCGCCAGGCATGGCATGTTGTCGGGCGCGCTGCACGCGCCCTATCCTGCCATCGGCGAGAGCCTGCGGCCCGGCGGCATGTTGCGCGAGGTCGCGCTGGCGACCGGGCGGCGCATTGTGTTCTTCTGTGCATTCGGCGAGCGATCGGCGATGGCCGTCGCCGCCGCCAAGGACGCGGGTCTCGCCAATACCGCGCATATCGCCGGTGGCCTCGACGCATGGAAAAAAGCCGGCGGTCCGGTGCTCTCGGGATAGGGATCGATCGAGGCGCCTGCGCGGGCTGCCCTAGATTTCCGCCCACGGCACGATCACCGCCTCACGCTGGTACTCCGCGCGATAGGCGCTGATCCGGAACACATCCGCCATGATTTGCTCGGAAAGCGCCTCGGAAGGAGTGCCATGCGCGACAAGGCGGCCATCCGAAAGCACCATCACGCTATCGGCAAATCGCGCCGCCAGGCTGAGATCGTGCGTCACCACGATCACCAGCGTGCCGCGGTCGGCGGCGGCGCGCAGGCTTTTCACGATATCGATCTGATGACGCGGATCGAGCGAGGCCGTCGGCTCATCCGCCAGGATCACCGGCGCTTCGACGGCGAATACTCGCGCCAGCGCGACGCGGCTGCGCTCGCCGCCGGACAATTCGGTGACGCGCCGCTCGCCCAATTCCATGACGTCGGCCGCCCGCATCGCCCGTAGCACCGCCTCGGTATCCGCCGGAGTCAATCGCGCCGGATCGGTCGCGCCATGCGGATAGCGGCCCAGCGCCACGATATCCCGCGCCGGCAACGGCCAGTGCATAATGTGACCCTGCGGCAGATAGGCGAATCGCCGTGCGCGTTCGCGCAAGCAAAGCGACGACAACGCATCGCCGCCGACATGAATGGCGCCGGTGGAGGGAAGCAATCCCGCCAAGGCGCGCAACAGCGTGGTCTTGCCGGCGCCATTCGGCCCCACCAGCGCGACCAGGTGTCCTGACGGCAGCTTCAGCGTGAGATCGTTCAGCACGGCGCGGCCGGCCAAAACCACATCGAGGCCCTGCGCGGTCAGAAAGGCCGGCGCGGTCATGCGAGGCCTCCGCCGAGCGCGCGCCGTTCGCGTATGATCAGATAGAGGAAAAACGGCACGCCGATAATCGAGGTCAGCACTCCTACTTTGATATCGCTGGTCGACGGAATGATGCGCACGGCGATATCGGCCGCGAGCAGCAGCGCCGCGCCGGTGAGCGCGCTCGGAACCAACAACCGCGCCGGATCGTGACCGATCAGCGGCCGCATCAAATGCGGCGCGACCAGGCCGATGAAACCGATCGTACCCGACACGGCGACCGCGCCACCGACGCCGAGCGCAACACCGAGGATGACATAAAGCCGTAGCCGGCCGACATCGACGCCAAGGCTTTGCGCCGTCTCCTCGCCGAGGCTGAGCGCGCGAAAGGCGTTGCGCTGGCTCAGCAGAATGATCGCCCCCGCAACGATGAACGGCAGCGCGAGTAGCACATGCCGGAAACTTCGATCTTCCAGCGAGCCGAGCAGCCAAAAAGCTATTTCGAGCACCACGAACGGATTACTGGATAGATTCATCACCAGTGCCGTTGCAGCGCCGGCAAGGCTCGATATGGCCAGTCCCGCCAGAATCAAAATCAGCAATCCGGCGTTGCGGCCCGCGACGGCGAGCAGCACGAACACGGAGGCGAAGGCCGCTGTGATCGCGGCAACCGGAAGCGCGTAGGATCGCACGTCCGCGACGCCCAGCGCGATGACCAGCACCGCGCCGAACGCCGCCGTTTGCGGCGCGCCGAACAAGGACGGTGACGCCAGCGGATTGCGCAACAGCCCCTGCAAGGCCGCGCCCGAGAGCCCGAGAATCGCGCCGATCGCAAACCCAAGGATGGTGCGGGGCAGCCGGATTTCACGCACGATCACCTGCTGCACATCGCTGCCGCCACCGAACAAGGCGTCGATCACGGTCACCGGGGACAGCCGTACCGGCCCGATCCCGAGCGAAACCAGCGCCAGCAACACGACAAGCACGACAAGGGCAGCGATCACGCTTGCGCGCCGGCGCGCGGCGATATCAGCCGTCACCATCACGCTCTGAATGCTCATCAATCATCCTCAACCGGCTTACCAGCGCGCTGGAAAACGCTTCAACAGAGTTCATGCGGCAAAAAAGACGCACTCGTCCAGCCAAAGATTACAGGCCTGTCATGCTGGGATTGACTCTCATCTGGGCCAACTTCTACATAATTTCTGACGGTTCCCCTTTTCGGGGATCAAAAGGGAATGCGGTGCGGGGAAATCCTCCCCAATGCCGCGGCTGCCCCCGCAACTGTAAGCGGTGAATCTTTCGTCATATGCCACTGGGAATCTCGGTCCTGGGAAGGCGACGAAAGGTAACGACCCGCGAGCCAGGAGACCTGCCGTCAGCCGTGGTCACACGCGAAGATGTCGGTCGGGGAGTACAGACATTAGCTTCACCAAGCGTGCGGAAGCACGGTGGTGAGACTTGGTTCGCTGTGACGTGCCACTGACGTCATACCGAGGCTTACAACCATGTCTTCCACCATCACCGCCGCCCATCGGCGGGGCGCCTGCCTGCGTGCTTCCAGCTTCCTCGTACCGATTTTATCGTTGGGCATTTCTGCCGCCGAAGCCCAACAAGCGGCATCCCCGGATTTGCTTCCGCCGATTGAAGTCAGCCCGTCTCATGACGAGAACCAAACCCGGGCGAAACCCGTCACTGACCAGGGCTCGGGCTCTTTCCACATGGCGCCCAACGTCGCTCCGACGAGCGGCCAATATGTCTCGCCGACCAGCCGCCCGGAGGTTTCCGCACCGGTCGACGCTGCGGGAAACCGACAGTTCAACGGCATTGTCGGCGCATCGACAACCGTCATCACCGCGCAGGATATCGCCCGCTCGCCGGCTCAGACCTTGCAGGAGATCATCGCGCAAGTCCCGGGCGTCCAGCTTCAAACCCTGTTCGGGGGCGTAGGCGGCGCACAGACAATGGTTGATGTGCGTGGATTTGGTGCGTTCGCGACCGCCAATACCCTGCTCCTGATCAACGGCCGCAGGGTAAATGACGTCGACCTGCAAGGCGTGGATTTTTCGACCATTCCAATCGATTCGATCGAGCGCATCGAAATAACCAAGGGTAATAGCGGGGCGGTGCTTTACGGCGACAATGCCGTTGGCGGCGTCATCAATATCGTCACCAAGACCGGCGCGGGCGGGCCGCCGGTTTCGATTCGCGCGGAGGCCGGTGTTGGATCATTCAATCAGCAACTGGCTTCCGTTTCGGCCACAACCAACAAGGGACCCTGGTCAACTTCCTTCTTCGGAAACGGGATCAACTCCGATGGCTATCGCGTTAACAACGCGCTCTCGCAACAAAATGCCATCGGCGAGATCCGCTACGCCAGGTCCGACTTCACGGCATTCTTCAACGTCTCCGGCGACAATCAGCATCTTGGATTACCCGGCGGCCGAACGGTCGATCCATCGATCGGCGTCAATGAGATTGTCACCGCCCGCAATGGCACGGATAGCCCGCTGGATTACGCCAACCAACAGGGCGCCAATGCGACCGCGGGCTTTACAAAGACGCTTTGGAACGGCGCCGAACTTATCGTCGACGGCGGCGTGCGCAACAAGGATCAACAGGCGGGCTTCTTCGGCAATTTTCCGCTGGAAGACTTCAACGCCAGCTACGACAACACCAGACTGCAAACCTGGTCGCTGACCCCTCGCCTCAGCATCAAAAACCCGATGTTCGGATTGCCCTCGGCCATTCTGACCGGCATCGATTATTACAATGCGACTTACCATTCCGAACGGGGTGAACTGGAAAGCACGCCGCCCATTCATACCTACGATCTCTCCCAGCAAACGCTGGCCGCCTATTGGCAACAAACCGTCGGAATATTACCGACCACCGACTTTTCATATGGCGCCCGAATTCAGCAAACCAGCGTAACGGCGAAGGACACTCTCGATCCGGTGGCGCCGGGATATTTTGGCGATGCTCAGGCGTTGCCGCTCGACAGCCAGGAAATAAACCACGCATTGCACATCGGCATCGAGCACCGATTCAACGACGTCTTTTCTATCTTCGGCCGGGCCGCAAGCGCTTTCCGCACGCCGAATGTCGATGAACGCGTGGCCTCCGGCCCGTTGTTCGATGCCTCTGGCAATCCCATTGCCGGAAACTTCATGCTTAAAACCCAAACGTCTGAGGACGTCGAAGCAGGCTTCCGCGTCAAGGCCGGCAAGTTCGAGATGCAATCGAGCATCTATGATATGGATCTGACCAATGAGATCCACTACGACCCCGTGAACTTCTACAACTACAATCTGGATCCGACGCGCCGCTCCGGCTCGGAGACCAATTCGACATATCGCGCGACCGATACCCTGCTGTTTCGCGGTGGCTTCGCCTATACCCGAGCTAATTTTCGCGAAGGCCCGTTTGCCGGCGACGACATTCCACTGGTGTCGCGCTACACAGCCAATGTCGGCGTGAGCTGGAATATCTGGCAAAAATATCTCGTCGCCGATGCAACGGTGCGCTACTGGAGCAGCCGCCGCATGGACAACGATCAGCTCAACATCCAGCCCTTGATCCCGCCCGGCGCGACGGTCGATTTCAAGTTGAGTGGAGCATTTGACGGGTACTTCTGGTCTTTGAGCGTGAATAACGTGTTCAACGTGCTGTATTATGATTACGCGATCGCGAGCGCCTTTACGCCCGGTGCGTTCAGCGCCTATCCGCTCCCGGGTCGGACCTATATGTTGAAAGCAGGCGCGATGTTCTGATCGAAGGCCCGCTTGCGCCGTGTACGACCGGCTGCCCGACGCGCCCGCATTCACCACAATCACTGAATTCGGTCGGAAATACCTGCTTTTCGAGCGGGATATCGCCCAAAATTGCCCTTCGCCAGCAAGATGCGTGGTAGAACCAAGCTGACAGGCTATCGCCCAATGATGGGCGCCCTTGAGCCTCGAGGCACCCGAATGGATGAAGAACCTAAAACCCCGGCCGAACTGAAAGAGATCCGGCTGAACCGAAAGCTCGCCCAGGATGCCGAAGGCATCAAGGCCATGGCTGATATTGCGGCTGCGGACATCGCTATTCGAAAGCGGACGGCAAACCTGCGCGCGATCCGACTAGCGAAGGAAGCCGCCGATCGCGCCAAGCCGGCCGAACCCAAGACCAAAGCCAAACCCAAGAAGAAGAAAACGGCCTAAATGACAAAAGAAGATCGCAACCGCGCCGATGCGCGTTTCAACAAGGCCGCGCGCGCAGCGAACGATGCCCATAGCGGCAAGACCGAACGCGACGCCGCGCTGAAAGCCGTGACCGACAACATGGCGAAACTGAAGGCGTTACGGCTCGCACGCGAAGCCGCTGAACCTCCACGTCCTGCCGCACCGCCCAAAAAGGCGCGCGCCAAGCCGACGAAATCGGAAGAAAAGGGCCCGGCATTGGCCGACTGGCTGGCGGGCCAACAAAGCGGCGGCCGCCGGACCTGAGGTCCCGCATCGGACTTTTGACTTAAGCGTTTTCATTGCGCGAACCGCGATCTACGCCACCATCAGATGCGGGGGGCTTTCGCTCAAGGCAATCTAGGCGGGCGCCGGCCATTCAATCATGGATCGCGTCTTGGTCGCGGCATCGTAAACCTGCACCTGAAGCATCTGGTATTGATTCTTCAGCGCCATGCCCGCCTCTTCGGCGGCTTCGACCGTATCGTGGTGCGACTTGAAGTGGCCATCCACCACCAGCGAGTAGCCGTCGGTCGGTGCTTTATCGGCGCGAATGATTTTGCGCGGTTGTTGTTCTTCGGCTTCGATCTTGGGCTTCTTCATACTTGGCTCCTAGATCATGATCCGATTAAACCGATCATGATCTCTTTTGTTTGCTTTGGCTGTAAGCATGATCTTTCGTAAGGGCGGCTCGCTGGTCCGGATCATGCTCCGGTTGCGCCTTGCTTTACACTGAACGCTGCAAAAAGGCAGGAAAGATCATCCAACAGCGGCTAATATAACCGTCAAAGGCGGTCAGATTGAGGTCATCGGCCATCGGCATGGCCGAGTGTCGATCGATCCAAAGAAGAGGATATCATGGGCGGAACCGGCCGAAAGCGTGAGCTTCCCAAGAAGGACGACGGCAAATCGAAGAAATCGCCGCCAGCGCCGATCGAAGACGATGATATCGAGGATGGCGACATGGCCACGCCAAAGCGAGACCGCAGCGGCGAAGATGATCAGCCGCTATAGAGACGTTCGCTCTCGATCGCGCGGCAAACTGGTCCATGATCCAGCAGGCGGACCCCGCCGGGTCGTTAGCGACCCGCAAGAAAGTTCCACAGCAAGGCTGATGCATTCCTGCGCTTCGCCCGCGGCAGTTGACAGCATCGGGAGACCTCCCATGATGCGGCAACAAAGTCACTTCGGGATGAAACGCCATGACCAGCAATCCGGACCTCGTGATTCGCGGCGGCAGCGTCGCTGACGGACTAGGCGGCGAACTCTACGAGGCGGATGTGGCCATTGGCGGCGGCCGCATTATCGAGGTCGGTCACGTCCTGAGCAAAGGCAAGGAAGAGATCGATGCCCGCGGCAAACTGGTTGCACCCGGCTTTGTCGACCTTCATACCCATTATGATGGCCAGGTCACCTGGAGCCATGACATCACGCCCTCGTCGCAGAACGGCGTCACCACCGCCGTCATGGGCAATTGCGGCGTGGGCTTCGCGCCCTGCCGGCCGGCTGACCATCAACGGCTGATTCAACTGATGGAAGGCGTCGAGGATATTCCCGAGCCGGTTCTGAGTGCCGGCTTGCCCTGGGCCTGGGAAAGCTTTCCCGACTATATGGACTGGCTGTCGAAGCGCGCCTTCGACATGGACATCGGCGCACAATTACCGCACGCGGCACTGCGCGTCTTCGTGATGGGCGAGCGCGGCGCGCGCCGCGACCCCGCTACCGCCAAGGACAACAGCGCCATGGCAGCGCTAGCGGGAGATGCGGTGCGGGCCGGCGCGCTCGGCTTCTCGACCTCGCGCACGCTCAACCACCGCACCTCGACTGGCGACTTTACGCCGACCCTGAAGGCCGGTGAGGACGAACTGACGGCGATCGCCGGCGCGATGCATGGGGTCGGCCGCAGCGTGCTGCAATTTGTGCTCGACCAGAGCAGCATCGACGAAGACCTGCCGATGATGCTGCGGGTGGCCGAGAACACGCGGTGTCCGATCTCGTTTTCCGTCGCGCAGGCCGACAAGGCTCCGCGACGCTGGCGCCAAACCCTGGACAGCATCAATGAGGCATCGGCGCGTGGCCTCTCGATCACGGCACAGATCGCCGCGCGCCCGGTGGGACTGTTGCTGGGACTGGAATTGTCGCGCAACCCGTTCCAAACTCATCCGAGCTACAAGGCGATCGCCAAACTGCCGCTGGCCGAGCGCCTGATGCGCCTGCGTCAGCCCGAAACACGCGCGGCCATCCTGAGCGAGACGCCGACCTCAACCGACGATCCGCTGTTCTTCCGGCCCAATTACGACAAGATGTACCTGCTCGGCGATCCGCCCGATTACGAGCAGCCCCCGGAAAATGCGCTGGGCCCCCAAGCCCGCCGTCAGGGACGGCAGCCTGAAGAACTCGCATACGAAGCGATGCTCTCGGATCACGGCCGCGGCATGCTCTATGTGCCGTTTCTGAACTACGCCGACGGCAATCTCGATGCCGTCTATGAGATGTTGCGCGATCCGCATTCGGTGCCGGGATTAAGCGATGGCGGCGCCCATTGCGGCATCATTTGCGATGCAAGCTTTCCGACCTATTTGCTGACGCACTGGACCCGCGATCGAAGTCGCGGCGAAAAGTTGTCGATCCCCTTTGTCGTGGCAGCGCAGTCACGCAAGACGGCGTTGTCGGTCGGTCTCTACGATCGCGGCGTCATCGCCAGGGGTTATAAGGCCGACCTCAATGTCATCGACTACGACAAGCTTCATCTGCATCCGCCGAAAGTTCATTACGACCTGCCGGTCGGTGGCCGCCGCTTGCTGCAACAGGTCGATGGCTATGACGCCACCATCGTCTCCGGCGTTGTTACGCAACGTGGGGGTGCTGCCACCGGAGCGCGTCCGGGCCGGCTGGTGCGTGGCTCGCAGGGCAGTCTGAACTGAGTTATGGCACCTGCGGCCTGGCCAAATTCAGCGTCGTCCCGGCCTCGAGCCGGGACGACGACCGCTTTCTTTGAAATTGCCGGCCTCGTCACGCGAACTTCGGTTGCGGTGTCTGAGCCATCAAGCGCGCCCGTTCGGTATTGGGCCACAGCAACAGCAGACCAAGCAATCCGGACACGACGAGAACGACGGCGTTGATGGTGAAGCCGGTCATGTAGCCGTCGAGTGGGACCGCCGCGTGCTGAATCACGCTGCCCATCACCGATGGTGCGATAATTCCAGCGAGGGTGTAGATCGCGCCATAGATCGCGATCACGGCGCCGCGCTGCGACACCGGCGTGAACTCCGAAAGCATCGGCGCGCAGACCACGTAGATCGATCCGCAAAGCCCGGAGCCGATCACGAGTAGCGCGATCATCAGTCCGCCGACGCCAGCATACGGGATAGTGGCAAGGATCAATCCTCCAACGATCAAAGGAGTCGCGCCGAGCACACCCCGCGCACCGCGCGTGCTTACTCCGCGCGCCACCAACACCTGCGAAACCCAGCCGGTAAGGAGCACAATGATAGCTCCAAACGCCCACGGCATGATCGAGATCCAGCCGGCGTCCCGTTGCGAATAGCCCAGGCCTTTCACAATGAAAGGCGTGAACCAGGTGAGACCGAGCGACAGCGCCCAGTAGGCTCCAAACGTCGCCACGCAGCAACCGATAAAGGTCCGCGAGGTCAGAAGCCGGGAGTAGGGAATCCGGGGTTCGACCGCGGCTATCGCGACGGTTTGAACCAGCGGTCCTTCCTCGCCCAGGAGCAGCCACGCTGCGACCCATATCAGGCCAACGACGCCGAGCGCGCCAAAGGCATAGTGCCAAGTATAATTGACGATCACCCAGTTTAGGGCCGGTACCGCGAGGATCACCCCGAACGCCGATCCCTGCGACAGGATCGCGGTGGGGAGGGTCCGCTTCTCGTCGGGGAACCATTTGTAGATCGCGTGAACCGCCACTGCCGCGGCCGGTCCCTCACCGGCGCCGAGGATAATGCGGCAGATCAGCAGCGTAGAGAAACCGATCGTACCCACCATCGGAAACTGCGCCAGCGACCATATGACCGCCAGTACGAGCAGGACCCAGCGCGTCTCGACGCGATTGACCATGAACCCGACCAGGATGGCCGCGATGGCAAACAAGAAGAAGAATGAGGAGCCGAGCAGCCCGAACTGCTCCGGTTCAAGCTTCAGCTCGGTCATGATCGGCACGCCGGCGAGGCCGACTACGATCTTGTCGGCGAAATTCACCAGCATGAAGAGAAACAACAGAAACGTGATTTTCCAGGCGCCTTTGGGCGTCGGTTGCGTGGGCATGATCGCTCCCCGTGATCGTTTGCTCGACCGTTGACCGGCCTTGACCCAATGCTACCCATGGCTCCACGGGCAATGCAACTAATGATATCCGTGCATGGCCTTGATATGTTGGCAACCATGCAACGCGTATTCATAATAGCAAAATGGTGCTGAGCGTTCGCAATCTGACCAAGACCTATCGCTCCGGCGGAGATCAGGTTGTGGTGCTTCGCGGGGTAAATCTGACTGTCGCGGCTGGCGAGCGCGTCGCGCTGACGGGAGAATCCGGCAGCGGCAAAAGCACCTTGCTCCATCTGATTGCCGGGCTCGATCAGGCTGACGGTGGTGAGGTCACGCTCGCCGACGCGCCGGTGTCGGACCTCTCGGATGCCGGGCGGGCGGCATTGCGGCGCGACCGGCTCGGTCTGGTGTTCCAGCAATTCAACCTGATCACTAGCCTGAATGTCGAAGACAACCTCATGTTCCAGTCGCGCATTGCCGGCCGTGACGATGCTGCCTGGCATAGCGAACTCGTGGAGCGGCTCCGGCTCGGCGACTTGCTGAGACGCTATCCCGAACAATTATCCGGCGGTCAGCAGCAGCGGGTCGCAATCGGCCGCGCGCTCGCGGTGAAGCCGCTGCTGCTTCTCGCCGACGAGCCGACCGGAAATCTCGACGAAGCGACGGCGGATGAGGTTCTGGCGTTGGCGCGCGACCTCGTCGCGCGAAGCGGCTGCGGCTTCCTGATGGTGACTCACAGCGCCCGTCTGGCGGCCACGCTCGACCGCCAGATCAATCTCCACGCCGGATTGATCGCATGACCAGGGCCATCTGGGTGCTGGCTGTTCTGTCGAGCCATTGGCGCCGGCACCCGACGCAGCTTGCCACCTTGCTGATCGGACTGATCTCCGCGACCGCGCTGTGGAGCGGCGTGCAGGCGCTGAACCAGCAGGCGCGCAGCAGCTATGATCGCGCCGCGGCAACTTTCGGCGGCACGCGAACGCCTGCTCTGGTCGGGCGCAACAGCGCGACCTTCCCGCAGCAGCTCTTCGTCGACCTGCGCCGTGCCGGCTGGCCCGTGTCTCCCGTTCTCGAAGGCCGCATTCAGATCGGCGGACGGTCGTTCCGGCTACTGGGAATCGAACCGGTCACGCTGCCCGCCGAGGTGGGCAATGCGCCCGCGGTCGGAAACCAAGGCTTGCAATCCTTCCTTGAGCCGCCGGGAGAAACGCTGGTGGCGCCCGAAGTGCTTTTTGACCTCAAGCTATCGGAAGGCTCGACGCCGGCGGCAAGCGATGGCGCATTGCTGCCGCCGCTGCACGCGCAGGCGCAGCTGGTGCCGGGTGTGATGGTTGTCGATATCGGCGTGGCACAGCGGCTTTTGAAAATGCCGGATCAGGTGTCCCGGCTTTTGATCGGCAATGCCAAGAGCGAGCGCGCCCCGCTCGAAAAGATCGCGGGCGACAAACTCCGGCTGACCGAACCCGGCGCGGAGAGCGATCTCGAGCGCCTTACCGACAGCTTTCACCTCAACCTGACGGCATTTGGCCTGTTGTCCTTTGTGGTCGGACTTTTCATCGTCAATTCGGCGATTGGGCTTGCCTTCGAACAACGCCGGCCGATGCTGCGGACCTTGCGCGCCTGCGGGGTGTCGGCACGCATGCTGAACACGGTATTGCTGGTAGAACTGGTGTCGCTGGCGCTGGCGGCCGGCGCCGTGGGCCTAGTCTGCGGTTACCTGATCGCAGCGTCCCTGCTGCCCGATGTCGCGGCATCCCTGCGCGGCCTCTATGGTGCGCAAATTCCCGGACAGTTGACGCTCAAGCCGGAATGGTGGATCGCCGGACTTGCCATCAGCGTGCTCGGCGCACTGGCGGCCGCCGCCGCGAGCCTGGCGAAGGCGGTCCGCCTTCCCCTGCTGGCAGCCGCGCAACCCCAAGCCTGGCAACAGGCGCAGCACCGATGGTTGCTTCTCCAGGGCGCAATTGCGCTCGCCGTGTTCGCCGCCGCCGGCTGCTTTCTGTGGTTCGGCAACTCGCTGGTTTCAGGCTTTGCCGTGCTCGCCGCGTTGCTGCTTGGCGCGGCGCTGGGCCTGCCCGCGATCCTTGATTGGGTGCTGTTTTGGGGCCAGCGAAGCGCGCGACGCGCGCTTGCCATTTGGTTCTGGGCCGACAACCGCCAACAGCTTTCGGGATTGTCGCTGGCGTTGATGGCGCTACTGCTGGCGCTGGCGGTCAATGTCGGTGTCGGCACCATGGTCGAAACCTTCAGCCGGACTTTCATCGGATGGCTTGACGGGCGACTGGCCGCGGACGTCTATATCAACGCCTCGGACAACAAGCAGGCCAACGAGATCAAAGCATGGCTGCGAGAGCGTCCTGAAGTGGAGGCGATCCTGCCGGGCGGCCGAGCCAACTCGCAACTTGGCGGCGCCCCCATTGAGATTCTCGGTATCCCCGATCACGCCACCTATCGCGATCATTGGCCGTTGCTGCAATCGGCCGAAAGGGCCTGGATTCGGCTTCGCCCGGGCGATGCCGGTTTCGTCAGCGAACAATTGGCGCGGCGCCTGAATCTCAGCCTCGGCGACCGGATCGAACTCCCCGCGCCGGGTGGAAACTGGACGCTGGAGGTGATCGGCATCTATGCCGATTATGGCAATCCAAAGGGCCAGGTTGCCGTCAATTTTGCAGCGCTGACGCGGCGCTTTCCGGAAATCCCCCAAACCCGACTGGGCCTGCGGGTCGCTCCAGTCGCGGTCCTGGCGCTGATATCCGCGCTGCAGAACAAATTCGGATTGGATGGCCGCAACCTTTTGGATCAGGCCACGCTGAAGGCCGAGTCGCTGCGGATTTTCAACCGCACCTTCGCGGTCACGGCGGCGTTGAACGTCTTCACTCTCGGCGTCGCCGGCATCGCCTTGTTGACCAGCCTGTTGACGCTGAGCAACTCCCGCCTCCCGCAGCTTGCGCCGCTGTGGGCGATCGGAATCACGCGGCGGCAGCTTGCCGCTCTTGAACTCCTGAAGACCATGTCGATGGCGTTGATCACAACCCTGCTTGCACTGCCGCTGGGGCTGCTGGTCGCATGGTGCCTGATTGCGATCGTCAATGTGAAAGCCTTTGGCTGGCGGTTGCCGTTCCATGTCTTTCCGCTGCAATTGCTGGAGCTTCTGGGCGTGGCGATGCTGGCCGCGCTACTTGCGGCCCTGCTTCCGGTTCTCAAGCTGGCACGCATGCAGCCGGCAGCCTTGATTCAGATTTTCGCCAATGAGCGATAAGTTTCCGATATCGCGCCGGGTCTTTACGGGTGGCGCCCTGCTTCTGGCCCTGAGTCGCAACGGCGCATTTGCGCAGGGCTTCGCCGGACTAGGCATGGATGGCAGCGGATTCGCAATCGTTAGTCCCGGCAGGATTTTTTCTTTCCCTGCCGATCTCGGCCCGCATCCGGACTATCGCATCGAATGGTGGTATGTCACCGCGAACTTGGTGGACTCGGCAGGTATCGCCTATGGCGCGCAGTGGACCTTGTTTCGAGAGGCCACAAGGCCCGGGGCGCCGCAACAAGGCTGGGCCAATCAGCAAATCTGGATGGGCCACGCCGCGGTGACCCGCGCGGATCTTCACCGCTACAGTGAGACCTTCGCCCGCGGCGGCGTTGGCCAGGCCGGCGTCGAGGCAAAGCCATATCTGGCCTGGATCGATTCATGGGAAATGCACGGTCTGGATCAAATGCGCGACACGACGATCGCACCGCTTGAGCTCAACGCGTCAGGCGCGGGCTTTAGCTACGCGTTACGCCTCGACACCGATCAGGCGCTGGTCCTGCAGGGCGAGGCCGGCTACAGCAGGAAATCGGAGCGCGGACAGGCCTCCTATTATTTCAGCCAGCCCTATTTCAAGGCGACGGGCAGCATCACCATCGACGACAAGCCGGTCGATGTCACCGGGCAGGCCTGGATGGACCGGGAATGGAGCAGCCAGCCGCTCGCCCCGGATCAAACAGGATGGGACTGGTTCTCACTGCATCTGAACAGGAACGAAAAACTGATGTTGTTCCGGCTGCGTCAGACCGATGGCAACAATTACTGTTCCGGCAACTTGATTTCGCACGACGGCAGGAGCGAACAGATCGCCTCCGCCGACATCGACATGACCCCGATAGTGTCGACCGAAGTCGAGGGCCGAAGAGTACCGACTGCATGGCGCATCGATATTCCGACCCGCGGCGTGCACATCAAGAGCATTCCGCTGAACGCAAAGAGCTGGATGGGGACCAGCTTTCCCTATTGGGAGGGTCCGATCAGCTTTGAAGGCAGTCACGCCGGGGTAGGATATCTGGAGATGACCGGCTATTGAGAACGAGGAATTGTTCAAAAGGGATCCCATTGATGTTTCATTTCACGGCTATCGTTACTTGCCTTGCCATCCTGCTTTACCTGTTTACCGGCATCCAGGTGTCAAAGGCGCGCACGGTGTCCGGCATCCAAGGCGCCGGCGATATCGGGCAATCCCGATTTCGAACGGGTGTTTCGCGTTCAGATGAACACCCTGGAATGGATGCCGATTTTTCTGCCCTCGCTGTGGCTGTTTGCGGTCTATGTCAGCGATGGAATCGCGGCCGCGCTGGGCCTCGTCTGGATCGCCGGCCGCATCCTCTACATAACCGGCTATTCGCAAGCCGCCAACAAACGCGGCACCGGCTTTGGGATTCAGGCCGCGGCGGCTGGCCTGCTCTGGCTGGGTGCGTTGGGCGCCATCGTCTGGCGCCTCGTTCATGGATGATAACGCGGGATAGCCATCCCAATTCGAAAGCAGAATGAACCAAATCGCCTGAGCTCAAAGCGATCAAGGACGGCGACTGCCGCACATGGGGGCAGCGCCGTCCTCCGCACATTTCCCTATTTTGTCAGCGGGCAACCGCTGTCCTTGGCGGAGGGGAATGCCTGGTCGCCCGGTACCACAGCGAGTTGCTTGTAATAATCCCATGGCTTCTTCGACTCCGACGGCTTCTTGACCTCGAACAGATAAAGGTCGTGCACCATGCGCCCGTTGGCCAGAACCTTGCCGCCTTGGGCGAACATGTCGTCAACCGGAAGCTCCTTGAGCTTTTTGACCACGGCGTCGGAATCTTTGGTGCCGGCTGCTTTGACAGCCTTCAGATATTGCAGCGTCGCCGAATAGGTTCCGGCCTGGATCATATTGGGCATCCGTCCGGTTCGCTTCATGAAGCGCTCCGAGAATTCGCGCGACTTGTCGTCGCGGTCCCAATAGAAGCCTTCCGTCAGCACCAGGCCTTGCGCGGCCTCAAGACCGAGGCCGTGGACTTCCGACAGCGTCAGCAGCAGTCCGGCGAGCTTCTGGCCGCCCTTGACGATGCCAAATTCAGCCGCCTGCTTGATCGAATTGCTGGTGTCGAGACCGGCATTGGCAAGCCCGATGATTTTTGCTTTCGAGCTCTGCGCCTGCAAAAGAAACGAGGAGAAATCCGATGAGTTGAGGGGAACGCGGACCGAGCCAAGCACCTTGCCACCGTTGGCCGTGACGATGTCGCCGGTATCTTTTTCAAGCGAATAACCGAAAGCATAGTCGGCGGTCAGGAAGAACCAGGTATCGCCGCCGGCTTTGGTCAGCGCACCGCCCGTGCCCACGGCGAGCGCGTGCGTATCGAAAGCCCAGTGGAAGCCATAAGGCGTGCAGGCATCGCCGGTAATGCGGGAAGTCGCGGCCGCCACAACGATGTCGATTTTCTTCTTTTCCTTTGACAGCTCTTGCACCGCCAGCGCCACCGACGACGTGGTCAGTTCGGTGATCATGTCGACGCCTTCGACGTCGTACCAGCGGCGCGCAATGCTGGTGGCAAGATCGGGTTTGTTTTGATGATCCGCCGAGATCATCTCGATTTGCTGGCCAAGCACGCTGCCGCCAAAATCCTCGATCGCCATCTTGGCTGCCTCGACGGAATATTTGCCGCCGTAATCCGCGTAGACCCCGGACTGATCGTTCAGAATGCCGATCTTGACGCCTTGCGCTGAAGCCGGCAGCGCCAGCAAGAGGCCGCCTGCCGCGACGGCTGCCAACAATCCAGATTTCATATCCGTCTCCCCAAAGCTCTTTTGATGCAGGATGTTTTATAACGCCACTAAGCGGTTGGAGCCGGCGATTGCCGCTGCGACCGATCAGCCAGGTTCCGGACCAGCACGTAGAAGATCGGCGTGAAGACCAGACCGAACACGGTCACGCCGAGCATGCCGAAGAACACGGCGACGCCAACCGCCTGACGCATTTCCGATCCTGAGCCCGATGAAACCACCAGCGGAAGCACGCCAAGAATGAACGCAAACGAAGTCATCAAAATCGGCCGCAGCCGCAGCCGGCAGGCTTCGATAACGGCGTCCAGGCGGCCCCGGCCCTCAAGTTCGATGTCGCGGGCGAACTCCACGATCAGGATCGCGTTCTTTGCGGCGAGACCGACCAGAACAACAAAGCCGATCTGGGTCAGGATGTTGACGTCTTGCCCCATGATCCGCACGCCGATAGTGGCGGCGAGCAGACACATCGGCACAATCAGGATGACCGCAAACGGGAGGCTCCAGCTGCCATACTGCGCGGCCAGCACCAGAAACACGAACAGGACGCATATCGGAAAGACATAGAGACCGGAATTGCCGCCGGTAACCTGCTGATAGGAAAGGTCGGTCCATTCGTAGGAAAATCCGCTGGGCAGCGTCTGTTCCGCCAATTGCTTCATGGTTGCAATCGCCGTCGCCGAACTGGTCCCCGGAAGCGTATCGCCCTGCAATTCGGATGACGGATAAAGGTTGTAGCGCGCCACGCGATCCGGCCCCGAGATATCGTTGAAGCTCACCACGCTGCCGAGCATCACCATGTCACCCGCCGCATTGCGGGTTCGCAGCCGGGCGAGATCGGCGGTTTCCTTGCGGAATGGCAGATCGGCCTGCGCGGTGACGTGATAGGTGCGACCGAGAATATTGAAGTCGTTAACGTAGGTGGAACCGAAATAAGTCTCGATCGCATCCGTCACGCCCTGGATCGGTACGCCGAGCTTTTGCGCCTTGATGCGATCGATATCGACGAAGACTTGCGGTGTGTTCGCAGTGAACGGAGAAAACACCGAGGTCAGTCCGGGCGCCTTGCGCGCCGCACCGACAAGTTCGTCGGTGGCCGCCGCCAGCAATTCGGGACCACGGCCCTGGCGATCCTGGATGCGCATGGTGAAGCCGCCGCCGGTGCCGATGCCTGGAATCGAAGGCGGCGGAATGACAATGATGAAGGCGCCCTCAAGGGCGGAAAGCCGCTTTCGCAGCTCGCCCGTGATCGCCGCCGCCGTCAGCCCCTTTTTCAGACGCAACTCCGGCTCTTCGAATACCGGGAACAGCGCCGCCGCGTTGCTGGCTTGGGTTCGTGTTGCGCCGGACAGACCGGCGAAGACCGCCACGCGAATGATACCAGGCGTGTCGAGCGCAATCTTTTCGATCTGGCGGACGACCTCGGTCGTCCGCGCCAGCGAGGCCGCGCCGGGCAGTTGCACCGAGACGATGACATAGCCGCGATCCTGCGCCGGAATAAATCCTTGCGAGGTGGTCGCGAGCAGCCACCCGGCGCCACCGATCAACGCCACATAGACCAGGAGCATCACCGCCGAATGCCTGATCACAAAGCCAGCGGCGCTGCCATAGCCGTTGGACAGCCGATCGAAGCCGCGGTTGAAAAAACCGGTGAAGCTTTCCCAACCGCGCCCGATCAGGTTCCAACTCGCCGGCGGCCGCTTCTCTGCATGCGGCTGCAGAATTTGCGACGCCAATGCGGGCGACAGCGTCAGCGAGCAGAAGCACGAAATCGCGGTCGCCACGGCGATGGTGATGGCGAATTGCTGAAAGAACTGGCCGGAAATGCCGCCCAGGAACGCTGTCGGCACAAACACGGCGCATAGCACCAGCGCAATCGAAACCAGTGCGCCGCCAACTTCCTCCATAGTCCGTAACGCCGCGTCGCGCCGGCTCATGCCATCGCGAAGATGCCGCTCGACATTTTCGACCACCACGATCGCGTCATCGACCACGATGCCGACCGCGAGCACGAGACCGAACAGGGTCAGATTGTTGATCGCGAAACCGAGCGCAGCCATCGCCGCAAAAGTGCCGACCAGCGACACCGGGATCGCCACGATGGGAATAATCGCAGGACGCCAGCCCTGCAGGAAGACCAGCACGACGATGACGACGAGCGCCATCGCCTCATAGATGGTCTTGATCAACTCGCTGACCGACTGGGCGATGAACTCGGTCGGATTGTAGCCGATATTATAGTCGAGCCCTTCGGGAAAGCTGGCTTTCAACTTGACCATCGCATTGGAAATGTTTTTCGCCGTCGCCAGTGCATTTGAGCCCGGGCGCTGCGTCACCAGCATCGCCACCGCGGACTTCCGAAGCAGAAAACTGTTGGTGGTGTAGTCCAGCGCACCCAATTCAATCCGGGCGACATCGCGCAACCGCACCGTGCGGCCATCGCCGCCGGCCTTGACGACGATGTTTTCAAACTGCTGAACATCTTTCAACCGGCCGGTGAAGGTGAGATTGGGCTGGAAGGCACGGTCCGCGATCGGCGGCGCCGCGAGCTGGCCCCCGGTGATCTGCAGGTTCTGGGCGCGGATCGCCGCCATCACGTCACCCGCGGTCATTCCAAGGGTGGCGATCTTGTCGGGATCGAGCCACAGGCGCATCGAGTAATCGCGCGCGCCGAAAATCTGGATGTCGCCGATCCCGTCCAGCCGAAGCAGCTGGTCGCGAACCTGAAGCAGCGCGTAGTTGCTGATATAGAGCTGGTCGTGGCTGTCGTCCGGCGACAGCATGAACACGACCATCAAGATGTCCGGACTGTTCTTCTGTGTGACGACGCCGTTTCGCTGCACCTCTTCCGGGAGCTGCGGCTGCGCAATCGCGACGCGGTTCTGCACCAGCACCTGCGCCTTGTCGAGATCGGTGCCGAGCTTGAATGTCACCGTGATCGTGAGCTGGCCGTTCGAGGTCGCCTGGCTGTAGAGGTAGAGCATGTCCTCGACGCCGTTGATCTGCTGTTCGATCGGCGCCGCGACCGTGTCGGAAACGGTTTGCGCGGAAGCCCCGGGATATTGCGTGGTAATGACAACCGTTGGCGGCACCACTTGCGGATATTCAGCGACCGGCAGCGTGGTGTAGGCAATGGCGCCGACGATCAACAGCACGATCGACAGTACCATCGCCAGGATTGGCCGATTGATGGAGAGCTGGCCGAGATTCATGTCTTGCCACCGGCCGGACTGGGCTTGGCGGCATGCGGACTGACCTTGGCCCCGACACGCGCACGCTGCAGGCCTTCGACGATGACCCGGTCTTCCGGCTTTAAGCCTTCGCGGATCACGCGCAAACCATCGTCTAGTGGCCCCAGGGCCACCGCCCTGGCCTCCACCGTGTCGTCGTCCTTGACCACGAAAACGATCTTGCGCGACTGATCGGTCGCGATCGCCGTATCCGGCAACAGCAACGCTTCATAGGGCGCGCTTCCGATCAGACGGACGCGGCCGAACTGTCCCGGCAGCACGGAAAAATCCTTGTTCGGGACGACGGCCCGCCCGCGTAGCGTACCGGTCGAAAGATCCAGCCGGTTGTCGAGGAAATCCATCTTGCCGTCATGGGACGGTTTGGCTTCGCCAGTCAGCGTCACCTGGACGGGATTCGGGGTCTCGCGCGAACTCGGCCGCTTGCCTTCGAAAAAGAGCCGGTTGTATTTGAGATAGGTCGCCTCATCCATGTCGAAATAGATGTAGATCGGATCGAGCGAGACGATTGATGTCAGCAGCGTCGAACCGCCATCGCTGCCCTGCACAAGATTGCCAACACTGACAAGGTGACGACTGACCCGGCCGCCGATCGGGGCCACCACATGGGTGAACTCGACATTGAGCTGGGCGGCCTTCAGTGAGCCTTCGGCCACCGTCTCGGCGGCGTGAGCCGCCTGCAAGGCCTGGCGACGCTGATCGACGACCTGTTCGGAAACCGCGCTGGTCTGGACCAGGGTCAGGCCGCGGTCGAGTTCGCGTTTGGCAAGCTCCGCCTTGGCGCGCGCGTCCGCGAGTTGGCCGTCAGCCTGCTCGGCCACCGCCTCAAATGGGCGGGCATCGATGACATAGAGAAGATCGCCGGTATTGACGAACGCGCCGTCACGAAATTCCACACTGGTGACGAATCCGCCGACCCGAGCGCGAACCTGGACTTCCTCCACAGCTTCGAACCGTCCGGTGAATTCGTCCCAATCCGTTACCGTGCGTTTGGTCGGTTGCGCGACCGTGACGGGAGGCGGGCCAGCGACCGGTTGCGGCGGCTTATCGCCGCAGCCGGACAAGGCGACGGCCAGCAGCACGATCAACGGCCTGAGGTCGCAGAACGAACGTACGTTGAACACCACACTTTGAGTTAAACGCTCCGATCTCTCAGTCGCGCTCAATTGCCTCTCCTCTGCACTTACGCTGCGATCGATCGAGGCGGCCATCGACATCGCGGCCGAACCAAGATGAGACCTGCTGCCAGTCTGTTCAAGAACCGGCCGGGATCAAGCGAAATAATCATGAATTGGCGAGCGGTCTTGCGAAACAAGATACCGAACGGTTCAATAGTGATGTAATAGTCGCGGGAATCGATATGGATCCCTCGGCGCGATCCTGGCGCGTTTCGCAGTGAACCGTGCGCCATGGCGCCCATCATGCGATCCGGAGCGAGGTCAAGACATGCACGCGCTTCCCTCACACAAATCTTTCGACGACGCGCAGGATTTCGATCGTGGCGCGGGTCATCTCGCCCTGGATTGCGCCGGGCAGAATTTTTATGCGATCGATCGCGGCCTGCGCGGTCTGCTCCCGCTTTATCTGAAGCCCGATGATTTTCAGCGGCTCGAACCGCATTTCCAGCGCCTCGGCGCGCTGGCCGGGGGCAGGCTCGATCAACTGGCTCGCACCGCCGACAAGCATCCGCCGGTGCTCAACGCACGCGACCGCTTTGGCCGCGACGAGGACTGGATCGACTACCATTCATCCTACCGCGAAATGGAAGCCATCGCCTTCGGCGATTTCCAGTTTCACGCGATGAGCCATCGGGCTGGCGCTGTGGGCATGGATCGTCCGCTGCCGGCGGTCGCCAAGTACGCGCTGCAATATCTGTTCGTGCAGGCCGAATTCGGGTTGATGTGCCCGATCAGCGTGACCGACACCTCGATCCATCTGATCCGCAAATTCGCCAGCGCCGAACTGCAGGATTATTTGTTGCCGAAAATGTTGTCGGGCGACGTCGCCACGATGTGGAAGGGCACGCAGTTCATGACGGAGCGCGCCGGCGGCTCCGACGTCGGCGCGATCGAAACCATCGCCCGCTGCGAGGACGCCGTGTGGCGGCTCTATGGTGACAAGTGGTTCTGCTCACACGCCGACGCGGATGTCGCACTTCTGCTGGCGCGTCCGGAAGGCGCGCCTGCTGGCACCAGCGGCCTCGCATTATTTGCGCTGCCCCGCCGGTTGAAGGACGGCCGCCGCAACGCCTATCGCATCGTTCGCCTCAAGGACAAGTTGGGCACCCGGTCGATGGCGAGCGGCGAGATTCGCCTTGAGGGCGCTGTCGCCTATCTGGTCGGCGATGCCGGTCGCGGTCTCAAGCAGATGATGGAGCAGGTCAATTTGTCGCGGCTGTCGCACGGTGTTCGGGCCGCAGCGATGATGCGACGCTGCGTCAACGAGGCGCTGGTTTGCGCAAGAACGCGGAAAGCGTTCGGCAAGACCATTATCGAATATCCCCTGCTCCGCCGCCAGCTTCTGAAGATCGCCGTTCCGGTCGAACAATCGCTGTCGATGTTCCTGTTTACCGCGAGCGCCATGGATCGCGCCAATGCCGGCTCGAAGGATGCCGAAAGCATTTTGCAAATCCTGACGCCGCTGCTCAAGTTTCGCGCCTGCCGCGACAACATTCCGGTCGCCACCGGCGCCATGGAAGTTCGCGGCGGCAACGGCTACATCGAGGAGTGGGTGCATGCGCGGCTGATCCGGGATGCCCATATCGGCGTGCTCTGGGAAGGCACCAGCAACATCAACGCCCTCGATATTATCACGCGGGCAGTCGGCAAGAGCCACGCTCATCTGACGCTGGAAACCGCGCTCAGGAAGTTGCTGGACGAGGCCACGTCGATGCCAGCGTCCTTCCGTGACCGCCTCGGCCTTGTGCTTGACCGGACGCTTGCTTTTGCCGAGCGCGTCGCCGCCGAACCTGCCCTGGAGCATACGGCGCGGCTTGCGGCCAGCGCGCTCTATCACGTCACCAGCGCCATTCTCATGACATGGGAAGCAGCGCAGGCTGGCGCCGACCCATGCCGGGCCTTGTATGCGAGGTTTGTGCTTGAACATCGCTTGAGCCCACAAGATCCGCTGGCGCCCAATGAAGGGGCCTGGGAGCGGCTGGCGGAGGAAATGCTGCTATCGGATCAGAGTGCTTCGGTCGAAGAGATCGCGAAGTTATTGACCTAGGGTGGTCATCCAGTAGCTGCGCCGCGCTACACTTCGGATGCGCGATGGCGCATCAGGGAAGTTCAAGTCAACTCTGCCGGCAACGTCTCCGGCTCCGGCAATGTGGCCTGGAATGCCGGCGTCTCCCGCAACCGCTCCGCCAGCGCCTCGAGCCGTTCGCAGCGCAGCGCTTCGAAGAAGCGTGGCCGTTTTGTGCGCCCGAACAGCCAGAACACTGCGACCGTGATATCGGCCTGCGTCATCTCCGACCCCGTGAACCAAGGTCCGGCAAACTGAGCGTCGAGCCACGCAAAGCCGTCCCGCGCCTGGCGATCGCAGATGTCCAGCCATGGCCCATGCCAAGCTTCGCGCGGCCGGAAATGCCGCTCATAGAGACCGGCGACCAACTTTTCGTTAGCGCCGAGCGCGACCGCAAGCAGGGTCAGCACGCGGCGGCGCGCCGCGCCCGCGGCCGGGATCAGCGCACGCGGCGGCCCCACCAGCTGATCGAGATGGTCAAGGATGACGGAGCTGTCGATCAGCATCTCGCCGTCCTCGAGCCGCAGCGCCGGCACCCGGGCGATCGGATTGAACTTGGCGAGTTCCGCTTTGTCCGGCCCGAACGGCATCAACGGCTGATGGCGATAGACCACGCCGTAAAGTTGTAACGTCACCGCGACGCGCCGCACAAAGGGCGAAGCATAGCGGCCATAAAGCACCGGGCCTCGCGGCGGAACGGGAAGTCCAACGGCTTCATCTTCGGGCATGACGTTCTGAATTTACTCCGCTAACCTGTGTTCAAGGCTGCCAACAAAGCCAAATTGCCTCGGGAGGACAAGTACGTGCACCAGGGACGTGTTGTTTTCGGCGCCATGGACGAGGTTGTTTTCGGGCGTCCCGCTGCCGCGGCGGTGGTCGAGCAAATGGACCGTCTGCGGCGCCAGCCGCGCCTTTCTGATGGTCAGCGGCACCCTCAACCGCGAGACCGACGAGATCGAGAAAATCCGCAACAGCCTGGGGGCGCGCTGCGCCGCCACCTTCGATGCGATGCCGCCGCATACCCCGCGCGAAGCCGTCATTGCTGCCGCCGAGCAGGCCCGCGCCGCCAAGGCCGACCTGATCGTTACCGTCGGCGGCGGCTCGATCACCGATGGCGCCAAGGCGGTGCAGATTTGCCTCGCCAACGACGTTCGCTCCGTCGATGACATCGATAGGGTCCGGGCGAACAGGGGCGTCGTGCCGCCGATGACGGCACCTTCGGTGCGTCAGATCAGCGTGCCGACGACGATTGCCGGCGGCGAATTCAGTGCGCTCGCCGGCGTCACCGACCAGCGCACCAAGGTCAAGGAAATGCTGCGTCATGATCTGGTGATGCCGCGCGCCGTGATCCTCGATCCCGCCGTGACCCTGCACACGCCCGAATGGCTGTGGCTGTCGACCGGCATTCGCGCCGTCGACCATTGCGTCGAGGGCCTGTGTTCGCGCGAGGCGCATCCTTACGCCGATGCGCAGGCGCTGAAGGGGCTTTCGATGCTGACGCAAGCGCTGCCACGCGTGAAGGCCGATCCCAACGATCTCGACGCCCGGATGGATTGCCAGATCGGCACCTGGCTCTCGATGGGACCGTTATCTGCGGGGGTGCCGATGGGGGCAAGCCACGGCATCGGTTATGTGCTCGGCGCGGTTTTCGGCGTACCTCACGGATACACATCCTGCGTCATGCTGCCGTCGGTGATGCGCTGGAACAAGCCCGACAACGCCGAGCGCCAGGCGCTGGTGTCCGCCGCGATGGGAAAGCCCGGCCAGGACGCCGGCGACGTACTGGATAGTTTTATCCGCGACCTCGGGCTGCCGCGCAGTCTGCAGGACGTCAGGATCGGGCCGGAACATTTCGAACGGATCGCGCAGCAGGCTATGGGGACACCATGGATCCCGCGCAACCCGCGCAAGATCGAAGGCCCGGCGCAGGTACGCGAAATTCTTGTTCTGGCCGCATAAAGACCTTGGAGGAACGATGTATACTGGCAAGCACGCTCATCTCCGTCCCCTGCAACCCGCCTTCATCATGGCGGGGTCGGGCGAGACCGTGACCTATGCCGAACTCGAAGCGCGCAGCAATCGCCTGGCGCATCTGCTTCGCAATCGAGGTCTCAAGCGGCTCGACCACTATGCCATCTTCATGGAAAACAACAGCCGCTATCTTGAAGCCTGCGGCGCGGGCGAGAAGTCGGGATTATATTACACCTGCGTAAACTCGTACCTGACGGCAAACGAACTCGCCTACATCGTCGCCAATAGCGAATCTCGGATCCTCTTCACATCCGTTGCCAAGCTGGAGATTGCACGCGAGGCCCTCAAGGAGTGCCCCAAAGTCGAACTCTGCATCGTTGTCGACGGTGAGAGCGAAAGCGAACGCATTGTCGGCCTGCAGCAGGCCACGGCCGGGTTACCCAAGACCCCGATCGCGGACCAATGTATCGGCACCGCCATGCTTTATTCTTCGGGCACCACCGGCCGCCCGAAGGGCATCCTCCGGCCGCTGCCAGTGCAGCCGCCGTCACAACAACTGCCGCTATTCGATTTTCTGCAGAAGATCTGGCAATATCGCGAAGGCATGATCTATCTGTCGCCTGCGCCGCTGTATCACTCAGCTCCGCAGGCGGCCGTCAACCTCACGATCCGGATGGGCGGCACCGCCATCATCATGGAGAACTTCGATCCGGAGCGCTATCTCGAGCTGATCCAGAACTGGGGCGTGACCCATAGCCAGCTGGTGCCGACCATGTTTTCGCGGATGCTGAAGCTGCCGGAGGCGGTGCGAACGCGTTACGACCTGTCCTCGCTCGAGATCGCGATCCACGCGGCGGCACCGTGCCCGGCGAAGGTGAAGGAAGACATGATCGAATGGTGGGGCCCGATCATCCACGAATATTACGGCGCCACCGAAGGGCTTGGGTTTACCGCCTGCAATAGCGCCGAATGGCTGGCGCACAGAGGCACCGTCGGCAAGGTCCTGCTCGGCGAACTTCATATCCTCGATGAGGCGATGCAGCCCTGCCCCGGCGGTACGCCGGGCACGATCTGGTTCAAGACCGCGACCGCGTTTGAATATTTCAACGATCCGAACAAGACCCGCGAGGCGCGCTCACCCGATGGAAGCATGAGCACCGTCGGCGACGTCGGTTATGTCGACGGCGACGGCTTTCTCTATCTGACCGATCGCGCGACCTTCATGATCATTTCCGGTGGCGTCAACATTTACCCGCAGGAATGCGAGAACCTGCTGATCACCCATCCCAAGATCGCGGACGCCGCCGTGTTCGGCGTCCCGAATCCCGATCTCGGAGAGGAAGTGAAAGCCGTCGTGCAGCCGATGCCGGGGATCGCGCCGGGGCCGGACCTCGCGCAGGAGCTGATTTTGTTTTGCAGCCAGTCGCTGTCGCGGCAGAAGGTACCGCGCTCGATCGACTTCGAGGCGGAACTGCCGCGGCTTCCAACCGGAAAGCTCTACAAGCGGCTGTTGCGCGACCGTTACTGGGGCGACAGGACGTCTCGAATCCTGTGAAGCGATGGGCGCGCGTGGCATCGCAGCGGCAAGAATTTGCGGATCCGCCGCATCGGCAAATTAGCCCGCGCCGCCGGGCTTGGTCGCAAACCAGATCACATGGCGCGCGCCGCTGCGTTTTGTCGTGGCGCGGATGGCAACCTCATTGACATCGAAACCAGCATTGCGAAGCCGCTTGGAAAACGACGAATTCGGCCCCGACGACCAGACGGCCAGCACGCCGCCAGGCCGTAGCGCCCGAAGGATCGCCTTTAATCCCTTCAGATCGTACAACGCATCATTGGCTTTGCGGATCAAAGCTTCCGGACCGTTATCGACATCGAGCAGGATCGCATCGAACGCCGACTTGTGGGATTGAACCATTTCGACGACATCCGCCTCCCGAATGTCCGCGCGCGGATCCGTCAGGCAGTCGCCGAAAATGGCGGCCATCGGACCTCGCGCCCAGGCGATCACGGCGGGCACCAGCTCCGCTACCACGATGCGCGCGTCGCTTCCCAGCACCGCCAGCGCGGCGCGCAGCGTGAACCCCATGCCCAATCCGCCGATCAGCAAATGCGGGCGTTTGACGGCCTCGATTCGCTTGCAGGCAAGCGTAGCAAGCGCCTCCTCGGATCCGCTGAGACGGCTGCTCATCAGCTCGTTCTGGCCCAGCATCATCGAGAATTCGTCACCCCGTCGCATCAGGCGAAGTTCGACGTCGGCGCCCGGCACGCGTGTGGTATCGATCTGCAACCACGGAATCATGCGATGCATCTACGGGGAGGCCCGGCCATCGTCAACCGCGCCATCAAAAGCCGATGCGTCCATCAGGTTTTGGGCGCGTCTACCTCGATCTCGGCGACGATTTTCCCGGTCGTCACCTGCTCGCCCTCGACGACGTCGATGGCGGAAATCGTGCCGGCGACCGGCGCCGCATGCACATGTTCCATTTTCATCGCTTCCAGCGTCATCACCGGCTGACCGGCTTCTACACGCTCACCCTGCCTGACCAGTACCGCGACCACACGGCCGTTCATCGCCGCGCGAACCTTGCCGTCGCTCTCCGTGGAGGCCGTGGCCGCCGGCGCCGACCGGGTCAGATCGCGCACCGGCAGCGCGCTGCCTCGGTGCTGGATATAAAGCCGGTCGCCGTCGCGCAGGAACCGTGCCGATTCCATGAGGCCGTCGATGCGGAAGCGAATCGTATCACGACCCAGTTCCTCGATTTCAAATCGATGCTCGCGGCCATCGAAATTGGCGGCATAATCGCCGGCGCGTTCGCGCACGATTTCGAGATCGTGGATGCCGTGATGGAGCTCGATGCGAGCCGCGATCGGGAAGGTCGCCGCGAGCGTCCGCCCCTTTCGCCATGGCCGCGCGTCGGGATCGGTGACGTAGAGCAACAAACCCGCCAAAGCGATATCCGCAGCTTCCGCTGCGCTATCCGGCGCCAGCAACTGGTCGCGATGTTTTCCGATAAACGCCGTCGTCGCCTCGCCGGCGGCGAAGACGGGATGCCGCAGGCAAGCGGCGAGAAAGGCCTGATTGGTTGTGACGCCGAATGCGCATGCTTGCTCAAGGCCATGAATGAGCTTGCGCCGCGCCTCGTCGCGGGTTGCCCCATGGCTGATCAGCTTCGCAATCATCGAATCATAGAACGGCGGAATCTCGGAACCGGATTGCAGCGCGTGCTCGACGCGGAGCTCATCGGGCATTTCCCACAGCGCCATGCGGCCGGACTGCGGCATGAAATCCTGTCCGGCATCCTCCGAACACAACCGCACCTCGATCGCATGACCGGAGAATTGAATATCTTGTTGTCGAAGTCCGAGCGGCTCGCCGCTGGCGACGCGCAATTGCAACTCGACGAGATCGAGCCCGGTGATCGCCTCAGTGACCGGATGCTCGACCTGAAGGCGCGTATTCATTTCCATGAAAAAGAATTCGCCGCTGGCATCGAGCAGGAATTCGAGCGTGCCGGCGCCCTCATATCCGATCGACTTCACCGCGGCGACCGCGACCGCCCCCATCCGCGCCCGCAATTCCGGTGACACCGCCGGAGACGGCGCTTCCTCGATCAGCTTCTGATGCCGCCGCTGCACCGAGCAGTCGCGCTCGCCGAGATGAATGGCATGGCCGTAAGCGTCGCCGAACACCTGGATCTCGATGTGGCGCGGATCAACGATCGCGCGCTCCAGAATCACAGTCGGATCGCCGAACGCGCCCTGAGCCTCGGATCGGGCGCTGCGCAACGAATCCGGAAACGCCGCCGCGTCGGCGACCAGCCGCATGCCGCGACCGCCGCCGCCGGCGACGGCCTTGATCATGACGGGAATCCGATGTTCTTCGCTTCCGCCAACATCACAGCGTCACTCTGATCGGCGCCCTGATAACCGGGAACACAGGGCACGCCGGCGGCCTGCATGATGGTCTTGGCGCCGGCCTTGTTGCCCATCGCCTTGATCGCTTCCGGCGAGGGCCCGATAAACACCAGGCCCGCATCCCGGCACGCTCTCGCGAAGTCTTCGTTCTCGGCCAGAAAGCCGTAACCGGGATGAACCGCGTCGGCCCCGGCAGCCTTTGCCGCGGCTATGATCGCCTCGACCCTGAGATAGGATTGCGCCGGCAGCGGTTCGCCGATGCGGATAGCCTGATCCGCACAACGCACATGCAGCGCATCGCGATCGGCATCCGAATAGACCGCGACCACGCCATAGCCGAGACGGCGCGCGGTGCGCATGATCCGCAGCGCGATCTCGCCGCGATTGGCGATCAGGATATTGCGGAACGGCCTGCGCTTCATCGATCCGCCGTTCATGGCCGTGCGACCGAAAACTGCATGCGCTGCGGCGAGCGTAGTTCGGCCTCGCGGCAGATCGCCAGCACTTCAGCCAATATCGCGCGGGTATCGCGCGGATCGATCACACCGTCGTCGAGCACGCGCGCGCTGGTCGAGAATACATCCATCTGGCCGTCGAACACGCCGATGATTTGCGCCTTCATCTGATCGAGCTTGTCCTTTTCGACCGGCTTGCCGCGCCGTATCGCGGCGGCCTCGGTCACGATTGCCATGGTTTCGGCCGCCTGCTCGCCACCCATCACGGCGGTCCTGGCATTGGGCCAGGAAAAGCAAAATCGAGGGTGAAACCCGCGTCCGCACATGCCGTAATTGCCGGCGCCGAACGATGCACCGCAGTAAATCGTAATCTGCGGTACGCTGGCGCTGGTCACGGCCTGAATCATCTTCGAGCCGTGCTTGATCATGCCGGCTTCCTCGTAGGCGCGGCCGACCATGTAGCCGGTGGTGTTGTTCAGATAGAGCAGCGGCGTGCGCGACTGGCAGCAGGCCTGAATGAAATGCGTGGCCTTGTTGGCGCCGGCCGGATCGAGCGGACCGTTGTTGGTGATGATCCCGATCGCCTGACCTTCGATCCGCGCATGACCGCACACGGTAGCGGGACCGTAATTGGAGCCGAACTCGGTGAAATCGGAATTGTCGATGATACGCGCGATCACCTGGCGCATATCGACCGGCCGCTTGTGGTCCATCGCCATGATGCCCAGCAATTCCTCGGGGTCATGACGCGGCGGGCGGTGCGATGTTTGGTCCGGGTTCGGCCGGTCCCATTCCAGATTGGCCATGATGTCGCGCGCAATCCGCAGCGCATCGCGATCGTCTTCGGCGAGATAGTCGCCAAGACCTGAAATACTGGTGTGCATCTCGGCGCCGCCGAGTTCTTCCTCGGTGGCGATTTCTCCGGTCGCCGCCTTCAACAGCGGCGGCCCTGCAAGAAAGGCCCGGGTCCGGCCGCGCACCATCACAATGTAATCCGATAGCCCGGTCTGGTAGGCGCCGCCCGCCGTCGACGAACCATGCGTGACCGTAACCACCGGCAGTCCGGCCGCCGATAGCCGCGCCAGATTGCGAAAGATGTTGCCGCCGCGCACGAAATCCTCGACGCGGTAGCGCAGCAGATTGGCGCCGGCGCTTTCGACCAGTTGCACATAGGGCAGCTTGTTCTCAAGCGCCAGTTCCTGCACCCGCAGCGTCTTGTCGAGGCCGTAAGGCTGCAGCGCGCCGGCGTCGATGCCGGAATCATTGGCGCTGACCATGCAGCGGATTCCGGCGACGAACCCGATGCCGGCGATGACGCCCCCGCCGGGCACGCTCCTGTCGGCGTCGGGAACATCGAACATGTATCCCGCCAATGTCGACAGCTCGATAAAGGGTGAGCCGGGATCAAGCACCAGTGCCACCCGCTCGCGCGGCAGCAACTGTCCTCGCTTGTGAAACCGATCCTTGGCGGCGGCCGATGCCGCGCGCGTTCGCTCTTCCAGCGCACGCATCCGCGAAATGAGCGCCAGCATCCCGGCGCGATTGGCCTTGTAGGCTTCGCTGGAAGGCGCGATCGTCGATTTAAGGATGGCCATGGGGACTAATTGCCTTCGTCATTCCGGAGTTGCTCAAGCGACATCAGCGCTCTTTTCCGCAAAATACCCACCATACGCCTGGCGCAACTCGACCTTGCGCAATTTGCCGGTCGCGGTCATCGGCATTTCGTCCAGGATTCTCACCAGCTTCGGGATCTGAAAGCCGCCAAGGTGCTTGCGGCAATGTTCGGCGATCGCCGCTTCATCCGCCTGGGCGCCCGGCTTCAATTTGACAAACGCCGACACCGCCTCGCCCCACTGCGGATGCGGCAGCCCGACCACGGCGGCGTTCTGCACGGCGGGGTGAGCGAGCAGCGTCTCCTCGATTTTGACGGACGCGACGTTCTCGCCGCCGGACTTGATCATGTCCTTCTTGCGGTCGAGGAACAGCACTTCGCCGTGCTCGTCGATCAGCGCGAGGTCGCCGGTGTGATGCCAGCCGAATTTTCGTGCCTCTTCGGTTGCTTTGGGGTCCTTGTAATAACCCATCATGACATTGGGCCCCCGATGCACCAGTTCGCCGGCCTGGCCCCGTGGCAGCAGATGGCCGTCGTCGTCCATAATGGCGGTCTCGTTCACGATCAGGGATTCGCCCCAGTAATTGCCGAAACGTTTCAGCTGCCGGTCAGGCTGCGACATCGTCGTGGCCGGATACATTTCGGTCTGGCCGCTGCTCAGCACAAAATTGGGGCACATGTCCGCGATCGCGCGCTCCAGCAGCGGACGGCCCATCGGCGCCATGGTGTAGATGCAAGCCTTCAGGCCCGACAGGTCGTATTCCCTGCGGCGCGGATGATCGAGGATGGCCTGATACATCAGCGACAAGCCGACAAACACCGTTAGCTTGTCGCGCACGATCGCGTCCATGCACGCGACCGGGTCGAAGCCGCGCATCAATGCCATGCGTCCGCCGACCGAGAGATAGCTTAGCAACAGCACATGACCCGCGCAGTGGAATAGCGGAAACTGCCCGGTAATGCCGTCGTTGCGATCCAGATGCATCTCGATGGCGTTACTCATCACCGCCATCACCACCGCGAGATGACAATGCATCGCGCCCTTGGGACGCGATGTCGTGCCGCTGGTATAGATGATCATGGCGAGATCGCGGTCGTCGAAGTCAATGTCGGGCTCGACCTCCGATTGGCCGCTCAGCAGATCGTTGAAATTCTCAAGACCCGCCGCGGCGGCCGTGCCGGTCAGATCGACCGCTATCAGATCGATGCCACGCTTCTCCAGCACCGCGCGCCGATCGGCTTGGGCATGCAGGTTGTCGTCGATCAACGCGAAGCGCACTTCGGCATGATCGAGGATATATTCCATATCCGCGGGGCCGAGCATGGTGTTGACCGGCACCCAGACCAGGCCGGCGCGGTGAATGCCGAACAGCGCTTTGACGAACTCAACCGAATTGTTGCAAACAGTCGAAATCTTCTCGCCCGGCTTTAATCCGCGCGCGACCAGATAATTGGCAAAGCGATTGGCATCGCGCTCGAGCTCGGTGAAGGTCACGCGCCGCTCGCCTTCGGTGACCGCTATTCGATCGGGGAAACGCTGCGCCGCACGTTTCAATAGATCGCCGATCGCCACCCGGCCGATGCGGCCTGGACCCGGCACGCCGCCGGTCGCAGCTAGATCGCTCATATTGACCTCTTCCGCTCGGGTCGATCCGTCTCAACACTCACGATTGATTGGTCAGTTCGGACTGCACCAAAAGGCGCATCCCGGAATGATCTGTAGCTGGCGCGTTCCAGCACAACCTAATGCGCGATGCCAAAAATCTGCCTCGCTTCGGCCGGACTGGCGATCTCGCGGCCGGCGCGGCGCGCGCACGCCGCAATGCTCTCGATCAACTGGCCGTTCGATGTCACCTTGGCGCCGTCGGGCTGATAGAACGTATCTTCAAGTCCGGTGCGAAGGTGACCGCCGAGGTCGGCGCAACGCTGATGCAGCGGCCAGATTTCCGCCCGCCCGATCGCCGTCACCTGCCAGTGAGCTTCCGGCAGTTTCAGCTTGAGCAGGATCGGCAGCAATTCCGGATCAGCCGGCATGCCCGAGGCGACGCCCATGACGAAATTGTATTCCAGCGGCCCGGAATACATGCCGGTCTGCCGGTACATTCCGACGCAACGCACGATGCCGACATCGAAGCATTCGAATTCGGGAATTGTTTGGGCTTCCTTCATCACAGCCAGATAGTCCGCGATCTTTTCGACGGCATTGTCGAACATCATCGGCGGCCACGCCCAGGTGTTGTCGCTCTTGACCTTGAGATAATTCAGCGAGCCCGCGTTGCAGGCCGCCATCTCGGGCCGGGTCTCGCGGACGCAATCGAGCGCGCCGGAATAATTCGGACCCGAAGTGCCCGTGGTATGATTGATGATGACCCCCGGGCAGGCCTCGCGGATCGCCTGCTGGATTTCGCGGGACACGCTGACATCCCACGACGGCAAATGCCCCTTGTTCGGAGCCTGCTGGCGCAGATGGATATGCATCACGCTGGCGCCGGCATTGAAGGCTGCCTTGGCCTCACGCGCCATTTCTTCCGGCGTTACCGGCACGTGATGCTGTTTCGGATCGGTCAGCACGCCGTTCAGCGAGCAGGTGATGACGGCCTTGTCGCTCATGGAGCAGCCTTCGATTGTTTTCGTTTGCGGAAATGTGCGGGGCCGATCATGCGTCCCGCAGCACCCTGCTTCTTGCGTCCACGCGCTATCGGCCGGCAGGGATCGCTATTACAGCCGCCCCTGGCGGAAACCGGCATTATCGAGCATGCCGGGATCGCTGCGGTAGATCGCCAGATCACGCGAGCCCGAGAAGATCGCGCGCGGCTGCAATCCATAGAACCGGCGGATCGAGTGACTGAAATGCGTCGAGTTCGGGATAGCCGATATCCTGCGCGAGGTGCGCGAGATTGATGTCTTCGTTGACGAAATGCAGTAAATGCCGCGCCCGCTTCCAGGCGCGAAACGCGCGAAACGACACGCCCGTCTGCTCCTTGAACAGATGCAGGAAGCGGGATGGCGACAGATTGACCGACGCCGCGCAATCGGCGGCCGTCATCTTGCTCCCGGAAAATTCATTGAGGCTCGCAGCGGCTTGTCGGATGCGCGGGTCCATGTTGCGGTCAGGCAAGCCCTCGCCAAAGAACAGCCGGTCGAACTCGACGGTGGTAAAGCCGGCGCGCCGCCGCTGAAGACACAAGGTCTCATACGCGGCAAGAATTCGCCGCGCGATGTCGTGTGATTCCGTGCTGGAAACTCTCGCACCCAAGCGGTCCAGGGCCGAGGGCTCGACGGTTTCCGGCTCAATCACCAGGCAGATGATCGAGGGAGATACGCTTTCGACGCTGTGGGTCACATAAGGCGGCACGACCGCCACCTCGCCGATCACCTCGGACTTGCCTTCGGTGATTTTGAGACTTCCCTGCCATCGCGGCATAGACGCTGAATCCGCCGCTGGTGCGCTTGCGTGGCCTGCCCAGCAGGCCAGCATAGAACACCCGTTCGGGGCTGATCAGCATCAGCCGACCGGATTCACGGCGAACATCGTCATTCATGGCCCGTCCCTCCCGGGAGCGATCTTGAGCCTTTCCGTTCCGACTGGATCGGAGGCTCTACTTCTTTATTTGACGCGTTTTCCAAGCGCGAACCGGTATCCACTTCGCTGGAAAACGCCTTCATGCAAGCCTGACCGGCGGGCTCTCTCACGGAGCCTTGCCAGAATACAGCAATCGCGCCGGATGTCACCGGCGCAAATATCGGGGATCACTGGAGATTCAGGCGATTTGCCGGAGCCGTTGCCGGGTCTTTCAGGAGCGCCGGGCGACCTTCTGCTCAACCCCGGCAAGATCTTCCGCGGCGACAGCCCTTTTGAAGCCATCGCGCTGCTGCAGGCGTTGCCAGTAAGCGGCGACGTTGGGCCCGAAATCCTTCGCCAGCCCAATGGTTTCGGCAAGCCGCAACGCATAGCCGATCACGATATCGGCCGCCGTGAACCGATCGGCGCACAACGTTTCAGCCTTGCCGGCAGCGGCTTCGACGACCCGCAACCGGCCGAGGAACCATTTGGCGTAGTCCCCCGCAACTTGCGGATTGCGCCTCTCCTCCGGCTCAAGCTGGCTATAGCGGAGCACCAGCGTTTGCGGAAAGGTCAGCGTCGCATCGCTGAAATACATCCAGTTCAGGAACGCGCCGTAGGCGGGATCATCGACGCCAACGATCAGCGGCGTCGGTCCATAGCGGGTGCCGAGATAGTGACAGATGCCCGAAGACTCCGTCATTTTGGTTTCGCCGTCGATCATGAAGGGAATGGTGCCGAGCGGATTGAGCGCAAGATATTCCTTCGCGAACACCCGCGGCGGGAACGGCAGCATTTTCAGCTCATAGGGCAGCCCGAGTTCTTCCAGCATCCAGAGCGGACGAAACGAACGCGCCGCGGCGCAATGATAGAGTGTGATCATCCGGCCTTCCCTTCTTGGTTCGCAGCAGGCTTATCAGCCCTGCATAGCACGACGATCGCCGCAGAGGACGCTGGCATGTCAGCCTCGTCAATCCTTTGGGCCGCCGCCATTCAGATATTCGCCCCCTCGATGATATTGCCGAACCGATGCCAGCCCTGCCCTTCCCAGCGCTGCAGCTGCATCTGCCGCAGCGGGTGGTGGTTGGTAGGACTGGTATTGACGCGCACACCGGGCAACAACGTGGCAACCTCGATATTGCTCAGATTATTGGCCTGCGCCATGATGCTTTCGCGAGAGAAATTTCCATTACATTGCTCAAGCAATTTGCGCAGCACCGAGGTGACCGTGTAGGCATAGGTGTTGAGGGCCTCCTTCGGGTTTCCCTCGCTGAAATATTTCGCCATGAATGTCATATAGTCTTTCATGCCGGCGTCTTCGACCCAAGCCTGATCGGACGGATCCTTGATGTAGGTCGAGGTGATCAGGCCCTGGGCACGCTCGACCCCGGCGGGAATGATCGTGGAGGCGACCGACGCCGCACCGCTGGTGACGAAGTGCATCGGCTTCCAGTCGAGCTCGTAGATCTTCCGGATCGATTGTGCGGCGAATTTTGCCGTGGCGCCCGAAATCAGGACATCGGCGTTGGTCACGCGCAGCGAGACGAGTTGCGAATCAACCGTCGGGTCGGCGACCTCGTATGAAAGCGCCTTCACGTCAGAATCATATCGAGGGCCCAGCACGTCACGCAAGCCGTTGACGAAATCCTTGCCGAGATCGTCGTTCTGATACAGCAGCGCAAACTTTGCGTCGGGCTTTTGGCTCAATGCATATTTGGCAAAGATCTGAGCCTCAACTCTGGAGCTTGGCGCAAATCCCATGGTCCAGGGATAATTCTGGTAGTCGCCCCACTTGTCGCCATTAACCGACAAGAACAAGTGTGGCACCTTGTTTGAATTGATATACTTGACCACCGCCGAATTCGGCGCCGTGCCGAGCATCGAGAACAGAAAAGCGACATTGTCTCCTTCGATCAGACGCCGGGTCTGCTCGACGGTCTTCGACGGGTTAAAGGCGTCATCGTAATAGATGAAATTGATCTTGCGGCCGGCGATGCCGCCCTGATCGTTGATCATCCGGAAATAGGCTTCCTCGCATCTTGCTATCGTGCCCAACGCAGAGACCGGGCCGCTCAGCGACGTGGTGCATCCGATCTTGATCTCGGTGTCGGTAACGCCGGGCGTCTCTTCCGCTCGGGAGGCACCGGCAAAAGCAAGCATACTGGCCGCGGCGGAACCGGCCAGAAGCGAGCGTCGATTGAGCGAAGTCATGTCTCCTCCCAGGTTACGTTGAACCTCTTGTCGAACTTCGCGCGGTCGTTGAGTTTAAGGAAACGCCGCTCCCGCAATCTTGTGTCTATGCGCCAGGCATCCCGAGCCTTCCTGTTGTCGAGCACCCCTATCTCTGAGTCATGCCGGGCAGCGTGCCCATCATTTTGCAAAGCACCATCAGCATCACCTCGTCGGCGCCGCCGCCGATGGAAGTCAGGCGGCTGTCGCGATAGGCGCGGCTGACCGGGGTCTCATTCATGAAACCCATTCCACCCCAGAACTGCAGGCAGGCGTCGGTCAATTCGCGACCGAGCCGCCCCGCCTTCAGTTTGGCCATGGTCGCCAGCCTTGTCACGTCCTCGCCGGCGACCAGCGCTTCGGCTGCGCGATAGATCAGCGCGCGCAGCAGCTCGACCTCGGTCTGCATTTCCGCGAGCTTGAAGTGAACCGTTTGATTGTCAAGGATGCTCTGGCCGAACGCCTTGCGGTTGCGGGTATATTCGATCGTCTCGGCGATGATGTATTCATGCGCCTTGAGACATGCAGCCGCGCCCCATAGCCGCTCCTCCTGGAATTGCACCATCTGGTAGGTGAAGCCATGGCCTTCCTCGCCGATGCGATTGCGCTTCGGCACCCGCACATTGTCGAAGAAAATCTGCGCGGTATCGGACGAGCGCATCCCCATCTTGTCCAGCTTGCGCGCGACCTCGACGCCTTTGGTTTTCATCGGCACGCAAATCAGCGACTTGTTGCGGTGCTTCGGCCCGTCGCCGGTATTGGCGAGAAGGCATATCCAGTCGGCCTGCACGCCATTGGTGATCCACATTTTGCCGCCGTTGATGACGTAATCGTCGCCATCGGATCGCGCATGAGTCTTGATCGACGCGACATCCGATCCGGCGCCGGGTTCGGACACGCCGATGCATGCAACCGCATCGCCGGAGATCGCGGGGGCGAGGAATTCGCGGCGCACCTCGTCCGATCCGAACCGCGCCAGCGCCGGCGTCGCCATGTCGGTCTGCACGCCGATCGCCATCGGCACGCCGCCGCAGCGGATGGCGCCAAGCTCCTCGGCCATCATCAGCGCGTAGCTGTAATCCAGTCCCTGGCCGCCGAATTCCACCGGCTTGTTGAGGCCGAGAAATCCGAGGCCGCCGAGCTTTTTGAACAACTCATGGGCCGGAAAAATGTCGGCCTCCTCCCATTCATCGACGAACGGGTTGATCTCGGCCGCGATGAATTTCTGCAGGATGCGGCGAGGTTCGTCGTGGTCGCTGTTAAAGAGCATTTTCTTGTCCTTGTCATTCCGGGGCGCTCGCAAAAGCGAGCGAACCCGGAATCTCAGCCATACTCGCTCATCTCCGGATTCCCCGATGCGCAATTGCGCATCTGAGGTCCGCGCAAGCGTCCCCGAATAGCGGAGACCTCACAATCCCATCTGCCGGCTGGCCAGATCCTTCATGATCTCCTCGCTGCCGCCGCCGATCGCATTGACCTTGACGTCGCGATAGATGCGCTCGACCTTGATGCCACGCATATAGCCCGCGCCACCGAAAATCTGCACCGCTTCGGAAGCGCAGAACGCCATCGTCTGCGTCGCCTGGTTTTTCAGCATGCAAATTTCGGCGACCGGGTTTTCGCCCTGGTCGAGCCGCCACGCCAGCATTTCCAGCATCGCCTGCGACGCCGCAACCCGCTGTGCCATATCGACCAGCTTGTGCCGGATCACCTGATGCTGTGCCAGCGGCTTTCCGAACGTATGCCGTTGCTTGGCATATTCGATGGCATCGTCGACGCAGACGCGCGCGGCGGCGGTGCAGCCGGCCGCCATGGTCAGCCGCTCATGGTTGAAATTGTGCATGATGATCTTGAAGCCGGCGCCTTCCTCCCCGAGCAGATTCCCGGCCGGAACGCGGCAATTGTCGAAATGCAACGTCGCCGTATCCGATGCCCACCAGCCCATCTTCTTCAGCGGTGTTCGCGCCAGGCCCGGCGTGTCGCCCTCGATCACGAGCAGGCTGACGCCGCCGGGACCCGGACCGCCGGTCCGCACCGCGGTCGTGATATAATCGGCGCGCATTCCCGAGGTGATGAATGTCTTCTCGCCGTTGACGACATAAACGTCACCCTCGCGGCGCGCGGCGGTACGCAGATTGGCGACGTCGGATCCGCCGCTCGGCTCGGTGATCGCCAGCGCCGAGATCTTTTTGCCGGACAGGATCTCCGGCAGCACGCGCGCCTTGAATTCCGCACTGCCGGCACGCGCAATCGGTGGCGCGCCGATGGAGTTGCTCTTGAGGCTGGCGCTGACCCCGCCGGCCCCGGCCCGCGCCAGTTCCTGGACGGCAACGATCCACATGAAACGGTCGACTTCGGTTCCGCCATACTGCTCCGGAAAGCCCAAGCCCAATAGGCCGATTTCGGCTGCCTTCTCATAGAGCTCGCGCGGAAATTCGCCGGCCTCATCCCAGGCATGGGCGTAAGGTTCGATCTCCTTTTCGACAAAGCGGCGCACCACCTCGCGATAGGCGGCGTGTTCGGCGGTATAGAATGGGCTTCCCATTCGTTTCGCTCCGTTGATCTCTGTCGTGCAGGCTCAAGATGTCCAGAATTTCGCACGCGTAACTTGCGTCAAGTGGCTGGGGCGAGGCCGGATGGCCGATCAGCACAATGATGTGGCGGCCGATCCGGTTCACCGGACGGTCTGACAGACCCTGGAGCGCTTGCGGCGTGCCGCCGCCGCGGCATCGGGAGTTGTAATCGAGTGACTCGGATCACGCTTCGGCTTCCTTGTGACGTCGGTCACGCCCTTCCGGTAGTGTTCATGCGACAAAACATTGAACGGCATCATAACGCCGGTCAACTCAACCAATCATACTGCTCTCGAAACAGGAGATGACGATGTCGAAGCATGCCGAACAATCGCTGCCGAGGTCCTGACCGACGCGCAGCTCGAATCCGTTTCCGGTGGCCGGTCTCTTTCGGAAATAATTGCTGCCGCAAAACAAGGTTACTCCACAGGAAGTTCTATAGGAGGTATGGCGGGAGGGATCGTTGGTGGTGCCGTCGGCGCCGTTTACGGGTTCTTTTTTGGCTAAGCGCAACATCCATCCTGCCTCGCTGGCGCAGGTCCTCGCCGTGCGGCTTCATTCGATGATCTCGTCGGCCCGGCCAAGCAGGGGCAACGGAACGGTGAGATCGAGCGCCTTCGCGGTCTTCAGGTTGATGACTAATTCGACTTTCTCAGACTGCTGGACCGGCAGATCGGCTGGTTTTTCACCTTTAAGTATCCGTCCGGCATAGAGACCGGCCAGGCGAATGGCTTCGGTGATGCTGGTGCCGTAACTCATCAGACCACCGGCCGTCGCAAACTCTCGCAACGTATAGATCGCCGGCAATTTATTACGTGCTGTAAGTTCAATGAGCTTGGCGCGCCGGCTGATGAAAAATGGTTCAGCGCCGATCACGAGTGCCCCCGCGCGCTGTTGGACCAGCGCGGCAAAGGCCGCCTCCAACTCGCTGTCCGTGCTGGCCTGAACGACGAGAAGTTTCTGCCCAACAGATTCCGCCGCGACCAGCACATTTTTCGTGTTGGTATTGGCATCCGCATTGGTTGGGTTGACGAGATAGCCTATTAACGCTGCTTCCGGCGTCGTCTCGTGCAAGACTTCAAATGCTTTCGACGCCAACGTACTGATCAAGAAGCTCACGCCGGTGATATTGCCACCGGGCCGGTTGAGACTGGCGACCAAACCCAGCCCGACCGGGTCTCCGCCATTTGCGAAGACGATGGGGATGGTTGCGGTTGCGGATTTAGCGGCCACGGCCATGTAATGCCGCCGATTGCAACGATCACGGCGACCTCACGATGAACAAGTTCGGCAGCAAGGGCTGGCAGCCGCTCGTAATGATCCTCCGCCAAGCGGTACTCGAACGTGACGTTTCGTCCCTCAACATAGCCAGCTTCCATCAGGCTCTGGCGAACTGCGGCCACCCGAAAAGCATCGGAGTTCCGACGACCCGGTGCCGAGAAACCCCACCACCGGCATCACCGGCTGCTGTGCTTGTGCCGCGAGGGGCCACATAGTCACGCCGCCGACTAGTGTGATGAACTGGCGCCGCCGCATAGGTCGTCCCCAAGATCGGAATGCGGCAGTGTAACTCTCCAAGTTGGGCGCCGAAGGCGTTGGGGCCGGTCGAAATGAAATAATTTTGTGGCGGGCGACTTCCGCTTCGGGTCAAACTCGGCCCTCGGACCGCAACAGAGCCACGTCGGTTCACCTTCTACTGGCGGACTTGGCGGTGACACCACCGCCATGACGGTCTCGTGCCACACAACCGGTAGTGCCGACCAGGAACGAACCTTCCAACCGAGTTCTCCCAGCCCACTCCAATGAGAACGAGCTGATACGCCGCCGACCCTTATTTCACCGTACAATTAGGGGTAGGTCGGTGATAGCTTTGTCGTCGGACTTGCCATAGCATTCGCGCTTGTTTGCCTTGTCCATTTTTGGGGCCCGGAAGATGACCGGCAACCAGACGCAGCGCAAGATCGTCGCGATTCTCGCCGCCGATGTCGTCGGTTACAGTCGCCTTGCAGGCACCGACGAGGACCGAACGCTGGCGCGGCTGCGGGCGTTGCGCAGTGACCTGATTGATCCAACCATCTCTGTCCACAAAGGACGCGTTGTTAAACGCACCGGCGACGGAGCCCTGGTCGAGTTCAGCAGCGTGGTCGACGCCGTGCGCTGCGCCATCGAGGTTCAGAACGGCATGGTCGAGCGCAATGCCGGATTGCCGCCCGAACGCCGTATTGAGTTTCGCATCGGAATCCACCTCGGCGACGTCGTCGAGGAATCGGACGGCGATCTCATGGGCGACAGCGTCAATATCGCTGCCCGGCTTGAGGGGATTGCGAGACCAGGGGCCATTTGCCTTTCCGATGATGCCTATCGCCAGGTCAAGGCGCGGCTTGACCTGGCGGTCGCCGATCTCGGTGAGCAGAACCTGAAGAACATTGCCGAGCCGATCCGGGTCTATTCGCTCGAAGTGGGCAAGTCGGCGCAAGCCAAACCAGACGCGGCCACCGCACCGCCGCGCCTTTCCATTGTGGTGCTTCCCTTCGCCAATCTGGGCGGCGATCCCGAGCAAGAATATTTTGTGGACGGCGTTACCGAAAGCCTGACGACGGATTTGTCGCGCATCTCTGGCAGTTTCGTCATCGCGCGCAACACGGCCTTTACCTACAAAGGCAAGCACGTCGACGTTAAACAGGTGGGCCGCGAACTTGGCGTGCGTTACGTGCTCGAGGGTTCGGTGCAGCGCGGCGGAAATCGGCTGCGGGTGAATGTCCAACTCATCCATGCTGAAACCGGCAATCACCTTTGGGCCGAGCGCTTCGACAAGCCATTGGCCGATCTCTTCGATCTGCAGGACGAGATCGTGGCGCGTCTTGCCAATCAGCTGGGCACCGAACTGGTCGCGGCCGAAGCGAGGCGTGCAGAACAGGCGCCAAATCCGGATTCGATGGACCTCTATTTCCAGGGCATGCTTCACGCAAATAGCGGAGCGACGCCTGAATCCATGGCGCGGTCGCGCGGCTTTTTCGAGCGCGCACTCGCACTCGATCCCAGGAATGTTGAGGCCCTGGTCGGCACCGCAAGTGTCGACGCACGGAGCGGGTCCTATATCATGACCGACGAGCGAGCCGCCCGGCTGGCAGCAGCGGAAGCGACCTTGACCAAGGTGCTATCCCTCGTGCCAAATCATGCTATGGCCCATTGTTTGGTCGGTCTAATTCAAATTTACTCAAAGCGCGCCGGTCAGGGTATCGCCGAGTGTGAGCGGGCCTTGACGCTGGATCGCAATTTAGCAGCAGCTCACGCGCAAATAGGTTTTGCCGAATATATGAGCGGCCACGGCGAAGAAACCGAAGCTCATGTTCTGGAAGCTCTGCGACTCTCGCCTCGCGATACGGCTGCCAATGTGTGGATGGTTTGGATAGGCAACGCAAAGTCGCAAATCGGCGCGGACGAAGAATCCGTTTCCTGGTTTCGCCGGGGCATCGAGGCCAATCGAAATCTTCCCGTCGCGCATTTCTTTCTCGCGGCCGCGCTTGCGGCTTTGAACCGCCTTGACGACGCGCGGGACGCTGCGAGCGCCGGACTTGTGCTGGATCCCGGCTTTACGATAACTCGCTTCCGCGCAAGCGCTGCGAGCGACAATTCAATTTATCTTACTCGCCGCGAGCGCATCTATGAAGGAATGCGTCAGGCTGGTGTCCCCGAAGGATGAAGTCGAGGGCCTGGAGTGAGTTTTGATGTCCTTTGCGGTTCAAACGCGTCACCCTGGAGGCGTGCGGGTCACTTCCGGTCTGCCTTCAGCCTACGACCTATCGCTGCTCTGCACTAAGCGACGCGATGGCCCCAGCAGACTCGAAGCTCTACGTCGTGCGGCAGCCCAATTATTGAGAACGAGCAAGGTTTGGCAGGAGCGCCAATGCATTGCCACGGCCGATCGCCAGAAGATCGGCGGGCGACAGGCCGAGTTGCTCAAGGCCGTTGGCAGTCACGCCGAGTGGCACGTAGGGATTGTCGCTGCCAAACAGGATCTGTGTGACCGGAACGAGAGCCGTCAATGCCGCGATGGCAGGCGCAAAGGCGGTCCCGGCGATGTCGTAGTATAGCCGCTTCAGCTCATCTTCAATGACATGCGGCCCCTTTTCGGAATAGCTCTTGGGCGCGTATTGCTGCATGCGACCGGCCACCATAGGCACGGTTCCGCCAGCGTGGGTAAAGATAAAGCGGATGTCCCTGAAGCGCGAGAACGAACCGGTGAACAGCAGGTTCGCGACCGCCCTCGTGGTATCCTGTGGTACTTCCGCAATGAGCGGGGTCACGGCGGGAAGCAGCTTTTGGCAGCAACCCGGCACGGTGGGATGCACGAACACAACGCTCTTGCGTCGGTTAAGCTCTTCGAAGACCGGGGAGTAGGTCGGATCACCGAGCCATTTGTCGCCATAGCTCGTCAACAGCGCAATTCCGTCGGCCTTGAGTACGTCAAGCGCATATTCGATCTCGCGCAAGCTGCCATCCGTGTCCGGCAGCGGGATGACAGCGAACAGACCGAAGCGGTGAGGATGGCTCTGCGCGAGTTCCGCAGCGTACTCGTTGCACCTTCGCGCGGTACGGCGCGCAGCCTCAGCGTCACCAAACCAGACGCCCGGCATCGACAGCGACAGGACGGCGGTCGCAACACCATGCACATCCATCGCGTCGAGGGCTTTGGTCGGCTCCCAATTGGTCCATGCCGGATTGATCTGCCCGGTGGGACCGGCGAGGTGCTCTCGGTTTTCCGCGAGGTAAAACGGCGGCACGATGTGATGATGAACGTCGATGAGAGCTGGCCGTGGTGCGACGGCAGGCTGCGCAAGCGCAGGCATGGCATGCGTGATAAGCTCCGCGGATACACCAACTCCGACTGCAATCATTCCGGAGAGAACGTTGCGCCTGTCGATGCCAGCCGAGACAGCAGGTATTGTATTGCAACATAAGCAGGTGTTGAAAATCCGCTTTGCCCGAGGACTACCCACGATTACCTCCCGCTCGTTCCGCTTTACGGTACAAAACTTATCGCTTGCAAACATTATGATAGGCGGCGATCCACCAGTTGCCCTGAGTCCTTTGTGAGCACTTCGGACAATCGCTGCTCCGCGTGAAGCGACGCGATGTGCCAAATTACGACATGATGTCCGTTGTTCAATTCGGCATCTCAGGCTGCAAATCGGGGGACAGGTCGCGGAGCATGGTCTTCGCAACAGGGTCGCCCGGAAACGCCTCCAATATATCGCGAAAGCCCTTTACCGCCTCATCAAATGCGCCCTGCTCCAAATAGTCCGAGGCTTTCCATGTCATCGCACTCAACTGCTCGTCGCGCTCGCGTATCCTAAGTTCTGGATCGTCGCTGGCGCGGAGCGCGAGCAATTCATAGATCATGAATTCCGTCTTTCGGCCCTTTACCTGGACCCGCTTCAATGGTCGCACCAATATCTCGGTGTGCACCTGTTCGTAGATGCTGTCGCTGATACAGATGGTGGTGCCAAACAGCTTGTTGATGCCTTCGAGGCGGGCGGCGACATTCACCCCGTCCCCCAAGGCGGTATAGCTAAGCCGGGTTGACGAGCCGACATTACCGACCAGAACGTTAGCGCAGTGAAGACCAATCCGGATCCGGATTCGCGGGCGTCCTTCCGTCTCCCAGACGTCGTTGACGCGCTCCATGCGCCGCGCCGCTCGCAGCGCGCCGGCGCAGGCACGCAGAACATGGTCCGCGCGCAGAACCGGGGCATTCCAGAAAGCCATGACGCCGTCGCCGATGAACTTGTCGACGGTTCCACCCTCCTCCGCGATCGCGCCGGACACCTCCTCGAGATAGGTCGAGATCTGGACCAGAAGGTCGGCCGGCGCGAGTGTTTCGGAGTGGCTGGAGAAATTCTCCAGATCGGAGAAGAACACGGTGAGCATTCGCGGCTCAACGCCCAGGGCCAGCGGGATGCCCGACTTGATAAGCTGGCGGACCACGTCCAGCGGAACGAAGGAGGAAAAGGATTGCAGCGAGGTTCTGAGCAGGGAAGCCGCGGATTCCAGTTTGGCAATCTCCCTGATATTGGACGGGGGCGATGCCGGCGTGTCGAAACGCAGGCTCTCGATTTCCTGCAGTTGCCGCGAAACGTTTTCAACGGGCCGCGACAATCGGCTGGCTGCGAAATAGATGAAGAACAGCTCGATGCAGGTGAGGACTATGATGATGATCATCATCAGGCGATTGGTCGCCTTTAAGGTCCCGACGAAATCATCGATCGGCGTCAGCGTGATGACCTGCCAGGGTTGGCCAAAACCATCCGGAAAATTCGCAAAGGCCGCGATCACATCTTCGCCGGTTGCCGGTGACCGGAAGATGAAGTTGTCGCCCTCGGTTTGGTGCCGGCGATACGCCTCGCGCACGTCGGGGTCGTCGATATCCGCAAGGGTTGCGATACTGAGGGCACCGTTCTCGATGCGCACGCTCTTCTGCTTATCCGGAAAAGCGATAATCTGACCGTTGTCGCGGTTGGCGATCAGCGTCGTGCTGTGAGCGCTGGCCCGGTGCTTGTCGAGAAAGCGGGACAGCACATCCATGGTGATATTGGCCGTCGCACAGCCGAGAAAGTCGGCTCCCCGATAGATCGGAACACGCAAGAAGAGAATGGGGAATCCGGTGTCGGGGTTGATCGAGGGCGCGGTAACCGCGAGCGTCCTGGTCGTCTTGGCCTCCTGGTAGCCGGGCAACTTTGGGATGTCGAGATCGGTTGGGACATCGTACTGGCCTACCAGATGCGGCCATACGTCGAAGAATTTGCGATGACGGATTTGCGAGAGGCCGACGGTGACTGCATCGATGTAGCTGGCGTGCCAGTTCGCGGCGGCCGGTATACGGGGTCGCTTCGCCTGCGGTCCTCGTCAATGCGGGTGACGACGCGATGATAGCCATCCTCGAAGCTGGCATACACGGCGTCAATATGTGCAGCCGAGGTCAAGGCGCGATACAACAGGTCGTTGCTCTGCTCGGTACGAAAATATTGCGGATCGGCAGCCGCGACCTCGGCGATGAAGCGCAGAGGGCTTTCGGTACTTTCGATCAGGTCATGGGTACGATCGACGCCAGCCTGGCTGGTCTGCGCGACCGCGTCGTTCAGGATCAAAACCATCCCGGCCGAATTTCTGTTGTAATTATAAATCAGGATAAAAATAAGAATGGGAATGCTGAGGCCGATGAAAAGCAGCGACATGATCAGACTGAGCCGCGGCCGCCCGATCCGTTCGAACAACGGCGTGCTACTTGCTCGACCAATGAATCGTGCAGGAAGCGGCGGCGGCGATGAGCGAGAAAAGCCAGCACCGCAATCGCCCCGGCAACCAGCAGGGCCGATAGAAGCAGCAACGGTCGTTTGAACCGGTGCATGCCGTGATGATCGTCCCAGATCAGACCCTGGTGGCACGGCCTCGTCGGGGATAAGACCGAGATTGTGGTAGGTCCGGGCGATGCCTCGCCAGCGCTCGGGGTCCTGCTCTCCGATCCGGTCGGGATCGCGTCCAACCAAGGTCTCCGTGTGCTCCGCCTCGAACAGCAATGCGTCGAAGCTCTTTTTCCGCGAGTAGCTTCGCAGGATGAGATTGATCGTTGCGTCCTTGTGCGCAATCGCATAGGCCCAACCCTTTAAGCTCGCCGCCCGGAACGCCGCGACTCGTTCCGGATGCGCGTTAGCCTCTGCTTCGGAAGTGCACAGATTGTCACCGTAGAAGTCGATTCCGTACGTGCTGGGTGAGAAGCTCCGGTACGCCGCGCCGAGACGTTCAAGGACGAAAGGCTCGTTGGTGCTGTAAGCGACCATGGCATCCGCCTTGCCCGCCAGGAGGTCGCGTGGATCGCCCTGGTGAGCGATGCGTGGTAGCGCATTATAATCCACGCCTTCGTGCTTCAGCATTGCGGCGATTTCGTCGCTGCCCGGCGTGTCCATGAGCGTGCGGCCACGTAGTTCCGAGACGTTGCTGATGTCGGCCCGTCGCGGCACCAAAATGATGGCCGGGGAGTGCTGGAAGATGACAGCCAGTACGACCAGCCGGCGTCCCGCCGTCCAATCGCGCAGAACGTTGGCGCTGCACACACCAAAATCCGCTTTACCAGTGGCGACTGTATCGGCGACGTCAATGTCGGGGCCGCCCTCGCGGATACTTACGTCGAGTCCCGCGTCTCGATAGAAGCCCTGCTCGAGCGCGGCGTAATAGCCCGCAAACTGAAACTGGTGCTTCCATTTCAGCTGGATCGATACTTGATCGAGCGCGGACGCAGGATGCGATGCCAGCAAGACCAGGCAAGCAGCCATGAACAGCCGTCTGAACGTGCTTTGTTGCGGGGCATGCGTGTTGCGTGACCGATCCACGGTCGCCCAACGAAAAGGCCTTGCCAGTTCATGCCGTCGCATCTGACACGCCAAGCGCACCGGTGAACAGTGCAGTTGCACTGGATGCCTTATTTGCTGCCGAAGGGAAACATCTTGTTCGAGTCGTCTTTCATGCCCATCACGGTCCAGCCTTCCGCTGCAGCGGCGTCGAGCGCCTTGTCGGGTTTTCCCACTTTGGAAACGCGATCACAAGCCCACTCCCGCACAGCGTCGGTGTGGTGAACAAGGGGCCCGAAGCGGGCTGAATGTGCCCCGGGCTGTGCCCTGCTCAGTCCCTCGCTCTCTCAAGTGCGTGCCGAATGAGCGTTCGTTCGTCATTCGTCATCTGTTCAGGACCGAGTTTGTAGGTAAGCTTGTCGATTTTGCCGGTAAAGCGGAACGGCAATTTGTAACTGTCGTCCACTGTCGTACGCGTGTCGCTCCCGATGTCAAAGGTCTCATCGATGGTCATCAATATCGGAATTGTGTGAGGAATTGTCTTTGCGGCGACCAGCTGGCCATCAACCGTCAGGACACCGGTGCCCCCCTTGCCAGGGCCGGGGCCGTTGTACTTGAAGTCGAATACCATCGTGTGCTTGCCGGGCTTGAGCGCATCGCTAAACAAATCGCGACCTCCCACGCCGGCTTCCCAGCGGTAGCGCTCCAGGTCCAGCAAGTTGTAGACGAAGACCGGCTTGCCTTTGAGCAGGTAGAGGGCGTATCCGCCGAAGCGGCCGCCCAATGTCGCGATCATTCCCTCGGCGCCACCGGTCGGCACCGTTATTTCGGCGGTGATTGTGTAATCCTTGTCCAGAATGCTCGGTGCATTACCAAGCGGAATGCCGGCGTTCTCGCCCGAATAGGCGAAGACCGTTCGCCCGGCGGTCGCGCTCGGGCGCGGCGTAACGATGCGAGGCAAGATCGAGTTGTCTATCGGTAAGACCTGGTATTTTGCCGCTTCTGTCAAAAACAGCTCCTGCAACTCTTTCAACTTGTCAGGATTGTCGGCTGCAACGTCATTATGCTGCGAGTAGTCGTCAACGATGTTGTAGAGTTCCCATTTGTAGTCGTTGATCTCGGGCAGCTTAGCCGTTCCCAGAAGCCATGGCGGCGAGGGCGGAGTTGTGCATGCATACCAGCCATCGTGGTAGATGCCGCGGTTGGCGAACATCTCGAAATACTGCGTGTCGCGCTTCGACGGCGCATTGGCGTTTGCCTTGTCGAATGTGTAAGCCATGCTCACGCCTTCGATAGGTCTTTGCGTGATGCCATTGACCGTGGAGGGGGCCTCGATACCCGCAGCCTCAAGGATCGTCGGCACAATATCGATGATGTGATGAAACTGTGAGCGAATTCCGCCGGCGTCGGTAATGTGGCCGGGCCATGAGATGGCCATGCCTTGCCGGGTTCCGCCGAAATGCGATGCCACCTGCTTGGTCCACTTGAACGGCGTATCGAACGCCCACGACCACGCCACCGACATGTGCGGATAGGTTTTTTCGGAACCCCAAGCCTCGTAGTTCAGCATCAGTTCGGCTTCGGGGAGTTTCAAAATGCCGTTGTAGGCAGTCATCTGGTTCGGGGTGCCCTCAAGGGTGCCTTCGGCGCTGGTGCCGTTGTCACCGCTGATGTAGATGATCAAAGTGTTGTCGAGTTTGCCCATGTCGTCGACCGCCTGTATGACGCGACCGATCTCGTTGTCGGTATAGGCGGCATAGCCGGCAAACACTTCCGCTTCCCGCGCATAGAGTTTTTTCTGCACGAATGAAAGCGAGTCCCACTTCGGCAGGGTATCCGGCCAGGGGGTGAGCTGAGTGTTCGCCGGGATGACCCCGAGCCGCTTTTGATTGGCGAAGATCTGCTCGCGCAGCTTCTCCCAGCCCATCTCGAACTTGCCTTTGAACTTTTCGATCCATTCCTTCTTCGGTTGATGCGGTGAATGCGTGCCGCCGGGCACATAATAGACGAAGAACGGCTTGTCGGGTGCGGCCGCATTCAAACCGTTCATGTAGCTGATCGCGTCGTCCGCCATGTCGGTGATGAGGTTGTAGCCAGGCTTGCCGACGAATGGAAATACCTGGGTCGTGTTGCGAAACAGGTAGGGCGTCCACTGGTCGGTCTCGCCGCCCATGAACCCATAAAAGTACTGGAAGCCCATGCCGACCGGCCATTGGTCGAATGGTCCGGCCGCGCTGTACTGATAGGTGGGCGTGTTATGGTTCTTGCCAAACCATGATGTGGCATATCCGTTGTCGCGGAGAATGGTTCCGATCGTAGCGTTCTCGGGGCCGATGACGGAATCATAACCCGGATACCCCGTGGACATTTCGCCGATCACGCCAAACCCGACCGAATGGTGATTACGGCCAGTAATCAGCGCCGCCCGCGTCGGCGAGCAAAGCGCCGTTGAGTGAAACTCCGTGTAGCGCAAGCCAGCCTTTGCGATGCGATCCATGCTCGGGGTCGGGATGACACCACCAAAGGTGCCGGACACCCCATAACCCTGATCATCGGTCATGATCAGCAGCACGTTTGGCGCGCCTTTGGGTGGTACGACGGATGGCGGCCAGTAAGGCTTGGAATCTTTGGCGTCCTCTTTGATCACGCCGTCGAATTTCGGAGGCTCCGGCGGAAGCTGCTTGCCATCGATCGTCATCGTGGCGCTGGGCGAACCGGGCGTGCCCGTCGTTTGCTGGGCCAAAGCACACGGTGCGACCGATACATACAGAAGGATGCTGGATGACGATAGGAAACTCGTAATTTTCCTCACGATACCCTCCCACAATGGTCGTTTTCGCGACAACGCCCGTTTGGTAGTCGCGGCATCGCTAATTTGGTTCAGCACCTGGGATAAGTGCGATTCTCATCGGCAGGAACGGGCCTGGGAAGCGCCTACCACCGCGAGGCTGCGGCGTGCGCGCGTGCCGAACACTGGTGATCTGGCTGTTACCGCGCCAGTTCACGAGACAACGCGTGGCGATTTAAGTCACATACACTCCAGCCAGTATTCACGGGTAATGTGGCGCCGAGGGAATTGATATCATCCCGGTTTCATAAAGCACACGTGAGCGAACCGCTCGATCATCGCGGCGACCGATTCTGGAAGCGATACATGAACGGCTCATTTTCCGAGTTGGGTCAATCTCGTCGTTTGACCGTGGGCCAACCACTTCCGGTCTGCCCCGATACATCCGCAGAGCCGGTTGGCACTTCGCATTTGTGCCGGGAGGAGACTCATGCACCGTGACGAATTCGTTAGCGGCGGATCACGTCGTAGCTTCTCCATCGCTGTCGGTTCCCTCGGTCCCATCGTCGCCGGCGGACGGGCTCGGCCCCACTGAGCATGCGCTCGCGGACACCACCGGCGCCTATAACTACTTGGCCGGATGTGTGCTAACGCGACCGCGATGACCTGCGAGGCTTCGGAGCAATCTGTCGCTCGCTGACAGGGCGGGAGCCCTGCATTTGGCAAACCAAGATCAACGGACTGTCAATTCGTTGGGCATAGCTGCTTCCTAAAAAGCGATTTAACTACATCCCTAAGTTAGCTCTTGTATCCGACTACGTGTGGCTTTCTCTGCATGGATTCATACGACGTCGATATGAACGAGATCACACGCCTCCAAAAGAATTGCCCGAGGTTATCTCATAGATAGCGCTCTCCATGTCTCTATGAGTTCCGATGTGTTATCAGCGCTCGACTGATCAGCTCGGTCGCAAAGCGTTGCGCGATCGGATCGTCCCGTTTCTGCTCCGGTCAAGGCTGTTTAAAAGCACCTTCAATGACATGATTCTCCCGCGATTTGGCCGGAGGATTCGATGACGCGCTTTGTCGTTGGCGATGACCTCAGCCAGGCCCTTTGTTTCCGGAGCGGCTCGATGACTATTTGAGCAACGACAATCCGGTCCAGGGATCGATATGTTTGTCGATGAACATGACCCAGTCATGGCTTTGGCGGCATTGAGCTAGAGGTGTGGGGAAGGCCGGCCTAGCACGATCGGTCCGCTTTTTGATGCGCTCCCAACCTGGGGACGCCGCAGCGATCGGTATCGGATGCAAAAGTACACTCCCTGGACCAGCCCCCAATTTGGCGACCGCTGGGCGCGATCCGATCGCCACTGGCAAACTTCAAAGCAATTTCTGATTTTCCGAATTCTTCATTGACCCCGAACCCAAATCAGCAATATAGCGATTTGGTCCCGCCCCACTTAGAGGGGGCGTTGCGCAACGTCACCGACGTAGGGGCGGGATGCGGTGGACGCGGGCGGCGCGCTTGACGGGCGATGCTGCCAGCGGACGGCGAAGTCGTGTGGTCCTGACGCCCCGACGCTGGCGTCAAGTTCCTGGGAAGCAAGCTTCCCGGGGCGATGGTGGCAAACAAGCCCGGTCACCAGGGAGAGCGCGAAGAAAACCGTTAAAACCATTGCGCGGGGAATGCCGGGTGTTCTCGGTGTGACCGTGGTGACTAACGCGCGTGCTTACTACCACACCACGCGCGGCTGCGGGCGCATCGGCGCCCGGCATTCCCTGCTCCCCTCTTGGGGTGGCACTGGGCCCTCTGATCGAGGAGGGCGGGACGGTTAGGAGCAAAACTCGCGCGAAACGTGTGGCGAGATCGCGAAGCTGTGGCTGCAAATGAGGCAGGTTGAAAGCAGTTGATTTGACCTCTTCAGACGAGGTGCAAAAAAGCAGCTCGGCGGCCCGGACGCGCGCTGCCGCCGGCCGGGGTGGCCGAACAGGCTATAGGCCAGCCATTCAACGCAAGACGTATTGCGATATGGCCCTCCATCTGGGAGATAGAGTGCAAGATCAGCGGGATCAGGCAGCTCAAGACTGCTCGACCTTCGGAGGAGATTTTGCCGGTTCGCTACTATGACTGGATCGCGCATTTCGGCCGCCGAACGCCGGAAAAGCTGGCGGTCGTCGACCTCGCCAGCGAACGCCGGTTCTCCTACGCGCAGTTCGACGCGCGGATTTCGCGTCTAGCCGCGCATCTGCGCGACCGGCTCGATGTGACGCGCGGCGACCGGGTCGCGGTGCTGGCCATGAACACGTCAGACACGCTGGAGGTGCAGTTCGCCTGCGGGCGGCTGGGCGCGATTTTCCTGCCCTTGAATACACGGTTCACCGTCCCGGAGCTTCAGTTTATCGTCAACGACGCGACGCCGAAGGTCATGGTCCATGACGCCGACCTCAGCGATAACGCGCTCGCGGTCGCCAAGCTCTGCAAGACACCCTCGACGCTCCAGCTTGGCGCCGGCGGCTCCTACGAAGCGGCGATCGCGGCCTCCGCGCCCCTCGACAAAGCCGAGAGCGTGACGCTCGATGACATCTCGACGATCATGTACACGTCGGGCACCACCGGCCAACCGAAAGGCGCCGTGATCACCCACGGCATGACGTTCTGGAATTGCGTTAATCTCGGCGGACCGGCCTATATCTCGCCGTCGTCGGTGTTCCTGGCCGTGCTGCCGCTATTCCATACCGGCGGGCTGAACTGCTACACCAACCCGGTGCTGCATGCCGGCGGCACCGCCCTGATCATGCGCGCGTTCGATCCCGCGGCCGCGCTCGAATTGATCAGCGATCCCAAGCGGGGCATCAACGTCTTTTTCGGCGTGCCATCGATCTATCAGTTCATGGCGCAGCATCCGGCCTTTGCGAATTCCGACTTCAGCCGGCTGGTCATCGGCGGCGTCGGCGGGGCACCGATGCCGGTCCCGCTTCTGAAAGTGTGGGAGCAACGCGGCGTCGCCCTGCAGCAGGGTTACGGAATGACCGAGACCAGTCCGGCGGTGCTGACGCTCGATCGGGAAGATGCGGCGCGCAAGGCCGGGTCATCCGGCAAACCTGTCCTGCATACCGAAGTGCGGATCGTTCTGCCCGACGGGTCCGACGCCGCAATCGATGAGATCGGTGAACTCTGGGTCAGAGGACCGAACATCACGCCCGGTTACTGGAACAGACCGGACGCCAACCGGTCTTCTTTCACCGACGGCTGGCTGCATACCGGCGACGCGGCGCGCATCGACGAGGAAGGCTTCTATTATATCGTCGATCGCTGGAAGGACATGTACATTTCAGGCGGCGAAAACGTCTATCCGGCTGAGGTCGAGAACGTGCTTCACCAGCTTGCCGCCGTTGCCGAGGCCGCGGTCATCGGCATTCCCAGCGAGCAATGGGGAGAGGTCGGCATGGCGATCGTGGCCGTAAAGCCCGGCCACTCCCTTGCTGCGGCGGAGATTCATGCGCATTGTGCGGCCAATCTGGCGCGCTACAAGTGCCCGCGCCTGCTCGAGTTCGTGGAAGCCCTGCCGCGCAATGCGACGGGCAAGATTCACAAGCCGACATTACGGAAGACTTTCAGTACTCCCGATGCCATCGATAAGCTCAAAGCGAAAAATCCGTAAACATCCACCGTCCGTTTCTGTTCATCGTCGATCTCCATCCAATGAAGGGTTCTCCCATGAGGAATAAAAAGCTGTCTTTGCCGAGCTCAAGCCTGGTCTCAATGTCGGCCGCCGCGGCCCTCATTGTGTTGGCCACACAGGGCGCGCTCGCACAAAAAAAATACGATACCGGCGCGACCGACACCGAAATCAAGATCGGCAATGTCGAGGCCTATAGCGGCCCTGCTTCCGCCTACGGCGTCATCGGCAAGACCGAGGATGCCTACTTCAAAATGATCAACGATGCCGGCGGCGTCAACGGCCGCAAGATCAACTTCATCTCTTACGATGACGGCTACAGCCCGCCGAAGACGGTGGAGCAGGTGCGCAAGCTGATCGAGAGCGACGAGGTGTTCCTGATTTTCAACGCGCTGGGTACGCCGACCCAGACCGCGGTTCAGAAATATCAAAACACCAAGAAAGTCCCGCAACTCTTCGTAGCCACCGGCGCCAGCAAGTGGAACGATCCGAAGGATTTTCCCTGGACCATGGGCTTCCAGCCGAGCTACCGGGTCGAGGCGCGGATCTTCGCCAAGTACATTCTGAAAGCCAAGCCCGGCGCCAAGGTCGCGGTGTTCTACCAGAATGACGATTTCGGCAAGGACTACGTCAACGGCCTGAAGGATGTGTTCGGCGACAAGGCGTCGAGCATTATCGTCGCCGAGGAGAGCTACGAGACCACCGAACCCTCGATCGATTCCCACATCGTCAAGCTGAAGGGCACCGGCGCCGACACGCTGGTCAACATCTCGACGCCGAAATTCGCCGCGCAGACCATCAAGAAGATGGCGGAGCTGGAATGGAAGCCGATGCATCTCATGACCGACGTCTCGATCTCGATCGGCGCGGTCATGAAACCGGCCGGCCTTGAGGCTTCCGAAGGCGTCCTCTCGGCGGGCTATCTCAAGGACGCTTCCGACCCACAATGGGCCAACGACGAAGGCATGAAGAAATTCATGGTGTTCGTCGACAAGTATATGCCCGGCGCAAACGTCGCGGATACCAATCTCGTCTACGGCTACGCCGCCGCGCAGACCATGGTGCAGGTGCTGAAGCAGGCCGGCGACGACCTGACCCGCGAAAACGTGATGAAGCAGGCCGCCAGCCTGAAGGACTTCGCGCCGGATACGGCTCTTCCCGGCATCAAGATCAATACCAGCGCCACCGACTTTGCCCCAATCGAACAGCTCAAGATGATGCAGTTCAAGGGCGGAAAATGGGAACTGTTCGGCGACATCATCAGCGCCGAGGTCGGCGGCTGAACCCAAAGCCTCTGCGGCAAATGGAGAAGCGAAGTTCGCTTCTCTATTTAACCCTGGAAGAACAGCGCGAACGGCTCGTCGATGGTTCGGCGCAGGTGCTCTCGGTAAACTGCGTAGTTGGCGTCGCTGGATAAAATTCGTCCCACAGTCGATCGCGGGATATTTTGAATAGGCACAAACGCGATCGGCGCCGCGATCGGCGTCAGCAGGGAGCCGCGTCCGGCCAGCAGTGTCGTGATGATGCCGTACATCTCGCCGGAAATGGTCGGACGCGATACCGTGATCAGGCGATGTTGCCCGTGGCGGTTGGTGACGAGATAGATAAAGCCCGACTTGTTGGGAACGGACACCTCGCCGGAGTGAGTGAAGGCCACGTCGAGCTTTTCGCCCTCGCGAAACAAAAGCGATGAGGCCGCTGCGTCCCAGGCGATCTCGGTATGGTAGACGTAGATCGCCGCCCTGTCGCCGAACGATGGCCGCACCGTGAGATAGGTCCCTTCAATCCAGCTGACCGCACGGCGCGAATAGGCTCCCAGACTATCGGGTGCTACATCGCCGTTGATCGGGGCCGCCGGCACGTCCCGGGCCTTGCGCAAGGAGACGCCAAGCGCCTGCTCAAGCCGCACGGTGGTCGCCAGGGTGAATGGACGTCGTCCACCGAGCACTTTCTCCAGTGTCGAAAGACTGAGCTTGGCCTGCTCGGCGAGCGATTGCCGGGAGATGCGGCGGCGCGCGATTTCTTCGCGAATGGTCTCCGCCACCTGCCGGCTTTGCTCGGCGGAAAGCTGCTTGTCCGGCGTTGGCATCGTCACCCCTGTTCGGCTCGCGGCACTGTAGCAGAGGTACAATTCAGCACAAAACCGCACAACGTTGCTTTCCCCGGGGCGCGCCGAAGCAGCCAATGGCGTAACTTTGCCGATCATTATGCTCGCGCCGAGCCAGCCCGTTCCGCACAACTCCGAATGACGAAACGTCCTTTGGGAGTTGAGCAACATGACTACCTGCGACCAGATTGAGATGAGCAGCCTGTCGAGACTGCTAAGGCTGCTGTTGTTCCTTGCGATGCAAAGCATCGCCGCAGTCCTCGTCGGCTTTGCGGCGTTATTCTTGAGTTTCGAGCCGGTGTGGTCCGCCGATGACCCGCACCCCGCCTTTGCGGCACTGGGTGACGCCCGCTCGGGCTCCCTGCTGCTGATGAGCGATGAGGACGGCACCGCCGACGCAACCCGGCTTGGCACCGATGTCGACCTCACCGTGTCCGGTCCGACGATTCGGGCTCGCGTCACTCAGATCTTCCGCAACCCGACCCAGAACTGGGTGGAGGCGACTTACGTCTATCCGCTGCCCGCCGGCGGCGCGGTCGACACACTCAAGATGGTGGTCGGCGGCCGCGTCATCGTCGGCGATATCAAGGCGCGACAACAGGCCCGCGCGATTTACGAGCAGGCCCGGCAGAATGGACAGAAGGCTGCCCTGACCGAGCAGGAACGGCCCAACATCTTCACCAACTCGGTCGCCAATATCGGTCCCGGCGAAACCGTGCTGGTGCAGATCGAATACCAGGAGCCGGTCCATCAATCCGGCAACGAGTTCTCCTTGCGTGTGCCGCTGGTGGTCGGCCCACGCTACAATCCCGCGCCGGTGATCCAGAGCGTCGACCTGCGGGCCGATGGCCGCGGCTGGGGCTCGGCGACTTCAGATCCGGTGCCGGATCGCGACCGCATCTCGCCTAAGGTACTTGACCCCGCGCGAAACGCGTCGGTCAACCCGGTCACGATTACCGTCCAACTCGACGCAGGTTTTCCGCTCGGCGACGTGAAGAGCCGCTATCACGCCGTCAAGGTCGAAAGCCCCGACAGTACGACGCGCATTATCAAGCTCGCCGAAGGTCCGGTGCCGGCCGATCGCGACTTCGAATTGACCTGGAAGCCCTCGGTGAAAAAGCCCCCTCGGTCGGATTATTCCGCGAACATGTCGGCAACGCCGACTATCTGCTGGCCTTCGTCACGCCCCCTTCGATCGAACAAGCGGAACACAAGCCGCTGCCTCGCGAAGTGATCTTTGTCATCGACAATTCGGGATCGATGGGCGGCACCTCGATCGTGCAGGCCAAAGCAAGTCTGATGTACGCGCTCGGCCGCCTGCAGCCTAGCGACCGCTTCAACGTGATCCGCTTCGACCACACCATGGATGTGTTGTTCCCGAATTCGGTGCCGGCCGACGCCTCGCACATCAGCCACGCCACGTCGTTCGTGAATGCATTGCAAGCGGCCGGCGGTACGGAAATGGTGCCGGCGATGCGTGCGGCGCTGACTGACACCGCCAATGGCGAGACAAATTACCTCCGTCAAATTGTTTTCTTGACCGACGGTGCGATCGGCAACGAGCAGCAATTGTTCGAAACCATCACGGCCATGCGCGGTCGCTCGCGGATCTTCATGGTCGGCATCGGTTCGGCGCCGAACACTTATCTGATGACGCGCGCCGCCGAACTCGGACGCGGAGCCTTCACCCATATCGGCTCGGTCGATCAGGTCGAGGAGCGCATGCGCGACCTGTTCGCCAAACTCGAGAATCCCGCCGTGACTGGCCTGACCGTGAAATTTTCCGACGCCACAGCCGACATGACGCCGGCGGCGCTTCCCGATCTCTATCGCGACGAACCGTTGGTGCTGGCAGCCCGGCTCGACAAGCTCGCCGGCTCGGTCGAGATCAAGGGACGAATCGGCGACCGGCGCTGGATTGTGAATCTTCCGCTTGCGAATGCGGCCGAAGGCAAGGGCCTGTCCAAACTATGGGCTCGTCGCAAGATCAGCGATGCCGAGGTCGCGCGCACTACAAAGCAGGTCAGCCCGGAAGAGGCCGACAAGACCATTCTGGCGCTCGCCCTGGAACACCAACTGGTCAGCCGGCTGACCAGCCTGGTTGCGGTCGATAAGACACCGAGCCGTCCCGAAGGCGAGCCGCTCAAACTCACCGAGCTGCCACTCAACCTGCCGGCCGGCTGGGATTTTGCCAAGGTATTTGGCGAGCGCCCGCGACTGCCAACGCCTCCGACGGAAAGGCGCGCCGACGCGAGCGATGCCCGAACGCAGATCGCGGCAATGAAACATTCGTCCGCCGTCGCCGCGCCCCAACTCGACGCGGTCAAGCTCCCGAAGACGGCAACCGATGCCGAACTCAAGATGATCGCCGGTTCGATCCTGTTAGGGTTCGGGCTGATCCTGCTTGCCTTCAACCGGCGTCAGACGTTTGCGCGTTGATGCCGCCTGAATGGAGGAGGCGCCCCACCTCCTCCAGAAAAGCGCGCGCGGCCTCCCGTCCCCCCGAGGGCCGCGCGCGCGACTTTTCAGGGCCACTCAAGGATTCGCAATGACCCGCTTTCGCATGGCTTCCGTTCTGGCGTTCGCCGGTCTCGTGCTGTTCAGCCAGGGCGCCTACGTCCACGCCAAAGCTTTGCTCGCGCAGGTTCTGCTGGAGCGAGCCTTTACCGATACCATCGCCACCGGTCGACAGACGAAACCCTGGCCATGGGCGGATACCTGGCCGGTCGCACGCATCGAGGTGAAACGGCTTCACGCCAGCGCCGTCGTGCTCGCCGGAAGCAGCGGGCAGGCGCTCGCCTTCGGTCCGGGCCATGTCGAGTTGACACCTGACGCCGGTGAGCGGGGCACGGCCGTCTATTCCGCGCACCGCGACACGCATTTCCGCTTTTTGCGAGATATCGTTGTTGGTGACGAGATCGATGTCACGCGAAACGACGGCAAGATATTCCGCTATTGGGCGGACGCTACTTCGGTTGTGCGCTTTGATGCGTCAGGGATCGATCCGCTGGGCGATGGCTACGAGCTGGTACTGTCAACCTGCTGGCCTTTCGATGCATTGACGCCGGGGCCAGACCGCTACCTCTTGCATGCCACCATGATGGGGTCCGCTCCCTGACTTTACGTGGAGCCCGCTCACGCTCTTTGCTGCCCTCTCCGAAAGTATCAATGGCTGATCATCCACGGCCGCGCGGTCGGAAAGCTCTTGGCGCCGCTGCGGGTTCGCTTGACCAGCCGCGAGGGCTTGCTCGAGCAACAGCCGCAGCCCGGCCCATGCGACGCCTTGTATTCGCCGACGGTTTTCGGCGCGTTGGCGCTACGCTCGTTGGTGGCGTGCGCCTTGCGCTTGTCCGAGGGCATGCAGAAGAAGTTCGGCGCGGTCAGGATCACACGCGGGGACTCGCTTTCGCAGCGTGGACAGTCCTGCGGCGCATCGCATTCCGCCATCGGCCGTATGTCGGTGAACGGACCGCAATCGTCGCAGAGATATTCGTAAACCGGCATTTCTGTTTCCTCGCGCCATTCAACTACACTGATGCAATGGATGCGGGGCGGCAGATATGCGCCGTCCCCGCACCCCCCGTCGCGCAGGGATTACTTATCCTGTGAGAGCGGCATCTGGATGTCGCCCTTGATATGTTTGATCGGACCTGCCGACGACGGCATGATGTCGAAGTCGAATATTTCCGTCGGCAGCCATAGCGTCGCGCAAGCATTGGGCACGTCGACCACGCCGGAGATATGGCCCTGGCACGGCGCGGTTCCCAGGATCGAATAGGCCTGCGCCCCGGAATAGCCGAACTTCTTGAGATATTCGATCGCGTTCAGGCAGGCCTGCCGATAGGCGATATGCACATCGAGATAATGTTGTTTGCCCTGTTCGTCGACCGAAATGCCCTCGAAGATCAGATAGTCCTTGTAGTTCGGCGTGATCGGCGACGGTTTGAACACGGGGTTCTTGATGCCGTATTTGGCGACGCCGTCCTTGATGACGTCGACCTTGATATGCAACCAGCCCGCCATTTCGATCGCGCCGCAGAAGGTGATTTCACCGTCACCCTGGCTGAAATGGAGATCACCCATCGAGAGGCCGGCGCCGGGCACATAAACCGGGAAGTAGATCTTCGAGCCGCGCGACAGATCCTTGATATCGCAATTGCCGCCATGCTCGCGCGGCGGTACGGTGCGGGCACCCTCGGCGCCGATCTTGGCCTTGACGTCGCCCTTCGCCTGACCGGCATGCGTGGTCGGAGCGAATGGCGGGTTGGCCAATCCGGGTACGCGGGTCGGGTTGGTCGCGATCAACGCGGCCTCGCGCTCATTCCACATCGCCAGCATTTTCGGATCGGGCAGGCAGCCGATCAGGCCGGGATGAATCAGGCCGGCGAAGTTCACGCCGGGAATATGACGCGACGAAGTGTAGAGGCCCTTGATGTCCCAGATCGATTTCTGCGCCAGCGGGAAATGATCGGTCAGGAAACCGCCGCCGTTCTGCTTGGAAAAGAAACCGTTGAATTCCCAGAGAGACTCCTTCAGCGGGCCGACGTCGAGCAGATCGACGACAAGCAGATCGCCGGGCTCGGCACCCTTGACGCCGATCGGACCGGAAAGGAAATGCACGATCGACAGATCGATGTCGCGGACGTCGTCGGCGGAATCGTTGTTCTTGATGAAGCCCCCGGTCCAGTCAACGGTCTCGATGATGAAGTCGTCGCCCGGCTTGACCCACTCCACGATCGGGACCTCGGGGTGCCAGCGGTTGTGAATCTTGTCGTTTTCGTAGGCCGACTTCGAAAGATCGACCTTGATCAGTGTATCTGGCATCAAAAACTCCCCTGTTTTACAAACGTTGGCTGGATTTCAGACGGACAAATATCTCGAGATCTGCGCGGCATCGACGATCGCGCGCGCATCGTCGCGCACGATCTCGCCGTTCTCGATCACAAGAACCCGGTCGGCGATGTCGAGCGCGAAGCTTAAAACCTGCTCGGAAACCACGATCGACAACCCGCGCTCGTCGCGGATGCGCTTTAGCGTGCGGGCCATTTCGCGGATGATCGACGGCTGAATGCCCTCGGTCGGCTCATCAAGCAAAAGCACCTTGGGCTTGGTGGCGAGTGCACGGGCGATCGCCAGCTGTTGCTGCTGACCGCCGGATAAATTGCCGCCACGGCGATCCTTCATTTCCAGCAGCACCGGGAACAGCTCGTAGATGTCGCCGGGAACGTCAGCTTCCCCGGACGCGACGAGCCCGGTCTCGATGTTCTCCTTCACCGTCATGGTGGAGAAAATCATCCGGCCCTGCGGCACATAAGCAAGCCCTTTGGCGACGCGCTCGTAGCTCTTCAACGGGCCGAGCTCGGTTCCTTCCATGGTCACCGAGCCGCTCTTGGTCGGCACGATCCCCATCAGCGACTTCATCAGCGTGGTCTTGCCCATGCCGTTGCGGCCCATGATCGCGACGATCTCGTTGGCCGCGACGGAGACATTGAGACCATGCAGCACTTCGCTCTGGCCGTAGGCGACATGCAGATCGGAAATAGCCAGCATTCAAAGTACTCCTTGTCTTTCGCCGATCATGATCCGGTTCGGAAACCGGACGTCCCTTTTCGCGATGCTCTAGTGCCCGAGATAGACTTCGATGACCTTGGGATCGTTCTTGACATGCTCCATCGTGCCTTCCGAGAGAATCTGGCCCTGATGCAGGACCGTGACCTTATGCGCGATATCCTCGACGAACTTCATGTCGTGCTCGATCACCAGAACCGAACGGTTCTTGATGATGCGATTGAGCAATTCGGCGGTTTTGACCCGCTCGCTAACGCTCATGCCGGCGACGGGTTCATCGAGCATCAAAAGGTCCGGATCCTGAATCAGCAACATGCCGATCTCCAGCCATTGCTTCTGGCCGTGGCTGAGAAACTCCGCATACATGTTCAGTTTGTCTTTGAGGAAGATCATCTCGGCGACTTCCTCGATGCGATCACGTACCTCGGCATCGCGCTTGAACATCAGCGCGCCAAACACGGTGCGGCCGCGCGGATAGGAAATCTCCAAGTTTTCCAATACCGTTAGGTCATCATAGATCGATGGCGTCTGGAATTTACGTCCGACGCCAGCCTGCACGATCTGGTTCTCCTTCATCTTGGTCAGTTCCTGGCTACGAAACTGAATCGAGCCGGAGGTCGCTTTGGTCTTTCCGCAGATCAGGTCGAGCACCGTGGTCTTGCCGGCGCCGTTGGGGCCGATGATGACGCGGATTTCGTTTTCGTCGACGTAGAACGACAGGTCGTTGACCGCCTTGAAACCGTCGAAGGAAACCGTGAGCGCCTCGACTGCGAGCAGAAATTCCTTGGGCTGGTGACCGATGAGCATGATTTATCTCCTCACTCCGCCGGTGCGCCGTCAGCAACCGAAGTATCGGTCCAGCCGTTGCCGGATTTCGATTTGCGCGACGCGATCAGCCGATCGATGTGAGGTTGAACGTGATCGCGCCAGATACCGGCAAGTCCGTCGGGGAAGGCGAGCACGACGGCGATGAAGAGCGCGCCCAGTCCGAACAGCCAGAGTTGTGGGAAGGATTCTGAAAGGCCGGTCTTGGCGAAATTGACCAGCAACGTGCCGTAGACCGCGCCGAAGATCGACATCCGGCCACCGACGGCGGTGTAGATCACCATTTCGATCGAGGGCACGATGCCGACAAAGGACGGCGACATGAAGCCCACCTGCAGCGTGAACATGGCGCCGCCGATCGCGGCGAATATCGCCGCCAGGGTGAATGCGAAGATCTTGAAATTAGCTACGCTGTAGCCGGAAAAGCGGACTCGGTCCTCCTTGTCGCGCATCGCCACCAGAATGCGGCCGAGTTTAGTGAGGCGAATGAACTGCGCCAGAAAGATGCAGCCGAACAGGCAGGCGACCTCGAAGAAATAGAGCACGAGCTTGGCGTGGTCGGGACGGATGTCCCAGCCCTTCAGCGTGCGCAGGTCGGTCATGCCGTTAATGCCGCCGGTGTACCCCTGCTGGCCGACGATCAGGATGGTCAGGATCGCGGCGACGGCCTGGGTGATGATTGCGAAATAGACGCCGCCGACCCGGCGTTTGAACATCGCAGCACCGATCAGGAAGGCGAAGAACGCCGGAATGATCAGGATAGCCAGAACGGTGAATGTCAGGCTGTGGAACGGCTGCCAGAAGAACGGCAGTTGGGTGATCTGGTTCCAGTCCATGAAATCGGGAATGCCTGGGGTCGACTGGATCTTGGTGTTTGCGACGCTGGACGCCTCAAGCTTGAGATACATCGCCATGGCGTAACCGCCGAGGCCGAAGAACACGCCCTGGCCAAGGCTAAGGATACCGCCATATCCCCAGCACAAGACAAGGCCGATTGCGACGAAAGCGTAAGTCAAATATTTCGCCACAAGGTTGAGGCGAAAGACGTCAAGCGTTAGCGGCAGGATGACGATGAGCAGCAATGCCAGCGACAAGAAGCCGATGAGTTCAGAGCGATTGAAGAAGCGCGAGTTGATCATGACCGTGCTTTCTTGTTATTATTTCCGGACTTTGAGCGCGAAGAGCCCCTGCGGCCGCAACATCAGGATCCCGACAATCGCTAGCAGCGTAATTACCTTGGCCATCGATCCCGACAGGAAGAATTCCAGGGTCGACTGCGTCTGCGAGATGGTGAAGGCCGAGGCGATGGTGCCGAACAGGCTCGCCGCACCGCCGAACACGACCACGAGGAAGGTATCGACGATGTAGAGCTGACCCGCGGTCGGGCTGGTCGAGCCGATCATGGTGAAGGCCGAGCCGGCGACGCCGGCAATGCCGCAGCCAAGCCCAAAGGTATAGCGGTCGACCTTTTCGGTGTTGATGCCGACGGCGCCGGCCATGACCCGGTTCTGCATCACCGCGCGGACCTGCCGGCCCCAGCGCGACTTGTACATAATGTACGCCACCGCCAAGGTGATCAGAAAAGTCAGGCACATCACGAACATGCCGTTGATCGGAATCTGGATGGAATCGGTGACTTGCCACGATCCCAGCATCCATTCCGGCAGCTCGACGCCGACCTCGCGCGCACCAAAGATCGAACGATAAGCCTGTTGCAGGATCAGGCTAAGACCCCAGGTCGCGAGCAGCGTATCCAGCGGACGCTTGTAAAGATGCCGGATCAACGCCCATTCGACCAGCATTCCGAGCGCACCGGACGCGATGAACGCCAGAATCATCGCGAGGAAAAAGTAGCCGGCAAATAAACCCGGCAGGTAGGCCTGAAAGAAATTCGATGTCATCCAGGTGACGTAGGCACCGAGGATCAGGAATTCGCCATGCGCCATGTTGATGACGCCCATTTGGCCGAAGATGATGGCAAGCCCAAGCGCCATCAGCACGTAAACCGAAAACAGGATCAGCCCGGCGAAGCCTTGCATCGCGAAAATCGCGCCGAGATCGCCAATCGAATAATCGCCGAACATCGATCCGTCCTCCGTCGTTCAGGCAGGCTCGCGCCGCGACGTGGATTCGCAGAGCGCGTGGTGGTTGGTGGCGTGGACTGGTCAGTCCACGCCCAAATGCGTCGAGAGCGCGCTAGGTCACCCGCGGACTTACTGGTAGCCCTTCGGGAACGGATCCGGCTCGACGAGGTCGGCGGTCTCATAGACCAGCTCGTATTGGCCATCGAGTTTGGCCCTGCCGACTCGTGTTTTGGACCAGAGATGATGATTTTCATGGATGCGGACGTAACCTTCCGGCGCACCCTTGAATTCGATCCCCGGCGAAGCGGCCGCGATCTTGTCGATATCGAAGCTGCCGGCCTTCTCCGCCGTTAACTTCCACAGCCACGGACCGAGATAGGCGGCTTGCGTCACGTCGCCAATCACGGTCTTTTCGCCCCACATCTTCTTGAATGCCGGCACGAACAGCTTGTTGTTCGGATTATCCAGCGACTGGAAGTATTTCATGCAGGCATAGGCGCCCGCGATGTTTTCGCCACCGATGCCGTCGATTTCGTCTTCGGTCACGGAGATCGTCAAAAGCGTCTGCTTCGACAGATCGATGCCAGCCGCCTTCAGCTGTTTGTAGAAAGCAACGTTCGATCCGCCGACGATGATGGCGTAGATCACGTCCGGCTTGGTCAGCTTGATCTTGTTGATGACGGAGTTGAACTGGGTATTGCCGAGCGGGAAATATTCCTCGCCAACAACCTTGGCGCCCTGCAGATGGCCCTCGATATGTTTACGGGCGATCTTGTTGGAGGTGCGAGGCCAGATATAATCCGAGCCAAGCAGATAGAACGTCTTGGCGCCCTTGGTCTTGTTGACCCAGTCGAGGCCGGCGATGATCTGTTGGGTGGCTTCCTGGCCGGTGTAAATCACATTCTTGGATTGCTCTAGGCCCTCATAAAACGTTGGGTAGTAGAGCATGCCGTTGTATTGCTCGAACACCGGCAGCACCGCCTTGCGCGACGCCGAGGTCCAGCAGCCCATCACCGCGGCGCATTTGTCGTTGACCAACAGCTTTTTCGCCTTTTCGGCGAAGGTCGGCCAGTCGCTGGCGCCGTCTTCCTGAACGAATTTGATCTTGCGGCCGAGCACGCCGCCAGCCGCGTTGATTTGTTCGATCGCGAGCTTTTCCGCCTCTACCGAGCCGGTTTCGCTGATGGCCATGGTGCCGGTGACGGAATGCAGGATCCCGACCGTCACATCGGTGTCCGTCACCGCCAAACCTGTGGTGTTGACGACCGAAGTCGCGGGCACGTCCGCGAATGATGGGCGGGAAAGCATCGATATGGCCGGCAATGCGGCCATTCCCATCAGCAGTTTGCGCCGAAGCGGAGACTGCAGGCCCGGTTTGATTTCGTCTGACATGAGTACCCCATTTGTGTTCGAGGACACGCTATTCGATTAGGTCAGACGAGGATTGCCGAGATTGTGCAGTGCACAGATACGCAAGATCGCGTATATTGCACCGCAAAATAGCGACGTAGGTTTTGTGAAGGGTTTTGAGCGGGGATCGCTCGGGGTCAGGAGTGCAAAGTGGCAGGGCGGCAGCGGATAGACCGCGTCAGGCGCCAGTATAATCAGTGGGTTGCCAACCAGACGCTGGAAGATTACGCGCTGCGCTTCACAGCCAAGAGCGCGCGGCGCTGGTCCGCCGCCCGCGTCGCCAACACTGCTCTCGGTGCGATCTCGTTCCTGGCGCTGGAAGCGATCGGCGGCACCATCACCCTTAATTACGGCGTCACCAACGCCACCGCAGCCATCCTCGTCGTCAGCGTCATCATTTTCTGTTGCGGTCTGCCGATCGCTTATCACGCCGCCAAATGCGGCATCGACATCGATCTCCTGACCCGCGGCGCCGGCTTCGGTTACATCGGCTCGACCATTACGTCGCTGATCTACGCATCCTTCACCTTCATCTTCTTTGCGATTGAAGCCGTCATCCTCGCCACCGCGCTGGAGATGTGCTTCGGAATCCCGCGCCCGATCGGCTATCTCATCAGTGCGGTGGTGATCATCCCGCTGGTCACCTACGGCATCACGCTGATCAGCCGCTTTCAATTGTGGACGCAGCCACTCTGGATCATCCTTCACATCCTCCCTTTTGCAGCCATCGCTTACGCCAATCCGCATTCCTTTGCGGCATGGACCAAATTTCCCGGCGAACACGGAGACCCTGCCGGTCATCTCGATCTATTGCTGTTCGGCACCGCCGCCTCGGTGGTGTTCGCGCTGGTGGCGCAGATCGGCGAGCAGGTCGACTTCCTGCGCTTCCTTCCGCGTGACCGGCGAACCTCGAAGACCTCATGGTGGATCGCACTGGTGAGCGCCGGCCCCGGCTGGATTATCCTTGGCGCGCTCAAGCTATTGGCCGGATCGTTCCTGGCGTTCTTTGCGCTGAGCCATGGCGTGTCCACCGAGCATGCCGCGGAACCGGCACACATGTATCTCGAAGCATTTCGCTACGTGCTGTCGCAACCGGAACTCGCATTGGCGCTGACCGGCACCTTCGTGATCCTGTCGCAGCTGAAGATCAACGTCACCAACGCCTATGCCGGTTCGATCGCCTGGTCGAATTTCTTTTCCCGCCTCACACATAGCCATCCCGGCCGCGTGGTGTGGCTGGTCTTCAACGTGCTGGTCGCATTGCTGCTGATGGAAATCGGCGTCTACAAGGCATTGGAGCAGACGCTGGCGCTTTACTCCAACGTCGCCATCGCCTGGGTCGGATCGCTGGTCGCCGATCTCGTGATCAACAAGCCGCTCGGCCTGCGACCCCAACAGATGGAGTTCAAGCGCGCGCATCTCTACGACATCAATCCGGTCGGTGTCGGCGCGATGACGATCGCTACCATCGTCTCGATCAGCGCCTTCTACGGCCTGTTCGGACCGATGGCGAAGGCCCTGTCGCCGTTTGTCGCGCTGATCGTGGCGTTCGTCGCGGCGCCATTGATCGCATACGCGACTGACGGCAGATATTACATCGCGCGGAAGCCGAAGCGGAGCTGGCAGAATCTCGAAGCGATCCAGTGCTGCATTTGCGAACATACGTTCGAGCCCGAGGATATGGCGTCGTGTCCCGCTTATGCCGGTCCGATTTGCTCGTTATGCTGTTCGCTCGACGCGCGCTGCCACGATCTCTGCAAGCCGCATGCTCGGATTCAGGCGCAAGTTTCGGAAACCCTCGGCAAGCTGCTGCCGGAGCCGATCTACGCCCGGATCAATTCGCAACTCGGGCACTATTTCGGCGTCTTCGCGATTTCCGCGGGCCTGGTCGGACTGACGCTTGGGCTGATCTACCTGCAGACATCGGCGACGGTAAACGTCGACGATTTGCAGTTGTCGGATGTACTCTGGAAGGTCTTCTTCGCGCTCACCATTATCATCGGCGTCGTCGCCTGGCTGTTCGTGCTCGCCCAGCAAAGCCGCCGCGCCGCGGAAGCGGAGACCAAGCGTCAGACCACACTGCTGATACAGGAAATCGACGCGCACAAGCGCACCGACGCCGAATTGCAGCGCGCCAAAGAGGTCGCCGAATCGGCCAATCTCGCCAAGAGCCGATACGTCGTTGGACTAAGTCATGAACTGCGGTCGCCCCTGAATGCCATCAGCGGCTACGCCCAGTTGCTGGAACAGGATTCGAGCCTGCCCCCGAAGCCGCGCGATCAGGTGCGCGTGGTACGCCGTAGTGCCGATCATCTGTCCGGACTAATCGATGGCATTCTCGACATTTCGAAAATCGAAGCCGGTCGGCTTTATTTGTCGCGAGACGAGGTGCGCCTGAGCGAGTTTCTCGACCAACTGGTGGGAATGTTCCGCCTGCAGGCGACCGCCAAGAGTATCGATTTCCGTTTCAAGCGGCCGACCGTGCTACCCCTCGTGGTGTTCGCCGACGAAAAGCGGCTGCGGCAAATCCTGATTAATCTGTTGTCGAACGCCATCAAATTCACGCAGGTCGGCGGCGTCCAGTTTGTCGTCCATTATCGCAGCCCAGTCGCTGAATTTGAGGTGACCGACACTGGCCCGGGAATTCAGGCATCCGATCTTGAACGCATCTTTGCGCCGTTCGAACGCGGCGCACTGGGGGTCTCGCAACCGCAAACCGGAACCGGTCTCGGCCTGACGATAAGCAGATTGCTCGCCGGCGTGATGGGCGGCGACATCCAGGTCTCAAGCACCGTCGGCGCCGGCAGCACGTTCCGGGTGAAGATGCTGCTCTCGGAAGTCACCAATCCGACACGAATTGCACCGGTCGATGCCCCGGTCTTTGGCTACTACGGCCCACGCAAGACGATCCTGATTACCGACGACGATCCCATCCAACGCGATCTACTGCGTGAGGTATTGACGCCGCTGGGCTTCATCCTGCTGAGCGCGCCGGACGGCCCCGCCTGTCTCGCGCTGGCGCAGCATTGCCGGCCCGATCTGTTTCTGCTCGATATCTCGATGTCCGGCATGGACGGATGGACCGTCGCGGAGACGCTGCGCTCAACCGGCCATCACCACGCCCGCATCCTGATGGTTTCGGCGAGCGCCCTGGAGGCGCACGGCACGCCGCTGGCGCAGCCGTTTCACGACGGCTATCTGATGAAGCCGATCGACATTCCCAGGCTACTGGAATTGATCCGGCAAATGCTCAAGCTCGAATGGCAATACGACGCCGATCAAGTCGCGGTCCCGCAATGGAAACCGAGCACGGGTTCGCGACCGCAACTCAAGCATGTGCAGGAACTGATCGGCCTTGGACAGATGGGTTACATTCGCGCGATTCAGGTTAAGCTCGATGAGATCGGAACCGACCATCCCGAGCACGCCGAATTCGTCTCACAAATGCGCTTCCTGATCGACCGCTTCGACCTTGATCAGTATATGGCAACCCTGAAAACCCTGCACAGCTATGACCACTGAGTCCAAAAAGCGCGACGTCGCCCTCGTCGTCGACGACTCGCCCGAAACGCTTCGGCTGCTGACCGACGCGCTTGACGGTGCCGGCATGACGGTGATGGTCGCCATGGACGGCGCTGCCGCGATGCGTATCGTCGAGCAGATCACGCCGGATATCATTCTGCTCGACGCAATCATGCCCGGCATGGATGGCTTCGAAACATGCCAGCGCCTCAAGCGCGATGCCGGCTTGAGCAATGTGCCGGTTATCTTCATGACCGGGCTGGCGGAGACGGAGCATATCGTGCGAGGCCTCGAAGCCGGCGGCGTCGACTACGTGACCAAGCCCATCGTCATCGAGGAAATGCTCGCGCGGATTCGCGTTCATCTGGCCAATGCGAGGCTGACCCAGAGCGCCCGCGCGGCGCTTGATGTGTCCGGGCGATTTCTGCTCGCCGTCAACGGGCAGGGCAAGATCATGTGGGCGACACCTCAGGCGCAGAAATTATTGTCGGATGATCTCGCCGCGGAGACGGACGATGAACTTGTGCTGCCGGACGCCATGCTGCATTGGCTTGAACAAGCTCAAAAAGGCAAAGCCGTATCCAAAACTCCGGCCACGGCGTCATTTCCAAACAACGACCAGCTTCGGCTACAGTATATGGGAAAACTCGGTCCGAATGAATTTCTGCTCCGCCTGGCAAAAGATTCCGGCACCGGCACGCCGGCAGAATTTAGCAGTCAACTCGGATTGACCACTCGCGAAGGCGAAGTGCTGTCGTGGCTGTCCAAGGGGAAAACCAACCGGGACATCGCGCAGATCCTCGGTCTCAGCCCGAGGACGGTGGACAAGCATCTCGAGCAGATCTACGCCAAGCTCGGTGTCGAAAATCGTACCGCCGCAGCCGCGATCGCCACCAGCGCGAGCCGGCGCAATTCATGAATTTGCGTCCTGCGGACCGACGCCAAGTACGTTCAGATCAGGAAACCGTCTCGGCCTGAAGCTGACTGGCGATCATCGATTCCAGCGTCTTGATCGACTGGAAATTCTCCGGCGTTATCTCGGACTGCGGGATCGTGAAATCGAACTCGGCTTCCACACCGAGCATCAGATTGACCATGTCCATCGACGTCAAACCGACATCGACCAGCCGCGAATCCGGGTCGACCTGAACGGTGATGGAGTTCTGTTTGAGGATTGCTTCGACCAGAGCGAGAACCCGAGCCCGAATGTCTGCGCTGACGGCTTGCATGTTCAATCTTCCACCTATCGTCGTGCGATCGAACGGCATCAAACTGGATGCCGGATGTTTAAACCTAACGCTCGCATGTTTTGAAAGGAAGTGAATCTCGTTTTATGCAAGCCTTCATTTCGGCGTTAACGCTAATGGTGCTTACCCGACGATTTAGGGAACAACGGAAATCCATCGATATCAAAACAGGGTGGATTAACCGTCATGCTGAAATGAAGGCAGTTTACGTTGAATTTCGTCGACGTATTTGAATTAAATCCTTAGCCTTGGAATTTCAGCGATTGAAGTTGACAGATCGGCAGCGAAATTTCGCCGTCCATTTTGCACCGATAACCCCCTCGAGGTCACCGGCTATGAACGTGCAAGAAGCCAGGTTCCGCAGTTCCGCCGCGGACAAAACCAGCGAACAACTCCTTCTCGATCGAAACCCTTCCTTCATCCAACGAACCGCGACCGTCGCTTCCGCAGCGGCCGCGGATGCTGAGGACGTTGATCGCCAGGCCCGGTTCCCTAAGGCGGCCATCGACGCCGCGCGGGAGCAAGGGCTTCTGGGAATCCAAATTCCGACCGAATTCGGCGGCCACGGAGCGTCGATGTTTGACGTAACCGACATGTGCTACACGCTCGGCCGCGCTTGCGCTTCTACGGCCATGATATTTGCGATGCATCAGACAAAGGTTGCTTGCCTTGTCCGGCACGGGACTGGCAGCGGGTGGCACGAAATGCTGATGCGCCGCGTGGCGGCCGAACAATTGCTTCTAGCATCATCGACAACCGAAGGACAGAACGGCGGTAACATCCGTTCCAGCGCCGCCGCCGTCGAACGACCGGGGACCGAGATATCGCTGGTACGTAACGCGACGGTGATTTCCTATGGCGCGCAAGCCGACGGCATTATCACCATCGCGCGCCGTGCCAACGATGCCGCGGCATCCGATCAGGTGCTTGTGGCCTTTACCAGGGACAATTACACGCTCGAACGAAGTCTCGAATGGGAGACGCTCGGCATGCGCGGAACCTGCAGCGCGGGATTTGAACTGAAGGCAACGGGTTCAGCCGAACAGATATTTCCTGAGGCCTACGAAAAAATCCATGCGCAGACGATGACGCCCGTCGCCCATCTTTGCTGGTCTTCGGTCTGGGCCGGGATCGCCGCAGCCGCTGTCGAGCGCGCGCAGCTGTTTATCCGCAAGGCCGCACGTGGGTCAGGCGGCCAGATGCCTCCGGGCGCTGCGCACTTCACGGCGGCGAAGATGACGCTGACGAAACTGCGTGCCATGATTACGGCAAGCCTCGACACCTATGCGGCCCATGAGCACGACGAGCGCGCGCTGAGTTCGCTCGACTTCCAGTCGTCGATCAACCTGCTCAAGGTCGAAGCGTCCGAACTTGCGGTCGCCACCGTCATGAGCGCGATGCGCGCCTGCGGCCTGTCGGGATATCGCAACGATGGCGACTTCAGCATCGGCCGGCATCTCCGCGACGCGCTTTCGGCGCCGTTGATGATCAATAACGACCGGATCCTGACCAACATCGCAACTGCAAGCCTCATGAGCGGCGTACCCGCCAGCCTGCGCGATTAGGCGAACAAGCCTCGATCATATGGAAGCTCGAACATGAATGTAGCCATCCGAACGGCCCCATCGGAGATCACGTCGCAACCGGCGGACGCGCTGGATCACCTCGCCGGCGCGCTGTTTCACCCGATGGGCACCGACGGCGTTTATGCCAGAACCGCGCTCTACGAGGATATGGTTGAACGGCTCGCCGCTTTGATCACGCGACATCGCGAACCCAACACCGAGGTGATGCGATTTCCGCCGGTGATGAATCGTGGGCAGCTGGAAAAATCCGGCTATCTGAAGAGTTTTCCCAACCTGCTTGGCTGTGTTTGCGGTCTGCACGGGACGGAGCGTGAAATCCACTCCGCGGTTAGCCGCTTCGATGCTGGCGGCGACTGGACCACGTCGCTCTCCCCTGCCGATCTCGTACTCTCGCCGGCCGCCTGCTATCCGGTCTATCCGATTGCGGCCAGCCGAGGGCCCCTGCCCGCCGGCGGATTGCGTTTTGACGTCGCGGCCGATTGCTTTCGCCGCGAGCCATCACGCCATCTCGACCGGCTACAGTCCTTCCGGATGCGCGAATATGTCTGCATCGGAAGCCCCGATGACGTGTCCGATTTCCGCGACCGCTGGATGGTTCGCGCCCAGGCGATTGCACGCGATCTCGGCCTCACCTTCAAGGTCGATTACGCCAGCGATCCGTTCTTTGGCCGCGTCGGCCAGATGAAGGCCGTGAGCCAGAAGCAGCAATCCCTGAAATTCGAATTGCTGGTCCCGTTGCGCTCCGAAGAACAGCCGACGGCTTGCATGAGTTTCAACTATCACCGCGACCATTTCGGCACGACCTGGGACATCGTCGACGCGGCGGGCGAGCCGGCGCATACCGGCTGTGTTGCGTTTGGAATGGATCGCCTCGCGGTCGCCATGTTCCATACACACGGCATCGATCTGGCGAAGTGGCCTAGCGGCGTGCGCGAGATGCTCGGCCTGTAACAACGGGCCGGGATCACGCTGTCAGGCGTGGGCAAAGTCCCAATACAGCTGCCGCGCCCGGCGGTAAAATGGCCCTGGCTGCAGCGGCCGTTCGTCGATCCGGATGATCGGCGCGACCTTGGCGAAATTGCCGCTGGAAAAGATTTCGTCAGCGCCTTGAAAATCGGCGTATTTCAAGGTCGCCTCGACGACCGCGACGCCATCGGCGCGCAGCAAATCGATCACCCGTTGTCGCGTAATGCCGTTGAGAAACGTCCCGTTCGGCGCCGGCGTGTAAACGACGCCGTCTCTTGCCATGAACACGTTCGAATTTCCGAACTCCGCGACATTGCCGAGCAGATCCAGCATCAGGCAATTGTTAAAACCACGCGCCTGCGCTTCCATCAGCGCCCGCGAGTTGTTGGGATAGAGGCACGCCGCTTTGGCATCGACCGGGGCGCATTCCATGGTTGGCCGGCGGAACGGTGACAGTGTGATTGCGCTGCCTGTGGGTGGCGGCATCGGTGCCTCATAGATACAGAGACACCAGCTCGTCGTTTCGGGATCGAACAGCACGCCACCCCCGCTGCCGGTTTGCGGCCAATACATCGGCCGAATATAAAGTTCCGCCTTGGCATCGAAGCGGGCAATGCCCTCGCGCGCAAGACCGAGCCATGTTTCGAGATCAACAACGGGCTTCAGCTTGAAATTGATGGCGGACTGATTGACCCGGGCGCAGTGCCGGTCGAGATCGGGAGCCACGCCCTCGAAAGCCCGCGCCCCGTCGAAAACGGTCGAGCCCAGCCACACCGCATGCGTGCGAGGCCCCATGATAGGCACATTGCCGTCATGCCAGCTGCCCTCAAAAAAGGTCCAGGTCTTTGAAAATTCAACGGTCGTCCGTGACATCGCTGCCATCCACGCGGCTCGGCGGCATCGCCGCAATGACGCTACTATTGTCCCAATTTCTAAGGATTTCCTTTCGAGTCTCGCCTACGATAGCGAGGGATTCACGATTGATCGACCACCCCAATGGCATGCGCCTTCCCGCAACGGAGCTAATATGCCCCTCGATCCCCTGGCCAAGCGCTTTCTCGTGATGATGGAAGCTGCGTCGTCGAGCGATCGGTCGCATCCCACTCCTAACGACCGCCGCCAAGCTCTTCTGAAGCTGATGCAGTTCGTACGCGCCGATGTGCCGGCACTGGCTGGGGTCGACGGCGTGTTGCCGGGCCCGGCGGCCGACATTCCTTACCGCCGTTATGCACCTTCAGACCACCCTTCCGAACACTTACCCGGCTTCGTCTTCTTTCACGGCGGCGGCATGGTTGCCGGCAGCATCGAAACCCACGACCGCATCTGCGCAGCGCTCGCCCAACTGACGGGATGTTGCCTTGTATCCGTCGGCTACCGCCTCGCCCCCGAGCACAAATTTCCAGCTGCCATCGAGGATGCCATTGCTGCCACCCAATGGGTGTCCGAGCATGCCGCCTCGCTTGGCATCGATGCGACGCGGCTCGTCGTTGGGGGCGATTCCGCCGGCGCAACACTCGGCGCGGTGGTTTGCCAGCATGCGCTGCAAAACGCCGGACCACCGATCCTCCTGCAATGCCTGATCTGTCCCGTTCTCGATTTCGAAGAAGCATCGCCGTCGCGTCAGGCCTTCGCCGAAAATCATCTTGTCGACAGAACCATCCTCAACGCGGACCTCGCGGACTATCTGCCTGACGACGCGGATCCGGCCGATCCCAGAATCTCGCCGCTCCGCGCAACTGACTTAATCGGGCTTCCAGCCGCGATCATTCACACGGCCGAATTTGACCCGATGCGCGACGAAGGCAATGCCTACGCAAGAAAGCTGATGGCGGCTGGCGTTGCGGTCGAACATGTGTGCCATGACGGCATGATTCATAACTTCCATGCCATGGGCGCCATTCTTCCGCAGGGTCGGCTGGTGCTGCATGAGATCGGACAACAGGTCAGGCGCGCGGTCGGCTGACTCTTCAGCAAGAAGCCTCTCACGGGAACCAATGCTTCGGTTATCCCCCTGGTAGCGGATCGTTGAACTGTACTTCAGTGCTGACGATCAGTTGATTAAAATTTTAATCAATTGGTGCAGGTCCATTAGGGTTATTTCCTCAATGTTTGCGCGAATTATTGCCGCCTTGATGTCACCGCTCTAAAAATAGTGTGTGGCGATCAAAAAAACGCATGGTGAAAATGCGCGGGCGCAACCGTAGAGGCAAAAAAATGCGCGACGAAACGATAGCAATTCACGCCGGCTACGATCCCGATCCAGCGACCAAATCAGTCGCCGTGCCGATCTACCAAACCGTCGCTTATGCCTTCGATAGCGCCGATCATGGCGCGGCTCTGTTCAACCTCGAAGCGGAGGGCTACCGCTATAGCCGGATTGCGAATCCGACCACCGCTGTTCTCGAAAAGCGCGTCGCCGAGCTCGAGGGCGGCATCGGCGCGCTCGCGGTCGCGACCGGACAGGCGGCGCTGCATTTCGCTCTGGTCAATCTGGCCGACACCGGTGGAAACATCGTCTCCGTGCCTCAACTATACGGAACGACGCACACGCTGCTCGCTCACGTGCTGCCGCGTCAAGGTATCACGACGCGCTTTGCCGAAAGTGACAAGGCGGATGCCATTGAGAAGCTGGTCGACGAAGACACCAAAGCGATTTTCTCGGAGACGATCGGCAATCCGGCTGGCAATGTTTGCGATATCGAGGCGCTGGCGAAGGTCGCCCATCGGCACGGCATACCGCTCGTCGTCGACAACACGGTTGCGACTCCGATCCTGCTGAAGCCGTTCGATTACGGCGCCGATATCGCCGTTCATTCGCTGACGAAATTTCTTGGCGGCCACGGCACCACCCTGGGCGGCGCGATCGTGGACAGCGGCCGCTTTCCATGGGCGGAGCACGCTCGACGTTTCCCTGCCTTCAACGAACCCGACGCCTCCTATCATGGCCTGGTCTATACCCAGCAATTCGGCGCCAGCGCGTATATTCAGCGCGCGCGCAGCGTCTATCAGCGCACCATGGGATCCGTTCTTTCGCCGTTCAACGCATTCCTGCTGTTGCAGGGGATCGAGACGGTGGCGCTGCGCATCGAAAGGCATGTCGAGAACGCCGCCAAGGTCGCTAACTTCCTGCGCAACGATCCACGCGTCGCCTGGGTCAATTATGCCGGCTTTTCCGACAGTCCTTATTATGCGTTGGTCCAGAAATACCTCAATGGCCACGCTTCATCACTGTTTACGTTCGGGATCAAGGGCGGCCTCGAAGCCGGCAAGACCTTCTATGACTCGCTGAAACTGATCACGCGGCTGGTCAATATCGGCGACGCTAAATCTCTCGCGTGTCATCCCGCCTCGACCACTCACCGGCAGATGTCCGCCGAAGAGCAGCGCATCGCCGGCGTTTTGCCGGAAACGATCCGGCTTTCGATTGGCATCGAGCACTGCTCCGACATTATCGAAGATATTGACCAGGCCCTCGCACAGGCGTGCGCGCGACACCAGCAGCTCGAGGCGGCGGAATAGACCGGTTGAACCAGGCATGACCACCCTCTTCGACAAGCATCGGCCAGTCGTCAGCCCCGCTCTGGCGCCCGCGCAGCGGGGGGACGCTGATGCACTCGATAACGTGAAGATTGCCACCGATGCCGTCCTTACCATCGGCCTCATCAATAATATGCCAGACTCTGCGTTGCAGGCGACGGAACGGCAGTTCTTGCGGCTTCTGGAGGCTGCCGCGGGCAGCCATCGCATTCATCTGCACTGCTTCTCGTTGCCATCCGTCCATCGATCGCAGCCGGCGAAGTCACGGGTCGACAGGCAATACGCAGACATCGCCAATCTTGACCGCCTGAAGATCGATGGGCTGATCGTGACCGGCGCCGAACCGTACGCCGCAACACTTGCCGAGGAGCCGTTTTGGCAAGACCTCACGCAGATCATCGACTGGGCCGAAGCGAATACGCGTTCGACGATATGGTCGTGTCTTGCCGCCCATGCTGCGGTCCTGCATCTCGATGGCATCGAGCGGCAACGGCTCGCCGCAAAATGCTCAGGTGTCTTCGATTGCGGCAAGATGAACGACCACTGGCTGATGGAGAATGTCCGCTCGCCGCTCAGAGTGACGCATTCGCGGTTAAACGCGTTGAGCAAGAGCGACCTGACCGGCCGGGGCTATCAGGTACTGACCGAATCGCCGACGGTCGGCGTCGACATCTTCGCCAAGCAGCTGCGTAGCCATTTCGTCTTCTTTCAGGGGCATCCGGAATACGACGCCTTGTCGCTGCAGCGGGAATACATGCGCGACATCACCCGGTTTATCGCAGGTGAGCGGGATACCTATCCGGCCATTCCTGCCGGCTATTTCGACGTCGAAACCGAAGGCAGGCTCGCACATTTTCAGAAGCGGGCGAGCGCTGAACGCAAGCTACCGCTAAGCGCCGAGTTTCCGGGCCTCAGACTTCGCCGGGACATCTCAGCCGACGCTGGGGCGATAACGATATTCCGCAATTGGCTCGGATATCTTTCCGATCGCCCAAGATCGACGTCACAGCCCCGCTGAACGCGGAACGTGACGAACCGTACTTGCACCACCCCAGACCGCCTGTTTGCCCGTCGCCGATCTGCAAGCGAGGTTGGGTAACCGCCCGAATCAGGAATAGACCTGTCATGATCCAAGGCCTTCGTTCCGGTTGAACGGGAACGGAGGCTCCAATTCCTGTTCGGACGACCCGAATTCGCATGCCCGTTCCCACCTCCTCGCGTAGCCTCAAGCCCGACATCGCACCGGACGCCCTCGCCGTGCTGAATTCCGTATTCGGCTTGCCGGCATTTCGGGGCGAGCAGGAAGCGATCGTCAGGCATGTCACCGATGGCGGCAATTGCCTGGTGCTGATGCCGACCGGCGGCGGCAAGTCACTATGCTATCAGTTGCCATCGCTCTTGCGTCAGGGCTGCGGGATCGTGGTCTCACCGCTGATCGCGCTGATGCGCGACCAAGTCGCAGGCCTTCTCGAAGCCGGCGTCAATGCGGCGGTGTTGAATTCGACGCTCTCTTTCGAAGAGGCCGCCGCGGTCGAGGCACGGCTGCTGGCTGGCGATCTCGACCTGCTCTACATCGCACCGGAGCGATTGTTGACGCCGCGTTGCCTCGCTTTGCTCGGCCGCGCGCGGATCGCCTTGTTTGCCATCGACGAGGCGCATTGCGTCTCGCAATGGGGACACGACTTTCGCCCCGAATATATCGGCCTTTCGGTGCTATCGGAGCGTTTTCCTGACGTGCCGCGCGTCGCGCTGACCGCCACGGCCGACGAACTCACCCGTCGGGAAATCATCGATCGGCTCCGGCTGGCCGACGCGCCGAATTTTGTCGCAAGTTTCGACCGCCCGAATATCAAATATGAAATCGTCGACAAGCAAAATGCGCCGGCGCAATTGAAAGCCTTTATCACCGAACGTCATGCCGGGGACGCCGGCATCGTCTATTGCCTGTCGCGTGCCAAGGTCGAAGATACCGCCGCTGCGCTGACCAAGGCCGGCGTAACGGCACTGCCCTATCACGCCGGCCTCGACGCGACCTTGCGCGCCCGAAATCAGGATCGCTTCATCAACGAGGACGGCGTCGTGATCGTCGCCACCATCGCGTTCGGTATGGGCATTGACAAGCCCGACGTCCGTTTCGTGGCGCATCTCGATTTGCCGAAAAGCATCGAGGCCTATTATCAGGAGACCGGGCGCGCGGGGCGCGACGGCAAGCCATCCAGCGCCTGGATGGCCTACGGCCTGTCCGATATCGTGCAGCAGCGCCGCATGATAGAGGAGTCCACAGGCGCCGAAGCGTTCAAGCGGGTGTCGATCGGCAAGCTCGAAGCTCTGGTTGGCCTTGCCGAAACGACCAACTGCCGCCGCATCCGCCTGCTCGGATATTTTGGCGAACATTCCAAGGCTACCCAATGCGGCAATTGCGACAACTGCCTGTCGCCGCCGCAGCTTCGCGACGGTAAAATCATCGCGCAGAAGCTGCTGTCCTGTGCCTATCGCACCGGGCAACGCTTCGGCGCTATGCATCTGATCGACGTTCTGATCGGCCGCCTGACCGACCGCGTCAAGCAATTCGGACATGACCATATCTCAGTGTTCGGCATCGGCGCCGAATTCAATGAAAAACAATGGCGCGCCGTCATCCGCCAGTTGGTGGCGCTCGGCCATCTTTACCCCGACGCGGAAGCCTTTGGTGCGCTGAAATTGACCGAATCCGCGCGCGGCGTCCTCAAGGGCGAGACCGAGGTGATGCTGCGCGAGGAGACGCCCAGCTCCCGCATTCGTGCCAGCCGAACCAAATCAAGGCGCGGCAATATTTCTGCCTCGTCAACCGGCCGGGGCGAAGCCGGCGATCCGACCCTGCTCGCTGCTCTCCGCGCATGGCGCTCACAGCTGGCGCGCAACCGTGGCGTGCCGGCCTACGTCGTGCTGCACGATTCAACCATCGACGGCATCGCAACCGCGCGCCCGCGAACGCTCTCCCAGCTCCGCGATATTCCGGGCATCGGTGACAAGAAGCTTGAGCATTACGGCGAAGGGCTGATCGCGCTGGTGAAGGAAGCCGGAGGGTGAACGTATCTTGTCACTCCAACCTTAGAACTGGACTACATCAGCCATCATGATTCTTCGCTGGGTACTTCCCTCGAATGTATCGAAATACCATGGCCGGTCGAGTGGGCCGCCAGCATCAGGTAGCGGCCCCGAAGCCGGTATCTTTTCAGCCTCGATTTAGCTTCCCGAATATGCCCGCCCCTCTAATCGGCCATTGGGATCAAGCGCTTTTCAACGTAATTTATTGAATCGAGGCTCCAAATTAATCCGCGACCTTTCGGAAAAGTACAGTCAAAATGACATTCGCCTCGGCAGATTTCATCTTCTATTTTTTCCCTATATTTTTGCCCATCTACTTTTTGGCAAAGGATATTAGAGCGAAAAATTTCGTCCTCGTACTTTTTTCCCTAATATTCTATTCGGCATCGAAACCGGTGTTTCTGCTCATTCTGATCGCGTCGATTGCCGTGAATTATCGACTAGCCCTGGCTATCGATCGTGCCACCGGTTCGGCGCGCCATCGTTTGCTCGGATACGGCGTCATCGGTAATTTATTGCCGCTTGCAATCTTCAAATATACGGCGTTCCTCGCCCAGAATCTCAATGCTTTGCTTGCTGTTGCGGGTCTGAAAAGTGGGAGTGCCCGCCATGGCGCTACCGCTCGGTATTTCCTTCTACACCTTTCACGCCATCTCTTACATCGCCGACGTCGCAAAAGGTAAGGTGGCCGCCAACCGTCGTTTCGGTGAATTCATGCTCTACATGTCAATGTTTCCCCAGCTAGTAGCCGGGCCGATTGTGCGCTACTCGCAAGTTGCAAACCAACTGCGTTATCGTCGTCAAACGCCGGGACGTTTCTCCGCTGGTATGCGAATTTTCATCATCGGCCTTGCCTGGAAACTCTTGATCGCGGACCAGATTTCCGGCGTCGCCGATTTTGTGTTCGATGGTGAACGCGCCCCCTTGTTGATCGAATCCTGGCTGGGGCTATACGCCTACGCGATGCAGATTTACTTCGACTTTGGCGGGTATTCAGCGATGGCGGTTGGTCTCGGAATCATGGTGGGTTTCACTCTGCCCCGTAATTTTCGCGTTCCCTACAGCGCATCGAGCATCACTGCGTTTTGGCGGAGGTGGCACATCAGTCTTTCTGCGTGGCTTCGGGACTATCTCTATATTCCTCTTGGCGGCAGCCGTGGAACGACGCTTCGAACCTACATCAATCTCTCAGTGGTGTTCTTGCTTTGCGGGCTTTGGCATGGGGCAAGCTGGAATTTCGTCGTCTGGGGCGGTTATCATGGCCTCCTGCTGATTATCGAGCGGACCGGATGGAGCAGCTTTCTCGCGAGATTGCCGCGTGAATTGGCCCATATATATACGGTCGTGGCGGTATTTTTCGGCTGGGTCTGGTTCAGAGCCAACGATTTTATTGGGGCGATCAGAGTATTCCGGGGACTGTTTGGATTGAACGGCGTTGGTGAGCTTCCGGTCCAACTTCATTTTATGCTATCGCCAGTCGTGTATTTGGTGCTGACCCTTGCCGGTGTACTTAGCCTGTGGAAGTGGCCGCGATGGCAACTGGTGACGGCCTGGGGTAATTCTTCGGCATATGCAATCGCGGACACGGGTTTCGTCGTGGTGTTGTTGTTGATCTGCATGATCGTCGCCGCGTCCAGCGGATCTAGTCCATTCCTGTATTATCGGTTCTGATCATCATGCTTGGAGAGAAACGTCAACTCCAAGGCATCCTGATCGCTGCTCTCTTCTTCCTTGCAATGCTTGGCAGCCTTGTCCCGGATCCTTTCCGGGTTTTATCCAATACGGAAGACGGCCCTTCCCTCGGCAAAACGAAAATCGCGACAATAAGCGACTACCTCCGCGTCAACACGCGTTACGTAGCTTTAGCGCCGTTGCTTCGCGGCATTATTGGATACAAACTTGGTTCGTCGCTGTCTCCCAAGGTTTATATCGGCCGCAACGATCACCTCTACTACGCCGACGAGCAAGCAGCAGCTCAGTCGGCAGGCGCCATCTACCGACGGCTTGAAGTTCTTCATTTTGTCGAAATGGCAGCCGTTCTGCAGCGCACACTTAGCCGTCGCGACGTCAAGCTCGTTGTCGCTATTCCCCCGAACGCGCAATCGATAGCGGTCGAAGATTTGCCCTGGAGCAGCAACAAGCAGTGGCCGTTAGAGTATGATCTTGCGTTGACCGAGCTGCACAAGCGTGGCGCGAAGGTCGTGGATCTGAAAGCAGCACTTCTCGCGCTAAATGACGGCAATGCCGTCTATCGGAAAACGGACACGCATTGGAATACGCTTGGTTCGGTTCTCTCTTTCAATCTTGTCGTCGCCGATGCCGAACACCCAGAATGGAGAGTTGATACTGACGCGGTAGTGGGCCCAGTCAGCCCCGCGAGGGGCGGCGATTTGGCACGTTTCATGGGGATGCAAAATTATTGGTCCGATTCGGCGCCTTCTTTCATTCTCCCGCCAGACACCGACTGGGAGAAGGTCAACATCCTGCGTACACTTCCCTATGGAGGTTGGGCTTATAGCTATGCATACGAGCGTCGGAGATCGCTGGCGAAGGCGCGCGTTCTGATGCTCGGCGACTTTTTCACGAAAGATTATTGGCTACCTTTATTTCAACACGCGAAGATCGACCGCATTGGCTGGATGCATCATGGCCAGTGTACCTTTGATTTTAATGCATTAGAGCAGTTTGAGCCAACGTTGGTGATCCTGGCCGTTACGGAGCGCCTTCTGCCGTGTTCACTTTCAGCGTGGCCATCAGGTTTGGAACGTCCTGAGGCGACCTCCGCCACGCCAGACTGAACGGACACCGCGCGGCGCATCGACAGCTTTGCCGGCCTGGTCCGCCCGACATGCTCCATCTCCCACCGTTGAGAGCGCCGGATTGCATTGCTTCAACGATCGCCGATGATCAACAATGGCTTTCGGTGACGGCGAAATCCGACGTTGGCAGGCCGTGGTAAGGAATAGCCGATCGCCGCAACGCTTTCGTCGGTGGCCAGACCATAATACGTGGCAATGTCTCAGGAATACATCGGATCCAAATGATGGGCCGTGATGGCTGTCGTCATCCCGGCTGCGCCGGAGCCGATGACAAGCACATCACAAACGGTCGTTTCCATCCATTTTCACTTCCGGCGTTTCAGGCGCAACCTTTTTCATCGGCATCGAGCCGCATCTACCATTCGAGCCGCCATCAACACCAATCGGCAACGTCCCTCCTATGGAGTTCGAGCAGCGATCGGGAGACTTCTTTTGTTTCCGGATCGGCAGCGGCGGATCCCATCTGACGCCTTGCCCGGAAAGCAATTGATTTCCCCAGTCAGCAAGCGGCAGTAAAAGGTGAAAGAGTTGCCTTCCTTTCGGCGTCAGCCGGTAGCCCGAGGTCAGAGCTGAATCCGTGCGCGTACGTTCGACCACCTTGTCTGCCTCCAACTCCCTTAGGAGATTTGACAATACCTGTTGGCTCACCGAACCAACCGATGCTCGTATTTCGCCGAATGTCAGGTCTTCTTGCGCAAGAAGATAAAGAACTCGCGCTTTCCATTTTCCGGAGACTATCGAGACGACAATCTCCACGGGACACGGATCGGGTGCGGATCGTTTGCGGCGGTAAGGCATCTTGATACTCTTAGTCAGAAATTTATGTGTCTGGACTGTCTAAAATCGCTTTGCGACAATCGCTGACGGATGACGAAACCGGACGGATCATTCGACCTGCCCGAACCGGGGTACGGACAGGCACGACCATTAAAACAACAGGTCCCAATTTAGACAACAGGCTGCAGACATGAACGCTCGAATTCTGAGGATGCTTTTGCTCGCCGGCATCGCGTACTTTTGCTGCATGGCGGTGGCTGCATTTCTTCGGTTTCAAGATTCCGGTGCTTTTCATCTATTACGACACGCCCTATTACGCTTATCAGGACAAAATCATTTCGTTCGCGGTCGTGGCCTATATCTGCCTGTTTTTCACGGCACAGCGTTCCAGCCAGGACGTGGCGCCGGCGCTGGTGGCGATCTGGGTTACCGTCCTGGGCCTCAGTGCGATCAATCTTTCACCTGCGCTCTCTTCCGTCCAGGAAGGTAAATCGACTTTCCCGTATTGGCTTCAAACTGGTTTGCTTGCGGTCTATGCGCTGGCATTGTCCTTCTTCTGGCTCAGGTCCCGAAAGGAAGTTGCCGGCTGACCTCCGCCTCGGGGAGAGCTGTTGTGGCACGCAAACGAGCAAGGAAGAGGCCCGGTTCTGAAAAGCAAAGTCCTGGCGCGATAGAAGCCGATCTGATCCTTCATTCCGGGAGGATTTATAAAGTCGACGCCAGACGCGGCTGGGCCGAGGCGCTTGCGGTCAAGGACGGCAAGATCATCGCCGTCGGGACCAACAAGGTCGTTCAGAGGTTTCGGGGCAATAACACCAAGCTGGCCGAACTCGATGGTCGCATGGCGATGCCCGGCCTCGTCGACGTGCACAATCATCATACCCGCGGCGGCCAGCTGGATTTGTTTGAAGTAAGCTTTCCAGCCAGCCTTTCGTTCGACCAGATATTAGAGCGAGTGAGGGAGCGGGCCGGCAAGATGGCGCCCGGAGAATGGCTCAGCGGAGGCATCTGGAGCAGCGAACTCGTCAGCCAACTCGGGCAATTATCGGCCAAAGCCGAGTTGGATGCCGCCAGTCAGGGCCGCGCGGTCATGCTCAGGGACGATAGCCTGCACAATCGCTGGGTCAACAGCAAGGCATTGGAGCTTATCGGGATCACCAACCAAACGCCAAATCCCGCCGATGGAGAGATCGTCCGCGATAGCGGCACCGGCGAGGCTGTTGGATTGCTGGTCGAGAAAGCATCCGCGCTCGCCGAGAAAGTCGTTTCCCGATCGATCAAGGATCCAGCCGGCCGCGACATTGCATCAACCCGACGCGCCGTTGAGATTCTGAACTCATACGGCGTTACCGCCTATCAGGACGCCAACACAACATTGCCCATGCTAAAAGCGCTGAAGGCGCTCGATAAAAAAGGGCAGCTTAACGCCTGGTGCGTTGCCTCATTGCCGGTATTCGACACCCTGACGGGCACCGAGGTTTACGGCGAAGCCTTGATTGCGCGGCGCGAGCAGTACCGCACGGCCCATGTTCGTCCGGATTTCATCAAGCTGTTCATGGATGGGGTACCGATGACGCGGACCGCCGCCATGCTCGAGCCCTACAAGCCAGATCAGCGCGGCCATGCTGTGGTTTGCCGCTCCTTTATTCCGGTGCCGGAAGTTGTTCGCTGGATCACGCGCGCTGAAGAGCTTGGACTTGCCGTAAAAATTCACTGCGCTGGCGATGCGGCGGTCCGGGATATTCTCGACGCGATCGAAATCGTTCGTGATTTTCGCGGGCCTGGACCGGCTCACCATATCGCCCATGCCAGCTATATCGATCCGAAGGATATTTCCCGCTTCAAGCAGCTTAATGTCGTGGCTGACCTTTGTCCCGCGATCTGGTTTCCATGCGCCATCACGGTTGCAAACAACGAAGTGCTGCCGGAAGAACGTGCCAACCGCTATTGGCCGAACCGGGATCTTCATGCGTCTGGAGCGTTGCTGGCCGCGGGCTCGGACTGGCCGGTCGTCGGACTGCCCGATCCCTGGTTTGGCTTCGAGGGCATGGTTACACGCCGCAACCCAAAGGGAACGTATCCTGGCGCGCTGTGGCCGGAGCAGGCATTGGATGTGGCGACCGTGATCGAAATATATACGCGAAATCCCGCAACCGCGATCGGCATGGGCGAGATCACCGGCTCGATTGAGCCGGGCAAATCAGCCGACCTGATCGTCCTCGATCGCAACCTGTTCGAGTGCGATTCAGAAGACCTGGCCGATACCAAGGTTCTCGCAACTTATTTCGAAGGACGAAAAGTGCACGAGCGCTAGACGGGGTCGTGACGCCCTCGCGGGTGTCCTTTGCAAATCCAACCGCCGTCGCCAGTTCGGCTGCCCTAATGGCAACCTTGACTACGATAGCAGCCATGCGGGCCAGCGGCGGCGGGGGCGACGCTGGTGCACCACGCCAGAGCGCAAACAGCAAGCGCGGCGAGAAGCTTTTTCATCGGCATACCCTCCCGTTTACAGGCCTCCTATGAGATACGCTTCAAGGCCGCAACCGGTTTCGCCTCCCGAGCGCGGACAACGGCTGGGTTGACCTCCTGATTTTTTTGCACTCGCGCTCTGTTCCGTCGCGGTGCAGGAAACCACGAGCGCGCAACGTCCGACGTCTTTAAGTCGGCTGGACGAGTTGTCCCGGCTTGTCTCGCGTGGCCGCTGCCAAACACTCCCGCAGCACGCCCGTCGAGTAGCCGCGCGTGATGTGGGCCTTGGCGCGGTAGGTCTCGTCCCGCATCAGCGCCGCACGGAGCTTTGGTAGATTATAGAACGGTACGCCCGGAAAGAGATGATGCTCGAGGTGATAGTTGATATTGTGTGGAGCGAAGAAACACCGCTCCCAGAAATAGGGGATGACGGTGCGTGTGCTGCCGAGCTCTTCGTCATAGTCCATGCTGCCGAAATGCTCGGCGACGCCGCGGACATAGAGGAACAAAAAGAACAGCGTCATGATAGGGCACGATCCAGTAGAGCAGAAAGCCTTTCCAGATGCCGAGCAGCGTTATGAGCGTCGCGGCAGCGAGATAGTATCCGAGACGCGCCAGCCTGTAGCGACCCGTTTGCTTCGCCTGCGCAAGCCTGGGCAGGATATGGGCCAGATCACGCAGAGAGTTTACCGCGACCAGATAGCCGAGAAGGTTCAAGGTCATGACCCACACTTGCTGCGGGAAGGTGTAGGCGGCCTTGCCGAGTTTGACGGTCCAGTCAGGATCCTTGTCGGTGGTAGCAATCGCGCGCAAGGCCGCGCCGATTCGTGTCGGCTCGTTCGCGCGGGCCCCCTTGGTCGCGCCTCGAGACGCGCGGCGCCCCGGGGTGCCCGGCTTCTGCTTTCCCGGTTTCCCCTGAAGGGGACGCCCCTCCGGGAATGCAGCCGGGCATCTCGAGGAGCTCCGGAGGCCCGCTTTCGGCGAACGAGCCGAGACGAACGCGATGCGCTCCGGTGGAGAAGGAGGAGGGAGACGCTGCAGAGGACGACGCGGTCGATGGCCCGTCCTGGCCCAGAGCGAGAGGGGATCTCGTAGTGTCCCAATTCTCGATCGCGACGGATTCACGCGGCGTTTCGCTCGTAGAAGGAGAGCACGCCACCGAGCCTTTCGCGTCGGCCGATGCGGCCGACGGGCGAGGCCGAATCGCGGGAGGGGAAGGGGATGACGTTGCCCAGGCCCTGGTGGTTGCGCTCGGCGTGGTAGTGCTCCACGAACTCGCGCACGACGGCGCGCAGATGACGCTCGCCGAGGGGGACGATGTGCCGGAGGCACTCGTGCTTGATCGACCGAACGAACCTCTCGGCGTAGGCGTTGAGGTTCGGGCTCCTCGACGGGCAGGCGCAGCAGTTGCACGCCCGCGGCTTGCAGCAGGGTCCGGAAGTGCGCCGTATAGAGCGGATCCCGATCGACGATCAGGTGCCCGAAGCCCGTCAGCGGGCCCGCCGCGGCGTCGGTGAGGTTGCGGGCGACCTGCGCCATCCAAGCGCCGTCGGCCGCGCAGGTGACGCCGGCGATGTGAACGCGTCGGGTCTTGAGGTCGATGACGAACAGCACGAGGTAGCGTACGAGGCCCCCGCGCGTGAGCACCTCCACGCTGAAGAAGTCCGCCGCGGCGATGGCCCCCCAGTGCGCCTTGAGAAAGGTCTTCCAGGGCATCGTCTTTCCCGGAGCGGAGCGGGCTCGATGCCGTGCTCGGTGAGGATGCGCTGGATGGTGGACCGTCCGAGGTCGAAGCCCAGGTTTTCGAGTGCGCCGCGAAGCCGCGTGTAGCCCCACGACGGATTCTCGCGCGCCATCGTCAGCAGCTGCGTGACCTTGTCACCTCGGGTGGCTGGACGGCCCGGACGGCCGCGGGTACGACTCCCGTCGTACTTCGCAGCGACCTGCTCGCGGTACCACCGAAGGATGGTCTCCGGCGTCGCGAGCGACGCCATCTCGGCCAGAAGCTTTCGGCCGAGGGGCTTTCCCTTCTGCGGCGAGCAACCGTCGCTCGGCATCGGCGAAGCGAAGACGCTTGGGCCCGAGCCGGGCGCGCAGCACGCGGTTCTCGGCGCGCAAGTACTCGATCGCTTCGCCCTGCCGGCGACCGATCCAGCTGGCGACCAGCAGAATGAGGAACTGAAGCGGAGCGGCGGATGTCACGGTCGGCGGACGATAGCCCGCCCGCCTCGAGACATCGCGCCCGATCGGCGCAATCGCGCGCGATCGATTTCTGGGACACTACGGGGTCGATGGCCTGTACGCGGTCGACACCTTCTGGCTACCCGCCAACCTGCGGGGAAGGAGTCAACGAGCGCGCGTCGGCGGTTCTGCGAGCGCTCGCGTCAGTCGGCCACGTTGCCGCAGTACGACGGGAAGTCCGCGGGAATCTTCGTCGCGTACGGCTGCGGCGAGACCTTGTAGGGTTCGGCCATGAAGAACTCGAGCGAGTGCGGCGCGACCATCGGATCGACCTCGTGGCCTCCCGGGTGGTGGCACATCATCGTGTAGTAACCCATGGGCTGGTACTTTGAAAAATACGTATGGCTGGACTGGTTGAAGTCGATGATGACCTGGTCGGAGCCCATGTCTCCGTACGTGAGAATCGCGGGGACCTTGTTGGTCGGGTCTTCCGAGGTGGTGCCGCCGCCGCCCGAATACGAGATGACGCTCGCCATGTAGTTGGCGCGCGCGAAGGCGACCCACATGCTGTGGAGGGCGCCGGCGCTCCAGCCGAGGGCATGGATGTGCGTCGTGTCGATATTGGCTTGCTTCATGGCGCACGCCACCACGGTGTCCTGGATCGGGCCGTCTTCCTGGAACCAGACGTTGTCGTCGGTGGTCGTGCAGCCCGTACACGCCGTCGTCGTGAACGCGGCCACGACGCCGCCCATCGACGTGACCTTGGTGATGTTCGCCTGACCAAACCCTTGCATGACCTCCCCAGGTTGCGAGCCGGTCGCGTGGTAGTAGAGAATCAGAGGCCCGCCGGGGGACGGTTTGCTCTTGGCCGCGGGGTCGATGTACATGATGACGGGCATCGTGCGCGAGCTCGCGCTCGACCCGATCGTCGCCGTCGCACCGTTGGTGAACGTCGGGCAGGTCACGGAGGTGGTGGGCAGCTTCGTCGGCCCCGCGCCCGAGGGCGGCGGGGTGCTCGATCCATCCTGCGACGAGCCGGCGTCCTGGGTCGTGCCCGAGCTGCTCGAAGAGCTCGTGCCGCTCGAGCTTCCCGAGGTCGTCCCGATGCCCGAAGACGACGAGCTCGACGAGCCGGTCCCGGTGCCGCCGCTCGATCCGCTCGAGGTCGCGCTGCCGCCGCTCGATCCGCTGGAGGTCGCGGTGCCGCCCGAAGAGCTGTTCGATTGTGACCCACCGCTGGACGAGCTCGAGCCTTCGTCGATTGGAGACCCGCTGCTACTTCCACATGCCGCGACCGCAGCAACCGCCGTCAGGCCGACGAACCCAGCCAGAGTTGTCGTCCCGGTGAATCGTCGAGTGCGCCTCTTCATGTTCCGCTCCATCATCACTAGCCCGAGAGCCCAAAATAATAGCCTTGGGGGACAGTCAACGACGGTGCGGCCTCTTACGCAACTCCGACACGCAAATCGCTCGATAATAGAGAAAGGACGGAAATTTGTGAGTCTGCGACGGACGAATAGGACCGTGACAGCGGAGACCCCGCTCCGATGGTGCGCGAGCGATGGAGCGGCGACGAGGTCGAGGTCCCCCCACGCGCAGGATTCAACGAGGCGCGGGAGGGGTCATTCGGCGGGACCGGCGCGGGGTCCCCCGTGACGCTCGAGCTGGCAAAATGCTCTTTGCGCCGGAGCGGGCTAGCGATGCCGACCGCGTGCGGTTCCTTCCGGACACCCTCGCTACGAAACGTCGCCGTGCGCGAAAGCTTCATGCACAACGGCCGCTTTCGAAAGCTCCGCGACGTCGTGGCGTTCGACGCGACCCGCTCGACGAACCCCGAGCGGTGCGTACTCGGGCTCCTCGCGTGAGAACCCACTCTGGAGGCGTCGGAGGATCATCGCCCTAACCGATCCGGAGCAGGCCGTCGTCGTTTGTGGACCTCTAGGGCACGCCGAGGTGGCGGAGCGCTGCGGCTTCGTCGTCGAAGATCGAGGGGGCGCCCTCGCCCCGGGAGCGGGCCAGGCGCTGGGTCTGCAGGCGGCCCACGGCGCTCTTCACCAGGAACGCGTGCGCGGAGAAGCGCTGCATGAACGTCACGAGCAAGCGCGTGACCTGGACCTCGAACGCATCGTCGTTGCGGGGCGGGGCCTGGCGGACGTCGACGAGGAGCTTGAGGCCGGTCTTCGAGAAGAACGCCGGGAGCGCGGCCACGAGCTTCTCGTGCGACGCGGTCATCTCGTCGATGGTGGCGTAGGGCCTGGCGGTCCGCGCGTAGCGGACCAGGCCGTGGGCCTCGTCGTACGCGACCGTCACGTGATCGTCGGCGAACAGGACGCGGAGCACGCCTCGAGTGTAGCGCAGCGCGCGCTGGCTGGAGCGCGGCGCAGCGGATCCAGAGAGATTCACGGGCGGCTTGGGTCGCCATGCCACCGGCCAGACGGGAAGACGGGAAGGCGAGCAGGTTCAATTTCCGGCTCTCGCTGACTTCCGGATCTTGAACCCGGATTTCTTCCCGTCCTCCCGTCTTCCTGTGGATTTCTTCGTCGGTCCCCGTGAGTGCAGAGTCGCGCTCGTTGCTTTAGGTTCGTGTCATGAAGGCGATGGTCTTCACGGGGACCGGAAAGCCGCTCGTGTTCTCCGAGGTCGAGGCGCCCCGCCCGGGCGACGACCAGGTCCTCATCCGCGTCGCCGCCTGCGCCGTGTGCCGGACGGACCTGCACATCGTCGACGGGGAGCTCGACGAAGCCGAAGCTGCCGCTCATCCCGGGGCACCAAATCGTCGGCGTGGTCGTCGAGAAGGGCGCGCACGTGGACCGCTTCCTCGCGGAGACCGCGTCGGTGTTCCATGGCGCGGCTGGACGGACGGGACCTGCAAGTTCTGCCGCTCGGACCGCGAGAACCTCTGCGACCACGCACGCTTCATCGGCTACCAGATTGACGGGGGCTACGCGGAGTTCGCCGTGGCGGACGCGCGCTACTGCTTCCCCATCGCCGACCTACCGCGACGTCGACGCGGCTCCCTTCGTCGGCCGTCTGCAGTACCGCGACGCGCCGCGCTGAGGGGAGCCGACCTCAAGCGGGCGGCGTGCTGAGGGCCGGCACCCTCGCTTCGAGACGTACGTTTCGCGTCTTCCAGCGACAAACGGCTTACCACGTCGGGGGCACGGGAATCGCACGCCGCGCCCGTCACGGCGGGTACCGCGCCCCACACCCCCAACCCGGAGACGACCGATGCAAAAGCTCCTCCTGCTCACGCTCTCCGCGTGCGGTGGCGCCCTTTCCATGGCGTGCGGTGGATCGTCGTCCAGCGGAAATCAGAGCGACGGAGGTCCGAGCACGATGATGCAGGGCTCCTCGTCGTCCGGCGGATTGACGAGTCCGGAAGACAGCGGCGTGACGACGCCGCCGGGAGACGACAGCGGCGGGTCGTCGTCTTCGTCCGGTGGCGGCGGCGACAGCGGCTCGACCACGCCGGCCCCGGACGCCGCGGCCCCCGGCCCGAACGGCGGATACCCCGCAGGCTGGCTCTACACCAACGGCAACAAGATCATGGTGTCGACCGGGAGCACGGGCACCCAGTGGATGGGCCGCGGTGTGAATGTCGACGACATCTTCCTGTGCGGCGACAACAACACGCTCTACCTCGCCGATGCCGACACCGCGACGAAGCCGGGATGAGCGGCCTGGTCAGCGGCTGGAAGCCGAACTTCGTCCGCTATCTCCCTCGGATTGAAGAGTTACACGACGACCGTGAGCTGGCTCAGCCAATCCCGCCCAGTACCAGACGCCGGTGGTCAACGTGATCAACTCCCTCGGCAACAACGCCGGCGTCTACGTCCTGTCACGCTGCGCAGCGACGCGTCGATGATGGTCGGCGACCCGGGCGACCACGACCCGACCTGGATCCCCTCGGACAGCCACGACCACGCCCGACGCGACCAGTTCCCCACGGGCACCGACCCGCTCTACGTCGCCCTGGTCGACACCTTCGCCCACGCGAGCTTCGTCATGTTCGGGCTCGCCAACGAGCCCGGCGGCAACACGCAGCCTGACGCCACCATCTCCGCGGCGATGAATCACGCGGTCGGCATCATTCGCGCCGAGGAGGACAAGCTCGGCGTTCCCCATCACCTCGTGCTCGGTGCAGGGCAACGCCTACACGTCCGATCTCCAGCTCTACACGACGAGCCCTTCGCCGATCACCTACGACAACGTGGTCTACGAGCTTCACTACTACCCGGGCCTGGGCGGCGAGACGCCGACAACTACAAGTACTCAGCACGCTCCCGATGATCGTCGGCGAGTACGGCGACTTCACGACCCAGGTCCCGCAGGCCGCCTTCTACACGGACATGGAAGCGAAGATGATCCCCAACCTCGCGTGGGACTTCGATCCCTTCAGCGGCTGCGGGCCGGACCTGCTCAACGTGACGCACAGCGCGACGATGCTCATCCGACCGCCTGGGGCACGAGCGTGCAGACGTATCTGCTGGCCCACACGAAGTAGGCAGCGAGCCAGGAGTGGCTTGACCGCAGCCGAATTTGTAGCGGGCACGGCAACGGAGGCAAGAGGTTGCAACCTCTGGTGGCTTCGCTACGTGTCAGCGGTGGACTATCGCGCGATCGTGACGATCGAGCCGGGAAAGCGTGGCGGCAAACCTTGCATCCGCGGGCTGCGCATCACCGTCTACGACGTGCTCGAGTACCTCGCGGCGGGCATGTCCGAGGCGGAGATCCTCGCGGACTTTCCGGTCCTAACTTCCGATGACATTCGCGCCTGCCTTGCGTTCGCTGCGGACCGCGAGCGGCGCCTGTTGTCCATCCCGGCGGCTTGAAGCTCCTGTTCGATCAGAACCTCGCCCCGAGGCTCGTCGCTCGGCTCCCCGTGTCGTCCGGCGGCGTCGTGTCGTCGTCGTCCTTGCGCTTGAAGCTCTTCAGGCTCGCCGCAGCCTCAATCAATGTCCCGTCGACCGTGAAGTGGTCGCTGCTCATCAAGTTCGCCGCCTTGCTTGGTCGACCACCGCCCGGAAGAACTCGCCGGCGACGTCGTGCGCAATCAGCCTTGCGCGGTTGTGGGTGAACGCCGTCGCGTCGAAGCTCGCCTCCGTCATGTCCATGTCGAGGAACCACGGAAGAGCAGGTTGGGGGAACTTTCGTGCCACCTTCCAAGCCAGCGCAACCTCCGCAGGGCTCGGCGTATGTAGTACGGGCACCAAGGTGATAAACGCGCCGGCCAAGCCGGACGCCGCCGTCACCAACGCGTCCCCGGCTGCGCCCGCAAGTCCCCACTGCTCCAGGCCTCGCCGGTCTTGCCTGCGAAGGTGCTTGCTCGCCGGACCGCACCCCGGTTCCGCGGCCGAGCTTCTTGACCGACGGCCGCGGTGGGTGAGGCGGCGGGAGTCCGGCCGACTCTCCGGCGCGCTTCCACGCACCAGGCGCCATCTTCGGCACGTCGCGGAGGACGATGCCGCGGGCGAGCCGAGGCAGGACGTCCGCGAGGTATTCCTGCGGGTTCACGCCGACCCGGTGGCACGTCGAGATCACCGAGTATGCAATCGCGGCGCGTTGCGCTCCAGCGTGAGAGCGGCACTCGGCTCTCCACTGGACCTCTTCATACGCCGCTCGGGTGCTCCGATGCTTCTTCGACCGAGGCTCGGCTCCACCGTGATCCGAACGCGGGCGCCTGTTGCCTTAGCGAACCGCTTCAAAGTCGATAAGCTCGGCTTGGCAACGCCGCTCTCCAAGCGTGCAACCGTGGACTGACTGGTGCCCATGCGGGAGGCGACTTCGGCTTGCGTCAGTCCTGCGCGCGATCTTGCATCAATGAGTTGGTGGCTAGCGCGAACTCTTCTTCGAGGTCGTTGTAGCCCTCCTTAAAGCCGGGCTCTTTCATCCAGCGTCGGCAACCTTCTTGAGCGGAATGCCCATCACGTCACCTCCTTGGCGCGTTCGCGTGCGATTTCGAGGGCTTTCTGCGGCGTCTTCTGCGTCTTCTTTACAAAAGCGTGGAGCACCACGACGCGCTCACCTTTGGCAGTCATGTAAATGGCCCTCGCGATGCCGTCCTTGCCCTTCATCCTCATTTCCCACAGCTTGCCTTCCAGATGCTTGACGTATGGTCGTGGATCGCGGCGGGTCCGTGAGTTCGATGAGTTCAGCTACGCGAAGGAATCGTTGCCGCACGTCTGCGCCAGGTCGTCGAGCTCTTTCTCGACGCGATGATCGAGGATTTCGACGCGCCACGCCACATGCTGGACCAGTATCTCAAAAATGAGATGGTAGCCAGCCCAACCCTTGGAGCGGCCGAACCTGGCTCTCGCGACTGCGGCCTCATCCGGCAAGACCGAGCCCTGTCGATCAAGGGGGTACCACGAGAGGCCGTGCGTCGAGCCGGCTCATCCAGCCCTCCCCACTCGCTCGTCGACCCTCCCCACTTTCCTCCCCACTTTGGCGTAACGAGTGGAACGCTCAGGTAACGCCTGGTAAGAACTGTGTTGAAATGATTCGATCGCGTAACGCTCAGAAACGGGCTCTCACGGCCCAGATCGCCTTGACACGGTAGGGGTCGTAGGTTCGAACCCTATCGCGCCTACAAAAAAAGCCGGGAAAATAAGCCGGTTCGTGAGCGTCGGTCAGCCGCTCACCTTGTGCTGTCCCTCGATGCTGTCCACTTTGCTGTCCATCCGGGAGCCGGTGCTGTCCCTTCCGGCTCGCCCGTCTTCCTGAACCCGCCGCTGAACGCGGGTCAGGTCGATGATGCGGGCGATGGCCGACTCCTGCTCGTGACCCCGGGCGGTCGAGTAGCGCTGCTGCATCTGCTCGGTGAGATGGCCCGAGATGCTCCGGACGACGACGTTGGCGACTTGAGCTTCCCGCATCGCGTCCTGAAATGAGCGCCGCATGGCCTTCGGCGAGATCTGCTTTGTGAGCCCCATGGCCTTCGCGATCGCCTGGAATGGCTTGGCGAGCGCCGAGTTGCGACCGGAAGCCGCCCGCCTCCGAGGGGAACAGGAGCTCGCTTCGCTCCATGTCCCGGGTGACGAGCTGCTTGTCGACGTGCCAGCGAAGGATCGGACATCACGAACTCGGGCAGCTTGATGACTTGATCGTGGTTGGTCTTCGTCATCTCCATCACCCGGCCCTTGATGCCGCGCGAACGTCGGATCAGGACGAGGCCCTGGTCCCACTTCACGTCCGCCTCTCGGCCCGCACCGCCGCAGGGCGTAGAGACTCGAGGGACGTAGCCCGGTGACGGAGCCGAGAAGGATCACCGCGAAGTGCTGCGGGTACTTCTCCCAGGCGATCTCGAAGAAGGTGCTGAGCTCGTCCACGCCGAGCGAGTTCGGCTGCTCGAACGTGTACGTGCGGTGCCCCTTGGTCGAGATGTCCTCGACGTCCGCGCACGGATCGACCGAGCAGGCCGTAGTCCGCCTTCATCTTCTTGGTGATGACGCGCAGGACGGCGATCCAGTCGTTGACCGTCGTCGGCGAATACGTCGCCGGCGTTGATGCGCGGTTCCCATGAGTCTCGCCACGCCTCGATGTCGGCCCGCGTGAGCTTGTCGACGAAGATGTCGCCGAGCCCCTTGATGCCGACGTCGATCGTGCCCTTGTCGTCCTTGAGACCGAAGATGTGGCGCAAGGCGAACATCCACTTCTCCTCGGTCGTGGACGAGCAGATCTGCCGCTTCTCAACCTTTTCTCGCAGCAAGGAAGCGGCGTACGTCGCGAAGCGCTCGGGCTGCTTGTTCGTCGGCCGGCTCGCGCCCTTGCGGATCGAGTCGAGCTCCGTCTTCAGCCAAAGACGCGCCTCCTCGGGCTCCGTCAGGTCCGGCAGGTTTCGGACAACCTGCCGCATCGCTCCGGTCTTCGGATCGATGGCTCGCCCTCGAACGAGAAACCCTCCCTCCTTTCGCCGATAGACACCGGGGAGCGTCCGGTCTCGGATCCACCCAGCTGTTCCACTTCCGAACCCACTGCTCGTTCTTCATGCGTGCCTCCGTTGGCCTCCGGAGGCGTTCGCGCACGTCCAGCGGGAGACGTTAGCAGGCGCGCTCGCCGCGGAGGTAGCGGTCGAGAGCCTCGCGGCTCCACATGAGCGTGCCGCTGCCCGCCGCGTCGGCCCGACCGGGGCGATGCGGCCTTCGAGCTTGGCCTTGCGCAGGGCGCCTGCGGTCTTGAAGCCGCAGTAGGCCGTGGCTTCGCGCGTCGTCAGAAAGGGCTTGGTCGTCGCGTAGGCGGCGAGCGTGCGGTCGCCGCCGAATGGCGGATCGAACCGCTCCGAGCACGCCTGCGCCTCGAAGTCGGCCGTCCCGGTCCTATCGCTGCCCGGTCTTGAGCTCGTCGGCGGTGGGAACGGGGAGAGGAGCGTGCGCATGGCCTGCCTCGCATGCGTCGAATGGGATCCAGAACGCGTCCCCCGGGTCCATGTAGGAGGAATGGTCGCCGCCTGGAACGACGGGCGACGTGATGGCGTCCTCGTTGATGTCGCCCGTCATGGGCACCGCGGGGAACGCGGCCGTACGGAGCGTGAGCGGCTACTTCCGCCCTGCGCCGACAGGCGCTCCGGGCCTGCGCCGCCCTGACGGTTCGGTGGGTGCCTTTCGCTCGCTGCCCGCCGCGGCCCTTCTCGAAATGTCCTCCGTGTCGGGGCGAATGTCGAAGCCAGCCGGGTAGGAGCTTGCCCCTGACGTTGCTGCCTTTGCGGACGGCGCGGCGGGCCCCCAATCGAGGTCCACGTTGCGGGAGTCGCTCGCGGGTCTCCGTGCCGCCGCCGCGGGCTTCGTCGGAGCCACGTCCTGCGTGCGCTCTGGCGTTCCGGCGCGAGCCTCCGTCGGCTGCTTGTCCGTGAGCTTGGCCTCCGTCGGCTGCTTGTCCGTGAGCTTGGCCCTCGCCTTCCGCCTCGGGCCTGCGGTCTTGCCTCCGCTGGCGTAGAGCCGCAGCGCCCCCGGGGTGATCGGGATGCCGACGTCGGAGACGACCTTGGCGATCGCGGTCAGGCTGTAGCCCTTGGCCTGCACTGCGCGGATGGGGCCCATGAGCTTCTGGATGGCCTGCGCCTTGGTGAACTCCTGCGGCTGGTGCTGGGGGAGAGCGTCGAGCGCGTGGTGTGCCTGTTCGATCAAATCGACTCGAAATTTTGGTTTCGCCGTCATCTGCCTTCGTGCTCCTTGCATTCGCGGCCCGGACGCCGAATGCCCATTCAGCTTGAACATTGGGATCGGGTGTGCAAGAGGCGAAGGTGAGGTCCCGGAGCGAAGCGGAGGGCAAGATAAAGGGCCGGCGCCATGAGTGGTTCTAAGTATTGTGAATCATGAGACAATTCATGGTGCCAAGGAAAATGGCGGAGAGTTACGCGACCGATAAGCGGTTGATCCCATAACGAAAAATCGGAGTCACTTTGGATCCCGACGACGATTTGCCGATATTTCGGCCCCGCATCGGAAAGCGGACGCGGCGCGGAGTTCGAGGCCGCGGGGGTCGTTGCGCAACGAAGTGCTTGCGCCGCGTCTCGCTCCACGGCGGCGCGCGGAGGCGAGCTTCCACGGGCCCGCTGCGCGCCGAGGCCCATCGGTCCGATGCGCGTCGTGTCGTCGTCAAAGCGCGTGTCGTGCGGCTGACCGCGTACGGCGCCAAGGCCGCGGCGATGCACCTGCGGTACATCGAGCGCGACGGCGTCGAGAAGGACGGTTCCAAGGGCGCCCTCTACGGGCCCGACGGACCGGTGCGGCGGCGGACGTTCGAAGAGCCGCGCTTTGGCGAGAAACACCAGTTTCGGCTCATCGTGTCGCCCGAAGATGCGGGTGAGCTGGACCTCACTTCCTACGTGCGGCGCCTCATGGGCCAAATCGAGCGTGACCTGGGGCGCAAGGTCGAGTGGGCCGCGGTCGACCACTACGACACGGGCCACCCGCATGCGCACATCGTGGTCCGCGGCGTCGACCGCGACGGCCAGGAGCTGCGGTTCGATCGCAGCTACATCGCCAGCGGCATGCGCTGGCGGGCGCAGGAGATCGCGACGCAGGAGCTTGGGCCGCGCCACGAGTTCGAGATCCGGCGAGCGCGCGCCCGTGAGATCACCCAGGGGCGGTTCACCTCCCTCGATCGCGAGCTCGAGCGGCTCAGCAAGGACGGCCGGCTGGAACTGCGGTCCCCGAAGCCTCGCACGCGCATGGATCCCTCGACCCTGTGCTCCCGACTCGAACACCTCGAAGCGATGGGATTGGCCGAGCGGCGTGTCCTCCAACGCGTGGTCCTTCTCCGAGGGCTGGCAGAAGGCGCTGCGCGACCTCGGGACGCGCAACGACATCCTCAAGCAGATTCATCGAAGTCGTGCGTGGGGACTCGTCTCGCTATCGAATCGTCCGTGCGGGCGAGGCGCTGCTCACCCGCATCGACGCGGGCCAGGACAAGCTGGTCGGGCGGGTCGCAGGCAAGGGGCTCTCCGACGAGGAGAGGGGCACCTACTACGCTGTGATCGAAGCGCCGAACGGCTTCGCCTACCACCTGCCGTTGGACGCCAAAGCGGCAGAGGGGATGGCCCCCGGGGATCTCGTCCTCTTCGGTACCCGGCCGGAGGTGGCGGTTCGCCCGATGAACCGCCGGATCGCGGAGACGGCCCGCGAGGCTCGCGGGGTCTATACGCTCGACCGGGCCGTCGATGAGGGGGACCGTGCGCGCGTGGCGCGTCGGCTGGCGCGCTCGAGCGCGAGGGCCTTGTCACGGCCGAAGGGCCGGGGCGATGGTCGGTGCCCGCCGACTTCATCCAGAGGCTCGAGAGCCGGCCGCGGACCGAGCCGCCGCGCGAGCGCCTATGGGTCGAGAAGCTGCCCCTCTCCCTCGAGCAGACGCCCGGCCACCGGGGGCCCGTCTGGCTCGACCAGGTAGAAGCGACCACCCTGGCGCGCTGGGGGTTCGGCGCGGACGTCGCTCGTGCTCTCGACGAGCGGCGCCATGCCCTGCGCGCGCTGGGCATCGCGCCCGACGACCCACGCAGGGACGCGCAAGCTCCGAGAGGTCGAAAGGCAGGCGGTGGGGGAGGGAATGGCCGCTCGGACGCGGCAGGCGTTCCTTGCCAAGACGCCGGACGGATTCCGGGGCCGTCTGCAGGTGGGGCCCGCAGGAGCGCCCTACGCCGTCGTCAGCGACGGCGCGCGCTTCGTGCTGGTACCGGCGTCGCAAGAGATTCGCGGGATGGCTGGCAAGGCCGTCGCCATCGCGCGCGACGGCCACGGCCGACTCACGATCCGTGCGCTGGACAAGGACCGCGATCGGTAGCGACTGCCTGGCGCCCCGTGGAGCGCTTCACGATCGCAAGCACCGTGCAACGGAAGGGAGTACCCATGGCCAAGACCAAAGTTCGACGGGTTCGAGTCTGCGCGCGGCTTTCCGTCCAGCTGCGCGACAAGCTGGCGAGGTATTGCGCAGCCAGCGGGATCTCCGAGCGCACCGTCATCGAAGACGCGCTGCAGAAGCATCTCGGCAACGAGAGCGACGACGGAGCTGCTCCTGCGTAGGTTCGATCGGGTCGAGCGTGACCTGGCGCGCGACCATCGCGATCTCGAGCTGCTGTCCGAGGCGTTCGGGCTGTACATGCGGCTATGGTTCGCGGCGCATGCCTCGAGTGCCGGCGAGGCCGGCAAGGCCGCGGCACGCGCGGCAGGCGAGACGCCGTACAGGCAGTTCGCGCAGCACCTGGGGATGCAGTTCAAGCAGGGCCATCGCTTCATCGACGACTTCCCGGCGGAGGCGTTCGCGGGAGACGACGACGTGAAGTAGTGGGGAGCGAAGGGGCATGAGGCTCGGACCGCAGCATGGAAATCCTCGAGCGCAGGCGCGATGGTCTCCTGGCACCGCCGCGTCTTCGTGCAGGTGCGGTTCGCGTACACGCCGACCATCGACGAAGGAATTGTGGACAACTCCACGGCTCGCCCGACAAGAGCGATAAAAACAGGGTGAAGCCGGTGGTCTTCGAGGTGCGGGCAGGTGCTTGGCGCGCAACGGGGACCTACGGAAAGCAGAGGCGCGGTCGTGAGCTCTTGCTCACGACCGCTGGGACCGCGACTCAGCTCACGCGCTCGGCCACCGCCCCTCCGGAGACAGGATCCCGGCGCGTGGCGCGAACGGGCGGCCCCCGGCCGCTGACGCCCCTCGTCTCTCACGCCATCGACCCAGGCCGGGGCCGACAGACGAGCGAGCGCCGTGCTTGCACCGCTGCGACCGAGCTCAGGCAGAGCCATCATCGATGTCGGCGGTCTCGAACTGACGTTCCACGCGAACCGATGGACTCGCCCGCGCACGAGCGCGTGCATGCGCGGTCGCCTGAGGCTTGCTCTGTCGACCGGCGCCGCCCGACGCGCGTGATCGTCATGCCCATGTGTCCGCGGCCATCGTCAGTCCGGGTCAGGACAAGCAGGCAGCTACGGCGCGTCGTAAGCCCGGGGAATCTCCCGTTCACCCCATGGCACGCGATCGGCGAGGGGGACCGCCCCCGTGGCCGCGCTCGCCGCCGCCTATTTGCCCCGCCGTCCTACCGAGACGGTTCTCTACGGTCTTGTACTCCAGCATCTCGAATCGTTCCTCGCGCATGCCCGCGAGCACTACGACCGAGGCCTGCCCCGCTACGTCGAGGCCGAGCTCCGCGCGTATCTTCAAGTGCGGCGTCTTTTATGCGGGGAGACGCGTTATGCGCGCCATGGCTTCCGAGATCGCCCACAGCGCCGCAGATCAACGTGCGACGCCCGCGCATAATCCCGAGGAATGTTCTCCGTGGCGATCCGGTTCTCAGAGCCAGGCCATCTGCGGAAGGAGACCCAACTGACTGATTCAACACCCCACTCAGAGCCGCGGCCGCTCACCGTGCTGGTGGCTGCGGCCATCAGGCACCTCGAGCAGCTGCGGTACGCTCGCATCACGGTCGCTCAGTACAGCCGCATGTGGAGGTCCTTTCTGCACTTCGCCGCGGAGGCTGGCGTCAAGGAGTTCAGCGAGGATCTGGCGGAGCAGTTCCTCGCAAGCCAGGGGATCCCACTGGCGGGTCCGACCGCCAATTCGCGGGCCCACCTGCTTCGTGCACTGATGTGGATGCTCTCGACGTTCTCACGCGACCGCTGCTTTCATCGAAGGCGATGTATCCCTGAGCGCGGCCACTGACGGCCGAGATGTCGACCGCGGTCGACGAATACGAGAAATTCCGGATCGAGGGGGTTCGGATATCGCCGCACACGATGAGGCGTTGCAGGAAGACTCTCACGCTGTTCCTCCACTTCGTTGGCTCGCGCGGAGTGCAGGGGCCGGCGGGGATCCGCGCCTCGGACATCTCGGCGTTCGTTCGCTCGCGCGGGCATCTGGAGCCGCGTACGGTAGCCGTCGAGACCTACGCTCTCCGGTCATTCCTGCGTATCGGATTCGTCTTGGGGTTCATCCCGCTGGACATGACGTCGCACGTTCCCAAGGTGCGAGTCCGCGACCACGGCCACATTCCGACAGCATGGGCATCGGCCGACGTTGATGCTCTGCTCAACGCGGTAGACCGGGAATCGCCTACCGGCAAGAGAGATCTTGCCATTCTGCTTCTCGCATGCAGGCTTGGCATCCGGGTCGGCGACATTCGGGCGTTGAGGCTCGACGAGCTTCACTGGCGGCGCAGGTGCATTTCCTTTCGGCAAGCCAAGACGGGAGCCGCGCTCGAGCTACCGCTCGATGACGAGATCGCCGAGGCCCTGATCGACTACCTGCGCAACGGGCGGCCTCCCACGGAGTATCGTGAGGTCTTTGTCCGCGCCGTGGCCCCGTTCGTACCGTTCAGCGCAACGGACAACCTGTACGCGATCTTCGAGAAGTACAGGCGGCTAGCCGGTGTGGAGTTGCCCGCCCGGTCGCGTCGTGGTTTGCACAGCCTTCGCCATTCGCTCGCATCGCGGCTGCTGGCCAGTGGCGTACCGCTCGAGCAGGTCGGCAGCATCCTCGGACACCAGTCTCTCGACGCAACAAGGGTCTACACCAGCATCGACATCGATGCCCTGCGCACCGCCGCGCTTGATGTCGACGAGGACTGCTATGCGTGACGTCGGAATGCGGTCGGTGCTGGCAGTCCAGCTCGCGGAGTTCTTGGAGGAAAAGCGATCAGCGGGTTGCCGGTACAAGCGCGAAGCATGGGCACTTCGCGCCTTCGACAAATATCTGTGCGACATTGGGCACCCGACGCAAACTCTCCCGAAGGAGGTCGTCGAAGGCTGGGTGCTCGGCCGACCGCACCAGTGCCCCAAGACCCAGCAGTACTACACCGGGCTGATTCGACAGTTCGCGATGTACCTGGTGCGGATGGGGCTCGCCGCACACATCCCTGACGGGTCGCGGACACCGGTGGTTCAGCGATGCCTGGCAGCTCGCGTGTTCACCCGTGACGAAGTGAAGAAGTTGCTCGCCGCTGTGGATCGGCTCGCGCCGGACGGCCGGGGGCTGATGGCCGGAACACGCAGGCACCTTGTGTTCCCCACCCTGTTTCGGGTTCTGTATGGATGCGGACTCCGCTGCGGGGAGGCGTTACGACTGACCGTCGAGGATGTGGACTTGGGCGCAGGCGTGCTGGCGGTTCGAGAAGGTAAATTCCGACAGGAGCGCCTCGTCCCCGTCTCCGCGTCCTTGTTGAAACGTCTTCGCGCCCACTCCGCGGCGCTCGGCCCTCGCTCATCGGATGCGCCCTTTTTTCCCGCGCCCGGTGGTGGCGCCTACTCGCTTGGCGCTGTCTACCACTTCTTTCGTCGAGCCCTTCACGTCGCTGGCATCCCGCATCATGGACGCCGCCACGGCCCGCGCGTCCATGATCTGCGTCATGCCTTCGCCGTCCACCGCTTGGAGACATGGCACCGTGAGGGGGCCGACCTCGGGGTGAAGTTGCCTGTGCTCGCGACCTACATGGGTCACCAGAATCTCGCTGGCACGCAGCGGTACTTGCGCCTGACTGCCTCGATTTTCCCCGACCTGACGGGGACCCTGGAGGCGGCTTACGGCCGCCTGTTGCCGGGCGGAACGGCCCTATGAAGCCGAGCGAATTCGCTGACGGGCTCGGAAAATTCCTTTCCGTATACCTGCCGGCAACCCGCAAGGTCAGCGTCAATACGATCCGCTCCTACCGTGACGCATTCGCGTTGCTCCTGCGTTTTCTGCGCGACCAGAAAGGGATTCCCGTTGAGAAGGTCAGTCTCGACCACATCGACGCTCCCATGCTCATCGCGTGGCTCGACCATCTCGAGAATGCTCGGCAATGCTCGCCGCGCTCCAGAAACCAGCGCATGTCCGCGATCCGCTCGTTCCTTCGATACCTGGCACCGAATGACCCCGCAAGGGTCCAGCAGCTCCACAGGGTGCTGGCGATCCCGTCGCGCCGCTGCCGACGCGAGCCCGTCGCCTACCTCGAGCCGAATCTCGTCGCGGCGCTCCTTTCGCAGCCCGACCTGTCGACGCCCCGTGGCCGCCGCGATGCAGTGCTCCTGAGCGTCCTCTACGATACCGGTGCACGGTCCCAGGAGATCGTCGACTTGCGAGTACGCGACTTGAGACTCGACTCACCCGCGCAAGTGACCCTGACCGGCAAGGGATGCAAGACGCGGATCGTGCCGTTGATGCCGAGTACGGTGCGCCTTCTCCAGGACCACCTGCGCTCCACCGGACTGGACCGTCCGGGTGCGGGCAACGAGCCCGTATTCGCCGGCCGGAGCAATTCGGGCCTCGCGCGATCGGGATTGCGGTCCATCCTCGCGAGGCACGCCGACGCCGCCCGGGCGAGCCACCCAGACCTTACGAAGAGACTCGGCCCGCACACCCTACGCCACACCAAAGCCATGCATATGCTCCAGGCTGGCGTTGCCTTGATCCACATCCGAGACATCCTCGGCCACGTGGACATTCGCACCACCGAGATCTACGCGCGTGCGGACCTCGACATGAAGCGCAGGGCATTGGAGAAGGCGGCGGCAGCCTCGAACGCCGTTGCGAAGCCCAACCTGAGCGCCTGGCACGAGAACAAGGACCTGCTCAACTGGCTCTCCTCGCTGTAGGCGGGTGGATTATGCGCTGCGTCCGCCCCGCGATGGCCCGAACATGACACCCCTGCGGACGAATCCACGCATAACCACCACAACGCATAAAAGACGTTATGCGCCGCGGCGCATAAAGTCTTCTCGGAGGGCTTCACGCGCGCGCGTGCGATGCGTGCGGCCACGATCTGCTCGTCGCGTTCTCTTGCAAGTCGCGAACCGCGTGCCCGAGCTGCGCGGGAAGGCGCATGGCCAACACGGCGGCGGCCATCGTGGACCGGGTTCTCCCCGACGTGCCCGTGCGGCAGTACGTGCTGACGCTGCCCTACGAGCTGCGCAAGCTGGCCGCCTTCAAGGCGGACGTGCTCACGGCGATCGGGCGCATCTTCGTCGAGGCCATCTTCGCGAGCTACCGCGCACGCGCGAAGCGCCGCGGGATCGAGGATGCGCAGTGCGGCGCGATCAACTTCGTTCAGCGATTTGGGAGCCTGAACCTCCACGTCCATTTCCACGTCGCTCGTTCTCGATGGCGTGTTCACCCGCGACCCGGACGCGGGCGTGGTCTTCCACCCGGCCGCGCCTCCCACGCGCGAGGAGCTGGACGCGATCGTGCGGCGCGTGCAGAGCCGTGCGGAGACCTGGCTTCGCCGCCACGGCTACCTGGACGAGCGACCGCTCGACGAGCGCTCCAACGAGCCGCCCGCGCAGACCGCCCTCGACGCGTGCGCCGCCATCGCCATGGGGCGCGGCCAGGTGGCGACGTTGCCGAACGCCGAAGCGCCCGAGCGACGACCACGACGAGCGGGCGCCCGACAAGCCCGCGCGTCGCCGTCGAGCGCGACGGCTTCAACCTGCACGCGGGCGTGCGCATCGAAGCGCGGCGACGACATGGGGCGCGAGACGACTGGTGCGCTACGGCGCCCGTCCCCCGCTGTCGCTCGAACGGCTGCGCCGGCTGCCCGGCGGGCGGGTGGCCTATCGCCTCAAGTACGTGACCCGCGGCCGGGGCAAGTTCCGCGTCATGACGGGCCTTGAGTTCATGGCGAGGCTCGCGGCGATCATTGCGCCCCCGCGCTACCCGCTCGTCCGCTACGCGGGCGTGCTCGGACCGCGCAGCGCCTGGCGCAAGGACATCGTGCCCAAGCCGCGCGAGCGTCGGCCCGCGTGCAACGGCGGCTGTGGTCGACCCGCGCACGACGACGACACGGCCCGACCCCGCGCGGAGCCGAAGAAGGGCGAAGCCTTCCCGAAGCGGCGGCCGAGGGAAGCTGGCTGGACCTGCGCACCCGACCGGCGGCGGCGCCGCGATGCCTCACGCTCGCGCCCGACGTCGTCGCCCGCCCCGGCGACGTCATCGCGCTCGCGCCGAACGTGCTCTCGGTGCGCCACTGGGATCGGCTGCTCGGGGGCGCGCTCTACGCCGCCACGCCGAGGGTGGACTGGGCGGCTCTCCTGCGTCGCAGCTTCGACGTGGACGTGATGGCGTGCGCCAAGTGCGGCGGTCGGCTTCGCGTGCTCGCCGTCATCACCGAGCGCGAGCCCGTGCGGCGCATCCTCGCGCACCTCGGCTTGCCCACCGAGGCCACGCCGCTCGCCCGAGCGCGCGACCCGACCGACGACCTGGACGACGATCGAGCCTGCCGGCCAGCTCGAGCTCGGGCTGGCGTAGGGAGCGGGGCCCCGCGGGGAGAGCCCGGCGCGGGAAGGCCCGGGGCGGGAGGGGTGCGCCTTGGACGGGCTCAACGTGGTCGGCGTTCCAGCGCGATGGGAACTAGTGGGGCGTCCGATGGGTGATATGTGAACGGCCGCGGGGCTCCTGGGCACCTCGAGCGCGCAGGAGCGCTAGCTTGTCCTACCCGCCTTGCACGACGTTCGGGTGCTGCAGTCGGGCCGTGACTCGGACCTCGTCGAGGAATTTCTCGGCGAATTCCGGGACGTTCGCAAAGGACGGGAGCAGGACCTTCATGGCGCCCGGGATCATGCGGGCCTTCACGACGTCGAGAACGAGGCCCATCCCCCCTTGACCGAGCTTGCCGCGGACTACCCACTTGGAGCCCGCGCATCGGCTCGCCAACCGTGTATTCGATGGAACCCGTCGCCCCCATGGCCATCCTCCGGCCGAGTCGCGCCGCCCCGCTCTGCAGGCCCCATCGTTGCCACAGCTCCCCTCCTCTGCGCCAGTGCCGTTGGGTTCACTCCCCTCAATCGAGAGGGCGCGGGGTTCTGTCCACAATATTTTTAACTTTCGTATGACCCCGTTCGGACGGACGAGCCGGGCTCAGCCCATTACGTCACCTTCGCGATCAGCAACGCGCAGGCAACGCAGCCGAAACCGCGAGGCCGCGAGGAGGCTCCCGCCGGCGATCCGCTGAACGGATTGTGGATTGTGCGCCGCCTCGGGCACGGGCGGAGCGACGAGCCGGCCGTTGGGCGGTCGCCTCGTGGTCGTGGGGGACGGCTGCACGAGCGCCCATTGCGATGAGCGCCGGTCGGTCCGCCGTCCTGATCCGCGGCCATTGGCTTTCTACCAACGGAGCGTGCCTGCGAAGACGACGCCGGCGGGGTTCTGTACGTAGGTGCAAGCGGCCGAGTCGCAGCCGAACGGGCCGTTGCGGGCGGCGACGGTGAGGGTTTTTTCCGCCGGCGCGCAGGGCCGGGGTGAGGTCCATCTTGGCCAGGGAGTTCTGGGCCCGCTCCGCGCGTACCCCTCGAGTGTTCTGCCGGCTCTTCTTCCACGCCTCCAGAACGCCCCGCGCCTCGATCTCCGTCCACTGTCCGTGTGCCATCGTCGGCCCGGCGTCACGGCCGACGATCACCCCGTCACGACGCCCCTGGCCGTTCCCTGGCCGTACGGTTACCGACCCCCCGGCCGTCGCCCGAAGTATCTCCTCTCGGGCGTGGCCTCGATGCGGCGTTGCGGCGGCCCGATCGCCGTCAACGGCGGCAGAGCGCCAACAACCCATCAAGGTGTACTTGTGCCAGCGAGAAGCTCCCTCGATGCCGCCGACTTCCGCGGCGCTCTTGCCGCCGACTCAGTGCAACGCCGACTTGTCGAGTGGCACGCTCGACAAGCTCTTGCCGTTCTTGTCGAGGAGCACGAACTCGCGGCCACGGATGGCCGATTTCGCAACGGGGAAGGTGTCCTCCAAGTAGAGGGGGCCGGCACAGAGAGGACCGTGACATCGCGCTCGCCGAGCCTCACGCCAATCTGCGTCTCACCAGGGCGGGTGGACAGCCAGGGCACGCACTTCACACCGGACGGCTTCTCGACCTGCGCGAGGCCCTCGAAGAAGTGCACGAGGGGCAACGGCCTCTCCGCCGCCGCCCTGATGAAGCCCTCCAGTTCGTCCGACCGCCACCCAGTGCTTCGCGCCACGCACCCAAGCGCGTGCTCGACGATGGCCAGGACCCATCGATATTGCCCGCGCTTTGCCGCATCGTCGGAAGATCGACCGCCTCCGTGACCTGACAAATCCCGATCGCGTTCGAGACGTTGCCATGCCAGCGCATTGAAGAGGCTTCGTCCGCCGAGGGAGATCGCGATCTTCTTGAATGGAGCCTCAATGACGTGCTCCTTCAGCCAGAGGCGCACGGGCTCGAACGTCGAAAAAAGCGCCTCGTTGAGCGCTTCTGCTCTCCTTCGGCAAGCCCCGAGGGCCCCGCGAACACCTGGAAATCCACGAGCGGAGTTGCTCATGGTCGTATATTCCCCAAGGGCTTCGCCCCCGTTAGGTCCATGTAGTCGTAGACGAGCTGCTCTCCAGGGAGAGCGCGGCCCCGCGTGCACCGGCCCCCCCGGGGATCATCTGCACGATCGACGACCCGTAGGTAACCTCGCCTCCCGCCGCTCTCGTCAGGGCTCTCACCTGCGTCTCGGCTCGGACGGAGAGCCCGGCCGCGTTCAGCGGGCCGCCGCTGATCCCGTACTTGAAGACCTCCGTACTGCCTGCGGCGTCCGTTTGAAGGATCTCGTAAACGTGCTGCGCGTTCTGCGACAGCAACGAGTTCCCGTTGACCGCTGCTGTCTCCAGCCCCTCTGCGGCGTCTTCCGGACACCAGCATAACGCCGATCGCGCCGATGTAGTAGCCGGTCGTTCCCATAAGGGTCGTCGGCGGCGACACATGTATCGTGGCGTTGGCGTAGCTATGGGATGAACCCGCCGAGCTGGCTCAGCGCGGGGTTGAGGGCGAGGGTCGTGTCGATGCCCACGTCCACCGCGGTGTTCCACGCCCCGGCAGCGAAGCCCTCGATCTCCTGCCCTGCGGCCGAGGCAAGGTCACCGACGCTCGGGCCCGGCAAGCCATTGAAGTCGGACAGGGAGCCTCCGGGGTCGAAATCCGAGGCCGACCCTCCCGCCGCGTCGCTCGCCGTCTCCGGTCGCGCACCCGGGTCCGATGGGTTGAAGTCGCCCATGTTGAAGGGATCAGTGGCCTCGAGGACAGCCAGCTGTGCGGCTGGCTGCTCGACGCTCATCTGGCTCCAGGCTTGGTCCTCCGGCCTGCCCCGTCGGGTCGGTAAAGCGCAGCGGCGACCCACGCCGTACTCGTACGGATTGATCCCCTTGAGGGCGTGCACCACGAGCGGGTCGGGGCTGATGAAGCGCGCGAGTTGCGGCGAGTAGTAGCGCGCGCCCATGTACGTGAGCCCGACCTTGGCGTTGTCCCACTGTCCGGTGAACTTGGCGTCCTCCCGGAAGTTCTTCCAGCGGTCCGGCCGGTAGTCGGCATCGATCGCGCCGTACGCCTGGTGGGCGGTTCGCTCGACCACCTCTCCGGTCTTGTAGTCGATGACGAACGCTGTCGACCCGCGCGGATCCGGCAAGTCGAGCAGCCAGTGCACGCCGGTCGTCCCGGCGTTGGTGGCGGTGGAGACCGGCATCCCGGCGCGCGACACGACGTGCAGCAGGCCGCCAGACAGGTAAAAGTTGGCGGTGCTCGCATCGTCCTCGTAGCCCTGACTCCCTGTATACGTCGCGCCCTTAAGGACGAAGAGTCGAAGACATTGACGGTGTAGACGGTTGCCGCGCCCGGCATCGCGACCGCCGTAATCGTGCGCTGGCCATTCCGATCGTACACGTACGTCTCGGTGATGTGCGCGATCCCGTCGGAATCGGTCCGTTGCGCCTGGCCGAGCTGCCCAAGCTCGTTCCACTCGTAGGCGTACCCCTCCTTCGTGCTCGCGTTGTTCCAGCTCGCGTTGAACGCCTCAGCTCCCCGGCAGCGTCGTACGATACCGTCGCGCTGGTGCCGTTCGCGAGCTGGACGACCCCGAACTCGTCCGGCGACGCGCCGCCGTCGAGGAGATCGTCCCGAGCGATCGGTCCGGGAAGTCATGGGCATCGTCGACCGAACTCGTCATTGTTGCCCCGCCAGTCGTAGGCGAACCACTCGTTGCGCAGGCGAACCGTCGTCGAAGGGGTGTTGGCCGCCGGATACATGCCCACCGTGTCCGTCGAGTAATACGGCGACTTCCAGAGGTCCGCGCCGCTGTGCGTCGTTACCGACCGCAGCCGGTAATCGTCCGGAGTAGGTGAAACTCTGGGACACGGTCCCAGCGCCCGGAGGCCAGATTCCGAGCGACATATCCGTGATGGACGTCGGGTTGCCCACGAGGTCGGGCACGATCACGAGGGTCATCAAGTCCGCTTGCGTGGTCGAGCTGTCTGGTAGCTTCTGGTCAAGGTTGATGAAGCCTCCGAGCGCAAACGCGCCTGCCGCTCGGGTCAAATGTAGGACGTCAGCCGGCCGTTCTTGTCATACGTCGGCGGCGCCAGCGATGTCGACGCCGCGTCCCCGGAATGCGACTCCGTCGGAACTCCCATCGGCGTTGTAGTTGGTGGACGCGACGACGGCCCCGGACCAATCCGAGACGAACCGACGTCGCTCCGAGTCGCTGGTCGCTCGTGTAGGCGAAGTTCTCAGTGAACGAGCCGAACGAATGAATCTCCGTCGGATTGTTCGTGACGATTGACGTCGGGGCGCCATTAACCGAGTAGCTACCGTACACCTTCTCGAAGTCCGTCTCCTTGACCTGCGACCCCACGTAGCGACTCGTGAGCGACCTGCTGCCGCCCGGGACGGCGACCTTTGTTGTCATCGTTGTACCGGGCCGCCCGCGAAGTAGGTATATTTGTCGTGGCGAGCTAGGTCGTAAGCGTCCGTCGGGCGCCCCAAGGCATCGTAGACATAGAATTCTTCGGTGTCGTCGCCGTTCGTCTGCGGTGGAAAGTAGGCGTGTTGCGATGACGCCCCGGCCGCCGAGGGGCAGGGAAGGTAGCTCTTAAAGACGACTCGTTCGTTGAGGTCGCGACCGATGTTCTCTCCGCATCCTCGCGCGTCGCTGGTGCCGACGAGCTGATCGATGTCGTCGTACGCGTAGGTCCAGGTACCGGCGTTGGCCTCGGTGTTTTGAACCATCCGACCTTGCGAGTCGTACGTCATCGTTCGCGTCACCGTCGGCGCATGCGGAGCCACCTGTTGAATCGTGAGAGGCCCGCCCGTGGCTTGGTACGTCGTGATCGTCGAAAGGATGCCGTTGGTTCCGTCGGGTCCGCTTGGAAGATGCTCGTCAACCTCGATTAGTCGCCCGTGCCCGTCCAAGAGCCTCGTCGTGACCGAGGTGCGCCGGCATGCTCGCCGGCTGGGCGCAGCCGCTGCCAGCCAACGCGCACGTTTGCTCCTGATCGTAACTGTCGACGGAGAACCCGCCATATACGTTCTTGAAGGCATTGCCGTTGTAATCGGTTCCGCTGACGATCCGTCCGAGCCCGTCATACGTCCGCGTCGCAGGCGGCGACGTTGGAATAATGGCTTGGCTGGGCAGCGTTCCGAGCGAGGGACCGGACCGATCATGAACATCGGTCGAAACGTCGCGTGCACACGGCCGTTCGCGTATCTCGAGTGCACGCCAGAGAGGACCCATGTAAAGCCTTGGTGGCTCGCAGGGTCCACCGCGTCCACGTTGGCGAGAACGTCCCCCAAGCCGTCGCTGTAAACGTAGTGATCGACATATTGCGGCGCTGTCGTCGCTCCGGCCGTGCCTTCGTCTCCCGTTGCCGTCTGAAAGTGGACGGTCCGGATTGGACCAGCATCGGAGTAGCTCTTGACATAGAGTGCCGCGATCGTCCCCATCGGCACGCCCAGGCTCGGCTTGTCGATTCCGAGTACCCGCCCGAAGTCATCGTACTTCGCGAGGGTCACGCGGTTCGCGGATCGATTGTCGACGTGACAAGCTGCAGGCCGCGGTCGTATGAGTAGGAAGTGGTGAGAAGGCCGCTGGTGCAGCTGCCTGTCGGCGCCGTGCTCGCCGTCACCTTGAGCTCGTAATAGGGCGGCGCAAAGGTGAAGGACTGGAGGCAAGCGGGCCCCGGACGTCGACACGGTACTGACGTTTCCGTACGGGTCGTACGCGAGCGTTACAGTCTGGCCTCCATTCGACGATTGACCCGGAGGCGCAGCAGCGCGAGCCGCCCCGCCAGGGCCCAAGAGAGTGGCCGTATCCGCGATGACGCGCGTGACCTGAGTCAAGCGCCCGAGTGGGTCATAGCCGTAGTCAATCTCCCGACTGGGCCCTGGCCCTGTCGCGTAGCCGGTGACCTCCTTCGTCACCCGAAAGTTCCAACCTGTGCGATCCCCAGGTGGTGGCAGCCACGTCCAACTGTGCGTAATCGGAATGTCCGTCGCGCTGGTCGAGGTGCCGCCGTTCTCGACCACAGAAAAGGCGATTTTCATTCAAGTCATACGTCGTGACCTCAGTCAAGGGCGTGACGCCCGCCGGGACCGTCACACCGCCAGAGCCCTGTGGGGGTGCCGCCGTGCCACGTGAAATCGTCCAGATCACCTTTGTACCAGCCGGCAGGGCCGTGCCCCAGATGTACGTTCTTTTGGTGGTACTCTGAAGACTATTCCCTTTTCGGCCGTCCAAACCTGCGTACGGGGTCTGAAACGCATAGGAGTTGATGACCGTGGTGAAAGGAGCGCCGATTGTGCCGTTGGGCTCGACCTCATCCTCTCAACCGCGACGACAACCCGCGTAGCGTGATAGATAGAATAATAACCGGTGCTCTCCGGGTCGTTGCAGCCATTGTTCTCAACGACGGCGGGTCCAGTTGTTGGTATGCACGCGTTGGTGGCGAACGTGGTCTTGACGGCCCGACCATTCACCCTCCGACGACATCCCCCAGCGTCAGCGCCTGCGCGTTTTGAAAACCGACAAATCGACGCTCGCGATTGTCGTACACGGCATTGTTGTACGTGTAGTTTTGTCGTCGTGGTGACCGGTCCGCCGGTTATCAGGCTGTTGGTGGTTTGTCTCTGGGTGACCACCCACACGGGCACTGGGACGGGGCCGATACCTAGCTCTCGATTGAGCTCGTCGATGGACTGGTAGCTGAAGGTCGTGACCGCACCAGCGCCATTCGAGACAGATTGTAGGAGTCCGTCGATCGGCCCTCCGCCGATCTGTCCGATCGTGTTGTCCGGTGCCACGCGGACAGCCGTCGCGTTGCTTAGAGGTGGGCCACCAGGGCTCAGAGGCGCCGGGAAGTAAATGACTTGGCTCAGACCACTACCGTCGATGTCGGCGATCATGATCGTCGGGTGCGTGTCCGCCGTCGATGTTTGGTCGTTGCCGCTTTGATCGTATCCGTCACGCACCGGTATGCGGCGTTGTCCCATGAGGATCCATACCGGAGGCAAATGTGGAGACCGGTCGAATCGAGATCCGCATAATCTGCCATGCCGTCGCCATTGAGATCCCCAAAACGAATGACAGATCCTTGAGCCGTTTCGGGTCCGACGGGTCGCTCGCTTGAGGATTGGCGACGTCGGTCGGGACTACGGATGCGCCATAGTCTTGGTAGCAAGTCGGTGACGTATTTGAAGGAAATGGGACCGGCAGCCCAAATCGCCCGTCACCCCGATTAACCATTACGTGAAAATTGAGGTAATTGTGCGGCCCGGTGGTCGCAAAATTGGGGCCGAACTTGGAGAAATAAACGACGTCCGGCAGGCCGTCGCCATCGATGTCGGTGAACGCGCCGTATTCCGTCGAATCTGAAGGAATCGGGTAGGCTGACGCGAGAGCGTTAGGAGCCGGGCAGAAGTTCGTGCCAATCTGACCAAAGGGGTGCGTGACGCCGGCGCGATCACGACTGGTAAAGAACGATGTGTAGCCTGAGACTTGGGCGGCGGGGCCGATGGGGAGGGCCGCCATGTCGAGGAAATCCGTCTCCGTCCAGGTCGACCCCGCGACCTGCCGAAAAGTCCCTCGGCTCGAGGCCGGACACTGGAGCTACCGGCCCGGAAACGCCGAGCTGGGCTTGGAGAAATTCGAGGTCGGCGGTGGGCACCAAGCCTCGTTGAAAGACGACTGATACGTCGTGGAGGCCGAAGAGGACATGGCTCCGGAGAATTGGCCGAGAGCGAGAACCTGAGTGTGAGCGTTGCTAAAATAGGTTCCAAAGGGTACCGGAGTCGTCGGCCATAGCTGAAGAAAGCTCTTTCGCCCTGTTGGCGTCCAATCGCCGACCACGGCCTCGGTGAACATGGCATCGTCTGCCTTGAGCGTCGCCAAGCCAAACGCCTGGTGTTACTGCAAACGTTGTTCCATCGGTTTGATCGGGTCCAGTGATCTCGCCTGGGTTGTAGCAAGTCTGGTTGGTCGCTGGCAGCTGATGTCGTTGCCACCCGCCAATACCCATAGGCCGTTGGTGGCATTGACGAGCACATCCCCACGGTCGAGAGGGCACCCCTGAGGCACGCGGAGGCCGGATTCCCGTTGGTTCCAGCGACGAGCTCATCGGCTCCGTCTCCGTCCAGGTCCACAACCAGGAAGTCGGGCGTCAGAGGAGATCCATAGGCCGGAGTTCTGGCCACGATATGAGGGGAGGGAAAAGTTGTCGGTGGCGGCGAGGTGCCCGCATTCGTAATGCCGGTATAGGAATAGGTAGTAGCCGGCATCGTTTCGGCTCCCGTGATGTCAGGAGCCGCAACTGAGTCGTGGAATCAGTGCCGATGGCACCGGTTGTGGCCGATCGACTGACGGGGCCGCCGTGACTTTCGCGTCCCCCGATCGGCTCAATCGAAGTCAGGTAGGAGCGCGTTTGCGTGCTATTGTAGCTATAGGACATCTGATATCGACGGACGAGCTGCCTGCCCGTCGAGTTCATGGTGTCGCTCGTCACGTCGACGGCGGACAGCTGAGCGTGTGGCACCGCCGCCAAATGGCACTGCTCGCGTACGGTATCGGGAATCCGCCGATGGGATCCGTATTCGGATATTGAGCCAGGGTCATGTTCAGGTGCGTGTGGTGGCGAACGCGCTGGGCTTGGGGCGGAGGGAGTGCGGTGAGGTCGAGGTTGGGCGCTTGGGAGCTCGTGTCGTAGATATCGGTCAGATAATGCAACTTGTTGGGCAGAATCGAAGAGGAGGAGGTGAAGAGCTCGGCTTGCGTGTCCCACACATAGATCGTTGAGTTTCCGGTCGCATCAGTGTCACGAATCAAGTTCCAGCGATACGCGGGATTTGATAGGCCTACGAAACTGGTGTGCGAGAGTGTGGAGGCGGTCTGACCGTTGGCCAGGTCGATGCTCGCCACCCCCGAGTGGTCCAACGCATCCCCGAACTGAAGCATATGGCCGGACTTCGTCTGCATGATCGAGGTCTTGCCAATCATTCCAGACGGGAAGAAGTAGCGTGCGCCGTCATCGACCTCCGTCCGGAACTCGGTCCAAGGTTCGACGGACTGAACGTCACCGGGCCCCGAAGCCATAAACGAAGGCAGAGTCGACGGGAAAGTCGACGCCGGTGGGGTCGACCGGAATCAACAGCTTGTCGTCGATGTAATAGTCATCGGTGCCCAGATGGGTCGAGAAGGAGGTGGGTGGACGTGATCGATCGCGTCGATGAAACGGGGGAGCCATAAGCAATGCATC
>CAVRYV010000009.1:0-135912 GCA_963725555.1 uncultured Pseudomonadota bacterium | reverse complement strand
GCTTTTTGCCTGTTGCTGGACTCGTCGTCTTGCTCGCATCGCTGTCTGCGCTGACGATTTTCGCTATCGGTGCATTCGCTCGATCCACTAAACGATCGAGTCGGCATGCTCGTTGCGTCTCGCGGAATGTATTTCCTTCAAGTAAGTTCTAAGGGCTTCCTGCGCGGACTGGTATTCGGGTTTTGAAGGATCCACGATCGTCACGGAGTCGCTAACCGAGAGCTTCGTCATTTCGCCTCGCATATTTCTACGGTGGAAAAGATGCGGCAAACTTAACATCGCGAACGGTACGGCTTTCACCAATCCGTTTCTTATGAAGCAGATCACACAAAGCCTTTGGCTAGGTGCGGCATGTTGTCGTCAGGCGGAGCAGCACACAACTCGAAGGTTGAGTGCACCCAGAAAATACGCGGCTTTTCCCGGGCAAGTCGATTTCAGGCCACACAGGCCAACCGGTCAGCTTCCCTCCGCGCTTCAGCCGGATCGAACTGCCGTAAATGCTCTCGCGAGACTTGGTGCCCATTCAGCGAGAATGCGCACCGCTACTGATTGGGATCGGAATAGACCGAAACGCTGCCGATCGTGGATGTTGATAAGTCGGCGGAAATCTCAATCACGCCGAGGTAGCTGTCCGGGTGCCATTCTGGCGGGTCAAGGGCTCTCTGGCCATCCGTCGAGCTTGAATTAGTCACCGCTCTAGATCTTTGCTCACAAAACACCCAAGCTGATCAAAATATCCGCGGCAAACGCCGCGAAGCCGCCGTTTTTGCTCCAGAGATTTGGTGACCTTTTATGGGAGAATTTGGTGACCTTTAACTGAGGAAACAGACATGCCGAAAACCCTGTTGTCTCTCGAGGAACTAAAGGATCGCGCATTCCAGGCAATCAAACGGTGTGAGGGTTGCGACGACGTTTCTGACGTCACGATATACGAAATCAAAGACGACGCGGCCCGAAGCAACTGGGCCATAGGTTCGATCTGCGTCGGGCCCGGCTCCGCAAACGCAGCAAATCGCGCTGCGGTCCTTGTTGAACATGAACTGCGAAACGATTTCGATCTGTTGGCTGCTCTTTAACATCAGCAGAACTGGTCGGTCCGTCGGTTGTCCGCGCTTTGAGACCAATCCCTCAGGCCGCACGAAACAGGTCCGGCCCGATCGCGCTCGAATGTTTCTAGCCGCGAGACCAGATCGTCGGAGATGTCCACGGGTTCTGAGGTCATATGGATTGTAAATCCTCGACGAGCTATGCTCGTTGAGTTGAGGGTAGCGACCCGATCTTAGCTACCCTGACCGTTGGGCTTGCCCCGACGAGGCGCGGCAAGGCATGGCCTTCGGGCCAGGGGCCCACGCTGTGGAACGGAAGTCCGGCTTTGTGCCGGCGATGGTGGTGGCGGATCCTATACCTTTAACTCCTGCTACGCCGGCGAACGGGCGCATGGTGATCGAGATTGGGAAGGACCGCCGCGTCATCGTCGACGCTGGCGTCGATGCGGCCGCGCTAGCGCGGGTGCTCGCCATTCTGGAGCGCCGATGATCCCGGTCGCGGCAGGTGCGTTCGCTGTTCCCAGCCTTCTTAGATCCCTCAGACGGTCGTCTGTTCATGCGAAACAGCGTATGAACGGTAGTGCCGCAAAACTGCCGACTTGGTTTCATCAGCAACGAAGGCGTCGAAGCCGATGCCGGCATTATCGACGTGCTCCGCGGCAAGCTCGTTGACCGACTGCGGGGTCACGGCCCCGAGCGTATGGCACATCACGGCGACTACGGTGATTTGCATTTGCGGCACATCAATTGGTAGGTGCTCAAAATGCGATCAACCACGTCGATCAATCGCAAATTAAAAATAGACGCACTGTAATAACCGCAGTGCAGCATTTCGTATTTCCGGCGTCAACAATTGCGAAGGGCGTGGCCTGCGACGAACGGCCGCTTTGCTGGAACTCGCGTCGTCCTAACTGATCACCCCCATCAGGCGGCGTTTTTCGTTTCCGGCCTCCGACTCCAAAAACCACCGCCTTGCGCGCCGGCGGCCGCTGCGGAACAATCACCGGCTGATAGGTCAGTGCCGAGGCGGTCATGAATAAGCCGGACGCAGAGTTTGATTACGAGCGCTATCGCAGATTGCTGGCAGAAGCGACCGACGAGACTAAGCGGCTCGCCCTCATCGATCTGCTGATCAACGAAAAAGCCAAAGACAGCCTCTCTTTGCATTCGCTTCGCGAGAGAGTGGCCGAACTCGTCCTGACAAGATCCGGGAAGGATCAGGATTGATCGGCCAGACCGATGCATTCAAGCGGCGGAAACGAAGACGCGAGCCGATGGTGGCGTGAGCCTGGACGCCGAGCGCATCATGCTATGACGCGGGTCAAAGAGGCGTTTCGATGAATGTCCGCACCGACGTCGATGAGCACGGCATTGTGCAGTCCTGAGAGCAACCCCGCAGCTTGTCCGAACCAGAAAAGCCCGAGGGCAATACACGGCGGGCCAGCGGCCACAAGGACGATCTTCATTAGAGCCCTGCCTCGATCGTGCGTTTCCGACTTCTCAAAAAGGGACCCGCCATTGGCGACGGGTCGCAATCTAGGGAGGAAATGCCTTTGTAAGTCGATTTGCGGCAGCGCTATGTGGACACAATTCACACACCGGTAAAAAATCAGCTCCATCCTTATTCGGAACACAGTTGCGCCCATCGCCAATCGCACGACGTTGGGAAGCTGTTGGCGATTGAAGGGTCAGATCACCGCCAACCCGGAGCTGTTGTGAGCATCATTCCGCTGGACGTTCAAAGACGGTGCGAACGGCGATGGGCCGCTCAATTTTCCCGGCGGACGGAATTGGTCGCACCTTGGACCAGCGGCCGGAGAAGCAGACCCGGGAGATCGCCGAGTTCACTCAGACCAAAAGAAGAGCCCACTTACAAGTGGCGGACTCGCGAGCGCGACCTAAAGCATGCCTTGTCCGCAGCATATACCAGCTTGCGCGCAGGGCCGATTTCAGGATGCTTGAGCGTCCACACGGACTTGCTGCGCAACGGTCCACAGGGCACAAAAAACCCGCCGGGTGGGCCAGCGGGACCTGCAGAGCCCTCACTCGCAAACAAACTTTTCGGACCGCCCGCACCTTTCGCATCGGAATGTGACGAAGTCAGGCTTGGCTTCCCTGACCTCGCGCCCCGCTACCATCATGAGCGTGCCGCAGTCCAGGCACGCCGAATCGTCTCCAGTGTCCAAAGGATAGAGCAGGAATTCCTGGTCGCCGGGCATAGCGTCCTCTCACCGAGGCCTAACTTCCGACCCGAGCGTTGGTTGCAGAGCGATCGCTCCAGCGCCGCGGTGACAGAAAACCCGCCGGCTGGAGACGGCGGGTCCTTTGAAATTCTCGCGGTGGGAGTTCTTGGACGTCCGCGATCGGCAAAGGCTGGTCCGAAATCGTTAAAAACCCTTCATCGGCTCAGCTCCCTTGCGTGGGCGGTGATCCGCCGGACGAACGCGTGATATACAACGAACGCTTCCAGGGCGCGATCGTTGCGAGTTTGTGAAATGCACGCTGCTGATCGACCATGACACTGAGCAGCTAGCGTTCACTGGCTGTGTTTTCAAAGACTGCAATATTGATAAACTGCAGCCAGACGAATCGGGGGGTTGTATGTGATGGACAATTCCCTTTTATCGCCCACTGGAAGAGCGGCGAGCCGAATTCGAGATCAGGCTGGCACAAGCGCTGGCAGGGCGGAAGGCAAACGAAAAATGAAGGATATCCATCGCGTTTCCGCCCTCCCATGGACGTTGGCAGACGACGACAAGCTGCGGAAGTCGGCGATTGCAGGGACAGATCCGAAAGTGATTGCGGTGCAGCTGAAACGCACTGAAGACGCGATTCGAGCGCGTGCTGCCCGGCTAAAGGTTATAATCAGAAAATCGAAGTTCACACGGCGCCGCCTACAGATGGGCTGAATGGACACCGCGCTGCGGCAAATTACGATTTGTATCGCCTTCGCCGCCCAACAAGTGCAGCCTGTGCTGGGGGCCGTCGCGATAGGAGACAGATTATGGTGGACCGAAAAATCTTCAACAGCCAGGGTGTCCTTGTTGGTATGGTAATCGATCGGGAGGTCTTCAATTTCAAGGGAAAGAAGCTCTACGACCTCAAGGGCGTGAACCTTTACAGGCTTTCCGGAGATTTGGTTGGACATCTGGCAAGCGCGCAAGGCGCGGACAACCATTTGGACAAGGCCACGGACAAGCTGTTTCCCACCTCCTGATCATTGTTGCTTCGATTATCGCCGGGGGACTCAAGATGCCGAAAATTGTGATGGCGCGTAATCGCAAACCTCATGCAAGCATAACACCCCGTTGGCCGGGTCGAGATCGGGCTGAAGGCGAAACGGACATGATCGACAAAAAAGAAGGCCGACGAGTTCAGGCCAGCGAGCGTCAAGTGATGCATTATCTAAGATCTGGTCACTGGAATGTCGTGGCCAAGCTACCGGTCCCAGCAACCGCTGGCACGCTTAACCGGCTCAACGATTGTGGTTGGATCGAACGGAGGGGCGGTGGTGGCCCTCGGTCCGATATTAAACTCACCCCCGCCGGGCTCGCGGCGCTACAGGCACCCATCTGATTTGGCGTTGCCAAAGTCCTTGCCGACGAGACGGCATCGAGGCGATCGACGCCAGACTTCCCACTCACTGGAAGGTGGTTTTCTGTGCGAGGGGCAGGTCAGCGCGGTGTCCGCATGATCGGCAAAATAAGCAACGTGGAAATTGTCGTTCCAACGGTGTTGGCCGCAGCGCTCGCGATAGCGCTGTCGATCGGTGCCATCTATTTGACTGAACTATTCCTCGGGCCGATCGAGCAGGTCGAAGCCCATCAGTCTGGGAGCCCCTGATTTGCCTTCCATGTTAGACAATCGAACGCGGGCTGAAGTTGAAAACCAAAAGAGCCCTTCAAAACCGGTGCGGCGACCGTGGAGCGTCGACGAGCAAAAGGAATTGGATAAATTGCAGAAGGCCGGCAAAACCGCGCCCGAGATAGCGGCTGCGCTTCAGCGGTCACCCACCTCCATTTATTCGCAGTTGCACCGCCTTGACATAAAACGAAACGAACGAAAGCCGACCGCGAGCTTGGGTTGAAGGCCAAGAAATAAACCATGCCCGGAGGCGCGGTGATGAAATACCCGCATTGGCTGATGGTCGCTGGAGAATTACTCGTATTGTCGGGATTTATGGGCTTGGCACTTCGCAAACGTCCCACTGAATTGGCTGACGATGATATTGAGCAAGAGTTTGCGCCGTACGAAGACCGCACCCCCCTAAGGTCCGTACTCACCGGGAGGCCGCCGGAATTCCTCAATCAGGTCAACCGGCCCAGGTTTAAGAAATGACTTCGGGCGCCCCTCCTGAAGAGCGAGTCACTACCTTAAACGATTTCAGGGGGTAGACTTTGATTTTCAGGGAAAAATCGTCTTCACCCGCTACGATCTTTGCGAGTTCGTGAAATGCACGCTGCTGATAGACCGCGACACAGAACAGCTAGCCTTCACGAATTGCGTTTTCAAAGACTGCAATCTCGACAGGCTGCAACCGGACGAAGCCCGCGGAATTTATGCGAAGGATAACTTTTTCGATCGACCGCTGGAAAAACAACGAGCCGAGTTTGACTAGGCTCGCCCAAGCTCTGGCCGCGCGGAAAGCTGAAAAATGAGTGAGACGCTTTCACTCTCGATCTTCACAATCGAGGCTGATCGTAAGCCGCTCCTCGCCTTCGCAGCCAAAAAATACCAAGAGGCCGAGGCATTTTGCGAGGACGACAGGGTACTAACCAAACTCAGATCGGTCACCTCTGGCGGCGTCCGGCTATGCGACGACCATTCGATTTTGCGCGTTCGGTTGGCAAATCCAGACGAGAGAGCGCGCTACCATGATCAGACGAAGAAGCGATCAATACCGTCAATAATATTTCTTCGACCCGGCGCAGCAATTGTATAATTTCAGAGGCCCGGGAAAGTGAAAGACAAATAAGGGTTTTTTTGCCGTAGTTTGGTTTCCGATTATACCGACGCGGACTGCTCGATTGTCCGATGTTTATAAGAGGTTTTGTGAGGTAATCCCGGTTTCCGGGACAGTTTGGCGGCAAGGCTAAGATGGATTTCGGGTTTGATTACGCCGCCAGTTTCTCTTCAGTTTGCTGCATAGCATAGACCTCGTCGGGCGTCCTGCCGCCAAACGTCGAGTGCGGTCGATTGGCATTGTACAACGAGGTTTGAGAACGCCCACAGGACCGTTCTTCGCGAGGTTCTTTATCGGCATCATCCTTGGTTTGGTCGCCGAGTTTGCGTTCATGGGGCAGTCGACAAGGCTGGCTGTGTTGTTTTTCGCTGCACGCTGGATGGATCGCAAGCAGATCGGTGGCTTGAGGTGCCAGCCTGGATGTTCGACCGGACGGCATGTCCGGACTCCCGGCTTTTGGCAGCTCAGCGGTTTGTTAGCATCGACGCACTTACGGCGCTCTCCGCGCTTCTCGATCTGGCGTTGAAGGATCAAACGCCATCAGCCGTCCTGCTTTCTGGCGCACCCAGAGCCTCTCACGACCAGAATCAGGGAGAGAGCCATGTCGCGGCAGATGGCAATGCCAGGGAACGGATACCGACACAATCGACAACCGCGGCCACAGCAGCAGATGGATCTGTTCGGGAGCGGCCTGTCGAACGGCACGATGGGCGCGCCCGCATGGCCAGAACTACCGGCGGAAGCGCGGGCGACCCTCATGAGCCTGATGACGCAGTTGATCCTCGATCATGCTGCGACGACAGCGACGCCGCTCGCGAAGGGGGTCAGTCATGATCTCTGACAAGGTCAGGCCTCATCACCTGGATCGCAAGGCGATTCTCTACGTGCGTCAATCCTCAGCCCATCAGGTGCTGCACAATCGCGAGAGTAGCGCGTTGCAATATGCTATGCGGGACCGGCTCACGGCGCTCGGGTGGTCAGAGATTGAAGTGATCGATGATGATCTCGGTCGCTCAGCCGCTGGCGGCGTACAACGCGCCGGCTTCGAGCGAATGGTAGCGGAGGTTTGCCTCGGTAAAGTTGGTGCAGTTTGCGCCCGCGAGGTCTCACGCTTCGCTCGCAACAGCCGGGATTGGCAGCAACTCATTAAGATGTGCCGCGTGGTCGATACCGTTCTGGTCGATCAGGAGACCATCTATGTGCCGAGGAACGGCAACGACCGCCTGTTGCTCGGGCTCAAGGGCAGCCTCAACGAATACGAGCTGGATCTGTTGCGCCAACGCTCGCTCTCGGCCCGCTACGAGAAGGCGCGCAGGGGCGAGTTGGTTGTGGCGGCGCCCGTCGGCTTCGTGAAGGCCGGCGACCGTTATGAGAAAAATCCGGATCGGCGTGTCCAGGAAGCGATCAAGCTGGTGTTCGACAAGGTCGAGGAGCTGGGCAGCGCGCGACAGGCGCTCTGCTGGCTCCACGAGTACAATCTCGATCTACCGGTGAAGCAGTCCAACGGCGACACGACCTGGCGGCGACCGAGTTACTCCGCCATCCACCGGATCATTGAGAACCCGGTTTACGGCGGCGCCTATGCCTATGGTAAGACGGCAGTGGCGGCGGGATACACCGCCGAGGGCGTTAGCGTGAAGATCCGCCGCAAGACGCGGAACGAATGGCTCCGCGCCGGCGCTTTGGCAAGCGCAACTCGCTGTGGGCGCCACCCACCCAGTGGACGATGAGAACGATTTCGGACGCCGCGTCGTCGATATCGGCCACGACCTCATTGACGAGGGTGCGCACAATGCGCTTCTTGAGACGAGCACCCGTCGTCGGCGCATCCCAGACCGTTTTAAGGTTCGAGGCCAGAACGCCGAGCGAAGCTGGATCAGCAATGGGTGCGCGCGTCGCCGCATCATGCATGGCGATCTTGCCCTCGACCTCCGCCGCGTGAGCGAGCGCCCTGTTCCAGCGCGCTTCAAGCTCACTCGCCACCAGCCGGTTCGCGGGGTCAGCGGCATCGTATTGCCGGAAAGCCCGGTCGGCGGCATAGCGCGCCGCTTCTAGATCGCGATTGAGAGCATCGCGCACCTGATCCCGTCGTTCTCCGGCTTCCTTGGCGGCAGTGGTTGCAGCGGCGATAGCGCCTGGGCCGACAACGCCAAGCAGTGCCTCCTCGATTGCATCATCGACGCGCAATCCTCCGAAGGCGATGCAGTGAGGGCCGCCATTGTCCATCCAGGCGCGGCTGCAGCTGTAGCGCGGGATATGGTGCTTCATGCCTGAGTACCGGAGTGTGAGCTTGCGGCCGCAGCGCCTGCACCGGATCAGACCGGCCAGCAGCGCGTCTCCATGCTTGGGCGCGCCGTGATGCCGACCTGTGGGAACGTTGCTGCACCACATCCCGGTGTTCAAGCCCGCCGATGACGGGATCGAACCCTGGCTCAACCTTGGCAACGCCGCAAAGCTCCTGACAATCGCGCCCAAGACGCTCCGGCTGGCCGCTGAAGCCGGCGAGATCGAAGCCTTCCATCCGCTATCGGACGGCCCGTGGATCTTCGCCCGCGCCTCGCTGATAACAACTGCTGCTCAATCTATCGCCGAACGAGCGCGACAGAACCCAAGATACCCCACGGGATCGCATCCCAATCAGCAAAGTCTCTTCTCTTCAACAACATAGACAGATGGGTGTTCTGATGCGCGGTTGTAGTATCCGATCCAGCGTCCGATGCCGGTTCGCGCCTCGCTGCCGGTCTCGAAGGCGGTCAGGAACACGCATTCATATTTGAGTGACCGCCACAGCCGTTCGATGAAGACATTGTCCATCCAGCGGCCACGGCCATCCATCGAGATGCGGATGCCGGCTTCTCGCAATGTGTTGGTAAAAGCGAAGCTGGTGAACTGCGAGCCCTGATCGGTATTGAAGAGGCCGGGCTTGCCGTGGCGGCCAATGGCCTCTTCAAGCGCCGCAACGCAAAAGTCGGCATCCATCGTATTCGACAACCGCCAGGCCAGGACCTTGCGGCTGGCCCAGTCCATGATCGCGACCAGGTAAAGGAAGCCGCGCCGCATCGGGATGTAGGTCACGTCGGCGCACCACACATGGTTCGGCTGATCGATGGTCAGATGCCGAAGCAGATACGGATAGACCTTGTGTCGCGGATGCGGCTCACTGGTCTTCGGATGCTGGTAGATCGGCGCAAGACCCATCTTGGTCATCAGCCGGCGGATGCGATGACGACCAACGCACCAGCCGTTGCGACGCAGGTGCCGGGCCATCTGACGCGAACCGTACCACGGTGTCTCCAGGAACTGCTCGTCGATCAGACGCATCAATCTGAGCGTTACCTCGCTCTCCACCGTCGGCTCACGGTAGAACGACGAGCGGCCGATCGATGCCAGCTCGCACTGGCGCACAATCGAGAGCCGTGGATGATCCGGTTCGATCATTGCCTTCCTCCGATCCAGGCTCAGCGATCGAAGGCTTTGGCCAAAAAATCCCGCTCCACAACTAGCTGACCAATCTTGGCGTGAAGTTTCGTAACCTCGGCGTCGCGGTTGGCTTGAACCTCGGCCCCCTTGTCGTCGAACACCTTGGCCAGCTTCTCGATTGCCTCGCGCTTCCACGCCGCAATCTGGGTCGGGTGCAGTTCGTGCTTGGTTGCCAGCTCCGCAACCGTCCGGTTGCCCTGGATCGCCTCCAGCGCCACCTTGGCCTTGAACTCAGCTGTAAACCGTCTGCGTGTCCTCATGGTGGATCATCCTCTGCGTCAACAAATCCACCTTAACCGCCTGTCTCAGAAACCGGGACCACCTCAGTCCTCGGCACTATTGGGATATGTTGGCTGGGCCTAAACGGCGCAGTGTTTGCCGCGCTAGCTACCCGTAAGGCGCGACCGCACTTGAGAGCTAGACTATTCCACTGGGTCATTCGAGGTGAGCCAGCGCGGCGCCGGTCTCGCGAGCGTCAGCATTGCACGCCTGACCGGCCGGGCTCGTCTCTTCGGATATATGCCCCGCGACGACTCTAGGAAGCCCGCTGGTGAGTCCGATTTGTTCGGGCATGTCGGCCGCCAGTAAATCGATGTTGCAAGCTGGTCGGGGTTCCTAGCTAGGGCGCTTGGGATGGCTTTCTGTCTGGACGTTTGACCACCTCGAATGTGGAGAAGCGGGTGCTTTCCAAGACTTCAATACGGCCCCGCAGACTGTTCAGGATGAACCGCCCCGGGTTTGCCGGAGGCAATTTGGTTTAAGTTATGCCGCCATGGCGGGTTGTTCCAGCATGGCGTAGTAGCGTTGCTCGGCTTCGGCCGGCGGGACGTTGCCGATGGGCTCGAGGAGCCGTCGGTTGTTGAACCAATCCACCCATTCCAGGGTCGCGAACTCGACGGCCTCGAAGCTGCGCCACGGCCCGCGACGATGGATCACCTCAGCCTTGTAGAGACCATTGATGGTTTCGGCGAGAGCGTTATCATAGGAATCTCCGACGCTGCCGACAGAAGGCTCTACACCAGCTTCAGCCAGGCGCTCGGTGTACTTAATGGATACGTATTGGCTGCCTCTGTCGCTGTGGTGCACGAGCCCGCCACGATGGACCGGCCGTCGATCATGCAGTGCCTGCTCCAGCGCATCGAGCACGAAGCCCGCATGCGCCGTGCGCGAGGCTCGCCAGCCCACGATCCTGCGGGCATAGGCGTCGATCACGAAGGCGACGTAGACAAAGCCCGTCCAGGTTGCGACGTAGGTGAAGTCGGAGAGCCAGAGAACGTTCGGCCTTGGCGCCTTGAACTGGCGGTTGACGTGATCCAGCGGGCATGGCGCGGCCTTGTCGCTGATCGTGGTCTTGATCGGTTTGCCACGGATAACCCCTTGCAAACCCAGGTCCCGCATCAGTCGCGACACCGTGCAACGGGCCACATCGAAGCCTTCGCGCTTGAGCTGGCGCCAGACCTTGCGCATGCCGTAGACGGAAAAGTTTTGATCGAAGACGCGCCGAACCTCGATCTTCAGCGCGGCGTCCTGCCTGGCGCGCGTCGACCGCTTGGCCGGATCGCGCCGTTTGGCCACATGGGCGTGGTAGGTCGAGGGGGCGATCGGCAACACCTTGCAGATCGGCTCGACCCCATGCGCCCCACGATGATCGTCAATGAAGGCGATCATGGCTTGGACCGGCGGTCGAGCTCCGCCATCGCAAAATAAGCGCTTGCCTTGCGCAAAATCTCGTTGGCCTGCCGAAGCTCCCGGTTCTCCCGTTCGAGGGCCTTCAGCTTCTCGGCCATGTCGGTCGGAACGCCGGCCCGCTGCCCGCTATCGACCTCGGCCTTCTTGACCCAGTCATGCAGCGTCTGCGGCGTGCAGCCGATCTTGGCAGCAATCGATGTCACCGCCGCCCAGTGCGACGCGTGCTCGCCGGCGTGATCCAGAACCATCCGAACCGCTCGGGTCCGGACCTCGGGTGAAAACTTGTTCGTCGTCTTGCTTGTCATGGCTCCATCCTCTCAGGAGTTGGAGCCTCCGGCAAACCCGGGGCGGTTCAGGATACGTGACCGGTATGCGGCATTAAGAACTTTGCTTCGGTGCGTTTGTACTCAGAGTCTGTCCGGAGAGATCATGCTGGATTGCATAGTTTTCTCAGCATGAGCCTGATTGAAGCGAGGCGCAGAAATGCGAGCGCCTTTCGATTGAGATTCTCCCAATCTTTGGCGAGACGCCTGCACCGCCCAAGCCATGCGAACGTTCGTTCGACGACCCACCGCTTCGGCAGGACAACAAATCCTTTTGCGTGATCGGAACGCTTGACGATCTCCACATTCACCCGCGCCATTATTTTTGCCACGGCGCGGCGAAACAGCGGGCCTTGATAGCCGCCATCGGCGTAGAGTTTCATCAGGAACGGATACATGCCGAACATGGTCGCCATGACGAATGCGCCGCCGTCGCGATCCTGAATGTCAGCGGCATGAACGATGGCATGAATCAACAGGCCTTGCGTATCGACGAGAATGTGCCGCTTCTTGCCCTTGATCTTCTTTCCCGCGTCGTAGCCCGGCGGATCAATCGAAGCCCCCCTTTTTCAGCGCTTTTGACGCTTTGGCTATCGATGACGGCGGCGGTGGGACTGGCTTCCCGGCCAATCGCTTCGCGGCATTTTACATAGAGCTCATGATGTATGAGATCGAGCGTGCGATCCCAACTCCACAGGTCGAAATAATCGTACAACGTCGAGCGCGGCGGCAGGTCTTTCGGGATGGCCCGCCACTGACAACCGGTGGAGAGAATATACATGAGGCCGTTCACAACCTCGCGCATGATCACTGTGCGTTTGTCGCCGCCGCGCCTGCCTGGCGGGATCAACGGTTCGACCAGTTTCCATTCGTCGTCGGTGAGGTCGCTGGGATAGCGCAAATGGCTGCGGTCATACCGCGCGCGGTTTTCATTCGTCCACATCGGCGGCCCCTCCAAATCAGGCCACCTCTCTTGAATCACAAATGATTCATCAGGATTCAACTTCTTCCCGGACAGACACTCAGCGCCGCAATCGCATTTGACGATTGTTTCCATTCTCGGAATATGCACCCCGGGCCGTCCCTTTTCCAGCCGGACTGACCACCACGAAGGCCGATCGCCGGGCCTGTGAGAGTCGCTGGTAAGTCCGGGATTTTGCGGGCTGTGATGGGCCGTCCGATCGACGCCAGAGTCCAGCGTCTTGCGGCATCCAAGGGGGGTGGAAACTGACCAATTCCGGGCGCATATTCAGAGCGTGGCAGACCCGGCCGGCGGCCGGGGGTCTTTCGTGGTGCGAGTTTCCGATCGGCTGACCGCAATTGCCGTGGTCCAGAGCAAAATGCCGGATGCGATGGTCCAGATTGATTCCGAGACCTCTCCCGAAGTCTTTGCAAAGTATGGCGTCAAGCCGGGCGAGGTCTTTGTCTTGGTGGAAGGCAAATGACCCACCCCAAACGCCCCAGGGACCTCAACCAGCTCGCCAACAAAGTTGGGGCGCAGACCTGAGCGCGCGCCCTAACCCATACTGCCGGGCATGAAGCACCGAATTTCGGCACGCGGATGATTGGTCCAGTCATCGACCGTGTAGGGCCAAACCATAGTTCTGCCGGCGCGGTTCGGCTCGCTGATTACGGCATCGTCGGTAACGTCGACCCATCGGCCCTCGAGACGGACACGGTAATGGCCATCCTTTGACTCCCAATCAACAATCGCTGACAACAAAGCCGTCCACGAACGAACAGCATGGCCCCTTGCCGGATGCGAGCCTGTTGAACCATTCGTTCAGTTCCGGATGGCTGGGATCGTGGGCGAGCGCAGGCGTGCAAAGCAGCAGAAAGATCAGGACAATCCGCATCATCACCGTAGACCAACTCCCTTCTTTCAAAGGCTACGCTTCTGCGCGGCCTCGGCACCATTTTCCGCACGATGTTCACGGAATTAGGGCGCAGACCTGAGCCCGTGCCGTCGTTGTCCGCAGCATGTCCACAGCGTACCAACAGGGCCAATTCTCGGGATGCGTGAGCGGCCACACGGGTTTGCTGCGCAACCGTCCACAGCGCGCAAAAAACCCGCCGGCGCGAAACCGGCGTGGCAAGTTTCTTGCGATGCCCTGCCAAAGTACCCAGAAGCTCGCACCGATCACTGCGAGCTAGGATCATTTTGGAGCATGCAATGAAACACCAGCGTCATTTTGGTACGAACGCCGCCGCCGAGCGGGAAACATCGCTGATCTGGAAAATGATCGGCGACCTCGATCGCAGCGTCCAGCTGCTCAATGCCGACATTGCCATCGAAGAAAAACGCGTCTGGATATTTGACCGATCCGACGCCGCCTATCCGATCCTCGCAAAGAGCCTTGCGGCGCGCCGCGATAATCTCATGGACACAATCGATGCGCTCAAGAAGCGCCTTGAGGGGCTGGATCTGGCCGAGCGCGTCGCCGAAGTAGCCTAAAGGAAAAGCCCGACCGCGTAAACCGCCGGGTTGGCTGGCGCGGAATCCCGATCCCGTGCCCTTTGGCGCGGCGACATTCACGGTCTAAGATGCACGTGGTCTCCTTACAGCGGGCGTCATGATCCTCTCAACACATGCTATCGTCGGCGGCGCGATCGCAAGCTTCATGCCCGGTCATCCGGTGCTCGCCTTTGTGACCGGGGTAGCCAGTCACTTCGCTATCGATGCAATTCCGCATGCGAATTATCCGCTTACTCGATCATGGTTAAACGTAGCGCGACCATCTGCGCCGACGCTAAATTGGTTGCTGGTTCGGGATCTCGGCCTGATTGCGCTAGACGGCTGCCTTGGCCTGGCAATTGTGCTCTGGCTTTACGCTTCGCATGGAGCCACCACCGCTATACTTGCGGGCGCATTGGGCGCGATGTTGCCGGATCCCTTGCAATTGCTGAGCAGGCTGTGTCCGCGGGAACCTCTCAGATCGTTGCAGCGATTTCACTATTGGGTTCACACCAAGCGAAGGTTGAGTTGGCCGCTTGGCGTGAGTTCTCAGCTGTCGTTCGTTTTGCTGGTTATCGGGTTGCGCGCCATATTGGCCTAGGATGCGATGCCTTACGGACGCCCTTCTTATTTCCCCGTCATCGCTTCAGCCGCCTTGCATGCTGGGCGAAAGGCGCCAAGATTTCCTATGCCGGGTGCAGCGGCCCGATTTCGGTCCATTTTTTGCATTGAACTGCGGTCGGACATTGAGAAATGTACTATGCGTAAAGTTATTGTCCCCGCGTTACTCCTCGCGCTCTCGGCATCGACCGCCTCAGCGGCTACCGACGCATCTGATAATCTCAGCGACGAACAGAAGACCTGCTCCGCGGCGGCAGCGCGGGACTATGAGATAGCGCTGGCAGCGCTCGCCCATCACTCAATCGCTGGCGGGGGTATGTCTATCGAGGATACGATAGCTCAGAGGCGACTGTCCGCAGAACTTTTGTGAGCGGTGGGCGGCTTGCCTCGTTGCCAGCATCACCGAGCCCGGTATCCGGAACATCGCCCTGCGGGCGACCTTCGTCGGGTGTCTCAGCGGCGAAATGAAAGGGGCTGAGTAGCAGGGAGGGATCGATCTATGACAAAGCGAGTAGCTTGCCGCTCCTGCCGCCAACTCCAGATAGCCTGTTTTGGATTGTGACTTGGATCGCGGCGCAATCGAACCGCACCACACACTCCTGTGACCTTTGATGGAGAGGGGATTGTCCCCTCACAGGCAAAGCGGGAGACAGACATGAGCAACAAAATCCAAGAACTATCCAACGGCGATCTCGATGAGGTTAGCGCTGGCTTGAGGAACTTCCCCTTTAGCACGTCCATTACGCCATCCATCCCCATCCCGCCGCCTGAGGGGCCCGGCCCAGTCGTTCTTCCCGGACACGGCCCGTTCTTTGCTAACGGCCCGGGCGTTTTCGAGCTTTAATTTTGGTCTGACCTCCAATATCTTGAACGTGTTTCAGATCGCGGCAGCAAATGAATGGGCAGGCCAATTTCCTACCAGACGATGCGGATGGTCCCTTCGTCGAACAACAGGAAACGGCGGGTCTTCTGAAATTCTCGTCTGAAATTCTCGCGGTAAGTTTGGACGTCCGCGATCGGCAAAGGCTAGTCCGGAACACAGAAGCTATGTGCGTAGATTGTCCTAGCGAGGGAGAAAAACACCCTTGATGCATTTCTCATTCAAAACCGCGATTTGCGCATGTGTAAGACTGAAAATTTCGGCACCCGGATAAGCCGGTTGTCCTTCAACAAATAGGCCACGGACGGAATCGAACGGCTCCATTGATTTTGCTGTATTTCGTTTGCGAAAAAGGCTCAAGATAACGGATAGTCTATCGCTTTAGTTGTGGGGCCCCAACAGCTTGTCCTAGGCAAGACCAAGTCCCCGATTCGTCTGCTCGGGTGAGGCTGGCGCAGCGACAGTTTGAGCCGCTGACGAGATTCGGGCCTCGCATTGAATTTGGGATCCAACCGTCAAGCAGGCGCAGAACGTCTCACAAGGCGTACGGCGTGCATGGCCAACTTGCTCACGGCTTCAATCGTCGCAGCCGGCGGTTCGATCAGGATGCTCTTGTAGATTATCCATACACTCGCAGCGAGCGTGCTCGCGAGCACGAGATACTGAATCGGGATGGCGAGAAAAGAGTTCGCTGCCGTTACCGAACAGGCGAATCCCACCGCGCGCACGGCAAATACCAGGAAGATTGCGCAGCCGGTTGAGAAGTTGCGGCTCTGTCGCGTGGTACGTGGACCTCCCAGGAAGGCGAAGGTAATGGCCACAAATGCGAACGCGTAGAGCGGCGCTGCAAGGCGATCGTGCAGTTCGGCGCGGTACTGACCGGGCGTTTGAATGTAGATCGGGTCATCTGTCGGCGGCCAGATCAGCTCCCAGATATAACGCTCGTGGATTCCGTAGGTGACCTCCTTGTTGTGGCTGGTGAACGTCGACATGTCGAAGGCATAACGGCGGAAGGCCACCAGAGCGGGGGCGGTCTTGCCGACCTCAAAACGCTCGAGATGCCCATCCTCGAGAATCAGGAACGACCCCTCGCCGTTTTTCACCACGGTGCCATGGTCGGCGATGATGCTGACCCGTTCCTTGGGATCGCGGCGGTCGTCGATGAAAATGCCGAGAATCTGGCCGGCGGGTTGCCGCTCCCGAATCCGGATGATGAGATCCTGATTAAGTTGCGCGAAGCGTCCGGGCTGGAGGACGTTGGTCAAAACATCCGCGGTGATCTCGGCGCTCCATCCGTTGGCGCGACGAACGCTCTCCGGGGCAAGATAAAAGCCGATGAAGGCAACCAATATCGCCACCGCCAGGGTGGCATAGAGAAAGGGCTGGAAAAGCCGCAACGGCGAAAGGCCGGCGGCGTTCATCACGATGATTTCGGAATTGGTGGAAAGCTTTGTCAGGGTGTGTGACACCGCGATCATCAATGCGATCGGCGCGATGATCAAGACCAGCACCGGGATAGCCATGCTCGTGATGCCGAGGAACGTCAGAATCGTCTGACCCTGGCTCGTCATCAGGTCGATCGCGCGCAGCGCCTGCGTGATCCAGATGACGCCCGTCAAGGTAACCACGACAATCGCAAACGATGTCAGCGTCGTGCGCAAAATATAGCGGTCGATCGCAGTCATTTTCATCGCGCGGCGCTGCCCGGTTTCAACGGCAATATCCTATCAACGTAATCAAATAGGAGAAAATCGAATTCAAGTGAGGGGGTAGCCCACGCCATCCCGAAAGCGAAGCGGTCATTATAACGGACAAGACGTTCTGATTGCGGTCAGATCGGGCCCGGCCGGACGTAGTGGCAAATCTCCGACGATCCGATTTGAACATTTAGGTTCTGCGCCGCGGCCGAGCCGTAGCTGTGCCCCATTGGACACACGTTCCAGCCGCTCGACCGCCCAACATTCCGGTGTCACATCGGTGTCACGGAGCGGCAATATTCAGACCCAAGCAGGTTGCCTGGATGTTGCAGAACTACCACTACGCCGCGCAATTCTGCTCTTTCGACTGGCTTTCGTCCGCTCAGGGGACTCGTGTTGCACATCTGTATTAATCCGCTGTTACGGCAAGTGGGAACGGCAAGCAGACAACAGAGAAGCTTTGGAACGAAGCGCTCTGTGACATTGCCTGAATTGGGGTTGGCGCTCGTCTGAGTGCTCGACAAAAAAGGGGTAGCCTGTGAAAAACTTCGGAAAGATTTTACTCGCGTCCACGGCAGCGATCGCGCTGTGCGGCGCGGCACATGCGGCGGATGTATCGGCCGTTCCGATCTATACCAAAGAGGCGCCGCCGCCGCTCGCGCCGGCGTCGTGCAGCAGCGCCGTGCAGTTCATCGTCACCGATTGCCCGCTGACCTATTACGGCATCACCGTCTACGGCACCATCGACATGGGCGGCGGCTACGAAAGCCATGGCGCCCCGTTCAACAAGAATATCATCACTGGTGTTCAGGAATTGATCCGCAAGAACAGCAACGGTAGCGGGTGGTTTCTCACCCCCAATGGCCTCACCCAGTCAAATATCGGCATCAAGGGCAAGGAAGCGATCACTTCCGGATTGGATTTCGTCTTCGACCTGAATTTCGGGTTTGACCCCTATTCCCTCACCGCGGCCAACGGCCCGGCATCGTTGCTGGACAACAACGGCGTGCCGCTAGCCAAGCAAAGCTCGAACGCCGACTCGAGCCGCGCGGGTCAATTTTATAACGCGGTAGGTTACGCGGGCTTCAGCTCGGCCTACGGCACCCTGACCTTCGGCCGGCAAAATTCGCTCGAACTCGATGGGGTCAATGCCTATGACCCGATGGGCGGCTCGTATGCCTTCTCGGTGATCGGCTGGCAGGGAACGGCCGTCGGTGGCGGCGATACCGAAGATGCCCGCAGTACGACGGCCATCAAATATCGCGCCGATGTCTATAACTGGTTCCGGATTTCGGCCCTCTATCAGGTCGGCGGCTACGAAAACAACAACGCCACCCAGGGCCAATGGGGCGCCGGCATCGGCAAGGACATTGATCTTGGCGGTTATGGCAAGCTCTCGCTCGACGCCATCTACAGCGAGGACAAGGGTGCGGTGGCATCGTCATCGCTATCAGGGGCGGCGTTCCTGAAGGCTCCGATGACACTGGGAGCCACCATCTCCGACAACAACAGCTTCATGCTGCTGGGCAAATATACCTATCACCAGCTCAGATTGTACGCTGGCTACGAATACATCAACTTCTCAAATCCCAGCACTCCCCTGACGACGGGCTTTACCGACATCGCCGGGATCGGTGTGCTGCTCGCCAATATCGCCCAGACCACCTACACCAATAACGAGCATCTGCAGATCTCGTGGGCCGGCGCGCGATACGCCTTTACCCCCACTGTCGATGCCGGCATCGCGTACTATCACTACGATCAGAACAGCTACGGCACAAGGGTTCTGCGGCAATGCCTCGTTGGGGACATGCGCCGGTCAGCTGAACGCGGTTTCGTTCGACGTCGATTGGCAGTTTGCCAAGAAGTTCGACCTCTACGCCGGCATGATGTACTCGGCTGTCGCGAATGGCCTGGCGAACGGCTATCTGTTCAAGAACAACTACGCTCCGACGGCTGGCCTTCGTTTCCGGTTCTAACCGCCGAAGGGCGGCAACACACCTCGCCCGTGCCGAGACGAGAATCAGTAGAGGCCGCCCATCGGGCGGCCTCTTTCGGTTTAAAGCCCGCATCGCATCGTCCTGGCCCTAAAAACGAAGTTGCCGTCATAAAAATGTTGCACGTTCGCAACAGTCACCCAGAGATCATCCTGTTCTTCCGCGCTTGGCGAGCCTTTGGCGCGAATGCCAATTGACAGTCGCTATGCCCGAACAACTATATCGGTCACTGGCGACCGAGCGGGGATAGAAGGGGCAACCTGTGAAAAACTTCGGAAAGATTTTACTCGCGTCCACGGCAGCGATCGCGCTGTGCGGCGCGGCACATGCGGCGGATGTATCCGCCGTTCCGGTCTATACCAAAGCGCCGCCGCCGCCGCTCGCGCCGGCGCCGCTCGTATCGTGCACCAGCGCCGTGCAGTTCATCGTCACCGATTGCCCGCTGACCTATTACGGCATCACCGTATACGGCACCATCGACATGGGCGGCGGCTATGAAAGCCACGGTGCCGCGTTCAACAAGGACATCATTTCCGGCGTTCAGGAACTGATCCGCAAGAACAGCAATGCTCCGCGGCTGGTTTCTCACCCCTGGTGGCCTCACCCAGTCGAATATCGGCATCAAGGGCAAGGAAGCGATCACTTCCGGATTGGATTTCGTCTTCGACCTGAATTTCGGGTTTGACCCCTATTCCCTCACCGCGGCCAACGGCCCGGCATCCCTTCTCGACAACAACGGCGTGCCGCTTGCCAAGCAAAGCTCGAACGCCGACTCGAGCCGCGCGGGTCAGTTCTATAACGGCGTCGGCTACGCCGGCTTCAGCTCGGCCTACGGCACCCTGACCTTCGGCCGGCAAAACTCGCTCGAGCTGGACGGCGTCATAGCTTATGACCCGATGGGCGCTTCTTATGCCTTCTCGGTGATCGGCTGGCAGGGAACGGCCGTCGGCGGTGGCGACACTGAAGATGCCCGAAGCTACGACGGCCATCAAATATCGCGCCGATGTCTATAACTGGTTCCGGGTTTCGGCCCTCTATCAGGTCGGCGGCTACGAAAACAACAACGCGACCCAGGGCCAATGGGGCGCCGGCATCGGCAAGGACATTGACCTTGGCGCTTATGGCAAGCTCTCCCTCGACGCCATCTACACCGAAGACAAGGGCGCGGTGGCATCGTCAGCGCTCGCAGGTCGGCGGCGTTCCTGAAAGCTCCGAACACGCTGGGAGCCACCATCTCCGACAACAACAGCTTCATGCTGCTGGGCAAGTATACCTATCACCAGCTCAGATTGTACGCTGGCTATGAATACATCAACTTCTCAAATCCCAGCACTCCCTTGACGAGCGGCTTTACCGACATTGCCGGGATCGGCGTGCTGCTCCCCAATATCGCCCAGACCACCTATACCAACAACGAGCATCTGCAGATCTCGTGGGCCGGCGCGCGATATGCCTTTACCCCCACTGTCGATGCCGGCATCGCGTACTATCACTACGATCAGAACAGCTACGGACCAAGGCGTTCTGCGACAATGCCGCGTTGGGGACATGCGCCGGTCAGCTGAACGCGGCTTCGTTCGACGTCGATTGGCAGTTTGCCAAGAAGTTCGACCTCTACGGCGGCGTGATGTACTCGGCGGTCGCGAATGGTCTGGCGAGCGGCTATCTGTTCAGGAACAACTGGGCTCCCACGGCTGGCCTTCGTTTCCGGTTCTAACCGCCGAAGGACAGGACCACGCCACGACTGAAGTTCTGAATGATGAGAATGTAGAGAATCAAAGAGGCCGCCCCATCGGGCGGCCTCTTTCGTTTCGGAATTCGCATGGCGACAAAACCAGCGTTTCCTGAGGTCTCTGCCCCATAGCCAGAAACTCGTGAACGCTTGCATTGTTGGACTTCGGAACGCCCTAAAAATTATATTAGTTGAAGCGAGCAGAGGTCATCGCCATCGTGCGGACGTTGCGCTGGCCTCACGGCGATCGACGTCGTTGTGGGCACGGTTTTTATTTGTCCAATCCGATGAGCTGCGTCGCGCTACCCGCTTGGTAGCATCCGAAGGCACACCTATTGCGAATATCCAGCGCTTCGACGGGGGTGGTTGGTCGCCGAGCCTGCTGGTCAGCTTCGCCGGCGAAGACGTGGAGAACGGTCTCACGCCATCGCCGCGGCCGTTTCACCCGTGTCCGTTCAATGCTTTTGACGGCGCTGGCATGATCATCGGCACGATCCCACTGGCTCTGGGCGAAGGCCGCGAGCAGAACGCGCCGCTCGGTCGTGCGGTGATCGGCGGCCTCCAGAGGGATCATTTCGTGAAGCTTCTTGTCGTGCATCGAACTGAGCGGCCGGGCGTTATCGAGCGGGGTTGCATAACCAACAGGTTGGCGACATGCTTTCAGCTCTAGCTGCCGCGCCGGCCGCCGGGCGCCTCTAGGAGGATAGCGACGTGTGGATCGTCCGAACCGCGCTCCGGCGTCCCTACACTTTCATCGTTCTGTCGCTGCTGATCGCGCTTTTCGGCATACGAGCAGCGCTGTTCACGCCAACAGATATCTTTCCGAATATCGACATTCCGGTGATCAGTGTCGTCTGGACCTATAACGGGCTGCTGCCGAGCGACATGTCGGGCCGCGTGGTCTACTATTATGAACGGACCCTGACCGCCCAGGTCGGCGATATCGAACATATCGAGTTGCAGTCGCTTAATAGTTACGGCGTGGTCAAGATTTTCTTCCAGAAGGGCGTCAATATTGCTGCCGCGATGGCGCAAGTGACGGCGGCGTCACAGACCGTGCTCAAGCTGCTGCCGCCCGGCATCACACCGCCCTACGTCCTGAGCTACAACGCGTCGAGCGTGCCGATCCTGCAGCTCGCTTTGTCGAGCCAGTCGCTGCCGCAGATGAAGCTGTTTGATCTCGGACAAAACTTCATCCGGCCGCAGCTCGCCACGGTCAAGGGAGCGGCGGTCCCCTCACCCTATGGCGGCAAGATTCTGCAGGTCCAGGTCGATCTCGACCAGCAGGCGATGCAGTCGCACAACATTTCGGCCGAGGATCTCGTCAACGCGGTTTCCGCGCAGAACCTGATTTTGCCGGCCGGCGACCAAAAGATCGGCAAGTTCGACTGGAATGTGGCGCTCAACGCCAGCCCCACCGTGCTCGACAAGATCAACGATCTGCCCGTCAAGAAAATCAACGGTACCATCATCTACGTGCATGACGTCGCCTTTGTCCATCAGGGCTCCCCGCCACAGACCAACGTCGTCCGCGTCAACGGCGCACGCGCGGTGCTGATGACCATCCTCAAGGCAGGATCGGCCTCGACCCTCGATATCATCGATGGAGTTAAATCGCTGCTCCCGCGCGTCGAGCAGAGCCTGCCCTCAAGCCTCAATCTTCGAGCCGTGGGCGATCAATCAGTCTTTGTCAAAGCCGCGGTCTTCGGCGTCATTCGTGAAGCTGTGCTGGCGGCGGCGCTGGTCGGCGTCATGATCCTGCTGTTTCTCGGCAGCTGGCGCTCGACCATCATCATTCTCACCGAAATCCCGCTTGCGGTCCTGTTCTCGCTGACGGCGCTATCCGCCCTCGGCGAGACCATCAACGTCATGACGCTGGGCGGTCTGGCGCTCGCGGTCGGCATCCTGGTCGACGACGGAACGGTGACAATTGAGAACGTCAATTACCACCTGGAGCAAGGCAAGGAGGTCGAACCGGCGATCCTCGATGGCGCGCAGCAGATCGTCGTCCCCGCTTTCGTAACCCTGCTCTGCCTTTGCATCGTGTTCGTGCCGATGTTCCAGCTTGGCGGCGTCGCCGGATATCTGTTCAGGCCGCTGGCCGAAGCTGTTGTGTTTGCGCTGATCGGCTCGTTCATCCTGTCGCGGACGCTGGTGCCGACCATGGCCAACTTTCTCATGCGCCGCCATCACAGCACGGAAAGCCAGGAAGGGCATCTGCCGCCGGCGGTCCGGTCGCGCAACCCTTTGCTCAGGTTCCAACAGGGTTTCGAGTTACGGTTCGAGAAGTTCCGCGAGAGCTACCGCTCGCTTCTCGTCCACGCGCTGGGCCGTCCGAAAACTTTTATGGCGGCGTTTCTGGCGTGCGTCGTGCTCTCCTTCGGGTTGGCGCCATTTTTGGGCGAGAACTTCTTCCCGTCGGTGGATTTCAGGCCAGATCCTGATGCACGTGCGCGCCCAGCCGGGCACCCGCATCGAAGAGACCACTCGCCTCCTGGAACAGATCGAGCAAACTGTCCGCGCCACCATTCCACCCGGCCAGCTCGACAACATCGTCGACAATATCGGCTTGCCGTTCAGCGGCATCAACATGGCCTATCAAAATACCGGGACCATCGGACCTGAAGACGGCGACGCGCTGATCAGCCTGAAGGACGATCACGAGCCCACCGCCGGCTTCGTCAAGGCGCTGCGCACCGCACTGCCGCAGAAATTCCCGGGAACGGTTTTTTCCTTCCTGCCTGCCGATATCGTCTCGCAGATCCTGAATTTCGGCCTGCCGGCGCCGATCGACGTGCAGGTCGTTGGCAGCAACCAGAAGGCCAATTACGCCTATGCCACCGATCTTCTGAAACGCATTCGTCAGGTATCCGGCATCGCCGACCTGCGCATCCAGCAGGTGTTCAACTATCCGCAGATCAACGTCGACGTCGATCGCACCCTGGCCGCCGAGATCGGACTGACCCAGCGCGATGTCGCCAACAGCCTGCTGGTCACCCTCTCAGGCAGCAGCCAGGTGAAGCCCAATTTCTGGCTCAATAGCGAAAACGGCGTTTCCTATCCGATCGTCGCCCAGATGCCGCAATACCGCGTCAATAGCATCTCCGACCTGTCCAACATCCCGGTGACGGCGCAAGACGCCGCCTCACCGCGATATCTGGGCGGGCTAGCGCATATCACCCAGGGGCCGAGCCCCGGCGTCATCTCCCATTACAATGTGGAGCCGGTGATCGACATCTACGGCGACACTCAGGGGCGCGATCTCGGCGCCATCTCCGGCGATATTTCCAAGATCCTCAGCGAGACCAAGAAGGATCTGCCGCGGGGTTCCTATGTCGCGGTGCGCGGCCAGGTCCAGACCATGGACAACGCCTACAGCCAGCTCTACTTCGGCTTGGCCGGCGCCATCGTCCTCATTTATCTGGTGATCGTCGTCAACTTTCAGTCCTGGATCGATCCGTTCATCATCATCACCGCGCTCCCCGGCGCGCTTGCCGGCATCGTCTGGATGCTGTTCACCACCGGCACGACGCTGTCGGTCCCGGCCCTCACCGGCGCCATCATGTGCATGGGCATCGCCACTGCCAACAGCATCCTGCTGGTCAGCTTTGCCCGCGAAGGCCTGGAGAGCGGTCTTGACGCCACCGCCGCGGCCCTGGAGGCCGGTTTCACCCGCTTCCGTCCGGTGCTGATGACGGCACTCGCTATGATCATCGGCATGGTCCCGATGGCGCTGGCGCTGGGCGAAGGCGGCGAGCAGAACGCGCCGCTCGGTCGCGCGGTGATCGGCGGCCTCGCCGTCGCCACCATCGCAACGCTCTTCTTCGTTCCAACCGTGTTCAGCGTCCTCCACCGCAACCATCGCAGCGAGACGCCAGGGACTTCTGGCCCATCGCTGGCTGGACCAAGCCTGTGATCCGGGAGAAATACGTTGCTTGACCCCCATCCGCATGACGCCCAGCGCGAAACGGAAATGCCCGGCAGGCAGCCCGAACCGCCGCGGAGCAAGACCCGCTGGGTGACCGCTATCGCTGTGCTCGTTGCGATCGGCGTCGCGGTCGCCGGGATCCTGGCGCGCCGGCACCAGCAAAGCGAGGTGACGAAATGGACAGTGGAACAGGCGGTGCCGACGGTCGCCACCATCAGGCCGAAGCAAGGCGTTTCGGGTCAGCAACTGGTGCTACCCGGTGACATCGAGGCTTGGTACGAGGCGCCGATCTATGCGCGCGTCAGCGGCTACCTCAAGGATTGGTATTTCGATTTTGGGGCCCACGTCCAGAAAGGGCAGCTGCTGGCGGACATCGACGCACCTGAACTCGACGCCCAGCTCGCCGCTGCCAAGGCGAAGCTGGCGTCCGCCCAGGCACAAGTCAAAGTCAGGGAAGCGGAACGCGATTTCGCCGATACGACCTACGCGCGCTGGCGCGATTCACCGAAGGGCGTCGTGTCCGAGCAAGAGCAGGAATCCAAGAAGGCCGAATACAACAGTGCCGTCGCCCGCTACAATGCCTCATTGGCCGATGCCAATGTCAACCAGAGCCAGGTCAATCAGCTCACAGCGTTCGAAGACTTCAAACGCATCGTCGCGCCATTCGACGGCATCGTGACTGCGCGCAATACCGATGTCGGGGCTCTGATCAACGCCGGCAGCGGCGGCAACGGGCCGCAGCTGTTTCGCGTCGCCGACGTGCACGCGATGCGAGTTTTCGTCCAGGTGCCGCAGGAGATGTCGGCGTCCGTGCATAACGGGCTGACGGCCGATCTGGCCTTGCCGCAATATCCGGACAAGACATTCAAGGCGGTGGTGGCCACCACGTCCGAATCGATCAACAAGACCTCGCGGACCCTTCTGGTCGAACTCCATGCCGATAATGTCGACAAGCTGCTTCAGCCCGGCACTTTTACCGAAGTGCATTTCAACCTCGCGAACGACCCCTCCACCATACGCATTCCGACCAGCGCGCTGGTGTTTCGCGAGAACGGCGTACAAGTCGCGGTGCTCGGCGCCGGCAACAAGGTTGAACTGAAATCAGTCAAGCTCGGGCGGAATCTCGGAACCGAGTTCGAAGTTTTGAAGGGACTGACAGTGTCGGACACCATCATCAATAGCCCGCCGGATTCACTGTCGTCAGGGGAAGTCGTTAGAGTAGCGAAGGACGCCGCCCCACCTCCTCAGGAGCAGGAGCCCGAAGCGAATTAGTCCCCATATCCGCTTGGAAAAATCGCTGTAACGACGTACCGCATCGGTTGAAGGCGTTCTCAACCTTGACTCTGGTTCTCTGGAATAAGTGTATGAAAGTACGAAATCCTGGATGTGCGGTTGTCCTTGCCAGCCTCTTGGCAGGATGTGCCGTCGGTCCGGATTATCAGACGCCGGACGTCGCAATTCCCGTTGGTTTTGTTGCACAGCCTGCGCTCAAGGAACCGGCGCGTAGCGGCGCAAGCCCCGATCTCTGGCAATGGTGGCGGACGTTGCGCGATCCGCAGCTGAACGGCCTCATCGAACGCGCGCTGCAGAACAATCTCGATCTCAAGATCGCCCTGGATCGTTTGCAGCAGGCGCGACTGCAGCTGGTCGTCATCGGCAGTCAGGCGTTGCCTGAGGTGAATGGCACCGCCGGAGGCGGCGTCGGTACGGGAACGGACGAAACCAAGGGACGGGTACCCCAGGCGCTGACAGCGGCGGATAATGGCACGGGTCTTAAGAGCATCAACGGTGCGGGCGGTCTCGCCGCCGAATGGGAGATCGACATATTCGGCAAGATCGCGCGCCGCATCGAGGCGCAGGCCTATACCGCAGAGGCGTTCAAGGAGGCGCGTGACTGGGTCTATGTTGTGATCGCCGCTGATGTCGCCCGTTTGTACTTTGATCTGCGGGCCCGGCAAGATCGCCTTCAGATTTTGGATCTTGAGATCGAGGCCGCGCGCAAGGTTCTCAATCTGGCCCAGACCCGGCTGGATCGCGGGCTGACCAACGAACTCGATGTGACGCTCGCAAAGCGTCAGGTCGCAACCCTGGAAGCAGATGTCGCGCCCCTCAAGGCGCAAATCGTCTCCAGCGGCTACGCGATCGCCGTGCTGGTGGGAGAATACCCGGAGGCACTGGCTCGCGAGCTACGGCGACCTGGCGCGGTCCCGCGGCTGCCGGCGCGGGCGCCGGTCGGACTTCCGGTCGACCTCCTGCGGCGGCGCCCTGACATCCGCGAAGCCGAGCGCTTTTTGGCCGCGGCGGTCGCCGATGTCGGAGCCAAGACCGCGGACTTGTTTCCAAGTCTGGTGCTCACGGCCGCCGGGGGTGCGCAAGGCGGTCCGCGATCGGGCTCTGGCATTCCGATCACCTGGATCGGATCGGTGGGGCCGTCGATCAACGCGCCAATCCTTGACTTCGGTGCTCTCGATGCCAGCATCGAAATCGCGGATTACAGGGCGCACGAGCTTGCCGCGACTTACAAGCAGACCATTCTTGTGGCTGTCCAGCAGGTCGACGAAGCCAACGCCACCTATCGCGGCTTTCGGGAGAGCCTGCGCAGCCTGGATACCGCAATCGATGCAGCGCGCCAGGCAACGAAGGTGGCGACTGAGCGCTACGACCGAGGCCTGACCGATTTCCTCAACGTACTCGACGCCGAGCGGCAGCAATTCGCGCTGGAGCAGCAGCGTGCCGAAGTCGTCCGGCTTGCAGGCGACAGCTTCGTTACGCTCTATAAGGCACTCGGCGGCGGCTGGCCGCCCAACGAAATCATTCCATCGATCAGGCATCCGGACCCTGCGGTGGTCGCTGCCTTCAAACGCCTGACGCAGGATCCGCCGCATCTAGTGTCCCCTCCGCCACCGCCCGGGCTCACGCCCTGACGCGATGAAGGAAGCAAGCCGTTGACGAAGGCGCCCCAGATCCGTTCCCAGACCATCTTTCTCGTCGAAGACGAGAAGGAGCTGGCCAACGAGATCCAGACCGAACTCGAACGGCTCGGCTACCACGTGCAGCTGGCCTCGATCGCCGAAGCCGCAGATGCGGCGCGGGTCGGAGATTCGGCGATCCTGGTCATGGATCGCATGGTGTTCGGCGAAGACAGCCTGAACACGCTGGAAACTCTACGCAAGGAAGACGTCAAGGTGCCGGTTCTGGTGATTTCGGCGCTGTCATCGATAGACGAGCGGGTTCGCGGGCTAAAGGCGGGTGGAGACGATTATCTCACCAAGCCGTTCGCGATGATCGAGCTTACCGCCCGGGTCGAGGCCCTGCTGCGCCGGCTCGACGATGTGCGCGTCTCGAAACTGCGGGTCGGCGACCTGGAAATGGACTTGATCGAGCATACGGTGTACCGCGGCGACGGCAAAATCGAACTGCTGCCGCGCGAATTCAAGCTGCTGGAATATTTCCTGCGTCACCCCGGCCAGGTCATCACGCGCGCCATGCTGTTGCACGATGTCTGGCAATATAATTTTTCACTGGAGACCAATGTGGTCGATGTTCACATCGGCAATCTACGGAAAAAGATCGACGCGCGCGGCGCGCCCTCGCTGATTGTCAATATCCGCGGCGCCGGTTTCATGCTGAGCGCCGATGCTTGAGCTCCTGCGATCGTCGGCGCTGCGGGTCGCCCTCACCTTCGCGTTCGCGACGATTTTGGCGACCACCGCGATCTTTGGGCTGGTCTATCTGCAGATCAGGGCGGCCGACGAGAAGAGCAACCGCCTGATCCTGGAGGACGAAGCTGCCAAGAGCGTCGATCACTCGGTCGAGGATCTCAGGCGCGCCTTCGAGTTGCGCTTGACGCATGATCTGCGGCGGCTGGACTTTGCCGCGTTGTTTGCGTCCGACCGCAAGGCGATGTTCGGCAATATCGAAGAGTTGCCGGCGATTCCGCTGGACGGCAAGTCCCATTTCGCCGCCTCCCGCGCGCCTGGCACCGATCGCACCGAGCCCGCGATCTTCGTCGCCCGCGTGCGCCCTGACGGCAGTATTCTGGTGCTGGGACGAAGCCTGCTCGAGACCTATGCGTTTCGCCGGATCGTGCTGGCGGCGCTGGAGACGGGGCTCGCGCCCATGCTGCTGCTGGCGCTGGCCATCGGCGCCTTCATGGCGCGCCGGGCGTCCCGGCGCCTCACCGGCATTCACGAGACCATCGCCGGGATCATGAAAGGCGATATGCAGCTCCGGCTGCCGGTGCGATCCCGGCGGGATGCGATCGACATGCTGTCTCGCGACGTCAACCTGATGCTCGACGAGATCAATCGGTTGCTGGCGCAGATCAAAGGCGTGAGCGACAACATCGCACATGATCTGCGCAGCCCGCTCGCGGTCGTGCACGCCCAGCTCGAACGCGGCGTCGAAAGCTCAGACGATGTGTTGCGACGGGTGGCGCATCAGGCACTGGCGCATATCGACAAGGCGATGCTCACGATCGCTGCCCTGCTGCGGCTTGCGGACGTCGAATACGGGCCGAAATCAAGCAAGTTCCATTCCATCGATCTCTCCGCGATTTGCGCCGATCTCTTCGAGTTCTACGAACCGCTGGCGACGTCGAAATCGATCAACATGGCGCTGGAGATTCAGTCGCCGGTGCAAATCCAGGGCGACGGCGACCTGATGCGAGAGGCGGTTTCCAATCTGATCGGCAACGCGATCAAATTCACGCCCGAGCATGGCACGGTGCGCGTGTCGGTGACCCAGGAGGACGGCCGTCCGGTCATTCGGGTGCGTGACAACGGCATCGGTGTGGAGCCGGCCGAACGCGACAAGATCTTCCAGCGGTTCTACCGGACCGCCAGCGGCCACCGGGTGCCAGGCAGCGGTCTTGGGCTGAGTATTGCGGCGGCCATCGCCAATCTTCACGACCTCGAATTGCGCTTCGAAGACAATCATCCGGGCGCGCTGTTCGAAATGTCCGGACGCAGGGACTATCTGCAAGGCAACGAGAGCTGAAAGCGAGCGCCCAAAAGCGAGCAAGGTCTGATTCAACCCCCGTTGAATCAGACCTTGCTCGGTATACGACCGCGGGATGCCCCCCTCCGCCGCACCCCGACAATCCACCACGACGTCGTGCTAGGCAACGATAGATCGTCACGACCGCGACGCAGCGAGACATATTTCCGGCGGATGTTGCAGGAATGCCACGACGATGCATCAGGCATCCCGGGCCGGCCGGCTCGCCATCAATTGCCGACTGCAAAGCGTCCGAGCGCCGCAAAGCATTCTGTTGGCGGGTGGGGTTCGGCCCAAGGCGGCGAAAACGAAAGCCGGGCAATGAGGCCTCAGTCGCGATGCGAAGTCGCGAACCCGGCAAGAGCGCCGGCTGGAGAACGAGGGCGTCGGCGAACACGTCAGGATCAGATTTCACGGAAGGCCTTGGGGGCCGGTGAAATTGCGAACCATTGGGTCCGCACCGAACGAAGAAAACTGGTTTCTTCTGCTGGAAGGGTGCCTCGGAGTAAACTCTTCGAAACCTGATCCAGCCGTTTGACCTGATGTCTCGCCGACACCCTCTTTCGTCGCCAGAGCCATCCGATTAAATCTGCATCGAGAGACAGATCATCCTGACGGCTCTTGTGACGTCGCCGGCATCAAGCCGCCGGCAATTTCTTAAGCGAGATTACTTCTTCTTCTTGGCGACCTTGCGGGTCTTCTTCGCAGTCTTCTTCACTGCGCTCTTCGCCTTCTTCGCCTTCTTAGCTTTCTTGGCCATGTTGCCCTCCTAATGTCGTGAGATAGCTTTATCGCTGCGTGCACTCGGGAATTGAAATGCACTACATCCCGAATACACCAACACATTCAAAAAAACAGTGTCCCGCTTAAGGAAGTGTTGACGCCTCGATGCGAGAGCGCGCGACGCGCAACGCTTGGCGACACGACAATGCGTCCACGCGACGATGCAAGTAGTGCGCGCAAATGCGACATCGACGATTGTCAATATCACAAGAAATGCCTGCACCGCAGTCGTTTCTCTAATTCACAAACCGCGCGTCCATTGCACAATCGATGTCACTGCGACTCATCGGCGCCGGCAAAAAGCAATTGGCACGGACTCTGAGTCGCGGTTTTTGGCAATAAAAAAATTTTCGTGCACAACGGCTTCGCGTCTCATCGCCGCTCGCCAAACCCGGTTTTTTGCCGGAATCGCCGCCGCTGATTCGCGCCGCGATTCTCGTCCGCGCAACGCGTCGCGGCTCATCGCGTATGGTTAATGAAGACCGGACTCGCCACGCCCCCATCTGACGCGTACGCCGCTCGGCTTTCAGATGCCGAGCTTGGACTTCAGCAGATCGTTCACGGATTGCGGATTGGCCTTGCCGCCGGATGACTTCATCACCTGACCGACGAACCAACCGACCAGCTGCGGCTTGGCGCGAGCCTGCGCGACCTTGTCCGGATTGGCCGACATGATGTCATCGACCACCTTCTCGATCGCGCCCATGTCGGTGACCTGCTTCATGCCACGCGTTTCGACCAGCGCACGGGGGTCGCCGCCCTCCTGCCAGACGATTTCGAACAGGTCCTTGGCGATCTTGCCGGAGATGGTGCCTTCGCCGATCAGTTCGACGATGGCCCCAAGCTGCGCCGCCGACACCGGCGAGGCCAGGATGTCGCGGCTCTCCTTGTTGAGCCGGCCGAACAGCTCGTTGATGACCCAGTTGGCGGCGAGTTTGCCGTCGCGGGTACGGTTGGCAAGCTGCGCCAATACGGCCTCGTAGAAATCGGCGCTCTCACGTTCGGCAACCAGCACGCCGGCGTCATACGGTGTCAGTCCGAACTCGGCGATGAAGCGGGTCTTCTTCTGATCCGGCAACTCCGGCAGGTCGGCCTTCAGATCGGCGACATAGGCCTCGCCGAATTCCAGCGGCAACAGATCGGGATCCGGGAAGTAGCGGTAGTCGTGCGCCTCTTCCTTGGAGCGCATCGAGCGGGTCTCGCCCTTGTTCGGATCGTAGAGCCGGGTTTCCTGCTCGATCGCGCCGCCGTCTTCAAGGATGTCGATCTGACGCCGCGCCTCATATTCGATAGCGTCCCCGATGAAGCTGATCGAGTTCATGTTCTTGATCTCGCAGCGGGTGCCGAGCGGGCTGCCAGGCTTGCGCACGGAGACGTTGACGTCGGCGCGCAAGGAGCCCTTCTCCATGTCGCCGTCGCAGGTGCCGAGATAGCGCAGGATCGAGCGCAGCTTCGTCACATAGGCTTTCGCCTGCTCGGACGATCGGATATCCGGCTTGGAGACGATCTCCATCAAGCCGACGCCGGAGCGGTTGAGATCCACGAACGACAGGGTCGGGCTCTGGTCGTGCAGCAACTTGCCGGCATCCTGCTCCAGATGCAGCCGCTCGATGCCGATGGTGACGCTCTCGCCATCCGCCAGTTCCACCACCACCTCGCCCTCACCCACGATCGGCGACTTGTATTGGCTGATCTGATAGCCCTGCGGCAGATCCGGATAGAAATAGTTCTTGCGGTCGAACACCGAGCGCCGGTTGATCTGCGCGTTGAGGCCAAGGCCGGTGCGCACCGCCTGCCTGACACATTCCTCGTTGATGACCGGCAGCATGCCCGGCATCGCCGCATCGACCAGCGAGACGTGACTGTTGGGCTCCCCGCCGAACTCCGTCGCAGCGCCGGAAAACAGCTTCGAGTTCGAGGTGACCTGGGCATGGACTTCCAGCCCAATCACCAATTCCCAGCCCCTGATGAGCTTCGACGGTTTGACGTTTGCGTTCATGGGCAGCTTCTATCCCGACAGGGATCGGCGGAAAACCCCTGAAACCGTTTCGAGCGAGGGAAATCCAAAATGCCGCCACGCGACCGTTGCCTCCGGCCGCAGGTTCGGATTAATTGCGGGCAAGGACGACGCCGTGGCCAGGACCTGCTTGCGGCATCCATTGCGTTAGCCCACAATCGCGCTAATCCAAGGCTGGCGGTGGACGGATCGAACGATCCCGTTACTGCTAAGAAGGCCAACTTCAAGAATATCAGCGGAGAAAACAACATGCGTAAGCTTGCCATCCTTGCATTTATGGCGCTGCTCTCGGGCGGTACCGCCCGGGCCGAGGACACCGTCAAGATCGGCTATATCGATCCGTTGTCCGGCGGCGGCGCCAGCGTCGGCGAAGTCGGCTTCAAGACCTTCCAGTTTCTCGCCGACGAACTGAACGCCAAGGGCGGCATTCTGGGCAAAAAGGTCGAGATCGTCCCTCTCGACAACAAGACCAACCCGCAAGAGAGCCTGATCCAGGCGCAGAAGGCCATCGACTCCGGCATTCGCTATCATCACCCAGGGCAATGGCTCGTCGGTTGCCGGAGCGCTGTCTGACTTCGTCACCAAATACAACGATCGCAATCCCGGCAAGGAAATGCTGTACTTCAACTACGCCGCGGTCGATCCGAGTCCTGACCAACGATAAATGCAGCTTCTGGCATTTCCGCTGGGACGCCAACTCCGACATCAAGATGGAAGCCCTCACCAACTACATGAAGACGCGTCCCGGCGATCAAGAAAGTCTACCTGATCAACCAGGATTATTCTTTCGGCGAATCGGTTCGCAAACAGGCGCGGGCGATGCTCGCAGCCAAGCGGCCGGACATCGAGATCGTCGGCGACGAGGTACATCCGCTGCTGAAGATCACCGACTTCGCGCCCTATATCGCCAAGATCAAGGCGTCGGGCGCCGACACCGTCGTCACCGGCAATTGGGGCCAGGACTTCGCGCTGCTTGCTGAAGGCTGCCGCCGATGCTGGCCTGAAGGTAAACTGGTATACCTATTATGCCGGCGGCACCGGCGGTCCCGACCGCGATCAAGCAGGCCAATCTCAATCATCAGGTCTTACCAGATCGCTGAAGGCATTGCGAACGTCGATTATCCTGCCGGCGCAGGCTTTCGAAAAGGCGTTACGCGCCAAATATGATTTCAGCCTGTTCTATCCGCGCGCCGTCAACGAGATGCGGATGTTCGCGGCCGCGGCCGAAAAGGCCAAGTCGCTGGATCCGGTAAAGGTCGCCGCGGCGCTTGAAGGCATGGAGTTCGACGTTTTCGACGGCGGCAAGGGCATGATGCGCAAGGACGACCATCAGTTCTTCCAGCCGATCTACATCGCGTCGTTCGGCGAGCGCACCGAAAAGGAGCCGTTCGACGAGGAGAAGACCGGCTGGGGCTGGAAGACTCGTCGCCAAGATCGACACCCCCAGACGATCCTGCCGACCACCTGCAAGATGGACCGGCCGTAAATCTCAATGCACGCCGAACTCCCTCCCCGCTACTTTCGAGAGCGGGATGCCCACCCGCATCACGGACGGATAGAATCGTGCTGGAACTGATCGTCATCTCCACGCTGAACGGCATCCTGTTCGGCATGCTGCTGTTCCTGATGGCGAGCGGCCTGACGGTGATCTTCAGCATGCTGGGCGTGCTGAATTTCGCGCATGCGAGCTTTTACATGCTGGGCGCTTTCTTCGGCTTTCAGATCAGCCGCTGGGTCGGGTTCTGGCCGGCGCTGATGATCGCGCCGCTGCTCGCCGGCGCGATCGGAGCCGCCGTCGAACGCTATGGCCTGCGCCATGTACACAAGAACGGCCACGTCGCCGAGCTTTTGTTCACCTTCGGGCTGGCCTTTGTGATCGAGGAGATCGTGCAGATCATCTGGGGCAAGAGCCCGGTGGATTTTCGCGTGCCGCCGTCGCTCGACTTTCCCGGCCTTTACCGTCTTCTCGACCAATTATCCCGCCTTCAAGATCTTCATGCTGGTGGTTTCAATCGTGATCTTCCTCGGCCTGCTGATCGCCCTGAAGCGTACCCGGATCGGGCTCATCGTGCAGGCGGCGCTGACCCATCCGCATATGGTCGGTCATCTCGGCCACAATGTCGGACGCATCTTCATGCTGGTGTTCGGTGTCGGCACCGCGCTGGCTGCGGTCGCCGGAGTGATTGCCGGTCCCGCGCTGGTTACGCAGTCCAACATGGCGGGCCTGCTGGGTCCGATCCTGTTTGTGGTGGTCGTTGTCGGCGGTCTTGGCTCGCTGCCCGGCGCCTTCATCGCGTCGTTGCTGATCGGCCTGCTGCAAACCTTCGCGGTTTCGATCAATGGCTCGCTCGCCGGAGCATTCGGGCCGCTCAGTCCGGCCTATGCGAGCACCTGGCTCTCGGACATCTGGAACGTCACGGTCGCGCAGATCGCGCCGATCATGCCCTATCTGCTGCTGGTTTTGGTACTGATGTTTCGCCCAATGGGCCTGCTTGGGACGCGTGACACATGACCGATATCACGGACATTGCGCCGCCGCGCCCGGCTCTCCCCGACCGACTGAAATTCTACGGCATGTGGATCGGCGCAGGCGTGCTGCTGCTGATCCTGCCGAAGATCTTCAACTCGGGCGGTTCGCTTACCACCTTTAGCCTGATCGGAATCTCGATCATCTTTTCGCTGTCCTACAACATCTTGCTTGGCCAGACCGGCATGCTGTCGTTTGGCCACGCGGTATATTATGGCCTCGGCGGTTTTCTTGCGATCCATGCGATCAACATGGTCGCCAAGAACAAGCTGGCAGTGCCGCTGCCGCTGATCCCGCTGATTGGCGGTTTCGCCGGGTTCGCCTTCGCCGCCTTGCTCGGATGGGTATCGACCAAACGCAGTGGAACCGCGTTCGCGATGATCTCGCTTGGCCTCGCCGAACTGGTAGCCTCCTCGGCCCTGATCCTGCGCACGTTCTTCGGCGGCGAGGCCGGCGTCTCCGCCAACCGCACCAAGGTCTTTCGTCTGTTCGACTGGAACTTCGGCTCCCAGATCCAGATCTATTATCTGGTTGCCGGCTGGACGTTGCTGGCCGTTATCGCGATGTATGCCCTCACCCGCACCCCGCTCGGCCGAATGTGCAACGCCGTGCGCGACAATCCGGAGCGGGTGCAGTTTGTCGGCTACGATCCGCACGTCGTCCGCTATATCGCATTCTGCTTCGCGGGCTTTTTCGCCGGCATCGCGGGCGCGCTGGCGGCGATCAATTTCGAAATCGCCAACTCCGCCTATCTCGGCGCCGTCCAATCCGGAACCGTGCTGTTCGCGACCTATATTGGCGGCGTCGGCTTCTTCATCGGCCCGATTGTCGGGGCGATTTTTGTCACCATGTTGTCCCTTGGACTAAGCGACCTGACCCCGGTCTGGCAGCTCTATTTCGGCCTGATCTTCATCGCCGTTGTGATGTTCGCGCCGGGCGGCATCACCGGTGTCCTGATGAAGCACCGGCCGCTGATCAAGGCCGGCACGCTCGGCCAGGTGCTGCCAAGCTATGCGGTAGCCTTCATCCCTACGCTGGCGATGATCGCGGGATTGATGCTTGCGATCGAGATCATCGTGCATTTCACGGTCAACCCCGGCGATGATTCTCACATCAGGTCGTTCGGAGTCAGCTTCGATGCCGCCAGCCCCACCATCTGGGCCACCGCCGCGATTCTGCTGGTCGGCGGCTTTTATCTCGCCCGCAAGACATGGGTACGGATCGCGGCGGCATGGGACGAGGCCCTGACGGCCGCACGGGACAAGGGCTTCGCCGCATGAGCAATGCCATCGAGCTACGTGGTGTCGAAAAAACCTTCGGCAATACTTCGGTGATCCGCAACGTCAATCTCACGGTAGCCAAAGGCGAGCGCCATGCCTTGATCGGCCCGAACGGCGCCGGCAAGTCGACGTGTTTCAACCTGATCAGTGGCTACATTCATCCCTCGAAGGGCAGCATCCTTTTGCGCGACGAAGTGATCTCGGGCATGGCGCCCTACCAGATCAACCGCCGCGGCCTGTCGCGCAGCTTCCAGGTTACCAATGTGTTCGCCAATATGAGCGTGTGGGAGAACATCCGCTGCGCGGTGTTATGGGCCGCCGGTCATCGCTACGCTTTCTGGAAGAACATCGATAACTTGCCCGAGGTGCGCGACCGCACCGCGCAAATCCTTAGCGACATCAACCTCACCGCACGACGTGACGTGCCGGCAGGCCTGCTGACTTACGCCGAGCAGCGCGCGCTCGAGATCGGCATCACCACCGCCGGCGGCGCCGACGTAATCCTGCTCGATGAGCCCACCGCCGGCATGAGCAACCTCGAGACCGAGCGCGCGATGGAGCTGATCCGCAGGATCACCGAGGGCCGCACGCTGCTGATCGTCGAACACGATATGGGCGTGGTGTTCGGCCTCGCCGACCGTATCTCTGTGCTCGTCTACGGCCAGATCATCGCATCCGGAACGCCTGAGGAGATTCGCGCCGACCCAAAGGTCAAGGAAGCCTATCTCGGCGACGAGGAGGCGGCGTGATGCTCGAGGTTCAGGACCTGCATGCTTATTACGGCAAGAGCCACATCCTGCAGGGCGTCGATCTGCACGTTGACGGCGGCGAAGTAGTCAGCCTGCTGGGCCGCAACGGGGTCGGCCGCTCGACCACCGTGAAGGCCATCATGGGCGAGGTCCCGCCGCAAGGCACGATCAGGTTCAATGGCGTCGACATCGCCGGCCTGCCCAGCCACAAGATCGCACATTGCGGCATCGGCTATGTGCCCGAGCACCGCGACATCTTCCCCGGCCTGACTGTGCGCCAAAATCTGACGCTCGGCATCAAGGATCCGCGCCATCCCGGCAAATGGAAGCTGGCGGACATGCTCGGGATGTTTCCCAATCTCGCGGCACGCGCGGATACCGCAGCCGGCGTGTTATCCGGCGGCGAAAAGCAGATGCTGACGATCTGCCGTACCCTGATGGGCGACCCTGAACTTGTGATGATCGACGAGCCGACCGAGGGCCTGGCGCCGATCATCGTCCAGCAGGTCGGCGATCTGATCGCCGAAATCGCCCGGCGCGGCGTCGCGATCCTGCTGGTCGAACAGAAGCTGTCGATCGCGATGCGGATCTCCCACCGCGTCTATGTGATGGGTCATGGCCGTATCGTGTTCGAGGGCACGCCGGCGGACCTCAAGTCCAATGCCGTTGTCCGCAAGGAATGGTTGGAAGTCTGACGCGCTCAGGCTCGTCATGGTGGCGGCGTCGTTCATTTGTAGAAACGTTAAGCCTGAGCCTATTGCATGTTTGAGTTTAGGTTGACGCGAAGCGGCGATTGTGTCCCTGACGCGGTGCAGCGTCCTCTCGGCGCTGCGAAGCATCGTCCGGTCACGCTGCTCCGCAGCGCCGGGACCCAGACACCTTGCACAACATATGGCCCCGGCTCCGCAGCGCACCACGCCGCAAAGGGCGGCGCGCTGCGCTGCGTCCAGGGCACAATGTGGGTGCGCTGACTCAACTCGAAGCCATCTCTTTAGACTAGTCTAAATTTAGTTCGGCACCGCTCGGAGCGTTGCGTCGAACGTCAGTGTGAACCAGGTCCCCTGACCGCGGATGCTTTCGGCCCGGAACACGACATCCCTGGCGTTTTCCTTGAGCGTTTGCAAAATCAAGGCGCCGAGTTTCCGAGGCGATGGCCATCCCTGATTTTCGCCCAGCCCCACGCCGTCGTCGGACACGATGACCGAGACACGACCGCTCTCCTGCTTGCAGATCAGCTTGAGCTGACCGGCGCTGCGGCCGACGAAGGCATATTTCAGCGCGTTGGTCAGCATCTCGTTGATCAAGAGGCCGGCGGGCATCGCAACGTTGATTGAGAGCGGGCAATAGCCGACCTCGATGTCGATTTGCACGCCCGGGGTCGCATTGACCTCCATCACCGATTTTGCGATGTCGGAAAGATACTGACCGAGATCGATTTCGGGAGCGGCGTCTTCGGCCGAGAGGGTCCGGTACAGTACCGTCAACGCGTCGATCCGGCTTGCAAGCCGCGCCAACGCCACGGTCTCGCCTTCTGCCGCCGACCGAGCCTCGAGGCGGATCAGCGCGGTGATGAGCTGCAGGTTATTTTTCACCCGGTGCTGAAGTTCGCGCATCAGCATGTCGCGGTCGCGTATCTGGCTCTCGAACTGCTCAATCTGCGCCCGCTCCCGGCCGCCGACATCGACCAGCGCGGCGATACGGAAATTCTCGATGCCGTCATCGTTCTCGATCACCGAGGCATAGGCCTGCACGATCACCAGACGGTCGACCGGCCCGGCCGGACGGAACACGCCAATAAAATCCTCGCCATCGCGGATCGCCTCGCCCAAGGTCCGGACCGGATCGTCCTCGCGAAGAAAACCATCGAGACAGGTCCAGCTCTGCCCCTCCACATTGGCGGCGGCCATCGACATCAAACTTTCGAACGCCCTGTTGATGTAGACGACATGCTGCTCCTCGCCGGAACCGCGCGATACCGCAACGGCAACCGGAGCGTGATCCAGCAAATGCTTGTATTTGTCGTTCTCGAGAGCCACGGCGAGCTTCGACGAACCCAGCAGCTGGTCGACCCGTTGGGAAGACGGGATACCGTCGTCGGCGCTCATACCCTCACCATGCTCATGGACAAACCATGGAGAACCGTGCCGAAAAACGCAACGCAAAAGCCGGTGGCATCGAATGGAACTTTACGCCCACCATTTCGGCGGCGTGAAGCGGCCAGCCGCCTGCTCGATGACCTCGCCAAGCGAGAACAATGTCTCTTCATCGAACGGACGCCCGATCAGTTGCAAGCCGAGCGGCAAGCCCTGCGCGTCCTTGCCGGCGGGAACCGCGATCCCCGGCAATCCCGCCATGTTCACCGTCACCGTGAAGATGTCGTTGAGGTACATCTCGACAGGATCGGCGCCCTTTTCGCCGATACCGAAGGCTGCCGAAGGCGTCGCCGGCGTCAGGATCGCGTTCACACCCTTGGCGAAACAGTCTTCAAAATCTTTCTTGATCAGGGTGCGGACTTTCTGCGCGCGCAGATAATAGGCATCGTAATAGCCGGCTGAGAGCACATAGGTGCCGATCATGACGCGGCGACGGACTTCGGCACCAAAGCCTTCGGCGCGGGTGTTCTCGTACATTTCGCCGATGCTGCGGCCGGGCACGCGCGGGCCGTAACGCACGCCATCGTAACGCGCCAGGTTCGACGAAGCCTCCGCCGGGGCGACGATGTAATAGGCCGGAAGCGCGTATTTCGTGTGCGGCAGCGACACCTCGACCAACTCCGCGCCCGCGGCCTTCAACCACGCTGCGCCCTCGGTCCAGAGCCTTTCGATTTCCGCCGGCATGCCGTCGAGACGATATTCCCGGGGAATTCCGATCTTCATGCCCTTGACGGATTTGCCGATCGCCGCCTCATAGTCCGGCACCTCGCGATCGACCGACGTGGTGTCTTTTGGATCGTGACCGGCCATCGAGCGCATCAGGATCGCGGCATCACGCACCGTCCGCGCAATCGGACCGGCCTGATCGAGCGAGGATGCGAACGCGACGATGCCCCAGCGTGAACAGCGCCCATAGGTCGGCTTGATGCCGACGGTCGCAGTGAATGCCGCCGGCTGGCGGATCGAACCGCCGGTGTCGGTCGCGGTCGCGCCCATGCACAAATTCGCTGCCACCGCAGACGCCGACCCGCCCGACGAACCGCCCGGCACCAGATGTGCGCCTTCGATCTGGCGGTTCGCTGCGGCGCCGACGTTGGAGCCTTCGCGCCGCCATGGATTGACTACGGGGCCGAAACACGAGGTCTCGTTTGAGGAGCCCATCGCGAACTCGTCATTATTCAACTTGCCGAGCAAGACCGCCCCATCGCGCCAGAGTTGCGAAGTCACGGTTAACTCGTAAGGCGGCACGAAATTGCCGAGGATTTTCGAGCACGCGGTGGTGCGCACGTTCCTGGTCGCGAACAGATCCTTGATCCCAAGCGGGATGCCGCCGAGCGGACCGCCCTCGCCTTTCGCGATATTGGCGTCGGCCAAGCGCGCCATGGCGCGGGCCTGATCCGGCGTTTCCAGCACAAAGGCATTGAGCGCGCGCGCCGCCTCGATTGCGGTGATGTGCGCCTCCGTCAATTCAAGTGACGTAAAGGATTTGTTCGCGAGGCCGGTTCTGGCCTCAGCGAGCGTCAGCGATGTCAAATCGGTCATTTATCAACCGGGCTGCAGAAGAACGGAGACAGCGTCTTGTCGTTGGCCGGGTCGTCGCGCAAAACTGGGCGGTTCGCCTTGTTGGCCGCTTCGAGTTGATCGAGCACCGCATCCATCGCCTTATCGGGATCGGCGACCTTGCCCTGACGCTCCATGGCGTCGAGATAGTTCATGTAGGCCGCGTAGGCCTTTTCATCGTCGCAGAGCAGGCACATCGGATTTCCCGTCTCGAAGGCTCTTTATATTTGACGCGCTTTCTTCACGCGAACCGGTATCCACTTCGCTTGAAAACGCTTTCTAGACCTATTCGACGACTTTCGGCACCAGAAAGAAATGGTCCTGGGTCTCCGGCGCATTGGCGACCACCTCGTCGGCGATCTCGCCATCATTGACTACATCGGGTCGCTTCTTCATTTCCATCGGCATCACCGAGGTCATCGGGTCGACCCCATCGACATTTACTTCTCTCAACTGCTCGACAAAGGCCAGCATCGCGTTCAGTTCGCCCTGCAGATGGGGAACCTCGGATTCAGTGACGGCGATCCGCGCCAGATGGGCGATGCGGCGGACGGTGGCAGCGTCGACAGACATTATATACGGCCTCCGGGGCGGCAGCCCATGATGGAACCCGCCGTATAGCAGAGGGTGGTTTTACGCCGCAACCGTGCCGGCAGCACGCTTCAGCCAGCCATTTGACTGAGTCGCGCCAGCGCCGCGCCGGCCAGCGCCCGGGTCAGCTCCGCTGCCGGTATCTCGCGGCCAAGCCGCACCGCCTGCCCCGCCCACAGATTGGTGAAATCGACCTTGCCGAGCTTTTCCGAGGCCGCTTTCAGCGGTCCAAGTGCGGTCGCGGCATGGGGGAACGCAGGCGCGTCCGGCGCAATCGGCCCGATCTCGCGCATCGCCCGGTTGGCCACGCCACGGGCCGGACGGCCGGTCATCACGTTGGTGATGACGGTGGTATCGTCCCGCGCTAGCGCCAACGCGGTGCGCGCCGGCGCCGTCACCTTGGATTCAGGGCAACGCAGATAGGCGGTGCCGATCTGCACCCCCGCCGCTCCGAGCGCGAAGGCCGCCGCGATGCCGCGTCCGTCGGCAATGCCACCGGCCGCGATCACGGGAACCTTCACCGCATCGACCACCTGGGGCACCAATGCAAAGGTGCCGGGCTGCTCGTTGATGTTTTCAGTCAGGAACATGCCGCGATGGCCGCCGGCTTCGGCGCCTTGTGCGATGATGACGTCGGCGCCGTTTTCCTCGAGCCAGATCGCTTCTCTCACGATCGTCGCGCTCGCGATCACTGTGCAGCCGGCGGCCTTGACGCAATTCAATAGCGCCTGATCCGGCAGGCCGAAATGGAAGCTCACGACTTCGGGCTTCAACTCCTCGACTAACGCACACATCGCGGCATCGAACGGCGCGCGGTTGGCGGCGTTGACGGGCGCCGCCGGATCAAGCCCCAGCTCCTGATAATAAGGCGCGAGGCGTTTCTTCCATCCGGCCTCGCGCTGCGGGTCGGCCTCGACGACCCTATGGCAAAAGAAATTCAGGTTGACCGGCGCCGAGACACGCTGGCGGATGATATTTACCTGCTCGCGCGCCTTTTCGACCGACAGCATCGCGCATGGCAACGAGCCCAGCGCCCCGCCCTGCGCCGCCGCGATCACCAGATCCGCGTCCATGATTCCCGCCATCGGCGCCAGAACGATGGGAAACTCGGTTTTAAAGAGGGCAAGAAGTCGGCGGTCCGGCCACATGGGTGTGCTCGTTTGCTGCGGATGAATTTGGTTTCGGATCAGGCCTGTGACGTTGTCGACGAGTTGCGCCGTCCACGCAGTAGCTGGTCGGCTTCGGTGACGATCCTGTCAACAATCTCGGCTGCCCTGGGAATATCATGGATAAGCCCAACGGCTTCGCCGGCAATGACGGCGGCGATATCGAAATTGCCTTTGGCTTTCGCTGCCGCATAGTCGGCGACGACACTTTTCACATTCTGCAAAAGTTCGAGCTCGCGGCCCATCCAGCGCCGGGCATGATCATTGATCAGGCAGCGCCCGTTAAACGGCGCGGGCCAGACATTATTGCGTGACAGGTCGAAGATAATGCCTCGGACGGTGCTGCCACTCTTCGGCCGCGCAGATGATCTTCTTTGCCTCATCGGCACCGTCGGCTTCCTTGCTGGCATAAAACCGCGTGCCGAGCAGCACGCCGGAAGCGCCCAGCATCATCATCGCTGCAAGCCCGCGTCCATCGCCGATGCCGCCCGCCGCGACGACCGGGACGCGGCCCGGCGGCGAGGTCGACGATCGCCGGCACGATGTCGATTGTGGTGCGAGACGCACCGTGGCCGCCCGCCTCCGTGCCCTGCGCGACGAGAATGTCGGCGCCGGCGTCCAGCGCGGTGCGCGCCATGTCCTCGTTCTGGATCTGGCAGATCAACTGCGCGCCCGCGGCCTTGATACGCGGCGCAAATGGTTTGGGATCGCCGAACGACAGCATGATCGCGCGCGGTCGCGCATTCAGGGCGACATCGAGCAGTTCCGGCCGTTTGGCGAGGCTCCAGGTAATGAAGCCAATGCCGAATGGCGCCGCGCACATTTTTAGCTTTGCGGTCTCCTGCTCCAGCCACGCCCGTTCGCCGTAACCGCCGCCCAAAATCCCGAAACCTCCGGCGCCGCTGACCGCCATCACCAGTCGGGCGCCGGCGATCACGTCCATCGGCGCCAGCAGGATTGGGTGCTGGACGCCCAAAAGTGCGGTCAACGACGTGCTGATCGCCATCTTCATTCTCCCCTGTAGACAGCCATATTAGGCCGAACTAACATTCTTGAAAAATGAAGACTAGAGAACGCAGCCATCTCCATAACGAAACGGAGCCCGTCCGTGGAACTGATCGATCTCCTGACTTTTTCGACCGTCGCGCGCACCGGCGGCATCACGCGTGCCGCCGCCGAACTCAACACGGTGCAATCCAACGTCACCCAGCGGGTGAAGGCCCTGGAGTCCGAAATCGGTACCGCTTTGTTCGAGCGGCATAGCCGTGGGATGACGTTGACCGGCGCTGGCCGCCGCCTGTTGCCCTATGCCCAGCGCATCGCCGCACTGTCGCGCGAAGCCGCAATAGCCGCGCGCGACGACGGCGAGCCGAAGGGACCGCTCTCGATCGGCTCGATGGAGACCACGGCTGCAGTCCGTCTGCCATCGCTGCTCGCCGAATTTCACCGCCGCTTTCCCGCGGTGCGTCTGACATTACGGACCGCAACGACGGCAGATCTGGTGGCCGCCGTGCTCGACGGCGCGCTCGACGGCGCCTTCGTTGCCGGCCCGATCGAGCACGCCGAGCTGCGTTCTACGCTCGCGTTCACGGAAGAACTCGTGCTGGTCAGCGCGCGGCGATGGACCAGCCTGGCAGACTTGCGTGCCGGTACGCCTAAGTCCGGCCCGACGGCTCTGGTGTTCCGTACCGGCTGCACCTATCGGCAGCGGCTCGAGCAGGTGCTTTCGGAACTTGGCTGGCCCTCGGCGGCGCGGTTGGAGCTAGGCACGCTCGATGGCATGATCGGCTGCGTCGCCGCCGACATGGGCGTGACGCTGCTGCCCCGTGCAGTCGTCGAGCGCAGCGATCAGAATGGCAATGTCAGCATTCACAGCCTCAGCGCGTCGCGGTCGCAGGTGGACACCCTTTTCATCCAGCGCAGCGGCGCCCGTCAATACAGTGCGCTGCAAAGTTTTGCCGCGGGCCTGATCAAAGCCGGTCAAGTCATTGCGGCCTGACGCTCCAGCGCCGCAGCGCGACGACGGCCCAGACGGCTTCGACCAGCCCGAACGGCCAGGCTCCCTGCAGAAATCCGTAAATTGAACCGAATGCGCAGGCGATCGCGAAGGCAAGGATGAACCAGTGGCTGCGATGCTCAAGCGCGTAGCACACCAGCATCGCGGTGACGGCGAACAAACCGAACCATGTCAGCCAGTCGATCGTCATGAATCTTTCCCCGCGCTTTGCACGCCTTGTGGTCGGCGTGGTATGCGAACGCCATGCCTGCCCTCATATTACCGCTCGTCGACGCCGTCGCGCACTGGCCTGAACGCGGCGCGCTGGTCGGACTGGATTTGGGCACCAAGACCATCGGGGTCGCGGTGTCCGATCCCGATCGCAGGCTCGCGACCGGCGTCGAGACTATCGCGCGCAAGGCCTTCAAGGCCGATGCGGCGCGCCTGCTCGCCATTGCCGGCGAACGTAACGCCGTGGGCTTCGTGCTCGGCCTGCCCATCAATATGGACGCCAGCGAGGGACCACGGGCGCAATCGACCCGCGCCTTCGCCCGCAATTTTTCAAAACTGACCGCGCTCGCGATCGCATTATGGGACGAGCGGCTTTCCACCGTCGCGGTGGAGCGCGAGTTGATCGGCATGGACATGAGCCGCGCCCGGCGCGCCGAAGTGATCGACGAACACGCCGCGATTTTCATCCTGCAAGGCGCGCTGGATCGGTTGGCACGGCTGCGCGATGCGTCAGGTCCCCGCTAACAACAAAGTCTGCACTACCGCAGCCAGGTTGTTGAGGCCGTGCAGAATGATCGTCAACCAGACCGAGTTGCTGCGATAGCGGAGATAACCGAGCAAGAGGCCGATCGAGAGCACCTCGAAGAAGGGAAACCAGTCCCGGTCATATTGCAGATGCACCGCCGTCCATACCAGAGACGACAGGATGATCGCACCGACGGTGCCGAGGGCTGATTCCGACCAGCCACGGTAGAGAAAACCGCGCACCAGCAATTCTTCGGAGATCGGTGCAGCGATGGCAAATGCGATCACAAGCAGCCAAAACGCACCGCCTGCACGCGCCGACTTCAAGACATCGACCATGAATCCGGGCGAACTATCGTGCCCGATGATGAGTGACAGCCCCTCCCACCCCAAAATCAAAGCTAAAAAAAAGACCGCACCGATCAGGACATTGGTCCGCGAGGTCCAGCGCAATGCCAGGTAATCGGCGAACGGGGTCCGCGACAGACGAATGGCGAGCCACAATGCGGCGAGAACAGCTGGCAATTCCAGGATCACGGAAAGAGAGATCACAAAACCGTTGCTCGCGACGCGGACCATGGCGGCGCCATCCAACGGCCCTTCCTGCTGAAGGAGAAACCAGGCGAATACGGCAAGCTGTCCGACAAACATCGCGGCGAAGACGAACACGCCCCATAAGGCCGTACCCCAGAATTTCCAGATCCGCGGTGGACGCTGGGTCGGGATCACCGGCGGGGGCGCGGCTGGATCTGCGGTTATTTCGGGGGAATCCATCAACGGACTTTCGGGTTGAACTGACATCACGGCAGCGCCCGCTCCAGCAAGCCTCGGGTATCTTCGCTGGCGAGATCGACGGCGCCGTACATGCTGCCGTGACTTCCGGCGAGCCGCGTCGCTGCGAACAATTCCGCATGATGTGGCGTGATCTTGTTGAGTGCTACCGCCGCCGCGAGCAGCGCCAGCTTCTCGACCGCCAGCCGCGCCGTTGGTTCGCTGTCCGGCCTGCGGAACGTCCTGCCGATAAACGCCACCGCGTCGGCGGCGCCCGGCAACCCCGCGGCTTCGACGGCAAGAACCTGCAATACCGCCGAGGCAGCTTCCGCCTCCCGCGACAAAGCCCGTAATACATCGAGGCACATCACATTGCCCGAACCTTCCCAGATCGCATTGACCGGAGATTCCCGGTAATGCCGCGCCAGGATGCCCTCCTCCACATAACCGTTGCCGCCGAGGCATTCCATCGCCTCGTAGAGAAATCCCGGCGCGCTCTTGCACACCCAATATTTGACGACGGGCGTTAATAGCCGCATCAGCGCCGCTTCGCTCGGATCGTCCGGCGCAAGATCGAACGAGCGGCACAGCCGCATCACCAGCGCGATCGAGGCCTCGACATGCAACGCCATGTCGGCAAGCACGGCCTGCATCAGCGGCTGATCGGCGAGGTGCTTCTGGAACACGCTGCGATGCCGGGCATGATGCAACGCATGCGCGAGCCCGGATCGCATCAGCCCGGCGGATGCAATCGCGCAATCCTGTCGCGTCAACTGCACCATCTGAATGATGGTGCGAATGCCCTTGCCTTCATCCCCGACACGCTGCGCATGGGCATTGACGAATTCCACTTCGGAGGAGGCATTGGAACGATTGCCGAGCTTGTCCTTCAATCGCTGAAACTGAATGGCGTTGACCGATCCATCCGGCGCAAAACGCGGCATGAAGAAACAGGTCAGACCGTCATCCGCCTGGGCCAGCACCAGGAAGGCGTCGCACATCGGCGCCGACATGAACCACTTATGCCCGGTGATGCGATAGGCATCGCCGTCGCGTTCCGCCCGCGTCATGTTGCTGCGGACGTCAGTGCCGCCCTGCTTCTCGGTCATGCCCATGCCCAGCGTCATGCCGCGCTTGGTCCACCACGGCGCGAACTCCGGATCGTAGGCGCGGGTCGCGATCACAGGCATGGTCGTCGCCAGCAGCTCCGGCGCTGATGCCAAAGCCGCGACCGAAGCGCGAGTCATGGTGATCGGGCACAGATGACCGGTCTCGACCTGGGCCGCCATGTAGAATTTCGCCGCGCGCACGACTTCGGCAGCGCCTCCGGCCGGCTTGCCTTCTGCGTTCCAGGTTGAATTGTGGACGCCGGCATGAGCGCTGCGCGCCATCAGTTCGTGATAGGCCGGATGAAACTCGACTTCGTCGCGCCGGTTGCCGCGCGCATCGAACGTCCGGAGCTTCGGCGTGTTCTCGTTGGCCATGCGGCCCCGCGCCGCCATTGCGGCCGAACCCCAGTGCTGCCCGAACTCGGACAGTTCCTTTTCGGCCGCCGCACCGCCATTGACCGCGACCGCATCGGCCAATGGCCGATCCTGTGCGAACAGATCGACGTCTTCGAACGGCGGCGACTGGTTGAGTACTTCGTGGGTCGCGGGGATCATTGGGCCCTTCCTCCCGGTCGGAAATCGCCAGAATCAATTGTGGCGCGTAGCGATCGGGAAATCATAGGCCGGCCCGGCCGCGCCCTGCAGCGAAAAGTGCCCCCACTCCTTCGGATAGTTCACAAAGCCTTGCCGGCCCATTTTCGCCGTGGCCGGACTTGTTCCCGCCGTCCACGTCTGTTTCACAATCAATCGCGCGGAACAGTCTGCGCGTTACTAGTACGGGCGTCGATCAAAATGGGACAGATCGGGGGATAACTCACAGGTGCCCTATTCGCGCTTGCCCCGCCCTTCATCTCTGCCTATAGCTCTCGCTTTAATGACCCCTGTATCGAAATCGACCTTTGTCCTCGGTCACCGGCACCTGCTGGGAATCGAGGGCCTTTCCGCTGCCGATATTACCGGCCTGCTCGATCTCTCCGAGGAATATGTCGAGCTCAACCGCCAGGTCGACAAGAAGCGCACCTCGCTGCGTGGTCGCACCCAGGTCAACCTGTTCTTCGAAGCGTCGACCCGGACCCAATCCTCGTTCGAAATTGCCGGCAAACGGCTCGGCGCCGACGTCATGAACATGTCGGTATCCTCCTCCTCGATGCGCAAGGGGGAGACGCTGATCGATACCGCCGTGACGCTAAACGCCATGCACCCAGATATTCTGGTGGTCAGGCACCACGCCTCGGGCGCGGTTGAATTGCTGGCCCGCAAGGTCGACGGCTCCGTGATCAATGCCGGCGACGGTGCCCACGAACACCCGACCCAGGCGCTGCTCGATGCGCTCACGATCCGCCGCAACAAGGGACGGCTCGAAGGGCTGGTGATCGCAATCTGCGGCGACGTGATGCATTCGCGCGTGGCGCGTTCCAATATCCTGCTGCTTAACACGATGGGCGCCCGCGTCCGCGTGGTCGCGCCCTCCACACTGTTGCCGCGCGGTATCGAGCGGATGGGCGTCGAGGTAGCCCGCGACATGCGCGAGGGACTCGAGGGCGCCGACATTGTCATGATGCTGCGGCTGCAGCGCGAGCGCATGAACGGCTCGTTCGTGCCGTCGAGCCAGGAATATTTCCACTATTTCGGCCTTGATCAGAAGAAGCTCGCTTACGCCAAGCCCGACGCGCTGGTGATGCATCCGGGGCCGATGAATCGCGGCGTCGAGATCGACTCCATCGTCGCCGACGGCGCGCAGTCGGTGATCCGCGAGCAGGTTGAAATGGGAGTGGCGGTGCGGATGGCGGTGCTCGAAGCGCTCGCCCGCAACCTGCCGAACGCGTGACATCATGCTGACCGACCGCCGCCCCATCCTGCTCGCCAATGCCCGTCTGATTGATCCGTCGCGCGATTTTGACGGCATAGGCGACGTGCTGATCGCCGACGGGACCATCCGGGAGAGCCGGCGCGGCATCGGCGCCGCCGGCGTGCCGGAAGGTACCGACATCATCAATTGCATCGGCAAGATCGTCTCTCCCGGTTTGATCGACATGCGTGCCTTTGTCGGCGAGCCCGGCGCCGGCCACCGCGAAACATTCGCATCCGCAAGCCAGGCAGCCGCCGCCGGCGGTATCACCACCATCATCTGCCAACCCGATACCTCGCCGGTGATCGACAATTCGGCGACGGTGGATTTCGTGCTGCGCCGCGCGCGCGACACCGCCATTGTCAACATCCATCCGATGGCGGCACTGACCAAGGGCATGCGCGGCGAAGAAATGACCGAGATCGGCCTGTTGAAGGCCGCCGGCGCGGTGGCGTTCACCGACTGCGACCGCAGCGTCACCAATGCGCAGGTGATGCGGCGAGCGCTGACCTATGCCCGCGATTTCGACGCCCTGATCGTGCATCACACCGAAGATCCCAATCTTGTCGGCGAAGGCGTCATGAACGAGGGCGAGTTCGCGGCGCGGCTGGGCCTCGCCGGCATCCCCAATGCCGCCGAAGCGGTGATGCTCGAGCGCGACATGCGTCTCGTCGCGCTGACCGGCGGGCGCTACCATGCAGCGTCGCTGACATGTATCGAATTGCTCGAAATCCTCCAACGCGCCCGCGATGCGGGGCTCAAGGTCAGCGCCTCGGTCTCGATCAATCATGTGACGCTGAACGAAAACGACATCGGGCCCTACCGGACCTTCCTGAAACTCTCACCACCACTGCGCACCGAGGATGACCGCCTGGCGCTGGTCGCCGCTGTCGCCTCCGGGTTGATCGACGTCGTGATGTCCGACCACAATCCGCAGGACGTCGAGGTCAAGCGGCTGCCGTTTGCGGAAGCTGCCTCCGGCGCGATCGGCCTTGAGACCATGCTGCCGGCGGCGCTGCGGCTGATCCACAATGGCGAGATGGATTTCAAGACCCTGATCCGTGCGATGTCGACGCGCCCGGCCGAGCTATTGGGACTGCCCGGCGGATCACTGCGCGCGGGGTCCCCCGCCGACGTGATCGTGATTGACGCCGACACGCCGTGGGTGCTCGATCCCGCCGATCTCAAGTCGCAATGCAAGAACACGCCGTTCGACGAGGCGCGCTTTTCGGGCCGCGTCGCGCGCACCATCGTCGGCGGCCGGACGGTCTACGAGCATGTCTGAGGCGCTTCCAGGCGAAAGCCTGTCCCGGACTTAATCCGGGGCGGATACCGGTTCGCATCAAGAAAACTCGTCAAGAAGAGACGCTGACGCGCGCCGGAAATATCACCAAGGGAGGTGCGGTCATGTCACCTGAAGCGTTGCTGCTGGTGGCGTTGATCATCGGCTATCTGCTCGGCTCGATTCCATTCGGGCTGATCCTGACCCGCCTTGCCGGCACCGCGGATCTTCGCTCGATCGGCTCCGGCAATATCGGCGCCACCAATGTGCTGCGCACCGGGCGCAAGGGCCTCGCCGCGGCGACGCTGACCTGCGATATGCTGAAGGGCACGCTGGCGGTGTTGATCGCGGGTTATTTTGGCGGACCCGATGCGGCGATGCTGGCGGCGCTGGGCGCTTTTCTCGGCCATCTGTTTCCGGTGTGGCTGAAATTCAAGGGCGGCAAAGGCGTCGCGGTCTATATCGGCGTGCTGATCGGATTATTCTGGCCGGCCGCGGTGTTGTTTTGCCTGGTGTGGCTCGCGACCGCCGTCACCTCGCGCTATTCGTCGCTGTCCGCGCTGGTTGCGAGTTTCATCACCCCGATTTTCCTGTGGTGGTTTGGCCATCTCGCACTGGCATCGCTGTTCGCCGTGCTCACCATGCTGCTGTTCTACATGCACCGCGAAAACATCAAGCGGTTGCGGGCAGGCAATGAGGGACGGATCGGGCAGAAGTAAACGGCGACTGCGCCGGCTTTCCGGGGCGATGCGAACATCGAAAACGTAATCTTGAAATTCTCCGATGTGCAATTGCACATCGGAGATCCAAATCCATGGACTCGTCCCGGGTGAAACCCCTTCCCCACACGCTCTCGTTGAGCCATTCTACCCGCGGGGGAAAACGTGGACACCAAAACTTCAAGCACCATCAATCTCACCGACGAGCAGCGGATCGACTGGCTGCGGCTGATCCGTTCGGACCGGGTGGGGCCTCACACCTTCCGTTCGCTGGTCAATCATTTCGGCAGCGCGCACACAGCACTGGAACGCCTGCCGGATCTGGCGCGGCGCGGCGGCGCTACGCGGCCCGGCCGGATCTGCAGCGAGGCCGACGCGCGCGCCGAACTCACAGCGAGCAGCAATCTTGGCGTCAGCCTGGTTGCACCGGGCGAAGCAGGTTATCCGCCGCGGCTTGCCGTGCTCGACGATGCGCCGCCCTTGCTCGGCGTGTGCGGCGCGTTTGAGGTGCTGATGCGGCCCATCATTGCCATCGTCGGTTCCCGCAACGCCTCCGGCGCCGGCCTCAAATTCGCAGGCACGCTGGCGCGCGATCTCGGCGAGGCCGGCTTCGTCATCGCTTCCGGACTGGCACGCGGTGTCGATCAGGCCGCGCATCGCGCCAGTCTCGCCAGTGGCACGGTGGCGATGCTGGCCGGCGGTCATGACAGAATTTATCCGCCCGAGCACGAAGACCTGCTCGCATCGATCATCGACGCCGGCGGCGCTGCAATTTCGGAAATGCCGCTCGGCCATGTTCCGCGCGCCCGAGATTTTCCACGGCGCAACCGGCTGATTTCAGGCGCGGCACTCGGCGTCGTCGTGGTCGAAGCCGCATTCCGTTCGGGATCGCTGATCACGGCGCGGATCGCCGCCGAACAGGGCCGCGAAGTGTTCGCGGTTCCGGGCTCGCCGCTCGATCCGCGCGCCGCCGGCACCAACGATCTGATCAAGCAGGGCGCGACGCTGACCACCGAGGCGGCCGACGTCATCAACGCGGTCGAGCCGATCCTGGGACGGCCGATCGAACTCCGCGAACCTGACGACGATGAGCCGCTTGACATCGATCCCGCCACCAGCGATCGGGCACGCATTGTCAATCTGCTGGGACCAAGTCCGATCGGTCTTGACGATCTAATCCGGATGGCCGGAACCTCGGCGGCCATCGTGCGCACCGTGCTGCTGGAGCTTGATCTCGCCGGACGGCTGGAGCGCCATGGCGGCGGACTGGTGTCGTTGATCTGAACAAGCGTTCCGATCACTCCGCAGAATCAACGGTCCTCGTTGCGGCCGTCAAACCGCGCCCGCGCGCTTACGATTTCCGGCTGATGCTCACGCGCCCACATACCCAGCGCTTCCACCGGCTTCCACAGCCCGCGTCCGAGATCGGTTAGCTCATAGTCGACGCGCGGCGGAATGGTCGGGAATACGGTCCGCGTGACCAGGCCGTCGCGCTCCAAACCGCGCAGTGTCAGGGTCAGCATCCGCTGCGAGATCCCCCCGACCATGCGCTTGATCTCGTTGAAACGCCGCGGGCCATCGCCGAGCAGCATAATGACGAACACGCTCCATTTGTCGCCGACGCGCGCCAGCACCGAGGCGACGCCACGGCAATCGCTGTCTTGGTGGGCGTTGGGCGGCAGGACAGGCACTCTGATGTGCTCGGGTTTCAAAAATGTGCCTTCTTGCAGGGTTTCTGGATAGTCACTCATATAGTCTCAGTTACAAACATATACCAAGGGTGACCTTCATGAAACTCCTGCATATCGATTCCAGTGTCCTCGGCCCCCACTCCGTCAGCCGGCAGGTTTCCGCCGCGATCGTGGGTCGCCTGGTCAAAGCGAACCCCAGCCTTGAGGTCGTCTATCGCGATCTCACCCTGACGCCGCTGGCGCACCTTTCCGGCTCCCATCTGGCCGCCGGGCAAGGCGCCGTACCAGAAGCAGCACTCCAGCCCGACCTCGCCGCCGGTCAGGCCGTATTGAACGAATTTCTGGCCGCCGACACCGTGGTGCTGGGCGCCCCGATGTACAATTTTACCATTCCAAGCCAGCTCAAGGCCTGGATCGACCGCATCGTGGTGGCGGGCAAGACCTTCAAATACGGCGCGCAAGGCGCCGAGGGCCTCGCCGGCAACAAGCGCGTCATTATCGCGGTCTCACGCGGCGGCTTCTACGGCGCCGGCACGCCGGCGGCGGTCGGCGAGCATCTCGAAACTTATCTGCGCTGGGTGTTCGGCTTCGTCGGGGTCACCAACCCGGAATTTATTTCCGCCGACGGAATCCAGGTCGGACCTGAACATCGCGCAAAAGCGCTGGCGAGCGCGCTCAAGGCCGCAACCAACCTGCACGCGGCGTAATCGATTGGAGCACCCGCTGCCGTCGACCCACGGCAGCAGGCGCTTCATCGATGATGTCGAAGTCCCTGCTACCCCCGATAGATCGGCGCGCCCGCGGGCGAACCGGTCGAGCCCCCATCGACAAAGATCTCCGCGCCCTGAACGTTTGAAGCATCGTCCGAGGCAAGGAACAAAACTGTCTTTGCGACTTCCTCGGCTTCGCCGAGCCGCCCGAGCGGGATGCTGCGGGAAATTCGCTTGTCGAGCGCCGCATAGGCTTCGGCCGTGGGCGCAGCACCATTCCAGATCGGCGTACGCGCGGCACCCGGCGCGACCACGTTGACCCTGATCCCCCGTGGCGAAAGTTCCGACGCCATCACCCGCGCCATTGCGCGCACGCCGGCCTTGCTCGCCGCATAGGCCGAATAGCCGGGATTACCGAGCACGGAGATCACCGAACCGTTCAAGATGATCGATGCGCCGTCATTGAGATAGGGCGCGGCCGATTGAACCGTGAAGAAAACCGACGTGATGTTGGTCCTGATGACCGTTTCAAATGCCTGGAGCGTAGTGGTTCCGATCGGCGTATTGCCGGGAATGCCGGCATTGGCGAACACGATGTCGAGCTTGCCGAATTTTTCGACCGCGCGCTGGATCGCCTGCTCGGTCGCCGCGATATCGGTGGCGTCGGCGACAAGAGCCAGCACGTTCGGCCCCAATTCCTTCGCCACGGCCTCGAGCGTCGCCTGATTTCGCCCCGTAATGGCGACTTTTGCGCCCTCGGCCACAAATAGTCGCGCGGTCGCAAGCCCGATACCGCTGTTGCCGCCTGTAATAAACGCCGTCTTGTTTTTTAACCGCACGCGGGCCTCCTCGATGGTTGCATCATTAAACTAGGTTGCCATCTAGAGCGTCTGGTTTCATAATGCAACTACACAACGGAGTGATCGGCGGGTCCTCCCTTGAGCGAGCCGGAAGACGCCAATGGTGAAACGAACCAGCTTCGAGAAGGCCGAATGTCCGATCGCCAGATCGCTCGACGCGATCGGCGACTGGTGGTCGCTACTGATCATTCGCGACGCCTTGCTGGGAATCCGCCGCTTCGGCGCGTTTCAGAAAAATCTCGGCCTGGCCAAAAACATCCTGACGGTGCGGCTGGGCGCTTTGGTGGACCAAGGCATCCTGAAGACCGCGCCCGCCTCCGACGGCAGCGCCTACCGGGAATATCTGCTGACGCCGAAGGGGCGCGGGCTGTTTCCGGTCTTGGTCGCGCTGCGGCAATGGAGCGAGGAATTTTCCTTCTCGTCCGGGGCGTGCTCTACCCTGCTCGTCGATCGCGACCAAGGCCGGCCGGTCCGCAAACTGGAACTGCGCTCCCGGGACGGCCGCCTGCTGGGCCAAGGCGATACCGATGTGCGACCGAATCCTGGGGCCAAGCTTCGCCGGCGCGTCGCGACATGAGGGAGGCTGCCGCCTTACGAGAGCTTTGGTTTGTTGCGAAGCCGGACGTGTTCCTCCGCTTCCAGCTGCGTCATCCTCAGGAGATGGCCAAGCATATCGAGCCGATGCCGCTGTGCCAGCCGGGCGAGGTCGGTAACTATTTCCCCGATAAACACCGCAGCGTCATCTGGCCCGCCGTCGCCATGCGGCTCATCGGCTAGCGAAAGCTGATCCTCGCCAGCGGATGCGCCCCCGCGCCGGTGATGTTTCTCGCTCAAAACGTTTACATCCGATATCGTGTATTCGAAAAACTATGCCCGTTTGGAGAGTGCAACTATGGGACGCATTTTACAACTTTTTTGATACTATTCCTTGGCCGCAGGGAACCTCTTCAACATCTGTCTATTTGACAGGGGCCTCAGCTACACCCATGTTCGCAGCGAAACGGCCGACGCGAATCTCGCGGAACCGGCCTTTATTTTTCCCGTAAGCCATTGGAATGACATGAATATCGTCATTGTCGAGTCGCCGGCGAAAGCCAAGACGATCAACAAATACTTGGGGGCGTCCTATGAGGTTTTGGCCTCATTCGGCCATGTCCGCGACCTGCCGGCCAAGAATGGATCGGTCGACCCGGAGGCCAATTTCCAGATGATCTGGGAAATCGATCCCAAGGCGGCCGGCCGACTTAACGACATCGCCAAAGCGCTCAAGGGCGCTGACCGGTTGATTCTGGCGACCGACCCCGATCGAGAGGGCGAAGCGATCTCTTGGCACGTGCTGGAGGTGTTGAAGGAAAAGCGCGCGATCAAGGATCATAAAATCGAGCGCGTCGTGTTCAATGCCATCACCAAGCAGGCCGTCTCCGAAGCGATGAAGCATCCCCGTCAGATCGATGGCGCGCTGGTGGACGCCTATATGGCGCGTCGCGCGCTGGATTATCTGGTCGGCTTCACGCTTTCGCCAGTACTGTGGCGCAAATTGCCGGGCGCACGCTCGGCGGGCCGGGTCCAGTCCGTCGCGCTGCGGCTGGTATGCGATCGTGAACTCGAGATCGAGAAATTCGTACCAAGGGAATATTGGTCGCTGGTCGCGACCTTGACGACGCCGCGTGGTGATGCGTTCGAGGCCCGCCTGATCGGCGCCGACGGCAAGAAGATTCAGCGGCTTGACATCGGCACCGGTGCCGAGGCCGAAGATTTCAAGAAGGCGATCGAGGCCGCCAACTTTACGGTTTCCACGGTTGAAGCCAAACCGGCGCGCCGCAATCCGCAAGCGCCGTTCACGACCTCGACGCTGCAGCAGGAGGCCAGCCGCAAGTTGGGCTTTGCGCCCGCGCACACCATGCGGATCGCGCAGCGACTATATGAAGGCATCGACATCGGCGGCGAGACCACCGGCCTCATTACCTATATGCGAACCGACGGCGTGCAGATCGCCAACGAAGCGATCACGCAGGTGCGCAAAGTGATCGGCGAGGATTACGGCAACGCCTATGTGCCGGACGCGCCGCGGCAGTACCAGACCAAGGCCAAGAACGCGCAGGAAGCCCACGAGGCCATCCGCCCCACCGATCTGTCACGCCGACCTGCGGAAATGCGCCGGCGTCTCGATACCGATCAGGCCCGACTTTATGAATTGATTTGGATCCGCACCATCGCGAGCCAGATGGAATTGGCGGAACTGGAACGCACCACGGTCGATATCGCAGCGAAAGCAGGTTCGCGTGTGCTGGAACTGCGGGCCACCGGTCAGGTGGTGAAGTTCGACGGCTTCCTTGCCCTTTATCAGGAAGGCCGCGACGATGACGGCGATGATGAGGACGCTCGTCGCCTCCCCGCCATGAGCGAAGGCGAGGCGCTCAAACGCAGGGATCTCGCCGTCACCCAGCATTTCACCGAACCGCCGCCGCGCTTTTCCGAAGCCTCGCTGGTCAAGCGCATGGAAGAACTGGGCATCGGCCGGCCCTCGACCTATGCCTCGATCCTGCAGGTGCTGAAGGACCGCGGCTACGTCAAGCTCGACAAAAAGCGCCTGCATGGCGAGGACAAGGGCCGCGTCGTCGTCGCGTTCCTGGAAAACTTCTTCGCACGCTATGTCGAATATGATTTCACCGCGGCGCTGGAAGAACAGCTCGATCGCATTTCCAACAACGAGATTTCCTGGCAGCAGGTGCTGCAGGATTTCTGGGTCGATTTCATCGGCGCCGTCAACGAGATCAAGGATCTGCGCGTCACGCAGGTGCTCGACGCGCTCGACGATATGTTGGGGCCGCATATCTATGCGCCGCGCGAGGATGGCGGCGATCCCCGGCAATGCCCGACCTGCGGCACCGGCAAGCTCAACCTCAAGGCGGGAAAATTCGGCGCGTTCGTCGGCTGCACCAATTATCCGGAATGCCGTTACACCCGTCCGCTTGCGGCCGACAGCGAAGCCAGCGCCGATCGCGTTCTCGGCAAGGATCCCGTGTCGGATCTCGAGGTCGTAGTGAAGGCCGGGCGATTCGGTCCCTACATCCAGCTCGGCGAGCCGAAGGATTATGCCGAGGGCGAAAAGCCGAAGCGCGCGGGCATTCCGAAAAACATGTCGCCCGGCGACATCGAACTTGATCTGGCGTTGAAACTATTGTCGCTGCCGCGTGAAATCGGCAAGCACCCGGAGACCGGCGAGCCGATCACCGCGGGTCTCGGCCGTTTCGGCCCCTTCGTACGCCACGAGAAGACCTATGCCAGCCTCGAGGCCGGTGACGAGGTGTTCGATATCGGTCTCAACCGCGCAGTTACGCTGATTGCCGAGAAGATCGCCAAAGGCCCGAGCGGCCGCCGCTTCGGCGCCGATCCCGGCAAGCCGTTGGGCGATCATCCGACCCTGGGCGGCGTCGCGGTCAAGGGCGGACGCTACGGCGCCTATGTGACGGCCGGTGGCGTCAACGCCACGATCCCCAGCGACAAGACCCAGGAAAGCATCACGCTCGAGGAGGCCATCGCGCTGATCGACGAGCGGGTGGCAAAGGGGGGCGGCAAGCCGAAGCGCGGCGCCAAGAAGGCCAAGCGCCAAGCCAAGGTGGAAACCGCTGCAAAAGCGCCGAAACCAACCAAGAAGGCGGTAGCGAAAAAGCCTGCGGCAAAGCCGAAATCCGACGCCACGAGCAAGGCGCGGGCGCCGGTGACGGCAACCGCGACAACCTCACCCGCCAAGGTGGCAAAGCCGCCAGCGAAGAAGAGCGTCAGCAAGGCAAGCGGATAGCGTGGCAAAGCAACGCGACAAGGCTTTTCCGGAGCGGGACGCCATTGTCGCATTCATCCGCGCGCATCCGGGAAAAGTCGGCACCCGTGAGATCGCGCGCCAGTTCGGTCTCAAGAACGCCGAGCGCGTTGAGCTGAAACGCATCCTGCGCGAACTCGCCGACGACGGAACGATCGCCAGGCAAGGTAAAAAAATCCACGAGCCCGCCGCACTGCCGCCGACCGTCATGGCCGACATCACCGGCCGCGACAGCGACGGCGAACTGATCGCAACGCCGACCGAGTGGGATGAGGAAAGCGGCGAACCGCCGAAAATCCGCATCCATGTTCCGCGCCGTCCGCAGCCGGGCACGGCGGCCGGTGTCGGCGACCGCGCGTTGCTGCGCGTCGAGAAACCGGACGAGAGCGAAGGCGCCGTCTATCGCGGGCGGGTCATCAAGGTCGTCGACCATGCCAAAACCCGCGTGCTCGGGATCTTCCGTGCCCTGCCCGGCGGCGGCGGACGGCTGGTTCCAGTCGACAAGAAGCAGGCCGGCCGCGAATTGAATATCGCCAAGGCCGACAGCCACGGCGCCGAGGATGGCGATCTCGTCAGCGTCGATCTCGTGCGCTCGCGCGGCTTCGGCCTCGCTTCTGGGAAGGTCAAGGAACGGCTCGGCTCGCTGGCATCGGAGAAAGCGGTCAGCCTGATTGCCATCCATGCCCACGAAATTCCGCAGGCCTTCTCACCGGCCGCGTTGCATGAAGCCGAAGCGGCAAAGCCGGCTACCTTGCAGGGGCGCGAGGACCGGCGCGACCTGCCGCTGGTCACCATCGACCCGCCGGATGCCAAGGACCATGACGACGCGGTTTATGCCGAGCCGGACCCCGATCCGAATAACAAAGGCGGTCACATCGTCCATGTCGCGATCGCCGACGTCGCGTTCTATGTTCGGCCGGGCTCGGCGCTCGACCGCGATGCGCTCACGCGCGGCAATTCGGTATATTTCCCCGACCGCGTGGTGCCGATGCTGCCGGAGCGGATCTCCAACGATTTGTGCTCGCTGGTGCCGGGCGAACCGCGCGGCGCTCTGGCGGTGCGGATGGTGATCGCGGCCGACGGCCGCAAGCGCTCGCACAGCTTTCATCGCATTCTGATGCGCTCGGCCGCCAAGCTGAATTACGCCCAGGCCCAGGCGGCCATCGACGGCCAGCCCGACGACACCACTGGCCCCCTGCTCGATCCGATCCTCAAACCGCTCTATGAAGCCTACGCCACCGTAAAGCGTGCGCGCGACGAACGCGATCCACTCGATCTCGACATTCCCGAGCGCAAGATCCTGCTGAAGCCTGACGGCACCGTCGATCGCGTGATCGTGCCGGAGCGGCTCGACGCGCATAAATTGATCGAAGAATTCATGATTCTCGCCAACGTCGCCGCGGCGGAAATGCTTGAAAAGAAGGCGCTGCCGCTGATCTATCGGGTCCATGACGAACCGACGCTCGAGAAGGTTCACAATCTTCAGGAATTCCTGAAGACGCTCGATCTGCCGTTTGCAAAAAGCGGCGCATTGCGGCCCGCGCTGTTCAACCGCGTGCTGGCGCAGGTCAAAGGTCACGATTCCGAACCGCTGGTGAATGAAGTGGTTTTGCGCTCGCAAGCCCAGGCCGAATACGCCGCCGAGAATTACGGCCATTTCGGTCTGAACTTGCGGCGCTACGCGCATTTCACCTCGCCGATCCGCCGCTACGCCGATCTCGTCGTCCATCGTGCCTTGATCCGCGGGCTGGGCCTTGGCGAAGGCGCGCTCCCCGAGACCGAGACGATGGAAACGCTGAGCGAGGTTGCCGCGCAAATCTCCGTCACCGAGCGCCGCGCCATGAAAGCCGAGCGCGAAACCGCCGACCGCCTGATTGCGCATTTTCTCGCCGACCGCATCGGGGCGAGTTTTCAGGGCCGTATCTCCGGCGTCACCCGCGCCGGATTGTTCGTCAAACTCAGCGACACCGGCGCCGACGGCCTGATCCCGATCCGCACGCTGGGCACTGAATATTTCAATTACGATGAGACGCGCCACGCGCTGGTCGGCACGCGCAGCGGTGCCATGCATCGGCTGGGTGACGTGGTCGACGTTCGTCTGGTAGAAGCAGCACCGGTAGCGGGCGCGTTGCGGTTCGAACTGTTGTCGGAAGGCCGCGTCGTGCCGCGCGGCAGAAGGCGTGATGCCGGGCGCGGCGAGGTTGCGAAGGTTCAGCCAAACGCGCAGGCCAAGGCCCATCCGGGCCGCAACCCGCGCAAGAAAATCCGCAAGCCCGGCAAGTCCAAGCCTGGCAAGTCGAAGAAAGGCCAATCATGGAAACCGTGAGCGCCGAGACCAAGGTCTGGACAAGGGATTCCGCGTCAGCCGAAAAACGCGACGTATGGACCGCGATGAAGCGCGGGTTTCGTGGCCGCTGCCCGCGCTGCGGTGAAGGCAAGCTGTTTCGCGCCTTCCTGAAGGTCGATAACAATTGCTCGGTGTGCGGCCTCGACTTCACGCCGCACCGCGCCGACGACCTTCCGGCCTATCTCGTGATCGTCATCGTCGGACATATCGTGGTGCCGACCGCGCTGATGATCGAGACCAACTATTCGCCTCCGGTGGCGCTGCAGCTTGCGATCTATCTGCCGTTCACGCTGGTTGCGTCGCTGCTGTTGCTGCAACCGGTGAAAGGCGCTGTGGTCGGAATGCAATGGGCGCTGCGGATGCACGGATTTGACGAACAAAATCCGGAAAAATAAATCAGGCATTGCAAACAAGAAACGCGAAAAGGGTTGCAGGGAGCGAGATGAGCGAAGTTGAAAAAGACGAAAAGGAAGCCGACCATCACCCCTATCGCCGCCCGGTGGACGCCGCCACGCTGATCCTGGTCGATCGCGCGGCCGCGACACCGAAGGTTCTGGTCGGCAAGCGCCACGACAAAGTGGTGTTCATGCCCGGCAAGTTCGTCTTTCCCGGCGGACGTGTCGACAAGACAGATAACCGCATTCCAGTTGCCGCGCCGATCTCGAAGCAGCTCGAAGCCAATCTCGTGAAAGGCAGCCCCAGGATTACGCCGTCGCGGGCGCGCTCATTGGCGATCGCGGCGATCCGCGAGGCCTGCGAGGAAACCGGCCTTTGCCTCGGGCGCAAGACCAATGGCGCCACGCCGGCGCTCGAAGGCGCCTGGAAGCCGTTTAGCGAGGCAGGTCTGCTGCCTGACCCGTCGGGGCTTTTCTTGATTGCGCGCGCCATCACCCCGCCCGGTCGGGTGCGGCGGTTCGATACCAGGTTCTTTACCGCGGACGCGTCGGCGATCACTCATCATGTGCAGGGCGTGATCCATGCCGACGCCGAACTGGTGGAACTGGTCTGGGTCGAGATCGGATCGAAACCGCTAGCCGATCTGCATCCGATGACCAGAAATGTTCTCAACGAACTTGAAAAGCGCCTCGCCGGCGGCCCGCTGAACCACGACGCGGCGGTGCCGTTTTTCCATTTCTACGGCGGCAAGATGCACAAGGACATTCTGGGGGCGTAGCGCGCGAGCTACCAATATCCTGCGCCGTCATCGCGCTTGCGCGGCGAATGACGGCGGTAGGTCATTTCCATCTGAAATGACTTCAAATCGCAAAATTCTTCTCATCTTCCCATGATGCCTTTGCGCCAAGGCGTCACTATCTCCAATTTAAAGACAACCAACACGGAATGGGTCGATGGCAAAACGTCAATTACGGCTCGGCGCGTTTATGCGGCCGGTCAGCATTCATACCGGCGCGTGGCGCTATCCCGGCGCATGGCCCGATGCCAATTTCAATTTTGCTCATATCAAGCGCCTGATCCAGAAACTCGAGGCCGGAAAATTCGACGCCTTCTTCATGGCTGACCATCTCGCCGTGCTGAACATGCCGGTCAACGCACTAAAGCGCAGCCACACCGTCACCTCGTTCGAGCCTTTCACGCTGCTGTCGGCGCTCGCCGCCACCACCGAACATATCGGGCTGATCGCGACCGGCTCGACCACTTTCGACGAGCCCTATCATGTCGCCCGCCGCTTTGCCTCGCTGGATCACATCAGCGGCGGCCGGGCGGGTTGGAATATCGTCACCACGTCCAATCCGGACGCGGCGCTGAATTTCGGTCTTGACGATCACATGGAGCACGCCGAGCGCTATCGCCGAGCACGCGAATTCTACGACGTCGTCACCGGCCTGTGGGATTCCTTCGCCGACGACGCCTTCGTGCGCGACGTCGAACAGGGGCTCTATTTCGATCCCGCCAAAATGCACGTGCTCAATCACAAGGGGAAATATCTCTCGGTGCGCGGCCCGCTTAACATCGGCCGCCCGGTACAGGGCTGGCCGGTGATCGTCCAGGCCGGCGCGTCCGACGACGGCAGGCAACTTGCCGCCGAAACCGCCGAGGCCGTGTTCACCGGCGGCGGCAGCCTCAGCGACGGGCAAAAGCTCTATGCCGACATCAAGGGCCGCATGGACAAGCTTGGCCGCGATCGAAACCACCTGAAGATCCTGCCTGGCGCCTTTGTCGTGGTCGGCGACAGCGTCGAGGAAGCCCGCGAGAAACGCGCGAAACTAGACAGCATGGTGCATTACGACAGCGCTATCGCCTCGCTCTCGGTGATGCTCGGCACCGACGCATCCGGCTTCGATCCCGAGGGACAACTGCCGCCCATCCCGGAGACCAATGCCAGCAAGAGCGGCCGTCAGCGGCTGGTCGATGTCGCTGCGCGCGACAAGCTCACCGTCCGCCAGCTCGCCCAGCGCGTCGGCGGCTATGGCGGGCTCTCCTTTGTCGGCACGCCGGCCATTATCGCCGACCAGATGGAGGAATGGCTGACCAGCGAAGGCTGCGACGGCTTTAACATCATGTTCCCCTATCTGCCCGCCGGTCTCGACGATTTCGTCGACAAGGTGGTGCCGGAACTGCAGAAGCGCGGGATTTTCCGGCGCGAATATGAGGGCCGGACGCTGCGGGAAAATCTCGGCCTGCCACGGCCGAAAAACCGCTTCTTTGAGGGTTAATCGCCGGGAATTATGCGGTTATTGGCGTTCAAAACCTTGACTTTCGAGCGATCGAAGCTAGGTTGCGCGGCAAATGCGGGCCTGATGGGCCGGCGCTCGATTTCCCATATTTTGAGGTTCTGAACATGGCCAAAGCGGTCACCATCAAGGTCAAGCTCGTTTCCTCGGCGGATACCGGCTTCTACTACGTCGCCAAGAAGAATTCGCGCACCATGACCGACAAGCTCGTGAAGAAGAAGTACGACCCGGTCGCGCGCAAGCACGTCGAATTCAAGGAATCCAAGATCAAGTAAGCTGCGCTGAAGCTGCTGATGCATTTGAACGGGGCCTTGCGGACCCGTTTTTGTTTGGCTGGCGCGAACCGTTCTACCTTGCCGCCACCAAAGGCGGCTCCGACGGCCGCACCAACGCAAACGCCACCTGCACCAGTCCCGCCGCCAGACCGACCGCAACGCCTATCCGCCACGCCATGGCGTAGGAGCCGAGCGTATCGTAGATGAGCCCGCCTCCATAGGCGCCGAGGAAGCTGCCAAGCTGATGGCTCATGAAGGCAAGCCCCTGGATCATCGCCTGCCATTTCAGCCCGAACATATCGGCCACGGCGCCCGCCACCAACGGCCCGACACCGAGCCACAGGAAGCCCATGATCGCGCCGAACAACAGCGTCGTAGCCGGCGTCGGCGGCAGCATGAAGTACCAGGCCAGCGCCAGCGACCTGAAGATGTAGATGCCACCCAGCAGTGCCAGCTTGTTCCAGCGGCCGCCGGCCCAGCCGAAGAACAGGCTGCCGAGCACGTTGAACCCGCCGATCACGCCCAGCGTCTGGGCGCTTAGCATCGGATCCATGCCGCAAATCGCCAGATATGACGGCAGATGCGTGGTGATGAAGACAAGCTGCATGCCGCAGACAAAATAAGCGCAGGTCATGACCACAAACGACGCGTTGCCAAACGCAACCTTCGCCGCCACGCTCGCCGAGGTATTGCCAAGTTCGTCGGCGGATGGCTTCGGCAGCGGGATCTGGTCGACTTTCCCGGCGAACCAGGCGGCCGGCAGCAACGCCAGCGACAGCACCACGAAGCCAGCGAGGCCGGTTCTCCAGCCGTATCCCTCATTCAACATCTGCCCCAGCGGCGCGGACAACAACGCGCCGAGCGATCCCGCCGCTGAAACGATGCCCAGCACCGTACTCCGCACCGCCGTCGGCACCGCGCGCGCCGCCACCGACATCGCAATGGCCGCGGCCGTGCATGCCAGCGACATCCCGATCAGAACCCCCGCGCCCATCATGACGCTGAGAAATCCCTGCGCACTCGCCATCAGCACCAGCCCCGCGATATAAAGCAGCGAGCCGACCATCATAATGCTGCGAAAACCGTATCGCGCGGTAAACGCGCCGGCGAGCGGCTGCAGAAAGCCCCAGGCGAGGTTCTGCACGGCGATGGCGAGCGTGAAATCGGTTACCGATATCCCGACGTCGCGGGTCAGCGGCTGCAGAAAGATGCCGAGCGACTGGCGCAGCCCCATGCTCAGGCTGAGCATCAGCGAGGCGCCGATCAGAACCGGAAGTGTGGGGCGAAGCACGCGCAGCAGAGACATGTCCGTTGTTCTTTCTTTTGGCCGCGGCTTGCGAAAATAGCGAATGGTGGTCGCGGCGGCTTGATTACACCGATCTGTGTAATTAAGCTATAAGCAGCAACATGCTGTCAAGGGCGAATAACACAGGTCGGTGTAATAATGTCTGGGTCCGAAAGACCGACCATGAAGGAGCGGATTCTGGAGACCGCGGACCGCTTGTTCTATCTGCGCGGCATTCGCGCCGTGGGCGTCGATACCGTCGCCGCCGAAATCGGCATTAGCAAACGCACGCTTTACAATCATTTCCCGTCAAAGGATGCGTTGATATCGGCCTATCTGGAGCGGCGCTTCGTGCAGCCGCGCGCCTCCGACAAGCCGCCTGCCGAACAGATATTGGCCACCTTCGATTCGCTGGAGCGGCGGTTTTCCGCCAAGGATTTTCGCGGCTGTCCCTTCGTCAACGCGGTTGCCGAAATGGGCGCGGAAGATCGCGCTGTGAAAAAAATCGCGATCGCATTCAAGGAGAGTCGGCGGCTTTGGTTTCGTGATCTGCTGGCACAGCTTGGCGTCGCCGAGCCGGAAGCGCTCGCGACGCAACTCGCTTTGCTCGTCGACGGCTCGATCGCGCAGGACCTCGTCCGCGACGACCCCGCGATGGCCCGGGCCGCGAAGGAGGCCGCAACGGTGCTGCTGGCGAATGCGGGCGTGAAGACGGGCGTTAGCGGTCCCGCACCAAAGCGGCAACGCGCGAAGTAGCCCGCTGCAACGACAACATAGGCTCCGCCATCGTCCTAGCTCCGAACGCAGGACCGGTATGCCATGGCATTTCGACGGCGCGATGTGCTAGTTCCGTCCGGCCAGGAAAAGCGCTGGTGACGCAGCGCAAAGCTACGGCTGAAGCAGAGAAGGGACGACCATGGAAAACTTGAATGTGACCGCCAATGGTTACGACTTCAAAACGGCACGCGCGGCCATGCAGCGCTATATCGACGGCAACCTGCTGTCCGGCATTTCTTCGGCGGTCATGGTCGGCCGCGATGTGGTCGACGTGAGCTGCGTCGGCTGGGCCGACAAAGAGGCGCAGACGCCGTTGCGCACGGACCATATCTTCCGCGTATTCTCCAATACCAAGCTGATCACATCCTGCGCCGCGCTATTGCTGTTTGAAGATGGCAAATTCCAGCTCGACGATCCGATCGAGAAATTCATACCGCAGCTTGCAAACCGACAGGTCCTGCGTCCAGGGGCAACCTCGCTGGACGACACCGAGCCGGCAAAGCGGTCGATCACCATCCGTCATCTGCTGAGCCACAGTGCGGGGCTGAGTTACGGCTTTTTCGATCCCGGCTCGACCATCTTCAAAGCCCTAAACGAGCGCGGCGTGCACGATCCCAGGACCACCCTGGCAGACATGGTGGATGTGCTGGCCGGCCTGCCACTGATCTATCATCCGGGAACGTCGTGGGAATATTCGCTCGCCATCGATGTGACGGCAAGGCTGGTCGAAATCGTCAGCGGCCAGTCCTTCGATAAATTCATCAAGGCACGCATCCTCGACCCGCTCGGTATGGTCGATACTGGCTTCGTCGTTCCGGAAAAGGATCAAGGCCGGCTCGTCGCCTACTACGCCGGCGCGGACCTGATGGAACCCATGAAGCCGGGCCTCACCCGAACCAATAACTCGCCGTTCCCCGGCGCCTATCTGCGTCCCGTCGCGAGGCTCAATGGCGGTGGCGGCCTGGTCTCAACGCTGCCCGACATGGTCGCGTTGATCCGAAGCCTGCTGCCCGAGGGGCCGAGCTTGCTCAAGCCCGAGACAATTGCGTTGATGATGACCAACCAATTACCTGGCGGCCAGTGGATCCGCTTTGCCATGGTGGGAGAACAACCCGGCAAGGCGCATACGCTCGCCGGCGGGTTGATCGTGAAGCCTGGGCCGTTCGACCATCCCGACGCCACCGGCGAACTCTATTGGGGTGGCGTCGCAGGCACGCAATGGTGGATCTCCCCAAAGCGTAACATGGCTGGCGTCATGATGGCGCAGCGCCAGATGGCGTTCGTTCATCCGTTCTCGTTCGAGTTCAAGCGGCTGGCATATGAGGCTGTGAAGCAAGGGCGTGGGGAAATCCGCGCGTCCGCATAAGAAATCGTCATATCCCGCGCGATTGAACCGCTAGTTCTCTGGGCTAACTGGATCGCGCGCTTTATGCCGCCGTCGCCACCACGCGGTTGCGACCGTCGTGCTTGGCGCGGTAGAGCGCGGTGTCAGCGCGCTTCAGTACGTCGCCGACCGATTTACCCTTGTGCTCCAGGGTCGACAACCCGATCGAAATCGTAACCTCGATGCGCTTGGTTCCCTTGTTGACCGTGAAGGGTTCGCCGGCGATCGAACGTCGCAGCCGTTCGGCCACCATGCCCGCGACGTGCAGGTCGGTCTCCGGCATCACGATCACGAACTCCTCGCCGCCATAGCGGCAGGCCAGATCAATGCCGCGGATCGATTTGCGGACCCTTACGGCGAATTCACGCAACACGTCGTCGCCGGCATCGTGGCCGTAATTATCGTTGATCGACTTGAAAAAATCGATGTCGAGCATCATCAGCGCCAAAGGCTTGCCACGGGCCGAGGCCTGCTCGGCCAGCGTCCCAAGATGACTTTCCATGTAACGGCGGTTATGCAGGCCGGTGAGCGCGTCGGTGATCGCCATCTCGATCGAATTCTGCACGTTGTCGCGCAGATGGTCGGTGTAGCGCCGCTTGCGAATCTGGGTACGTGCCCGCGCCAGCAACTCATTCTTATCGACCGGCCGCAACAGATAGTCGTTGACGCCGATCTCGAGGCCACGGAGCAGCCGCGCGTTATTGTCGGCATCGGCGATCGCGAGAATAGGAACCTGCCGCGTCCGCTCCAGCGACCGCGCCTGACTGCAGAGCCGCAGACCGTCGAATTTATCGAGGCCGAGCGAGACGATCAAAAGATCGTAATTGCCTTCGGCGGCGTGAAACAGCGCTTCGGCCGGATTAGTTTCGACGTCGACGGTGTGCTCGCTGCTCAGCACCGGCGCCAGCCGCTCATACGAAGACGGCCGGTCATCGACCAGCAAAATGCGTCCCCCCTTGCCGGCGTCCGCAACCGCACTTCGCTCCGGCGCCTGCACGCCGATTTCAAGCGACGTGAGGGCGCGCATGCGCAGCTCGTCGGTCATCATCTTCAGCCGTGTCAGCGAACGTACCCGTGCGATCAGCACGATGTCAGACACTGGTTTAGTCAGGAAATCATCGGCGCCGGCCTCAAGGCCACGGACGCGATCGGATGGGCTGTCCAGCGCCGTTATCATCACCACGGGGACGAAGTGCGTGGCTGGATTGGATTTCAGGCGGCGGCAAACCTCAAAACCGTCGATATCCGGCATCATGACGTCGAGTAGAATGATGTCGCATTCGGCGCGCGCGCAAACCTCGAGCGCCTCCGCGCCGTTGGACGCGGTCAGGACATCGAAATACTCGGCCGACAGCCGCGCTTCCAACAGCCGGACATTGGCGGGGACGTCATCGACGACCAGAATACGCGCGGACATCGAAATTCTCCCTAGCCAATAAATCGGCGAACGGTTTCGATAAATTTGCCGACCGAAATCGGCTTCGACAAATATGCTTCGCAGCCGCCCTCGCGGATACGTTCCTCGTCACCCTTCATGGCGAAGGCGGTGACCGCGACCACCGGTATTGCGCGCAACTCCGGGTCATCCTTGATCCAGCGCGTCACTTCGAGGCCGGACACCTGAGGAAGTTGAATATCCATCAAGATCAGATCGGGACGAAGCTTGCGGACAAGATCAAGCGCCTCGAAACCATTGCTGGTACCCGATGTCTGATAGCCGTGCGCCTCCAGCAGATCGCGAAAGAGCTTCATATTGAGCTCGTTGTCCTCCACGATCAGGACGGTTTTTGCCATCCCGCCCCTCCAATCCGAAAAGACCACACCCACCCGAAAGATGAGCGAAACACGCAGCACCGCCCCAAAATGCGTTCCATAGCGAAGCCGTAGTCTGCGCCGGAATTCGCTCTATCCCGTTAAGACGGAGCCTCATCTACACCGCTACCGGTTTCCACTTGCTTGAACACGTTCCGGAGACTCGGGCATGATGGTTCCAAAATAGAGACCATAAGTTACGGAAAGGCAAATACCGGAGATGACAAAGCGCACGCACAACGCCCGCGAAGTAGCTGAAATCGTGGCGATTCAGGCGCTTTCCTTCGTCGCCGGTGACCCCGAGCGTCTCGGCCTGTTCCTGGCCGAAACCGGGATTGGTCCGGAGACGTTGCGCTCGGCCGCCGCCGATCCGCATTTTCTCGCCAGCGTGCTTGATTTCATATTGCGCGATGACGCGACCGTGAGAGCGTTCGCGGCCACCTCGAAGCTCGATCCGACGACGATCGCGGCTGCACGTGACGCGCTGGACGAAGGCCCTCCCCGGCGCGAGCTGCCGTGAGCGCAACCAGCCAGCCACTGGAAGGGCCGACCTGCTTCTGCCGGGATTGCCTCGGCGACCTTGACATCGCAGCCAGGCGATGCGGCGCATGCGGCTCGCCTCGTCTGGTCCGTCATCCAGCGTTGCCCTCGCTCACCCTGGCCCATATCGACTGCGACGCGTTCTACGCAACGGTGGAAAAACGCGACAATCCCGAAATCGCCGACAAGCCTGTCATCATCGGCGGCGGCAAGCGCGGCGTGGTATCGGCGGCGTGCTATATCGCCCGGACCTTCGGCGTCCGCTCCGCGATGCCAATGTTCAAGGCCCTGGCGCTCTGCCCCTCCGCGATCGTGATTCGGCCCGACATGGCAAAATATGTCAGGGTCGGCCGCGAGGTGCGCCATGCGATGCAGGCGCTGACCCCGCTGGTCGAGCCGCTTTCAATCGACGAGGCATTCCTCGATCTCGCCGGTACCCAGCGGGTCCACGGCATGATCCCCGCGAAGGTGCTGGCGCGCTTCGCCCGCGAGGTTGAGCACAGCATCGGCATCACGGTTTCGGTCGGGCTGTCCTGCAATAAGTTCCTGGCCAAGATCGCATCCGATATGGACAAGCCGCGCGGCTTTGCCGCCCTCGATCCGCTCGAGGCCCGTGCCATGCTGGCGGACAAGCCGGTCGGCTTCATTTTTGGGGTCGGCCCCGCGACCCAGGAGCGGCTGTCGCAGCGCGGCTTTCGCACCATCGCCGATCTGCAAAGGGCCGACGAAATCGAGCTGATGAAGCAATTTTCGACGGAGGGCCGCAGATTGTGGCGGCTGGCGCGCGGCATCGACGATCGTCGCGTGGTGCCCGATCGCGGCGCCAAGACCATTTCCAGCGAGACCACGTTCGAGACCGACATCCGCGATTTCGCCACCCTCGAAAAGACACTGTGGCGGCTGTCGGAAAAGGTGTCTGCGCGCCTAAAGAACGGCGATCTGGCGGGGTCGACCATTACGCTGAAATTGAAGACGGCTGATTTCAGGCAACGCACCCGCTCGCAATCGATCCACGCCCCGACCCAACTGGCGACCAAGATCTTCGCGATTTCCCGCGAGCTGCTGGCGAAGGAAATCGATGGCACGGCTTTCCGGCTGATGGGTACAGGCGTCAGCGCGTTGCGCCCGGGATCGCAGTCGGACGACACCGACATGCTCGATCGCCGTTCGGCCCATGCCGAACGCGCCATGGACGATCTGCGGAGGAAATTCGGCGATGCCGCGGTGATCCGAGGCATCGCCTATCGCGGACCGGAGAAGCCACGGCAGGAGTAGTCCGAGCGTCGTTCGAAGATCGTCCGAACTTCCTGGCGTCACACCGCCCGGGATGACCGGCGCAGCCCTATTTACAAGGCTTGGAGTCCTTGGCGTCGAATTTCCCCAACGCGCCGGAAATGACGAAATCATTGTAATCCAGCACCAGCGCCCGCGAAACGCCGTTCTCGAACAGCTCGAACGACATCGAGTACACAGGTGTCTGCTCGCCCTCCGTGGACTTGGCGTCGCGGTCGTAATAGCTCACCGTAACCGGCCATCGCGTCAACGATTTCATCGCATCGCTCGCGGTCGCGGGGTCGGGCGCCGCGACGCTCCGATCGCCAGGAATTGGCTGCCCGATCACGGAAAGTGTGTTGTAGACTTTCTCGCCATTGTCCGATCCATCGTAGACCGTGAGTTCAAGCACGGACTTTCCTTCCCGTGCCGCCGCGATGATGCGCTCGATCTGCTCGGTCGGGAACACTGTGTTGCCGTCGAGCGTAAACGTCTTGGAAACCGGCTGCTTCAATTTGACCGTAACATGATCGCCGGTGCGCTCTGCTACGCCGTCGACGGGACTGGCGTCAGCGTCATTCATCCGCGCCTCGATCTTGAAGCGATAGCTCTTGCCCGCGCCATCCTCCCAGGACGTCGATCGCAGGTCGCTCAGCGTCACCCTGCCCTCGCCGCTGTCCAGTTCCGACACTTGTCGAAATTCCGAGGTGTAGCCCTCGCAGGTGCTGCCCGAGAAATTATAGAGGATGCGCCCGCGAGCGCTGTTGATGGAGTTGGAGCCGCGCGATTTCAGAAGACTGAGTTCGTAAAGCGCCTGATGCGCCAGAAACGGACTGCTTGCTGCCGCCTCGGCCCGGCCGCCGGCAAAACCCCATCCAACAGCGACGGCAGCGATCGCCAGCGTCAGCGGCCTGACATCACGAGACGAAATCCGGAACGGGCGAGCCATGTCTTTTCCTCGGCTTGGAGTTGTCACATTAATGACCGCCGTATTGCGCCGCAACTAGGGCCGCTGCACGGAAAAGTACGATTTGTCAGTGGCGGGCCAGCTTTTTGACTTTTTCCTGCCCAAAATAGCCGCCAGCCGCGACGTTCGCCGCCGATCCGCACTCGCTTGCATGTGACTGCGCGATGCGCGAAACAATGCCGGCCCGATCGCGTGCATCGGGCCGATTTAAAAGAAAACGGGGACCAAACATGGCGGGTACGATCGAGCAGAAACTTGTAGCACAAGGTATCGTCTTGCATGAACCCGCGAGCCCGGTTGCAAATTACGTCGGTTTTGTGCGCACCGGAAATTTGCTGTTTGTCTCCGGCCAGGTTTGCGTCAACCCGGAGGGCAAGCTGATCGCGAAGGGCAAACTGGGTGCCGGGGTCACCGTCGAACAAGGCAACGCCGCAGCACGCGGCTGCGCCATCAACCTGCTGGCGCAGATCAAGGCCGCACTCGGCGACCTCGACAAGGTAGTTCGCGTGGTACGGCTCGGCGGCTTCGTCAATTCCGCGCCGGACTTTCTCGACGGCCCGAAAGTGCTCAATGGCGCTTCCGACCTGATGGTCGCCGCATTCGGCGACAAGGGCCGCCATGCCCGCACCACGGTCGGCGTCGCCTCGCTTCCCGCTGACGCTGCGGTCGAGGTCGAAGGGATCTTCGAGGTCTCGTAGCGGAAACTCTGATGCGCGCGCCCGATTGGCTGACGGCGCGGCCGGTGGCCCATCGCGGCCTGCACGACCGCGCGCGCGGTATCATCGAAAACATGCCCGGCGCGGCACAGGCGGCGATCGACGCCAACTTTGGCATCGAATGCGATATCCAGCTCACCGCCGACGGCGAGGCGATGGTGCATCATGACGACGCGCTGGGCCGCCTCACCGAGGGCAGCGGTGCGTTGCTCGGCTTGACCGCAGACGAGCTCAGAACGGTCAGGTTCAAGGACACTCCCGAGCGGATGATGTCGCTCGGCGATCTCTGCGCCCTGATCAAAGGTCGGGTGCCGCTGGTGATCGAAGTGAAGAATCATTTTGACGGCGACCGCGAGCTGGTGGTGCGGATGTCGCAGGTTCTGGCCTCCTATCGCGGGCCTGTCGCCGGCATGTCGTTCGACCCGGACCAGCTGTTGGCGTTGCGTTCGTTGATGCCTGAGCTTCCGCGCGGCGTCATCGCCGAGCGCACCTATGAGGCAGCCGACTGGCCGGAGGCAACGCCAGCGCAGCGGGAGGACATGCTGCATTTGCGCCACGCGCTCCGCACCCGACCGCATTTCGTCGCCTACCGGGTCGACGAATTGCCGGCCCTGGCACCGTGGATTGGCCGCCACATTTTCGGTCGTCCCCTGCTGACCTGGACCGTGCGCTCACCGGAGCAACGGCAGCGGGCGGCTCGTTACGCGGATCAGATGATTTTCGAAGGTTTTCGTCCCTGAACCCGATGCAATCTCACCCTTGAAGTCATTGGTGCAATGCACGATCTTTGGGTTGGTCACCATATGCGATGGCTGATCGTAACGTGTGACCGGTTCCGATAATCGATGGCGTCATCCGAAATAACCCTCGAAGCCGTGTCGTCCGTCAGCCAGATCCCGGCTGAGGATTGGAACGCTTGCGCCAATCCGTTGGCCGACAGCCATAGCCTCAACGGTCTGGACACGTTGGCCTCATCGAGCGCAGCAGTAGACTCCTGCGCCAGTTTAAGTTCCTACTATAACCCATTTATTTCACATCAATTTTTTTCTGCGTTGGAGGCATCCGGATCGGCCTGCGTGCGGACCGGTTGGGGGCCGCGCCATCTGCTGGCTCGGCTCGACGGTGCCATCGCCGGCATCGTCCCCTGCTATCTTAAGTCCCATTCGCAAGGCGAATACGTCTTCGACCGCGGCTGGGCCGATGCCTATGAACGCGCTGGCGGCCGCTATTATCCGAAGCTACAGGCCTCGGTTCCCTTCACCCCGGCGGCCGGACCGCGCCTGCTGATCCGCCAGGGCGTCGATGCCGACCGGATCGGCGACGCGTTGGCAAGCGGACTGGTTGCGCTATGCGGCGCCACCAAAGCCTCCTCGGCGCACGTCACCTTTGCGCGCGAAGCCGAATGGAAGTTTCTGGCCGGCCACGGATTCCTGCAGCGTAACGACCAGCAATTCCACTGGCACAACCAGGGCTATGGTGGTTTCGAGGATTTCCTTGCCACCCTCAATTCACGTCATCGCAAGGCGATCCGGCGTGAACGCCGCGACGCCCTGGCCAACGGCATCACGATTCACGCCCTGACGGGCAACGACATCACCGAAGAAGCGTGGGACGCCTTCTTCGATTTCTACATCGACACCGGCTCACGTAAATGGGGCCGGCCCTACCTCACCCGCTCCTTCTTTTCGCTGATCGGGCAGAGCATGGCCAAGGACGTGCTGCTGGTGATGGCTAAACGCCAGGGCCGCTGGATCGCCGGCGCCATCAATTTCATTGGCTCCGACGCGCTGTTCGGCCGCAACTGGGGCGCGATCGAACACCATCCGTTTCTTCATTTCGAGGTGTGCTACTATCAGGCCATCGATTTTGCGATCGAGCGTGGCCTGAAAACGGTCGAAGCCGGCGCGCAAGGTGAGCACAAGATCGCGCGTGGATATCTGCCGCAAACGACCTATTCCGCGCACTATATCGCCGATCCGGACCTGCGCCGGGCGATATCGGATTACCTGCGCCACGAGCGCGCCTATGTGGCCGAGGCGGCGCGCGAACTCACCGATGCCGGTCCCTTTCGAAAAGCGGCTGACGAACCGTCTTAACTGCCGTAAATCGACGTAGCTTAGATTGAGGAGCCGCCATGACCGCGTATGACCCCAACAATCCCTTCGCGAAGATCCTGCGCGGCGAGTTTCCCTGCTACAAGGTTTATGAGGACGACCACGTTCTGGCTTTTCTCGACATCATGCCGCGGTGCCCCGGGCATACCCTGGTGATCCCGAAAGCGCCGGCCCGCAACATCCTCGACATTTCAGCGGAGGATTTCGCCCATGTCGCGCGCGGCGGCCGGAAGATTGCCCGCGCCGCGATGACGGCCTTCAAGGCCGACGGGATCACGGTGCAGCAGTTCAACGAGGCCGCCGGCGGACAGGTGGTGTTTCATCTGCACATGCACGTCATGCCGCGCCATAACGGTGTTGCGCTGCTCGCGCCGGCGAGCCGCAAGGAAGATGGAAAGGTGCTGGAAGGGAATGCCGCCAAGCTGATCGAGGCGCTGAAGGGCGGCTAATGGTGCAGCCCAAGAGCTATGCCTGATCGCCATGTGCCGGCTTCCACCGCCTCGCGGGCCGTCTTGAGCAGCAGGTCGTGAAACAGGCGCGTCGCCAATGATGCGGGGCGCTCGCGTAAAGTCACCAGCGACCACGACATCCGAAACCCCTTGATCGGCGCCGCGGTAGCGCACCCGTCACGCAAGAGCGCGTGGGCGCCGCAATAGGGAAACACGGTATAGCCGTGCCCGGCGCTCACCATGTCGAAGATCAATGTCGAGTTGATGTCGATGACGAAAGTCCCGGCAAGCCCGTGCTGGTCGAACATGCGCTCGACAGCGAGCCGGAGGATCGAGGGCCGGCTGGTCATGATCAGCGGCACTGCCGCCACCTTGGCTATCGCCACCGGTCGCCTCGGCGCGAGATCGGCATCAGGGGGCCCGATCAGGTACATTCCTTCGCTCAGGAGGCTCGTCGCCTCCATGACCGGCGAGACCTCCCCGTCCGACAAAAGCCCGATGTCGATCTCGCCCGACAGCAGGTAGTCGCGGATCACCGCGCTCGTATCCTCGAACACTTTCAGGCGCACGGCAGGCCACGCCGCGAGGAAGTGCTCGACGGCAGGACGCGTCAACAGCGCGCGAAACGAGGTCGGAATGCCAATATTGAGTGCCCCGACCGGCGTTGTCGCGCGCGCGATCAGATCTTCGCGCAGATGCGAGACGTCGCGCAGCACCAGCCGCGCACGTTCATAGAGCAACTGGCCGGCCTCGGTCAGCCTCACACCGCGCCCGTGCCGGTCGAGGACGGCAACGCCGAGTTCGTCCTCCAGCAGGTTCATTTGGCGGCTCAACGCCGACTGGGCGATGCGCAAATGCAGCGCGGCGCGACTGAGGCTGCCTTTCTCGACGATGTCGATGAAGTATTCGATTTGCCTCAGGTTCATCCGTTCGATCGCTTTTCGAGATGACTGCCATCTATCTTATATGCCTATTCGATAGCTAGCGCCCGTGCGAAAGTTTGACAACTGTCCAGGAAAGCAGTGTCACACCGCGAAGGAAGGCCGATGCAGCCGATACCGGAATTGCGCAAGATCCAGGTGCTGATCATGGCCACGGCCGCGGGGGTTTTCGCCGCTAATCTCTACTACAACCAGCCGATCCTGGCTCAGATGGCCACCTCGTTCGGCGCAACGGAAAACGCGATCGGTAAGGTGCCGGTTCTGACTCAGGCCGGTTACGGAGTCGGCCTGTTCTTCCTCGCGCCGCTTGGCGATATGATTGAGCGCAGGCGTCTGATCGCCACGTTCGGCATCCTCCTCACGCTGGCGCTCGCCGCCATGACGCTGGTTTCGGGCATGGCCGCCCTCCTCGTCGTCAGTTTCCTGGTCGGTGCGTTTTCTGTCGCCGCCCAGGTGATCATGCCCCTCGCCGCCACCCTGGCGAAGCCAGAACAACGCGGCAAGATCGTCGGCACCGTTTTTACCGGCCTGCTGATCGGCATTCTCGGCGCCCGGGTCGTCGGCGGTTTCGTCGCCGAGTATTTCGGCTGGCAGTGGGTCTACGCACTATCCGCCGTTCTTGTCGTCGGCAGCATCGCGGCGATCTGGACATGCCTGCCCGCCCTGCCCTCGCACCACGACGGCAGCTACGGCGCGTTGCTGCGTTCGACGCTGCAGCAGGTCGTCCGCTTTGCGGTGCTGCGCAGGGCGATGCTCGTCGCGGCCCTCATTTTCGGGGCGTTCTGTTCGTTCTGGACGACGCTGACGTTTCATCTGAGCGGAGCGCCGTTCCACTATGGCAGCGACATCATCGGCCTGTTCGGCATTCTTGCCATCGCCGGCGCGCTCTCGGCAAAGCTGTTCGGCAAGCTCGCCGACAGCTGGCCGCCGCTGCGCACCCAGATCGTCACCATCGGCCTCATCGTCGCCAGCATAGTCCTGATCCAGATTCTGCCGTTCTCGCTCGGCGCCTTCGTCGTCGCGACGCTGCTCCTCGATGTCGGCGTGCAGGCCACGCAGGTTACCAATATCGCCCAGATCTTCACGCTGGACCCGACCGCTCATAGCCGTATCAACACCGCCTTTGTGACGACGGTGTTCGTGGGCGGCGCTATCGGCACCTTCGCCGGCGTCGCGGCATGGAGTTTTGGCGGATGGGCGGCCGTGTGCTGGCAGCTTCTCGCCTGGTCGCTCGCCGCCCTGTTCGTCGTGATCGCGGCGAGCCTGTCCGGTTCGCGCCGGACCAAGGTGGCGGCGCAGAAAGCCTGAGCAAAAGGCGGGTACGGAGCCCGCCTTCGAGTTCACCCCGCCTCGAAATCCCCGGGCTGCGGCGGCGCCTGTGGCGTGAACTCGCAGCGATCGGGCTTGAGGTCCAGCAACGGCGTCTCGTCGAGGCAATCGAGGCCGCGCACCAGAACCGTATTGCCCTCGATCCCGACCAGCTTGACGATCGAGGTGCCGATCGGGTTCGGCCGCACCGGCGAGCGCAGCGAAAATGTGCCGCGCGTCGATTTATTGTTCTTGGGGCTTTGCAGCACGAGGTCGCGGCGCGACAGATGCAGCCAATAGATCACTTCAAGGTTGGAATAGAAATCGACCCCCTTCAGCGCCGGCACCCATGGCTCGAAGATCTCGAGCCGGCAGACCGGGCCATCGTGACGCCCTTGCCGCGGAGCCGCAAGACGCGAGGTCCAGGGGGTGCGAATGCGGCCGATGAACACCAGCCCGCCATCCCGTGTCGGCGGCATCTCGACGGCGAGTTCTCCGTCGCGGATTTCACTCTCTCGAACCATCACTGCCTCTCGTCAGACCGTTCGACACGATCCGAGGTCATTAGCCGAGCCACCATTTGCCAGCAAGCATCAGCAGTTCACCGCACGCCACGCCAGCAAAAATCGACCGCCGCGTCGCGATGAAGGCGGCAAATCCCGCGGCCACCGCCGCGTAGCGCAGCCAGCCCGGCACGCCGGCCAGCGCGCCCGGCGGAGATACCAGAATTTGCGCAATCACGCCGGCCAGAATCGCGGTCGCAACCGCTCTCACCCAGACCAGCAATTCGGAACCCTCGTCGATGCCGCCACCCAGCCAAAGTCCAAGCATCCGCCACGACTCGTTGGGCAGGAAGCCCGCGATCAATAACACCAGCAGCGCGTTCCAATCGCCGATGAAATCGCTCATGCGCGCCTCCGCCACCAGTGCACGCCATAGGCGATGGTGCCGGCCGAGACGCCGCTGATCAGAATATCGACGCCGGTGTGCAGCATCGCCGCGAGCGGAAACAGCGCCAGCCCCAGCACCAGCGCCAGAATATCGGAAAGCTGCCGGCAATTGCGCGCGGTGGAGAGTAGAAATGCCAGAGGCGTCAATAGCAGGATCGCCGCGGCAAACAGTTGCGGAAGATTGGCGGCGAGGCCATAGCCGACCGTGGTGGCAACAAGGCAGAGCGAGACCAGTCCAGTGCCCAGCCCGTGGGTGAAGACGAGACGTCGTTCGCGCGGCACCTGTGGCAGCAAGCGAAAGCATTCGACCCACAATGTGACCGCGATGAAGTGGGTCGCCAGCACCAGATGACGCCGCTTCATTGTCGGCGTGCGCAGCATCGGCAGCACCGCTACCACCATGGGAAACAGCCGGATCGCGCTAACGCCAACGGCGATAGCCGCCTGGGCGACGGTGGCGCCGGAACCGAGCGTCGAAATCAGGATGATCTGCGCTGGCCCCGCCCAAACGAAAAGCGTGCTCGCCAGCACCCAGCCCAGGCTGAAATGTGTGCCATGGGCCAGCGCGCCGATGCCGAGATAGGTCGCAAACAGCACGAGGGCGAGCACCGTCGACGTGATCGACCACATTCCCCACGCGAAGGTGCGCAGCGAACTTTGCCATTGCGGCGAATTGAGAGCGGGAAGCGGCACGGGCAACCGAATCAAATGGGCGGTTCGGCATAAGTCTGGCGAAACCAGCCAGCGTCAAGCGAACCGCGCGACCGGCCAGTCAGGTGCTCGGGCGATCAGCCCGCGATGTTCATGTTTCGCAATACAAAACAGGCACCGCCGGCACGCCGGATGCGATTGCAAAGGTCGTCGGCCGCAGGCCGCGTGTCCGCGCCGATCCGGACCTGGTAGAATGTGCGGCTGCCCCGGCTGCGCATCACCGAACTCAACAGACTTGGATCCTGATCGCCAATGACGGCGCCCAGCCGTTTGATTGCGCGCGAATACATCGCCAGCGCCTTGTCGCGGCTGAAGCCGGCGGCAAGCTGCACACCCCATGCCCGCGCCTCGGCCAGCCTCACATGCTGTTCCAATTGGGTGACGAAGGGATTGGGTGCGCGTTTGAGCAAGGCCATCAGCTCCCGACAGTTCGAGGTGGGCGCGCGGTCAGGCATTTTGCCGCTGGTGCCGATCGCGGCCCAGTCGTCAACCGTTGTGCCCGTAATGGCGCGGACGTAGTTACGGGTCTCCTGCGGCATGGTGCCCGTCCCGGCCAGCCATTCCTGCACCCGATGCGGTCCAGCATTATAGGCAGCAGCGGCGAGCCCGAGATTGCCGAACTGGCCGCGCAATTCGCTGAGGAATTCGGCGGATTTCGGCAGCGCCTGCACCGGATCGAAGGGATCGAGCAGCCGGCGCTCACTGGCGGTGCCCGGCATGAATTGTGCGATACCTTGGGCGCGCTGGCCGTTGCGCGTAGCGGGCCCTACGGCATCCGATTGAAATCGGCTTTCCTGCCAGATCACGCGCGCAAAAAACTCAAGCGGCAGATTTTCCGCTCTTGCCGCCGATTTAATCATCAGGCACATCGCCTCGCGGGTATCGATCTCTGCGGCGGTTTCGGCAGGCTTTTGCGGCTCGCTTTTGCTTTCATCCTTTTTGTCATCCGTTTTGTTTAGGGATGGCAAGTTCTTCGAGGCTCGGCTTTGCGACTTCGCCGCTGGCCGGCGCGTCTTCGGCAACGCTGCGCCCCGCCGGGAGACACAACGTCACGACCACCGCGCAGAGCACCGCACGCCGACCGATGACCGTTCGCACCGTCATTTCCCCTTCCCGCGCGACCTGCTTGACACCCCCTTAAGACTGTCTAGCTATCGATCAAAGATGGCGCGCATGTGGGAGCGCAAGACATGGCCGCACCGCCCGACGACCAGCTCGGCTTCGCACCCGACGACGACGTGCCAATCCCCTATATGGCGCGGACCCGCGAATATTATGAGGCGATCGGTTACACGACGCCCTACCGCTGGGCGCACCATGTCGAGGCGCCGTTCCAGCGCCTCCTAAAGCCACTTCGCCAGTCGCGCCTCGCCATCGTCACGACCGCAGCCCCCTTCGATCCCGCTAAAGGCGATCAAGGCCCGGGCGCCAAATATAATGGCGGCGCCAAATTCTACTCCGTCTATGACGGCGATACCTCGAAATCCCACGATTTGCGGATTTCGCATGTCGCTTACGATCGCGTGCATACGTCAGCCGATGACAGCGGCACCTGGTTTCCGCTGCCGCAATTGCAGCGGCTGGCAAGCCAGGGCCGGATCGGGGAGATCGCGCCGCGCTTCTTCGGCGCGCCCACCAACCGCAGCCATCGCGTAACTCTCGATACGGATGCACCGGAGATCCTTGCGCGTTGCCGGGACGATCAGGTGGATGCCGCGGTGCTGGTGCCGAACTGCCCGGTATGCCATCAGACCATCAGCCTGATCGCCCGACATCTGGAGGCCAACGGCATTTCCACGGTGGTGATGGGTTGCGCCAAGGACATCGTCGAACATGCCGCAGTGCCGCGGTTTTTGTTCAGCGATTTTCCGCTGGGCAACTCGGCCGGTAAGCCTCACGATCGTGCCTCCCAGGCCTTCACGCTGGAGCAAGCGCTGCGCGTGCTGGAAACGGCCCGAGGTCCGCAGACCACGGTGCAGTCGCAGTTGCGCTGGAGCGCCGACGCTTCCTGGAAGCGCGACTACAATAACGTTGCATTGCTCAGCGCCGAGGAGCTGGCGCGACGGCGGCGCGAATTCGATGCGCAAAAGGAAATCGCGCAGGGCTTGCGCGAAAGCGCAGCATAGGCGTTCGCGCGCGGCGCTACTTCAATGTTTGACGCGTTTTCTGCACGCCAGCCGGCTTGAAACCGCGCCGAAAGCCCGAAATTCGCAGCATCCTGGCCCAGATCGGTTTACGTTAACACGGTATTTTGCCGGCTGCGGCCTTTCGCCCGTGGGGAACCGGGGTAGAGTTCCCTCTCTTTGATCGGGAGATTTATTCGATGTTGGATCGACGCAAGAGCGCGCGAGACAAGGTGATTTACGGTGGGATCGCCAAAATCGGCGAACGGGGCGGATCCAGAGATTGCGTCGTCCGCAACATGTCCGAAAAAGGCGCCGGGCTTGAATTCAGCAACATCGTTAACTTTCCGGGCGAGCAGATGTCGCTGGCCGTGGCGCGAAAAGGCCGCTCGTTCCTCGCCAGGATCATCTGGTGGCGCGATAACTTCGTCGGCATCGCGTTCAGTGATGAGAAGCCATCCGAGATGCCAGAGTCCGATCTCGGAGAGCGGCTGCGCCGCAGCGAGGAAAAAAAACGACAACTTCAGCGCCGCATCAAAGAGCTTCTAGAAGGCTGAATGCGAGCAACGCCTGGTCAAGTGCCCCGAACCTGATATCCCGTGCGGGTGCTAGCGTTGGGCTGCGCCCAATAAATCCCTTCGTCCAGGCATGGGAAAAATCGCATGGATGAAAATGGCACGATCGGCGCGAAACTTTCCACTTGCCTGACATCGATTTTGCTCGTCGCGCTTACAAGCGCGTCGGCTTTCGCCGACGACTTGTCGATCACGCCTGCGAGCATGCCCCGGGTCGGCACGGTCGACCAGCGCTACCAGTCCTACAACATCGAAATGATCGAAGTGACCGGCGGAGAATTCTGGAAGCCGTACGGTCCGGAGCGAGGCACTCAGGCCGCGCGTCCACCGAGCGCGGCCACATCCGGATCGGACGCGCCGGCGAACAAGAATTCAGATCTGTTCCAATATCGGCCGCCGATCGATCTGACCAACACTCGTCTGCGACGCCTCGCATCGGCGCTTGCGCCCGCCTATCTGCGGGTCAGCGGCACCTGGGCAAACACCACGCATTTTTCGGATTCGGAGGCCGCACGCGCTGCGCCGCCACCAGGATTCAAAGCCGTCTTGACCCGCCAACAGTGGCGTGAGGTGATCGATTTTTCGCAGGCGGTCGACGCGCGGATCGTGATTTCGTTTGCGGTCGGCCTAGGCAACCGCGACAAGGCCGGCATCTGGACATCGGATCAAGCGCGTCAACTTCTCGACTACACGCGCATGGCGGGAGGCAGTATCGCCGCCGCCGAGTTCATGAACGAGCCCAATCTCGTCGCCATCGGCGGCCTGCCGGCCGAATACGATTCGGCCGCATATGAACGCGACTTCAAAGTGTTCCATGCGTTTGTGAAGCAGGCCGTTCCGGAGATGATGATCCTTGGTCCTGGCACGATAAATGAGGCGTCGGAGGCTTCCGAGCTGCTCGCGGCGTCAAGCCCCGGCATCGATGCAGTTTCGTATCATTATTATGGCGCGCTGTCGGAGCGTTGCGCCGGTACGGCCACGCCGGAATCGGCACTTACCGAGGCTTGGCTCTCGGGGACTGATCAGACGCTGGCATTCTATCGGAATCCTTCGAGACCGATTTGAACCTGACAAGCCGATCTGGCTGACCGAAACCGCGGAGACGGCCTGCGGTGGCAATCCCTGGGCTGCAACTTTCCTGGATACGTTCAGATATCTCGATCAGCTTGGTCGATTGGCCAAAGCCGGCGTTCAGGTGGTCATGCACAACACGCTCGCGGCGAGCGACTACGGCCTGCTTGACGAGCGAACGCTGGCACCGCGGCCAAATTACTGGGGCGCATGGCTGTGGCGGCAACTGATGGGAACCACCGTGCTCGACTTAGGTGTGCCCACTCAAGCGGGCCTTCATGTCTACGCGCATTGCCAACGCGTGACGCCGGGCGGCGTTGTTCTGCTGGTGATCAATACCGACCGAAACACGCCCCACTCACTGAGGCTTCCCAGCGCATCACAGCGTTACACCCTCAATGCAGAGAACTTGCAGGATGCAACCATACAGCTGAACGGCCGCACGCTTGCGCTTGGGCCGGAAGACCAGATGCCGCGCCTCACAGCGATTGCAACAGCCGCCGGCACTTTGACGATGGCGCCGGCCACCATTACATTTCTTGTCGTGCCCGAGGCCGCGAACGTCGCCTGTGGATGACTTTCCACTGCATGATATCGGCTCAAAATATCGCATCAAAAAGCCGGCGGTCTGGCGACGCGCCGGCTCTTCTGTTTCGCGGTATCCGCCGCCTAGACCTTGACCAGCGGACCTCGTGAAGCGGGTCCCGATCCGCCGCTGGGGCCACTCGGTTTCGGCTTCCGCGACACGGTGCGCTTCCGCGCACCTGGCAGCTTCTCCGGCTTCGGCGTCACCGGCCCCTCGACATATTCGAAGCCGATTTTTTCCTGATCCGGTTCCGTTGCCGCCTCGTCCTTGACCAGCACGACGCGGACGTGTCCGCCGCCCTTGAGCTTGCCAAACAGCACCTCGTCCGCCAGCGGCTTCTTGATGTGTTCCTGAATCACGCGGGCCATCGGCCGCGCGCCCATCTGCTCATCGTAGCCATGCTGAACCAGCCAAGCCTTGGCGGGCTCCGACAGCTCGATGGTCACGTCGCGATCGGCAAGCTGTGCCTCCAGCTGCAGCACGAACTTCTCGACCACCATGCCGATCACTTCGGCGTTGAGATGCGCGAACGAAACGATGGCATCGAGCCGGTTGCGGAATTCAGGTGCAAACTGGCGATTGATGGCTTCATGATCGTCGCCTTCCCGCTTGTTGCGGGTGAAGCCAAACGCCTGGCGTGCCAGATCGGCTGCGCCCGCATTGGTCGTCATGATCAGGATGACGTTGCGGAAATTGACCTGCTTGCCATTGTGGTCGGTCAGCCGGCCATGATCCATGATCTGCAGCAACACGTTGTAGAGGTCGGGATGCGCCTTCTCGATTTCGTCGAGCAACACCACGCAATGCGGATGCTGATCGACGCCATCGGTGAGCAGACCGCCCTGGTCGAAGCCGACATATCCCGGAGGCGCGCCGATCAGGCGCGACACGGTGTGACGCTCCATATATTCCGACATGTCGAAGCGGATCAGTTCGACGCCCAGCGAGGCTGCGAGCTGCTTTGCGACCTCGGTCTTGCCGACGCCGGTCGGACCCGAGAACAAATACGAGCCGATCGGCTTTTCCGGCTCGCGCAACCCGGCCCGCGCCAATTTGATCGAGGCCGAGAGCGCATCGATCGCCTTGTCCTGACCGAACACCACGCGTTTCAGTGTTTGCTCGAGATGCTTAAGAACCTCGGCATCGTCTTTCGATACGCTCTTTGGCGGAATCCGCGCCATGGTCGCGATGGTGGTTTCGATTTCCTTGATGCCAATGGTCTTCTTGCGCTTGTTTTCCGCGACCAGCATCTGTGCGGCACCGGATTCGTCGATCACGTCGATCGCCTTGTCTGGCAGCTTGCGGTCGTGAATGTAGCGCGACGATAATTGCACCGCGGCTTCGATGGCCTCGTTGGTGTATTTGAGCCGATGGTAGTCCTCGAAATAGGGTTTCAGGCCCTTGAGGATTGCGATCGCGTCCTCCACCGTCGGTTCATTGACATCGATTTTCTGGAACCGGCGCACCAGCGCGCGGTCCTTCTCGAAATGCTGCCGATATTCCTTGTAGGTGGTCGAGCCCATGCAACGAATCGTACCCGACGCCAATGCCGGTTTGAGCAGATTGGATGCGTCCATCGCGCCGCCGGAAGTCGCACCGGCACCGATCACGGTATGAATCTCATCGATGAACAGAATCGCGTTCGGATGCGCCTCAAGCTCCTTGAGGACCTGCTTCAACCGCTCCTCGAAATCACCTCGATAGCGCGTTCCCGCGAGCAAAGTGCCCATGTCGAGCGAGAACACCGTCGCCGCCGCCAACACCTCGGGCACTTCGCTATCGACGATACGCTTGGCGAGCCCTTCCGCGATCGCGGTCTTGCCGACACCGGCTTCGCCGACGAACAGCGGATTGTTCTTCTGACGGCGGCAGAGCACCTGAATCGCGCGGTTGATCTCAGCATTTCGTCCGATCACCGGATCGATCTTGCCGTCACGCGCCTTCTTGTTGAGATTGACGCAGTAAGTATCGAGCGCCTCGCCCTTCTTCTTGGAATCCTCGTTGCCCTTGGTCTCGGTCTCTTCATCGACACCGCGCACCGGCCGTGCTTCCGACACCCCGGGCCGCTTGGCGATCCCGTGGCTGATGTAATTCACCGCGTCATAACGCGTCATGTCCTGCTCTTGCAGGAAATAAGCAGCATGACTCTCGCGCTCGGCGAAGATTGCGATCAGCACATTGGCGCCGGTCACTTCCTCGCGGCCGGATGACTGGACGTGAATCACCGCGCGCTGAATAACGCGCTGAAAGCCTGCCGTCGGCTTGGCGTCATCGGCGCCGTCCGTCACCAGGTTTTCGAATTCGGTTTCCAGATAGTTGACAAGACTGGTGCGCAGCTTGTCGAGATCGACGCTGCAGGCACGCATGACCGCCGCCGCGTCCGAGTCATCGATCAGCGACAGCAGCAGATGTTCAAGCGTCGCATATTGGTGATGACGCTCGTTTGCAATTGCCAACGCGCGGTGCAGGGATTGTTCAAGGCTCTGTGAAAAAGTCGGCATTCGCGTCCTCTGTGGCCCCGGGCCATCATGATCGCCGTTGCCCGGTCAGGCAACAACAACCTTTGTCATATAGTCATCTCATATAGGTACACTCGCTCGCGACGAAAGACCGGTTCCCGCGACCCGCTCAGACCAAGACTGTACGCGCCGTACCCATGCAAAAACGAGAGCTGCGACCCGGGATTGGCGCACACCGGTTCGACTGATCATCAGTAACTACGATGCAAAACCCGTTCCGTTTTCGGCGGATTTCACCTTGCGCTACTTCTTTTCCATCACGCATTGCAGAGGATGCTGGTGCTTACGCGCAAAATCCATCACTTGCGTGACTTTGGTCTCGGCGATCTCGTAGGTGAACACGCCGCACTCCCCGATTCCATGATGATGGACGTGGAGCATGATCTTGGTCGCGGCTTCGATATCCTTCTGGAAAAACTTCTCCAGCACGTGAACGACGAATTCCATCGGCGTATAATCGTCATTCAAGATCAGGACCCGGTAGAGATTCGGGCGCTTGGTCTTCGGTTTGACCTTGGCGATAACGGATGTGGCCGGACCGCCGGTCCCACCACCACGATTGTCATCATTGCCCATTCGGGGAGCAGATGCGGCGTTGGGAGGCGGCGCGAGCGAATCGAATTTGAAAGTTACTTGCAGCATGGCACAGGTGTTCGACATCCCCACAGGTAACCGGACAGCGGCCAAGTGATGTTCTCCTGTCGGAGCCATCGCAGAGTTCCCAGGCACGCCTTCCAGATCGCCGCTCGCGGCCGGCCCCGATCCATCAGCTGAATCGATACCAGGAATATGGGTCCGCCTTCGGCTCGCCGCAAGCGCGCACATCCTGGTTCAAATGCGCTTGGCGGCAGGCCGAGACTCGGAGCTCTGCGATCCAGCCGACGTTAATCAATCCCGCCGGATTTGACAAAGTAACGTTGACGCAAGTCGCAAAATAATGCCGCACATCCAGTCGAAACCCGACAAAAAAAAGCCCGGCCAACGCGGCCGGGCTTCGATCCTGGAAAACAGCAATTCCTCGAAAATTGCGCAAAGTTCAGCGCCGATTTCGGGAAACCTGCAAATTATGAGCGGGCCGGGGTGAACTTCGCCACGACGCCTTCGAGCGGCTTGAAGGTCTGCTTGAGGAGGTCGGTATAAAGGCCCGCGATCTTCTGCGACTCGGCCACGAAGGTTTCATAGGCCGACTTTGCATATTCGGTCTGCACTTCAACCGCCTTTTCGATCGAACTCACGCCGGACAGCTTCTCGACGAATGATTTGGTGTCTTCGAACGACTTCTTCGTATAGTCGCCATAGGCGCTCGCGATCGCCTGAATGCCGTGCTGAAGGGTCGTCGCCGAAGCAACGACGGTGTTCATCTGCTCTTTGCCGTACTGCTGAATATCCTCAACTTTGACCATCATGGCGTCCTTTCCCAGACTGATGTTTCACTGATCTGCCGGGAGGTCCCGGCCCCTGACGCCCTTGGCTATATGTGCACCGCACAATATAGTCAAGAATAATTGTGCAACGCACAAATCTGTTGGATTTGCACCAAATACCGACGGGCCTTGCAAGGGTTGCTTAATCTTTTGGAAACTCGAGCCGCCTACCTTGATTCGGTGCCTGTCCGCGTTCCGGGGGGCATCCAAAAAATGTTTGTGTGCAACCTCTTAGCTACCATAACCATCAGTTCTGGGTTCGGGCGAAGATAACCGTCCGGATTCGGACACCTTGAACAGGAACGTTGTCGGTCGGTGAGCATAATTTAGCCTCACGAACCGGTGATTAAGACAGAAATTGGACGGGGAAGTTCATGCTTCGCACAATGTTGGCTTCCTCCCGCGTTCCGCGGGTATGCGTTTTGGGGCTGCTCACGCTCACCGCGTCAGCCGTTTTTGCACCCAACACCGCCGATGCGCGCCATTACAGGCATCGTTACCATGCCGCGTATCATTCGCGTCACCACCACCATGACGCCGAGGAGAGCTACAGCCCGGCCTTCTCCTCCATTATCGTCGACGGCAATTCCGGCGCGACCCTTACCGCCAGCAATCCCGATGCAAGCCGTCACCCTGCTTCGCTCACCAAGATCATGACGCTTTACCTGCTGTTCGAGCGCCTCGACGCCGGCAAGATGAACATCGACACCGAGATGCAGGTATCGGAACATGCCTCCGACCAAGCTCCCACCAAGCTCGGCCTGCGCCCGGGTCAAACCATCCGCGTTGAAGATGCCATCAAGGGATTGGTGACTCGCTCCGCCAACGACGCTGCCGTTGTGATCGCCGAAGCCATCGCCGGCGATGAAGACGATTTCGCCAAGTTGATGACCCACAAGGCGCGCGCGCTAGGTATGACCCGGACGGTCTATCGCAACGCCTCTGGCCTCCCCGACGACGATCAGGTGACGACGGCACGGGACCAATCGACCCTCGGTCGCGCCATCCAGGACCGCTTTCCACGCTATTACCGCTATTTCTCCACCGAGACGTTCAACTATCACGGCCAATCCATCCGCAATCACAATCACCTGCTCGGCAGTGTCGAGGGCGTCGACGGAATCAAGACCGGCTATACTCGCTCGTCGGGCTTCAATCTCGTGACCTCCATGCGCCGCGGCAACCGCCATCTGGTCGGCGTCGTCATGGGAGGCCGCAGCGGAGGTTCGCGCGACGCCATCATGCGCAACCTGCTGGCCGAGAACCTAGAGAAGGCCGCGAGCAAGCGTACCGTTGCCGCGATCACCGAGCGCAATCCTGCTGAAGCCAATGCCGATGTCGCGGAAGCCGAAGCAGCCTCACGGCCGACCCAGACGGTTCAGGTCCAGGGCGCCGTGCAGGCCGTATCAGAATCTCCCGAACCAGCCGCGCAGCCGCCGGTGCGCTCGACCGCTCCGGTTTCACGCTCTGTTATCGCCGCCGCGACAGCAGCCGTGCCGCCGACGCAACCCAAGCCCGAGCCCGCGCCGTTTACGAACGGGGTGATCCAGTCTCAGGCTATCGCCGCGATCCCTGGTTCGTCCGAACCGATGAAGCCCGTCAAAGTGAAGACCGTCCAGATCAAGGCGGGACAAATGAAGCTGGCCTCGGCCGGTGGGACTCAGCCGGCCACGCCAGTTACCAATGCGATCTCGTCACGCCCGGAAGTGCCGGAGACATCAAGCGCGATCATGGCCAAGGCCGAATCCGACAAGACTGAAATCGCTAAATCCGAAATGCCGCCGCAACCGGCAAACCACGGCACCGGAAACGGCTTGCTCGGCGTATTGCCGGCACCGGGCGTTTCGCCGTCCTCCACCGCGCAGGCAATGGCCTACGCCGATCCAAACGCTCACGCCCAACCCCAGCCGCAGGCCATCCAGCAGAACGGCGCGATCAAGCCGGCTGCGGCTCACACCGGATGGATCATTCAGGTGGGCGCGCTGGAAAGCGAAAGCGAGGCACGGCAGCGCATCGAAGTCGCGCGCGACCAGGCTCACGGCCTGCTCAGCAAGGCAGATCCGTTTACTGAGCCGGTGGTCGCCAAAGGCGAGCGGAAGTTGTTCCGCGCCCGTTTCGCCGGCCTCGATGGCGATCAGGCCGAAGCGGTGTGCCGGACGCTGAAGCGCTCCGACATATCCTGCTTCACCGTTCGGAACTGAAGAGAGCCTTGCGAGCGATGGCCTGCTCCGCCGCAATTGATGCGGAAAGATGCCGATTCGCCTGAAACCTCGTCAAATCGAACCAGCGTTCTGATTTAATCAAGGCATCAGAGTCTTCAGGCCGGTAAAGGCGGAATGTCCGCGCCAGGTGCCGATCTTGCGACCGTCCGCGAGTGGCAGTCCAGCCGTCGATAAATTTGCGCCCTGCAAACCTCTCGTCAAGATTTTGCGGATAGATTGCTCGACGAAAGATCGACCACGCCGGACAACGGCGGGCGGCAACGGAGCGTCAGCCGGAGTAGAAGTCAGAAGCAGCTCGCGAGTAGTAGCGTTTGGTAGCGTTGCCGGAGTTAGCTGTGATGCGTGCGAAGCAAAGTATCCTTGGCCTCGTTTACACGGGTGGCGAGATACGTAGACCCCCCTTGGTCGGGATGGAGTTTCTTCATGAGGGCGCGATGCGCCCGAGTGATCTCCTCACGCGCCGCCCCCGGCTGCAGGCCAAGGATCTGATAGGCCTCCTCGTCCGTCATTTTGCCGTTCGCCGCCGTGCGGCTCTGCCCCCCTGCCGCATTTCCTTGCGCGTGCTGACGCCAAGCGGGAAACCGGCGGTCCAGATAGCTTTCAAGTAGCGATACACTTTCGGCGTCGAAGCCGGACATCATCGCCGTCAGTTGCGGCAGCTCGAACTCGTCGAGCAGATGACCGGCATTCGGTCCGGCCACGATCTGGCCGCTGAGTTCGCCGCTGTCGTGATCGAGCCTCATATCCAGAAACTGCGAGCGGACCCGCGAGGTTTGTCCTGGCGAACGCTGTGCGCCCGCGCTCTTGAATATCCCGCCGATGTTGCCGAATCCCGATGCACCGAATGGCGACCAACCCAGTAGTCCCGCGCCGAAGATGCCGAGCGGAATCGCCACGGCCAACTCGCCCTTGATACCGACGAACGCGGCGACCGCGAGCGACACCACGCCGCCACCGATCTTGATCGCACGGGCAAGTACAACCGGATTCGCCGCCCGAAACATCTGCAGCAGCGAATAGAGAAGAATAACGGCGACGACGCCGGCAATCAGGGTGGGCATGAATTCAATATAGCGCGGTCAGCGGCAAAAAGCATGCTTGGCTCCGGTTCCGGAATTCGCAAGCATTCGCGGATGCGGACCCGCCGAAACAAGCGAGCTGGCAATCTGAGGTTTGCAGAGCGGCTGTCGATCTTGAAATGGTCGCTATCTTCCCTTTCGAGGCGCGAGGTTACTTCATCTGTCCGAGTAACCTGGCCGCGCCGCTTCCGGTTTTCGACAACCGCAGCAGCGCCTCGCGACCACCGGCGGCATAGGCCGCTGCGGCGCGCAGCAGTTCGCGCAATTGCGCGGCGGCGCCGGGGTCGAACCGGCACCAGGCGCCCCCCGTCAGACGCGCGATTTCCCGGAATGCCTGCTCGGCCACGCCGTCATGTCCTTCCTGAAACATGAAAACCGGCACCTTGAGCAGCCCGAGCTCGCCTGCCTTGGCGCAAAGCTGATCGACCGCCTCCTCCATGGCATCGCCCACGAAGACCACGGCGCGCACCCCTGAAGTCACGGCCTCGCGCCGCGCCTCTGACAGCACCTTGCCGATCTGGGTATTGCCGCCGCGGCAATCGATCTTGCCCATCAGATTTGCCAGTTGCGTTGTGTCCGAAATCCAGCCGCTGGCACGGCACTCATTGAGGCCGCGATAATAAACAAGGCGGATATCGAGATTGCCGAGCGTTGCCGCTTCGCGAAACATGTCGGCTTGAAGCGCGCAGGCCATGTCCCAGGTCGGCTGCCGGCTCATGGTGGCGTCGAGGGCGAATACCAGCCGGCCTTTTGCGCCCACAGCGTGCGGCGACATCGCACGGGCCCTGGCGACGAAAGCGGCGATCTCTTCCGAAGCGGATGGTTTGGCTTCCGGCAGCGAACCGGCTCTCCCGGAGCCAGCTTTGCCGGGTTCAGGCTTTAGCACCGCGGACGCCTTCCCCGCAGATTTCGGTTTGGTCGGTTCACCGGACATAAGGCGCTCGCAGACTGCCGCTGGCCTTTATGTGGAGTGGGAGCAGTCAGCGGTCAATGTGCGAGGGATGCCGTGCAATCTCCCTGACGCCAGAACCTCTTCAAGAGCGATGCGGATCGTCAGTTGTTGACCGGCGCGTAAAGCGCAACCGGGCCGGGATCGGTCAGTACCGGCGGCGCCTTTGTCGGCACCGGCCTGAGCGCGCTGTCGTCATCAAGGAATTTGTCTAGCATGCCCTCGATCGTCGACTTGACCTCTTCGGGACCGCGATCGCTCATATCGGTGTGCTGATAGCCGGTTCGCACGACCGTAATCCCGGCCTTCTCGCAATCCTCATCGCCGGGAACGACACCAGGATCGGCCTTGAACACGGGATCCTTCGATCGGAACGAAAAAATCTTAAATCGGCCATCGGTCATAAACGGCACGCGAAGATTATCGAGCGTGACCACCTTCTTGATCTGGTCGGGATACATCTTGGCGAAATACATCGAAATGTCGCCGCCGTTGGAATGTCCCACCATCGTCAGGTGATCATAATCCGCATTGGGTATGACCTTTTTCATTTCGTCGACCGCAAAGCGGATGTTGGCGACGCCGCGATGATATTGCGGCAAACGACCTACATACAGCTCGCCGACCTTGGTCACCAATGGCGCATCCGTTGGGAGATCGTGCTGGATACTCGCAACGAGGTAGCCGCGCGCGGCGAAAACGTTCGCCAGAAACGAGTACTCGGTAAATTTGACGGTGTTGCCATGGTTGAGGATCGCGACGGGCAACGTGATCATGCCGGCACTCGCCTGCATTTCCTTGTCGCGCCGCACGGCGACGTCGACAGCGACCGGACGGTTGTCGCGGGTCGCATCGTAGAACGTCATGGTCTCGTGGCGTATCGCCCATTTGCTCGCGGTGAAATACGCGACCGCCACCAGCGCGCAAAGCGAAAGCAGAACAGCAATTCCACGTTTCATGTTCGTCCTCGGCGCCTGATCACAGTGGGATCAAATTCCAGTGTTTGGGACTCTCCGGCCCTTGTTTCTGGCAGTCAATATACGTGACGGAGAAGTGACAGGAAGACTAAATGTTATGAATTGGTCGCCTGATAGTTGTGCGCTGCAACCAGTTATTGTGCAGGTGCACGATACGACGCGGCCGCCTGTCTTGGATCGTACGACGCCGGAAATGAAAGGCCGGTTCAGGACTTAAGTAAAAACCCAGTAAACAGACTTAAGTAAAAACGGGTCGCCGGACAGTTGGTTCCATTGGACCGGCCCGGTTTAGGCTCGAGAAAGCCGCGGCCAAGCCCGATCAGACCGCTAGGGCCGCATCCTGGCCTCTACGATCCCGGCAACATCGCTAATGGTTTAAGACGTCTGGAAATGGCGCAAGCTGCGGAGGCAGGTTCAGCGCGGCTATTTACGGCGCAAAGTCTCAGGCGCCGATGATGTCGTGGACTTCGAGCGGCTTGTCGACCTGATTGAACCATTCGGCACGATTTGCAGCGCGGCGGCGGCCGCGTTCGTCGAGTGGCAATTTCAACTGACGCAGCAGGCTGGTGACCTCCTCGCGCGCCGTCACGTGACCCATGCTCGGTCGGGTGCCGAGCGTTGCTTCGTCGAGGTCATCGAGCGCCGTGAGGCCGCGCGGAAAAAATTCGCGATAGACCACGCGCTCCGCAAAACCATCGATTGCACGGAAGCCGAGCCGCAACGACAAATCATTGAGACTATCGGCGACAAGCTGCTTGTTACGCGACCCGAGCATCGACAATCGGTTGCGGACCACGATCCAGTCACTGCTGACGCCGTCAAGCTGACGCCGCTTGCGCCGTGTATCCCGCACCATCTCCGCATAGTGACTCTCGCCGGTGACGGAATAGGTGGCGGGGTCGACGGTGCCCAGCACGTCGAAATCGAGGAAGCTGTCGTTGATCGGCGTGACCAGCGTATCGGCCATGGAGTGCGCCAGGCGCATCAGATAGCTGTCGGATCCCGGCGTATCGATGACGAGGAAATCGAATGTCCGCTCGACCGCGGTGACCGCCTCCATGAACTGTTGAAATTCGGAAGATTTGTTGTCGGCGATCTGCATGGTCTCGCCAAGTTTGATGCAGCAATGCAGCGGAACCTCGAGATCGCGGCCGGTACGGCGCGCCCAGGCGCGCCGGTTGCCGATATAACGGGTGAAGCTTTGCTGCCGGCAATCGAGGTCGATGGTGGCGACGCGCTGGCCGGCTTTCATCAGGGCAACGGCGATGTGCAAGGCGGTGGTGGATTTGCCCGAACCGCCCTTCTCGTTACCCAGCACGACGACATGAGCCGAGCCCGATTGGCCTTGACTAGTCTGCACCAGCATCTTCGACCCCTGTGATATCTTCAAATTACGCGCGACCGCGGTCAAGCGAAATACGCAATCACATGTCAGATCTTCGCACCGACTGCCTTAATCATGAATCGCACACACAATTACGCGGCGTCTGTGATCGAGCCCACAATTGGCGGGCGTTCTTTCGCAGCGGTTCAGACCCAATTCGTTGGCGACGACGCTTGGCGACGCAGTATCGGCTTTGATAGGGTGACGTCCCCGCCGCAAGGTCAGCGCCGGCTGCCCGCCTGACGTCACAGATTGAGCCCTATGTCGCGAAGCCCCATGATCGTCCGCACGGTACCTGCGTTGCGTCGCGCGCTCGATGGCCTTCGCGCGAGGAAATCCACCATCGCGCTGGTGCCAACCATGGGAGCACTCCATGACGGCCATGTGTCGCTGGTTCGGCTGGCGAAGCGTCGTGCGACAAAGGTCATCGTATCGATTTTCGTGAATCCCGCGCAGTTCGCGCCCACCGAGGATTTCGGTTCCTACCCGCGCACCTGGAAGGCCGACGTCGCCAAACTGGCGGCCGAAAAGGTCGACCTGATCTGGAATCCGGACGTCAAGACGATGTATCCGGACGGTTTTGCCACCCGGGTTCTGACCGAAGGACCTGCCATTGTGGGTCTGGAAGATCGATTTCGTCCGCATTTCTTCGGCGGCGTCACTACCGTGGTCGGCAAATTGTTCACGCAGTGCCGACCGGATTTCGCGATATTCGGTGAAAAGGATTTCCAGCAGTTACGGGTCGTCACGCGGATGGCCGGCGATCTCGATCTGGGCGTCAAAGTGGTAGGCTCGCAAACCGTCCGCGAAGGCGACGGCCTCGCGATGTCCTCGCGGAACCTCTATTTGTCGCCGGACCAGCGCCGCTCGGCCCCGGAACTGCATCGCGCGCTTCAGGAAAGCGCCCGGCGCCTGCGTGCGGGGGAAAACATCGAGGCGGCAATGGCCGCTGGCGCCGAGATTATCGCTACCGCCGGCTTCACGCTGGATTATTTCGAGGTCCGCCACGCCGAGACGCTGGCGCCGCTCGCTTCGCCGAAGGATGGACCGATGCGAATCCTGGTGGCGGCCAAAATCGGCAAAACCCGGCTGATTGACAATATCGGGGTTTAGCGCAGCTCCGGACGCCAGGCCTGAGGCTCGTCTAAAGCAGTCCGAGGTCGCGCAATTCCCTACGCAGAGGCTCCGGCATCGCCGCAACCCCGGCGCCAGCCGATCCGAGATCCGGTGGGACGTCGGTTTGTGCGAAATAGCGCCAGCCCTGGAAGGCCCGCATTGGCCGCGGCAGCACCGCGACGACTTTGGGCTGCATCACCAATCGGCATCGTCCGATCCCGTCGCGATCGCGAAACGGCTCGATCGCGATGATTTTTTCGCGGGCCGCGATCTCACCGCGGATGACCCAATAGAGCGAACCGCCCGCGAGCAGCTCCTCGTCGCGCTTCGGCGTCATCCGTGTAATGTGAACATGATGACGTGGCAGGCCCTTTTGCTTTGCGGTTCGCATGCGTTCCGCGACCCAGCTCTTGAGTTCCTTCACGGAATCGCAGCCGACGGCAAGCTTGATGAGATGGAGTGGCATGGTCGCGAGGTTAGCGATCAGCAAGCGCTTTTAAAAGGATCAATCGTTTGAAGCCGCGGGCGGCGGCGGCGGTGCTGCGGGCGCCACCTGAACCGGCGCCGGGGGGCGCGGAGGTTTCGGTGCCGACGGCTTTTTGGCCGCTGCCAGCGTGGGCGCCGCGGTCGGGCGCGGTGATGGCGCGGGCGGGTTCGCGGCGGACGCTGGCGCTGGCGCGCGCGGCGCGGACGGTCCAGGCTCCGGCGTCATGATGCTGACAGGCGGGATCGAAGCCGACGTGGGAAACTCGGCATTGGTGGGCCTGCCCGTGGGCATCGATGGCGGAAGCGCCCCTACCACCGGCGCTGCCGCCGCAGGCGCGTTCCACGAGGGTGCGTAACGCGAAATCAGGCCGTCGTAAGTGCGCTCGTCCATGTTTGTCACGATCTGATGGGTGTCCGATAACGCCCGGAAAGCCGGGCATTCCGAAAGCGAACAATGATCGCGGGCGACCAGCGCTTGTGCCATCACCCCATATCGGTCGCGCTCAACCGCGTGACGCAGCGCCTGAAGTTCGGGTGTCATGCTTCTGTTCGCCGCGGCGACGTCACCGGACGCGGTCAGCAGCGTGATCCGGGATGCGGCATACGAGACCGCCGCGGCAGCCGATTCAGCGGAGCCGAACAACGCCTTTTCGCACGCCGTCAAAACGGCCTCTCCCGCAAGATCGTCGATGCATGACAAGGCCGGCGGCGAGAAGTTCATGGTCTGGAGCGAGGGGGTCTCTGCGGGCGCGCTGCCGCCGCCCGGGGTGAACCCGCGAATGGTGGCGGCGACCGCGATGCCGATCGCCAACAACGTAATAACTGTCAGGGCGCCATTAGCGACCGACTTCTCGGCTCGCACCAGCGTGACGAGAACGATGATCGCAAAGAATCCCGCAGCAGCCAGCGTAAGCCACATCGGAAAGGCCGGCGAGCGCCAGAGTTGATCGAGCGATGTAGCCCACGCCCAGTTCATGCGCGATGTCCCTCAGCGCCGCATAAAAGGAGTTCCGCGAAAGTGAAAGTCGGTTTTCCGAATCCGCTCGCGCAGAATGGTCCTGCGAACGGGGCCTTTTGACGGCGGCCGAAATAGAAGTCGCTTCAGCTGGCCAAGCGCGCAATCGCTCAGGTGATGTCGAGCTGACTTTCCTTGGCTACCCGTTCGAAAGCTTCGGTCGAGCTTTTGATCCGGTATTGGCAGTCGTCGCCATCGGTTGGCAGCAGCCGGATCACCTCATAGGTGCCGCTGGCGGCCGGACGGGCGACGTTGCTGGCTGTAAAGTAGACGGTCTCTCCAACGGTATATTTGTGCTTCAACGCCCTCTCCATCACGCAAGGAACGCCGGCCATGCTCACGGTCCCGCAGCAAATGGCCAGCCTAAAACCCCACCGCAGGCTACCACAGCGGTGGTCTTTTTGGCCAGTTACATCGGGACATAGCAAGTGCGCAAATTTTGCAGGTTTTTCAGCGTGATAAACGCTGTTTTAGCGGTTTTGGACGAATCTGGGTACCACCATCCGAAACGCCCGGGCACAGCTCTATGATGACGCCGGAAGGGTGCCGTGCGGGCTCGCACCGTCCACGGCCTTGGGAAGCTGTTGCGCCAAAATCTTGGAGATCTGATCAACCGGAATATTGAACCGCGCCGCCAATTGTTTGACGGTATCGCTGCCCAGCACCTGCTGCAATTGTTCGGCTGTAATCGGCAGATTCTGACCGGTTCCGATCCAGGATTTGACCTGATCGCCAAAGCCCGCTTGCTGAAGCTTGGCGACGATCGCGGACAGCCCGCCCTGCCCGCCATTGCCCATCACCTCACCTAGCACGGCCGGGAGTACCGCCCCCTCCAGCTGGCTGAGGGCGTTCTTGAACGCAGGCGAATCTTCCAATGAATTGAGAATTCCCATGATCGTACCCTTTTGGTCGATGCGCTAAGTCAGTCACGGATTTAGACCGTTTTCGCGAGCGTCCGTCAAGGCGTCATAGGCGCCCAACGCGGCGCAATTGATGCTCATGCCGTCTCAAATCTCTCAATCAAGAGGGTTTCGGCAAGGCCGGCGCTGGTCCACTCCTGAAAGGCCGGCAACGACATCATCGTATGCATGTAGTCCCGCACCTCGGGCGCCACCTCGATGGCATAAGTCCGAAAACGGTGAACTACCGGCGCGAACATGGCATCCGCGCCGCCGAACGCTCCGAACAGGAACGGCCCGGACGCTCCGTAGCGCTCGCGGCATTCGATCCAGATTTGCTGAACCCGGGCGATGTCGGCCCGCGCATCCGTCGACAGCGTTATGCCGCCGACCGGCCGATGCAGATTCATGCCGCATTCTTTTCGCAGCGCCGCAAAGCCAGAATGCATCTCCGCGGAAATCGAACGCGCATGGGCGCGGCTGGCGGGGTCCTCCGGCCACAGCCGCGTTTGCGGAAACCGCTCGGCGGTATATTCGATAATGGCGAGCGAATCCCAGATCGTGATGTCGCCATCGAGCAGCACCGGCACCTTGCCGGAATGCGTGAAACCCAGAATCCGTTTCTTGGCTGCGTCCCCGGTATAAAGCGGGATGAAAATCTCCTCGAAGGCAATGTGATTGGCCCTTAGCGCCAGCCAGGGCCGCATCGACCACGACGAATAATTCTTGTTGCCGATGACGAGCTTCAACGCCATGCGAAAAGATCCCCTTGGCCTTGCAACCGTTCAACCCTGGCGAAGACCAGGATCATTATCAAGATGACCGACTACCGGTACGGCAGCGCCTGAGCGTATGCCGATCCGGTCGCCACCGTACTTAACCAAGATTGCCATGTCGCCTCCCGTATGGCGGGCAGCCTCAATCCCATTTCGGCGCGAAACCAAAATCGGTGAGCCGGCCCTTGGCGCTTCCCATCTGGGAGAGCTGGCGCATGTCATCGTCGGACAACACGAAATCGAAGACGTCTATATTTTCCGACAGCCGTTCGATCCGCGACGTGCGCGGTATGGCGCATACGTTCTGCTGTACGAGCCATCGCAGGCAAACCTGCGCAGCGGTCTTGCCGTAGGTCCGCCCGATCTGTGCGAGTGCCTCGTCGTATTTGATGCGTCCCTTCGCCACTGGACTATAGGCGACAACAGCCACGCCCAGGCGCGCGCATGCCTCCAGCACCCTGGTCTGGTCAAGGTAGGGATGGTATTCGACCTGATCGCAAACCAAAGACTCCGGGCAGGCCGCAACGGCCTCTTCGATCAAGGCCACGGTAAAGTTCGAGACCCCGATGTGCCGGGCCATGCCGAGCTTCTTGACATGGGCCAGCGCACCCAACGTTTCCTGCAGCGGCACGTGCGGATTAGGCCAATGCAGCAGCAACAGATCGACTTCGGATAGTCGAAGCTTTGTCAGGCTGTCCTTGGTGGAGCGCTCCAGGTCGTTCGGCGCGAAGTGAGTGGTCCATACTTTGGTCGTCACGAACATTTCGTCGCGTCGAACCCTCGAAGCGCGCAGGCCTTCTCCGACCTCGCGCTCGTTCTCGTAGATCTGCGCGGTGTCGATGTGCCGATAGCCGAGCCTCAGCGCCTGCTCGACCAGACGCGCGCAGGCTCGCCCGCGCAGCTCCCAGGTGCCTAGCCCGATCGCGGGAATCTTGGCGCCGTTGGCCTCAACGTATTGCATGTTGCAGACACTCGAATAAATCGAGCCCCATTATGTCCGACCGGCGTTGCGCTGCCAACGACGCGGCGCGTGTGGGACCAGCCTCTTTCGCGATCAGGCCTTGGCCAAAGCGGAGAATACCGTTTCCGGGGCATGGGCTATCACGGCCAGAAGCGCCCGTGCCGGTCCGCGCGGCATGCGTTTGCCCTGTTCCCAATTGCGGATAGTCTCAACCGGCACACCGAGCCGCGCCGCGAACTCCAGCTGCGTCAGGCGGGCGCGCCGGCGAAGGTCGCGAACCGCCGGGGTCGCCGCCGCCTCCGAAGACGCCGCTGGTGCGAGCGGAAACTCCTGCCCGTCCCGCAACTCGACGATCCGTCCGTCCGCTTTCAGCCGCAGGCGCTGCATGTTCGATCCAGCCTTGGCGCGCGATCCTGGACCCAAGGCACCGATCGCGCCAGCGCCATAGTCGGCGATGCGCGTTAAAGTTTGATTGAAGATACTTAGCGCTTGGATTTAACTATTTGAGACCGAACCACAGCGTCGCGATGCCGAGGAACGAAAAGAAGCCGACCACGTCGGTGACCGTCGTGACGAAAGTACCCGATGCAACGGCAGGGTCAGCCCGCACCCGCTCCAGTACCATCGGAATCAGGATGCCGCCGAGCGCACCGGCTACTAGATTACACAGCATCGCAAGGCCGATGACGACGCCAAGCGCCGGAATCTTGAACCATGCCACGGCAGCAATGCCGGTGATGATCGCAAACGCAAGACCATTGACGAGGCCCACCAGGCCCTCGCGCATCACCACGCGAAACGCGTTATTGGAGCCGAGTTCGCGGGTCGCTAGCGCGCGCACGGCGACTGTCATGGTCTGGGTCGCGGCATTTCCACCCTGGCTCGCGACGATCGGCGCCAGCACCGCCAGCGCCACCATCTTTTCGAGCTGGCCTTCGAACAGGCCAAGCACCGATGACGCCAGAAACGCGGTGGCAAGGTTGACCAGCAGCCAGTTGAAGCGAGCTCTGGCGATGGTCCAGACATTGTCGGACAATTCCTCGTCGCTGGTAACGCCGCCCAGTGCCTTCAGGTCCTCATCGGCTTCTTCTTCGATCACGTCGACCACGTCGTCGATGGTGATGACGCCGACCAGCCGGTTTGCGGTATCGACCACGGGGGCCGCGACAAGATTGTACTTGCCGAACAACCGCGCCACCTCGGCCTGGTCGTCCAGGACCGACACACGGCGGCGGTCTTCGTCGATCAGATCGGCCAGCGGCACCGGCCGGCGCGAGCGCAGCAGCGCATCGAGGGGTATCGCGCCGTGCCAGTGCTGCGCAGGATCGACCGCATAGATTTCGTAAAACCGGTCCGGTAAATCCGGGGTGTCGCGCATGTAGTCGATCGCCTGCCCTGCGGTCCAGCCCTGCGGCACGGCGATGAACTCCGTCTGCATCCGCCGCCCGGCGGAATTTTCCGGATAAAGCAGGCTGCGCTCGAGCGCGACACGCTCCGAACGCGGCAGTTTTTCGAGGATCTCTTCCTGATCCTCTTCGTCGAGACCTTCAAGCAGTTCGACGGCGTCGTCGGATTCCAGCTCGCGAACGCCCTCCGCGACCGTTTCCGGCTCGAGTTCCTCAAGGATCTCCTCACGAACGGAGTCGTCGACCTCGTTAAGCGCCGAGAAATCGAAATCCGCGCCGGTGAGTTCCACCAGCGCGACACGGTCGTCCGGCTGGAGCGCGGCGATCAAATCGCCGAGATCGGCCTCATGGAGTTCCGTTACGATCTCGCGCAGCGACGACGTATCGGCGGCGTGGATCGCGCGCGAGATTTCCTCGACGAATTCGTGGCGCATTTCACCACCTTCGTCGCGCATAGGGAACCGGTCGAGCAGCGAGGTACTGACCGGTTGGGCAACGTCCAGATCTTCGGCCATGCCGCCTCGCCGGTTTGACAGGATTGTTGAACTCGTCTGATCTATCGCATCACGCATTACCTAATGGGCAACGCCAGGCGCAATGACAAAGATGCTGGGGTCAAACCCGATCGCAAAGTGCACAAACGTGCTGGGAGCTGTCCTTGTCGCTTCGATGCTGTGGATGGCCACGCCGCAGGCGGCGGACTGTCCACGGCAAGGGACGCTTGGCACCTCTCGCGTGCTCGCCGTCAATGCCGCAGCCACCCCGCGGGTCGGGTTGAAGAGCTTTCCGCAAACGCTGCCGCTGGACGACCACGAAGTCGTGCTGACGTTCGATGACGGCCCGTGGCCGGCCACGACGACGCGTGTGCTGGCAGCGCTGGCCCATGAATGCGTGCGCGCGACGTTCTTTCTGATCGGCAAGTCCGCATCTGAACATCCGGACCTGGTGCGAAGGATCACGGCCGAGGGCCATACCATCGGGCATCACACCTGGCAGCATCGCAGCCTGAAGCGAATGACGCCAAGCGCGGCCACCCAGGAGATCGACCGCGGCATCGCCGCGGATGAGATGGCGCTTCATGGCGTGGCTACCAGGATTCCCAGCACGCCGTTCTTTCGCTTCCCAGGCTTTGAAAGCACACCAGCCATCCTTGATCTGCTGCAATCGCGCGGCATCGTCGTATTCGGTGCCGATCTTTGGGCCAGCGACTGGAATCCGATGACGCCGAAAGAGGAATTAAAGCTGATCACTGATCGGCTCGAGGCTGCCGGCAAGGGGATTATCCTGCTGCACGACCCCAAAGCACGAACCGCGGCCATGCTGCCGGCGTTCCTGCGCTATCTTGCTGACAATCACTATCGCGTGGTCCACCTTGTGCCAGGGGCCCCCAACGCCAACGCAGACCGCGCCCGTTGAACCCGAAAGCAGCTGTGGAAGTCTAACAATTAAGGCGCCATTCACCGCGCCGCGTGTAATTATCCTTTGCAGGAAGGGAAATTTAGGTGGTGCTTCATGATCGGTGATGCGGTGGCTGGTGCCCGGACACGGCGATGGGCCGTCTTATGCCTGGGGCTGCTCATCTGCATCGGTGACAGGGCAGCGTCCGCCGCCGATTGTCCCGGCCATCCCGATGCACTCGGCACCTCGCGAACGCTGGTGGTCGATCCCCGGGAGCATCCGCTCATCGGCACCATGCAATATCGCGAAACGCTGCCGCTCGAAGATCACGAGGTGGTGTTGACGTTCGACGACGGGCCGCTCCCGCACAACAGCGATCAGATCCTTGGAATTCTCGCGTCGGAATGCATCAAGGCGACTTTTTTTGAAATCGGCCGCATGGCCCAGGCCTATCCCGAAGGCGTCCGCAAGCTGCGCGACGCCGGGCATAGCATCGGCACCCATACCCAGGATCATCCGCTGAGCATGGATCGAATGCCGATCGAGCGCGCCAAGCGGGAGATCGATGACGGAATCGCATCGGTCAAGGCAGCCCTTGGGGATGACACGTCGCTTGCCCCGTTCTTTCGGATCCCCGGCCTGCTGCGCGCCGAAGCCGTCGAGGACTATCTCGCCTCGCAGGGCATCCAGACCTGGAGTGCCGATTTCCCGGCGGACGACTGGCGGCATATTCCGTCCTCGCGAGTTTACGATCTGGCGATCAAACGGATCGAGGCGAAAGGAAAAGGCATTCTGCTGCTCCACGATATCCAGGCGCGAACCGTGGCCGCATTGCCGAGAATTCTGCGAGAGCTGAAGACGCAGGGCTATCGCATCGTCCATGTGGTGCCGGCAACACCCGAGCGGCCGGCGACGCCGACAGAACCACAGCAGTGGCTGCTGCATCCGGTATCTGAAACCGTGGCGATTTCGCATTGGCCCAGAATTCGCAATTTCGTCTTCGCCCGGACCGACACGCTTCCCGCCCCCTCTCTGGCTAATCTGAACTGGGATGACGAACAGTCGATCGCGCTTGCCGACGAGCCGTTCGATGTCGCCGGACGCCAGGCGCGCGGCGTTCCGCTGCCGCAGCAGGCGCCGTGGCCGCGACAATCGCGGTTGGCGGCGGTCACCGAAGCTGTCGCGCTGCCCGTGCCGGCGCAAAGCATCTTTGCGATACAGGAAAACCCGCGCGCGACGGCTCAATCGCTGCTTCCGTTCTCGCGCCATGCAGAACAAGCCGTCCCGACCTTGCATCAAAGCGGCGGCACTTCATCAAGGCTGGCCGCGACCAACGCCGATGATCCCCGTTCCGCCGTCGGTGGCAAACCTCGTCTCAGGGGAACGCGGAAGCCCGGCGCATCAAAATTCGTCAGCCGCGGGAAGCGGAACGGAGCGGCTGCCCATAGAGGCCCGCTGAAACATCTGGTCCAGGTCAAAAAGAAGAGAAACGTGTGACCGCTCAGCGCCTTTTCCTTGGTGATTGAATCGGAACTGGAGCTCTAACTTATTTGATGCGTTTTCTTCCCAGGAAAGCCCTAATCGGTCACAATCTTCGACACGCACAGCAGTACGACCAGGACGAGAAACAGCAGATCGATATAGGACTTCATCTCGCCGTCGCGACGGACGATCTCGACATCACTGACGATCTGTCTGCGCGCGGCCGATGTGGCGGGGCCGTCCCTCATCGCGTTCGCAAGACGGCGTGCCTCAAGCTCGAGCCGCTCAATGCGCTGGAAGAAATAGAACGAACGCAGCGCCGTTGCTGAGCGCATCGCCGCATAGACCAGGACCAAAATCGCGACGATCGCGCGTTGCTGATACTTTTCCATGAAGTTCAGGCTGAGATAGGCCAGCATCAGAAAAACAAAATTGGACAGAAACCGATAGGCATAGCCCAGGAATCTCATAGCTGTGCTCCGATGATCAGCCGGGCAGTTCTGATTGGACGCGATCCACAAGGCTTCGCGCTGGCGGAGCGGCATCTGCCAGCCGCCACCAAGCGCCCGTCGACGTACACCAAGGTTGCTACAAGGCAACGAAATGCTCCGGTCGGAATCGAATGCCGATTCCGGCGTCGCAGGGCCCTTCAACTCCTGGGTTTGGGCCGGCATATCACAATTTCAGCGATTGGTGCGCTCGGAGGGCGGAGAACATGCAAGCATTTTCAACGCCTTCCGTCTCGCACGGAAAGCACAGGTGCTTTACCGAGGCCAATGGTGCATTTCAAGCCCGACAGACTGGAAGACGGGGCTGAACGATCGCGACACGACCCTGGTTCTGGTTTCGCGCGCCCCGCTAGCCAAGCTCGACGCCTACAAGGCGCAGAGGGGATGGAGCATCCCGTGGTTTTCCTCGTTCGGCAGCGACTTCAACTACGACTTCCACGTCACGCTCGACGCGAACGTCGCGCCTGTCGAATACAACTACCGACCTAAGGCCGAGATGCTGGCCCGGAAAACCCCGATGGCACGGAGGGTGAGGAGCATGGCCTTAGCGTCTTCTTTGCCGTCGACGGCGAGGTCTTCCACACCTATTCGGTCTATGCGCGCGGCACCGGGTGCCTGACAGACGCCTATGCCCTCCTCGACCAGACACCCTATGGACGGCAGCAGGATTTTGAGGATTCGCCGCCGGGTTGGCCCCAAAAGCCGACCTACCAATAGGCTTCGACCGCCCCGGAGAGCAGCATGAACGCGGCATTTCCCGGCCTGCACCACCTGCGCTTTCCGGGCGAGAGCGCCGACTACCGCGCCGCGCGTAACGCCCTGCTCGCCGACGAAATGGAGCGGCGCCGAGGCATAGAGCGCGCTACGTGGGATCGTCGTCAGCATCGAGACCGGCACTGGCCCGCCGAAACGTACTGCGTCGATCGGCGCAATGGCTTGGAGCTCGCTTCTGGATGCGAACGACCAATCGATTCTGGATGTGAAATACCCTGACCGAAATAACGCGGCGTTTTAGATTGGCCTAGAGCTGTGAAAATTTGATCGAGGATTCGGCGACCATGGAGAAAGAAAACGTGCTGTGGCGAAGCCACGGGTCTGTATCTCTAAGACGATGCACCACTTTCTTGGAATTTCAACAGGTTACGCCAGCACAAAAGTGCCTTTCGAGTAACTTTCGAAAGCAAATGTCTTAGATTCAATTAGTTATCCGCCTGGTGCGCTCGGAGCGCAAGCAACCATCCGGCAGTGCTTTGATATCGCTAAGACATTTTGTGCATTTTTGACCTGCTGTATCCCAGCTTGTATCCCATTTTGTATCTCAATTTTTCGGCCCGGAATACGCAGTTTAGGCGCCAATCGGCTGTCGATGGGGCGCGGTCGATTCCTTGCGCATTCGTCTCGTTGAAAGTACCGTCATCACGCTTCAAACTACACCCGACAGCCCTGTGTTAATTTGAACATGCATTTTTTTCACCTTGCCGGCGAAGGATAATTCGCCCTGATGCACGTTTGAATTTTTCCGACAAAATCCCTCATGAGATCAGATGTCTCCTGGACGAACTGCCTCGTAAAAATTGTCAGTTCATTGCCCTCGGCGTCAAAGCCGTTGCGATGGACGCAATCATGTCGATACTTGATCGCCTGAAACAGGCGATCTTTGTCGACCGGGAGATCAAAGAATCCGAAACTGCATTGCGCATTTGTAAAGAAAATCGACTTTCGCAAGGTTGTGATAGAGGATCGAGCGCAGATATTCACGTACCGTTTGTTCGACTAAGTCGGGGCGTGCCGCGATGTCCGCCAACGAAAACCTTTCCTTCGCAAGGTCTTTGTCCTCGGCCATCAAGCGCGTCATTGTTGACCTATCTGAAAGGAACCAGGAATTCCTCTGCGCTCGTCAGGCCCAGAATTCATCGACAAGTTTTTGGTTTTCATCGTAAACCCAGCATTCGTCTAACTTGCCATCGCGTACGCTGTATCTGAGCATCCGTTCGACCTCCGTAGAGTGCGCTTTGCGTTCGAACCGCTCGACTGCAACGATCAAGCCAAAGTGCTCCCCAGCGAGGACATCACGAATTGCCACGAGTTTGCGGTTTGTCTTCTCTCCGACTTGCTTCAATATTGCGAGGCAAGCGGGTTTTCCGCGATGGACGCCCGCAAGTGGGCTGCGACCAAAGTAGTGAAACACTATTTCGTCGTGATAGCAGTCCATTAGCGTCGGCAAGTCATTCGCGACCCAAGCATCGGCGTAACGCTTTACGACGGCGTAGATGCTCCTATCGGGCTGTGAGGGCATTTGCTTCTCCTGAGAACGTCGGCGGGATTGTGAGCATGTATTCCGTCATCTAATTATTGCCGGAATTTTGACGGGTCAATTACCTGCGAGATTATGATTCGAGGCTTCGAGTTGCCGAACGGAGTACGTTGAGCAGGCGCGTCGTTGGGGGTTTTGCTTTCCCATTCACGCCGTGGCGATGAATTGACTCCTTCCAACCGGTGGACAGGACCGCGCGGTCAGATATCGTACCTGAGAACTGGGCTGGGTTTGATGCTGCTTGTCGGCGACGGCCCGCTCGGCTCTGCGAAGATCACCAAACAAACCAAGATGATGGATAGCTCAACTGTCCGCGCGCAATCGTGGTTTGGAACCACATCAGCAAGACGTCGGGAGAAGTCGGTGTTCGTCTTCGTGGAACATTGCCAGGAGCGTTGAGGAGGTGTCGCGCCGATTGCCTCTTGCGATTCAGGCATGTCACTCTCAAGCGCCGCTCGAAAATCACCTCCGAGGTAATTGCCTGATAGCATCGAGTATCGCAGTTCTGATTGGACGCGATCCACAAGGCTTCGCGCTGGCGGAGCGGCATCTGCCAGCCGCCCCCAAGCGCCCATCGACGTACACCAAGGTTGCTACAAGGCAACGAAATGCTCCGGTCGGAATCGAATGCCGATTCCGGCGTCGCAGGGCCCTTCAACTCCTGGGTTTGGGCCAGCATATCACAATTTCAGCGATTGGTGCGCTCGGAGGGACTCGAACCCCCACGATTTTACTCACTGCCACCTCAAGGCAGCGCGTCTACCAATTCCGCCACGAGCGCTTGGGAGACCGGCGCGGGCTTTGCGCCGCACCGGATCAACGGCGCCGATGTAACAAATCAACGATGGAGGGACAAGGCCTGCCGGCGCCGTGTTTTGGATACCGCGAGCCTCAAATCGGCTTACCGGGTGCCAGGCTGCCGCGGTAGCATCTGCTTGACTTCGACCGCGATACGGTTGCGGTCAACAAGCACCACGCCGCTGGCGATCGGCAGGTTATTGGCAAGGATTTTGACTTCATCTGCCTCGGTGGCATCCAGTTCGATGATGGCGCCGCGACTCAGCCGCATCACCTGATGAACCGGCATCGAAGTGGTACCGAGGACCACCATGAGATCGACGGTGACTTTATCGAGGGTTGGCACTGGGGAAGCGACCCATACTTACAACTGCAAAATTGCGTGGTTCCAGATCAACACGTTATGGTTAGCTAATGGTTAATACCCGCCAAAACCTCGATTTGACCACGTTTGCACCGCCAGGCGGCGCTGAAGCTGTGGAATGGCAGGTCGCAGAGGCGCCGGTGCCCTATCCCGAGGCCGTCGCGGCGATGGAGAAGCGGGTTTCGGCGATTGCGGCCCATCAGGCGCCCGAACTGGTCTGGCTGCTGGAACATCCCCCGCTTTACACTTCGGGGACCAGCAGCAAGCCCGGCGGGCTGCTCGACGCCCGCTTCACGGTGTATGCCACCGGACGGGGCGGACAGCTCACCTATCACGGCCCCGGTCAACGGGTCGCCTATGTGATGCTCGACTTGAGACGGCGGCGCCCCGACGTGCGAGCCTATGTGGCCGGTCTCGAGGAATGGGTGATCCGGGCGCTGGCGGCCTTCCACATCAAGGGCGAGCGCCGCGAGGACCGCGTCGGGGTCTGGGTGAAGCGGCCGGACAAGGGCCCAGGCTTTGAAGACAAGATCGCAGCCATCGGCATACGGCTGCGGCACTGGGTCTCGTTCCACGGCATCGCCATCAATGTGGCGCCCGACCTCACCCACTTCGCGGGGATCGTCCCTTGCGGCGTGGCCGACCCACGCTACGGCGTTACCAGCCTCGCCGATCTCGGCCAGACTGCAACCATGGCAGATGTCGATATCGCGCTCCGGCAGGCGTTCGACGCGGTCTTTGGATCATCGAAGTTACACCTGCCAGAAGCAACGAGCTGAGGCGTCAGGCCTGTTTCAGCGGACAACGATTGACGCGAAGCGTTTGTGGGCACCGGCGTCATGGGGCGCGAACCATCGCCGCGCATGCTAGAGAGAAGCGATCGTCGGGAAGCGGAAGTTCGATGAAAGCAAAAAACCATGGCTGAAATCATCAATCTCGGCTCCCTCAAGCTGAGATTCCTACAAAGCAAGGACGACACCGCCGGCAGCCTCGACATGTTCGAGATGACGCTGCAGCCAAACGCGCGGATGCCGATACCGCACTATCACGAGAGCTGGGACGAGACGATTTACGGACTCACCGGCACCACGAGCTGGCGGGTCGATGGCGTGGAGATCGACCTGGCTCCAGGTGAAACCCTCTTCATCAAACGCGGCATTGTGCACGGCTTTACGAATCGGACCTCGGAGCCGGCGACATGCCTTTGCACCCTCAGCCCGGGGGTGATCGGTCCGCAGTACTTCAAGGATATGGCAGCCTTGCTGGCGAACGGCGCGCCCGATCCGGCCAAGATGAAGGAAACGATGTTGCGCTATGGGCTGATCCCTGCGCCATAGCGCGCTTGAAGAGCTATCCCGTGCGGCTCAGATCGTCGTGAGCACGGAGAACTTTTCGCCCGCATGTCGTAGATTTAGCGCATCGGAATTAACGGCTTCATCCTGGATCGCCTCGACGCGCGCCGATGCCGGGCCGCGCCGGCACAATGCAGCCATATTGGAGACTACGTCTGCCGGCCCGGCAAACAGCGCTTCAACACTGCCGTCCCGGCGGTTGCGCACCCAGCCCTCGAGACCGTGCACCATCGCCTGGTGCTCGACCCAGGCGCGATAGCCGACGCCCTGCACCCGGCCCAGGATCGTAACCCGGCGGATCGCGCCCCTCATCTGGTCTTGATTCCGAGAAACTGCGCGAGCCGTACCCTGACGTCGGCCTCGCGGGTCGCGCGACCGACCAGCCCGGAGGACGCAAGGCCCTTCAAATCTGCGGGCGACCGGCCGTCGCGTAGCGCTTTAAGCGTCTCGTAGACCGCTTGCGTCGCGGCGGCAAACGGCGCGTGCCCTTGCAGTGCAATCCGCACCCGCTGGTTCGCAAGATAGTCCCGATCGATCAGTTCCTCGGGAAAGCCACCCAACACGATCGGGAGCGTCGTCGCGGCCGAGATCGTCTCCAGCTCCGCGCATGTTTTGACGCCGGTAAAGAACAAGGCATCGACGCCGGTGCCCTCATAGGCCTTTGCGCGCGTGATCGCATCATCAAGTCCGGAGACCACCGCAGCCCCCGTGCGAGCCATAATCACCAAGGCGGGATCGTTCCGCCCGTCGAGTGCGGCCTTGATCTTACCGACCCCCTCCTCCAGCGAAATCAGTTGGGTCCCGGCTTGGCCAAAGGCCTGCGGGAGCAAGGTGTCTTCAATCGTCAGGCCCGCGGCGCCAGCGGTTTCAAGTTCTTCAACCGTGCGGCGGACGTTGAGCGCATTGCCGTAGCCGTGGTCGGCATCGACCAGCACCGGCAACGCGGCCGCGCGTGACATCCGGCGCATCTGCTCGGCAAGCTCGGTCAACGTGATCAGTGCGACGTCGGGATCTCCCAACACGGCGAGCGAGGCAACCGATCCGCCGAACATGCCGACCTCGAACCCGAGGTCCTCGGCAATCCGGATCGAAATCGCGTCATAGACCGATCCTGGACGAATGCAGATCGATCCCGACAGGATCGAACGCAACACCTCGCGGCGCTTTCGGAAGGCCATCGCGAAGTCCTCCTGATCTCACTCGAATGCGGCCAGCGGAGAGGCGTGTCTCAAGCGAATTCGAGAATCAGCGCATCCACCGCCAGCGTGGCCCCGGCCGTTGCGTGAATTTTCTTGACGGTGCCATCGCGTTCGGCGCGCAGCACATTCTGCATCTTCATGGCTTCGACCACTGCCAGCGTTTCGCCGGCCTTGACCTCCTGGCCTTCGCTGACCGCGATCGACACCACCAGCCCGGGCATCGGGCACAGCAGTTTCTTGCCGGTATCGGCCGCGGTCTTAATCGGCATCAGCCGGGCCGCTGTCGCCTCCGATTCGGTGAATACGTTGACCGCGACTTCGAAACCCTGATGGGCAAGGCGGAAACCGTTGGCAATGGGGCGCACCTGCATCGCCACCAGATGCCCGTCGATGGTGCCCTGCCAGACCGGCTCGCCCGGCGTCCACAGCGAGAGCAGGTGATGCCGATTGCCGGGCACGCCATCGGCGCCGATGAAACGCACCGCGATATCATCGCCTTCGCGCTTCACATCGAGCGCGATTTCGTCGCGCTCCAGCCACACCGCGCGGCGGCGCTCACGCTGCACCGGACGGCCGATCATCTGGCCGGAAATCTGCCGCTTGCGTTCGCCGAGCACGTGATCGATCGCCGCCCCAACCGCGGCCAACCGGCGCGCGATCTCACCTTCCGGCGCCCGCGCCGCAAAACCCTTCGGAAACTCCTCGGCAATGAAGCCCGTGGAAAGATTGCCTTCACGCCAGCGCGGGTGATTCATCAGCGCCGACAGGAACGGAATATTGTGGCGGATGCCGTCGATGTAGAATGAATCGAGTGCCGTGGCTTGCGCCTCGATGGCGGCGGCGCGCGATGGGCCGTGGGTCACGAGCTTGGCGATCATCGGATCGTAATAGATCGAGATTTCGCCGCCCTCCTGCACGCCGGTGTCGTTGCGAACCGTGTGCCGTTGACGCTGCTCTCGACCGGCGGGCGATATTTCACCAAACGGCCGATCGAGGGCAGGAAGTTACGGAATGGATCTTCGGCATAGACCCGCGATTCCACCGCCCATCCGGTCAGCGTGACGTCCTTTTGCGCCAGCGAAAGCGTCTCGCCGGCTGCGACGCGGATCATCTGCTCGACAAGATCGACACCGGTGATCAATTCGGTCACCGGATGCTCGACCTGCAGCCGCGTGTTCATCTCCAGAAAATAGAAGCTCTTGTCTTGAGCTGCGACAAATTCGACGGTGCCGGCGAAATCGTAATTGACGGCCTTGGCGAGCGCGACGGCCTGTTCACCCATCTTGCGACGCGTGGTCTCATCGAGTAGCGGCGACGGCGCTTCCTCGATAACTTTCTGGTTGCGGCGCTGAATCGAACATTCGCGCTCGCCGAGATAGATCACATTGCCATGCTTGTCGCCGATCACCTGAATTTCGATATGCCGGGGATCGACGATGAATTTCTCGATAAAAACGCGATCGTCCCCGAACGACGACTTGGCTTCGGCTTTGGCAAGACCGAACCCTTCGGCGACTTCCGAGGTCGAATGCGCGATCCGCATCCCCTTGCCGCCACCGCCGGCGGAGGCCTTGATCATCACGGGATAGCCGATCTGATCGGCGATCTTCACGGCGTGCTTTTCGTCCTCAATGACGCCGAGATGGCCCGGCACGGTAGAGACGTTGGCTTTCGCGGCGGCCTTCTTGGATTCGATCTTGTCGCCCATCGCAGCGATGGCGCCTGGGTTGGGGCCGATGAAGACGATTCCAGCTTTCTCCAGCGCGCGCGGAAAAGCTTCGCGTTCGGACAGAAATCCATAACCCGGATGTACGGCTTGGGCACCCGTCCGCTGGCAGGCCTCGACGATCTTGTCGATCAACAGGTAACTTTCGGCGGCGGCCGGCGGTCCGATCAGAACGGCATCATCGGCCATTTCGACGTGGAGTGCGTCCCGGTCGGCCTCGGAATAGACCGCTACCGTCTCTATTCCCATGCGGCGGGCAGTCTTGATGATCCGGCAGGCGATCTCGCCGCGATTGGCGATCAGAATTCGTTTGAACATGGGCTTGTTTACTTGCAACCTTTGGCGGGACACTCACCCGCAATCTGGCACGCGGGAGTTGATGTTACATTCCGTCGTACAGCAAAACCAACCGGAGGCAACGGCTGATATGCCCCAAATCCGCTTTTCCGGGAGATATTCGTGCGCCGGAATACGCCCTGCAACACCGGCCAGAAACTGCTTGGTCCCATCCTCCGTTGCACCCTGCAATGCCCATACCGGCGTTCTCTCATCGCAAGAGTGATACCATCGATGCGTTCCCTCATCTTGATAGTGGTCCTTCTCACGGCAAGCCAGAGCTGGGGCGCCAGCCCGATCGTCAGGGATGGCGGCGCCATTCAGCTTGCCGACCTGACCTTCAAGCTCGACGGAATTGATGCGCCGGAGTTTGATCAGATGTGCATCGACGAGCATGCCGACACATGGGCCTGCGGCGTCGCAGCCCGCGATCAATTGGCAAGTTTGATCGGGGGCCGACAGGTTCGCTGTGAGGATCTGGGGTTCGATACCATTTACAGGAAAAGGCACATTGGCATCTGCACCGCTGAAGGCGAGGCCGTCAGTTTAAATCAGCTCCTAGTACGTCAAGGCTTTGCCCTGAGCGCCGAATCCGCAAAAGGGCGATTCAAAGAGGACGAAGCAGCAGCAAAGGACGCTCGACGCGGCTTTTGGAAAGGCTGCTTCGCGGCTCCGCAGGAATTCCGCCACGGGCGAAAGGACGGCGCTTTGTTGGGTGGATCGTGCAGACCTGACAAAGATCGTGAAATACGCGAGGTGCTGTTCCCCGATCGTCCCGCGATGCCATCAGGGTGCAGCATCAAAGGGAAGTTTGCCGTGCGCGCGCGCGTAACCGGGAATGTGGGCATCTATCAGATGCAGGGGTGTCGCAATTATCCTGCTTTGACCAAACCCGATCGCTGGTTTTGTTCCGAGGAAGATGCTCAAGCCGCCGGCTTTCGAAGGGCATATAATTGTCGGAAACCGAAGTAATGGCGCGAGCAAATTCACCGAGCCGCCGCCTGAAGCCTGCAGGCTTCCCTGTAACAAATCCGTCGTACAGCAAAACTAAAGAGAGGCAACGACCTGGACCGATTTTGCTTCGCATGGAGAGATTTTGATGCGCCGCGCCGCCGTGTTGGTATCCGCCGGTCTCGCCACGCTGCTGGCGAGTGCTGTGTCAGCGCAGAATGACAGGCCCAGAAATCTCATTCTGTTCGTGCCGGACGGATTGCGGGGACGGATAGTGACACCGCAGACGGCGCCGACGATGGCCGAGGTCCGCGACAAGGGTGTCAATTTCAAGAATTCGCACGCCCTGTTTCCGACCTTTACCACCGCCAACGCCTCGGCAATGGCAACCGGCCACCATCTCGGCGACACCGGCGACTTCAGCAACACCATTTACGCCGGTTATCCGGTCGAGGCCGCGGGAGGCACCGTCACACCGTTCCTGGAGTTGGATCCGGTTCTGCGGGAGGTCGATGAGCATTTCGGCGGTGACTATCTGAATGAGGAAACCGTGCTGAAAATGGCGCGCGCCAAAGGCTACAGCACGGCTGCGATGGGCAAACTGGGCCCGACCCTGATTTTCGACCATACCGACAAGGTCGGCGCCGACGGGCTGCATTCGATCGTGATCGATGATACCACCGGCAGCAAAAACGGCGTTCCGCTCTCGCAAGAGATGCAGGCCGCGTTGACCAAGGCCGGCCTTCCGATGGTAACGCCCTCGCGCGGCGAGAGCGCCAAGGCCGGTGATGCCAAGACGCCGGGTACCTTGGTACCAAATACCGCCCAGCAGGCCTATTTTGTCGATGTCGCCACCAAGGTGGTGCTGCCGATGTTCAAAGCGCGCAACAAACCGTTCGTTCTGGTGTTCTGGTCGCGCGATCCCGACGGCAGTCAGCACAACAACGGCGACAGCCTCAACACCGTAACGCCCGGGTATCAATGGTCCCACCTCACTCGCCGGCATCAAGAATGCCGACGACAACCTCGCACAATTGCGCAAGGCGCTCGACGATCTCGGCCTCGCCGCTAGCACCAATATCATCATCTCCTCCGACCACGGCTTCTCGACGATTTCGAAGGAGAGCAAGTCCAGTCCTGCGGCGAAGGCCAGCTATGACGACACGCCCAAGGACTTCCTGCCAATGGGCTTTCTCGCCATCGATCTTGCAAAGTCGCTTGAACTGTCGCTGTTCGATCCCAACGACAAGAACGCGCGGGTTGCCGACAATGCGCATCCGAAGGCTGGTAACGGTCTGCTCGGCAACGATCCGGACAAGCCCGATTTGGTCGTCGCCAACAATGGTGGATCAGATCTGATCTATTTGCCGAACAGGGACAAGAAATTGGCGGCGCGCACGATCAAGGCGCTGCTCGAACAGGATTACGTCAGCGGGCTTTTCGTTGACGACAAATTCGGACGTTTTCCCGGCACGCTGGAGATGTCGCAGCTCGGTCTCAAGGGCAAAGCGGTTACGCCGACCCCGTCAATCGTCGTCAATTTCCGGTCCTACACCACAGGCTGCGACGAACCGACCAATTGCTCGGTCGAAGTCGCCGATACGGTGCTGCGGCAGGGTCAGGGCATGCACGGCAGTTTCGGCCGCGGCGACACCATGAATTTCACGGCCGCGATCGGGCCGGACTTCAAGGCCGGCTATGTCGACCCGCTGCCGGTCAGCAATGCCGACGTCGGCATGACCATCGCGCAATTGATGGGCTTGCATACCGCCTCCGCAGGTGGACTAATCGGCCGCGTCATGTCGGAGGCGCTGCCCAACGGAATTATCCCGAAGGCAGCCGAGGCAACGTTCGTCTCCAAGCCGGCAGCGAACGGGCTGCAGACTATCGTGAAGTATCAGCGGGTGCTGTCGCAACGCTATTTCGATGCGGGGGGATTCCCGGGGCGAACGGTCGGGCTCGATCCCGAAGCGGGCAAACAAAAAACGGCGGGGAAATAACCCCACCGCTCGACTTCTTTATTTGACGCGTTTTCTTCACGCGAACCGGCATCCACTTCGCTGGAAAACGCCCTGACGGGCGCCGGGCAAATTCACATCCCGATGTCGAACACGTTCGGCAGCTGCGCCAGTGGCAATGCTGCCGCGCCGACGATAGTGGCGACCATTGTCATCAAGGTCCGGTTGCTGCGGTGCTTGCCGCGCATCTGGCTTGAAATCCACTCCAGTATTTCGGTATCGACGTTGGCCGCCCGCATCGGCGCCCAGCTTTCGATCGCGGTGTCCGGCGACAGCGCAACGGTACGCGGCGGCACCGCCAAGCCGGACGCGGAGGCCGCGTGATGCACTACTGCCTTGGCCAACAGATCGTCGAACCGTCCGTCGTCGCTGCGCTCGGCAGCAGCATCATTGATCTCAAATAGCGCTTCGGCTTCGGCCCGACTGACCGGCTGATGTTCCACCGCCGTTGCGGTCAGGATGCGTGCGCACCAGGCGGCGTCATCGGCATCCAGGGCGCGAGAGAAATGAACGCGGCCCCGGGTGGTGGGTCCCTCGCCGGTGATTACGCCATCGCGCACCATCGTCAGGGCTTGCGCGGCCGTGTTGCGGCAGGAAATCTTCGGGGTCTCGATGGCGCCGATCGGTTCGGCAACGCTAGCGGCAGAGGCAGACATAGTTTGGTACTCTTTTCATTTTCTTTTTCAGGTCTCAGCATTTCCATGCGGGCGTAAACGAACGGTTAATGATTCGAAACTTGCGTTCCGACATTTTTACATGGTTGCTGATTGGTCGCTGTGACGTGGGTCACGGTTCATGGGGCGCGCAACATGGTCCCGCAGCGGGGGCGCGCGCAAGAGGCAAGATCAGGGGGCAATCATGCTTTTGGTGCCGCTGTGGTTTTTCCGTCGGGTGGACCCCGATTACAAGAACATGCTAGGAACTCGCCGAGTTTGAGAATGATTTTATCCTTTTTCTGGGGCGGTTCCGTTCAGCGACCCCTCCTCCTATGATTAGGAGACCGATTTAATCCCCGACTTGAACGACATGAGGTCGAAATGGCTCTTCAGATTGGCGTTGTGGCCCCGGATTTCGAGGCTGATACCACCGACGGCAAGATCAAATTCCATGACTGGATTGGCAACAGCTGGGCGCTGTTGTTCTCCCACCCGAAGGATTTCACGCCGGTCTGCACCACTGAACTTGGCGCGCTGGCGAAGCTGAAGCCGGAATTCGACAAGCGCGGCGTCAAACTGATCGGATTGAGCGTCGATCCGGTCGACAAGCACGCCAAATGGTCCGAAGACATCCGGGAGACCCAGGGCGCTGCGCCGAACTATCCGATGATCGGCGATACCGATTTCAAGGTATCGAAGCTTTATGACATGCTACCGGCCAGCACCTCGGGTGACGCCGCCACGCGTACCGCTGCCGACAACCAGACGGTCCGCAACGTCTTCATCATCGGACCGGACAAGAAAATCAAGCTGGTGCTGGTCTATCCCATGACGACCGGGCGCAATTTCCAGGAAATCCTGCGCGTGATCGATTCATTGCAGATGACGGCGAAGCATCGTGTCGCAACACCGGCGGACTGGAAGCAAGGCGAAGACGTGATCATTGCCGGTTCGGTCAGCGACGACGAAGCCAAGACGATCTATCCGCAGGGCTGGAAGTCGCCGAAGCCTTATATCCGGATCGTGCCGCAGCCGAAGTAACCTGTTGCCGTCACGCAAACTCTGTCATGCCCGGGGGCCTGTCCAAAGGATGGCCTCGCCTGCGCCCGGGCATGACGAAATAGAGTTCATGTTTTCAGGACCATCCAGTTGGTGATCACGAGCCCGATCGTCGCCGATACTGCTGTGACAAATGTTCCCCAGCAAACATCGACCACGACGACCGGCCAGGTCCAATGCTTCAAGAGCGACAGCGACGTAAGCTCGAACGTCGCGTAGCAGAACAACCCGAACAGTGCGCCGTACAGCAGCGTCGATTGCCAGGTCGCGGTGATCGGGCCGCTGACGAAGATCAGAATGCCCACCACATAAAGCAGATAGAACAGGATCGCGGGCGCGAGCCTGATGTCACCGAGCATGTCGCCGACCTCTGAGGTAAAGAAGCCCTTGGCGACGGTACCAAGAAAAAGAAAATCGATCGGGACGATCGCAATCAGTGTCGCCAGATAGAGAATGGTATATCGCTTCACTTGGCCCTCCAGCGCCGTTTGCGCGCACCTCTATAATACGTATCGGACCGCGTAAGGTTGCAATGCCTCGCAGTGGACCCAAGCTGCGATTGGCGGGTTAAGGCCTGATGGCAAGCAAATCCGCCCCGCCCTGCATCGTCTGGTTTCGCGACGACCTGCGGCTTTCCGATCATCCCGCTCTGCATGCCGCCTCGAACATCGGCGCGCCGACCATTTGTCTTTATGTGTTCGACGAAGAGAGCCACGCGCTGAGGCCGCCGCGCGGGCGTCCGCTCGGTGGCGCGGCTCGCTGGTGGTTGGCGCAGTCGCTCCGAGCCTTGCAGAAAAGCCTGAACTCGGCCGGCTCCTCGCTGGTGCTGCGCAAAGGGCCCGCGGCAAAGATCATCGTCGAATTGGCACGCGAAACCGGAGCCAATACCGTGTTCTCGAATGAGATCGCGCAAGCGCCACATCAGACCGTGGCCGATGAGGTCGCTGCGGCCCTTACGGCGATCGGCGTCGCCTGGCAAAGCTTTCCCGGCGATCTTCTGGTGGCCCCCGCCAAGATCCGTAACAAGGAAAACCGGGGCTTGCGGGTGTTCACGCCGTTCTGGCGGCGGGTGCTGGCGCTGGGCGATCCACCCAAGCCCGTGCCTGCGCCGAAGATGCTGCGTCCAGGACCCGGACTTTCAAGCGACGCGATCGAAAGCTGGGCGCTCGAGCCGGCGCATCCGGATTGGGCCGGTGGCCTGCGCGAAACGTGGAAGCCAGGCGAGATCTCGGCGCAGGCCAGCCTCAATGCGTTTCTTGAACAGCGGCGCGGCCGGATATGCCGTGGATCGCGACCGGCCCGATCGCAACGGCACATCGAAGCTCTCGCCGCATCTGCGCTTTGGCGAGATCAGTCCGCGGCAGGTCTGGCACGCCGCCCGCTTCGCCGCGGCCGGACGCCACGGCGTTGCCGGCGACATCGACAAATTCCTCAGCGAACTGGGCTGGCGCGAATTCTGCCGCCATCTGCTGTTTGACGTGCCGGATCTGGCAACGCGCAATCTGCAACCCGGCTTCGACGCCTTTCCATGGAAGCATGATCAGGGAGCACTGCGGGCGTGGCAACGCGGGCAAACCGGTTACCCCATCGTCGATGCCGGGATGCGCGAACTCTGGCACACGGGCGTGATGCACAACCGGGTACGGATGGTGGTGGCGTCGTTTCTGGTCAAGCATCTCCTGATCGACTGGCGCGAAGGAGAAAAATGGTTCTGGGATACGCTGGTCGATGCCGATCCCGGGAGCAATCCCGCCAACTGGCAATGGGTCGCCGGGTGCGGCGCCGACGCCGCGCCCTACTTCCGCGTGTTCAATCCCATTCTGCAGGGTGAAAAGTTCGATTCCGATGGCGTCTATGTCCGGCACTGGATACCTGAGCTCGCGCGCTTGCCCATCGGTGTGATCCACCAGCCATGGAGCGCGACGCCGTCTGAACTTGCCAGTTCGGGCGTGAAGCTGGGCACGACGTATCCGGAGCCGATCATCGATCACCGGAAGGGTCGCGAACGTGCGCTCGCCGCTTATGCAACGATCCGCAACACCTAAGCGTCGCCCGCCGAGACCCGCACGCGCCGATTGACCAGAAACACCGCGGCGGCGCAGGCGACCATCCCAGCGATCGCGACCCTGTCGAGCCGCTCGCCGAACAGGACATAGGCCATCAGCGCGGTCACCGCCGGCACCAGGTAAAACAGGCTCGCCACCGACGTGGCTGCCGAGCGCCGGATCAGCCAGTACAGCAGTCCGATCGATCCGATCGACAGCACCACCGCGAGCCAGATCAGCGCCAGCACGAATTCGCTGGTCCAGTGCACCACATTGCCCTCGAACAGCCACGCCCCTGCAGCGAAGAAGATTGCGACCGCGATGTACTGAACGAGATTGCCGGCACGCCAATCGATGTGACCGCAATAGCGCCGCTGATACAGCGTTCCCAGGGTGATGCTGACCAGCGACACGCCGGAAGCCAGCCAACCCCAGCCCGCCTCCCCGCTCATCGGGCGATTATGCAGGATCAGCACCACGCCGCCGAGCCCGAGCAGCAGCCCGCTCCATTGCAACGGCGTGACGCGTTCGCCGAGCCAGCGATTTGCCAGGGTCGACGTCAGGATCGGCTGCAGCCCCGGAATCAGCGCCGAGAGCCCGGCTGGAATCGAATGCGCGATCGCTAGCGCAGTGCCGCCGAGATAAAATCCGTGCACCAGAACGCCCGCGGCAATGCTGTGGGCGACGCCTGACCAATCCGGCCATCTCGGCCGCGCGATCACGGCGATGATCGCCATCAGCGCCACCACCAGAAGCATGCGGATCGCGAGATAGGTTAGCGGCTCGGCGTCGCGGAGCACGTATTTGGTACCGATAAAGCCGGTACTCCAGAGTATGACAAAAATCGCAGGCGCCGCGCGCGCGGCAAGATTTTCAAAGTCTTTGTTCATTTGCGGCTTTGATTGCCTGAACAAGGGCTGTCGGGCAATCGTGAAACGCGCAGGTCGACCTGACCCGGATCACTTGGCCATATCCGCGCCAGCGCGCAGCACGTCGTCGCTATCGGCCGTCGTTCCGCGTTCGCTTTCGCGAGTAATGACCGCCAAAGGACGGCCTGCATATACACGGGAAAAAAGCGTGTAACGGCTAGAACTCTTCCGGACAGGGATCGACGATCTTCCAGAGCTCGGTGCCGTTCTTGATCTTCTTCATGTCGGTGGTCAGCCCGCCATTATGGCGAATCCAGTCCTTCACCGGCTGTGGATAATAGGACATCAGCTCCGTCGTTCCCTCGACGCTGGTGACCTTGATCCCGAAGGTAAACGCCTTGTCGTAATAGGCCTCATGGAAGCCGAGGCTGGCGCGCGGCGTCGCGCACACCTTGTTCGACGGAACGATGCCGAACACCAGGGTGCAGGCCGAATTGCAGACGCCGTCGATGATGACACGCTCATTGCGGTCACGGATGCGTTCGTACTTCGCCTTATATTCGAGCATATAGCCGCCGTGATCGTTGGTGATGCGCAGATCGGCGCGGGCTGACGTCGCGGCCAAAAACGGGAGCAACAGCAGGGACAGGAACGTGATGCGCATGGATCGATCGGGGACCGGAAAGAGCCTATGGGGACGCGGTAAATCCGGCCCGTAGCGGCACCAGACGGCACAACTCTGGCCTTACTGTGTTGGGATTTCGTTAAGCATCCGGATTGGCGGGGAAAATCCGCCGCCCGCTGCTGCGGCCGGTTGACGGATCAATCCGGCGAAAGAGGTTCACCAAACGTTCTGGCTTTCAGCACCGTAGAACTGCTCTGACAACTCTGATATCCGATGCGTTCGAAACTGCGCTCGTAGCTCAGCTGGATAGAGCATCGGACTTCGAATCCGAGGGTCGGGAGTTCGAATCTCTCCGAGCGCGCCACTCAAAAGTCCCTGCAGCACAGCCACTTCTTGACTTTTCAAGGCTCGGATTTTTCTCCCTAAAGACGGCACAGAAAGCCTCCTGGGTAAACACCGGGTAAACATTTCCTCCTTGGCCGCCGACTTCTGCGACCGCGGGCGAACCATTGATGTTCTGAGGGGGCCGGGGAGATCCGATCAGAGATCGGGGAATGAACACGCGACGGCAACGGCCGTACCTCCGGGCTCGATGCCGGCGCGCATTGTCGCCGTCGGGGGCGAGCGGCGAACAGGCGGAGCTATAGCATCGCGATAATCAGGTTGCCTTTGCCCGCGAAGAATCTTGGAATCATTCGGCGCTCTCCCGAATGATTTACGGCCTCACGGCGGCGCCGACGCCTGTTCGCGGGGCGCGCGTCTATTCCGATCCGTTGATTTATGCTTGGATGGCGCCGGCCCTGTCAGAGCCTTCAACAATTTCGAACACGTCGCGCCTGCTTGCCTCAAAGCGCCCGACGGATAGGCGGCCCGGCCACTTCTGACAGGGCGACCGGGTCGCCGCTCGTTCAGCGTTGAAGGAAGCCCGCGATGACGCCAGCCATCACGCAACGGTTAGAGGTCATCAAGGCGATGATACTGGCCAAGCATCATGGCGACGTCGACGCGGCCTTGCCGGATTTGGAGCGCGCCGTCGAGGAAGACGATGAGCTGCACCGATTGGGGTTCGGACCATTTCGAACCCGAACGACGCCGGTCGCCACCATGCTCGACAACATCTGGAGAATCGCGCGCCACAACGATGACAAGAAAGTTGTCACGTTCTCCCAGATGGCCGATCATTCCTGGATGTCGCCGGACGAAAGCCTACTGGAAGACCGCCGTGGCGAGTTGCCGGAATTCCCGCGTGATGTCTTTCCTCCGTCGCTGGCCGAATGGCTATTGCGGGCATCCCACGGTGCCGGCGTGCGGATCGATCACATCGCGATACCGATGCTCGGTGTCGTATCCAGCCTGATCGGAAAAGCGCGACGGGTTCAGGCATCGTCGTCGTGGGTCGAACCGACAACGCTGTGGAGCTGCATCGTCGGACAGAGCGGTGATCGCAAAACGCCCGGCCTTCGGGTCATCCTGCGCGCGCTCGATCGTATCGAAGAGGAAAACTCGCCGCAGTTGCGCGCGGCCGAACAAGCCCATCGAATGCGGGCGGAGAAAGCTAAAGCAGTGTTGAAGGCGTGGCGCAAAGCGTGCCATGAGGCGCTGGAGGCCAAGCCAGCACGCGATCCGCCACCGATGCCGATTGACGCGGTCGATCCGGGAAACTTCATCCACCCTTCGCTCTACGTGCAGGATTCCACCATCCAGCGGCTGGCGAAACTGTGCGAGGTACGGCCGCGCGGCATGCTGCAGATTCGCGACGAACTGGCCGGGCTGTTCGCCGGCATGGGGCGTCAAGCGGACGCCAGAGGATTTTATTTGGAATGCTGGAATGGCGAAAAGCACATTGTCGAACGCGTCGATAACAAACGAAGCCTCACCGTCCCTAATCTCTTGGTCGGCATAACCGGCGGTTTCCAGCCCGACAAGCTCGCGCGCGCATTTGCCGGCGACGAAGACGGAATGTATGCGCGGTTTCTGTTCGGCTGGCCCATGACGCCGCCTTATGTGCCGCTTGACGATGCCATCAGCGAAGTCGATCCGGTGGTTAAGGCCTTGCTGACTAAACTAATCCGCTTGCCGGACGAAGATGCCGACGGTCATTTTGCACCCAGGACCATTCTATTGTCGGCCGCCGCACGCAAGCAGTTCGAAGCGTACAGAATCTGGGTCGATCGCCTTAAACGCGGCTTGGATGGCCGCGAGCAGCAATGGTTCGTTAAGAGCGAGACCCACGTGCTGCGGCTTGCCGGTACGTTGACGTATTTGAGCTGGGCCAGTCGCGATGACCGATCGGATTCTGGCCTCGACAGGATTAGTGCCGGCATGGAACCCGACCAAGTTTCCGAATCCTGTATGGCCGCCGCGACCCGATTGATCGCCGAATATTTCTGGCCGCACGCCCGCGCCACGTTGCGCCAAATCGGCTTGACCGATCGGCATAGCGACCTGCGCCGGGTGCTGCGATGGATCAAGGCCAACCGCCGCCAGGACGTTTCATTGATGGATATTCGTCGCGACGCGCTGAGCGGCAGCCGCGATGCCGAACAAACCCGCGATCTGATCGATCGGCTGGTTAAGGCAGGCTGGCTGCGTTCCGACGAATTGAAACCGGCGGACGTCCGTTGCAGCGCTGGCAGATAAATCCACGGATTTTCAACCTGCAGGAACTGCAGGAACTGCAGTAAGTCCCGTTTCGTAAACTTGCTGCAGTTCCTGCAGTTCCTGCGTGGCTGAGACCTGCGCGGTCACACGTGACGATGTCCTGGATCTCGACCGCGCCCTTGCCACCAGCACCGAACACGGCGCATTGACGGGGGCCCGTTGCCGCGGCGATAAGGTCTCGCGCCAGGCCTCTATCTCGGGCAAGTGATCCATCCGCACCGTGGTCCTGGCCATCCGCATCGCGATTCCGCGGCCTTCCAGGAAGGCGCGGCCGACCGCCACCCAATCGTCCCAGCCGCCGGAATTGTGCTTAGGGCCCCGCTTGAGACGTTCCCAGGCTTGTCTGCCGTCACGAACGATGGCGCTGGTCATAGTGGGATGCCCTCCAGGTCGCGGGAGGGATTCGACCTACACCGGTTCGATGGTCGCAGTCACCGGCCGAGCTCCCGGAAAACAGGTCGTGGCGAAAAATTCGGCCCATGACGACCCCCAATAGATCACCTTTGGCGAGCTGCGCACCCGGCGTCCGCGACTTAGCTGTCAAAAGAGAAACGGCCCCGGTTAAGGAGCCGAGACCGAAGTCGTGTAGTCTGGGGCGCTGGTCGCCCCCAGGGGAGCCTAGTGTTCCAACCCTCCCATCCAAACTTAACAACAAGTCAGGAGCAATTGTCCCAAAGGGCATTGTCCACAGCATAGGTTCGCCATGACCGCGAAAATTTGATGGATTTCGGGTCCCCAATTTTTACCTCACCTCCACGTTCGCGAATTGGAACCCCAATTTCGTTGAACTGCTCCGAGTTCAATCTGTTTGGGCAATTATTCTTCGGAGGGACTGAAATGAAACATCAGGTTCACGTCGCTGCTGAGAGCGGCATTGTGTCGACAGAAGCCGTGATGCAGGTCAGGAGACTAATCGCGGAGCTTGCTGGCACTGTTCAGGTTCTTGACGCCGCTAAGAATTGTCCACTCGCAGATGCTGATGATCTGGACACACGCCGCCGCAATCTCATGGTCACAATTGCTTCGCTGGAGGACCGTCTAGATTGCATCGAAAAAGTGCGTTCTCGCGTTGGCGAACGTCCGCTTTGGAGCGCATAACGGACTAAAATCGGACATCACGGCATGTCTCAAACGTGCCAAGGGACTAAACCGCTCGCGCGGTAGTTCGCCGCGGCGGGCGACAGAGCCAACACGATAGCGTGCCGGGGCGTCCTGTCTTGAGATGAGGGGTTCACAACCTTCATCAAGACAGGAGCATCCCTCATGACCGATAAGGCCATAAGCCCGCTGCGGCAGCGCATGATCGAAGACATGACGATCCGCAAGTTCGCGCCGAAGACTTAGCATGACTACGTGCAGCGGGTCAAGAACTTCGCTGCCTTCCTCGGCCGCTCGCCCGATACCGCGAGCTTCGAAGACGTGCGCCGCTATCAGCTTCATCTGGCGACGAGTGGCGCCGGCGTTCCGACCCTCAACCAAAGCATCTCGACACTGCGGTTCTTTTTCAAGATCACGCTTGGACGCGCCGACATCGTCAACCATACCCAATTTATCCACGTGCCACGCAAGCTGCCGGTCGTCCTGAGCCCGGAGGAAGTCGCGCGTTTTCTCGATGCGGCGCCGGGGCTCAAATACAAGGCGGCATTGAGTGTGGCCTATGGGGCCGGATTGCGCGTGTCCGAGGTGGTTGCGCTGAAGGTATCCGACATCGACAGCAAGCGCATGGTGATCCGGATCGAGCAGGGCAAGGGCCACAAAGATCGCTACGTGATGCTTTCGCCGCATCTGCTCGAGCTGTTGCGCGCCTGGTACAAGGCGGCACGCCCACAGGGCTGGCTGTTTCCCGGAATGAACCCGGTCAACCCGATGTCGGCGCGCCAGCTCAGGCGCGCCTGCGATACCGCCGCCCAGATGGCCGAGATCGACAAGCCGGTGTCCCCGCACACCCTTCGTCACAGCTTTGCGACGCATCTGCTGGAGCAGAACACCGATATCAGGGTGATCCAGGTCTTGTTGGGGCACGCCAAGCTCGACACCACGGCGCTCTATACCCGCGTCGCCACCAAGACCATCCGGGAGATCATGAGCCCGCTCGATCGCATCACGGCCAAGCTCAAGGAGGCCGCCGAACCGCCCGCCTGAAGCGCGCGCGCGTGTCGCGTCCATCGCTGGAGGTCGCGGACATCTTCCGCGGCCACGGCCCGGCGTGGCGCCGGGCCAATGCCGGCCATGTCAGCCTCGGCCAACTCAAGGTGATGTCGGCGATCGAGAACTGCCGCACGGCGGCGCTCGGCGGCCATGTCGCGCGCTGCGAGGACTGCGCGCACAGCCAGATCTCGTACAATTCCTGCCGCAACCGGCACTGCCCGAAGTGCCAGGGCGCGGCGGCAAAGGACTGGCTGGCGGCGCGCGAGGCCGACCTGCTGCCGGTGCCGTACTATCACGTCGTGTTCACGCTGCCGGCAGCCATCGCCGACATCGCCTACCAGAACAAGGCCGTCGTCTACGATCTGCTGTTCAAGACATCGGCCGAGACCCTGATCACCATCGCGGCCGACCCAAAGCACCTCGGCGCCCGCGTCGGCATCACCTCGGTCCTCCATACCTGGGGTTCGGCGCATGACCCATCATCCGCACGTCCACATGATCGTGCCGGGCGGCGGCATCTCGCTCGACGGCGAGCGCTGGGTGGCGTGCCGCCCCGGCTTCTTCCTGCCGGTGCGCGTGCTCTCGCGCCTGTTCCGACGGCTGTTCCTGGAGAGGCTGATCGCGGCCCACCAGGCCGGCCACCTGAAGTTCTTCGGCGATCATGCCGCTCTCGCCGACCCGCAGGCGTTCGCGGCCTATCTCGCCCCGCTGCGCCGAGCCGAATGGGTGGTCTATGCCAAGCGCCCGTTCGGCGGGCCACAGGCAGTGCTGGCCTATCTGTCGCGCTATACCCACCGCGTCGCCATCGCCAACAGCAGACTGATTGCCTGCGACCGCACCGGCGTGACCTTCCGATGGAAGGACTATCGCGCCGAAGGCCGTGATCGCCAGAAGATCATGACACTCGCTACCGCCGAGTTCATCCGCAGATTCCTGATCCACGTCCTGCCGTCTGGCTTCCACCGCATCCGCCACTACGGCCTGCTCGCCAGCGGCACGCGCGCCGACAACATTGCCAGGGCACGCCGCCTGCTCGACGTGCCTGCGGAACAGCACGAGGCCGGCGATGACAGTCGCGCCGAGGACGCCGAACTCTCGCACCCGTGCCCTTGCTGCGGCGGCTCGCATGGTCATCATCGAGACATTCCAGCGCGGCGCCTCGCCGCGCTATCGGCCGCCGGCATCAACCGCCGTGATCAGGATCGACACATCATGATCGAAGTCAATTCGCGGCGACACCCCAGCGCGGCCCCTCTGCTATCGCTGCTTCCTGACCGGCAATGATCATGCTCGCCATCGCGCAGCCCGCAAACAGCCGTCCTGTCGTTCGATCTCCGCTGCGCGACGCCGGTTCTGCCTGTCGCGATCGGCCGACAGTGCTCACCGCCCCCTCGACTGCTCCCCAGAGAAGCGATCAACGCACCCCGGCAACAACCGCCAGCGTCCAAATCCCCATAGCGTCTGACGCGCAGCCTCGCCACACCTCCCGCGGTTTCCTCCTTTGGAGGTTTGCGTACGCCGACCCCACGTGTCCGCCGCACCACCATCATGGGGCCGCCATCCGCAAACCTTCACAACAACAGAAGTGGCGAACCTTTATTCGATCACCTCGTCGGCTCGGGCGGGCACGGACGGCAGCGAGCTTCTCAGCGGTATTCACATTGATGGTGAGTTCGACCTTCGCCGACGGCTGGACCGGCTTCCGACGAGGCGAAGCGCTTCGGTGATGCTGGTGTGCCTCCCGCCTCGTGGTCGCGTCAATTCGCAGCGGCTGTAGTTGCTAGTGACGCCGCGGCGTGCGGCGGAACGATCAACCGTTTTTCCGGCAGCACGAGGAGGCGCTCTATCTCGCTCGATCGCGTGATGGTGATTACGCCGCGCCCCGGAACGGCCGGTGCAATCGTGCCGAACAGTCCCGGGAGCGCAACCGGGCGTCGGCGGAATTCGTCGAGCTGCGGACGAAAATGTTGCGGTTGCTCGCCGGGATCGCATGGTCTGACGTCAACGCCAAAAATTATTTTCTCTTTTGTCTACAAGGGCGATGCATTTTTCTCATTGGAGGCCGGATGCGGCATCGCCGGGACATTTTCCTTTCGAGGCACTTCCCTTTGCGATAGGCTCAGCGGCCGAAATCCATAGCAACCTTTCAGGCTTCAACATGAGGAGACACCCATGGCTGATGGTGAGCGATCCGGTTGACAATGGCGTTAACGTCGAGGCTCTGCTCGGCGCGCGCGAGGCACTGACGAACGCGCCGGAGGCCGCCCAGTTCAAATGGCGCGCCGCCTGCGAATGGAAGAATGGCACGCATAGTCATTCGACGGTCGAAGGCTTTTATGGTCTCGGCCAAGAACAGCAGCGCAAGACCAACTTTACGTTCGACGCCGATCATCCGGAGGTTTTCGCCTCCGCGGACAAGGGAGCAACGCCGGTCGAATATGTTCTGGTGGGATTGGCAAGCTGTCTGACCGCCGGCATCGCCGCGGTTGCGCAAAACCGGAACATCCAGCTCCGCTCGGTGACGGCGACCATTGAAGGGGACATGGACCTCTATGGCATCCTCGGCATCGATGAGGATGTGCGCAACGGTTTCAAGGGCATCAAGGTAACCTATAACATCGATGCCGACGCGAAGCCCGAAGACATCGAGGCCCTCGTTGCCCAATCGCAGAAGCGATCGGCGGTCTATGATATCGTGACCAACCCGACGAATGTCACGGTTGTGGTGAATTGAGCCGACGCAGGCCTATCGTCGGCTCCTCCTGAGGAAGCGACCCAATTAACATCAGTCACGACAGTCGTCATCGGCGCCGGTCACGCCGGTCTGGCCATGAGCCGTTGCCTTGCGGACCGCGCGATCGATCATGTTGTGCTGGAGCGCGGTGAAATCGCCCATACCTGGCGTACCGAGCGCTGGGATTCGCTGCGGTTGTTGACCCCCAATTGGCAGAGCCGCCTTCCCGGATTTGGCTATCGTGGGCCTGATCCCGATGGCTACAGGACGCTGCCCGAAGTCATCGATTTCATCGCGGCCTACGCCCAAGGCGATCTCGGCCCCGGTGCGGACTCACACGACGGTCACGTCAGTACGCCGCACCGAGACGGGATATCTGGTGCGAACCGACCAGGGTGACTGGTCGTGCCGCACGGTGGTCATTGCCTCGGGCGCGTTCAACATTGCCTGCGTACCCGGTTTGCCGATCACGTGCCGCGGTCGGTGACGACTCTCACCACCCAGCAATATCGAAATCCCGATCAGCTTCGCCGCTGGCGGCGTGCTGGTCGTCGGCGCTTCCTCGAGCGGCACGCAGATCGCCAACGAAATACACCGCTCCGGACGCCCGGTAACGCTGTCGGTGGGTGAGCATATTCGAGCCCCCCGCATGTATCGAGGCAAGGACCTGGAGTGGTGGATGGATGCCGCAGGTATCCTCGACGAGCGCTATGACGAGGTCGACGACATCGCGCGGGCGCGGCGGGTGCCTTCGCTGCAACTTGGCCGGCACGCCCGATCGATCGACGCTCGACCTCAATGCTCTCACCGGGATCGGAGTGAGGCTGGTCGGTCGCCTTGCGCGGCATCACTGAAAGCGGCAAGGCACAGTTCGCCGGATCGTTGCGCAACATGTGCGCGCTCTCCGATCTCAAGATGAACCGCCTCCTGAACCTGATCGACGAGTGGGCACAGGCGAACGGCTTTGACGGCATGGTCGAGCCGCCGCACCGGCTGCCGCCGACCGAGGTCGAGGAAGCCCCGCCGCTTGCTCTGGATCTCGCCAACTGGCGAGATCAGAGACAATCATTTGGGCCACCGGCTATCGCCCCGACTATTCCTGGCTCGAGCTTCCTGTTTTCGATCGCAAGGGGATGGTCCGTCATGACGGCGGGGTGGTTTCATCTCAGGGCGTATATCTGATGGGCGTGCCGTTCATGCGTCGCCGAAAATCCACACTGATCGATGGCGCCGGCGACGACGCCCGCGATCTCAGTGATCATCTGGCATCGTACCTGAGGCAGAATTCAGCCTGATGGCACAACGCGAAAACCATATCGCGGACGCATCAATCCCAGCGTAAGATGGCTTGATGCCCCGGGGCACGAACAGGAGGGACTCCATGGCCGAGTGTTGCACACCGGTGCGCTGCGGTCCTGGCTATGCGTCGCCGGCGGAGGCGATGAAGGCGCCGCGGGAATTGCTGCTGTATACGGTCGCCCTCTACATCGGCACCGGCATCCAGAAGCCTGATTACCTGGCGACTATCGACGCCGATCCTAACAGCCCGACCTACAGCCAGGTCATCAGTCGGCTGGAGATGCCCGGCATCGGCGATGAGTTGCACCACATGGGGTGGAATGCCTGTTCGTCCTGCCATGGCGACGCCACCCGCGAACGGCGCTATCTGATCGTGCCCGGGGTCCGCAGCTCCAACCTCCACATTGTCGACTGCGCGACCGACCCCAAGAAACCAAGCCTGTACAAGGTGATCGAAGGCCGCGAGATCAAGGCGAAGACCAATCTGTCGGCGCCGCATACGGTGCATTGCCTCGGCTCGGACATCATCATCTCGATGCTCGGCGATGCGAAGGGTGAAGCGCCCGGCGGGTTCCTGCATCTCGATCAGGACTTCAACATCGTCGGCCGCTGGGAGAATGACCTGGCCGGAATGAAGTTCAATTACGACTTCTGGTACCAACCCCGCCACAACGTCATGGTTTCCACCGAGTGGGCGGCGCCGAACACCTTCATGCCGGGCTTCGATCTCGAGGAGGTCGGCCACCTCAAATACGGCCGCGAAATCCACTTCTGGGACTTTGCGAAGAAAAGCGTCGAGAAGACGGTCTATCTGGGCGAGGACGGCCTGATCCCGCTGGAGGTGCGCTTCCACCACAACCCGGACAGCAGCCACGGCTTTGTTGGCGCCGCGCTCTCCTCGAACATCATCCACTGGTACAAGAAGGAGGGTGAGTGGGTCGTCGAGAAGATCATCGACATCGAAAACCGGCGCCACCCGGACTGGCCGATTCCCGTGCCCGGACTGATCAGCGTGATCCTGCTGTCGATGGATGACCGCTTTCTCTACCTGTCAAACTGGCTGCATGGCGATTTGCGCCAGTATGACATTTCCGATCCGTCTAAACCAATTCTAACCGGCCAAGTCTGGATGGGCGGCCTGCTCGGCGAGGCGCCGCGGGTAAATGGCCGGAAGATCACCGGCGGGCCGCAGATGATCCAGCTCTCGCTCGATGGAAGGCGGCTCTACGTGACCACCTCGCTGTTCTCGACATGGGACAACCAGTTCTACCCCGAGATCCGCAAAAACGGCGGCTGCATGCTGATGGTCGACTGTGACCCCAAGAATGGCGGCATGTCGATCAATAGGGACTTCTTTGTTGATTTCGGCAAGGAGCCGGGAGGCCCGGCGCGCTGCCACGAGACGCGCTATCCGGGAGGCGACTGTACCTCGGACATATGGACGTAGGCGCGTGGACACCGTCGACATAACGCTGGCAAACCGGAATGGGCAGATTTTTGCGGTTGATCGGCGTAAGCCCCTGCTCGACAGCCTGGAAGGCCAGGGCGTCTGCCTGCCCTATGGTTGCCGCTATGGCGGCTGCATTTCCTGCGCCGCCAAGCTGTTGTCGGGCACGGTCGATCAGCGTACCGGTGTCGCGCTGAATGGTCGACAGCTGGCGGATGGCTATGTGCTGCTTTGCATCGCCCGCCCCAAGAGCGACTGCACGTTCGATGTCGGCGTTGAAAGTCATGACAAGCTCTATCGAAATCCGTTCCAAAGCCCCCTCAGGCCTGACGAATTGAAGCCTGACCTGCCAGGCAGCCAGGATCCATGGAGGACAGGTTATGAACCATGACGAAACTTATCCGGCAGAGTATCTGGCTGGAATTCTCAAGGAAGTGAAGACCATCGCGATGGTCGGCGCCAGCTCGGACCCGACGAAGTTCAGTTACGGCGTCCTGCGGGTTCTTCACGAGACCGGCTATGACATGATCCCGGTAAACCCGAAGGAAGCCGACAGCCGGATCCGTGGCCTGCCAGTCTACTCGTCGCTCAGCGCGATCGACCGGCCGGTGGATATGGTGGAGATATTCCGTACCTCGGAAGCGGCCTATGCCGTCACCGAGGAGGCCATAAGGATCGGCGCCAAGGTGGTCTGGATGCAGATCGGCGTTCGCAATGATGAGGCCGCGCGGCTGGCCGAGGCGGCCGGCCTGAAGGTTGTGATGAACCGCTGCCCGAAGATCGAGCTGTTTCGGCCATTCTGGAAACCTCGGCTTGATCTGCCGATCTGACTTGTTGGCGTCGGATAACCGATTTGGGTAATAGGGATTTTTCAACAGGCCCTAACTAGCCCGTCTTATTCGCCAAGGGCGCGCCCGAGGCTGGCATCATTGGTGCAGAAATTCGGCCCAACAATTCCAATGAGTTAGCTCGTGCAGAATTACGTACAAACCGCCGCGCGGATGTCCCTTCATGGCACAAAGCTGACACGGCTCCGCGGGTGAGCGATGTCCGCTTCTGGGTGAAAAGCAGACGTCGTTGCGAATGACGGCTGTTGGCAAAGCGGACGGACGCCGCTGAGTTTTTGGCCATCAGGAGTTGCGAGGATAGGTGTCGGACGCTGGATTTCGCAACACCGATTTTGTGATTATTATGCAGCCAGAGAATTTGAGACGGCAATCGCACGCGCGACGCAATTGCGGCCTTGCCGCTTAGCCAAGTATAGGGCGTCGTCTGCGACACGCATGAGCTGAGATAATCGCGCAACCCCGACCGGCCCGGCCAGGCCGATGCTGATCGTTACGCGGGCTGAGTTATCTTCGTCGACGACATCCCGACCACTACAACCTTGCCGGAGGGCCTCGCCCAATATCGCTGCCTGTTCTTCCGTGATTCCCACTGCAAGAACCGCAAATTCCTCGCCACCATAGCGCGCGACCAACAGTTCATTGTCGGCAGCAAACGCCTGCAGCACCTCACCGATATTGACCAGTACGCGGTCACCAAATTCGTGCCCATAATGATCGTTGATTGCCTTGAAATGATCGATGTCACACATCATAGCGGCCACCGGCCGCTTTGCAGCGTGAGCGCTTTGCAAGGCCACCGCAGCCGCTTCGTCGAATCCGCGCCTGTTGAGCAATCCCGTCAATTTGTCGGTTCTCGATATCCGAAAGAGTTCGGCCCGCGTGAGCGTCAGTTCCTTCATGAGCAGCGCGGATCGATAGCTAAGTGCGCCAGAAAGGAAGGCCGAGATTGCGATAGCGGCGCACAGGCTCAAGGTTAGCACATGTCCAACCCGGACGACGGCGTCCGGGTCTGTTCCCAAATGCAGTGTTACGGTTGCCAGCGTCATCACAGCGGTGAGGCTTACCGCTATTGCCATGCGCTTGCGGTGTGACGCAGAACTTCTCTTTGTGTTTGGATGTCGCTCATGCTCCAGCTTAAGCCGCTGTGGTACGTCACCCTAGCCGCTGTCAATTGCATCATTCCTTAAGCATCCTTAAGCTGTCACGATGCTTTCCATTGTCGTTAATGAGTAGTAAAGCCAACGGGTCGATTTGGACCAGACTTTCTGCCTTGTTCCGATGCTTAAGCTGACGCAGATCGTATCGAATCTTGGGAGTGCACGATCATTCGCCTCGCCTGCGCGCATGATCTGAGCAACGACGCGAGGCTTTCCCCTTGAGAGTTAAAGTCCGGCCTACGGGGGAACGACCACCGCTGGCGCGAAGCGGCCGTTCATACGCAGACAGTGTCTCGTAGCTGCGAGGGCGGGAGTTGAGAGCGAGCTTATTAGGTTTGGGATCAGATTCTGGGGTAGGGGGCTTAGCAAAATTTCTGTTATCCGTTTTTTGTGAAAAACCGGATTCCACCAGATAAAATTCCCTGTTGCCGATCAAGATTTCCCTGTTCTTTGAAATATTTTCGCTGTTAATTTGAGTAGGGAATTGCCCGAGAAGTGGCTGCGGTGCAGCGGTTTCTGGCCCCGAAATCGGATGTCAGAGTCCCCAAAATTGCAAAATTCCCTGTTAAATTCCCTGATAGCAGGGAAATCTCCGCGGAGAACGGCGCGATCAGCACTGCGTCGCCAGCCAGGCAGTCCCGAGGCCGGAGGTGCCACCCCTCAAAGAGCAGCAGCCGCCGTTGGCGGGCTTTTGCAATTCGGCGCCGGTCTCCGAACTCCCAGTTTCACGAACCCAGAGCCATCCAATTTATGCTCTATGACATATGTTGATAGGTCAAACATTCATTCTGTTCGAGAACCCTTTGCCTTTGAAGTTCAGAGAGGTATTGCACAAGACGCCGTACCCGGTACGCGCCTTAAATGCGCTAAGCAACTCATACATTTTGCGGTTAGTCACGAATGCTACCGATTTCCAGCCGACCTTTAAGCTTGGAATTGAATGTTATGGAATCTTCGAAAGGGCGGGGCAAGGGTCTCGCGCACGTAGGCGCGCTCAAGGCGTGCGAAGATAGAAAAATTCACTTCAAGGGCGTCGCCGGAACGTCAGCTGGAGCCATCATCGTTAGACTAATTGCGGTCGGCTATCGGGCACAGGAGCTTTTCTCACCTGAAGCGACTAACGATAGCCCGGTCTTTGACAAGGATTACATCTCGCTGATCGGGCGCCACGAGTGGGAGTGGGACTTAGCACAAGCGGCACGCTCCCCACGAGCCGCAGCAACCCCCGCCAACCGCGCAGCCCACGCCAACCGCGCAGCCACCGATCCAGAAGCCACCGAACCCGCAACCACCGCAGCCGCCGCAACCTCGGCAGCCACCGAACCCGAAACCGCCGCAACCACGGAACCCCGCCGCAACCACGGCAGCCGCCGCACCCGCCGCCACCTCGGCAACCACCGCATCCTCGGGCTTCCTGCACGCCGCTGCCAACGTTTTCCTTATCGAAGACATAGAACGTGGCGAGACTGACGTCGGCCATTTCCTCGTCGCTAAGAACGAAGCGCTGATTGGGCGAGGTATTGTCAGATTGCGGGATGCCGGCAGTGGGCATCGTGGATGCGGATGCACTACCCACCAGCGAAAAACTCAGTCCGGCGGCACCCAGCACCTTCACGGCGGCGGCTTTGGTCGTGCGTTTCTGCTTCGAAGCTTGCTTGACCCGTGACATGGTCGCTTCCTCCGTAAGTTCTTGCGAAATCGCTTGGCAAGCGTGCGCCCGGCGAAACCGGCGCGCAAGGGTTACCTTGCCCTAAAACGCAAAACATCTCGTCGAGTTCCATTCGGTCTTTCAAATTCTCATTTCGGTTGGATGAAAGGTCACGATGTTACCCTTCCGCCCGCGCCGGTTTCTCACCCGGTCATCGACCCGGTGTGATCAGTTCACACGCCATCCTTGGCGGACTTCGCCACCACTACGCCCGGACTTAAGTTTTCGGTGCACACAAGTGGGGAAGAGGTTGCCGCATGACATCTCCCGGCGTATTCGACAAAAATGAATAGACCCGCGTTCCACCTCGCCAAATCTCGCAGCCCACGCCAACTGAAAACAGGCTTCTTCCTCGGCGTGGCGAGAAGATCAGCGGTTCGTTCGGACCACTGCGTGGAGCGCAGTGGAGTTGCCGGCCGGAGATGGGTCACCTAATGGAATGGAAGGAAAATCGAAACCTAGCAGCACGCTCACGATCGCTACGATGATGGTGAAGGGCACGCCCACCTTCACAAAATCGCCGAAACTATATTGCCCGGGGCCCACCACCAGCGTGTTCACCGGCGAGGATATAGGCGTCATGAAAGCCGCGGAAGCCCCCCCCGCGCCACCGGTGCCATCAGCACGGCCGTAGCCGCGTATTTGAGAATGAACAGGCCCAGCATCGCGGTGATAACGAACAAGGTCGCCAACACAACGGCCAGCGCGACGGTCATCGCAAACGGATAGGGTGAAGCTCCGAGGTCCTTTGCGATGGCCAGCGCTGCTAATGCAACCGGTCTTCCTTTTAATTCGCTCGCCGCCGTCGAGCGCAGCAGCGATGGAGGACAAATCCAATGGTAAACGCGGGCGCAATTGCAACCACGAGCCTCATACCGGGTGCGTCTGCCGATACGAAGTGGCAGCTCATTTATGGCGGGTTGTCGGAGTTCGCCGGGCGGCCGCTCTCGCTCAACGACCCGGTTTACGCCTCTGCAACAGAAACCAACTTTCGAAATCGGAGCATCGCCGGCCTGCTCAGCTTCGAGTGGAGAACATCCCAAACCCTGCTCAAGCAACCGACTTGTACACCACACAGCGCGCGCTGAATGTGAGCGCCAAGGATCTGGCTGTGATGGGAGCCACCTTGGCTGATGGCGGGGTGAATCCCATCACCAAGGTGAGAGTTGTTGATCGAATCGTCTGTCACTATGTACTTGCTGTTATGACAACCGCGGGATTGTACGAGACCTCTGGCGACTGGCTTTACGAGGTCGGGCTGCCGGGAAAAAGTGGCATCAGCGGTGGAATTGTCACCGTTTCTCCCGGCAAGGGTGGCTTGGGCCTCTTCGCCCCGCCGCTCGACACCACGGGCAACAGTGTCAAGGGTCAGCTCGTTGCGAAGTATCTATCACAGCGGCTGGGCATGGACCTGTTCATGTCAAAACCGGAGGCGTGAGATATCGTGGCGAAAGAGGTTGTGATCATCGGCAATGATCCAATCGAGGCCAAATGGGATCGCAAAATCAAGATCGGCGTGCATCAAACGTCGCAGCCTATGGGCGCCGTATGAAACCCATTTTGCGATGTTGCTGCGTTGCCAGCTCACGCCGGCAACGGCCAGAATTATGGTGACCAATGACGGCAACACGCCGCCGGCAGCACGGTCGAAAAATCCGATACCTGGAAGAATGTGGTTTGCGCCAGTCATCACCATAGCTGCACCACTGACGGCAGAAGCACCGATGACAAACAAGTCGAAGAATTGCGGCACCAGCAAGCCTCCGATCGCGCCGCAGAGCAATGCCAGCACTCTGCCGAAGAAGCCGCCCAACCAGCCATCGAGCCCGAAAGCGGCGGCCACAGACAGGCCGAACAGGATGCCGCCGGAAACGCCGAGCAAAACGCGCCGATAAGGCTCAA
>CAVRYV010000008.1:0-115023 GCA_963725555.1 uncultured Pseudomonadota bacterium | reverse complement strand
TGCCGTTGACTTTAGCATCGCCGTGAAACCACCACATGGCCTTGCGGCGGCCGATCGTGCGCAGGTGATACTCGATGGTATCGCCTGGCAATACCGGCTTGCGGAACTTGCATTTATCGATGGTAAGAAAGTAAACCGCGCGCGGCTTCTGAGTGCCCTCGATTGAGAGAATGCCGATCACGCCAGCGGTCTGCGCCATCGCTTCGATCATCATCACGCCAGGGTATACAGGGCGCTCAGGAAAATGCCCCTGGAACGGCGGCTCGTTGATGGTCACATTCTTGATACCGATACCACTGTAATCGCTTCGGATATTGATAACCCGATCAATCAGCAACATCGGATAGCGATGTGGAAGCGTCCTGAGGATGGCATTGATATCCACCTCCTCAATGATGATTGGTATCTCCATCAAACGCGCCCCTCCCCCTTCGGATCGGTTGCGCCGAGGTAGAACAAATGCGCCCCCGTCGACGCGGCGAGATCACCCAGCATCGACGGAGCTGACTGCTGGAGAAATGTCGTCTGCGCCAATCTACCCGTCGCAATCCGGCCGGCGATCAAACTCAGAACTGAGTCCCGCCGCCGAACATGAATTGCTGCACGACGTCATATTTGCCCTTCGTGATCGGGATCGAGTAATCGAAGCGCAAAGGTCCAAACGGGGAAGACCAAATAATCCCAACGCCGGCAGAGGAGCGGATGACATTGGCATCATCGAAGACCATTCCGCAGTTACAGTAATGTCCGTTGACCATTCCGTTGATTTCGCCAGTGGCGGCCCACTGCGTTGGTCCCTGATAGTCCCACAACGAGCCAGCGTCGGCGTGAACAGCTCCCTTCAGACCGATCTCCTTCGGAAGGAACCAGAATGGCACCTGCAATTCGGCTGACGCACCCCAATATTTGGTGCCGCCCAGCGCATCGCCGGTTCCGGTATAGGGGAAGAAGGTCAAATCGCGCGGCCCTATGCCGTTGGGAGCAAAGCCGCGGACCAGATTCGGACCCATCTGGAAGTTGTCCAGCATTCGAAGGTTGCTGTCGCCGACGCTATTGAGCATACCGGTCTGAACACGGAACAGACCGACGATATCGGAAACCAGCGGCGTGTAATATTTGGCGTCAATCGAGGACCTCAGATAGGAAACGTCGCCACCGACACCGGCGAAGTCCTGTTTGAAGTCGATGAGCAGACCGTCGGTCGGGTTCTTGTTGTTATCCAGAGTGTTGTAGTTCAGCGTGTAGCCCACTGCCGAGACAATTTCCGGACCGTTAGCCAGCTCCTGCCGAACCGGCAGCGAAGCTTGGCCGCCACCCAAACAGCCCGGGGGAAGACCGGCCTGAGAGTTGCCGGTGGGGTCCACGCCACCCAGAACCTGGTTGATATAAGTCGGTGTCGGGTAGAACGGCATCCCGAGTGAGTTGACGGGCGAAATATTGTTACAATTGTCGAGCGTGTTGGGCAGCGAGATTTCCTGCTGATAGATCGAATATCGAAGCTGCAGGCTTAGATCCTCGCGGAGCTGGAATCCCAGTCTTGGCGAGAATCCAATGGTCTGGGTGCCGTATGAAATATAAACATTGGCGAGCTGCTCGCGATAGTACACGTCCATCCCGAGTGCGACACGGTAATCCAGCAAATAGGGCTCGACGAATGACAGCGAGACCCCGCGCGCATATTCGCCATAGGTGACTGAGGCTTTGGCATATAGGCCACGGCCCAGGAGATTACGTTCGGAAATGCTGACCTCGGCGAGCGGACCATCGACCGTCGAGTACCCGCCCGACACCGAGAAGTCGCCGGTGGATTTCTCCTCGAGATCGACATTGAGAATCACACGGTCACTGGATGAGCCGGGCTCAGTCGTGATTTTCACCGTTTTAAAGAAATCGAGGTTCTTCAAACGGCGTTCGGCACGATCGACCAGCGCGCGGTTATACGCGTCGCCCTCGGAGATATCGAATTCGCGGCGGATCACATAGTCCCGGGTGCGGGTATTGCCGCGCACGTTGATGCGCTCGATGTAGGTCCGCGGTCCCTCGTCGATGGCAAAGACGATCGAGACGGTGTGCGCCTCGAAATTGCGATCACCGCGCGGGCGCACGACCGCAAACGGGTACCCGCGCCGCGAGGCCTCGATCTGCATTTCCTCGACCGACTTCTCGACCGCTTCGGCATTATAAAGCGACCCGACATATACCCGCGAGAAGCCGCTGAGTGTATTGCCGTCAAACGTGGCGATGCTGGACTGGAAACTGACCGACGCAACGCGGTACTGCTGCCCCTCATCGATCTTGAAGGTCACCAGAAATCCCTTGCGTGCAGGATCGTATTCCGTCAGCGCGGCCACAACCTGAACGTCGGCAAAACCGTGCTTCAAATAGAAGCGGCGAATCAGATCGCGATCGCCTTCGACCCGATCCGGATCGTAGGTGTCACCACCGCTGATGAAGCTCAGCAGATTCAATTTGTGTGTCTTGATGACATCCTTAAGCCGATATGACGAATAAGTGGTGTTGCCGATGAATTCCACCGACTTGACGTTGGTCTTCCCGCCTTCGGTAATTGTGAAAATCAGGTCGACGCGGTTGTTCGGCTGTTCGATGATTTCCGGAGTGACGGTGACGTCATACCGGCCGGAGTGGCGATAGACTTCAGCGATATGCAGGGCGTCCGCCTGGACCATCGGGCGCGAGAGCGTGCCACGCGGTTTGGACTGTATTTCCCCGGTCAGCTGGTCATCCTTGATCTTCTTGTTGCCCTCAAAAACAACGCGACTGATCACGGGGTTCTCGACCACCACCACCAGGATCCGACTCCCCGCGCGCTTGATTTGGACGTCCTGGAATAGGCCGGTCTCGATCAGCGCCTTGAGGCCATCGTCGATCTGGGCCTGATCGAGGCGCCCACCGACGCCCCCCTTGAAATACGAGCGGATGGTCTCGATTTCGACGCGCTTATTGCCCTGGACCTCGATCGAAGACACGGTCTGGGCGCTAGCAGGCGAAGACACAAGCGCAGCACCCAGCGTGGCGGCAGCCGGCACGGCGAACATCATGAGGGCGGCCAGTAGCGACCCCCGCACTCGCATTCCAACATTCATGCGCCACGCGCCCTTGTCATTCCATTGCCGGATCGCACCCCTACGAACCGACAAAATCCCAATATTGCCCTGCTTGTAGCCAATTTTGCCAAGGCGGCAAACAGTCTATTGCGGTGCAATTTCAATTTCATTCCAAGACGTTGCCCATCGGCCACGCCGTTCAAACAGGGCATCAGGAAGCGGCCAGATGCAGAATGTCGTTATAGGTTGCGAACACCATCAACATGAGTACCAGCCCCAATCCGATCCGGAATCCCATCTCCTGCGCCCGGTCCGACAACGGGCGACCGCGCACGGCTTCGACCGCGTAGAACAAAAGATGACCGCCATCGAGCAATGGAACTGGAAACAGGTTCAGCAAACCAATCGAAATCGAGAGCACCGCAGCAAGATGGATGAGGGCAGCAAGACCGATGGTAGCGACCTGACCTGATATCTGGGCAATTCGCAGCGGACCGCCGACCTGATCGGCTGCCTCACGCCCGGTGAAGACGCCGCCGATATAGGCCAATGTCCGGTCAACCACGAACCAGGTTTCCTTGACGCCAAGCCAAAGCGCGGTCGCAGGATCGACACGCTCGGTCATGACGTCACCGGGCGAAGTCGCGCGGGTGATTCCGAGCACGCCGAGCCGATGAGCATTCCCGAACGGGTCCTTCACTTCCTTGAGTTCCGGCGTGCCACGCAATTGCACCGTCGAATCGCCGCGCTTGATCGTGAACGCCATCTGTTCGCCGGCCCGAATACCGACGATGCGCTGCATATCGGAGAAACTTCCGATCGCCTTGCCGTCGATTGCCGTCACCACGTCGCCCACTTCAAATCCGGCGGCGGCCGCAGCACTCCCCGCCTCCACCTTGTCGACGCGCGCCGACGTGCTCGGCTTGCCAAAAAACGTGAACAGCCCAGTGAAAATCACAATCGCCAGAAGAAAATTGGCGATCGGACCGGCGGCTACGATCGCGGCGCGCGGTCCAACTTTCTTGTAGTGGAAGCTGTTCGCGCGCTCCTCTTCGGTCATGCCGGCGAGCGCTTCGGAAGATGGCGTAGACGCTTCGCTGTCGTCGCCGAAGAACTTGACGTAGCCGCCGAGCGGAATTGCCGAAATCTTCCAACGCGTACCGTGGCGGTCATTGAACCCGGTGAGTTCAGGGCCAAAACCGAGCGAGAAAGTCAAAACCTTCACGCCCGCCCAGCGGGCAACCATGAAGTGACCGAGTTCATGGAAGAAAACGACAATGGTCAGAACGAATAAGAAGGGAATGATGTAACCGATAAAGCCATGACTTAACGCATTGAAACTATGTAGAAAAAACTCGGCCATCCGATTTCCCTTCACCGGAGCCGAAGGCTCCGTCCCTACCCTCTAGGATGCCTTTGCGGCAATTTGAGGCAAGAGGGTGGCAGCCTTATTTCGCGCATTATGGTCAACGGCGATGGCGTCGTCGGCAGATGTTAACGGTGCCAGATTGCCAGAACGTACCCAGTCGTTCATCGTCGCTTCGACCAGCCGCGCGATCGCGCCAAACTTGATTTTGCCAGCAATGAACGCTGCCACAGCCACTTCATTGGCAGCGTTATAGACCGTGGTCGCGCCACGGCCGGTCCGCAGCGCATCGTAAGCCAGCCGAAGCGCGGGGAAGCGATCGAAATCCGGAGCCTCGAAGGTCAGCTGTCCGATTTTGGCGAGATCCAGCTTGGCTGCCGGTCCGGCAATGCGATCGGGCCACCCAAGGCAATGCGCGATCGGCGTGCGCATATCGGGCGCCCCCAACTGCGCGACCACCGAACGATCCGAAAATTCCACCATGCCATGGATGATCGACTGCGGGTGCACCAGGACATCGATCTCATCCGGTGCGAGCGCAAACAGATATGAGGCTTCGATGACCTCAAGTCCCTTGTTCATCATCGACGCCGAAATCGATCGTGATCTTCTGTCCCATGCTCCAGTTCGGATGCTTAGCGCCTGCGCCAGCGTCGCCTGCTCGATATCGGCGCTCGCCCAACTCCGAAATGGTCCGCCCGACGCGGTGATAATGACGCGAACCAGTTCTTCCCGATTGCCGGAACCCAGCGCCTGAAACAGCGCGTTATGTTCGGAATCGGCGGGCAGAATGCAGGCGCCGGCTTTTGCCGCGCGCTGCATGAAGAAATCACCTGCGCATACAAGGCATTCCTTGTTGGCAAGCGCAATAGTCGCACCGCGATCCACCGCCGCGAGTGCTGGTTTCAGTCCGGCAGCGCCACTGACGGCGGCCATGATCCAATCCGCCGGACGGGCCGCGGCCTCGATGATAGCGCTTTCGCCTGCGCCGCATTCGGTGCGGGTACCGGCCAATGCGTCCTTCAGTTCGGCCAGCCGACCGGGATCGGCGACCGCCGCAAATCGCGCGCCGAATTCCTTCGCCAGCTTCGCCAGGCCCGCGACGTTGGTGTTGGCCGTCAAAGCTTCGACCCGGTAACGGTCGGGCGAGGCCCGCAGCAAATCCATCGTGCTGTCGCCGATCGAACCGGTAGCCCCCAGGACGGTCACGGCACGTACGGCCGACGCCGGGGCCTTGCTGTTACGCAACGGAACTGCGCTCATAAATTCACCAAACCATAAGACCGCGGCCGACGCCATCCACGCCACCCCGCAAAAACCCGAAAATCGCCGCCAGGACCACCGCGGCAACGAAACCGTCGAGGCGATCAAGCAACCCGCCATGCCCTGGAATGACCTGGCTGGAATCCTTGACGCCGAAACGGCGCTTGACCGCCAGATTCAAAGAGATCGCCTAACTGGGAAGCCATCGACAAGGCCGCCCCCAACAGCAGCAACGGGCCCGATTTTGCCCAGTCCAAGCCGCGCAAATCCCACGGCCACGACCAAACTCGCTGCGAAGCCACCGATAGCGCCGGCCCACGTCTTGTTGGGGCTGACCCGCGGCCAGAGTTTCGGTCCGCCGATACCTCGGCCAGCGAAATAGCCGCCGATATCGGTCACCCACACCACCAGTAGGATCAGGATCAATGCGACAAATCCGCAGACCTGATCAACACGCACCAGTACCGATGCCATTTGCGCCGCGGCGGCGTAGCCAAATCCCGTCACAGTCCAGTTGCGCCGCTCCGTCGAAAACAGCGCAACGCCAGCCAGACCCATCGCCATTGGCACGAGCGATGTGTCGATCGCTCCGAACGCGAGACAAAGTCCAGTGATCGCAAGCCCGGCAACGCCAAGCGCGACCACCCGCGTCTGGCGCACCGCACCGACGATCGCCAACCATTCCAAATAAAGTCCGATCGCTGCCAAGGTTACCAGAAGCGTCCAAGGCCACCCGCCAGTGTAAGCGATCGCGATTGCGATCGGAGCGAGCACCAGCGCCGCCATAACGCGCATCAGCAGGTTGCGCGACCCCTCCGCAGCAACGGCCGCCGGCGCGGCATCGCCCTCGGTCACGATCCGGTTTTCGCGGCCAGACCACCGAAACGGCGCTCCCGTCTGGCATATTCGGCGATCGCATCTTCCAGCGCGGCCTTGTCGAAATCAGGCCAGTGGATCGGCACGAACACGAGCTCACTATAGGCCGCCTGCCACATCAGGAAATTCGACAGCCGCTGCTCTCCGCTGGTGCGAATGATCAGATCGGGATCGGGAATGTCGGGCGCGTCAAGATATTGGCCGAACACATCGGCATCGATCGACGAAGCTTCTCGCCTGCCCTCGGCGACCTCGCGCGCAAGCCGCTGTGCCGCGGTGGCTATTTCCTGCCGCGATCCGTAGTTGAACGCGACCACGAGATGAAGCTTCGTATTGCCCTTGGTCAGTTCTTCGGCTTCGTTCAAGAGCGTGCAGATATCGGGCTCGAGCCCGTCGCGCTCGCCGATCACGCGCACCCGGACGCCGTCGCGGTGCAGGGTCGCAAGATCGTTGCGGATGAATCGCCGAAGCAAGCCGAACAGGTCGCCAATTTCAGTTGCCGGACGTGACCAGTTTTCCGCACTGAAGGAGAAGATCGTCAGATACAGGATACCGAGTTCGCTGGCGGCGCGAACGACGCGGCGCAACGCCTCGACCCCGCGGCGGTGACCCTCCGCGCGCGGCAAACCGCGGGCCGCCGCCCAGCGGCCGTTGCCGTCCATGATGATCGCCACATGCAAGGGACCGTCGGTTCGATCCGGGCCTTCGGTAGCTGGGGCGGCTGCATTCGACATCGATCAATCCTTCAGAGCATGATCCAGGCAAAGCGGGAACCGGTTTTCCCGAACAAACGGCTTCGTTGTTCTGAGATCATGCTCAAACAAAAATAGCTTACTTAAACGGTGAGGATTTCCTTTTCCTTGGCCGCAAGCAACTGATCGATCTCCGAAATCGTCCCGTCGGTTGCCTTTTGCACTTCGGCGGCCAAACGTTCCTGATCGTCTTCAGAAATCTCGTGGTTCTTTTCGAGCTTCTTGACGGTGTCGAGACCGTCGCGGCGGACATGCCGCACCGCAACCTTTGCCGCCTCGGCGTATTTATGCGCCACCTTCACCAGTTCCTTGCGGCGCTCTTCATTGAGTTCGGGAATTCGAAGCCGAAGCACCTGTCCTTCGGTGGCAGGGCTTAAGCCCAAATTCGAATCGACGATCGCCTTCTCCACGGCCTTGACCATCGACTTATCCCAAACCTGCACGGAAAGCAGACGCGGCTCCGGGACGCTGATGGTCGCGAGCTGATTGAGCGGCATATGCGTGCCGTAAGCGTCGACCTGAACCGGTTCCAACATCGAAGCGGCGGCCCGGCCGGTCCGCAAGCCACCTAATTCGTGTCTGAGCGATTGAGTGGCACCCTGCATGCGGCGCTTCAATTCGTTGATGTCGAAACTACCTGTGGGCATAACGCTTTCCCCTCCTCAGAAACCTACCATCGAGGCCATCCATCGCCTGCTCCGGATCATCCGCAAGCCCATCAGCCGCCGATGATCGTCCCGTGGCCAGTGCCGCGCAGAATCGCACCGATCGAACCCGGCTCGGCGATCGAGAACACGATGATAGGCAGCGACGTCTCGCGGGCAAGCGCGAATGCAGTCGCGTCCATGACCTTGTAGCCGCCTTCGACGGCCTGCGCGTGGGTCAGACGGTCAAATCGCTTTGCGGCGGGGTCCTTTTTGGGATCCGCGCTGTAGACGCCATCGACATTGGTGGCCTTCAGCACAGCCTGAGCGCCGATTTCGGCGGCCCGCAACACCGCTGTGGTATCCGTGGTGAAGAACGGGTTGCCGGTGCCACCGCCGAGCAGCACGATCCGGCCCTCGGCGAGATATTTGTGCGCCGCAGCGCGGGTGAACAGCTCACAGATCTGCGGCATGACGAACGCCGACAGCGTTCGCGCCGGCGTCCCCCGTCGCTCGATCGCGGCCTCCAGCGCCAGGCAGTTCATCACAGTGGCGAGCATGCCCATGGTGTCGCCGGTGGGACGGGACACGCCCCGCGACGATATTTCCACGCCCCGAACAATGTTGCCGCCACCGACTACCACCGCAACCTCGGCGCCAAGCTTGCGGGCCGCAATCAGGTCACCGGCAATCCGGTCGATGGTCGGCTGATCGATACCGAAGGATTGCGTACCGGCGAGATATTCGCCCGAAAGCTTGATCACGACGCGACGATAGACCGGCTCAGCCATGATGCGATCGCTCTCCTTCGCCCGCGCGGTGGCTACTGGCGCAAAAACGGGCCGGAAAGCACCATTCCCGGTCGTTATTTTTGGCCGCTGGCCGCCGCGACTTCGGCTGCGAAATCGGATTCCTGCTTGTCGATTCCCTCGCCAAGAGCATAGCGCACAAATCCGGTTACCTTGATCGGTGCACCGACCTTGCCCTCAGTTTCTTTTACGGCCTGGGCGACCGTTTTGCCATTATGCTCGGCGTGGATGGAGACCTGCTCCAGCAGACAGACTTCCTTGTAGAAGGTCTTCAAGCCGGAACTCGACGATCTTTTCGATGACGTTCTCAGCCTTGCCCTGCTGGCGGTATTTGTCCGCGAGCACATCCTTCTCGCGCTTCACGACGGCGGGATCGAGACCGGCGACATCCAGCGCCTGCGGATTGGTGGCTGCGACATGCATCGCGAGCTGCTTGCCGAGTACGCCCAATTCGTCGGTTTTGCCGGTCGAATTCGAGCGCCACGATCACACCCATCTTGCCCGCGCCTTCGATCACCGCGTTATGCACGTAGCTCGACACCACACCCTTGCTAACTTCGAGTGAAGCAGCGCGGCGCAGTGTCATGTTTTCGCCGATGGTCGCAATCGCATCCGCAATGGCGGTCTCTACCGTCACATCACCGACCTTCGCGGCCTTGATCTTGGCCACGTCGGCGCCGGCTTTGATCGCGACCTGCGCGATCATCTTGACCAGTCCCTGGAACTGTTCATTGCGCGCAACGAAGTCGGTCTCGGAATTGACCTCGACGACGACGCCCTTGGGACCCTCGGTCAGCGCGCCGATCAGGCCTTCCGCCGCGACGCGTCCGGCCTTTTTTGCGGCCTTGGACAGACCCTTTTTGCGCAGCCAATCGATTGCCGCCTGCATGTCGCCCGCATTCTCGGAGAGCGCCTGCTTGCAGTCCATCATGCCGACGCCGGTGGTCTCGCGCAGGTCCTTGACCATCGCCGCTGTGATTGTTGTCATCGTTGCAAATCCTCTGCCTGTCAGGGCGGTCGCGGCGCGGCCTTCGACCTCGCCGTCATCCACTACCAGCAGTTGGGTAAACCTGAAGTTGGTGGCCGGAACGACCCGGCCAGCGCGTTGTGCTATTCGGCTTCGGCGGTCATCGCCTTGGCCTGGGCCACCCAGCCATCAGCTCGGCTCGGAAGTCCCACTTCTTCGCCGATCTTGTGGGCGGTGTCGTGATCGAGTTCGGCAAGCTGCCAGTAATGGAAGATGCCGAGGTCGTTGAACTTCTTCTCGATCGTGCCGGATACGCCGGTGAGTTTCTTGAGATCGTCGGCTGCACCGCGTGGCCCGGCGAGACCCTGGAAGGCCGCAGGTTGTGGTGCCGTCGGAATTTCCTCGCGAACGGGATGCGCCGATGCACCGACGTCGATGCCGGAATCGCCTTGCGCGCGGGAAATGCCGTCAATAACGGCCCGGGCGATCAGATCGCAATACAGCGTGATGGCGCGGCCGGCGTCGTCATTGCCCGGCACGACGTAGGTGATGCCCTTGGGATCCGAATTGGTGTCGACGATCGCAGCGACCGGAATGTTCAGCCGCTGGGCTTCCTGAATCGCGATGTCTTCCTTGTTGGTATCGATAACGAAAATCAGGTCGGGCAGACCGCCCATATCCTTGATGCCGCCGAGCGAGCGATCGAGCTTGTCGCGCTCGCGTTGCAGGGTCAGACGCTCTTTCTTGGTATAGGCATTGGCGTCGCCCGAATTGAGCACTTCATCGAGGTGACGTAGACGCTTGATCGAACCGGAAATCGTCTTCCAGTTGGTCAGCGTGCCGCCGAGCCAGCGCGAATTGACGAAATACTGCGCCGATCGCTTCGCAGCTTCAGCCACGCCGTCCTGCGCCTGACGCTTGGTGCCGACGAACAGGATCCGGCCGCCCTTGGCAACGGTATCGCTGACGGCCTGCAGCGCGCGATGCAGCAACGGCACGGTCTGGGCGAGATCGATGATGTGGATGTTGTTGCGGGCACCGAAAATGTAATCCGCCATTTTCGGATTCCAGCGGTGCGATTGGTGACCAAAGTGAACGCCAGCTTCAAGCAGCTGACGCATAGAAAAATCGGGTAGCGCCATAGTTCAATTCTCCGGTTGGTTCCTCCGGAAACGTGTGAGCAAACGAGCCTTATGGCCCGGTTGCCACCGGACGGCCTTTTGAGCCATGTTTCCGTGTGAGATGGCGCGGTATATAGCCGGATTCCGGCAAGAAGCAAGGAAATACGGCCATTATTGGCGCGCCCGGGCGGCCGGGTCGGCCGAGGCCTCAGACGAGGCTCAGAGCGTTTCGACCAGTTCCACGCCCGTTACCGCCTTGATGGCGCCCGCGATTTGGGGCGACACCTGGAAACGGCCTTCCAGCTTGAATTCCACCTCGGTTTGCAGGTCGAGCCGCAGCACGAGGGCGATGTCGCCGCCGCTGGCAGCGTTTCCTGCCGGCGGCAACAGCCGCTTGGCGATCGAATCCAGCGACCTGGTATCCTTCACAATAATTCGCAGGCCCTTCTGGGTCTTTGCCGCGGCGGCATCCAGCGGTTCGGCGTGAAGCACTCGCGCGCGGACATCCTCACCCTGCAATTCGGCCCCGAGTTGCAACAGCACGGCAGCGCCCGGCTCCAGCAACTCGCGATATTGGGCGAGCCCTTCGGAAAATAGCACGGCCTCGAAATGACCGGTCGGGTCGGACAGTCCGATGATCCCCATCTTGTTGCCGGTCTTGGTCCGCCGCTCCAGCCGCGACACCACCGTGGCGGCGACCTTGCCTGCGGTCGCGCCGGTTTTGACCGCACGCGAGAATTCGGCCCAGGATTGTACCCGCAACCGCTTCAAAGCGGTGGCGTAGTCATCGAGCGGATGGCCCGACAGGAAAAAGCCGATGGCGTCATATTCGCGCCGCAGCCGTTCGGCCGGCAGCCATGGCTCAATCTGCGGCAGCATGATAGTCGGCGCATCCGCCGCGCCGCCGAACATGTCGTTCTGCCCGACGGACGCGGCCTCGTGGCTGCGCTGGCAAGCCGCGAGGATCGCCTCTGCGCCTGCGAATACCCTCGCGCGATTGGAATCCAGCGTGTCGAACGCACCAGCCGCCGCAAGGCTCTCGATCACACGCTTGTTGATGGCGCGCGGATTCACCCGCGCTGCAAAATCGGCCAGCGACGTGAACAACCCGCCCTTGCGAGCTTCCACGATCAGTTCGACGGCCTGCTGGCCGACGCCCTTCAGACCGGCCAACGCGTAATAGATGGTTCCGTCGCTGACCTCGAACGTGGCGCCGGAACGATTGACCGACGGCGCCTCGAGCTTGATCCCGAGCCGTTGCACTTCGGCACGAAACTCCGACAGCTTGTCGGTGTTGTTGATATCGAGCGTCATCGACGCGGCGAGGAATTCAACCGGATAATGCGTCTTCATGTACGCGGTGTGGTACGAAACCAACGCGTAGGCGGCGGCGTGACTCTTGTTGAAACCGTAATCGGCGAATTTCGCGAGCAGTTCAAAAATAGTGTCCGCCTGCCCGCGCGAGATTCCGCGTTCGGTCGCGCCGGATACAAAGCGCTCGCGCTGCTGCTCCATCTCCTTGCGGATCTTCTTGCCCATCGCGCGGCGTAGGAGATCCGCTTCGCCGAGCGAATAACCGGCCATCACCTGGGCGATCTGCATCACCTGTTCCTGATAGATGATGACGCCGAAGGTTTCCTTGAGAATCGGCTCGAGCATCGGGTGCAGATATTCCGGCTCTTCATCGCCGTGCTTGCGGGCGCAATAGGTTGGAATGTTCGCCATCGGGCCCGGCCGATAGAGCGCGACCAGCGCGATGATGTCCTCAAAGCGATCGGGACGCATGTCGACCAGCGCCCGCCGCATGCCCTGGCTTTCAACCTGGAACACGCCGACCACGTCGCCCCTGGCCAGCATCTGATAGCTCAAGGCATCGTCGAGCGGCACGGTTGCCAGATCGATATCGATATTGCGCTGCTTGAGAAGCTTCACCGCGACATCCAGCACCGTGAGCGTCTTGAGGCCGAGGAAGTCGAATTTCACCAGCCCCGCAGGCTCAACCCATTTCATGTTGAACTGGGTCACCGGCATGTCGGATTTCGGATCGCGATAGAGCGGCACCAATTCGCTCAACGGACGATCGCCGATCACGATGCCGGCCGCGTGGGTCGAAGCGTGCCGGGTCAGGCCCTCCAGGCGCTGCGCGATGTCGAACGCGCGCGCCACCACCGCATCCTCGTCACGAAACGCCTGCAGTTTGGGCTCGCTTGCAATCGCGGCCGCGAGCGTCACCGGCGCCGCCGGATTTTGCGGCACCAATTTTGTCAGTTTGTCGACCTGCCCATAGGGCATCTGCAGCACGCGCCCGACGTCGCGCAGCACACCGCGCGCCTGCAGCGTGCCGAAGGTAATGATCTGCGCGACCTGATTGCGACCGTAGCGTTGCTGGACATAGTCGATCACCTCGCCCCGCCGGTCCTGGCAAAAGTCGATATCGAAGTCGGGCATCGACACGCGTTCGGGATTGAGGAAACGCTCGAACAGCAGACCGAAGCGGATGGGATCGAGATCGGTGATGGTGAGGGCATAGGCGACCAGCGAGCCTGCGCCGGAGCCGCGGCCTGGTCCGACCGGAATGCCTTCGGCCTTCGCCCATTGGATAAAATCCGCGACGATCAGGAAGTAGCCCGCATAATTCATCCGGGTAATGACGTCGATCTCGAAGGCCAGCCGCGCGTGATAGTCTTCTTCGCTGGTCCCGATCGAAAGCCCGTGAACCTTCAGGCGATGCGTCAACCCTTCCTCGGCCTGACGACGCAATTCGACCGCCTCGTCGCCTTCGGCGCTGGCTGCGTTCGCACCGGCACCGACAGTAAAGCGCGGCAGGATGGGCTTGCGCGTGGTCGGCCGGAACGCACAGCGTTCGGCAATCTCCACGGTGGAGGCCAGCGCCTCCGGCACATCGGCGAACAGCACCGCCATTTCGGCTCGGGTCTTGAAGCGATGATCCGGGGTCAGCTGATCGCGGTCGGTCTCGGCGACGAGACGTCCGCCGGCGATGCAAAGCAGCGCGTCGTGGGCTTCGTAGTCGTCCGCGGTCGCAAAATATGGCTCGTTGGTCGCGACGAGCGGAAATCCCTTTGCATAAGCCAGATCGATCAGGCCGGCTTCGGCGCGACGTTCCTTCTCGATGCCGTGACGCTGCAATTCCACATAGAGCCGGTCGCCGAACAGGCTGGCCAGCCGGTCGCAACGCACAGCCGCAAGCGCCGCCTGATCGGCATTGATCGCCAGCGAGATCGGCCCTTCGGGGCCGCCGGTCAAGGCGATCAGGTCCTCGGCGTCCCCTTCGAGCCACTCGAACTTGATGTGCGGGGCCTGATGAATAGGGGTTTCCAGAAACGCCCGCGAGTTCAGCCGCATCAGGCTGCGATAGCCGCGCTCGCGCGCCGCCAGGAGCACGATCCGGGCCGGCCCCGCGGCAAGCGCGTTGCGCGCGTTAGGATCCTGGTCGCCGAAATCGATCGCGAGTTCGCAACCGATGATCGGCTGGATGCCGTAGCCGGCCAGCTTGTCGGAGAATTCCAGCGCCCCGAACATGTTGTCGGTATCGGTCAGCGCCAGCGCGGGCTGCCGGTCCGCCTTGGCCAGTTCGGCCAGCTTCTGGATCTTGATCGACCCTTTCAGCAGCGAATAGGCCGAATGGACGTGAAGATGGACAAATCCGGCATGGGACATGGTCGCCGAAGTCTTCTGCATCATGGGCTTGCGTGGTCATCAGGCTTGAGGAAGCGCAGACCGGCCAGAACGCCGACTTGCCCCTCAATGGTGAGACCTGGGGCCGAAGCTGTCCACGCAGAACCGACCAAAGAAGCCCGGCGTCCCCGTTTTCCTGCCTGGCCCTACCCATTCTGATCACGCTCAGAGCTGGGCAATCAGTTGCGCCCAGACCGCGATCATCCCGACGAAAAGCGTAATCGACGCCAGCGCCGCAGCTTCTTCCACGAATATCTTCAACATACCCGCCTCCTGATATGGGAACATAAGAAGAACAATGTTCTTTTTTTGTTCTCAAAGTCACAGAAGAGGCACCAAAGAGCCCTCAGCCAAGCGAGGATGCGTCGGAAGTTGTAGCCGACGGCAGAGAGGATGACGTTGGCGGCATCGCCTGCGCGACCTTTGAGATAGCAGCGGCCGAGGTGGCCTTCGGCCTTCAGGTGGCCGATCACGGGCTCGATGGCGGAGCGGCGTCGGAGTTCGCGTTTAATGACCCCGAAGACGCCGCGTTTCTGGCCAGAGATGAAGACGCGGCGCGGATTCTCGGTGCGGTGGCCGCGGTACCCCTTGTCGACATAAGCGCGCTCGATCGCGCATCCGGTGAGTGTCTCGGTTTCCTCGATAACGTCCCGCAGCGTGTGACCGTCGTAAGGATTATCCGGCAGCGCCTTGGCGTGCAGTACGAACTGGCCGCCGGGAGCGCGGCGGTTGTTGGTGACGATGGAGGCCTTCACTCCGAACTCGTAAGGCGCGGCGGCCTTGCCTTTGCCGATGCACTCCACCTCGGGGGCATGGAAGGAATAAAGCTTCCAGCCGCGCTGGCGCTGCTGCTGCGAGCGGATTTGGGCGGCGCGCCCGAGCGGAAGCGCGAACGCCTCCTCGAGCGTGGCCTGACCTTCGATCTTGCGGCGGATGTCGCGGATGATCCGGCCCAGCCGGCTGCGCAAGATACGCAACTGCCGCTGATGCCGCTTGAACTGCTTGGCGTGGGCGTAGCGCCCCGCCATCATCGCAGCATTCCTGGCGATGCGCAGATAGGATTGCCGCAGTCCGACCCCGTGCTTCCTCGCCAGGCGGTTCAGGCCCCGGATCGCCGCATGCAACAGCTTGGCGTCGGTCGGGAAGCTGATGGCCTTGGGCTGCACCGTGGTATCCACCGTCACCCGCTCAAGCTCGCGCGTGCGCAACGCGCCAGCCTCATGCGCCACCCTCAAGCTCTCGGCCAGCAGCCGTTCCAGCCTGTCGCCAAGACGCTTCCGCCAATGGCTGAGGTCGCTCCGCTCGTGCGGGAACGCATGCTGGAAGAACAGCGGCGGTAGTAGGTCAGTCCGAAAAATGACCCCAAAATGAATCCCTTGGTTAATTCCGGGGATGAACGATCCGGGCCGTGGGTCAGTTTGATTGTGGCAGGCGGACCGGCTGGAAAAGCAGGGATTCTCAGCGCATGTTCAGTGAATGAAATTATATATCGCTAACTATGAGATTGTGATGGCGCCCGCTGGGCTGGTTGTTCTGGCGGTGTGCCTTGCGATACTCGCTTTGAGTATTGCCGCTATCGTTCGGATTGCCAGGCGCGGGTAGTGGGTCAGTTTTAAAAATGGCCCCGAAAATAAATCGCTTGGTTGATACAGTGCGATCCCGCGCCCTTGGAGGCGCTAATCGACAGTCGATCTAGCGAGCTGGTTGAGGCGGCCCGGGGCCTTTATGCGGACATCAAGCGTCCTTCCCCTTGGACCAGCGCCAAACCTCGGCGGCGTTGCGCAGAAGCTTGGCGCCGTCGATATCCTTCACAAACTCTGCGTCACTCAAATAGATCATGGCTTGAGCCTGCGCGGATGCGAGGTTCTCGGCTCGAAAATTCAAATAGAGAGTGCCGATCTCATTCTGGTTCGGCCCGATCCGAAAAGGCTGGACCGTATAACTCTGGCTTGTGCGTTTCCGGGGCATTCGATTCGAAGTATGCGCTTACCGCACTACCATTCAAACGCAATTCGGTCGCTCCTCGAACTATCCGGCCAGACGGCTAATCGAGCTCGACGACATGGCCGTTCTCTAGCGACACCCGCCGGTCCATACGGCCCGCCAGTTCCATATTATGGGTCGCGATCAGCATCGCCACCCGGGTCGCACTGACGAGCTGCATCAGCGCATTGAACACGTGATCGGCGGTTTTCGGATCGAGGTTTCCGGTCGGCTCGTCGGCGAACAGCACCCGCGGCGCGTTGGCGACCGCCCGTGCTATCGCCACCCGCTGCTGCTCGCCGCCCGAAAGTTCGGCCGGCCGGTGTTTAATGCGATCGCCTAGCCCGAGATAGGCCAGGATTTCGGTGGCGCGCTTGATGGTCTCCGAGCGCTTGAGGCCGCGGATCATCTGCGGCAGCATGACGTTCTCCAGCGCGGAGAATTCCGGCAGCAGCCGGTGCGATTGATAGACAAAGCCAATATCGGTGCGGCGAATTTGGGTTCGCTCGATATCGGATAATGCCGATGTCGCTGTCCCCCCGACATAGACTTCGCCGTCATCGGGGCTCTCGAGCAGGCCGGCGATATGCAGCAGCGTCGATTTGCCCGCGCCCGACGGCGCCACCAGTGCGACCGACTGTCCTGCCCACAATGCGAGCTTGGCGCCGTTGAGAATGGTCAGCGTCGACGCTCCCTGGGTGTACTGGCGCTTTATCTCGTGGAGATAGACGACCGGTACATCTTCCGCCCCCTGCTCCATCTGTGCCTCACTCGTACCGGAGCGCTTCGACCGGGTCGAGGCGCGCGGCACGCCACGATGGATACAGCGTGGCGAGAAAAGACAGCGTCAGCGCCATGACCACGACGGCGCTGGTCTCGCCGAAATCGATCTCGGCCGGCAACTTGGAAAGGAAATAAAGCTCCGGCGAAAACAGTTCGGTGCTGGTCAGCCAGGACAGAAATTGCCGAATCGATTCGATATTGAGGCAGATCAAAAGGCCGACCAGAAACCCGGTCAACGTACCGACCACGCCGATAGAGGCCCCCGTAATCAGGAATACCCGCATGATCGAGCCCTGCGAGGCGCCCATGGTGCGCAGGATCGCGATATCGCTGCCCTTGTCCTTCACCAGCATGATCAGGCCCGAGACGATATTCAACGCCGCGACCAGCACGATCATGGTGAGAATCAGAAACATCACGTTGCGTTCGACCTGAAGCGCGTTGAAGAAGGTCGAGTTGCGCTGCCGCCAGTCGACGAGAAACACCGGCCGGCCCGCCGCTTCGGTGACGCTTTTGCGGAAGGCATCGATCTTGTCGGGGTCGTTGGTGAACACCTCGATCGCCGACACGTCATTGTTACGATTGAAATAGGCCTGCGACTCCGCCAGCGGCATAAACACGAAGGTCGAGTTGTATTCCGACATGCCGATCTCGAACACCGCGGCAATCTTGTAGGGCTTGATGCGTGGCGTCGTGCCCATCGGGGTGACGGCGCCCTTGGGAGAAATCAGGGTAATGGTGTCTCCGGCATGCAGCGACAATTGATCGGCCATCCTGCGGCCGATGGCAACGCCCTGCCCTTCATCGAAACCCTCGAGCGTCCCCTGTTTGATGTTCTTGGCGATCGAGGTCAGGTTGTCGAGATCCTCGGCGCGAATGCCGCGAACGAGTACACCTGTGGCGTTGAATGGCGAGGAGGCCAGCGCCTGACCATCCACCACGGGCGCCGCAAGTCGTATGCCCGCGACCTGACTGATGCGCTCGCCGACGTCCTTCCAGTCGGTCAGCGGCGATTCCAGCGGCTGCACCAACAGATGCCCATTGAGGCCAAGGATCTTGTCCAGCAATTCCTTGCGAAAGCCGTTCATCACCGCCATCACGATGATCAGCGTGGCCACGCCGAGCATGATGCCGAGGAACGAGAAGCCGGCAATGACGGAAATGAAACCTTCCTTGCGACGCGCGCGCAAATAGCGTCCCGACAGCAGCCACTCGAATGGCGCGAAAGGTGGGGTCCGAACTGGCTCGCTCATGGCTTCATCCATAGTTCGATTTTCACACGATTCGGGCTAATTGTGGCCGGCGTCGCTGATATCGCGACAGCAGCGGTGGATAATTCGTCACGAGGTGAGCCGCGCGACGACATCCGCCGGGCTAAGATTCTCGCGCGACCCGTCGCTGCGGCGCTTGATCTCGAGCTTGCCTTCGGCGAGCCCCTTCGGGCCAACCAGAATCTGCCAGGGAATACCGATCAGGTCGGCGGCGGCAAACTTGGCGCCGGCGCGCTGGTCGGTGTCGTCATAGAGAACCTCGACGCCCTTAGCCGTGAGTTCGCTATAAAGTTGCTCGCACGCCGCGTCGGTATCTGCCGCCCCCTGCTTCAGATTGAGGATCGCCGCCCGGAACGGCGCCACTGCTTCCGGCCATTTGATGCCCGCGTCGTCATGGCAGGCTTCGATGATTGCACCGACCAGCCGCGACACTCCGACGCCGTAGGAGCCGCCATGGATCGCGACCTCCGCGCCGTCGGCACCCGCGACCAGGGCCTTCATCGAATTGGAATATTTGGTGCCGAAATAGAAGATCTGGCCGACTTCAATGCCCCTTGTGTGCACTTTCTTGTCCGCAGGTACTTCGCGGTCGAACCGATCGGCGTCGTGGACGTCTTCGGTCGCGGCATAGACCGAAGTCCATTGCTTGATGATCGGGCTGAGATCGCCGTCATAGTCGATCTCGTCGCCGGGCACCGGCAGATTGAGCACGTCGCTGTCGCAATAGACTGCGGATTTGCCCGTCTCCGCCAGCACAATGAATTCGTGGCTGAGATCGCCGCCGATCGGGCCGGTTTCCGCGCGCATCGGGATCGCTTTCAATCCCATCCGGGCGAAAGTCCGCAAATAAGCGACGAACATCCGGTTATAGGAGCGCCGCGCCGCGGCCTCGTCGATGTCGAACGAATAGGCATCCTTCATCAGAAATTCGCGGCCGCGCATGACACCAAAGCGAGGGCGTTGCTCGTCGCGGAATTTCCACTGGATATGGTAGAGATTGAGCGGCAGGCTCTTGTACGATTTCACGTAAGCGCGAAAAATTTCGGTGATCATTTCCTCGTTGGTCGGGCCGTACAACAGTTCACGCTTGTGCCGATCGGCGATGCGCAGCATTTCCGGGCCATATGCGTCGTAGCGGCCGCTTTCACGCCAGAGATCGGCCAATTGCAGCGTCGGCATCAACAATTCGATGGCGCCGGCGCGATTTTGTTCTTCGCGAACGATCTGCTCGATCTTTTTCAGCACCCGCAACCCCAGCGGCAGCCAGGCGTAGATGCCTGCCGCTTCCTGCCGCATCATGCCCGCGCGCAGCATCAGGCGATGCGATACGATCTCGGCCTCTTTGGGATTCTCTTTCAAGATAGGCAGAAAGAACCGCGACAATCGCATGGGCAAACCTAAAGGAATCGGTGAAACACGGGAGGCGAGCAGTGAAACCGGATCGGGTGCAAAAACACAAGGGCGGAGGCCAGGAAACCCGCCACGGGCAGCGGATTTCCGGTGGCTTTGCCGGCGATATTGACCGCGCGATTAAGGCGCGAGCAGGTCACGACCGCAGATATCAGTTTTCGACATCCGCAGCTTCACATCTTCCCGCTGGATGGCCCGGGGCTCATTTGCATCTTCATGCCGCCGGACGCAGCCTTCGGCCCCTGTGCTCCCACGCCCTGCACATCGAATGAGAGCGTCACCTTTCCCGCTTTTTCGAACTCAAGCGTGACCGGCACTTTGTCGCCTTGCTTGAGCGGGCTTTTCAGGTCGAACATCATCAGATGAATTCCGCCCGGCGCAAGCGTGACCGTCTTGCCTGGCTCGATGGTTAAACCGTGGTCGAGCGCGCGCATCGTCATCACGCCGTCGCTGGTGGCCATTTCGTGGACCTCGATCCTGCCGGCCACGTCCCCCGAGCCGCCGATCAGCCGATCCGCCGCGGCGCCCTTGTTCTCAATGGTCAGATAGCCGCCGGCGACTTTCGCGCCGCCCGGCGTGGCGCGGCTCCAGGCTTGCGTGAGCACGAGGTCGCCGGCCTTGACCTCTTCAGCGCGCGCGGGCGCAACCGACAGACTTCCAAGGAGAGCGCATCCAACGACAGCGGCGTAGGCGACGACGCGTGCGGGCGTCAGTTTTTCGAATCGCATTCTGTAGTCCCTGCTCTTTCAAGTTCCCAAAACGTGGATGGCGGGATGCCACGTACCCAGCATTCCGACAATTGCAAAAATCATCAATGCGAGAGCGATTTCAATCAGGCTGTTGCGCGTCAACCGATGAAGCGTCTCGAGTTGCGCGGCGCTTCCCGACCGCGACGCCAGGCGCGGCGTCAGCCAGAACCGATTAACAGCCGCAAATCCTACCATAGCGGCGAATAAGGCGATCTTGAGCAACAGGAGATGCCCATATTGCGTCCCGATCAGACCACCGACGGAGCCGACCAGCATCCACGCGTTGACGATGCCACTGCCGAGCAGGATGGCTACGCTGACAATCCCTAACGTTGAGAAGCGTTCTGTCGCGCCGCGTGCGAGCCGTGACCATGCCTCGTGTCGATAGCGTCGGGTTGCCACCAGTAGCCAAACAAACGGCACAAGACCTCCGCTCCAGGCAGCGGCTGCGATGAGGTGCAGCGCGTCGGCCGTCAGATGCAAGACTCCCAGTTCGCCCACCGTCGAGCCGGCATGGCCGGTCCAGGCGATGGCCGCAACAAGACCGAGAGCCGATGCCAGCGCCAGCCAACGTGCGAGCGGAAACCGGTCATACGCCAAACAAGCCGCCAGAATCATGGCCAGCACGAATCGAATTTCAAAGACCCGTCCGAATTGAGTGTCGTTCACCACGGTCAACAGCACCTCGCTCGTGACCGCTTCGCTGAACGGAAGACCGCTCATGGCCGCCGCTTCCAGCAGTATCCAGATCGCTGCGGACGCCGCCGTGATGGCGAGACCGATCCATGCGACACGGCGGATTTGCGTCCGCACGGCTGTCGCCAGGGTTTCAGCCGAATGCAAAGCGGCCCCAGCTACCATCGCCTGGAACAGGATGGTCCCGGTTGTCATCGCCGTGGCAGCGAAATGCATCGCGCGAATTGCGATCAATGGGTCGATCACACCATCCCCGGTCATGCTATCGGATTGCCCAGTGCTATTGCCCGACCTGAAAGGTAAAGCTGCCCTCGGTCGTGTGGGTGTCGACCGACAGCGCGTGCCATCGAACCCTGTAGGTTCCCGGGGGTAATTGCTTCAGCCCGACACGCATGACGCTTGCGCCGATTGAAGGCTTGCCCAGATCGACTCGCTTGCCGTTGCCATCGCTCACTTCGACTGAACTGAACGCTGGCTCCAGCTTCTGAGTAAAGGTCAGTGAAAGCTCGCGCGGCGCCGTTGGCACCGTGCTTCCGACGCGCGGCTCCGCATGGTCGAGAAAGGCGTGGCCCTCCGCGGCGGTGCCCAACAGCACGGTAAGCAGCGCCGCTGTCGCAACGATTTGTATTCGCATGATAGCGCCTCTCAGAAGGTCATTTTGCGGGGAGCCGCCGAGTTGCCGCCGAACAGCGGTTGTCCAACGGTTGTCGGGAACATATCGTCGAGATACAGATGCAACTGCCCTAGAACCCCCACCCCGCTGCCGCTTTCGCGGTTGATCGGTATCACGGCCTCAAGGCCGACCTGAAAATATCCACCGACCCAGATCGCACCGGGGTTGATCGTTCCGGTCGTGGTGTAGGGATTGCCGACATTGTGCGCGACTGGGGTCGAGAAGCTCGCTTCGACGATCGGAATCAGATGATTGAAAAAATCCGGAAGCTGCAGATCAATGACTTCGGATTTCAGGTAAGGCAGGCTGTATTGCAACGACGCGCCGTAGACTGCTTGTTGCGGAATGAAGGCCGCCTGGGCGAAATCGAACGAATTCGTGGGAATTTCATAGCCGACCTGCCCGGTCACCGCGAACGGGCGCGCCCATGACAATGTGTCCGGCAGTTCGCCGAATCCCTTTCCGAAATACAGCGTCGGGGTGACCAGACTGTATGACGTGCCCAGCCCGGAATTTGTCGCACCAGTGCTGCCCCATTCGACGACAACGCCAGCCATCAGGGCGAATTCGTGTGAACGGTCCTTCAGTAACTGGTACTGAAACGTCGTTTCCAAATTCTGAAACCCGGCCGTGACCGAGCCGTCCGGCTGGCGAATTTGGCTCCAGGTTTCACCGATCGAAACGCCGAAATTTTCGGTGATTCTTTTGAAATCTCACCTGAAATATCCCATTCGACGGCCGGCGGCATGTCCGCGGTCTTCGACCACGATACGGTAGGCATTGACATCTCGTCAGCGACGCAGGGATCGTCGATCGCGAGTGTCGCCGGGAAAAATCGAGCACCAACAAAACAGTGAGCGTACGCATTGGAAGACGACGCCAGCGCGCCAAGACTCGCGAGCACGGATAAAAGCAACAAATTTCGAGACATCAGATCTCTCCGGTCATCAAGCGTGAAAGTCGGGGTGCAGCCCCAAAGGGCTGCGTTGCGTCACGCCTCGAACAGAGGACCCATGTCGGGCCCTGTCAGGCCCGCGCGCGACATACGGATCGCCATGAACTTCTCCGCACACGTTGAGTTGTGAACGCATTGGAACGGCCTGCGAGGGCCGCGCAGTTCACGCTAACGGCGGTGGCGCGCGCGCCTGCGCGTTCGATCCGACGCGAATGGCCGGCATCGAAACGGCAGCTTCAAGCCAAGATATGCGCTGGTACTGGCGCTGAAGGGTCACAAAGACCAGCGGGGGCGGATCGCCGGCAATCGAGCCGCCATGGCCGCCAGCACAGAAGGCGCAGCAGTCGCCGTGACGATGCTGCGTCTGGGCGGGATCCGCCTGGCGATCCGAAGACGACGTCATTCCAGTACAGATGGAAGCCATGTAAAGCGGATCGGTGACGGCATAGGCGACCACGCGAAACGCTGCGATCGGCGCAATCCACTGCACCAGGACCGCCAACAACACGATTGGAATAAACGCTTCCAGCCGGCGTCGCATCGCTACTCCTATCGACGTCATCTTCCTAACATCGGCCCGAGAACTTGTATCGGCTTTTTTTGTCGTGAGCTGACTGGTTTCGCTGCGACCCCTACGGATTTACCTAAGAGAGTTTCTTTGTCAAAGACTCAATCTTCGGTAGCAATATCCTAATCATTTCGCACATTGCTCGAATTTTGAACAATCGTTGCTGAAAATGGTGACAAGACGTAAAAGATGGTCTACCACTGCCAACTCAGGCTGGCCGCAAGGTTGAAGTCTGGTGGTCCAAGTCTCGGGAGGAGCCCTGGCGCGCACAAGCAGCGTCGCCCCGTCAATCAAAATCAAATTTCGGGGAAATAGGGTCGACACAATTTTTGGAGCAGGGCTAGCGCCCTGCTCTTTTTTTCGCGAAGTTCTCGGTGGCACACACGCTAGAAAAGCGCGCCTCCGAGTCTACGCAGCGGACATGATAGCCCCGACCAATCTGATCCAGCGCAGTTTCGAATTGGCCGCCGAGCGTTGCGAGGATTTAACGCCGCTGGTCTATCGCCGTTTGTTCCGCGAACACCCTGAAGCGGAAGCGATGTTCCGGAGCGAGGCAAACGACCTCGTCAAGGGTTCAATGCTCGCGCTTACCGTCGACGCCATCCTGGATTTCGCCGGAGAGCGCACCGGCAACTTTCGCATGATCCATTGTGAAGTGCAGTCACATGACGCCTACGGCACCCCGCGCGAACTGTTCCGCGCATTTTTTGGCGTGATTGCGGAAACCATTCGCGAGATTTTGGGGGCCGACTGGTCGCCCGAGATTGGCGAAGCGTGGCGGGGATTGCTGGCGGAGCTCGATCAATTCATTCTTCAGAGTGAAGCTTAGATCAATCGCGCTCGAGGAAATTCGATCCGATGTCCGCCTTCTTCTTGATCGGATCGTAGTCGCAATAAACACCGTCTGCGACGAGCGTGAAGCTCGAGATGACCGTGTTCTTGTCGAGCTTGACCGAATTCAAGCCGACCACGGCGGTGTTGGTTCCGGTGTTCCAGTTGAATGGGGTCGAACTCTGTGCCTTTTCGCAGGCCGCAACGGCCTCCGCGAAAACATAGCCTTCAACGAACGCCTTGAGCGTCCGCAGCTGAGTTGCCGTTTTCCAGTTCAGGAAGAAAGCGCCCGCGAGGCCGATTATCGCCAGGATGAGAAGTCCGACAATAATTCTTTGAAAGGTCATTTGGTGTTCCCTAACCCGTGCAATCAAATGATCAGAGCGGTATCCCCATCAATTTCGAGAGCCGCTCGACGTTCAGATAGCCGGCATCATAGGCCAGCATGGAAGCTGCAAAAAGCACCCCCGATATCAGCGTAGTCCAGATCAGCTTGCGACCCATCCCGGTCACAACCGGCGCGCCTGGATCGGTACCGGGAACGCTGTGACCTTCTTCGTGCTGGCTGCGCACGCCGAACGGCAAGGTCAGAAACAGCACGATCCACCAAAAGACAAAGTAGATCGCGAACCCGGTTGAAACGGTGTAGACCATGGCATCTCATTCCTGCTCGATTTCTACGAGCGCGCCGGAAAAATCCTTCGGGTGCAGAAACAGCACCGGCTTGCCGTGCGCGCCGATCTTCGGCACGCCGTCGCCGAGCACCCGCGCACCCTCTTTGATCAAGGTGTCCCGCGCCGCGATGATGTCGGGAACGTCATAGCAAATGTGATGAATGCCGCCGTCGGCGTTGCGCTCGAGAAATTTGGCGATCGGCGAGGCTTCGCCGAGCGGCTGGATAAACTCGATTTTGGTGTTGGGCAGCGTCGCGAACACGGTGATGACGCCATGCTCCGGCAGCGGCACCGCCGCCGAGATATCAGCGCCGAAGGCGGCGCCATAAATCCTGGCGGCCCTCTCGGCGTCCTTGACCGCGATCGCGACATGATTGAGCCGGCCCAGCATGACAATTCTCCGTCCCTGATTTTAGACCGTTAGAATATGAACGTAGCACAGGGGCTTCTTGCCCCATTGCTCGTTAATCGTGGCGCGTACCGCGCGACGCACCGATTCGGCCATGGCGTCAGGATCGCGACGTCGCGCACGCGGCAGGCCCTCCACGGTCGACACCACAACGTCGAACACGATTTCGTCGATGATCTCTCCAGCCGTGTTCTTCTCGGGTATACCGACCAGATCAACTTCGGGGTCGTCGGCCAATTCGCCTTTTTCGGTCACGGCGATGGCCACAAAGGCGCAGCCGGCAAAGGCCAATCGACGCCGTTCGGTGACCGCGCGCGATTTCGAGTCCTCAAGAATTGAGCCGTCCTTGTAGAGCCGTCCCGACGGCAATTCCTCGATGACCGAGGGATCGCCGGGCCCCAGCCTGACCAGGTCGCCGTTGCGGCAGATCAAGACCTTCGGCACGCCCGCGGCACGCGCCAACTTGGCATGCTCAAACAGATGCAGCGCTTCGCCGTGAACCGGAATCAGCAGTTGCGGGCGGACCCAGGCGATCATGTCACGAAGTTCGTCACGGCGCGGATGGCCCGACACATGGACAAGGTGGGTGCGGTCGGTAATGACCTCGACGCCCTGCGTGATCAAGCCATTGATGATGGCGCCGACCGCCTTCTCATTGCCCGGGATCGTGCGTGAGGAGAAAATCACGCTGTCACCTTTGTTCAGCGTCACCTGCGGATGATCGTCATTGGCGATGCGCGACAATGCCGCGCGCGGCTCGCCCTGGCTTCCGGTGCACAGCGCCAGCACCTTGTCCGGCGGAAAATGGCCGTAAAGATCGACGCCGCGAAAATTCTGCACGCCGTCAAGGTGACCGGTTTCGCGCGCCACCTGCACCACGCGTTCCATCGCGCGGCCGACCACCACGACCTCGCGGCCGGCGGCTCGCGCGGCGTCCGCGACAGCACGCAACCGGGCCACGTTGGAAGCGAACGTGGTCACGGCCACCCGGCCTTTCGCCGCTTTCACCAATTCGGAGATAGTCTTTGCGACCTCGGCCTCAGACGGCGATCGCCCTTCCCGCACGGCGTTGGTGGAATCGCCAATCAGCGCGAGAACACCGGCATCGCCTAACTCGCGCAACCGCCGCTCGTCAGTCGGCACGCCGATGATCGGCGTCGGATCGATTTTCCAGTCTCCGGTGTGCAAGACGGTGCCGACAGAAGTATGGATCGCGAGCGCGTGAGACTCCGGAATCGAATGCGCGACCGGAATGAATTCCACACTGAATGGCCCAAGGTCGATCCGTCCGCCCGACGGCACCACCGTGACAGGAATTTTCGGCGGATTGCGCTCGGAAGCGCATTTGGCCTCGAACAAAGCAGCGCTGAACTTGGTCGCGTAAATGGGGCATTTCAGCTTCGGCCAAAGGTCGATGATGGCGCCGAAATGGTCTTCGTGGGCATGGGTCAACACCAGGCCAACCAGGTTCTTCCGCTCTTTTTCCAGGAAGCGGATGTCGGGCATGATGAGGTCGATGCCGGGCAGATGTTCTTCGTCGCCGAAAGACACCCCGAGATCGACCGCCAACCACGAGCGCTGATGGCGGTTGCCGAGGCCATAGATCGACAGGTTCATGCCGATCTCGCCGACGCCGCCGAGCGGCGCAAATGTCAATTCGTCCGGCCGTGTCATCAGACAGCCCCTGCCGAGGCTGCGGAGCCGAAATAGACGTCGCCGGCCGATATCGGCACCCGTTTGCCGTCGGCAGTCCTGATCACCATGCAGCCTGAATCATCGAGGGTATCGAACGTTCCTTCCACAGCAGAGCCGCCGGTCTGAACCGCGACCTGCTGTCCAAGCCCGGCCGCGCGCTCAAGCCACAGCCGCCGGATCTCGCCAAAGCCGCGACCGTTGTCCCAGATACCGCGGAACTCGGCCCATGCATCCGACAGCACGGCGAATAACTCCTCGGCGCCGATATTGACCCCCAGTGCCGTCAGTGAGGTTGCCGGGGTTGGCGTCCCCTCGGGTGCGGCAACGACGTTGGTGCCGATACCAACCACCACGGCCAGCCGCTCGCCCGCCACTGCCTCTGCCTCCAGCAGGATGCCGGCAAGTTTTTGCCGCCCGGCCAGGACGTCATTGGGCCATTTCAGCGAAAACTTCATATGTTCCGATCCCGCGGACCTCAGCGAGGCCTCTATACTTACTTTTCGCAGCGCGAGCTCGAGCGCGAGCCCCGCGGCAAACCCCAGTGTCGCCGCGACCGCCGGCGACGCATCGATGACCTCGAGAACGCTGCTGGCCAGATTTCCGGGCGGCGCGATCCATGGGCGATGCCGGCGGCCGCGGCCGGCGGTCTGCTGCGATGTCACGAACCAGACCGGTCCGCACTCGCCACTGCGCGCGCGCGACAGGGCTTCCGCGTTGGTCGAGCCGATGCTCTCGAAGGCAGCGAGCCGGTAACCCGCCGATATGGCTCGAGGACCGAGTGAAAATGTCATCGAGGACGCGATCCATCCGGTTCGAGTATAGCTTCGAAATATCGGCAGCGGGAATCCGGGCCCTCTTGGTATCGAAGAAAGTTACCGTGTGCCCGCGGCACATTTCTGATCAAAACAGCGACTTCGCCGCGACCGTCGCCGCGCTGACCAGCGGCCCCGGATAGACAAAGAAAAAAATGTTGAAGAGGCCCGCGACCGCCAGCACCGTGCGCAATTCCACGCGCATCGGATCGAGCTCGCGGAGCGGCTCATCGAAATACATCACCTTGACGATGGTGAGATAGTAAAATGCGCCGACCACGCTGGCGAGCACGCCGATAACGGCGAGCGTAAACAGCCCAGCCTTGATGGCGGCGACGAAGACGTACCATTTTGCGAAAAAGCCAGCCAGCGGCGGAATGCCCGCCAGCGAAAACAGCAGCATTGCGAAGAAGAATGCCAGCAACGGATTGGTGCGCGACAACCCCGCGAAGTCGCTGATGTTCTCGACGTGCTGGCCATTGCGCTTCATGGTCAAAATGACCGCAAAGCTGCCCAGCGTCATCGCCACATAAATCGAGATATAGACCAACACGCCCTGCGCGCCCTCTGCCGTGCCAGCGGCAAGACCGACCAACGCGAAACCCATATGGCCGATCGAGGAATAGGCCATCAGGCGCTTGATGTTTTTTTGCCCGATGGCGGCGAACGATCCCAGCACCATCGAGGCGATTGCCACGAACACCACGATCTGCTGCCATTGCGAGACGATGCCCGGGAATGCGGTGAGCGCGACGCGGGTGAACACCGCGAGCGCTGCGACCTTCGGCGCCGAGGCAAAGAATGCGGTCACCGGCGTTGGTGCGCCCTCATACACGTCGGGCGTCCACATATGGAACGGCACCGCGGATACCTTGAAGCAAAGCCCGGCGAGCAGGAATACCAGGCCGAACACGATGCCGATGCTGCCGGTCTTCACCTCTGCCGCGATGCCGGCCAGGCTGACGGTACCGGTGAAGCCGTAGATCAGTGAGGCGCCGTACAACAGCATGCCCGACGACAGCGCGCCCAGCACGAAATACTTCAACCCGGCCTCGGTCGACTTCGCATTATCGCGATTGCTCGCTGCAACCACGTAAAGGGCGAGCGACATCAACTCGAGCCCAAGATAGAGCATGATCAGGTCGCCGGCCGAGATCAACACCATCATGCCCAACGTCGAGAGCATTACCAGGATCGCATATTCAAAGATGCGCCGGGATGGATCAGCCAGAAATTCCGCCGAGAGGATCAGCGTCGCGGCAGAACCGATCAATGCCAGGATTTTCAGGAACCGGGCAAAATCGTCGACGATGAAACTGCCACCAAACGTCGTGAGTTTTCCGGCCGGCAGCCACAATTCAAGCGCGCCGACCAACACCAGCAGACAGACCGCAAGGCCGGTCACGAGGCCGGTCGTCTGGGTCCCGCGAAAGGCGCCGGTCATCAGCAGCACCATGGCGCCGACAGCCAGAACCAGCTCCGGCAGCACGGGCAGCAACTGATATCCTGCACTCTCAAAGCTCATATCGCGTTGTCCTGACCTCGCCTGGTTCCGAATAAATCGGAACCGAAGCTCTATCCTTCTTTAAAGCGTTCTCTTCACGCGAACCGGTTTCCGCATTTGCTCGAAAAACGCCTTGGTACATTCACGGCAGCAGCGCGGCCGCCTTCACGGCAGTTACCGCTGTGCTATAGTTATTGACGAGCTGTTGAACCGACGCCGCCGACATGTCGAGCACCGGTTTCGGATAGAATCCAAACAGAATGGTAAGAACCACCAGTGGCATCAGCGTCAGGCTCTCGCGGAAAGTGAGATCCTTGATGCTCGCCAACGACGGCTTGACCAACGCGCCAAACACCACCTTGCGATAGAGCCACAGCGCATAACAGGCCGACAGGATCACACCGGTTGTGGCGAAAGTAGCGGTAGGAATCGAGACTTTGAAAGTGCCGATCAGCGTCATGAATTCACCGACGAAACCGGAGGTGCCGGGCAAACCGACATTGGCCATGGTGAAGACCATGAACACCAGCGCATAGAGCGGCATCCGGTTGACCAGGCCGCCATAGGCGGCAATCTCGCGGGTATGCATGCGGTCGTAGACAATGCCGACGCAGAGGAACAGCGCGCCCGACACGATGCCATGCGAGATCATTTGGAACACGCCACCGGCGACGCCCTGGGTGGTACCGGCGAAAATACCCATGGTGACGAAACCCATATGGGCGACCGAGGAATAGGCAATCAGCTTCTTGATGTCCTCCTGCATCAGCGCCACCAGCGAGGTGTAGATAATCGCGATGGTCGAGAGCGAGAAAATCAGCGGCGCGAACTCGTGTGAGGCCAGCGGAAACATCGGCAGCGAGAATCGCAGAAAACCGTAGCCGCCCATCTTGAGGAGGATCGCAGCCAGGATCACCGAGCCGGCGGTCGGCGCCTCGACATGCGCGTCCGGCAGCCAGGTGTGCACCGGCCACATCGGCATCTTCACCGCGAACGAAGCAAAGAACGCCAACCATGCCCAGGTCTGCAGGGACCGCGGCACAGCGGTGTGCATCAGGGTCGGAATGTCGGTGGTGCCGGCGTTCCAGTACAATGCCATGATTGCCAGCAGCATCAGCACCGAGCCGAGCAGTGTGTAGAGGAAGAACTTGAAGCTGGCATAGACCCGGCGCGGGCCCCCCCACACTCCGATGATCAGGAACATCGGAATCAGGCCACCCTCGAAGAACAAATAGAACAGCACGAGATCGAGCGCCGAGAAGGTGCCGACCATCAGCGTCTCCAGCAGCAGGAACGCCATCATGTATTCGCGCACGCGCAACGTCACGGATTTCCAGCTCGCGACAATGCAGAACGGCATCAAGGCGGTGGTCAGGATCACGAACGGCAGCGAAATGCCGTCGACGCCCATGTGATAGGTGATGCCGCTGGCGAGCCAGGACGCCTTCTCGACGAACTGGAAATCCGGCTGAGCCGGATCGAATCGCCAGACCAGGATCAGCGACACGCCAAAGGTAATCAGCGTGGTCCATAGCGCGATCCAGCGCGCATTGCCCTTGGCGGCTTCGTCGTCGCCGCGGCTGAGATAGATCAGGAGCGCGCCGACCACCGGCAAAAATGTCACGACAGAGAGAATTGGCCAGGTCGTCATCACTGGCCTCCCACGCCGAACATGAAATAAGTGATCAATCCCGCGACGCCGATCAACATCGCGAAGGCATAGTGATAGAGATAGCCGGTCTGCAGCTTCACGACGTTGCGGGTGACATCAAGCACCCGCGCCGACACGCCGTCGGGGCCGAAGCCGTCGATCACATAGCCATCGCCGAACTTCCAGAGGAAGCGACCGAGCCATTTGGCCGGGCGGACGAAGATGAAGTCGTACAGCTCGTCGAAATACCATTTGTTGAGCAGGAACTGGTAGAGCATCTGGTGCTGGCGGGCGAGTTCGACGGGCATATAGGGCCGGCGGATATAGAACACGTAGGACACGTAAGCGCCTATCGCCATCAACACCGTCGGCAAGAGCTTTATCCACTGCGGAATAGTCTCCATGTCCTCGATGATATGCGGATTCATTTTCAGCGACTCGCGGAAGAACTCGTCCACGCTGTTGCCGGCGAACAGTTCCTTGAACGGGAAACCGGCGAAGATCGATCCGGCCGCCAGAACGCCGATCGGGAACAGCATCCACAGCGGGCTCTCATGCGCGGCCTCGTAATGCTCCTGATCGTGCGGCTCGCCAAAGAAGGTCTTGAAGACCAGCCGCCACGAGTAGAACGAGGTAAGTCCGGCAGCGATCACCGTCATCAGGAAGCCATAGAACGCCAGCGGATTGTGCGAGACGAACGCGGATTCGATGATCGCGTCCTTGGAGAAATAACCGGCGAAGAATGGAAATCCGGTCAATGCCAGCGTGCCGATGCACATCACGAAGAACGTGAAGGGTATCTTGCGCCATAGTCCGCCCATGTTGCGGATGTCCTGCTCGTGATGCATCGCATAGATCACCGAGCCGGAGCCCAGGAACAACAGCGCCTTGAAGAAGGCATGCGTGAACAGATGGAACATGCCGACGGAGTAAGCCCCGGCGCCCATCGCCACGAACATGTAGCCGAGCTGCGAACAGGTCGAATACGCCACGATGCGCTTGATGTCATTCTGCACCAGACCGATGGTGGCCGCGAAGAATGCGGTGGTGGCGCCAAAGAACATCACCACGGCCTGCGCGTTCGGCGCGAGTTCAAATAGCGGCGACAGCCGTGCCACCATGAAGACGCCCGCGGTCACCATGGTCGCGGCATGGATCAATGCCGAGACTGGCGTCGGGCCTTCCATGGCGTCCGGTAACCAGGTGTGCAACAGGAATTGGGCCGACTTGCCCATCGCGCCCATGAACAGCAGCAGGCAGGTCAAGGTCAGCGCGTCGGCGTGCCAGCCGAAGAAGTCGATGGTCTTGCCAGTCAGGCCGGGGGCACCGGCGAAGATCGTTTCAAAATCGGTCGATCCGATCAGCATGAAGATCGCAAAAATGCCGAGCGCAAAGCCGAAATCGCCCACCCGATTGACCACAAAGGCCTTGATCGCAGCGGCGTTCGCCGACGGCTTTTGGTACCAGAAGCCGATCAGGAGATAACTCGCAAGGCCGACGCCTTCCCAGCCGAAAAACAGCTGCACCAGATTGTCCGAGGTCACCAGCATCAACATCGCGAAGGTGAACAACGACAGATAAGCAAAGAACCGCGGCCGGTTCGGGTCCTCGTCCATGTAGCCAATCGAATAAAGATGCACGAGCGACGATACCGTGTTGACCACCACCAGCATGACAGCGGTCAACGTATCGACCCGCAGCGACCAGCTCACCTGCAGGTCGCCGGAGGTGATCCAGGGAAACAGCGCGATCCTGATGTCATGATGCATCAGCCCGACATCGTAGAAAGCGAACCAGGATAATGCTGCGGCAGCCAGCAGCGGTATGGTGGTAATCAGCTCAGCCGCACGTGACCCGGCCGCCGGCGGTTCGACCGCATGATCGTCGTGGCCATGACTGTCGGCGGCATGATCGTCATGAGCATCCCCGGCATGAGCTGTTGACGCGTGGGCATCGGCGCCGTGCGCGTCGTCGTGATGCTCGACCGTGTCACCGCTGGGATTGCGGGCATGAGCGCCAAATATCGAGATCAGACCCGCGAGGATCGCGCCGATCAGCGGTAGAAAGACGATGGCCTGGATCATTGACGCGCCTCATTGCGCATGATCTCCCGACAAACGAATCCGTTTGTCGGGCCAAACCGGTGTCCGCTTTTCCGGATCATGCGTTAGCCCTTCATCAGATTGACGTCTTCAACCGCGATCGAGCCGCGGTTGCGGAAATACACCACCAGCACCGCCAGACCGATCGCCGCTTCGGCCGCAGCAACCGTCAGCACCAGCAGCGCGAACACCTGTCCGACGATGTCGCCGAGGAATGTCGAGAACGCCACCAGGTTGACGTTGACCGCCAACAAAATCAGTTCGATCGACATCAGGATGATGATGATGTTCTTGCGGTTGAGAAAGATGCCGAGAATGCCTGTTGTGAACAGGATCGCGCCGACCGCAAGATAATGCCCAAGACCTATCGTCATTGAACCCACTCCGGCGCGTCCGCATCCTGCAGGCCCTGCCCCGACGCTACCTTGCGCACGCTCATCGCAAGCTCGGGCGTGCGCGCGTTCTGCACATTGATGTCCTGCCGCTTAACGCTGGCCTTGTGACGCAAGGTCAGCACAATAGCCCCGATCATCGCGACCAGCAGCACCATGCCGGCGGTCTCAAAGTAGTGAACGTATTTGGTATAGAGCACGAGGCCGAGCGCCTCAGTGTTGGTGACATTGGTCGGGATCGCGGCGGTTATCGATTTCGCGGCGCCGGGATTGATCACCCAACCTCCCCCGACCAGCAGCAATTCTGCGAGGAACACCGCGCCGATGACCAGACCGATCGGGAGATAGTCGCTGAACCCTTCGCGCAGTTCGGTGAAATCGACGTCCAGCATCATGATCACAAACAGGAACAGCACGGCGACCGCGCCGACATAGACGACGACCAGGATCATCGCGAGGAATTCGGCGCCCAATAGTACGAACAGGCCGGATGCATTGACGAACGCCAGGATCAGGAACAGCACGGAGTGCACGGGATTGCGCGACACAATCACCATGACGGCCGACGCGACGCAGATGCCGGCGAACAGATAGAAGAACAGCGCGGGAAGAATCATGCCCTCACCTCACCGGTACGGCGCGTCGAGTTCGATGGATTTTGCAAGCTCGCGCTCCCAGCGATCGCCGTTGGCGAGAAGTTTCGCCTTGTCATAATAGAGTTCCTCGCGGGTCTCGGCCGCGAATTCGAAGTTCGGCCCCTCGACAATGGCATCGACCGGGCAAGCTTCCTGGCACAGGCCGCAATAGATGCATTTCACCATATCGATGTCGTAGCGCACGGTGCGGCGGGTGCCGTCATTGCGGCGCGGGCCAGCCTCGATGGTGATCGCCTGTGCGGGGCAAATCGCCTCGCACAGCTTGCAGGCGATGCAGCGTTCCTCGCCATTGGGATAGCGACGCAAGGCATGCTCACCCCGGAAGCGCGGTGAAATCGGCCCCTTCTCGAACGGATAATTGAGCGTCGGCTTCGGCTTGAAAAAATAGCGCATGGCCAGAAAGAACGCCGACACGAATTCGGACAACAGAAGCGACCGAGCCGTAGCGTTGGCATTGAAACTCATAGCGACCTCATTTCGGCGCGATCCCCGCGAATTCCAGCACGCCGGCGACGACCACCACCATCGCCAGCGACAGCGGAAGAAATACCTTCCAGCCAAGCCGCATCAATTGGTCGTAGCGGTAGCGCGGCACGATGGCCTTGGCCATCGCAAACAGGAAGAACATGAAAAATACCTTGAGCACGAACCAGATCACTCCGGGCACCCAGGTGAATGGCGGCAGTGCGACCGGCGGCAGCCAGCCTCCCATGAACATAATTGCCGCCATCGCGCACATCGTGGTGATCGCAACATATTCTCCGAGCATGAACAGCAGATACGGCGTCGAACCATATTCGACCATGAAACCCGCCACCAGTTCGGACTCGGCTTCCACCAGATCAAACGGCGGACGATTGGTTTCCGCCAGCGCCGAGACGTAGAAGACCACGAACATCGGGAACAGCGGCAGCCAGTACCAGTTCAGGAAGGTCAGCCATGGCAAGCCGATCAGGCTTCCGAGACCGCGGGTGTTCTGCGCCTCCACTACGGCGGACAGATTCAGCGACCCGGCACAGAGCAAAACGGTGATGATGACGAAGCCGATCGAAACTTCGTAGCTCACCATCTGGGCCGCGGAACGCAATGCGGCCAGAAATGGATATTTCGAGTTCGACGACCACCCGGCCATGATGATGCCGTAAATCGACAGCGACGAAATCGCAAAGATAAAAAGCACCCCGACATTGATGTCCGCGATCACCCAACCGAGATTCATCGGGATCACCGCCCACGCCGCCAGCGCCAGCACGCAACTCACCAGCGGCGCCAGCAGGAATACGCCCTTGTTGGCGCCGGAGGGAATGATCGGCTCTTTCAACACGAACTTCAGAAGATCGGCGAAGGATTGGAACAGGCCCCAGGGGCCGACGACATTCGGTCCGCGCCGGATTTGCACGGCCGCCCAGATCTTGCGATCGGCCAAAAGAATGTAGGCGATCGCGATCAGCAGCACCACGAGCAGCAACACGCTCTGCGCGATCATGACGATCAGCGGCCAAAGGGTGCTTGTCCAGAATTCAGCCATCAGGTCACGCTCATTCCGCTGCCGTCAGCATTCGTCCAGAGGCCAGGCGGGAACATTCCGCCATGACCGCTGACGCGCGCGCGATTGGGTTGGTCAGGTAATAATCCTCGACGGTGGCCTTGAAAGCCGCCTTCTCGACGTTGCCGCCACCCCCGCTCGCGAGTTTCTTGAGATCGGCCGCGTTGCCGGCTTCGATCTGGTCAACGCGCATCAAATGCGGTGCGGCCTTGAAGATCGCCTGCCGCAATACCGCAAGCGAGTCGTAAGGAAGCTTTTTGCCTATGACCTCCGACAGCGCCCGGACGATCGCCCAGTCCTCACGCGCGTCTCCCGGCGGGAACGCAGCACGGTTAGCCATCTGCACCCGGCCTTCGGTATTGACATAAAGGCCCTGCTTCTCGGTATAGGCCGCACCCGGCAGGATCACGTCGGCGCGATGCGCGCCGCGGTCGCCGTGGGTTCCGATATACACCACGAAGGTGCCGTCGGCGACCTTGACCTCATCGGCGCCGAGCAGGAACAGGACGTCGAGGGTCCCGAACGTGGTCATCTGCGCCACGCTCAGACCGCCCGCGTTTGCCGCGAAACCGATATCAAGCGCGCCGACGCCCGAGGCCGTATCGTGCAGAACACCGAAGCCGTTCCAGCCGTCTTTGACCGCGCCGAAATCCACCGCCAGCTTTGCCGCTAGCGCGAGCACCGCGGCACCGTCATGTCGCGCCGCCACGCCGGCGCCGACCAGCACGATTGGGTTCTTCGCAGCCTTCAGCACATCCGCGAAGGAATGCTTGCCGGCCGCCAGGTCGCTGAGCGAGTCGGTGCCCGCGCCGACATGGTCGTAGACGTAAGTAAGGTCGGCCTTGGCGCCGATCACCCCGATCTTGAGCTGTCCACTGCGCCAGCGCTTGCGGATGCGCGCGTTGAGAACCGCGGCTTCCTTGCGCGGGTTGGAGCCCACGATCAGCAACGCATCGGCTTGCTCGATACCGGCGATAGTCGGGTTGAAAATATAGGAGGCACGACCGGCGTTGGAATCGAAAGCGCCGCCGCTCTGGGTCGCCAGATTGGCCGAGCCGCATTTGGCTAACAAGTCCTTGAGCGCAAACATCTCCTCGATCGCAGCGAGGTCGCCCGCTATGGCGCCGATCCGCTTGCCGTCGATGCGGCCAGCCTTCGCAGCGATGGCGCCGAACGCTTCAGACCATGACGCCGCCCGGAGCTGACCGTCCTGTCTGATGTAGGGGCGGTCGAGCCGCTGTGTGCGCAGCCCGTCGACGATGTGGCGGCTCTTGTCGGAAATCCATTCCTCGTTCACCGCCTCGTTGATGCGCGGCAGAATCCGCATCACCTCGCGACCGCGCGTATCGACGCGGATCGCCGAACCGACGCCGTCCATCACGTCGATCGACTGGGTCTTGCCAAGCTCCCAGGGTCGCGCGGCGAATGCGTAAGGTTTCGAGGTCAGCGCGCCCACCGGGCAGATATCGACGAGGTTGCCCTGTAGCTCCGAGGTCAGCGCCGATTCAAGGTAGGTGGTGATCTCCATGTCCTCGCCGCGGCCGGTCGCCCCCATCTCGGGTACGCCGCACACCTCGGCGGCGAAGCGAACGCAGCGCGTGCACTGGATGCAGCGGTTCATCGAGGTCTTGACCAGCGCGCCAAGATATTTGTCTTCGACCGCGCGCTTGTTCTCGGCAAAGCGGCTGGTGTCGACGCCGTAACCCATCGCCTGATCCTGGAGGTCGCACTCGCCGCCCTGGTCGCAGATCGGGCAATCCAGTGGATGGTTGATCAGCAGGAACTCCATCACGCCTTCGCGCGCCTTTTTCACCATCGGCGAGCGTGTCGAAATTTCCGGCGGCTCGCCCTTGGGACCGGGCCGGCAATCGCGAACGCCCCAGGCGCAGCTCGCGACCGGCTTCGGACCGCCCTTCACTTCAACCAGACACATCCGGCAATTGCCGGCGATCGACAACCGCTCGTGATAGCAAAAGCGCGGAATTTCGGCGCCGGCGGCCTCGCAGGCCTGCAGCAAGGTATATTCTGCGGGAACATCGATCTCTTTGCCATCGACGATGAGTTTGGTCATTGCCTTAGGTCTTTCCGAGCTTGCAGTCGGGCGGTGTGACACTGGCGGTCTTCATGGACGCCTTTACCCATTGCTGGGTGTTATTGCTGTAGGTCGCGAGATAAGCCGGCTCGACGCCGTTCTTCTCGCACAGGAACGGCAGATGCGGTTTCAGATCGTAGTTGCAGGAAGCCTGCCATTCGGGGCGGCTGGCGAACGCGGCGATGGCTTCCTCGCAGGCATAGAGGAAGTACGACACGAAGCTTTCATACTGAACCCGCTGGTCGCGGCCACCAGCCTTGATCGTATCGTAATCCGGCGACGAGAATTTCGGATTCTTGAATGCCAGATCGGTGTAACCAAGAAACGCCTGCCGCGCGCTCGCCGCCCGATTGCCGGCGCTGATTTCGTTGATCTGAAACAGGATCGCCATAAAGCCGAGCAAGGCTACGCCCGCCTGCGCCATCTGCGCCAGCGTTCCGTATTTCTGCCACCACAAAATGTCCGGCTGCGACATCGTCATTACTCCGCCGCGACCATATGCGCGGGATCGAGAATGCCGGCGTCGTCAATGTCTGCCTTGCGCGAATACTCGTCGATACGCTCCTCGATCTCGTGACGGAAATGCGCGATCAGGCCCTGGATCGGCCATGCCGCGGCATCGCCAAGCGCGCAGATGGTGTGGCCCTCGACCTGTTTTGTCACCTCGAGCAGCATGTCGATTTCGCGCTTGTGGGCGCGACCCTCGGCCATCCGGGTCAAGACCCGCCACATCCAGCCGGTGCCCTCGCGGCACGGCGTACACTGCCCGCAGCTCTCGTGCTTGTAGAAATAGGAAATGCGCGCGATCGCGCGGATCAGATCGGTCGATTTGTCCATGACGATAACCGCGGCGGTGCCGAGGCCGGAGCGGAGCTTTCCGAGGCTGTCGAAGTCCATCGGCGTATCGATGATCTGCTCGGCCGGCACCATGCGCACCGACGAACCGCCGGGAATCACGGCCTTGAGATTATCCCAGCCGCCGCGGACGCCGCCGCAATGACGCTCGATCAATTCGCGGAACGTGATCCCCATCGCTTCTTCGACGTTGCAGGGACGTTCGACATGACCGGAGATGCAGAACAGCTTGGTGCCGACATTGTTGGGACGACCGATACCAGCAAACCAGGCCGCGCCACGTCTCAAGATATCTGGCGCAACCGCGATCGACTCGACATTGTTGACGGTGGTGGGACAGCCATAGAGACCGACATTGGCCGGGAATGGCGGCTTCAGCCGCGGCATGCCTTTCTTGCCTTCGAGGCTCTCCAAGAGCGCCGTTTCTTCGCCGCAAATATAGGCGCCCGCGCCGTGGGTAACGTAAAGGTCGAACGGAAAGCCGTTGATATTGTCCTTGCCGATCAGCTTGGCCGCATAGGCCTGATCGACCGCGGCCTGCAGATGCTCGCGCTCCCGGATGAATTCGCCGCGCACGTAAATGTAGCAGGCGTGCGCATTCATCGCGAAGCTTGCGATCAGGCAACCCTCGACCAAAAGATGCGGATCGTGCCGCATGATCTCGCGATCCTTGCAGGTGCCGGGTTCGGACTTGTCGGCATTGACCACCAGATAGCTTGGCCGGCCATCCGTCGATTCCTTCGGCATGAAGGACCATTTCAGCCCGGTGGGAAAACCGGCTCCGCCGCGGCCGCGCAGACCCGAGGCCTTCATCTCGTTGATGATCCAGTCGCGGCCCTTGTCGATGATCGCCTTGGTACCGTCCCAGGCGCCCCGACGGCGCGCACCTTCGAGGCCCCAGTCGTGGAGGCCATAAAGGTTGCGGAAGATGCGGTCCTTGTCGTCAAGCATGACTGAAGCTTTCTCGGATCAGCGTTTGGACTGCATGTAGGCGAGCCCCGCGGCGCATCCGCCGAAGGTCAGCATCCATAACAGACTTGTATCAAGCGACGCGCTCAGCGCGTAGCGCTGCAGCAGGAAAATAAACACGCCCGCCGTTACGGCGTGCACGGCGATATAGCGCCATTGCTTCATCGCCACCACACTCCCCGGCCCAGCCGCCGCCAATACGCGGTCACGCTTCATGTGCTTTCCTTCAGCGTGGTCGGTCCACCGATGGGAGCCGAGAACTGACGGCCGTTCTGCGGTCCCGGCGTCGGAAGGTTACCTGAGGCAAAACCATCCAGCACCTTACCGAAGTTCTCCTTGGTCAGATCCTCGTAAGTGTCCTTCCAGATCAACACCATCGGCGCGTTAACACAGGCGCCAAGACACTCGACTTCTTCCCAGCTAAAATTGCCATCCTTGGACAGATGAAAGGGATCGTGGTGGATGCGGCTCCGGCACACTTCGATGATGTCGGCGGCGCCGCGCAACCGGCATGGCGTGGTGCCACAAACCTGGACGTGGGCCTTCTTGCCGACCGGCTGCAGCTGGAACATCGTATAGAAGGTCGCAATCTCCAGCGCGCGAATGTAAGGCATTTGCAGCAGATCCGCGACCGCGCGGATCGCCGCTTCAGAAACCCAGCCGTCATGCTGCTCCTGGACGCGCCACAGGATCGGTATCACCGCCGACGCCTGACGGCCTTCCGGGTGTTTGGCAATCTGCTCCTTTGCCCAGGCAAGGTTTTCCGCTGAGAACGTGAAGTTCGCGGGCTGCAGTTCCTTCGGTGCGAGGCGGCGGACGGCCATTGTCTTTCAGTCTCTCATTGCGCGCGACGCGCGGTGTTCGCGTTCAGGGCTTGAATCCGGCTTTGCCAGAATGCGCTTGCGGTACCGAACACGTTATAGCCAACGTGGGATGAAACTTTGATGCGGTCGAGTATCGAAAGTTCGGTGACAGTTTCCAGGCGCTGGGTGCGCGGGTCATAGACGATCAACTTCAGCGGCGTCTGTTCGAGGATATAGCGCGACACGGTATGATTTGGATCGTTGCCGTGCTCCTCGCACAACAGAATGATGTCGCCCTGCAACAGCCGAACGCCGCCCTTGATAGCTTCGATCTCGACGCCTTCGACGTCGAGCTTGATCAGATATTTGCCGTCCACCGAGATCTTGCCGTCGTCCAAGAGGTCGTCAAGCGCGATGACCGGCACGACTTCACCGCCATCGCCGGTACCTCCCGCAATGCTGAACGCCTCGTGCTTGGTGCCAGATAGCCGGGCGGTGCCCTTTTGGGCACCGATGGCGCACTTCATCGCCTCGAAGCGATTGCCGTTGATTTCGGAGTTGTTCTTGAGCTTGACGAAATTCTGCGAAGATGGCTCGATCGCAATCGCCTTGTGCGACCCATAGGGCGCGCTCGAAATCAGCACCGACCAGTAACCGAAATTCGCGCCGCAATCGATCAAGGTGTAATCGACGCCAACGGAATCCCGGAATAGCAATTCCAGCTCGTCTTCGTAACAGAACGACCGGTTGAGCAACTTGCTCCAGTAGCCGTCGCCATAGGGAAACGCGAACGTCGCGTCGGGATTGAGTTTGATCGCGATATCGCGCGCGGGCAGCAACTTGCGCAGCAGATTGGCGCAGCTGTTGTAACCGCGATGCGAAAATGACGACGCCACCTTCGAGCCCGACGAAAAGGCGAACGCCGCCAGGCGCTCCCACGCATTTGCGCCCTCAAGCACGCCAGTGGTCCGGTCAAACCGGATCGGCGGCTGGGTCGTTGCTGCGGAAAGCTGGGCGGACATCAGTACTATCGCCAGTTCGGATTCGAGCTTTGATGACAAGCCCAATCCCGGAAGGACACGCAGACCGTCGGCGCTAACGCGTTTGACGCCATCATCACCGGTCGACCTCTCCGAACACGATATCGAGCGAGCCGAGGATGGCGGACACATCGGCCAGCAGATGGCCCTTGCAGATGAAATCCATCGCCTGCAGATGCGCAAAACCCGGCGCGCGGATTTTGCATTTGTATGGTTTGTTGCTGCCGTCGGCGACCAGATAGACCCCGAACTCGCCCTTCGGCGCCTCGACCGCGGCGTAGACCTCGCCGGCCGGCACGTGGAAGCCCTCGGTGTAGAGCTTGAAATGGTGAATCAGCGCTTCCATCGAGCGCTTCATCTCGCCCCTGCGCGGCGGGAAGATCTTGTGGTCTTCCACCGCGACGGGCCCCTGCCCGTCGGCGGCGCGCAATTTCGCAATGCACTGTTTCATGATGCGCACAGACTGGCGCATTTCTTCCATGCGGATGCAGTAGCGATCGTAGCAATCACCGTTCTTGCCGATCGGAATGTCGAAATCCATCTCGGCATAGCATTCGTAGGGTTGCGCCTTGCGCAAATCCCACGTCGCGCCGGAGCCGCGGACCATCACGCCCGAAAAACCCCATTCCCAGGCCTGCTTGAGCGAAACCACGCCAATGTCGACGTTGCGCTGCTTGAAGATTCGGTTGCCGGTCAGCAATCTTTCGAGATCGGCGACCACCCCTAGAAACGGCTCGCACCACGCATCGATATCGTCGATCAGTTTTCGCGGCAGATCCTGGTGCACGCCACCGATCCGGAAATAGGCCGCATGCATCCGCGAGCCGGAGGCCCGCTCGTAAAACACCATCAGCTTTTCGCGCTCTTCAAAACCCCATAATGGCGGGGTCAGCGCGCCGACGTCCATCGCCTGAGTGGTTACGTTGAGAAGGTGCGACAGGATGCGGCCGATCTCGCAATATAAGACCCGGATCAACTGCCCCCGCCGCGGCACGGTAATGCCAAGCAGTTTTTCCGCAGCCAGACAGAAGGCGTGTTCCTGATTCATCGGTGCGACATAGTCGAGCCGGTCGAAATATGGGATCGCTTGCAGATAGGTCTTGTGTTCGATCAGCTTTTCCGTTCCGCGATGGAGCAATCCGATATGCGGATCGACCCGGGCGACCACTTCGCCGTCGAGCTCCAGAACCAGACGCAGCACACCGTGGGCGGCCGGATGTTGCGGTCCGAAATTGATGGTGAAATTTCGCAGTGCTGCCTCTGTCATCGTACAGCGTCCGCTTGCGGTCGGAGGGCGAATAGCGAATGGCGAGTAGCGAATGGCATCACGGCTTCGCCCCCGCCTTCTCGTCGCCAGGAAGCACCGGATAGTCCGCGCCTTCCCACGGCGAGAGGAAATCAAATTTGCGGAATTCCTGATTAAGCCGGACGGGTTCGTAGACCACCCGCTTCTCCTGGTCGTCGTAACGCACCTCGACAAAACCAGTGAGCGGGAAATCCTTGCGCAGCGGGTGTCCGTCGAAGCCATAGTCGGTCAACAACCGCCGCATGTCCGGATGGCCGGTGAAGATTACGCCATAAAGATCGTAAGCCTCGCGCTCGAACCAGTCGACGCCGGGAAAAACCTCGATGATCGATGGAACCTGCGTTGCCTCGTCGGCTTCGGCGCGCAGCCGGATCCGCGCATTCAGGGTCGGAGACAGCAGGTGATAGACGACGTCGAAACGCTTCTCGCGTCCGGGATAATCCACCGCCGTCACATCGATGAAGCTGACGAAGCGGCAGCCGGGATCGTCGCGCAGAAATTTTACCACATCGACGATCTTGTCGGCCTGAACTGTTACCGTGAGCTGGTCGAACGCGACCGAATGACCGGTCGCCGCACCGGCGAGCGCGCTAACAATCGTCTGCCCCAAGGCGTCGAGCCTGCCGTCGTCCATTCCAAAAACCCTAGCGTTCGATGGTTCCGGTGCGCCGGATCTTCTTCTGCAGTAGCATCACGCCGTAAAGCAGCGCTTCCGCCGTCGGCGGACAGCCGGGCACGTAGATGTCGATCGGCACGATGCGGTCGCAGCCGCGGACCACGGAGTACGAATAGTGATAGTAACCGCCGCCATTGGCGCACGATCCCATCGAGATCACGTAGCGCGGTTCCGGCATCTGGTCGTAGACCTTGCGCAGCGCCGGGGCCATCTTGTTGGTCAGGGTGCCCGCGACGATCATCACGTCGGACTGTCGCGGGGAGGCACGCGGCGCGAAGCCGAACCGTTCGGCGTCATAGCGCGGCATCGACATCTGCATCATTTCGACGGCGCAGCAGGCAAGCCCGAAGGTCATCCACATCAGCGAACCGGTGCGCGCCCAGGTAATCAGGTCGTCGGCGGCGGCAACGAAAAAGCCCTTGTCTGAGAGCTCGTGATTGACCTCAAGAAAATACGGGTCATTGGCGCCGACCGGGCGGCCAGTGCGGGGATCGAGGATGCCGGTCGCGGCGGGGGCGACCGCCGGTGCGAACCCGGGCGTTGCTACAACGGGGCTCAATCCCATTCGAGCGCACCTTTCTTCCATTCATAGGCAAAGCCGACGGTGAGCACGCCAAGGAACACCAGCATCGACCAGAACCCGGTGGCGCCGAGCTTCCCGAACGCCACCGCCCACGGAAACAGGAACGCTACTTCGAGATCGAAGATGATGAACAGGATCGCCACCAAATAAAACCGGACGTCGAACTTCATCCGGGCGTCGTCAAAGGCGTTGAATCCGCACTCATATGCCGACAGTTTTTCCGGATCTGGCTGCTGGAAAGCGACCAGGAAGGGAGCGATCAGAAGGACCAGACCGATCAGGGCAGCGACCCCGATAAATACGACGAGTGGAAGATAATTTTGCAAGATGCCGGTCATCGGCGAGGCCTTTTTCCTGCGGTTTCGGGCACCCGCAAATTCGTTACATTGGAATTATTCTGAGGCTTAGCGCAGCGCAACAAGAGGCGCAAGACAAGCTATCTTGACGGCTCCTTCTCTCCCCGAACACAAGCATTGGAGCGCCGGCCGCTTATGTCAGGGCAGTTCTTTTTCGACGGCGCAACCTTGGCGGCGGTATCGGTCAGACGATCGAATGTACCAAGGCCAGTTCGTTCTGGCCGACATGTTCCAATAGGCGCTGATTGCGCTCCAGTGCGCCCGCCACAATCGTCTCAACACTTGCCGGATGTCGCGGGGCGCTCGAATTTGCGAGGTGCCCCTCCCTGCCAACGCCCGGTTGGCTGATCTGTCCCCTGTCCATGCAGCTCCCGGCTAGCCCGACCACGCTCAGCCGCAGTTGACGTCTTGCCGATACCACCACTCCACCGAGGTGGAGTTGCCCAAGCGCAAACGTGCCCCCCGCCGCTGAGCAAGCCGGCAAGCAAGATCAGCCGCGATGGCAACACCCTGAGCGACGCAGATTGATATTCTTTCGTGATCCGCCGCCGTCAGGGAACTCTAGCTGCCTCTGGTTCATGACGAAGATTTTTATGTAACGTATTCTAATACCAACATTTTATCATAGATCAGGATTCAGCAGTCCGGCGAGGCCGCAGTCACACGGACATCGAGCGGCGGCATCATGCCAGACAGAGCCGCGCTGCACCGGCCGTGCAAGACGGCCAAATGGTCCATCAGCCGCCTTGAGCAAATTTGATGGTGGAGATGGGCCACTTGCCGTCGTGGCCATCGATGGAAATGCGCAGGCCATGGAGCTCGTCGAGCCAAACCTTGTCCACCGTTCCAGCCTTTCCGTCCGTCAACACCACCGCCTTGCCAACCAACTCAGTCTGGGCTTGCTCGAACGCACTGAGGATCGTGGAGGCTCGGAGCTTGGCGGTGGGCATGGCTTGTTTCCGAAGTCAGGTTGGGTCGTTGGGACGACGGAGTGTTTGGCACTGAAAGGTGCACAACTCGTGGCCAGATGACGGCGGCCCGGCTTTGCAGAATGAGGAGCAAATGGGCCCCCCTCCGTCACCCCGCGATATCGCCGGCAATATTCCACCGACGAAACCATTTTAGGGAACCCACGAAGCCATCCTGAAACATGCGCAGGCTATCCCTCTTGCCAACAACGCGGCGGCAAAAGACGCGAGGAGGCTCACATGAACCATTCCATTCACTCGGCAGATCGCTCAACGCACCTGAAAATCGTCATTGTCGCTCTCGTGGCGGGCATGGCGGTCGCCGCTTTTGGCATATCGGCCCGCAGCAATTCGGACTACACCCAAACAGCGCATGTCGTTAAGGCCGGCAAACCAGTGATCGTGACAAGCTCCGACACTTCGGTCGTCCGCTAGAGCCGATCCGGCGTTCTCCGGCACTCAATGTGACGAAATACGGCCGCCCCGGGGGCGGCCTTTTTGTTGTCGCGGGACAGTTGGACAACCAATAAGCGAATTTGCGCTAAGCCATTGAATCAATGGCGCGAGAGACGGGACTCGAACCCGCGGCCTCCGCCGTGACAGGGCGGCGCTCTAACCAACTGAGCTACTCCCGCGGATGCGTTGATCTGATCCGCACAGGAAGCAGGACTTAAAGGCGCGTTCGCTCTTAGTCAAGGTAGTTGCGAATCCCCCTGCCAGTCAGGGCTTTTTGCGATGGCGATGCAAATTACAGGCTATTTACAGGCAAAACAGCGTAGTCAGCCGGCCCCCGAATCATTTAAGGCCTGATACGTCTTAGTTTCCGAAGCCATCAACAATGAGGAGGGCCAAATATGGCGAAGAAAGCAGCGACCCCGACCACCGTCACGCTGAAACATCTCGCGGCGGCCATCGCCGACGAACAGGAATTGTCCAAGAAGCAGGCCGAAGCCATTTTGAGCGATCTGGTCACCCGGATCACCAAGCACCTGAAAAAGGGCGAACGCATCCGCATCGTCGGACTCGGCATCCTGCAGGTCCGCAAGCGCGCCGCCCGCATGGGCCGCAATCCTGCCACCGGCGAAGCGATCCACATCAAGGCCAGCAAGAAAGTTGCCTTCCGGGCGGCCAAGGAGCTCAAGGAAGCCGTCTGACAGGACGCATACCCAATTTTGACTTCAATTTTGACTTCAATTTTTGACTTCAATTTTGACTTGGCGTCATTCCGGGGCGGTTTACCCGGCCCACGGAATGACGCTACATCTGCTGAATAGCCGTCTTGTTGGCATCCACTTCTTGCTGCGGTTTTGACTGTGACTTTGAGCCTCAGTTTCGCTCATACCGTAACCGAGCGCTTTCTGCGCTATGTGGTCATCGACACCCAGTCCGACCCTGCGTCGCCGACCTACCCCTCCACCGAAAAGCAAAAAGACCTGGGCCGCCTGCTCACCGGCGAGCTCCAAGCGCTGGGGATCCGCGACGCCCATCTCGACGAATATGGCTACGTCTATGCGACCATCTCGGCCAACACGGATAAGCAGGTTCCGGTGATATGCTTCTGCTCTCATATGGACACCTCGCCGGACTGTACCGGCAAGGACGTCAAGCCACAGATTGTCAGGAATTATCGCGGCGGCGATATCGTACTGCCGGCCGACCCCACGCAGATCATCCGTGTTGCCGATCATCCGGCGCTTGAGGATCAGATCGGCAACGACATCGTAACGTCAGATGGCACCACGCTGCTCGGCGCCGACAACAAGGCGGGCATTGCCGAAATCATGGATGCGGCGCGTTTCCTGGTCGACAATCCACATATCAAGCATGGCACCATCAAGATCCTGTTCACGCCTGACGAAGAGATCGGCCGCGGTGTCGACAAGGTCGACCTGAAGAAGCTCGGAGCTGATTTTGCCTACACGATCGACGGGGAAACCGCCGGGAATATCGAGGACGAGACCTTCTCTGCCGATGCCGCCACCATCAGCATCGAAGGCGTCAGCACCCATCCCGGTTTTGCCATGGGCAAGATGGAGCACGCGATCAAAATCGCTGCCGCCATTGTCGACGACCTGCCGAAAAAAACCTGTTCGCCGGAAACCACCGAGGGAAAGCAGGGGTTTCTGCATCCGATCGCCATCGCGGGCGCGCTCGAGAAAGCTACGCTCAGTTTCATTGTGCGCGATTTCACCGAACAAGGGTTGAAAGAGAAAGAAGCCTTGCTGGAGAGCATCGTCAAGAATGTCATGAAGGACTTTCCGCGATCAACCTACCGGCTGGAGATCAAACAGCAGTACCGCAACATGAAGCAGGTCATCGACCGTCACCCCGAGATTATCGACCATGCGATGGAAGCCATCCGCCGCGCCGGCCTCAAGCCGGTGAAAACCTCGATCCGCGGCGGCACCGATGGCTCGCGCCTGTCGTTCATGGGATTGCCCTGCCCCAACATTTTCGCCGGCGAACACGCGTTCCACTCGCGGCTGGAATGGGTCAGCGTCCAGGATATGGAGAAAGCCGCGCAGACCATCGTTCATCTTGCGATGATCTGGGAGGAGCGAGCTTGAGATCCGCGACGCTTTACGATCCGGCCGCGGTCACGATCCAGATCGATGCCCCGAGCGGCACCGTCTGTCCCTGCGCGTAACGCGCGAGCACTTCACGGATCGAATTCGCGGCGGCCGCGCGTATGTCGGACGGGTGCCCCTGAAGCGCACGGCTCGCCGGGCCGATCTCGAGCGCGGTTTCGACCGCCGCATCGAGGCCGCGTCCGACCGCGACATCGAGCGACAGGTTGCATGGTTCCATAGCGATTCCCGAGAATCCGGCCTCACCGAGAATACGATGTACGCGTTGCTCGGAAGCAAATGAGAACGGACCGGGGTCTTCCGGTCCAAGTTGCGGCAGTTTCGGAACATGCTTGTAGGCCGCCTGAAGCGGCGTCAGCATCCATGGGTTATCGCGCGGTTCGCGCCAGCAGGCGAAGGTCAAGCGGCCGGACGGCCGCAGCGCCTTGCGCATATTGGCAAATGAAAGCGCGGGCTGGGCGAAAAACATCACGCCAAAGCGCGAGACCAGCAGGTCAAAACTTGCGGGATCGAACGGATATACCGTTGCATCCGCGAGCACGAAATCGACCGGCAAATCGCCCGGCGCGATTTGCCGTGCGCGGGTCAGCATCGGGGCCGAGATGTCGACGCCGAACACGCGTCCGGTTGGGCCTGTTTTTTGCGCGAGCGCGGTCGTCGTGGCCCCGCAACCGCATCCTACATCAATGATCCGCTCGCCTGATTTGACCTTGGCGCGGTCAATCAAAATGTCGCAGACCGGCGCAAGCATCATATCCTGCGTCTGCTGCCGATCCGTCCAGCGCTGGCCCCCCGGCCCGTTCCAGTAGGCGATCTGGTCAGCGTTTAGATCGTGGCCCGTCGGTGCGTCCATGCGCGCAGTCTCCCAGGTTGCTTTCCAAGTTATTTTTCTAAGTCATTCTTTGAAATCGTGTTTCGCTGATGAAGCTATCCGATGCGGCTAGTGGATGCGATCAAAAACAGATCGGCGCTGACGGTTCGCTTGGCCGCGATCGCTCGACGTAGCAACCACCTTTCGTTGACGGTGAGATACAATGCCCCCTGTACCGCATCGAGGTGGGAACTCGGCGACTTCTGCTGCAAACTAAAAATTAGAAGGTAGCACCATGATAACACGCCGCATGATGGTTTTTTCGCTGACGGTCGGGACGTTTCTCGCCGCCGGATTGCCCGCTTTGGCAAAATCCCACCACGTGATGTTCGACACCGACAATGACGGCACGTGATCTGGCGAAGCCAGAAGGCCGGTCCGCCGCGTTCGACAAGTTGACGCGACCATGACGGCACGCTGGACAAGCACGAATTGACCCGGCGATTGTCAGCAGCGGAACTCGCTGCCGCCGACCGTGATCACGACGGAACACTTTCGAAGGAAGAGTATCTTGCCGTCGTCGAGCAGCGTTTCAAAGCGGCCGACCAGGACAATGACGGAACGCTGGATGCCAAGGAATTGAACAGCAAGGCTGGCCGCGCTCTTGTGCGGCTTCTAAAATAAACACAACCGACGCATGCGAAACAAGCTGCGTCGAATGGTAGGCGGCGAGAGATTCGAACTCCCGACCCTCTCGGTGTAAACGAGATGCTCTAACCAGCTGAGCTAGCCGCCCTCGCCTTCTTTTTAGCGCCGCAGTGCCATCAGGCGCAAGCCGTTCGGCGTCTCACAAAGAAGCGGCTCACAAAAAAGCGGCGCCCCGAACGGGACGCCGCTTTCGTCGTATTATAACAGGGTCAGTGTGCCGTCAGCCCGCCCGCCGCTTCATCCGTGGCGTCCGGCTTGACCGGGACCTTGGTGTCCTCTTCCCAGACAATCGGCACCGGCGGCCGTACCAGGGCCTTGGAGATCACGTCGTCAAGACGTGCGACCGGTATGATGTCCATTCCACCCTTGATCGCATCGGAAATCTCCGTGAGATCCTTGGCATTGTCTTCCGGAATCAGCACCGTCTTGATACCGCCGCGCGCGGCAGCCAGGAGCTTCTCCTTCAAGCCCCCGATCGGCAGCACCCGACCGCGCAGCGTGATCTCGCCGGTCATGGCGACATCGTGCCGGACCGGGATGCCGGTCATGATGGAAACGATCGCAGTCGCCATCGCGACGCCCGCTGACGGTCCATCCTTCGGGGTCGCCCCCTCGGGCACGTGGACGTGGATGTCGCGCCGGTCGAAAAGCGGCGGCTCGATCCCGAAGCCGACAGCGCGCGAGCGGACATAGGATGCCGCCGCCGAAATCGACTCCTTCATCACGTCGCGCAGATTGCCGGTGACCGTCATCTTGCCCTTGCCGGGCATCATGACGCCTTCGATGGTGAGCAGCTCACCACCGACATCGGTCCACGCCAGGCCGGTGACAATGCCGACCTGATCGTCGCTCTCGATCTCGCCGTAGCGGAACTTCGGTACGCCGAGAAACTCTTCAAGCGACTTCTCGGTCACCTTCACCGACTTCTTCTTCGAGATCATCAGTTCCTTCACCGCCTTGCGGGCGAGTGTCGAAAGCTCACGCTCCAGATTCCGCACGCCCGCCTCGCGGGTGTAACGCCGGATCATCAGCAACAGAGCGTCGTCGTCGATCGACCATTCCTTGGAATCCAGACCGTGCTTCGCGATCGCGTTCGGGATCAGATGCTTGCGGGCGATCTCGACCTTTTCGTTCTCGGTATAGCCGGCGATCCGGATGATCTCCATGCGGTCCATCAGCGGTCCGGGAATGTTCAGTGTATTCGCGGTGGTGATGAACATCACGTTGGAGAGATCGTAATCGACCTCCAGGTAGTGGTCGTTGAAAGTCGAATTCTGCTCGGGGTCGAGGACCTCAAGCAGAGCCGATGACGGATCGCCACGGAAGTCGGCGCCCATCTTGTCGATCTCGTCCAGCAGGAACAGCGGGTTCGAGGTCTTTGCCTTTCGCATCGACTGGATGATCTTGCCGGGCATCGAGCCGATATAGGTGCGGCGATGACCGCGGATTTCCGCTTCGTCGCGCACGCCGCCGAGCGACACACGCACGAACTCACGGCCGGTCGCCTTAGCAATCGACTTGCCGAGCGAGGTTTTGCCGACGCCGGGCGGGCCGACCAGGCACAGGATCGGTCCGGTCAGCTTGTTGGCGCGCGACTGTACCGCCAGATACTCGACGATGCGGTCCTTGACCTTCTCAAGTCCATAATGATCGTCGTCAAGCGTGGTCTGGGCCGCGACCAGATCCTTCTTGACCTTGGACTTCTTGTTCCACGGGATCGACAGCAACCAGTCGAGATAGTTGCGCACGACGGTCGCCTCCGCGGACATCGGCGACATCTGGCGCAGCTTCTTCAGCTCATGCTGCGCCTTCTCCCGCGCTTCCTTGGAGAGCTTGGTCTTGGCAATTTTCTCTTCGAGGTCGGCGAGTTCGTCGCGGCCCTCGTCGTCGCCGAGCTCCTTCTGGATCGCCTTCATCTGTTCGTTGAGATAATATTCGCGCTGGGTCTTCTCCATCTGGCGCTTGACGCGCGAGCGGATCCGCTTTTCGACCTGCAGCACCGAGATTTCGCTCTCCATCAGTCCGAGCACCTTCTCAAGGCGCGTGGTGACCGACAGCGTCTCCAGGATCGCCTGGCGGTCGGCGATCTTGACGGCGAGATGCGACGCCACTGTGTCGCCGAGCTTGGCGAAATCCGTGATCGCCTGAACCACGCCGACAACTTCGGCGGAGATCTTCTTGTTCAGCTTCACATAGCTCTCGAAGTCAGAAACGACCGAGCGCGCCAAAGCTTCTGCCTCGACGGAAGCAGCATCGGTGTCGGCCAGTGCGATCGCGGTGGCTTCGTAATATTCGGCCCGGTCGGTGTATTTTTGCACGCGCGCGCGCTCAAGCCCTTCCACGAGCACCTTCACGGTGCCGTCAGGCAATTTGAGCAGCTGCAATACGCTGGCAAGTGTTCCGGTTTCATAGATCGAATCCGGGCTCGGGTCGTCGTCCGATGCGTTTTTCTGCGTCGCCAGCATGATCAAGGCGTCATTCTTCATGACCTCCTCAAGCGCGCGTATCGACTTCTCGCGGCCGACGAACAGCGGCACGATCATGTGCGGGAAGACGACGATGTCGCGAAGCGGCAGCACCGGATAAGAGTGGCTTTCGCCGTGAACGATAGATGGCCGCGGTTTAGGAGTTGTCATGGCCTATTCCTTTTGTTGTGCCCCCTTGCACGCAGTCCGCCCTTTTTGCGCAACCGCCACAAGGTGCCGAGATGTGCCGGGATCGCTTGGCTGCGTCTTGAGCCTGCTTCCCGGATCGCTGTTTCGGCGAATCCGACACGTGGTTTTCATCGCCGACAGCATTAGGTGGCTATCGACCATGGGGGTGTCAAGTCGCTGGAAATGCCCGTCAACAGCGGGCCAGACGCAAGGGCATGCCTGCGCAAACGAGACCGCCGAAACACTCGGCAGCCGTCTGTTTTGTCACTCAATCCGACCCTCGCGGATACCGCGATCAGGCGCTGGCGCTGCTTTCGACGGCGCGGTCGGAACGATCGGCGTAGATGTAGAGCGGGCGAGCCGTCCCCTCGACGACTTCGCGCGAGATCACGACCTCTTCGACGCCTTCCAGGCCCGGCAAATCGAACATGGTTTCGAGCAGGATGCTTTCGAGAATAGAGCGCAGTCCGCGCGCACCGGTCTTGCGCTCGATGGCCTTGCGGGCGACCGCGCCAAGAGCCTCGTCGGCGAACGTCAACTCGATATTCTCCATCTCGAACAGCCGCTGATACTGCTTCACCAACGCGTTCTTCGGATCCGTCAGAATCTTCTTGAGCGAAGCTTCGTCGAGATCCTCCAGCGTGGCGACCACTGGCAAGCGTCCCACAAATTCGGGGATCAGGCCGTATTTCAACAGATCCTCCGGCTCAACGTGACGGAAGATCTCGCCGGTGCGGCGATCTTCAGGCGCCAGCACCTGTGCGGCGAAGCCGATCGATGTCGAGCGCCCACGCGCGGAGATGATCTTCTCGAGACCGGAGAACGCGCCGCCGCAGATGAAGAGAATATTCGTGGTGTCGACTTGCAGGAATTCCTGCTGCGGATGCTTGCGGCCGCCTTGCGGAGGCACCGAGGCAACGGTGCCTTCCATGATCTTCAGAAGCGCTTGCTGGACGCCCTCGCCCGACACGTCCCGGGTAATCGAAGGGTTGTCGGACTTGCGGCTGATCTTGTCGATCTCGTCGATATAGACAATGCCCCGCTGCGCACGCTCCACATTGTAGTCGGCCGACTGCAGCAGTTTCAGAATGATGTTTTCGACGTCCTCGCCGACATAGCCGGCTTCGGTCAGCGTGGTCGCGTCCGCCATCGTGAACGGCACGTCGAGAATTCGCGCCAGCGTCTGCGCCAGCAGCGTCTTGCCCGACCCGGTCGGACCGATCAGCAGGATGTTCGACTTCGCAAGCTCGACGTCGTTATGCTTGGTCTGGTGATTGAGGCGCTTGTAGTGATTGTGAACAGCGACCGAAAGCACCTTCTTGGCGTGGCTCTGGCCGATGACATAGTCGTCGAGGACCTTGCAGATTTCCTTCGGGGTCGGAATGCCGTCGCGCGACTTCACCAGCGAGGATTTGTTCTCCTCGCGGATAATATCCATGCACAACTCAACGCATTCGTCGCAGATGAAAACGGTTGGACCCGCGATCAATTTGCGGACTTCGTGCTGGCTCTTGCCGCAGAACGAGCAATATAGCGTGTTCTTGGAGTTGCTCGTGCCGACCTTACTCATTCTCGTCTCCGTCCGCCGTTCGATCCAGTCCGCCCGATTGCCCCATTCCGGCACCTGCCGACACTGAGCTGTAGATAGAGCAAAATCTGTACCAAAAAAGGCCCCACACTCCAGATGCCGCGAATTGCGGCTAATTCGAATCCCTCGCGATCATAGCCGATCCGGCGTAGCCAACCATGCTGACACCCGACTATCAAGAATTCCCTAATCGGCCGCGGATCGGTTACCCGTGACAATACCGTGATTTGAGGCGCCCATGCGAGCAAGAGTTACCGAAATCGGCCGGGCGTTGCGCGATTGCCACGCCACCAAACCGGCACGAAAGCGGAACCTTGACCCCCTTACAGGGTCATCACGGTGAGGCCGAACACCAAATTACCCCTCGCGACGACCCCAAATGCCAATAATAGGCGCTGGGCGCCATCTGACTCACGGGGTCTTTGCGGTCGGCTCTTCCGACCGCTTGTCGATCACCTTGTCGACAATGCCGAAGTCACGGGCCATCTCCGCGGTGAGGAATTTGTCGCGCTCCAGGGCATCCTCGATCGCTTTGTAGGTCTGACCGGTGTGCTTCACATAAATCTCGTTGAGTTGTTTCTTCAGGTTCAGGATTTCCTGTGCATGCAGCATGATGTCGGTCGCCTGGCCCTGAAATCCGCCGGAGGGCTGGTGCACCATGATCCGCGAATTCGGTAGCGAAAAGCGCATGTCCTTGTGGCCGGCGGCAAGCAGCAGCGAGCCCATCGATGCCGCCTGTCCGGTACAAAGCGTCGATACCGGCGGACGGATGAATTGCATGGTGTCGTAGATCGCGAGGCCCGACGTAACCACCCCGCCCGGCGAGTTGATATACATCGAGATTTCCTTCTTCGGATTCTCGGCTTCGAGAAACAGCAGCTGCGCAACAGTCAGCGTCGACATGCCATCCTCGACCGGTCCGGTCACGAAGATGATGCGCTCTTTCAGCAATCGCGAAAAAATGTCGTAGGCGCGTTCGCCGCGGTTGGTCTGTTCGACCACCATCGGCACGAGATTCATGTAGGTTTCCACCGGATCGCGCATTGATCACCCAAGGTTTGGCGGAAGCGAACATCCCTCGGCAAAGCTGGGATTGCCGAGCCCGGACGAACGCTCCGTGATGCAGGACTAAAGAACAGGCTCACAGATATGAGCCAATTCCCCGGTGACAAGACCGGAGCAATTTCGAGCTTGCACCGCAGTTGAAGCTGATTCGTGAAGCAGCGCCTAGCGACCGATACCACCGCCAGGCCCCTTTCACGGCACATCCTTAACGCGGCAATCCTCAGGCGGCGGTCTTCTCCGCCTCATCGTCCTTGTAGAGGTCTTCGCGCGTGACTTTCTTTTCGGTCACGTTGGCAAGCTCGAGGATAAAATCGACGACCTTGTCCTCATAAATCGGCGCACGAAGCTGGGCCAGAGCGTTGGCATTGTTGCGATAGTAGTCCCAGACTTCCTTCTCACGTCCTGGCATCTGCCGGGCGCGCTCGATCAATGCGCGGCTGACTTCATCGTCGGTCACGGCGATCTTGTTCTTTTCGCCGATCTCGGACAGCACCAGACCGAGCCGGACCCTGCGATCAGCGATCTTGCGGTATTCTTCCTTCGCGGCCTCTTCGGTCGTATCTTCGTCGGCGAAAGTTTTGCCGCCAGAACTCCATTTCGGCCTTGATCGAATTCCACATCAGATTGAATTCTTCATCGACCAGCGACGGCGGCGCCTCGAAGCGATGGGTTTCGTCGAGACGGTCGAGCAGCACACGCTTTACTTTCTGGCGGGTAGCACCGGCGTATTCAGCCGACAGCCGCTCGCGCGCGGCCTCCTTCAGCTTGTCCAGCGATTCAAGACCCAGCGTCTTGGCGAACTCGTCGTCGATGGTGATGTCCAGCGGCGCTTCGATCAAGGTGGCCGTGGTCTCGAACTCGGCGGCTTGGCCGGCCAGCTTCTCGCTACCGTAATTCTTCGGAAATGAGACCTTCAGAAGACGGGTTTCGTCCGCTGCGACGCCAAGCAACTGTTCCTCAAATCCAGGAATGAAGGTCCCAGACCCAAGCAGAACCTGGACGTTCTCGCCGGTGCCACCATCAAACGGCGTCCCATCGACGGTGCCTTTGAAGGAAATTGTGACCCGGTCCCCGGTTTCGGCCTTTGCGCCCTCGCCTTTTGCGGCAAACGTCCGGTTTTGCTCAGATATCCGTTTAATGGCCTCGTCGACGTCGGTATCGGTCACCTCGGCAACCGGCTTCTCGACCGTGAAGCTCTTGAAATCGGCGAGTTGGATCGCAGGCACAACTTCAATCGAAACGGTGTAGTTGAGATCGGACTTGCCGGTGAGGATATCCTCAACGGCTTTTTCCTCGGTCGGCATCGTGACCTTGGGTTCGGTCGCCAGGCGGAAGCCGCGCTCGGTGAAGATCTGCGAATTGGTGTCGCGGATGGTCTGCTCGACGGTCTCCGCCATCACCGAGCGGCCATATACCTTTTTGAGGTGGCTCACCGGGACCTTGCCGGGACGAAAGCCGTTCAGACGGACCTTGTCCTTGAGGTCCACCAGGCGCGCGTCCGCCTTGGCATCGAGATCCGATGCCGGAACGCTGATCTGGAATTCATGCTTCAGTCCGTCGGCGACGGTTTCCTTCACCTGCATGGCGTCAATCTTCTTCCCGCTTGGTCCGGCCTAAATGCCGGGACGTTGTCAATCTGGTCGGCGCGGCCCTGAAGCCTGCGTCGGCGCGCCAGCCGCTGCGTAAATTGCTGGACGGCAAGCCGCGCTTCATCAGGTCCCTGGGGACCGATAGCTTCACCGAAGCGAACCGCCTGAAGCGCCGTTGGTAGCTGAGTGGAAGCGCCAGATCAACCATTTGGAGCGTAGCAAAGTCGGGCAGGGATGCCCCGGCCGGAATGAGACATTCGGGCCCTGTTACACAACCCCCTGCACCACGTCCGGGGCCTCATTCGCTGGAAAACACTCTCAAGATGGTGCGGGCGGAGGGACTCGAACCCCCACGACTTTCGTCACTGGAACCTAAATCCAGCGCGTCTACCAGTTCCGCCACGCCCGCCTATAGCATCATGTCCGACGGCGACGCCGCGGGCGGCGGGCTTATAGCATGTGCACGCCCGATCACAGCAAAAAAATGGCCTCGATGAAGCCCCACTGACGTACCGACGGGAACTGGACACGGCGAGCGGAAAATGATCCGCATCTGGGATGGCAGGTCGCATTTTCCCGTTGAACCGACGCGAGCTATTGACCGGATTGGCCGCCGCTGCTCTGGGTCCGGCAATGCCCGCGATAGTCTTCGCGGAGGACCGCCCGTCATTGGCGTTGCGTGCCAACGCGCACGCTATCGCCTTGCGCCCGGCAGGACCGGATACGCCGATCTGGTCGCTTGGCGGACTAACACCGGACCCTGCATTGCGCTTCAAACGTGGCGACGCCATTGAAGTCACGCTCGGGAACGAGTTGCCGGTGCCGGCGGCTCTCATCTGGCGCGGCATCGACGGGGTACCGACAGCCGAACCACTGGCTGTGCGGAAACCTCTTGCGCCTGGAGCCCAGGAAACCGTCGTGGTGCCGCTGCGCCATGCCGGGACGTTTCTGATTGACCTGCGGCTGCTCGGAGATGGTCAGGCGCGCCCCTCACCAGTGCGGGCGCTTATTGTCGGGGAACGCGAGACAGTTTCCGTGGATCGCGATGAGGTATTTCTGATCGAAGACTGGCGGTTGCGTGCGGACGGGATCGCGATCGCGCCCGGCATCGATCCAACATCCACGACGCCGCTATACACCATCAACGGATCGCCCACGCTTGATATTCCAGTTCGCACCCATGAGCGCTTGCGATTTCGCTTTATCAATGGCCTTCAACGCAATGTTATCGCTATAAAATTAGAGGGTGTTGACGTCCGCGTCATGGCGCTCGACGGTCAGCCATGCGAGCCCTTCCCGCCACGAAATGGCGCCCTGGTCATCGCGCCGGGCGGCCGCGTCGACGCATTCATCGATGCGACAGCGCCGGCAGGGTCGACATCTCTCATTCTGCTGCACGACGGCAAGGAAGCTCGCCCCATCGCCCGGCTGCTTGGCTCAAAGGATCCGCCGATCCGGGGCACCCCGCTCGCCGCAGCGCCTGCGTTGCCGTCGAACGGCCTGCCGGCCCAACTCGACCTTAAGAACGCCTTGCGGATCGATTTGTCGCTCGGCGGACCGCAAACCGGCTGGGTCGCGCCCGCCGCCTTCACAACTTCTGCTCCGCCGGCATTCGGCACCAAAGCCGGACGCACGGTGGTATTGGCTCTGACCAATCGAAGCGATATTCCGACCGTATTCCACCTCCACGGACACCATTTCAGGGTGCTCGACCGGCTTGACGATGGCTGGAAGCCGTTTTGGCTAGACACGCTGGCGATCGAGGCCGGACAGACCCAGCGCGTCGCGTGGTCAGCCGAATATTCCGGACGCTGGCTGATAGAATCGACGGCAACCGACTGGGCGGCACCGCGCCTTGTGCGGTGGTACGTTGTTGAGTGAGGAAACAAAATGAGCACGACAACCCCAACCATTCGTAGCGTCCGGGCCCGGGCGGTCGTCGCGCCGATTTCGCGGCCCGTGAAGAACGCATTCGGCGTCATCGAGGCGGCACCGCTGGTCCTGATTGACGTCACGACCGACCAGGGCATTAGCGGTCACGCATACATTTTTGCCTACACCAAGCTAACGCTCGCGCCTTTGGTGCACCTGATTGAAGAAACCGGCCGCGACCTGATCGGCAAGCCGGTCGCGCCGTTCGACCTGATGGCGATCATGGACGCCAAGTTCAGATTGCTCGGCTGGCAAGGCCTGGTCGGTATGGCGGTGTCGGGCCTCGACATGGCCTTTTGGGACGTACTGGGACAAGCGGCAGGTCAACCCCTGGCAACGTTGCTGGGTGGCTCGCCGCGACCGATCCGGGCCTATGACAGCTACGGCGCGGTCGATCCCGTCGCAGACGAGAAGGACCTGCGCCGGTCGCTCGAACAGGGCTTTCGCGGCATCAAGATCAAGGGCGGCGACGGCGACCTCGCCAATGATGAGCGGGTCGTCAAAGCCGTGCGCGGCTTGATCGGCCCCGACATCGCACTGATGCTGGATTTTAACCAGTCGCTCGACCCAACCGAGGCCAGCCGCCGTATTGCCCGGCTCGCGGCCTACGATCTGCATTGGATCGAGGAGCCGGTAGCGGCCGAAAATCTAGAAGGCCACGCCAAGGTGCGCGCGACATCGCCAATCTCGATTCAGTCCGGCGAAAACTGGTGGTTTCCACGCGGCTTTACGGAAGCGATCAATTCAGGCGCCAGCGATTTCATCATGCCGGATCTGATGAAAGTCGGCGGCGTCACCGGTTGGCTTCGGGTCGCGGCTCAAGCCGAAGCCGCCTCAATCCCGATGTCCAGTCACCTGTTCGCCGAAGCGAGCTCTCACATGCTGGCCGTCACGCCAACCGCGCACTGGATTGAGTATCTCGACATCGCCCGCGCGATCGTCGCCGAGCCTGTAAAGATCGTCGATGGGACGATCACGGCTCACGGGCATGGTCTGGGGCTATCCTGGGACGAGGCTGCGGTAGCGAAATTCGCTCTATGAGGCATTGGCAGACGCGGCGCCGATCCGTCTCAATAATCGATGCCAAACTCACCATACAGGCGCCGGAACACCGCGGGCAGCACCTCCGGCAGATCTTCGGCAATCAGACCGGGGCCGGCCTCGCGCGCCGCCTCGCCATGCATCCAGACCCCGATACTGGCGGCCTCGAATGGCGGCACTCCCTGCGCCAACAGACCGGCGATCATGCCTGCCAGTACGTCGCCGGCGCCCGCGGTCGCAAGCCAGGGCGGCGCATTGGCGGCAATGGTCGCGCGTCCATCCGGTGACGCCACAACGGTATCCGGTCCCTTCAGCAGCACGATGGCGCCCGAGCGCTCTGCGGCGGCCCGCACCCGCTCGAGTTTCGAGCGATTTGGATTCTTGTTGCTGATATCGCTGAAGAGCCGCGGAAACTCTCCTTCATGCGGTGTAAGAACTACCTGCGGATCGGGCACAGCCTTGATGGACTGAAACAGCTGGTCGGGAGCCTCAGCAAAACTGGTCAGTGCGTCGGCGTCCAGCACCAGACGTCGCTTCGCCGATAGCGCCGTCAGGACAAAATCGCGCGTCCGTGCGCCAACTCCCGCACCCGGTCCGATCACACAGGTGTCGAGGCGCTTCTCGGTCAACAGCTCCGCGAATTCGACCACGGTATCGGTGGCGTGGACCATCACGGCGGTGAGTGCCGCGGCGTTGACTGCGAGCGCATCCCTGGGCGAGGAGAGTGTGACCAGCCCTGCCCCCGCCCGTAGCGCACCCCGCGCCGACATCCGCGCCGCGCCGGTCGCCGCGATGCCCCCCGAGACGATGACGGCATGACCACGACTGTATTTGTGGCCGTCGATCCGCGGAACCGGAAAGGACATCCGCCAAAATTGTGGAATGTTTTCGAAAGTCTGTGGTCCGATTTCTTGCAGCACGCCAGCATCGATCCCGATCTCGGCAACACGTACCCGACCGCAATAAATTCGACCCGGCAACAATAAATGCGCGGGCTTGCGTCGGAAGAACGTGACGGTTTCGATCGCTCGGACCGCGATGCCCATCACCGCACCGGTGGTGCCGTTGACGCCGCTCGGCAAGTCGACGCTCAGAATGGGCGCGCCGTTGGCGTTCATCGCCTCGATCATGTCGTGCGGATCGTCCTTAATGGGCCGGTTGAGGCCGGCGCCGAACAGCGCATCGATGATCAGCGCTGGTCGACCGATCGCGGGGGGATTGAACGGCAGTACCGGAAATTTCCATCCTCGCGCCGCCGAAGCCGCGTCGCCCTGCAAGCTCTCGCGCTCGCAAAGCAGGATGACCGAGACCTCGCGACCGCGCGCCGCAAGTTCAGCCGCCGCCACAAAACCATCGCCGCCATTGTTGCCGCCACCGGCCACCACCAGGATCGGCCCCTCTTCCACCAGGTCCATCGCCGCCTCGGCCACGGCCTGGCCGGCGCTCAGCATCAGCGCGAAGCCAGGAGTACCTGCGGCAATGGTGAGCCGGTCGGCACGCTCCATCTCCGTAGCGGTTAAAACTTCCATGCCAAATTCCCGATACAAGCGCCTTTTCCTGAGGCACTTCCTGGTTTGCAACTCACCGCCCTAGTAACAAATGCACGTCAATTGAACAGTTTGCCTATTTATTATGCTGCCGATATTGTGAGCCATTCTGTCTTAGTCCTAAAGATGCCTGTTAAAAGGCTGATAACATTTCAAAATCGGGCCGCTTAAGGAACTTGGCATAGACCCTGCTTTTGAGGAAGCTGGCTCAAGATCCTCTTGCGCTTCCACCTGCGACGAACGCCGGCCATGAAGAAATGTCTGGTACTCACCGACGCTCGGGCAGCATCGCGAGGATCAGGGGCAGATGATCGAGCGACCTGCGCGCCACGCGCAAACGAAACTGCAGTCTGAAGTATGAAAAATGCCCGGGAGGCGTTCAGTGAAAAAAATCGAAGCCATCATCAAGCCATTCAAGCTCGACGAGGTTAAGGAAGCGCTTCAGGAAGTCGGATTGCAAGGCATCACCGTCACCGAAGCCAAGGGTTTCGGGCGGCAGAAGGGTCACGCTGAACTGTATCGCGGTGCAGAGTACATCGTGGATTTCCTACCCAAGGTCAAAATCGAGATCGTGATCTCAGATGATCTGGTCGAGAAGGCGATCGACGCTATACGACGCGCAGCTCAGACCGGCCGCATCGGCGACGGCAAGATTTTCGTGTCCAATGTCGAGGAAGCCATTCGTATCAGGACCGGGGAATCCGGGCTCGACGCCATCTGATCTGACCCCGCCGACACTATTGTATTGAGCAGCCCCCGATTGTATTGAGCGTTACCCATGGTCGCTGCCTGCGGCCGGATCACGACGACCTGTCAGCCAAAAGGGGGATTCATGAAGACCGCCAAAGACGTCCTGAAATCGATCAAGGACAACGACGTGAAATACGTCGATCTGCGTTTCACCGATCCGCGCGGCAAATGGCAGCACGTGACCTTCGACATCTCCATGATCGACGAAGACATCTTCGCTGAGGGCACGATGTTCGACGGCTCCTCGATCGCAGGCTGGAAGGCGATCAACGAATCCGACATGTGCCTGATGCCCGATCCGGTCACCGCAACCATCGATCCGTTCTTCGCCGAAACCACCATGGTCATCACCTGCGACGTGCTGGAGCCAACGACCGGCGAGCCGTACAACCGCGACCCGCGCGGCATGGCCAAGAAGGCCGAGGCGATGGTCAAGTCGATGGGCGTCGGCGATACGGTATTCTTCGGGCCGGAGGCGGAATTCTTCGTCTTCGACGACGTCCGTTATCAGACCACTCCCTACAACACCGGCTTCAAGCTGGATTCGTCGGAACTGCCGATCAATTCGGACACCGAATATGAAGGCGGCAACCTCGGCCACCGGATCCGCACCAAGGCGGGCTACTTTCCCGTTCCGCCGCAGGATTCCGTACAGGACATGCGCTCGGAAATGCTCGGCGCGATGGCCAAAATGGGCGTCAAGGTCGAGAAGCATCATCACGAAGTCGCGTCGGCCCAGCACGAGCTCGGCATGAAATTCGACACGCTGACGCTGATGGCCGACCAGATGCAGATCTATAAATATTGCATTCATCAGGTCGCGCACATCTATGGCAAGACCGCCACCTTCATGCCGAAGCCGGTCTATGGCGACAACGGCTCGGGTATGCATTGCCACCAGTCGATCTGGAAGGACGGCAAACCGGTATTCGCCGGCAACAAATACGCCGACCTCTCGGAGACCTGCCTCTCTTACATTGCCGGCATCATCAAGCACGCCAAGGCGATCAATGCCTTCACCAATCCCTCGACCAATTCCTACAAGCGTCTGGTCCCGGGCTATGAAGCGCCGGTTCTGCTTGCCTACTCCGCGCGCAATCGCTCGGCTTCATGCCGCATCCCCTATACCGCGAACCCGAAAGCCAAGCGTGTCGAGGTGCGTTTCCCCGACCCGATGGCCAATCCGTATCTCGGCTTTGCCGCGATGCTGATGGCGGGTCTGGACGGCATCAAGAACAAGCTCGATCCGGGCCCGGCGATGGATAAGGACCTCTACGACCTGCCCAAGGAAGAGCTCAAGGCGATCCCGACGGTGTGCGGTTCGCTCCGCGAAGCGCTGGAGAATCTCGACAAGGATCGTGCGTTCCTCAAGAACGGCGGCGTATTCGACGACGACTTCATCGATAGCTATATCGAGTTGAAGATGACCGAAGTCGCGCGCTTCGAGATGACCCCGCATCCGGTCGAATTCGAAATGTACTATTCGCTGTAAATGCCGTTCGCGGATTTTTGCCGCGAACCTCATGGTCTGAAGATACAAAAGGCGCTCCAGACCGGAGCGCCTTTTTATTTTGTGGTGAGTAGTTCTGCAGGGACGGTCCCGGCGAAACGCCCGTCATTCCAGGTGCGCGATCGCGCCGACTTCCTTCAGTCTGGGAAATTTCAGAACTAATCTGGCGTCAGCGACAGGAGCGAGTTCTACAACCTCCGATATTGAGGCTGGCTGTGCAACGTAGATCCCTTTGCCACGTCGTTTGGCTTCGTACAGCGCGTGGTCCGCCGAACGCAGCAATTCATCCGCGTCTGCACCGTCTCGGGGCGCGCAGGCACTTCCAATGCTGACTCCGACGCGCGGTTGCGCCGAGAGACCGATTTCGTACGGCTTTGATATTTTGTCGATGACACGGCTGGCAATCGACGCGGCTTCGTCGTCCGAAAGCGATGGAAGCAGAGCGACGAACTCATCGCCGCCAACGCGGCACACAAAATCCTGCTCGCGAACGCTGTCACGCAAACGGCGGGCAACGGCGACGAGAAGAGCGTCCCCTGCTGCATGCCCGAATCTATCGTTCACTTCCTTGAAGCCGTCGAGATCGAGGCAGAACACCGTAAAGTGCTCCCGTTCCCTGGTCGAGGGTAGCGGGCCGCCCAGCAATTCGTTGAGACGTTTCTGCTTCATGATCCGGTTTGGAAGGCCGGTGAGGATATCGTGGTGAGCCAACCGAAGATTTTCTTGTTCAGTTCGATAGAGGTCGAGCAGGATCTTGTAATTTTCGCGCAGGATCGAAATCATCCCCACCAGCCAAAGCGGAGTTTGAAGGCCAACGACATACAAATAGGGAATTGGTGACAAGATCGCGGCCAACGAGTAAGGCAGCGCCAGCATGCACATCATGACGACGCCGTAGCGAGGGGTGCCGGCGTTGCGGGACGAGATGCCCCCAAGGATGCCTGCCAATCCAGTGCCCGCCAGCAAGATCAGTATCCACTCGCCCGATGCGACGCAGAAATAATAGGCAGTAGAGATCACGACGGTCCAGGCCAGACTGGCGATTGCGGGCGCCGTGGTATTCCCGACGTTTCCACGAGCTTCCGCTTTCTCAAACGAAGCCAGGAGGTTTAGCCGGACGCTGCCCAGAATGATTTCGGCCGCCAACCACGCATAGGCCCAGCCATGCCCACTGATGATGGCCACGATGAATGCCATAAACGTCGTGATCACAACACCAACGACGAGGGTCCTCTTCTTCATCAGGCTGTGGCAACGCAGTTGTCTTTGGATAATATATGATTGCTTGACCGGGCTATCGACGAGCCAATCGGCTGCCCGATGGATGTATCAATTCCACACAGCGGAGAACAGCTCTCGAAGGTTATCTATGAAAGCCACAGGCATCCGTACAATCCAGAATGGTCCGCTGACGTGTAATAGAATACCCGCCGAGGCACCAAGGCACCGTTAAAATGCTCGCCTGGCTGTCGAGAGCGTTAATTTTCTCCCCATTCGCAAGGTTCCATAGCTGGGAGTTGCCGCTCACCGTTCGAACCGCGTATTCCACACATCACAAAGAGCCGAAGGCTGACTGGCTGGCGCCAAACCTAGCGGCGCACGGCCGCCAACAATGCCGCGCCAAACGCCTCAAACAAAGCGCGATTGATAGGATTGCGCTGCGGATCGTACTCGGCGTGCCACTGGACACCGATGGCGAAGCCAGGCGCTTCTGCGATCCGGATCGCTTCGATCGTGCCGTCTTCCGCCGTGCCCTCCACGACCACCCGTTCGCCGGGTTCGAGAATGGCCTGACCGTGAAGCGAATTGACACGGATTGTCTCGCAACCGAACAGCCGCGCAAAGACGCCACCAGGAAGAAGATGGACGTTATGTCGATCGGCAAACACAACGGTGGGGTCCGGATGGATCTCGCCATTGTCCAGTCTTGGCATGCGATGATTGATACGCCCGGGCAATTCGCGAACTTCGGGGTGCAACGATCCGCCAAAGGCGACGTTCATTTCCTGCAAGCCGCGACAGATGCCGAACAGGGGTACGCCGCGGGCGACGCAGGCTGCCGATAAAGCCAACGCCACGTCATCACGATGCAGATCGTAGGGTTCGTGCCGGGCATGCGGCTCGGTACGAAAATGCGTCGGGTGCACATTGGCGCGGGCGCCGGTCAGCACCACGCCATCAACCGCATCCAGCAACGCCCCGACATCAGTGATGTCAGGTGACGCGGCAAACATCAGCGGCAACGCACCCGCGACCTCGGAGACGGCGCGAAGGTTTCGTTCCCCGACCATCTGTGTCGCAAATCGATCTTCGATGCGATAGGCGTTTCCGATCACACCGACCACCGGCCTCCTCATCGCCTGATTTCCAATCTCGCGTCCTAAATGCCGGGCTCATCATGCCTCGCAGCCGATGCTGGATCAACATGTCGCTCCGCTTGGTGGCGTTGCTATTTTCGCGTGCAGGCTTGCTTCAGATCGAGGATCTCGTGCCCCTGCTGTCCCCGTTCGCACCCGACGAAATGATGGACCGAAACCAGCTGCTACCGATCCGATCGTCTAACTGGCCTGCCTTCTTTGCTTGATCCTGGTCCCGTTTGGCGAAAGAGTGCGGTCAGGATTGAACTGAAAAGGAATCAACGTGGCAATTTCGACCGGCAATCGTCTGGAAGCGCGCAACGACCTGGCCTGGGCGATATCGGTTGGCGGCATTGGCATTGTCTTGTTCGCAACGCTGGTGCTGTTCACCTGGTATTTCGCCGCGACATTGTTTTTGATCTTCGCCGGGATGCTGCTTGGCGTTGCGCTCAACGCCATGACCAATTTGCTGGGCCGCGTCGTCAGACTGCCTCATGCGCTGCGCCTGACTATCGTCTGCCTGGTGCTCGCGAGCCTGCTGTCAGGCGTGATCTTCCTCGGCGGCACTACCATCGCGCAACAGGCCACCGTGCTCAGCAATACGATCAAATCGCAGCTGGTCGGCGTCAAGGCATTCCTCGAGAAAAACGGAATCGACACCAGCTATTTCGATCTCGGCAGTCCCGGCACGTCAACGGATTTGTCGATGTCCGCGTCGCCCGGTGCGGCGGCACATAATCTTCCAAGCGCAGGCACCATCGCCTCCAGTGGGGGCGCGATCGTCAGCCAGACGTTGAAACTTCTCCTTGGCACCGTCAGTGCGGTTGGAAATTTCTTCATCGTGCTGTTTCTCGGGCTCACATTCGCAGCCCAACCGTGTGTCTATCGAGCTGGGCTGTTGTTCATCGTTCCCGCGCCGCAGCGCGCACGCGCAACGGTCATCGTTGATCGCATCGGCGCAACACTGGAGCGCTGGCTGATAGCGCAGATCATCACCATGGCCGTGGTGTTCCTGGTCACCTGGATCGGTCTGGCGCTTATCGGCGTCCAGAGTTCTTTCATTCTGGGCATTCAGGCCGGACTGCTTACCTTCATTCCGACGGTCGGCCCGCTGCTCGCCGGATTGATCGTGGTGCTCGCGAGCCTGGCGTCCGGATGGGTCGTAGCGGTCAGCGCATTTGTCCTGTTTTTGGGCATTCATGCGCTGGAAAGTTACATTCTGACGCCAATCCTTCAGCGCCAGGCGCTGGACATTCCACCAGCCACCTTATTTGCATTCCAGATTCTGCTGGGCGTGGTGTTCGGCATCTGGGGTTTGGCGCTGGCGCTGCCGGTCATAGCGATCGTCAAAGTCATGATCGATTATTTCAAGGCCGATGAAATATCGACCGATACGGTGGCGGCCTGAAACCCCGCTCCGCCAAGGATCGTTCAATTGGCTGAGGTCAGCACCGTCTGGGTGTGCTCGACCTCGGGCGGCGTCGCAAAATACTGGCCGACCAGCGCGCGCCATGCCGCGAAGTCGTCGGAGCCCCTGAAATCGACGGTGTGATTTTCCAGCGTATCCCATTTTGCCATCAGCCGGTAACGCGATGGCTTCTCGATCGATTTGTGCAATTCGAAACCCTTGCCGCCCTTGGCGCGCAGGAACAGCGGGCGGGCCTTGGCGACGGCGGCTTCAAAGTCCTTCTCGGTACCGGGCTTGACGTCGATCTGTGCAATTTCAGTAATCATCTGGGCGCCCTTTCATAGGAATGGACGTCTCTAACCCAGCCGATTGCATTATTGAAGCGCCAGCGAACCGCCAAAATGAAAAAGGCGCCTCTGGGCGCCGAACCATCACAATACTTTCCCGGCTATCTACCTAGTTCAGAAGCAAGGCCGCGCCTGCGACCATCAGCGTGCATCCTGCAAACATGACAATCGGCCAGTGGTTCCGTGGTTGATCGTAGCGGCCCTGCGCCCGCCGTACCGCGATCAGCGCCGTCTCATATTCGTCCGATGTCGAAAACATGCAGGCAAAACCAGCTCGCGCTGAAGCGGCGGCGGCGTCCAGCGAAACTAGCGCGGCATCGGGAGGGTAGCTGGGGATCGTATCCATAAGCTCGATGATATGGACCGATGGTAAATGGCGAGTTACCGCCGCTAAGCCGGGCTGACAACGCCTGGCCGCTGCGGCCGTTGACGCACCGAGGCCGCGGTCTTTCGCCGCCAGCGTTCCAGCGACAATGGTAGTTCCTCAGCCGCTTCGACGCGATTGCGGCCGCTGCGCTTAGCCTGATACAGCGCGGTATCGGCCGCTGCCAACAACACTTCGAGTTCGGTGCCCGCCGGGCCACCGGCCACACCGATGCTGACGGTGGTATCGACCGGGCCCTCCTCGACCACAATTCCGGAATCCGCAAAGGCCTCACGTACGCGTTCGGCTGCTATCACCCCTTCTTCCAGCGAACAGGGCAGCAATGCTGCGAACTCCTCGCCGCCGATCCGTCCCGACAGGTCACTGATACGCAACGTGTTGACCACAACGGTTGCGAATAGCTTGAGGATCTCGTCGCCCGCCGGATGACCGAAGCGGTCATTGATCGACTTGAAATGATCGATATCGAAAATCAGAACCGTTACCGGCCGCCCGGCAATCGCTTCGCGTTCGATCACCCGCGATGTCGCCTCCGCAAAGCCACGGCGATTGAACATGCCGGTCAGCGGATCCATCGACGCGGCGGTCCGGTGTACGGTGACCGTCCGTTCCGACACCAGCATGAAGATGACGAACACGGTGCCGACCGCATAGAGCACAAGCTCGATGGAAAACACGGTAACCCAGATGCTGCCGGACCGCATTTCCTCATGCGGGTGCAACAGGTCGCCCAACAGGATCGGCAACATCAGCACAAAACCGTGCAGCACCGGCACCACGATCGCCGGCCAGCGTTTTTGCAATGTCCTGCGGCGCTCCAACCACAACTCGGTGGCCGTCAGCGCCGCGTAGATCGCAACGATGCCGGCGCCAATGGTCATGCGCATCGCCGACGCCTCGGGCGCCAGCGTCGTGACGGCGGCGATCCAGGCCAATGCCCCGAGAACCAATCCCGGCAAGTTCGGGTTGCGGCCGTGGAACACACGCGATGCGTTCCAAACCATGCCGCAGGCGACAAAACCGACCGCATTCAAGGCGAGCGAAAGCGTCGCGCCAAGCGTGTTACCAGCCAGTGTCCACAACGCTACCGACGCGGCGCCCAGCAGGTAGGCGGTTCCCCACCATTTCAAGGCCGGGATCCCCTCCTGCCTGCCGAAAAACAGCAGCATAGTGCCCAGCATCGCGGCAACCATGGTGGCGACGAGATAGAGCGTGGAGATATCGAGCGACATAAGGCCACCGGGCGCAATTGTCATGCAACGCAATCAGCATTCCCGAAAGCTGGATGCCCACCCGCTGCCAACCTGCACTCTACTACCGCCGCATTGGCGATCCGTTTGCGTCTGCCCCAAAGTTTTCGTGAAAAATCTCGACAATTCGTCCGCAATTCTCAACAAAAAAGGCGCTCGAAAGCGCCTTTTTCTATGCTGGCTTCTCATTCTGCTGAATTTGAAGCAAATTGTGTGGGATCGATTAGCGCTTCGAGAACTGAAACGACTTGCGGGCCTTGGCTCGGCCGTACTTTTTGCGCTCGACCACGCGAGAGTTGCGCGTGAGAAAGCCGCCCTTCTTCAGAACGCCGCGCAAATCAGGCTCAAAATAGGTCAGCGCCTTCGAGATGCCATGACGCACAGCGCCCGCCTGACCGGATAGACCGCCGCCCGCCACTGTGCAGATCACGTCGTACTGGCCGGCACGAGCTGCCGCGACCAAGGGCTGCTGGATCATCATCCGCAACACCGGGCGCGCAAAATAGACTTCGACTTCACGGGTGTTGACGGTGACCTTGCCAGCGCCGGGCTTGATCCAGACGCGGGCAACCGCGTCCTTGCGCTTGCCGGTGGCATAGGCGCGGCCCTGCTTGTCGACCTTTTTGACGTATTTCGGCGCTTCCGGCGTGGCCGGCTTGAGCGACGACAACTGATCGAGGGACTGCATGGTGTCGGACATCTTATGCGGCCCTCATGTTCTTGCGATTCATTGACGCGACGTCGATCGTTTCGGGTTGCTGGGCTTCATGGGGATGCTCGGCACCGGGGTAGACACGCAGATTACCGAGTTGCACGCGACCAAGCGGCCCGCGCGGAATCATGCGCTCGATGGCCTTCTCAACCACGCGCTCGGGAAAGCGGCCCTCGAGGATCGACTTTGCGGTGCGCTCCTTGATGCCACCGATGAATCCGGTGTGATTGTAATAGACCTTGTTGTCGCGCTTGCGCCCGGTCAACACGATGTGGGCCGCATTGATGATGATGACGTGGTCACCGCAATCGACATGCGGCGTGTAGGTCGGGAGGTGTTTGCCGCGCAACCGCATCGCGACCAGTGAGGCGAGCCGGCCGACCACCAGACCTTTGGCGTCGATCAAGACCCACTTCTTCGTCACCTCGGCTGGCTTTGCCGAAAACGTTTTCATGTGAGGAAATCCGTGAAAGGGGGCGTTGGACGCGAGTGCGCCGAACTGGTGGCGTTCTAGATAACCGCACCTCGCGCGTCAATGCCTAATGGAGCGAATTAAATGTGTAAAAACAAACTGTTATAAATATGGTGTGATAATACCGTCTAAAAGCCTAAGTATTTGGAATGGAATAGGTGGCGGTCACATGGGCGATCGGATCGGGCGATGTCCCCGACAGCAAACTAACTTCGCCGACCGCGAGCCGTTTGCCGAGTTTCAGAAGCCTTGCTGCCGCGAGGACATCCTGGCCGGGCTGCCCCTTGCGCAGAAAATTGATGTTGAGGTTCGTTGTCACAGCAAGCCCGACCGGGCCAATCGCCGACAGAAGCACTACATACATGGCGAAATCGGCCAGCGCCATCAGCGTCGGTCCCGAGACTGTCCCGCCCGGACGAAGCATTTGCTCGCTAAAGCGCTGGCGCAGCAGGCACGACGCACCGTCAGCGCTTTCGATCGATATGTCGCCGCCGTTGAAAATTTGGGGATATTCGGCATCGAGAAACTTCTCCAGCTCGGCGACGCTCATTTTTGCAATTGCCATGTCGCCCACCCTGCCCTCGGTCCATAGTTCTCTTGCCAGAACTCGCTGAGGTAATAAAGAGAACTTCCGGTCATCGTTTTGGTTGTCCGTTACGTTAGATGATCGCCCCGCCGAAGTGGATATTCCGATGACGAAGCGAACCGCACGAGCCGTCGACCCGCAACCACCGATACTGCTGCGCGAGATTCAGGGCAGCATCGCCGTGCTCACGCTCAATCGGTCTGAAGCCCGCAACAGCCTGTCGGAAGGACTGATCGCTGAACTGCACGCGACACTGAACGATATCAGCGATGATGCAGGCGTACGCGCGGTGGTGATCGCAGCGAACGGCTCAGCCTTTTCCGCCGGTCATGACATGAAAGAGCTCACCGCTCGCCGCGCCGATGCCGACGGCGGCCGCGCCTATTTCGCCGAGATCATGAATGCCTGCAGCGCGATGATGCAGACCATTGTACGATTGCCCAAACCGGTGGTGGCCGCGGTCCAGGGTGTCGCCACTGCCGCCGGGTGCCAACTGGTGGCAAGCTGCGATCTCGCGGTTGCGTCGGAGGTCGCGACGTTCGCCACGCCGGGCGTCGACATTGGACTGTTTTGTTCGACTCCGATGGTGGCGCTGTCGCGCAATATCCCGCGTAAGCAGGCGATGGAAATGCTGCTTACTGGCGAGCCGGTTTCCGCGACGGAAGCCCGGGATATCGGCCTCATCAACCGAGTCGTCGCAGCCGGTACTGAACGCGATGCGGCGATGGCATTGGCGCAGAAGGTCGCGCTCAAATCGGCCTATACGGTCAAGCTTGGCAAGGCCGCGTTCTACCGCCAGGCCGAAATGACTCTTGCCGACGCCTATCGCTATGCGGCCGAAGTGATGACCGAAAACATGATGGCCCGCGACGCCGAAGAAGGCATCGGCGCTTTCATCGATAAACGTCAGCCGAAATGGCAAGACCGGTAAATAAATCCGGCCGATTGCGATGGGAATACTCAATGAATCATGACGCCTACCCCGACCAATACATCCGTGAAATTCTCAACGGCGTGAAATCCATTGCAATGGTCGGGGCATCCCCGGTTAATGTCCGGCCCAGTTACTTCGCCTTCAAATACCTTGCACAGCGCGGCTACGACATGATCCCGGTCAATCCCGGTCACGTCGGCAAAAGCCTGCTCGGAAAACCCTTTGTCGCGTCGCTGCACGATATCGGCCGTCCCATCGACATGGTCGATATCTTCCGGAATTCCAGCCACATCATGCCGGTGGTCGATGAAGCATTGAAGCTGATACCGTTGCCGAAAATAATCTGGATGCAGCTCGGCGCCCGCGACGACGCCGCCGCCGCGAAAGCCGAGGCCGCCGGCCTCAAGGTCGTCATGAACCGCTGCCCGAAGATCGAGTATGGGCGTCTGTCCTCGGAGATTTCATGGATGGGCGTCAATTCGCGGACGCTGAGTTCGAAGCGCGCGCCCATGCCAACCCAGGGCATGCGGCTTTCGTTGAACCGCATGAGCCTCGGCGGCGGCGAAACCGCGGCGTCGGATCGCGTCGCCAAAAACAAAAACGACTCCGCGTGACGCAAATGCGAAGCGATTGCTTCGCGGACGCGACAAAACAAAGCTCGGCCATTCCCAGGAACGGTTGACACATCGCGTCGCCTTGACTGCGGGCGTCAACGCGATCAGCATGGCGAAGCGATTTCAATCAAAGCAAAACAGGACGCAGAGAATGACCGATCGTCTTCCGGGGTTTGCCACCCTTGCCGTGCATGCCGGGGCGCAACCCGATCCGACCACCGGCGCGCGGGCCACACCGATCTATCAAACCACGTCATTCGTTTTCAACGATGCCGATCATGCCGCATCACTGTTCGGACTGCAGGCATTTGGAAACATCTATACCCGGATCGGGAATCCGACCCAGGCGGTGCTCGAAGAGCGCGTCGCCGCCCTTGAAGGCGGCACCGCCGCGCTCGCGGTGGCGTCGGGACACGCCGCGCAGGTCGTCGTGCTGCAGCAATTGCTGCGACCCGGCGACGAATTCATCGCAGCGCGAAAACTCTATGGCGGTTCGATCAACCAGTTCACCCATGCTTTCAAGAGTTTTGGCTGGAACGTGGTGTGGGCCGACCCCGACGATATCGGCAGCTTCGAACGCGCGGTGACGCCACACACCAAAGCGATCTTCATCGAGTTGATCGCCAATCCCGCCGGCTCCATTACCGATATCGAGGCCATCGCCGCGGTTGCGCGCAAGGCTGGCGTGCCGCTGATCGTCGACAACACGCTAGCCAGTCCGTATCTGATCCGTCCGATCGATCACGGCGCCGACATCGTGGTGCATTCGTTGACCAAATTCCTGGGCGGACACGGCAATTCGCTTGGCGGAATCATTGTCGACGCCGGCACCTTCGACTGGTCGAAGGACAACAAATATCCGATGCTGAGCGAACCGCGCCCGGAATATCACGGCATCAAGATTCAGGAGACTTTCGGCAACTTCGCATTTGCAATTGCCTGTCGCGTGCTCGGCCTGCGTGACCTCGGCCCGGCGATCTCTCCGTTCAACGCCTTCCTGATCCTCACCGGCATCGAAACGCTGCCGTTGCGCATGCAGAAGCACTGCGATAACGCCAAAGCGGTCGCGGAGTGGCTGCTGGCGCATCCTGCCGTGGCCTCGGTGAACTATGCCGGCCTGTCCAGCGACAAATACAACAACCTCGCACGCAAATATGCGCCGAAGGGCGCCGGTGCGGTGTTTACCTTCAGCCTCAAGGGCGGCTACGACGCCGGCGTCAATCTGGTGTCGAACCTGAAACTGTTTTCGCATCTTGCCAATGTCGGTGACACCCGTTCGTTGGTGATTTACCCGGCATCGACGACCCACAGTCAGCTCGATGATGCCGCGAAGATCAAATCCGGCGCAGCCCCTGATGTGGTGCGGCTATCGATCGGCATCGAGGACAAGGACGATTTGATCGCCGACCTGGAGCAGGCGCTGAACGCGTAAGACCTCGTTATCGCGCCGCGCGGCCAGGCTGGCTGGCGACGAAACATGCTATCTGCAGCGGGTGAAGTTCGGGAGCCGGCCATGTTACGCTGCGGGATACTACTTGTTCTGGCGATGACGATGATCGGCGCCGCATCTGGCGCCGATCAGACTGTGATCAGCGAGCCAAACATCCACATTATAAATATAGAACGGTCATTACGGATCCTGTCATCGTCGTGCGCGGCCCGTCCTACGTCTACCGCGATCCTGACCTACTTTTCACGCCATTGCCTTATATACCGCCATTGATCCGGGCGCCGCTGCTACCGGGCTCTGCGACGCTGCCGGGCTATTACGGGCCGGCCACTTCCTATTACTACCCGCTTTTATGACGGCCCCGAGATCGGCTATTGGAACCGTCTGCCCTATGCCTGCGGTGCTTATGGGTATTGCTAGCGATTCTCGGATCAAATCAAGTGGGTTGGCCAGCAGGTAGAACCAGCTTTTGCCGCGCCTGCTCCGGCTGCCTGGCAACCAAACGCTCGACCTGAAAAACGGCAAGCGTCAGAACCGCGATCGCAACGGCCTGATGGGCTAATGCCAGATCGATCGGAACCTGGTTCAGCAGTGTGAGGATACCCAGCGTCGCCTGCAGCGCTATCGCCGTCGCCAGCCACCATGCGCCGTTGATCGCAGCACCGCCGGCCCTTGAGCGAACCGCGTCGATCAGATGCAGGATCGCTAGCGCGAACAGCGTATAGGCGGTCATGCGATGTTCAAACTGCACCGTAAGAGTATTGTCGAACAGATTGCGCCACCACGGCTGCTCGAAGAACAATCGCGCTGCGGAAGGAATCAACCCGCCGTCGATATCGGGCCAGGTATTGTAGACCTTTCCGGCGCGCAGGCCCGCGACCAGCGCGCCGAGATAGAGCTGCACAAACGTCAGCGCCAATAAAACCACGCTGGTGATCTTCAGTCGCGGGGATGCGGCAGCCTGCGGCCGATTCCCCAGCCGGCGCAGCGTCCAGACGATGCCTGCAAAAATGAGAAGCGCGAGCACCAGATGAGTGGCGAGACGATAATGTGAAACTTCCACTCGCTGCGAAAGCCCCGAAGCCACCATCCACCAGCCGACCGCGCCTTGCAGCGCGCCGAGGCCGAAGATCATCCAAAGCCGCCGCCTGACGTCCGTGCTCAGGGCCCCGCGCCACAGGAACCAGAGAAACGGCAACAGATAGGCTACCCCGATCACGCGCCCGAGCAGCCGGTGGCTCCACTCCCACCGGAAGATCGTCTTGAACTCGTCGAGACTCATGCCGGCATTGAGTTCTCGATATTGCGGAATGGTCTTGTAGGCATCGAACGCCTGGGTCCATTGCTCCTGACTGAGCGGCGGCAGCGTGCCGGTGACCGGCTTCCACTCGACAATCGAAAGCCCGGATTCGGTGAGACGCGTGGCGCCCCCGACCAGCACCATGATCGCGATCAGCGCGGCAATGCAAAGCAACCACCCGCGGACGGCGCGGTCGGGTGTCGCTTGTTGTGCGGGAAGATCAGTCATCAAAGGCGTGCTTGAATGAATTTGCGCGCCCCTTATAGTCCGCCCCTTCCCGCGCGCAAGGCGCTCCCTGAAGCGAACTGTACATTTCCGCATGACGATACGCACCCGTAAATTCTTTGGAACCATCGCCTTGCTGCTGCTGGTCGTAGTGTGGTCGTTGATGGGGATGACGGTGGCGCAGACGCCGTGGCTGGCGAATTCCGGGCTGCTGCAGGCCGTTTTCTATGTTGTCGCCGGAATTGGATGGGTGCTTCCGGCGATGCCGATCATTAGCTGGATGTCACGACCGGACGCCTAAGGCATTCTATTATTGACGCGCTTGCCGGCGGGGAAGGTGACGCCGGAAAGCATCACGCGCATGACGCGCAAGGAACGCTGTCGCCCGTCCCAGGCGATGCGCGGAAGCGCGTGCAGGTTGGTTCGGCCTTCCGGCTCGACGACGCCGGATATCGCCGATACCGCACTGGCAAGGCCAGACTCCGCGGCCATGGTGACATGTGGCCGGCGCCAGGATTCGCGATCGCCGAACGGATAGGCGAAATGCTTTACGTCGCGGTGGAACGCCGCCTCCGCGACCGCCCGCCCCATCGTCATCTCGCGCAACGCAACGGCATCCTTCAGCGTCGATAGAATCGAATAGTTCACCGTTGCACTGCCAATCGTCACCAGCGGATCGGCGGCCAGCTTGGCCAAATCGCCCCAGTCCATCGACGCTTCTCGCGACAGCACTGCAAGGCTGACGGAGTATCGCTTGCAGAGATCGTTGATCGCGGACGAAAGATCGGACGGCGGAAGCGAGCGTAACCAACCTTCAAGAAAATCGTAGACCTGATATTTCTCGGACGTGGTTGCAATATTGAAATGTCGCTCCTGACGATCCACCACAAGACTGAGGCGGTTCTCACGCGCGATCACGGCTTCAAGCGCGAGCCACCATGCCTCGCCGAGCCCGTCCGGAAACGCTGTCGGCAGGTAAACGGTGAACGGCACATTATGTTTGGAGAGCAGCGGATAGGCTGACGTCATCAGGTCGCGGTAGCCGCCATCGAAAGTCAGGCACGCAAACCGCCTCGGCGAAGCCATCGTAACCGCCCTGCGGCAGACCTCATCCATGGAAACGATCTCGAATTTCCAGCGCTTCAGCGCCCGGATCGTCCGATCAAGAAATTTGGGGGTGATTTCGTGCGATCGGAGGGGCTGAAAACGTGCGGTGCGCCGCGGGCGCACGCGCTCAAACCGCAGAATGACACCGGCGCCGCCCTTTCCGCGACCGCTCAGCCACGCAAGACCGCTGAAATAAGCGAGTTCCAGTCCCAGGCTCTTCAATCCGATACTGGATGGCAACGTATCGCCTCTTTCCCGAGCCCTTGATGCGGTCCCGCCGCAACTCAATGTCATTACTCTTTGTTGACATTTCTTTGCAAAAGTCGGCCAAAGCCGAAAAATGTAAGTATTTCCATGTAGACAGGTTTCGCAATGACCATGGCTGCCGCGATCGATGGCCGGACGGCGGAAGCGCAAGCGTGGTGGAAGGCGAGCCCCCTCGCCAGCATCGACATCCTTGACGATCTCAGCCAGGCGGAGGCGGTCTGGCGTAGCCTGGAAGCGCCGCTCCAATTCTCTACACCCTATCAGCGGTTCGATTTTCTTGCCCCCTGGCAGCAACTGGTCGGAGAGCGCGAGAACCTTAGGCCTTTCATCGTGGTCGGCTACGACGCCGAACGCCGGCCGCTGCTACTGCTTCCGCTAGTGCTCAGGCATGAGCACGGCGTTCGCATCGCTCGTTTCATGGGTGGCAAGCACACCACTTTCAACATGGCACTGTGGAACAAGGATTTTGCCGCAGCCGCAACCGCCGCCGATCTCGACGCACTGGTTTGGGCCATACGCGCGCGCTCCGCGGCCGATGTTCTGGCGCTGACCCAACAACCGTTGCACTGGCAGAACGCCCCGAACCCGATGGCGCTGCTGACGAACCAGGTCTCGGCTAACGATTGCCCGCTGCTGACGATCGTCCCCGATGCGCCGGCCACGACATGGATCAGCCGGTCGTTTCGCTCCCGGCTCAAAAGCAAGGAACGCAAGCTGCAAGCGCTCCCGGGTTATCGCTATTGCATGGCTTCCACCGACGCCGAAATCAAGCGGCTGCTCGACGCTTTCTTTCGCATCAAGCCGCTGCGGATGGCGGAGCAGAAGCTACCTAACGTGTTCGCAGAACCGGGCATCGAGGATTTTATCCGCACCACATGCACGACGCCGCTTACGGGCGGCGGTCACGTCATCGACATCCATGCCCTGGAATGCGACGACGAGGTCATCGCGATCTACGCTGGCGTCGCCGACGGACACCGCTTTTCGATGATGTTCAATACCTACACCATGTCAGCCAATTCACGTTACAGTCCTGGACTGGTCCTGATGCGCAACATTGTCGACCACTATGCCGCGCGCGGGTATCGTGCGGTCGATTTGGGGATCGGGTCGGACGACTATAAAAAACTGTTCTGCAAGGGCGACGAGCCGATTTTCGATTGCTTCATTCCGCTCAGCCGGCGCGGCAGCATCACCGCGGCAGCCATGTCGGGCATCAACCGCGCCAAGCATCTGGTAAAGCACACGCCGGCTCTGCTTCAACTGGCGCAGAGGTTGCGAAGCGCGTTCCGCTAGAGCCTTTTCCGTTCCGATTGAATCGGAACGGAGGCTCTGTTTCTCTATTTGACGCGTTTTCTAAGCGCGAAGCGGTATCCACTTCGCTGGAAAACGCTCTAACCACGCTCAGGCAGCCACCACCCGCGGGCTGGGCTCGACGGCATCGGAAGGTTGCGACGGTTTGCTCAACATCGTCACGTTGGCGAAACCCACCGCCCTGAGCTGATCGCACATCAGCGTACGGGCATCAGGCATCATCGAAGCATCCGGCACCACCACCGCACACGCCTGCTTTGTCAGCAATTCCGCTGGCAGATCGGAGGCGGTGCCAGCGTCCAGCAACACGTGGTCATAAACCCGCAGCAATGCATCGACCGCAAGCGTGAGCCGTGGCGATTGCAACAAAGCGGGATCTAAGTCCGGGCGGCCGGCGCTTACGAGGTGAACTCGCGACAACCGATCCTTGGTGATGATCTGCGAAAACGAAGCTTCACCCAGCATCAATTCCGCCAGGCCCGGCGCGGCCGGATCCACCGATACCGCCGCAATCGTCGGCGACGACGCCGACAGATCGACCACCACAACCTTCGCGTCGCGCACGATCAAGCGCGCAAGCGTCAACGCGGTCAATGTAATGCTCTCGTTTGAGGCGGTGCCGAGAACTGTAATCTTGCGCGCCGCATCGCCAGCGTCGCGCAAATCGTCGGCGAGCCGTTCCATTTCGGTAAATTGAATCGGAACGTCCGTATTGGCTTCATGGAAGACCGGATCAGGATCGACGGCGGTCACCGGCGGAGCCACCGGTTCATCCGGAAGAGCCGCCGGCGCGCGAACCGGCGCCGTCGAAGACGCAGCTAGGGCACGGGGCGCCGTCATGCGCAACAATTCGCCAGTTACGATCGCGCCCGCGCTGAGCATCAATGTCGCCAGTGTCGCGATCAGCACGATCGGCAGCTTCTTGGGATACGCCGGGGTGTTGGAAACGCTGGCGCGCGAAATAATCCGGCCATCCGCCGGCGCCGCATCGATATTCTCGCGGGTATTTGCTTCGCGGTATTTCGCAAGATAGGACTCCAGCAGGTCGCGCTGCGCCTTGGCTTCCCGCTCCAGCGCCCGCAGTTGCACGTCCTGACCGTTGCTGGAGGTCGCCTGCTTCTTCAATTGATCGAGGCTGGCGCTCAGGCCTTCGACTCTGCCGCTGGCGATACGCGCATCATTATCCAACGAGCGGGAGACCTTGCTCGCTTCTTCGCGAAGTTGGTGATCCAGATCGGCAAGCTGCGCCTTCAGTTCCTTGATACGAGGATGGCCGTCGAGCAGCGTCGATGACTGTTCGGCGAGCTGGGCACGCAGCGTGACGCGCTGTTCGGCGAGCCGGCGAATCAATTCGGAATTGAGAATCTCAGACGATTCGATCGGCTTTCCGCTCTGAAGCATTTCGCGGATCAGCCGCGCTTTCGACTCAGCATCGGACTTCAGCGCCCGCGCATTGTTCAATTGCGTATTCAGTTCGCCCATCTGCTGATTGGAGAGCGTGGTGTTGTTGGTGCCGACGAACAGGCTCGATTTCGAGCGAAACTCTTCGACCCGGGATTCAGCCTCCGCCACCTTCTTGCGCAGGTTGTCGATTTCGCCTGACAGCCATTGGCTGGCCGATTTGGCCTGGTCCTGCCGCGCCCCCTGCTGCAATACCAGGTAACTCTCGGCGATCGAGTTGGCGACGCGCGCCGCCAGATCCGGGTCGCGTGACTGGAACTCGATGACGATGACGCGCGATTTATCGACCGCGTAGGCGGTGAACCGGTCAAAATAGGCATCCAGCACACGCTCTTCGGGTGTCAGCGAGAACGGATCTCGACCGAGCCCGAACAATGCCAGCAGCGACCTTAATGGCGAGAAGCCTCGTAGCACCGGATCAAATTCCGGCAATTCGGCCAGCTTGTTTTTCTTGATGATTTCGATCGCGAGATCGCGCGAGAGCAACAGCTGCACCTGGCTTGTAACGGCCTCGGCATCGAGCGCGGCGCGTTCCTCGTTGCGTTCGCCATTCGGCCGCAGGAAGACGTTCTCGCGCCCATCGATCAGGATGCGCGCCTCGGACTTGTATCTCGGGCTGACCAGATTAACGGCGGCAATCGAGAGCACGGCGGCAACCAAGGTCGGGACGATGATCCAGTTCTTGTTGCGCAAAAGCGCGTGCCCGAGCGCGCGCAAATCCAGATCGCCGGATTCGAACACTGCGTCCGGCTTGTGGATGGTGGCCGGCGCGTAGGCGGGTGATGCATAGCCGGGCGACGCGGATCGTGAGACGACCCTCTCGATCAACGCCCTGTACTTGCTTTCACGCCAGAACGCTAAACGCATCGCACACTCCCGCAGAGACCGAGACTCTACATAATTTCGCTGATTACACTCCATTAAGGTTGCCGCTGGGTTAATTCTGCCGTTTTGCCGGTGGGGGGATATGGAGGCCCGGGCCGTTACGGTCATGTTTTGTTAACCATGAAAGTCCTTAATCGGAATCGATACTTTTCGCAGGAATCCCCGATGCGACGCGTGGACGCCGCTATTTTAGGTCTGCTGGCTGCGCTCGCGCTGTCAGGCTGCGCGCGCAACTCCACGCCGGTAGCCGTCATGCAGCCGCGGAGCGATCTGGATTCCATGGCCTACGGGCAGCCCGCCAACGGTGCACCGCGCCTGGCCTACGCGCGTGCACCGGTCGGCTATGCTGTGGCGCCGATACCGGTCGGATACGATACCGCCTACCGGCTTGATGCCGGCGACAAGCTGCGGGTCGTGGTCTATGGCCAGGAAGGCCTCACCAATACGTACGCCATCGATGCCGGTGGTTCGATCACGATGCCGCTGATCGGATCGGTTCCGGCGCGCGGCCGGACACCGGCGGGGCTTGCTTCTGAGATCACCGCCAAACTGCGCAACGGCTATATCCGCGACCCCTCGGTGGCGGTCGAGGTCGAATCCTATCGGCCGTTCTTCATCCTTGGTGAAGTCGCAGCCCCCGGCCAATATCCTTATGTGCCCAATATGAGTGTCGAAAGCGCGGTGGCGATTGCCGGCGGCTTCTCGCCGCGCGCCAAGCGCGACCGCGTCACCTTGACCCACACCGACGCATCCGGTTCATCCCGCTTTGTGGTGCCGCTCGGCACTCCCCTCAGCCCCGGAGATACCGTCTTCGTCGGCGAGCGCTGGTTCTGACCGTGCCTGTGATCTCCGATCAGCCCCTGCGCATCCTGCATGCGGTTCGCGCGCCGGTCGGCGGGATCTTCCGTCATATTCTGGACCTTGCAAACGGCCAGGCCGACCGCGGCCACCACGTCGGCATCATCGCCGACAGTCTCACCGGTGGCGAGCGGGCCGAAGCTGCGCTGGCGGGGATCGCGCCGCGCCTCAAGCTTGGCGTTCACCGCCTTGCGATTCGTCGCGAGCCGCTGCCCACGGATGTTCTGGTGTGGGCTCGTTTCAAGCAGCTGATCCGGCGACTGAAACCGGATGTCCTGCACGGACACGGCGCCAAGGCCGGTGCCTACATCCGTCTGAAGACGCGCTCGGAAAAAACTATTCGGGTCTATACCCCTCATGGCGGCTCGCTGCATTATCCGCTGAATACGCTGAAGGGCGCGCTCTATAGCCGCCTCGAACGCGCCCTGATGAACAGCACCGACCTGTTCCTGTTCGAAAGCGAATTCGCACGCAATACCTATCAGCGCACCATTGGCACGCCGACCGGACTGGTGCGCTGCGTCTTCAACGGGGTGACGGCGGACGAATTCGATCCGATCGTCACGGCTGACGATGCGACCGATGTCGTCTATGTCGGCGAATTCAGGCACATCAAGGGGGCGGACTTGTTGATCGACGCTGTGGCGCGACTGCGTGGCGACGGCAAACCGATCACGCTGACCCTCGCAGGTGACGGCGAGGAAGTGGAAACGTTGAAGAAGCAGGTCCAAAGGCTAGGTCTCGACAAGGCGGTGCGCTTCATCGGCCACGTCAAGGCGCGATACGGCTTTTCCAAGGGTAAGCTGCTGGTCGTTCCGTCGCGCGGGGATTCGATGCCTTACGTCGTGATCGAGGCGGCCGCAGCAGCCATCCCGATGGTGGCCGCGAAGGTGGGTGGAATTCCCGAAATCTTCGGATCGCATACCGACGGACTGTTTGCTCCTAATAATGTGGGCGCCATGGCGGACGCGATTGAAACCGCACTTAAGGATCCCGCTGGCGCACTGGCGCGCGCAGAATCGCTTCGAGAACGGATCTTTCTGCATTTCTCCCAGAAGGCGATGGTCGAAGGGGTGTTTGAGGGCTACCGCGACGCGTTTGCCGATCGTTAACCGCTCTTTACCACGATAACTGTTTCTTCCGATTTGTCCTTTAAGCCGTGAGGCGGGGCATTACGTCCCGGCGCGCGCATTCCTAAATGCCTGTGTAGGACCGGACTTGCAATGGAACCGATCAACGCACGCTCCATGTTGAACGCTGCTGCGGCCGCGGCATCCGCCACGGTGGAGCGCCCTCCCGTCGAGCGGCGTCGTCGATTGTCGCAAGCCGCGCTCGCCGTCACCAACCAGAAGGTACGCCGCGCGTATTCGCCGATCGTGATCGCGGGGGCCGTTCGGCTCGCCGATTTTGGATTGTTGAGTTTCATCGGCGTTGCGCTCTATCTCGGATATGTAGCGCCCATCAGCGGCTTTCACTGGGAATACATCCTGGCCATTTTCGGCATGACCGCGGTCGCGGTGATCTGTTTCCAGGCTTCAGACATCTACGAAGTACAGGTGTTTCGCGGTCAGCTCCGGCAGATGACCCGGATGATTTCGGCCTGGACATTCGTGTTCTTGCTGTTTATCGGCGCTTCCTTTTTCGCAAAACTCGGCGGCGAGGTGTCGCGGCTCTGGCTCTCGACATTTTTCTTCATCGGTCTGGCAGCTCTCGTTGCCGAACGCCTGTTCCTGCGCGCGATGGTGCGCAGCTGGGCGCGCGTGGGCCGTCTGGACCGCCGCACCATCATAGTCGGTTCGGATCAGAGCGGCGAAACCCTGATCCAGGCGCTCAACGCCCAGGACGATTCGGACATCGAGATCCTCGGCGTCTTCGATGACCGAAACGATAGCCGCGCGCTTGAGACCTGCGCCGGCAGCCCAAAACTCGGCAAGGTCGATGACATCATCGAGTTCGCCCGCCGTACCCGCATCGACCTCGTACTGTTCGCGCTGCCGATTTCGGCGGAGACGCGGATTCTCGAAATGCTAAAGAAATTGTGGGTGCTGCCGGTAGACATCCGGCTTTCCGCTCATACCAACAAGCTACGCTTCCGTCCCCGCGCCTATTCTTATCTTGGCAAGGTCCCGACCCTCGACGTTTTCGAGGCCCCCATCACCGATTGGGATCTGGTCATGAAGTGGCTGTTCGACCACGTCGTCGGCGCCATCATTCTGCTGCTGGCCTCGCCGCTGATGGCGCTGGTCGCGCTGGCGGTCAAGCTCGACAGTCCGGGCCCGGTGCTGTTCCGCCAGAAACGATTTGGTTTCAACAACGAGCGCATCGACGTCTTTAAGTTTCGTTCGCTACATCACGATCAGGCCGATCCGCTGGCCTCGAAGGTCGTGACCAAGAACGACCCTCGCGTCACCCGCGTCGGACGCTTCATCCGCAAGACCAGCCTCGACGAATTGCCGCAACTCTTCAATGTCGTTTTCAAGAACAATCTCTCGCTGGTCGGGCCGCGTCCCCACGCGGTGCAGGGCAAATTGCAGAGCCGGTTGTTCGACGAAGCGGTGGACGGCTATTTTGCGCGTCACCGCGTCAAGCCAGGCATTACTGGCTGGGCGCAGATCAATGGCTGGCGCGGCGAAGTGGATAGCGAAGAGAAAATCCAGAAGCGCGTCGAGTTCGACCTCTACTACATCGAGAACTGGTCGGTGCTATTTGATCTCTACATTCTGCTCAAGACGCCGTCGGCGCTCATGACCAAGAACGAGAACGCTTACTGAACGCCTCCGGGACGGTCCGGTCTGGCATTGCGTATGGTTGCGTCGCGTAAGTTGCGGGTGTGTGATGAGATATGCGGCGACAGCCGGAAACTTCCCCTTATCAGTGAGCGCTGCGCCGCGTGTTGTAGCGCTGCAGCGCGCACTGGTGTGGTTGGTCGGCTTGTCGGGGGCGATCGTTTTTATTGAGCCAAGCCCCTATGAACTGGTAACGCTCGCCGCCACCATCATGTTTTTTGCAACCGGGCTTCGGCTGCGGCTGGTCTTGATACCGCTGTTGCTGCTGCTGTTCCTGGTGAACATCGGCTATACCATCAGCGCCGTTCCGTTTTTGGATAAGCCGGAGGTGGTCAACTGGATCGCAACATCCTGGTATATGGCGATCACGGTGATTTTTTTCGCGATGGTGGTGTCCGAAGACACCGCCGCGCGGCTGGACATGCTTCGCCGCGGCCTGATCGTTGGCGGGATGATTGCTGCGATAGCCGGCGTTGCCGGCTACTTCAACCTCGTCCCCGGCGGACATGACCTGCTGACGCTGTATGAGCGTGCGCGTGGCACCTTCAAGGACCCGAACGTGCTGGGCGCGTTTCTGATCTTGCCCGCCTTGTTCGTCCTGCAGAGCGTCGTCTCCGACCCTTTCGGCAAATCATTCTGCAGCACAATTGCACTCGGCATCATGGCGCTGGCGATCCTGCTGGCGTTCTCGCGTGCGGCGTGGGGCGGCCTGATCATCACTTCGGCTTTCATGCTGGCGCTGATGATCCTGACCAGCCAGTCGCGCGCACAACGTTCGCGCATCCTAGTCACGGCGGTGATCGCGGTGATCCTGGTGGCCATTTTGATGGCGGTGCTGTTGTCGTTCGACTCCGTCGGTGACATGTTCCGGCAACGCGCCAGTTTCGATCAAAGCTACGATGAGGGTCGCTTCGGTCGGTTTGGCCGACATATCCTCGGTGCGCAGATGGCGCTCGATCTGCCGTTCGGCATCGGGCCGCTGCAGTTTCACAACTACTTCCCCGAAGATACCCACAACTCCTACCTCAATGCCTTCATGTCCGGCGGCTGGGTCGCCGGTATCTGTTATCCCGCGCTGGTGTTTGTCACGGTCATCACCGGATTTCGGCACGTGTTCATCCGCGTGCCCTGGCAACGCGCCTATCTGGCCATCTTCTCGGCGTTTCTGGGTACGGTCGGCGAGAGCTTCATCATCGACACCGATCACTGGCGGCACTTCTGGATGATGCTGGGCGCGATGTGGGGCATGTTCGCCGCCGCGCAACGCTACAAGTCCACCGCGGATCAACCTCTCATGGTTCCCGAGCAGGCTTCCTAGCGGCAGCGCGTTTGGACGCTGCTCATCGGCGACGCCGCGCGCGCCACCAGTCCGCACGCCGGCCAGGGCGCTTCGCTAGCGCGGGAAGACGCCATGCGGCTCGGCGCCACCGGAGCCTGGATTCGCGATCGGATACTGAAACTGCTGCTTCCGATCACGGCAGAGGGCATGGACTGGTTGTATGCCTGCGATCCTCGAGCGGCTTATGCTTCGGGATTATTTTTCGACGTCAAATGTCAAGCCGGCGTGGTCGACGAGCCGCTTGATCAGCGAATTGCCCATGGCCGCGCCGGGAGTCCAGATGCCGCCCTGAACTTCCGGCGTGTCGCGTAACAGGCAGATCGCGCATTCGCTGATCATTTTCGACGTCGACCCGTAACCGGGATCGCGATCTCCCTTCACGGACGCGCGGACCTGCCGACCGTCGGGCGCGATCGCGACATATAAGATATCATAACGGCCGTTCTCGCGTTCTTCCTTCGAGGGTCCCTCGCCCGGCTTCGGCGCATTCGGACCGGTCTTATCGGAATTTGCAGCCATCACGCGCTTTGCATTGGCCTCGCCCTTTTCACCGGCGCCGGTCAACACCATCTCGTCGTAGACGAACTCGCGTCCATAGGGAAAGCCCATCAGCATATTGGAGCGATGGACGTTGCGCGTATTGATCAGCGCCATCATGAAGGGCGCGGCCCAGGATCGCAGGTCTTCCTCATAGACCGGCCTGTTGCCCTTCGGTTGCTTCGCGCCACTAAAACCGGGCGTCAGCGCGAACGGATCGTTCAGGATGACCGCAAGGCTTAGATCCTTTGCGACGGCCTCGAACGTCGCGCGCGCGCTCGCCGCCGTGCCGCCGGACAGCGTGCCGCGCATGTCGCGTACGCGGCCCTTGATGCGGGAGACCGCCGCGCCAAACACGCGCTTGGCTTCCTCCTGCACGAAGAACGCGCCGAGTTCGAACGGTACCGAGTTGAAACCACAAGAGAAGACAATGCGCGCGCCGCTCGCCTTGGCAGCAGCCTCGTGGGCATTGATCATCTGACGCATCCATAGCGGTTCACCGCACAGATCGAGATAGTCGGTGCCGGAACCAGCGCACGCCGCCACCAGTTCCGATCCATAGAGTTGATATGGGCCAACCGTGGTCAGCACCGATCCGGTCTGGTCGACCATGGCTTTCAGAGAGGTCGGATCGCTCGCATCAGCTACGATCAGGGGCGTGTCGGCAGGCGCGCCGATCGCATCGCGAACGGAAGCGAGCTTGTCCAGACTGCGTCCGGCCATCGCCCATTTCAGATCGGCCTTTGCGTAATGCGACGCTAGATATTCGGCGACGAGCTGGCCGGTGAAGCCGGTGGCGCCATAGACAACGATGTCGAATTTCGACGAAGGATTCATCTTTTTAAACTTCCTTGGGATGCTCGGGAGATTGGGACGCGCGGCTATTTTTTGGCGTAGGAGACGCCCATGCCGGCGCGCACGTCGCTTTGGATGCCGTAGGGCGCGATCGGGTAGCGCAGACCGTTTTTCGAAAGCGCCTTCATGCCCGTGATCGCCTTCGCCAGATGCGACGGCGACAGCGCCATCAGCATCTCTTCATCCGGCACGCCGCCATAACGCCGCTCCGCATAGCACGGCAATGACAGACTGGGCTCGCCGGTCTTGAGCGCCCGTCCCCAGGAATCGGCACACGCCGTCTCTCCGACCACGCCCCACTCGAACTTCCTGTATCCGGTCCATTGCAGCCCGTTGATGAGAATGATCATCTGGCCGGGTGTGGCATAGACCAGACAGATATCCGGCGGATTGAGCCTGCCGCTGACCAGCGGGCTTACGACCAGAGCCTGGTATTTGCCGTGTGGAACGACGTCCAGCGCTTCCTGGCGCTTGCGTGCGTCCGTGGCATTCTCATGCCAGACGCCGACATAGGATTGACCGGCGAGCCACTTCTCGTCCTGCGGCGCAAGGCCGATCACGGCGCGGCATTGCGCGCCGACCAGGTCGTCCGCCGTAATGCCGACGGTCCAGCCCAGTCGCGAGGCCATGCTGACGATCTGGTCGGTGGTGTGGACGGCGGTCGGGCGTCTGATTTTCGGAATCGCCGCCATCTCCTCCACCGTTGCGAACATCTTCATGCCGATCACCGTGGTCTTCAGCCGAAGCAGGCTGTTCAGATCGGCGACGATGCCAGCCATATCGAACTGTTCCGGCGGCGTTTGCTGTTGCATGGCGTGGACTCCCAAATCGGCGGATCAGGCGTGGGCACCTGTCGCGTCGACCCTAGCGCGATTGTTCGCCGGTTGCGACTGCCGGACCCGGCAACAAGTCGTCGATCTTGCCGGTGGCCCAGTAGGCGGCAAGGCCTATCCATTCGCGGATGCCGACGTCGGTACGTTTTAGCCCATCGACTGCGAGGGACGAAAACGTCAGCATATCTGCGCGCTTGCCGGTGTGCCAGTCGACCGGATACGGCTCGACGGCAAATCCCGCCTTTCGAAACAGGCCGACCGATCTCGGCATGTGATAGGCCGAGGTCACCAGCAGCCATCGCTCGCCGCTTTTCGGTGCGGCGATCGCCTTGGAGAATTTGGCGTTTTCCTGAGTGTTGCGGGAGCGCCGCTCCATGATCAATCGGTCTCTGGAAACGCCGAGACTTTCGAATATGGCGGCGGCGTAATCGGCTTCCCTGGCATCGGCGGATATCAAATTCGCGCTTCCTCCGGAGAAAACGATGCGCGCGTTCGGGTATCGACGCGCAAGCGCTGCCGCTTCGATCACACGGTCGGCCGCGGCTGTGACCGCGGCCGAATCGTGTGCGACCGAAAGATCAGCATCGATCGATCCGCCCAGCACGATGATGCCATCCGGCGCGCCGCGCGCCGCATCCCATGGCGGAAAGCGCGATTCCAAGGGATAAAGCACCAGATTTCCAAGCGGCGAAAACCCGCATATCGCCAGAATTGCCACCGATGCCACGAGGAGCTTGCGGCCGAGAGCTGAAAATCGCGTCATCAACAAGATCGCACCGAGCAGACCGAGGCCGATCAGGAAGTTCGCCGGCAACAGCATGATGCCGAGCGTTTTGGAGAAAAAGAAAAACAATGCGGATCTCCTTCGTCAGCCTGTAGCCTCGCATCGGCGCGGCACGCATCATCAAGGCCAAGCAATCGAACAACTTGCGAGAAATCAAAGAATCAAGCCTAATAACCCGATCATACCTTCACAATGATTTATCGAGGCCCTGATGTCGGCCACCCGCGTCATCGTCATAGCCAACGAAAAAGGCGGGTCTGGCAAATCCACCGTCGCGATGCATGTCGCGATTGCGTTGATGAAGTCAGGCCAGCGTGTCGCCACCATCGACCTCGACACGCGGCAGAGAAGCTTTACCCACTATATCGAGAACAGGCGCGCCTGGGCCAAACACATTGCGCGCGATCTTGAAATTCCAGATCATTTTTGTTTTGGCCGGGTCAATTCTCCCAGTGTCGAAGACGAGGCCGCTGGACGAAAAGCGCTGACCAAGGCCGTCGATGCACTCGGGCGTACCTATGGCTTGATTATCATCGATACGCCGGGCCACGACAGCTATCTGATGCGGTTGGCCCATTCATTGGCTGACACCCTGATTACGCCGCTCAACGACAGTTTTGTCGATTTCGATGTGCTTGGCACGGTGGATCCCGAGACCTTCAAGGTCACCGGAACCAGCCACTATTCCCAGATGGTGCAGGAGGCGCGCCGCCAGCGCCAACGTGATCAGGTGTCGACCGATTGGATCGTCTTGCGTAACCGGATTTCGACGCTTGGGTCGCGCAACAAGCGTCTGGTCGGCGAAGGCCTGGAGCAGCTTTCACGAACGCTTAATTTCCGCTGTATCGAGGGATTGGCCGAGCGGGTAATCTTCCGGGAGCTTTATCCCCGGGGATTGACGGCCGTCGATGACGTCGATGACGTTACGCTTGGGGCGCGCCCCACGATGTCGCATGTCACCGCCCGCCTGGAAATGCAGAACTTGCTCAGCGCGATGCTGTTCGGCGACTCGTGGGCAAATGTGAGAATATCGGGCCGCGATCGCGGCGCTGCCTGATTTGAACATATCGCCAAGCTAACCCAGCCGCCATCCTACTTCGGCGACGAAGCTTTGGTAGAACTCGGCGTCATACGCGTGTTCTGGCGTCTGCCTGACGCGCTCGTCGAGACGGTGGGCGTCATCACCGACAAGGATGCGCCAGCGCTCGGCTTTAACGCCGTCGAGAATAATCTTGGCGGCAGCGGCAGCGGTGGTCGGCGCTTCGTCACGGAAGTTGCGGGCGCGTTCGGCTGCGCCGGCCTGGACATCCTCGTCCGACATCGATGAAGCATCGGTACCGCCCGCAGTCAGCCGCCGGCGAATTAACGCGATTTCGTCGTTGCTGAGGCGATCGGAATCGGAGCCACTCTGCACCTTGCGAGAATTGGAAATGATCGAGGTGCCGATATGTCCGGGCATCACCACCGAACATTTGATGTGCGGCGCATTGAGACGGAGATCGTTGATCAGCGCCTCGGTAAAACCCTTCACCGCGAATTTGGCGGCACTATAGGCCGTATGCGACACACCCAGTCCGACGGAGGCCCAGAACCCGTTGACGCTGGAGGTATTGACGATGTGGCCCTCGTCGGCCTTTAGCAGCAGCGGCAGGAAGGTGCGAACACCGAGATAAACGCCGCCCCAGCAGATGTTGAAGGTTTTTTCCCACTGCTCGCGCGTATTGGTGAAAAGGCTGCCGCCGCCGCCGATGCCGGCGTTGTTGAACAGCAAATGGATCTTGTCGGTCGCTTGCTGCTCGATCAATTCGTCGCGGAAACGCCGCAACTGATCTTCGATGGAGACGTCGGCGACATGGGTGGTGATACGCAGGCCCTGCGGCAGCCGCTCGACCTCACAAAGACGCTTGGTCTCCGCCATCGCGTCGGCCGAAATATCGCACATGGCGACATTGCAGCCTTCGGCGACGAGCTGGCGCGCCAACTCGCGGCCCATGCCTGTCCCGCCCCCGGTGATGACCGCAATTTTTCCGGCAAAATCCTTCATAGGGCTCGCTCGCCTTTCTGTTCCAGTGATCTGATTGTTCGCCAAATTTCATGTTCACACGGCTGTAGGCGGCGGCGCAAGGCGCGACCTCCGTTTTGGCGGCGGTCGGGCGGCGGCGCCTGAACCCGGATGTCCAATTTGTAATCGATGACCCTCGAACCGCTCCGGCCCCTGGTGGCGACCGATCGTTACGGGGCTCGAACATAAGGAGCGTGTCATGAAATCGCTAATCACCAGAGCAGTTCTGATTGCGTCGCTCGCGCTTGGCGGAAACGCCGCGATGGCGGCAAATCTTCCGGCTCACAAAACCGCGAGAATTATCCCTCACGAACGTGCAGTCGCCCGCGTCGTTCCGCGCCCGCCCAATAGTCAATTCAATGCCGATATCGGGCGATTTATCCAATCAATGTTCGGTGGCGGGCCTGTGCAATATTCCGGGCTGATGCAAGATGCCATGCGAGCACGGCCTTCGCATCGATCCGCGGGATCCTCGGATTGGTCGCCATCCTATGATAATTCGCCGACCATAGATTCAAGCTCCTCGGCCAGCGATTCGCAGGCGGCCTCCGACGCGGCAAATCAGGCCATTCAGTCCATGAACGATGAAAACGCGTTGAATGCGTCCATGGCGGCGGCGGAGGCTCAAAATGATGCGGCGCAAGCGGCGGCGATACAAACCGAGATCAATGCCAACAACTGACCGCGGCATGGATTCAACGATGCAAGAGTTACAGAAAAGAGGCCGCCTCTTCGGCGGCCTCTTCTTCATTTGTCTGCACAAGTACGCCGCTAACGATTCGTCTAGACTTCGCGGTTGTCGAACAACAGCATGTCTGCGCCGCCGCTCGCGAACTTTGGCACGTCCGCCCCGGCTGCCTTGCCTTCGGGGCTGCCGAAGCCGGCCTGAACGGCTGCAAGGTCGTCGAAGTGTAGCGTCGCGATCAGATGGAAGGCGGACGGTCCCGCGGGCGTCGCTACCGGACCCTTGCTGACTTCATATTTTCGCAGGCCAGGGATTTTCTTTGCAATGGGAACATGTGTTTCAAAATAATATTTGTCGAAAGCGTCCGTGTCCTTGGGGGTCTTGTACATCACCACGACGTGCGCCATTGCGTCTCTCCCTGTTTGCAAAATTCTTGTGCTTCAGCTTTGAATCCACTCCGGCGTTTGTCAAGTTAGCCAACCCGCAGTCCGGACGTCGCGGGAACCTGAAGCCTTTTCATTTTGATTGAATCGGAACGGAAACGTTTTCTTGCTGCGAACCGCGATCCGATCCTGACTGAAGAACGCTCCGATGACTGGAGCTTTGTCGCTGACGCAGCTTTCCGCATTTGCGGCCGGGGTGAGCCAAACATGGCGACACTCGATTCTCTTCATGCCCTGACCGAGATGGCAACGGGCAGCCGGGAACGCCAGGCGACGAAAGCTGCAAACGGGGGCGGCTACCCGGAAACTGACCGCGCCCAAACGACGTTGAAAACATTGAAAAAAATGGTCGGAGCGAGAGGATTTGAACCTCCGACCCCTAGTCTCCCAGACTAGTGCGCTAACCGGGCTGCGCCACGCTCCGATGCTGTTCCCTTAGCTTCGATCACGCTGGCGCGCAAGAAGCGCGATGGGGTCCGAAGACGGCGAATGCACGCAAGTTCCGCCGACCGAGCCTAGTTCTAGCCTTCCTTCAGCGCGCCATCGAGTAATTGCCGGCAGGCGATCAAGTCCTGCAGCACCGCTTGCAGCCGTGCGACGTCAAGCGGGCGTGCCTGACCGGCGATGTCAGGAACTGGAGGAGCTTTGAACGCCGCTGGTATCTCCTCGTCGTCGGGTTCGGCGAGGCGAAGGTCGATGCCATTGTCCTCCCCATCATAATCGTCGTCATCAAGATCGATGCCTGGCGCAGCGTCGTCGTCCCGTTCCAGGATGCTTCGCCCGATCACCTCTTCGATCGCGCCAAACGAGGCAACAACCGATGCATCTGCCAGACCCTGCACCGATTTGATGCCGTGCTCCTTGAGGATTCGCTGCACCCCGCGGATGGTATAGCCCTCGCCGTAAAGCAGACGACGGATGCCCCTGAGCAGATCGACATCGTCGGGGCGATAGTAACGCCGGCCGCCGCTCCGCTTCATCGGTTTGATCTGGGCGAACCGCGTTTCCCAAAACCGCAGCACATGCTGGGGGATGTCGAGATCGTCGGCGACCTCGCTGATGGTTCGGAACGCATCCGGCGCTTTGTCCAAATGTCAGCTCCCGTTCGATCGCCCTGCTGAATGAATATCTAGTCGGCTTTGCCGTCGCCGTTGAGGGTACTGTTACCGTTGATACGCTGCTTCAGTATCGCCGACGGTTTGAACACCATCACGCGCCGCGGCGAGATCGGCACCTCGGTGCCGGTCTTCGGATTGCGGCCGATACGCTGGCCCTTCTTGCGCACCATGAAAGATCCGAACGACGACAATTTCACGGTCTCGCCCTTCTCGAGGCAATCGGTGATTTCTTTCAGGACCAGTTCGACAAAGGCGGACGATTCCGTGCGCGACAGCCCCACCTTCTGGTAGACGGCTTCGCACAGATCGACGCGTGTAACGGTTTTTCCAGTTCCGGTCATCGCCTGCCCCAAACCCCCGGCGAACAATTCGTATCTGAAATTATGAGCTTCACACGCAACGGTCAACAGCGCTGATCGATAGCACTACCGCGTTTTCGAGCGAAGTGGAATGCGGTTCGAGTAAGGAAACGCATCAATTTGCCAATTCGGAGCGAATTCGAACGCGCCCGCCGAATTTAGCTAGCACGAAACATCACCACAATGCAGGTAAACATTTAACATGCCGCTTACCAGCGCAATAGCGCCGAGCCCCAGGTGAAGCCGCCGCCCATGGCTTCGAGCAGCACCAGATCGCCCTTCTTGACACGTCCGTCCGCAACCGCGGCCGACAAAGCCAGCGGAATCGAGGCCGCCGAGGTATTGCCGTGCAGGTCGACCGTCAACACCACCTTCTGCGGCGCAATATGAAGCTTGTGCGCCGAAGCATCGATGATTTGTTTGTTGGCCTGGTGAGGAACAAACCAGTCGATGTCCTCGGCGGTGGTTCCAGTGGCCTTGAAGGCATCTACTATCACGTCGGTAATCATACCAACGGCGTGCTTGAACACTTCGCGGCCCTCCATCCGGAGAAAACCTACGGTTCGAGTCGAAGACGGCCCGCCGTCGACATACAGTTTGGACTTGTGACGCCCGTCAGAGCGCAGATGCGTGGTCAGTATGCCGCGGTCGGAGGTCGCGCCCGGCTGTTGCTGGGCTTCAAGCACAATGGCGCCGGCACCGTCTCCAAACAGCACGCAGGTGCCGCGGTCGTTCCAATCCAGGATTCGCGAGAATGTCTCGGCGCCGATCACCAGCGCGCGCTTGAATGCGCCCGTGCGCAGGAAATTGTCCGCGGTTGCAAGCGCGAAAACGAACCCCGAGCAAACCGCCTGGAGATCGAAGGCTGCGCCGTGGTTGATGCCGAGCCCATTCTGCACCGCAACCGCTGTGGCAGGAAATGTATTGTCCGGGGTTGAGGTCCCAAGCACAATGAGGTCGATCGACTGCGCGTCGATCCCGGCATTGGCGAGCGCGGCACGCGCGGCGTGGAGCGCCAGATGTGAGGTGAACTCGCCCTCGGCCGCGATGTGACGCTGCCGGATTCCGGTGCGCTGCACGATCCACTCATCGGAGGTGTCTATCCGCGCCGCCAGTTCGGCATTGGTCAGGATATGCTGCGGTAGATAGGAACCGCAACCGAGCACGACCGAACGTATCGCAGTCACGAGACGGCCTCCTGCGCGGTCTGCGCCGACGCATACGCGCTGCCGTCGCGATTGAGCATTTGATTGATCTTGGTCAGCAGATCGTAGTGGACCATCTCATAGCCAACATCGACCGCGTAGGCAAAGCCGTCGGCATCGGTTCCGCCGTGACTCTTGACCACGATGCCGTTGAGGCCAAGCACCACGCTGCCATTGGACTTCGAGGGATCGAGCTTGTCACGCAGCGACTTGAAGGCGTTCTTGGCCAACAGATAGCCGATCCGTGCGCGCCAGGTGCGCGACATGGCACCACGCAGAAATTCGGTGATCTGTCGCGCCGTGCCTTCGGCGGTTTTCAAGGCAATATTACCGCTGAACCCTTCAGCGACGATGACGTCGGCGGCGCCCTTGCCAATGCCGTCGCCCTCGACGAAACCGACATATTCAAGCTGCGGCAGATTCATCGCGCGCAGCAATTCGGCGGCTTCGCGAATCTCCTCGCGGCCCTTGATTTCCTCAACACCGATGTTGAGCAGACCGACCGTGGGCCGCTCGAGATCGAACAATACGCTCGCCATGGCGCTGCCCATCACCGCCAACGCCACAAGATGATGCGCATCGCCGCCGATGGTGGCGCCGAGATCGAGCACCACCGAATCGCCGCGCGCCGTTGGCCATATTGCCGCCAACGCAGGCCGGTCGATCCCGGGCAGCATGCGCAGGCAAAACCGCGCCATCGCTGCCAGCGCGCCGGTATTGCCGGCGGAGATCGCCACATCGGCCTCGCCTTTTTTGACCGCGTCGATGGCGAGCCACATTGACGAGGTCTTGCGGCCACGGCGCAGCGCCTGGCTTGGCTTGTCATGCATGCTGACAGCGACGTCAGTATGGAAGACGCGCGACGCCGCCTTCATCGCCGGATGCTTCGCAAGTTGCGCCTCAATCAGCGCTCGGTCGCCGAAGAGCAGAAATTCAGAATCTGGATGTCGGGACAACGAAATTGCGGCGCCGGGAATGACGACCGATGCGCCGACATCGCCACCCATGGCGTCAAGCGCGATTCGAACCTTTTGCGGCATGAACGTCCCGGAAACCTGATCTTTGTGCGGTCTTACGCGTTCGGCCGCGAACTGGAAATCGCCATGGATAGCAGCGATCGGCGAAACGCCAAGTTGCGCCCCGGCCGGGCCGCGACAATAGCGTTTCCTCGCCGCGACACAACCTCTTGACCGTCCCCTTTTGGATGCCACGGCAACGCCGGCCAGAATCGAATCTTGGCAACAAATACTGATATATCAATGATTTAAAATAGAATTATTGACCCAATATTGCAGCCATATATGCTGCAGTGTGATCAGGGAGCTGCGAGGTGACCGACCGGCGATCCCGCCAGCGGCCTGTCACTGACTCCTGGGCTTCTTGGGACCGCGCGGTTTTGTGTCAGGCCGTAGCGCCTTGAGCGCGGCAAACGGATGATCTTCAGGATCGGCCGCCTCCACCATCGGTTCGAAAACAACGCCCGGCTTGCGGGGATAGGGATCGATCGCCAGGAACAGCGCATCGGTCGCCAGCCGGCCGAGATCGATCGCTCCATTCACGATCGGCTCTGGCGGATCCGGAATTTCGGCGTCGCTGTCGGCCGCCTCGTCGACCAAGTCGGCCAGCTCCGGAATCTGATCGGGGGGCGCGAAAATCAGATCAATCGCTTCGTCGATATCGCTCTCGATCGGATCAAGCGAAACGACGCAAGTCTGCCCGATCCGCGCCCGGACCCGGCCCGTGACATGGACGCGACCGCCATTTTCGGGGGTTACTTCAAGCGAAGCGCTTGCCGACAGAATCTCGCGCAAGCCCGCGACATCAGCCATAGCGTTGCGCACGCCCTGATCGGCTTCGATTTCGCGATGCAATCCGGTATCCGGCAGTTGCGCCACGATGATGGGAACGCTCCAAGGATCTGCCTTGTCGGTCAGGGCATTGGTTCTGTTCATTGCTTTATACCGATCAAGCCAATGAGGGAAATTTCCACGATGCGCTCCGCAAAGTCGCCTCGTCCAATCCGGCCAGGGCAGCAATAACCGCCTCGGCATAAGCAGCCAGCCGCCGTGCGTTTTCGATGCCGTCCCCGTTCAGGATGTTCTTGCACAGCGCCTGCGCTAGCGGCTCCTCGCCCGAGGCCAAAGCTAGATCGTAGGCCGCTGCCCGGCCGTAGAACGCCTCTCCGAAGGCCTGCATTCGTTTCGGCACCGTGAGATCGCCGACACCCATTTCGCGCAGGTTGCCGTCCATGTCATCGCAGAAGCGATCGAACAGGGTCTGCGCAAGACCGACGCCGCCCGCCATCGGCTTTACCCGCCGAAGTACCATCCACAGATGCAGCACCAGTAGATCAAAACGGCCATTAACCGTATCCGGGACGCCCAAGTCCCGATAAAACAACGGTTCTCGCGCTTGCGTCACGATCATGCCATACATGGCCTCGATGGTGCCGCGCGACGGTATCCGGGGTTTCCTGAAGTGATTGAACGGCCAAAGCATTGTGGGTTCCGCAAGCGAGCCCCAAAGGTTTGTCCCTGGGGGCACGCTCTTGTTGCAATCGTGCGTGCTGCCCGGTACGTCAACGTCGCGTTGGATGCAAGGGGATAGGACCGGTTCCGGAATGACTGAGGCGAGCCCGACATGCTCTCGGCGCGGTATCGCTGCGCGCTGGCGCGGTATGCGCGCCACTGCCGCCATCGCCGTGATGTGCGCTGTACTCGGCGGCTGCACCGGTGAGCAATTTCAGAAGGGCTACGTCATGCCACCCGGCGCACTTGAGCAAATTCCCCTCGGCGCGAGCCAGGACCAGGTGCTGATTGTGATGGGAACGCCCTCCACGGTCGCGACGCTCAACGGCGAGGTTTTCTACTACATTTCGCAGCGCACCGAGCGTCCGATCGCATTTATGAATCAGCGGATCGTCGACCAGCGGGTGATCGCGATCTATTTCGACAAGAACCGCCAGGTGCAGCGGCTAGCCAATTACGGGCTGCAGGATGGCAGGATCTTCGACTCTATCAGCCGCACCACGCCGACATCGGGCCAGGAGCTCAATTACCTGCAGCCGCTGTTCAAGCTCGTCCCCTCGTTCCACTAGAGCGCTGCCTCGCGCGAACCGCGCAGCCGTAGCGCCATGAAAAAACCCCGCGGCTCGCGCCGTGGGGCTTTTTTGCAATCGCGCATCGCCGTCTTAATGCGCGAGGATCGCCAACAGCAACAGCGCAACGATATTGGTTATCTTGATCATCGGGTTGACCGCGGGACCCGCCGTATCCTTGTAGGGATCGCCGACGGTGTCTCCGGTGACCGCGGCCTTATGGGCATCAGAGCCCTTGCCGCCATAGTGGCCATCTTCGATGTACTTCTTGGCATTATCCCACGCGCCGCCGCCTGAGGTCATCGAAATCGCGACGAACAGACCGGTGACGATCACGCCGAGCAGCATCGCGCCAACCGCCGAAAACGCCGCCGACTTGCCGGCCGCACCGCCGCCTGCAATGCCGTAAATGACAAAATAGACGAAGATTGGCGACAGCACCGGCAGCAGCGACGGAATGATCATTTCCTTGATCGCCGCCTTGGTCAGCAGATCGACCGCCTTGCCGTAATCCGGCTTGTCGGTGCCCTGCATGATACCCGGCTTCTCACGGAATTGACGCCGCACTTCCTCAACGATGGCGCTGGCAGCACGGCCGACCGCGGTCATACCCATCGCGCCGAACAGATACGGCAAGAGGCCACCGAACAGCAGGCCGACCACGACGTAGGGATTGTTCAGCGAGAAGTCGGGCAGCACGCCCTGGAAATACGGATACTTCACGGCGTTGGCGATGAAGAATTTGAGGTCTTCATTATAGGCCGCGAACAGCACCAGCGCGCCGAGACCGGCCGAACCGATCGCATAGCCCTTGGTAACCGCCTTGGTGGTGTTGCCGACCGCGTCGAGCGCGTCGGTGGCTTTCCGGACTTCCTTCGGCAGACCGGCCATTTCAGCGATGCCGCCGGCGTTGTCGGTGACCGGACCGAACGCGTCGAGCGCCACGATCATGCCGGCCAGCGCCAGCATCGTCGTGGTGGCGATCGCGATGCCGAAAAGGCCGGCAAGGCTGTAGGTGACGAGAATGCCGGCGATGATCACCAACGCCGGACCGGCGGTGGATTCCATCGAGATCGCCAGGCCCTGGATCACGTTGGTGCCGTGCCCGGTCACCGATGATGCCGCGATCGACTTCACTGGGCGATAATCGGTGCCGGTGTAGTATTCGGTGATCACGATGATCAACCCGGTGACGACGAGGCCGGCGATGCCGCATTCGAACAGCGCCATGCCTGTGTATTTGACGCCAGCCAGCGGACCGAAGCCGACCAGCCAGTAGATCACGGCAGCGACGCCGAACAGCGACAGCACGCCGGTCGCAATGAGGCCCTTGTACAGCGCGCCCATAATCGATTGGCTGGCGCCGAGCTTGACGAAGAAAGTGCCGGCGATCGAGGTGAGGATGCAGATGCCGCCGATGGCGAGCGGCAGCGTCATCATGTTGACCAGCAGCGGCGAGGTTGCAAAGAAGATCGCGGCGAGCACCATGGTGGCGACCGCGGTCACCGCATAGGTCTCGAACAGATCGGCGGCCATGCCGGCGCAATCGCCAACATTGTCGCCGACGTTATCGGCGATGGTGGCCGGGTTGCGCGGATCGTCCTCGGGAATGCCGGCCTCGACCTTGCCGACGAGATCGCCGCCGACGTCGGCGCCCTTGGTGAAGATGCCGCCGCCAAGACGCGCAAAGATCGAAATCAGCGAGGCGCCGAAGCCGAGGGCGACCATCGCATCGACCACGGTGCGGCTGTTGGGTGCAAGATCGAGGACGTGGGTGAGATAGGCGAAATAGATGGTGACGCCGAGCAGCGCCAGACCGGCAACCAGCATGCCGGTGATGGCACCGGCCTTGAAGGCGAGTTCAAGTCCGCCAGCCAGCGACGTCGTCGCCGCCTGCGCTGTGCGCACATTGGCGCGGACCGACACGTTCATGCCGATGAAACCGGCCGCACCCGATAGCACCGCGCCGATTAGGAAACCGATGGCGACCAGCATGCCGAGGAAGTAGGCCAGGAGGGCGAAAATCACGATGCCGACCAGACCGATCGTCATATACTGACGCTTGAGATAGGCCTGCGCGCCTTCGCGCACCGCAGCCGCAATTTCCTGCATCCGCGGATTGCCCGCATCTGCCTTCAAAACCGATGCCGTCGCCCAGATGGCGTAAACGATGGAAAGTGCTCCGCAGAGCACAATCACCCATAATGCTGTCATTGAATTTGCCTCAGATCCTGATGTAGCCCCCACGCCTTCACCGCAGGACGCGGCGGCGCATAAAAAGGAGGCCTACCCTGCCCAAAAGGGCGGCCTCAAATCGGCGGGACCATGCCAAAATCGCTTCCCCGGTGCAACGCTACCAAGGCTGTAAATGATCGAATTTGGCAGGTATTTGCGTGGAAACTGACGGTTTTCACGGAAATCCTACATGCCAAAATCCTGGAAATGGCTATAGGAGAGCCGCGGCAAAGCTATCTCCTGGCCTTCCTTGTCCAAAAACCTTGGAGCGGACGTTCCGGCGACGATGGAGCCGATCGAGGTGACGGCCACCCCGGCCAGCCTTGCATCCCGCGCGAACGCCTCGAAGCGATTCTCGGGGACCGTGCATAGAACCTCGTAATCATCTCCGCCGGCGACAATCGCCTCGATGCCAACGATGCCGCGGGCGAGCAATTTTGCAACGCCCGCAGACAAAGGGATGCTCGGCGCGTCGATGGCCGCCGATACGCCGGAGGCATCGCACAGCTTGGCGAGATCCCCCGCCAGACCATCCGATACATCCATCGCCGCACTGGCGTGATCGCGAACCGCCTTCGCCAGCGCCGTGCGCGGCTGTGGAATCCGGTAGCGCCCCACCAATATTTCCTTCTCGCGGCATCATCGACGAGGCCGGCGGCGACCGCGCCGCCGTGCAGGATATCGAGGCCGAGCGCCGCGTCGCCGATCGTTCCCGTCACCACGACGCGATCGCCAGGCTTGGCGCCTTGGCGATGCACCATCTTGCCCGGAGCGACGCGCCCGAAAGCCGTGATCGAAATCATCAGCGGGCCCGGCGTGGAAACCGTATCGCCACCCAGCAGCGGACAGCCGAACAGGGCCGCGTCCTCGCCAAGCCCGCGCGCGAACGGCGCCAGCCACGCTTCTTCGGCGTCCCGCAACGCCAGCGTCAGCACGAATCCTGCCGGGATTGCGCCCTTGGCGGCGAGATCGGACAGGTTGACCCGCAGCGCCTTGCGGGCGATCGTGTCAGGTGGATCGTCGGGCAGGAAATGCACGCCTTCGACGATGGCGTCCGTGGTCACCACGATTCGTCGCCCGACGCCTTGAGGATCGCCGCATCGTCGCCGAGGCCGAACGCGCCGGGATCGGTCGCGAGCGGCCGGAAATAGCGCGCGATCAGCGAGTCCTCGCCGGATCTCGCTCTTTGCGGCCGGCGGCCGTCATCTCAGCCGCCTGCCGCACAAACTCATCGGCGCGAAACTGGCGGGCGATCTGGTCGAGCACGGCGTTGACCATGCCGGTCTCGTCGCCATCGACAAAGGCATGCGCGACATCGACATATTCCGACACCACCACGCGCGCCGGCACGTCCTTGCGATGTTCGAGTTCGTAGGAACCGGCGCGCAGCACCGCGCGCAAGATGGCGTCGATCCGCTTCAGCGGCCAGCCCTTCGACAACGCGTCGTCGATCAAGCGGATCGAGTTTCGCCTGATCGCGCACCACGCCGGACACCACGTCGCGGAAGAACGCCGCTTCGGCCGGCAGATATTTGTCGCCCTCGACCTCGCCGCCGAGCCAATGGCTTTCGAACTCGGCGAAGATGTCGTTGATGCCGGCGCCGGCGATGTCCATCTGGTACAGCGCCTGCACCGCGGCGAGCCGCGCCGCACCGCGCCGGTTGGCCTTTTTGTCCGGACCCTTCGCCGGCTTCTTGTCGTGTTCTTTTTGTTCTCTGCCATGATCAGGCCCGCGCCAGCCGGCGCTTGATCCGCAGCATCGCCAAGCGCCGCGCGCGCGGCGTCGCCGCCCTTGTTGAGTTCGCCGGCGCGCGCCCGCGCCCAGGCCTGCGCGTCGGTATTGACGGTGATGATGCCGTTGCCGAGCGGAATCTGTCTCGCCACCGCAAGGTCCATCAGCGCGCGCGAGGATTCCATCGAGACGATTTCGAAATGAATGGTGTCGCCCCGCACCACGCAGCCCAGCGCGATCACCGCATCATAGGGCTTGCCGTGGCTCTCGGCGGCATCGAGCGCGATCGCGATCGCGGCCGGAATTTCCAGCGCGCCGGGAACCGTGATGATGTCATGGCTGACGCCGGCGGCCTTCAGTTCGGCAACCGCGCCTTCCAGCAGCGCATCCTGGATGTCGTCATAGAACCGCGCCTCGACAATCAGCGCGCGCGCGCCTGAAATGTCGGTCTGATCCTTTAATTGTGCGCGCCGCGCGTCCGCCATTTAACATTTCCGCTGACCTCTTCCTGAGGAGCGGCCATTGGCCGCGTCTCGAAGGATGGCTGTTGTGATCATGGTTCGAGACGGCGCATAGCGCCTCCTCACCATGAGGATTTCGTGCGGGTTTTAGGCGCAGCCGCGCCCAATGCCAAGGCCTGCGTCTACTTCATTTCCGACAGCCGCGCAGCATAGCGCGCCATCAAATCGACCTCGAGATTGACCTCGCTGCCGGCGCGCCAGCCGCCGAGCGTCGTGACGTTGAGCGTGTGCGGAATGATCAGCACCGAAAACACGACGTCCTGCACGGTATTGACCGTCAACGACACGCCATCCAGCGTCACCGAGCCCTTGGCGGCGATGAAGCGCGCCAGTTCGCGCGTGGTTCTTCAATTCAAACCGCGCCATGTCGGGCAGATCGTCGCGCTTGACGATGCTGGCGATGCCGTCGGCATGTCCGGCCACGATATGGCCGCCGAGTTCGTCGCCGATCTTCAGCGCGCGCTCGAGATTGAGCCTGGTACCGGCCGGCCAGTGTTTCGCCGTGGTCATGCCGAGCGTCTCGGCGGCGGCATCGACGTCGAACCAGGTCTTGCCCTGCCCACGCCGGATGCCACCACGGTGAGGCACACGCCGTTGCAGGCGATCGAGGCGCCGTCGGCGATGGCAGCGCGGTCGTAGCGGCAGGCGATCCGCAGCCGGTGCAACTGGCCCTGCGCGGTCGGCGTCAGGCGACGATCTCGCCGATATCGGTGACGATGCCTGTGAACATCAGATGCGCTCGTAGATCGTCAGAGTGTCCTTCTGCAGGCTTTCGCTAGCACGAACACCGAAAGCCGGGCGACTGCGTGATCGCCGTCAGCGGCATTGCGTCCAGCGCAGCGATGCCGTCGGCTCCGATCGGCATCGGGGCCACGCAACAACCAAACTTCATCGACGAGGCCGGCCGCAACAAAGGATGCCGCCACCCGCGCGCCACCCTCCACCATCAACCTCGTGATGCCCTTTTCCGCCAGCGCATGCAGCACCGCCGACAGGTCAAGCCCCGGCGGCATAGCCGTGGTGGCGACGCGGATCACCTGCGCGCCCGCGGCCCCGAGCTTCATGGCCGCTGGCGCTTCCGACAACTCGATGTCATCACCCAGAGCGGCGTCTCGCGCGCCGAATGCACCAGCCTGCTGGCGCCGGCAATGCGCAGCGCACGATCCAGCACCACCCGCACCGGCGAGCGCGCTTCCATTCCGGGCAAACGACATGTCAGCAGCGGATCGTCCGCCCGCACGGTGCCGATCCCGACCAGGATCGCGTCGCATTGCGCGCGCAGCAGATGCACCCGTGCCCGCGCCGCTTCGCCCGAAATCGCCACGGGCCTCCCGCCCGAGGCACCGATCTTGTCGTCTGACGATACTGCGAGCTTGAGGATCACATGGGGGCGCTTGTCGCGGATACGCCGGAAATGTCCGGCGTGATCGCGCGCCGCATCGGCGGCGCACAGCCCGATATCGACGGTAATGCCGGCGGCACGAAGTTTGGCATGCCCCTGCCCCGCGACTTCGGGATTGGGATCCTCGATCGCCGACACCACGCGCGCGATGCCCGCGGCGACGACCGCGTCGACGCAGGGCGGCGACTTGCCGACATGCGAGCACGGCTCCAGCGTCACATAGAGCGTGGCGCCACGGGCGGCCTCGCCGGCGCGCGCCAGCGCCTCGGGTTCGGCGTGGGGACGACCGCCGGGTTGGGTCCATCCGCGGCCGACAATGACGCCGTCCTTGACGACCACGGCACCGACGGCGGGATTGGGCCAGGTCCGGCCCTGCCCGCGCCGCCCGAGCGTCAAAGCCAATTGCATGAAACGCTGGTCGGCAGCTTTCGACATTTTGGATTTCTGCGCATGCTGGTCTTCCAGAATGCGGAAGATCATTTGCGTAACAGTGCCAGCCGCGCGTCGTCGTCGCCGGAGAGTTCGCCTAGCACAGCCTCAAAGTCTTTCGCTTCGCGGAAATTGCGATAGACCGAAGCAAAGCGCACATAGGCGACGTCGTCGAGCTGGCGCAGATGCTCCATCACGATCTCGCCGATCGCTTCGGAGGAAATCTCCGCCTCACCGCCGCTCTCGAGCTCGCGCACGATAGCCGAGACCATTTTCTCGACCCGTTCGGTATCGACCGGCCGCTTGCGCAGACTGATCTGCAGCGAGCGCACCAGCTTGTCGCGGTCGAACGGCACCCGGCGACCGTTGCGCTTGATGACCGTGAGCTCGCGCAGCTGCACCCGCTCGAAGGTGGTGAAGCGGAAATTACAGGCGACGCAAACCCGCCGCCGGCGAATGACGGCCGAATCCTCGGTCGGACGCGAATCCTTTACCTGCGTATCGAGACTGTTGCAGCTTGGGCAACGCATCTACGTGGCCTTACTGATAAATCGGGAAGCGATCGGTGAGCGCCCTTACCCGTTCCTTGATCGCCGTTTCCACCAGCGGTGCCTTGCCGTCCGGCGACTGGGCGACCGCGTTGAGCACTTCGGCAATCAGGCTGCCGACCTGCTTGAATTCGGCGACACCGAAGCCCCGCGTGGTCGCCGCAGGCGTACCCAAACGAAGACCCGAGGTGACAAACGGCGTCTCGGGATCGAACGGAATGCCGTTCTTGTTGCAGGTGATGGCCGCGCGCACCAACGCCTTTTCGGAGACGTTGCCCTTGAGACCCTTGGGTCGGAGATCGACCAGCATCAGATGGTTGTCGGTGCCGCCCGAGACGATATCGAGGCCCTGGGCACGCAGCGATTCCGCCAGCGCTTTGGCATTCTCGACCACGTTTCTCGCGTAAACCTTGAAGTCCGGGCGCAACGCTTCGGCGAACGCCACCGCTTTGGCCGCGATCACATGCATCAGCGGGCCGCCCTGCAGTCCGGGGAAGATCGCCGAGTTCAGCTTCTTGGCCAGCGCCTCGTCGTTGCACAGGATCAATCCGCCGCGCGGTCCGCGCAGCGACTTGTGCGTCGTGGTGGTGGTGACATGGGCGTGCGGCACCGGCGAGGCATGCACGCCACCGGCCACGAGGCCCGCGAAATGCGCCATATCCACCAAAAGATAAGCGCCGACGCTGTCGGCGATCTCGCGAAAACGCTTGAAATCCCACGAACGCGAATAGGCCGAGCCGCCGGCGATGATCAGCTTCGGCTTGACCTGTTCGGCCTGCTTTGCCACCGCGTCCATGTCGATCACTTGATCCTCGCGCCGCACCGTATAGTGCGAGGCCTTGAACCATTTGCCCGACATATTGACCGGCGAGCCATGTGTGAGGTGTCCGCCGGCAGCGAGATCGAGACCCATGAAAGTATCGCCGGGCTGCAGCAGCGCCAGAAACACCGCCTGGTTCATCTGGCTGCCGGAGTTCGGTTGCACATTGGCAAAGCCGGCGCCGAACAGCTTCTTGGCGCGCTCGATCGCCAGCGTTTCCACCACATCGACCCATTCGCAGCCGCCGTAATAGCGATTGCCCGGATAGCCCTCGGCATATTTGTTGGTCAGCACTGAACCCTGGGCTTCCAGCACGGCGCGGCTGACGATGTTTTCCGATGCGATCAGCTCGATCTCGTGGCGCTGTCGGCCGAGTTCGCCGCGAATCGCCGCCGCGAGATCGGGATCGGCCTCGGTGAGCGTGGCCGTGAAGAACGAGTTGGGGGCTGAGCTGGTCTTGGCGCTGCTGGCGGAAGAGGTCATGGGATCAAATATCTCCATCGCCGCAACCCGTTAGGCGGGGTACGGTCGGTCACATGTGGCTGTCGAAATGGCGCGGGCCGGAATACCATATCGGGCCGCGATGGCCAAGCACTTGCGGCACAAGCGGCACACTTATGCAAGATATGGTGGGATCGCCAGCCCCCTCCGACCTCGAATGTCCGGGTGGGCCCACAACCGCAGCAAAACCCCCGGTTTCGCGCCTGCGTGCAGGCTATTTCGCGAAGCGGTACGCCCCACCCTTTTCAATGGAGCGCTGGAACGCCGGCCGGGCATGCATCCGCGACAGCCAGGCGCTCAAGTCAGGGTATGGCCCGAGCTTGTCGAACGCCTTGGCCATCTCGCCGACAAAGCTCATCTGGATGTCGGCGCCGCTGAAGGACTTGCCGACAAAGAATTCGCGCCCCCGAAGCGCGCCGTCGACATAGCCGAGATGGTTGGCGGTCTCGCTGTCAATGCGCGGCTGCAAAGGGGCTGCGGCCTCCTTCAACCTGCCGACATAGAGGTTCAGCATCAGCGGCAGCATTGCCGAGCCCTCCGAATAATGCAGCCACTCGTTATAGGTCTCATAGTCGGCGCTGCCGGCGGCCGGCATCAGCTGGCCGTTGCCATAGCGGCGGATGATGTAATCGACGATCGCGCCGGATTCCGCGATTTTGACATCGCCATCGGTGATGATGGGCGACTTGCCGAGCGGATGCACCGCCTCCAGCTCCGGCGGCGCCAGCCGCGTGGTGGCGTTGCGCTGATAGCGCTTCATCTCATAGGGCGTGCCCAACTCCTCCAGCAGCCAGAGGATCCGCTGCGAGCGGGAGTTGTTGAGATGATGCAAGGTGAGCATGGGTTTCCTCGGGGTTGGGCGCTTAGGTCAACATCGGAGGCTTCAGCCGCCTGTAGCGCTAACCCCGAGACTGTCATTGCGAGCGAAGCGAAGCAATCCAGAAGCTGTCGAAGAAAGAGCTGGATTGCTTCGTCGCTTCGCACCTCACAATGACGGCGAATCCAGCCATCGCTTCACGATCCCGCGGCGCGATGCGCCCGAGTTGTGCGTGAATTCTTCGCCCCAAAGGCGTGGCGCACAGAGGGCGCGGGGAATGCCGGGTGCCCGTTGCACCCGCAGCCGCGCGTGGTGTGTAGAAAGCACGCGCGTTAGTCACCACGAGTCGCACCGGGATCACCCGGCATTCCCGCACGCGAATGGTTTTAACGGTTTCCTTCGTAATCTCCCCGGTGATCGGGCTTTCTTGTCACCGTCGCCCCCAAGAAGCTTGCTTCTCAAGAACTTGACGCCAGCGTCGAGGCGTCAGGACCATACGACTTCGCCGTCCGCGTCAGCGCTGTTCGTCAAAAGCGCATCCGCGTCCATCGCATCCCCTGCCCTACGTTCGTGACGATCGCGAAACGCCCCTTTGTGTGGGCCGGGGACGGCGTGGCTTATGAAGTGATTTGGGTCAGATGGGAAGCGATATTTCTGATTTTCCGAAATAATTGCCTGCCCTGCTTCTGCCGGTAGGCTTCCGGCTTTCCGGCGCGCATTGAAATGTGAATGAGCGGCATCGCGGTTCCTTTCGATAGATAGTTTAGCCCTGCGTTACCCAGGCGGGCAGCCGGGCGAACCATGGCCGGGCGGTTTCGAGTTGCGCGGCGAGTTGCAGCAGCCGATCCTCTTCGCCGAAACGCGCGACGAATTGCACACCGAGCGGCAGCCCATCCGCGGTCCAGTGCAAGGGCACACTCATCGCAGGTGTGCCCGTCAGATTGGCGAGCTGAGTGAATGGCACATATTGCAGGCTGTCGCGTGCAATCTTGTCGACCGTGCCGTCGAGCAAACCGGCGCGCGTCAACAGCCCAAGCAGGCCCGCCCGATCGAGCAGGTTCAGCACCGCCTGCTCCGCGGCGGTCGGGTCGCCCTGGCCATGGCGGATCGGCGGATGCGCGAGCGTCGGCGTCAGCAGCAGGTCATAACGCTGATGAAAACGCGCAAGCGCCCTGGCAAATTCATTCCACTTCAGCAATTCCGCGGTCAGCGTCGCGGCCGAGGTTGCGCCGCCGAGCGTCGCCAGCACCCGGGTCAAGAGCTCGAAGTCCGACGAGCGGGCGCCGGCGGCGCGCGCCTGCGCCACCATGGCCGGCACCTGGCCGAAATAGACATGCAGGAAGGCCTTCGCCAGCGCAGCGCCATCGATTTCGGGCGCGGCTTCCTCGACCTCGTGGCCAAGACTTGCGAGCAATTTCGCCGCGTCGCTCACCGCTGCCACGGCTTCGGGGTGAACATCCGTTCCGATCGGCGAGGCCGCGGTAAAGCCGATCCGCAGCCGGCCGGGGTCGCGCCGCATCAATTGTGCGTAGGGCTCCGCCGGCTTCGGCACCGCAAAGGGATCGCCGGGCTCCTCGCCCGCCGAGACGTCAAGTGCGGCCGCGGTGTCGCGCACGCTGCGGGAGAGTACGCCTTCGCTCGACGCGCCATACCAATATTCGGCATAGGCCGGGCCTGACGAAATCCGTCCGCGTGAGGGGCGCAATCCGAACAGGCCGCAGCAGGCGGCGGGAATGCGGATCGAGCCGCCGCCGTCGTTGCCCGCCGCCATCGGCACGACGCCGGAGGCGACCGCGGCCGCGGCGCCGCCGCTGGAGCCGCCCGGCGTGTGAGCGAAATTCCAGGGATTGTTGGCGCGGCCGAACAGTTGCGAGTCCGACACGGCCTTGAGCGCCAATTCCGGCAAATTGGTCTTGCCGAAAATCACAAGTCCGGCGTCGAGATAGCGCCGCACGACATAAGCGTGCTCGGGCGCGACGACGCCGATCATCGATCGGCTGCCATAGGTCGTCGGCAGGCCGGCATAGTCCTGCGCGCAATCCTTGATCAGGAAGGGAACGCCGGCGAAAGGACCGGCAAGTTGTTTGTTCTTCAATTGGGAGCGGGCTTCGTCCTCCATCAGGCGGCAGATCGCATTGGTCTTCGGCTGAGCCGCCGCACTCTGCCGCAGCGCGAGGTCCAGCAACTCCCCCGCGCCGATGTCCCCACGCGCCACGCATTCAGCGAGGCCGACCGCGTCATACTGCAAATATTCACCGAATTTCATGGCGCGCGCCCCCCTCCGAAAACCCCGCGCGATAGTATCACGTCGGGAGGGAAGCAAAAATTCTGCTTCTCCGAGATCAATCGCCGTCGGAAATACCACCGCTTAGCGGCTGTATCGTCGTGTGGTGCGAAGGCCACAGTCATTCAGAATCGTTTCGCGCGGGCTGCAAATCCCCTTGCTCGGAGTTCATTCTGAATCAACGATGTCGGGATAAGGTATTGGCAAAATGTTTGAAGTTGCTGTTTATTGCATCGTCATTATTGCAATCGCCTATTCGGCGTTTCTTTGGCGCATGGGCCGCCGCGCCGACGTATTGCATGGCGAATTCATCGCGCAATCACCAGGCCGAAGCCCCGCATCCACCTCGGATATCGAAGCCTCGCTAAAATCGCTGCTGCAGACCATCGAACACGATTTATGCGAAGGCTAAATTCAGGCGCTGCAGCCCCGCGCACCCGCCTGCGCCGTCCGGTGTGAGCGTGGCTGGAAACGGCTTCGATCGCCCGCAAAACCATGAGGCAAAACGCGGCGATCCTTCGAACGAGAGGCACGGCTCCCAGAATTAGGTCGGGAGCGCGTTGCGGTCTCGTCGAGCAGTGGGGGCTATTTCGGCCAACACGGAACTCTTTTTGAGTTGGCCTTTCACCGAACAAATTCTTGCGGCTATTAACGGCAATGCGTCGTGCGATATATTTGGTGCGAGGCGAGGACCACGGCGGGGAGCCGCGAGACCAAAGCATAAGAGCCCGTCGGATTGACCGAATGAAAAACGTTGCATCGAGAGACCCAGGCGCCGCACGCCGCCTTGATAGTTTCAGGCGCTTCCTCACCCATATCAACGAGCGTATCTTACCGGATATCGGCTTTGTGCTGTGGGATGGCTCGACGGTACCGCGCGATCTCCCAGCCGACGCCTTAGCGTTCGCAATCGCTGACGAGGGCGCCGTTGCGGCGATGTTACGGCGACCGAGCATCGACACCTTGCTCGATCTCTGGGTGACGTCTCGGCTCGACCTCCGCAACGGATCGTTTTTTGATCTCACGGGGCGGCGGCCGAAGACCCGCACCAGGGCGCTCATGAAATCACTCGACAAGCGTCTGGCGCTTGCGACCGCGACAAAATTCCTGTTCGTGCCGCGCGGCGGGCCGTGGCCACTGGAAGCCGTCCGCCGCGACAAAGCGAGCTCCGATGGGACCGAGGCGACCAACAAGAAAAACGTCCACTACCATTATGATCTCTCCAATCGATTTTATGCGCTCTTTCTCGATCCGGAGATGGTGTACACCTGCGCCTATTTCAGGAATTGGGACAACGACCTGGCAACCGCCCAGCGCGATAAGCTCGATATGATCTGCCGCAAGTTGCGGCTTCAACCGGGGGAAAGCCTGCTCGACATCGGCTGCGGTTGGGGTGCGCTTGTCTGTCACGCCGCCAGGCACTTCGGCGTTCGCGCTCACGGCGTGACACTGGCGGAGGAACAGTTCGCTTATGCCAAGGAAAAAGTTGCGCGGCTCGGTCTTGAGGACAAGGTAACGCTCGAACTGCGCGACTACACGCTTGTGGAGGGCAGCTTTGACAAGATCGCGTCAATCGGGATGTTCGAGCAAGTCGGCGAAGCCAATCATCGAACCTACTTCCAGAGCGTCAACCGCTTGCTGAAACCGGGCGGCTTATATCTTCATCATTCGATCGCGCTCCGCGCGCCGGCCTATGAGCGGTTTCGTCGCGGCCGCGGACGCGACCGGGCAGCCGCCAACGCGATTGGCCGCTACATCTTTCCAGGCGGCGAACTCGATCATCTGAGCATGTCGATCGCCAACCTGGAGCATCACGGCTTTGAAGTGCATGACGTCGAGGCCTGGCGCGAACACTACGTCCGCACCACTCGGCTCTGGCACGATCGCCTTTCGGAAAACCGCGCCGCGGCAGAGCACGAGGTCGGCCGCGAGAAGACCAGGCTGTGGATCGCTTATCTCGCGGTTGTCTCGATCGCCTTTACGCAAGGCACTGTCGGGATTTTTCAGACGCTGGCTTCGCGCCGCGTGCGCGGCCCTTCGGGTCTGCCGCCGACCCGCGCCGATCTGTACGGTTGAGGCTCAACTCACGGCTTGCTTGGGTGGTATTTTCCTCAAAGCCCCGTAAAACCGGCCTTTACCGGGTCACTGCTGCCGTCGAGTTCGCGCAAATAGGTCAATCCGCACACCGTGAGGCGATGGGGATCTTTTTCGCCGGCCTGAAACAGTTTGCCGATGTAATCCGTTACCTTGAGGCGGGCCTCTTCGATGCCGGCAACTGAGCTATGGTTCACCAGCAGCGCATAGGTCTGCATGATGCGGTCGATGGCGGCTTCCATGAAATCCTCTTGCCTCTATTGCTTCATTTGACGCATTTTCAAACGAATTCAGCCTCGAACCGCGCGATCGCGATGTTGGCGAGACGAATCTTGTTGTATTCGCCGCGATGAAACAGCCCGACGATGATTTCGAGCAGGGCTTCATTAGGGGAGACGGTGTCGGCGATGGCGCCCGTCTTTCGAAGATAGTTCGAGGCGATGGCATAGGCATCGCCAACCACCTCGACATTCATCACCTGCATACCGCGTTCGACTAGCATGACATCAGTCCTCTCTGGACTGATAAAGCCCATGCCCTCACACAAGTTCCATATCGGGAAACCCATTTTTGCGATGCGGAAAACAACACGCACCGGTCCGGAAACCGGGCCGATGCGGGTCAGGGGGTGCCTTGGGGAGTGTTTTCGAACGTATGGCTGCCGGTCTTTTGAGCTGCCGGCTTGGCCTTTTCGTCGAAAAAGTCTCAGAGCCGATACAGGATCTGGTCGGTCCAGAACCGCTCGAGCCGATGCAGCGACTTGTTCAGGGTCGCGAACTCTTCGTTCGAGATGCCGCCGACCTGCTCCACGGTCTTGACGTGCTTCTGGTACAGCGCATCGACGATGCGGCGGATTTCCTGGCCCTGCGCGGTGAGGCGGATGCGGACCGAGCGGCGATCGACGCGCGAGCGCTGATGATCGAGGAAGCCGAGTTCGACCAGCTTCTTCAGATTGTAGGAGACGTTGGAGCCGAGGTAATAGCCGCGCGTGCGCAGCTCGCCCGCGGTCAATTCCTTGTCGCCGATGTTATAAAGCAACAGAGCCTGCACCGAATTGATGTCGGCGCGGCCGCGACGATCGAATTCGTCCTTGATCACGTCGAGCAGGCGGCGATGCAGCCGCTCCACCAAAGTCAATGCTTCGAGATAGAGCGGCTGCACCGGAGCCTGACCGGGAGCGCGTTCAGCGGTTTCCACCGCTGTTGCAACGGCTTTCATCATGACACTTTCCCCTGTTGTCGTTGTTGTCGTTTTTATCGACTTATTCGACGAAACTTGTGTCCCGCCTGATAGGTTCAACTTAAGGGGGTCGTTTGAAGATCAGCTTAAATAAGACAATAAAGAGATCATGAATTTAAGACAGTGAATTGCGGATTAAGCCCATGGACAAAGGGCTTTTCGCAACCTTTCATTGACGGTGCGGCTGCCCTGTTCACGCTTCGTCTGCGCGGTCTGTCGCATATGGAAACAGCATCATTCAAATTCGAAACGTCTGCGTAACAGGTATGACCGCGGCGTTAGGGTGACTGAAAAGTTACTGCGAAAAACTGCGAAAAATTTTATGCAAATTTGTCCGCCGGCGCGAACATCGTAGGCCCTTGCCGGTAACGACCGGCACGATGGCGCGAGAATTTCTTGCAGCACCGGGTGTTGGCGGTCGCTATGGCGGCCGTTCGCGCGCAGCCATCCATGCCAGCGCAAGATAGGCTGCCAGCGTCACGGCTTCAAAGCCTACCACCGCGAGGCTGCCGCCATAGATTCCCGGAAACATCAACTCGATGACCGCCATCGATACCACCGTGGTCAGCCACACCACCGCGCCCCACGGCGTCGCCAGCCACAGACCCACGGCCGCAACGAGTTCGATCACCGCGAAATAGACGGTCGCGGTTTGCCAGGCCATCGGCTGGTTTTCGAAGGCTTCTTCTTCCCCGCCGACAAAACCCGTGACCTGCGCCCAATGATAGAGGCCCTTGGCCACCGAGACGACAGCCATGATGCGCAGGAAAAACACCAGCCGCCTGGTCCACGCATTGTCGTCGGATCCGGTCCGGTCGGACGAAATCGCCGCCACCGACATGGCATTGTCCCGTGACCGGTCAAGCGATGGGGTTTCAGACATGCGAATTGGTTCTGGTTTGCCGGCGGTATGTCATCATCGACCAAAGTCATGACCTGCCGGCGCGGCAAAATCAATTGGGGTTGCGGCTGGTTAGGCCCGCGGTGACGTCAGCGACGCGAAGTGCTAGGCTCGAAACAGGTCAAACCAAAGCGGCCTCCCCTCAGGAGACACACTCATATGGCGATTAAATTCGGGCGCCCCATCGAAATGCGCGACGCGCCGCCCCGGCCGACCACCCTCGCCGCCCCGACCCTCGACCTGGCGGTTCGCCCGCGCCGTAATCGCAAGGCAGAGTGGGCGCGCCGGCTGGTGCGGGAAAATGTCCTCACCACGGACGACCTGATCTGGCCGCTGTTCGTGGTCGATGGCCACAACACGCGCGCGGCCGTCGCCTCGATGCCGGGCGTGGACCGGATCAGCGTCGATCAGGCGGTCCGCGAGGCTGAGCGCGCAACGAAGCTGAACATTCCCTGCATCGCGCTGTTTCCCTACACCGAGCCCTCGCTGCGCGACGAGCACGGCTCCGAGGCGCTGAACCCCGACAATCTGGTGTGCCAATCGGTGCGCGCGATCAAAAAGGAATTTCCCGGCCTTGGGGTGCTGTGCGACGTGGCGCTGGATCCCTTCACCAGCCACGGCCATGACGGATTGATCGAGGATGGCCGCATTCTCAACGACGAGACCGTCGCCGTGCTGGTGCGACAGGCGCTGGTGCAGGCCGAAGCCGGCTGCGACATCATCGCGCCCTCGGACATGATGGACGGCCGCGTCGGCGCCATTCGCCAGGCGCTGGACGCAGCGGGATTTCTCGACGTGCAGATCATGTCTTATGCGGCGAAATACGCCTCGGCTTTCTACGGTCCGTTCCGCGACGCTATCGGATCGGCAAAGACGCTGACCGGCGACAAACGTACCTATCAGATGGACGGCGCCAATTCCGACGAGGCTTTGCGCGAGGTCGAGCTCGACATCGCCGAGGGCGCCGACATGGTGATGGTGAAGCCGGGGATGCCGTATCTCGACATCGTGCGGCGGGTCAAAGACACCTTTGCGATGCCGACCTTTGTCTATCAGGTATCCGGCGAGTACGCGATGATCGCAGCTGCGGCCGGCAACGGCTGGATCGACGGCGAGCGGGCGATGATGGAAAGCCTGCTGGCGTTCAAGCGCGCCGGCGCCGACGGGATCCTGACCTATTTCGCGCCGCAGGCAGCGGAAAAGCTGAGGGCAGGTTAGGTAGCGAACAGGGCGTGGCGAATGGCGAATAGGAAAACCCCTTTCGCTGCCCACCATTCGCTATTCGCGTCTTCCGTGCCCACGAATTGCCCGATTATTTCCGCTTGTTAATGCTGGCGAGGCCTTGCAAGCCCAAGGCCGGTTCCCATGTCCTGCGCGGGTACGGCACAGTCGGAGGGACTGATCATGTCTTATAGCGGTTCGGGCAATACGGAAGGCGCCTGGCGTAACGATGGCGGCGTGGCGCCGCATGCGTTCGATCCCCTGTTGCATCCTGAATTGTTTCGCGGCGTGCTGACGCGGCGGTTTTTCGCGTTCCTGATCGACCTGGTGGTGCTGTCGATTCCGGTAGTTCTGGCGGTCGTGTTCATTGCCGTGTTCGGCGTGGTGACGCTGGGACTGGGCTGGGTGCTGTTCTGGCTGGTGTCGCCGGCCTCGGTGATCTGGGCGCTGGTCTATTACGGCGCGTCGCTGGGCGGGCCGCATTCGGCGACCGTGGGCATGCGAATGATGGACCTCGAGATGCGCACCTGGTACGGCGCGCCGAGCTATTTCGTGCTCGGTGCCATGCACGCCGTCGTGTTCTGGGTTTCGGTGTCGTTCCTGACGCCGGCGATCGTGCTGGTCGGACTGTTCAACAGCCGCCGCCGTCTGCTGCATGATATCATTCTCGGAATTGTCGTTATCAATAGTTCGGTGCGCGCCCCGGTCGCGCAACCGGCGCGAACATTCTGATCCAAAACATCTTTACGATTTAGATAAGCCGTTCGGCTATCCTGCCTGCAAATCGATTGACCGTCAGCCCTCGCGGCGCGATGCTGGCTGCTGCTTCGCTTCTGGAGGCCTGACGACGTCCCGTGACCCAGCACTCGCGTGATACCCCCCAATTTTACCTGA
>CAVRYV010000007.1:0-408481 GCA_963725555.1 uncultured Pseudomonadota bacterium | reverse complement strand
GAAACATCCGTGGAAACCCCCAAGGAATCGCCGAAGGAACTCCTCAAAAACGTGCTGCCATTCCGGCCGATCGGCGATTCGAAATCGCCGACCCTGACGCCGGTGGAGAACAGCGCCTTCAACGAGCTCGCCCGGCAATTGTCGGCCCGGCTCGACAGCGAGTACGGTGCACCGGCAACGCCGCCAACTCCCGACGTCTCCAATGCCGTCACATCGGATGCGGTCGCCGATCAACCGACGGTGCCGGAAATTGCAGGGCCCGCCGAACGACCGGAATGGCTGGCCAACCCGCCGGCGCCGGCGCCGGCGAAACCCGGCGCGACAAGCCGCTGCTCGATCTGCTCCCGGTCGGCATTCCTGATTTACCGGCTGGACCGGCTGCTCTATGCCAACCCCGCTTTTCTCGAACGGATCGGCTATCCAAGCCTTCGCGCCCTCGAGGAAGCCGGCGGACTTGATGCGCTCTATGTCGAGCCCGGCGTCTCGACCGCCAGCAGCACCTCCGACACCGGCACGCCGGTGGCGATTTCCGCGACCCAAACCGTTTCCGAAGAGGCGCCATCGTCACCGGCGCAGGCCCGCCTTTACACGATTTCCTGGGATGAGGATTTCGCGCTGGCCTTGATCTTTACCGGCGGCGGGGCGGAAAGCATCGCGGTCGCCGCGGCAATCGCTTCGGCGATCCCTACCGCCGCAGATCCCGGCTCCCGGTCCGTCGGCGGTCGGCCACGCCAATGCCGAGGAACTCGGCGCCATACTCGATACCACGGCCGAAGGCGTCATGATGTTCGACGCCGAGGGCAACATCATTTCGTCAACCGCAGCGCGGAAGCGCTGTTCGGCTATGACGGGGCTGACCTCGTGCAACGCAAGCTCACAGAGCTGTTCGCGCCGGAAAGCCACGGCGCGGTGCTGGACTATCTCGACGGCCTCAAGGGTTCAGGCGTCGCCAGCCTGCTCGATCACGGCCGCGAGCTGCTCGGGCATGTGCGCGGCGGCGGCCTTGATCCCGCTGTCGATGACGATGGGCCGGACCCAGCCGGACGCCCGAATTTCTTCGCGGTGTTTCGCGATCTGTCGCAAACCCGGAAGAGCGAGAGCGAACTGGCGCAGGCGCAGCGGCTGGCCGATCGCGCCGCCAACGCCAAAAGCGACATGCTGGCGCGGATCAGCCACGAGGTCCGCACGCCCCTTAACGCCATCATCGGTTTCGCCGAGGTGATGATCGGCGAGCGGTTCGGCGCGCTCGGCAACGAACGCTACGTCGAATACATGAAGGACATCCGCGCTTCCGGCGAGCGCGTGATCGCCATCATCAACGATTTGCTCGATCTCAGCCGGATCGAAACCGGCAAGCTCGACCTCGCCTTCGTCAACCAAAACCTCAACGACCTCGTCGAGCAATGCGTCGGGGTGATGCAGCCGCAGGCCAACCGCGAACGCATCATCATCCGCACCTCGCTCGCACATATGCTGCCGCCGGTGGTCGCCGACGCCCGCGCGTTGCGCCAGATCACGCTGAATCTGATCGGCAATTCGATCCATCTTGCCAATGCCGGCGGCCAAGTCATCGTCTCGACCGCGTTGTCCGATTTCGGCGAGGTGGTGTTGCGGGTCCGCGATACCGGCCATGGGCTCAATGACAACGAGGTCGCGGCCGCGATGGAGCCGTTCCGGACCCCGGCGCCGTCGGATCAGGCCTCCGACAGTTCCGGCGTCAGCCTGTCACTGACCAAGGCGCTGGTGGAAGCCAACCGCGCCCGATTCCAGATCAAGACCGGCCCGCATTCAGGCACGCTGATCGAAGTGGTGTTCTCGCACGCACTGGCCAAGGCGTAATATCGGCTACTCGGCCGCCAGCTTCGGCGCCGGTGGCGGCGACCATTGCACCGTGCAATTGCGCCCTTGAGCCTTGGCCTGGTAGAGCGCCTGATCCGCCGCGCGCATCAGCACGTCGAGGCCGGACATGCTGGCCGATTGCCGTCGCGATGCCATGCTGGCCGTGACCTTGAAGTGAACCTTGTGGGCAACCAGGTCATGCTCGGCGATCGACGTGCACAAGCGGTCGGCTACGATGGTGGCCTGGGCCAGATCGGTTTCCGGCAGCAGGATCGCAAATTCCTCGCCGCCCAATCGGCCCACAATGTCGGGCTGGCGCTTCCCGTTGGTGCACGCATTCGCGACCGCGATGATGGCCTCGTCGCCGACCGCGTGTCCGTACCGATCGTTGACTTGCTTGAAGTGATCGATGTCGACCATCAGCATCGATAGCGGCCGTTGATAGCGCTGGAACCGGCTTCACTCCGCGTCGGCCAGAACGAGAAAATGACGGCGGTTACAAAGACCCGTTCATGGTGTCGATGGTCGCCAGCTTTTCAAGCTGCTCGGCGTTGCGGATGAGATCGGTCACATCGAAAAAGGTGAACATGCGGCCGTTGTTCGGCAGCACGTCGCAATGGGCGCGAATGTTCCGGCCATCCGTCGTCTTCAGATCGCGTTGCCGTTCGTTACCGGCGCGCAGCGCGGCAACGCGCTCGGCAAAGAAGGCATCGAGTTGATCCGGCGTCATGCCACGATCGCGCGCATGCGGCGCTTTGGCCATCAGCGATGCGTAGGACGGGCGGCTCGCCGCCAGTTCGTCGCTCACGCCCCAGATACTTTCGCACCTTCCGGTTCAGGAATTGCAGCGTTCAGATCGGCGTCGAGCAGAGCGACGCCTTCCGACACGTTGTCGAGGGCATGGCGTAGCCTTTCGAGTTCGTCGGAGCGCCGGACGATATCGGTGACGTTGGTATAGCTGAGCATGCGGCCGCCGTCGGGAAGCACGGCGCACTGCATCCGGACGATTTCACCATTGGACCGGCGCAGGTCGAGCGGATCGGCGTCACCGGCCCTGACCCGTCGCACGCGTTCGGCGATATAGGCGTCGAGTTGGTCGGTCGGGGTCTGATAGGCATCGAGTATCGCGGCCGTGATACATCAGCACAACGAAGGACGGATGCCGGTCGGCCACCACGTCCGGCAGCGCCCACATGCGGCGGAACGCGCGATTGATGAATTGCGCGCGCATGTCGCTGTCGAGCAGCACGACGCCGAGTTCGATTTCGTCGAGCGCGGCCCGCAGCGCCAGCATCTGACCGCGCACCAGCCCGCCGCCCCGGGGTTCAGGTTGAAGAGACGCCGGTTGAAGAGATTCGGCTGAACTGGAATGTCTGCCTTGCCGATCTCGGCAGTCTCGAACGCCACACCGATCTGCTTTTCAGATTGCCATTTGCGCTGGCAAGGCCGCGGCGGCCCCTTATCGGGAATCAGCAGATGGAAATGCGCCGGCACACCAAACATGCTCTCCACTTCGATGGTTGCGCCATCGTCGGAAAGCCGGCGGATGATGCAATCGATCGACGACTGGCCGAAATTGGAGATGATTTTACCGGCTAAAAATGTGCGCCCGCCGGGGGTAAGATTTTGCTCGGACATGGCACCCGTCCTGAGGAAATTTGGTCGACTTAAGCCGACGCCACACCCAGGAAGGTTTAATTTTCAAGCCCGTCTACGGGTTATGATGAATGGAAGTTTAATGCCGGCTCAAATGATTCAACTCACGTGTTCTTCAGCGCCACCCGGAAATCGGCTTCGGTCTTCGACTTCACTTCGTCCAGCGTGACGCCGTCGGCGAGTTCGATCAGCGCCATGCCGTCCTTGCCGTGCTTGTCGATGGTGAAGACCGCGAGATCCGTTACCACCATGTCGACGACTTTCTCGCCGGTCAGCGGCAGATTGCACTCTTCAACAGCTTGGCGCCGTCCTTGGCGGAATGCTCCATCACCACGACCACGCGCTTGACGCCCGCGACCAGGTCCATCGCGCCGCCCATGCCCTTGACCATCTTGCCAGGGATCATCCAGTTGGCGAGATCGCCGTTCTGCGCCACCTGCATCGCGCCGAGGATCGACAGATCGATATGGCCGCCGCGCACCATGCCGAAGGAGTCGGCGCTGGAGAAATAGCTGGTGCGTCGGCAATTCGCTGACGGTCTGCTTGCCGGCGTTGATCAGGTCGGCATCTTCCTCGCCCTCATAGGGAAACGGCCCCATGCCGAGCATGCCGTTCTCGCTCTGCAGGTTCACGTCGATGCCGTCGGGAATATAGTTCGACACCAGGGTCGGAATGCCGATGCCGAGATTGACGTAATAGCCGTCGCGCAATTCCTTGGCGGCGCGGGCGGCCATCTGTTCGCGGGTCCAGGCCATCATGATCTCCTAAGCTTCTCATTATACGCATGATCTTGTCGGAAAACCGGTTCCCACTTTTCCGGATCATGCTCTTCGTTGACGCTTCATCTTGATCTGCTCACGCCGCGGGGCGTGGGCGGGTGTTGCGGAATTCGATGCGCTTTTTGGCGTTGCCGACTTCGATGATGCGCTTGACGAAAATGCCGGGCGTGTGGATATGATCGGGATCGATCTCGCCGGCCGGCACCAGGTGCTCGACCTCGGCGACGGTGATTTTGGCCGCGGTCGCCATCATCGGATTGAAGTTTCGCGCGGTCTTGCGGTAGATGAGGTTGCCGGCGGTATCGCCCTTCCAGGCATGCACGATGGCGAGATCGGCGAACAGCCCGCGCTCCATGATGTATTTCTCGCCGTCGAACTCCTTCACTTCCTTGCCCTCGGCGATCAGGGTGCCGACGCCGGTCTTGGTGTAGAAGGCGGGAATGCCGGCGCCGCCGGCGCGGATGCGCTCGGCCAGCGTGCCCTGCGGATTGAATTCGAGTTCCAGTTCGCCGGCGAGGAACTGCTGGGCGAACAGCTTGTTCTCGCCGACATAGGACGAGATCATCTTCTTGATCTGCCGCGTCTCGAGCAGCCGGCTCAGGCCGATGCCGTCGACGCCGGCATTGTTGGAGATCACGGTCAGGTTCTTGACGCCGGAATCGCGGATCGCGTCCGACAAGGTCTCGGCGATGCCGCACAGGCCAAAGCCGCCGGACATGATCATCATGCCGTCCTTGAGAATGCCGTCGAGGGCCGATTTGGCGTCGGGATAGACCTTGTTCATGACATTGCGACCTGATCGAGGGAAGCGCTGCCGGCCGGCGCCAGGGTGGTGGTTCGGAAAGCCGGGTACCAATGAGGATTATTAGGCGAAATCTTCGCAGTGCGTCAATGACGGGGTGGCGTTGCGCCACGAGGCGTGTTTCGGAGCATGGCGATGGCCTTGAAAGCGTCAAGAAAACCCATCAAGTTGCGGGGTTGGCAGGGGCGCCATCCGGACCGGCTGGCGCTGACCCGGAAGGGCGTTTTTGGCCGAACTCGGGTAAGCCCAAAATAAGCTTGGGGGGCGGATGCCCGCGCCCCGCGCTCTTCAGCAGCAGCCCGATGACCTGACCGGATGACACTGACCGGATGACACTGACCCGACTTTGGTTTAACCGGACTGCATTTAACCAGACGTGATTCAACTAGACTTGATCCAGCAGCCTCGATCGAGCCAGACCTGATCTAACTAGATTTGGATCAACCAGACTCGGATATGTCATTGACGATGGCCCAAGGAATGAAGCGCCTGGGGATGCCGATTGTGGCATTGCTTGGCGTGGCGCTGATCGGCCTGATCGCGATGTCCTGGTTCCTCAACCGGGACGCCTTGCGGGAGGCGGTGGAGGCACAAATCCGTGCCGTGACCGGCCTTGATCTGGTGGTCAACGGCACCATCGATGTTTCGGTTTTTCCCGGCAGCTATGTCTCGTTTCATGACGTCGGGCTGAAGGGCGGCGCGACCGCCGATCCCGCGCTCGGCGTCGATGTCCTGACCGCGAATTTGCGGTTGCTGCCGCTGTTGCTGCAGCGCTTCGAGATCGCCGATGTCATGATGCTGCGGCCGCATATCCATGTGGTCCGCGACGCCAGCGGCGAGAGCAACTGGACGCCCTTCATCCAGACCATCGCCCGCACCATGAAGCCCGGCGCCGACAACCAGGTGTCGTTCTCGGAAATCAGGATCCAGGACGGCGAGCTCAGCTATGAGGATGCCGGCCAACCACGTCACCGAAACGCTCGGCGATATCGACCTTTCGCTGGCGTGGCCCTCGATCTCGCGTTCCTTTGCCGCGACCGGGCAATTCGACTGGCGCGGCGAGCGCGTCGACGGCAGCATCAGCGCCAGCGACTTCGTGGCCGCCCTTTCCGGCGACCGCTCCGGCCTGAAGGCGCGGCTTGCCAGCGCGCCGCTGAAGCTCGCGTTCGACGGCACCGTCGCCGATCGCACCAGCATGATGATGGAAGGCACGCTGACCGTCGACTCGACGTCGTTGCGCAACGCGCTGCGCTGGACCGGCCAGGCGCCGCCGGGCACCGGCGGGTTCGGCCGCTTCGCGCTGAAGGCGCGCGCCAATGTGGTCGGCGCCTCGATCGCCTTGACCAACGTCAATGTCGAACTCGACGGCAATGTCGCCGAAGGCGTGATGACCTACGCCAATAACGGCCGCCAGACGCTGCAGGCGACGCTCGCCGCCGGCGCGCTCGACTTCACGCCCTATGTCTCCACCTTCCGCCTGCTCGCCAGCGGCGCGCACGACTGGAACCGGCAGCTGTTCGACCTCAATTCGCTGTCCACCACCGACCTCGACATGCGGCTGTCGGCGGCGCAGGTGACGGTCGGCTCGTCGAAACTCGGCCGCACCGCGCTCGGCGCCAATCTGCGCGGCGGCGCGCTGGCGCTGAGCATCGGCGAGGCCCAGATCTATGGCGGCATCGCCAGGGGCTCGTTCGGCGTCGCGCGCGCCGATGCGGTCGCCGACGTCAAGGCCCAGTTCCAGTTCACCGATGTCGACCTGCAAGCCTGCGCCAGCGAATTGTTCGGCATCACCAAACTGTCCGGCCGCGGCAATCTCAACGTCTCGCTGGTGGCCTCGGGCACCAAGCCCGTTCGGCCTTGCCCAGTCGCTCGACGGCACCGCCACGCTGACCGGTCATGACGGCGCGATCGCGGGCTTCAATGTCGAGCAATTGCTGAAGCGGCTGGAGCGCCGGCCGCTGTCCGGCGGCGGCAATTTCCGCTCCGGCTCGACGCCCTACGACACACTGAACGTTGCGCTGAAATTCAGCGACGGCATCGCCACCGCCGAGGATGTCCGCGTCGAGGGACCCGCGGCGCGCCTCACGCTGACCGGCACCGCCTCGGTACCGGCGCGCGAATACGACCTCAAGGGCGTCGCCAGCCTGATCTCGGCGCCGAACGCGCCGGCCGATTTCGATCTGCCGTTCGTGGTGCAGGGCCCGTGGGACGATCCGTTGATCTTTCCCGATCCGGAAAGCCTGATCCGCCGCTCGCCGGCCTCCGCGCCCCTGCTCGACGCCGTCAAGGACCGCAAGACCCGCGACGCCGTGCGCTCGGTGCTGGAGCGGTTTACCGGCGGTGGAGCAGAAGCCCGCGCCGCCGGATGCCGCGCGCCGGCGGTGGCGTGGGGGATGCGAAGGCGAATTGAGGGTGCCATTAAGCGTAGCCTGGATGAGCGAAGCGACATCCGGGGTTTGCTTTTTTTCCATTCGCTGCGGCGTCATGCGGGCTACCGGCTCGCTCAGCTCTCCCGTGGATACGACCATATCGCGCGAGCGCGCTCGAATAGAGGAATCCGCGCGATCGCACGATAGCCCCTTCGCCACAATCATAATCATTCGCAAACTGTTGAAAATACCGAATTCAGCAAGCGTAGCCCGGATAAAGCGAAGCGACATCCGGGACTTTCCTATTTCCGTTGACCTCCCGCATATCGCTGCGCTCATGCGGGCTACGAGCCCGCATTGGCATCGGTTAACCGCCTTTCCGCCTTGCGCCCAACGGCTAATTTGTCGAACCGGATCAACGTGATTCGGGTCGTCCAGCCCTCTTCCCAAAAATATTCCCCCTTCCCCGCGCGACCCAAATCACCTCCATATCCCTCGCCGTCCCGGCCCGCAGAGAAGGGGCGTTTCGCGATCGTCACGGACGTTGGGCATGGGATGCGATGGACGCGGATGCGCCGTAGCGCAAATATTTTGCGCGGACGAACGGCGCTGACGCGGACGGCGAAGTCGTATGGTCCTGACGCCTCGACGCTGGCGTCAAGTTGGTGAAGAGAAATTTCACGCGATGACGGTGACAAACAAGCCCGATCACCGGGGAGAGTACGAAGGAAACCGTTAAAACCATTCGCGTGCGGGAATGCCGGGTGATCTCGGCGCAACCGTGGTGACTAACGCGCGTGCTTTCTACACACCACGCGCGGCTGCGGGTGCGTTGACGCACCCGCGGCATTCCCCGCTCCCTCCTTCGGGTAGCGCCACGCCCTTTTCGGGGCGAGTGGTCTATTGCAAAACTCGGGCGCTAGGCGTCGCGGGAATGCGGAGGTATGTGTCAATTTGTTCATTCCCGATTCAATCTACTTTCGTCATTCCGGGATGCGCCACCTCGGCGCAGGCCCGGAATCCATACTCCCTGTAGTGGCGTTTTGGTGCTGAACGGAGAACACGGGGAATATGGATTCCGGGCTCGCTCGCTTCGCTCGCGCCCCGGCATGACGGTTTATTTTTTCTCGGGGCTGTTTGAAATTTGAAAGGCGCTACCGAATTCCCGATGCGCAATTGCGCATCTGAGGTTCGACGCTTCCGCATCGCCCCGGAACGACAAGATTACAACGGCGCGGCGCTTTCGCCTCTTGTGCTCGACAGCTTCGAGGCGAACGATGCCAGCACGATGACGACAGCGATCAAGCCGATCACCAGGGTGCAGATCGCGTTGATCTCCGGCTTCACGCCGAGCCGCACCTCGGAATAGATCCGGATCGGCAGCGTCTCCGAACCGGGGCCGGTGGTGAAGCTCGCGATCACCAGATCGTCCAGCGACAGCGTGAACGCCAGCATCCAGCCGGCGGCGATGGCGGGAAGGATCAGCGGCAGCGTCACGGCCAGAAACGCGCGCGCCGGATCGCAGCCGAGATCCATCGCCGCTTCTTCCAGGCTGCGATCGAGCGGACCGAGCCGCGACTGCACCACCACGGCGACAAAGCACAGGGTCAGCGTGGTATGCGCCATAGTCACGGTCCAGAAGCCGCGCTCGGCATTGAGCGCCACGAACAGCAACAGCAGCGAAAGGCCGGTGATGACTTCCGGCATCACCAGCGGCGCATAGAGCATGCCGGAAAACAGCGTGCGGCCTTTGAAGCGCTCGCCGCGCGACAGCGCCACCGCGGCGAGCGTACCGAGCAGCGTCGCCAGCGTCGCCGAAGTCGCCGCCACCCGGAAACTCATCCAGGCCGCCTCCAGCATGGCGCGATCGCCAAAGAATTCGCTGTACCAGCGCAGCGACCAGCCGCCCCACACCGTGACCAGCCGCGAGGCGTTGAACGAATAGATCACCAGGATCACGATCGGCAGATACAGGAACGCGAGGCCGAGCGCGAGCGAGGCGATGTTGAAGCGCGAGAGTCGCGTCAACGTGTGCATGGACGGGACTCGGCGATGAGGCGCTTCTCTGTTCCCTCCCTCCTTGCGGGGGTCGAGACGAGCGAAGCTCGCTCTAGGGGTCGGGGGTGGGGGTCTCCAGCCGCAGCGCTCGTGGCTTACCCCCCTCCCCGACCGCTCCCCGCAAGGGGGAGGGAGAAGGAAGGCGCTTGCGAACTCTGCGATCGCGCACCATCATCGCCCGCCCTCGAGCTGGCGGCGCTGCAGGCGATCGTAGAACGCGAGCGGCACCAGCAGCAGCGCCAGCAGCACGACCGCGACCGCGGAGGCCACCGGCCAGTCGCGGTTGGTGAAAAATTCCAGCCACAGGGTCTGGCCGATCATCATCGAATTGGATCCCGCCAGCAGGTCCGGGATCACGAATTCGCCGACAATGGGAATGAAGCACAGCAACACCCCGGCGCCGACGCCGGGCAACGACAGCGGAAACGTCACCAGCCAGAACGCAGCGCGCGGCGACGAGCCGAGATCGCCGGCCGCCTCCAGCAGCGCCGGATCCATTTTGGCGAGCGTGGCATAGAGCGGCAGGATCATGAACGGCAGATAGGAGTAGACGATGCCGAGATACATCGCGCTGTCGGTGGAGAGCCACACCACCGGCGTCGAGATCAGATGCAGTCCGAGCAGGATTTTGTTGAGCAGGCCGTCATGCTGCAGGATGTTGATCCAGGCATAGATGCGGATCAGGAACGAGGTCCAGAACGGAACGATCACCAGCATCATCGCCACGCTCTGCCAGCGCTGCGGCAGCCGCGACATGCCATAGGCGATGGGATAGCCGATCAACAGCAGGATCGCGGTCGAGACCCCGGCGACGAGAAGGCTGCGCAGGTAGGAGAATCCATAAAGATTGTCGGAGAACAGCAGCCTGAAATTATCCAGCGACAGGCTCGCGAACGCGGCCTTCATCGCCGCGAAGCCGTAGCGTCAGATCGAACACCGGCAGATAGGGCGGCTGCGCGATCGCGGTTTGCGACAGGCTGATCTTGAGCACGAAGCCGAACGGCACCAGGAACAGCAGCACCATCCACAGATAGGGCGCGATCGCGGCGATCCGCGCCGGGCGCGCAAAGATGCGGCGGCGCGCTCATTGCTCCAGCACCACGCAATCGTCGGGCGTGAACCATGCCACCACGCGATGGCTCATCCCGTAGGCGTCGACATCGAGCCGCGCGGTGTTGGCCATCGACGACCGCAACACCGCGCCGGTGTCGAGCTTGACCTTGTAGGTCGTGAGGCCGCCGAGATAGCTGACATCGGTCACGACGCCTTCCATCCGGTTGATCGCCTGCGCGTTGACCGCATCGGCCGCCGGGCCGCGGCGCGACAGCTTGACCTTTTCGGGGCGGATCGCGACGCTGACGAGCGTTTTCGTGATCGGCTGGCGCGGCCCGGTGACGATGATGGTGCCGGCATCGCGCGTCGCAATCGCCAGCCGACCGGCCTCGCCGGGCGCGGCCTGTCCCTCGAACATGTTGACGTCGCCGACGAACTCGGCGATCCAGCGCGAATTGGGCGCCTCGTAAAGTTCGCGCGGGCGCGCCACCTGTTCGAGGCGGCCGTGATCCATCACGCCGATCCGGTCGGCCATCGTCATCGCCTCTTCCTGGTCGTGGGTGACGATGATGAAGGTCATGCCGAGCCGCCGCTGCAACGCCATCAATTCGGCTTGGGTGCTTTCGCGCAGCTTCTTGTCGAGTGCGGCCAACGGCTCGTCGAGCAGCAGCACCCGCGGCCGCCGCGCCAGCGAGCGCGCCAGCGCCACGCGCTGTTTCTGGCCGCCCGAAAGCTGATCCGGCCGCCGCTTCTCCAGGCCTTCGAGCTTGACCAGCGCCACCATCTCGGCGACGCGGGTATCGATCTCGGCACCGCGGCATGCGCGCGCGCTTCAGGCCGAACGCGATATTGTCGCGCACGGTGAGATGCGGAAACAGCGCGTAGTTCTGGAACATCATGTTGACCGGACGCTGATGCGGCATCACCTGCGCGATGTCGTTGCCCTCCAGCAAAATCCGGCCCTCGTCCGGCGTCTCGAAGCCGGCGAGCATCCGCAACAGCGTGGTCTTGCCGCAACCGCTCGGGCCGAGCAGCGCGAAAAACTCCCCGGGCCAGATGTCGAGCGACAGCTGGTCGACGGCCCGCAAGCCGCCGAACTTCTTCACCACCGCCTCGATGCGCAGCAACGGATTGTCAACCGCGGCAATTCGCGGTTCGGGGATCGATAGTTCCTCAGTCATGATATCAGCCAGCCCAATCGTCGCCGCACGCTAGCGGCGGATCGACATCGGCTCAACCGGTTCGCAGTAGCTCGAGGGAATATTACCGGGACGGCTCGGCGGACGCCGCCATGAACGCCGCCAGCGCATCGCGATCCGGTGCCGGCATGGTCAGACCGAGTTTCGAGCGCCGCCAGAGAACGTCGTCCGGGAAGCGCGCCCATTCGCGGGCCATGAGATAGCGCACCTCCGCGGCCGTCAATTCCGGTCCGAAAGCCGGACCGAGGTCGGCCCGGCCTGTGGCGTCGCCCAGGACGGCGCCAAGCCGCGAGCCATAGGCGGCGACCAGGCGGCGGGCCTGAGGCTCGTCGAGGAATCGCCAGCGCTTGCGCGCGGCCTCCACCTCCGCGTCAAACCGCATCCAGGCAAAATCTCCGCCCGGCAGGGCCGCCTTCGCGGTCCAGCGCGGCGACATCGGATAGAACCGCCTCAGCCGGGAGACCGCCCGCTCCGCACGCAACCGCGAGGTCGTAACATCACCCCCGAAGATCGTGAGCAGCGGCGCCTTGCCGCGCTGGCGATCGAACGCCATCGAACCGTCTTGCGCGCCGCGCTTGCCGGCATCGCCGGTCACGGCGTTCGCGCCCGAAATGGCTCGGACGACATCCGGAGGCTCGACCCGCTCGCGAAAATAGCGGTTCGCTGCGTCGCAGAGATAAGCGACATCGGCGGCGGCCACCGCCACGACCGCGGGATCGCCCTTGAACGGCAGCTCGACGGTCCCGATCAGCGTGAAATCGCGTTCATAGGGACTGGCGAAAATCAGCCGCCGGTCGCTGTTCTGGAACACGTAGACGTGGTCGGTATCGAACAGTCGCCTGACGATGATCTGGTTGATCCGGCGGGCATCGAGGTTCGGCTGCGGCATGCGCAGCACGGTTTCGGCGACCGACGCGGTCCAGGCGCCGCTGGCATTGGCCAGCGCTCCCGCCGTGACCACGCGACGATGACCGCGATCGATCACCGCCAGCCGCCAGACGTCGAGCCGGTCGGCGCGAACACAGCGCGCGCCGGTGCGGATGTCGGCTCCCCGCTCCGCTGCGTCCACCGCATTGAGGATCACCAGCCGCGAATCGTCGACCACGCAATCGGAATATTCGAACGCGGTACCAAGCGGCCGCTGCAGCGCGTTGCCGATCGGATGGTGCGTGATATCGACCGTCGTGGACGCCGGCAGGCGGGAGCGCGAGGCGAGCCGGTCGTATAGCAGCAGCCAGGACCGCAGCAACCACGACGGACGCTCGTCGGAATGTACCGGGATCGCAAACCGCATCGGGCGCACCAGATGCGGCGCGATCCTCAGCCAAATGTCACGCTCGGCCAGCGCCGCACGCACCCGAAGAAAGGCCCTGCGCTCCAGTGCGGACAGATGGCCGTGGATCAGCCGCGGCGAGGCGGAGGATGCGCCGGCGCCGAGGTCGCCCTGCTCGATCAGGATCACCCTGAGGCCGCGCCCGGCGGCATCGCGCGCGACGCTGACGCCATTCAATCCGCCGCCGATGATCGCAAGATCATAGTCCGCCATGCGCAACGTCTATAGCGCTTTGGTGCGGCGTGGATACCGGTTCGCGGAAAGAAAACGCCCAATCAAGCGAGCCCTAGCCGGTCTTGCGGGCGGGTTCCATCGTGTTGCCGCCGTTGCGGCCGACCAGTGTGGAATACTGCGCGATCGGCGCAGGCTTGCCGATGAAATATCCCTGCACCCGGCAGCAATTGGCCTTGCGCAGGAAGTCGAGCTGCTCCTGGGTCTCGACGCCTTCCGCCATGATCGGAACGTCGAGGCCAAAGCCGAGCCCGATGACCGCGCGGATAATGGGCGCCGACTGCGGGTTGTTGCCGAGGTTCATCACGAACGTCCGGTCGATCTTGATCTTGTCGAACGGAAATGCCTGCAGATAGGACAACGATGAATAGCCACTGCCGAAATCGTCCATGGCGATGTGCACGCCGAGCGCTTTCAAGCGCCGCAGCAGCGCCAGGCCGCGATCCATGTCGTCAATGAGCACGCCCTCGGTGATTTCCAGTTCCAGCCGCTCGGCGGCAAGCCCGGTTTCAAACAGGATCGAATGCACAAGCCCGACGATGTCGCCATGCATGAACTGCGCCGGGGACAGGTTCACCGCGATCTGCAACGGCCTCGGCCACGATGCGGCTTCACGACAGGCCTCGCGCAGGATCCATTCGCCGATCTCGACGATCAAACCGCTCTCTTCCGCCATCGGAATGAAATCGCCTGGCGGCACGAAGCCGCGCTGGGGATGAATCCACCGCGCCAGCGCCTCGAAACCAATGATTTCCTGGACGCCGTCGCGATGGCGCACCATCGCCTGCGGCTGATAATGCAGCGACAGCTCGCCGTTCTTGATGGCGAGCGAAAGATCCTGATGCAGCGCGCGGCGATCACGAATTTGCTCGGTCCATCTCCGGCTCAAAGATCCCGATCGAGCCGCGCGATTTGGCCTTGGCGCGGAACAATGCGGCGCCGGCATTGGCAAGCAGCGACGCGGCATCGGCGCCGTTAGTCGGGAATACCGAGATGCCGGTGGTGATACCGGTGCGAACCGATCGGCCGTCGATCTCAAACTCGGCCGCCAACGCTTCGACGAGCTGTTCTGCCAGCGCCTTCGCGGCGGCCGGTTGCTTTCCGTCGATGATCAGCCCGAACTCGTCGCCGCTGAGCCGGGCGACGACCCCGCCGCTCGCGGAGGCCTGGAGACGGCGCGCCACTTCGATCAGGAGCTTGTCGCCGACCGCATGGCCGAACACGTCGTTGGTTTCCTTCAGGCCGTCGAGATCGACCGACAGCACCGCAAACTCCTCATCGGTGCCTGCGCAGGCCTCGATCATCTGCGCCAGCGCTTGCAGGAAAGCCGCGCGGTTCGGCAAATCCGTCAAGGCGTCATGATAGGCCATATGCGCCATGCGCGACTCGGTCTGGCGACGGTCGGTGACATCCTCGTGGGTCTTGATCAGATATTGCGGCTCGCCGGCCTCGTCGAGCACCGTCATGCGGCGCGTCATGAACAGCCGCAACCCGTCTTTGGTGCTGATTGGGTGTTCTTCGGTCAGCAGGCCGCGCTTCTTGATCGCCGCCTCGTCGCGGGCAACGATCAGCTTGGCTTCTCTCGGGTTGAAAATATCCGCCGCCGTCAATCCAGTGGCGTCTTCGCGTCTGCGGTTCAGGATGGCCTCGGCGCCGCGATTGGCGAGCATATATCGTCCGTCGCTGACGCGCTCGACCGTCAGCGAAACAGGAATGTTATCGACGATCAGCTCGAGAAACTTCTTGGTGTTTTCCAACTCCTCGGAAAGCGACCTGCGATCGGTAATGTCGGCGAACACCGAGATGACGAATTCGGGCTCATTCTTGTCGTCGCGCGCGATCGCCTGGACGCAGTCAAAGAAGCGCTTCTTCAAACCGCTCCCCACGGAAAATTCGTTACAGAATTGACTGCCGGGTGAAGCAAGGGTCGCCCGGTCGGCCGCCAAGACATCCGCCGCGACCTCAGGCGAGAAAAGTTCATCAACCCGCTTGCCTATGATCTGGTCGCGAGAAAAGTTGCCCAAACGCTCAACCGCGCGATTGACAAAAATGTGGCGACATTCATCGACAGTCCGGACGGCCACGCATACCGGAACGTTGTCGAGCACCGATTCCAGAAACTGCTTGGCCGACGCAAGTTGCTTTGAAAGCTTGCGCTGCTCGGTGCAATCTTCATGCGTCATCACCTTGCCGCCGTTGGGGAGCGCAAAATATCGGATGATGATCGAGCGCCCGTCGGGCAGCTCGGTCACAAGCCCTTCCGGGGATCCCGCGGTTGCATAGAAATGCTCAAGGCTGACATTGTGGATGCCGCGACGTCGCCGCAGCTCCAGAAGTTGCGGCCCGGTCATGTCTCTGGGGATATCCGAACGTGCCAGGCCGTAAAGCTCGAAATAGCGGTCGTTGCAGAACACGACCCGTTGCCGGGCATCCGTCATCACCACGCCCTGATTGAGATTGTTCAGGGCGGAACTGACAAATGCATTTCTGCGTAGCTGTGAGCGTTTGACCTTGCGCAACGCCGAAAGGATCCACAGCCCGATCGCCGCCAGAAAAGAGCAGGCCACGATGCCGCCGATCAGCATTTCCCAAATCATATGCGGATCTGCCGAGCCGAGGCTTACCAAAGCGAAATTATCAGATGTGGCCGAGGCTTCGCCGAACGGCACAGCGATCACGATCAGGCACATAACGGCCTGCGCGAAATAATTTTGCCGCCTGCCTGCCAATTCTTGCCAGCCATCAGTCACCCGCGTAGTTCTGCGCGGAGTGTCTGGCTTCACGGGTTTGGATCGGGTAAATGCCTACTCTTGCAACCCAAAAATGCGACTTGAATTACCGCAATTGCGCTAACATGATGAACGCTTTGTTAACGGAATCCCAGATCGGAAGCTGCTCGGAGGAAAACCCCGGCGGAGTTCCTGGAAAGATTAGTGCAAACCGGGCGATAGGCGTGCACGCGATGCTTCTGACGCGGGTCCATTCACCCTGCGCCGGATCGAAGAATCAACCATCCCGGACCCGAATTGCGAATGGAAAAAATTGAGTGCGTCGTAGTCGGTGCGGGGGTGATCGGTCTTGCTGTCGCGCGGCGGCTGGCGCAGGCAGGCCGCGAGGTCATCATCCTGGAAGCGGCGGAGGGCATCGGCACCATCACGTCGTCGCGCAACAGTGAGGTGATTTACGCCGGCATCTATTATCCAGCAGGAAGTCTGATGGCGCGAATGTGCGTCAGCGGCAAGCGCGCTCTCTATCGATACTGCAGCGATCACGGCGTTCCACATCGCAATTGCGGCAAGCTGATCGTCGCGACCACGCCGAACGAAACAGCAAAGCTGCAATCGATCAGGGCGCATGCCGAAGCCAATGGCGTACTCGACCTGCAAACCCTTAGCGCCGACGCCGCACGAGCCCTGGAACCGGCGTTGAACTGTGACGCGGCCCTGCTCTCGCCTTCCACCGGCATCATCGACAGCCACGCCTTCATGCTGGCGCTGCGCGGCGACGCCGAAGAGGCAGGCGCGGTCTGTGCCTTCTATGCGCCGCTGCTGCGCGCCGCGGCGGACGCGGGCCGGATCGAGATCGAGGTCGGCGGCGCCGCGCCGATCAGCCTCGAATGCAAACTTCTGGTCAACGCCGCCGGACTTAGCGCGCCGACCGTGGCGCGCGGCATCAGCGGCATGCCGATCGAGCTGATACCGCCGGCCTATCTCGCAAAGGGAAATTACTTCAGTTGCCAGGCGCGGGCGCCGTTTTCACGCCTGATCTATCCGGTGCCCGAGCCCGGCGGACTAGGCGTTCACCTGACCCTCGATATGGCGGGACAGGCCCGGTTCGGCCCTGACGTGGAATGGGTCGAGACCGTCGATTACGCCGTCGATCCGGCGCGGGCTGCGCGATTTTATCCGGCCATCCGACGATACTGGCCGACGCTGCCGGACGGGGCGCTGATGCCGAGCTATTCGGGAATTCGACCCAAGATCGTTCCACCGGCGGTAGCCGTGCAAGATTTTCTAATTCAGGGGCCGAACGATCACGGCGTTGACGGGCTGATCAATCTGTTCGGAATCGAATCGCCGGGGTTGACGTCGGCGCTAGCGATCGCAGATCACGTCGGGGAACTGATTGAGGTGTGACCGTCAAGTGTCACCGGTCGGCGCTGAGCGCCGACCTCGACAATAGGGTATCAGTAAGGCGTATTATCGGACCTATGCAGCCCCTTAGTGCAGGGTCTCGCTTGCGGTATGCTTCAACCGCTCGATCTCGTCCTTGACCATCAATTTTCGGCGCTTCAACTCGACAATTTGCAGATCGTCTGTGGAAAGATGCACGAGAGCGTCGTGCAATTCATTTTCGAGAATTTTGTGTTTCCGTTCCAGTTCAACAAGATGCGCCTGCATTGCCATTCGAAACCTCCTCGGTGGAATTAAACCTCAGATTCGATCCGGACGGCCGAGTGTACACGAGCCGGAGAAGCTGTCGATGGATATCGAAATTGCGTTTTCATATTTGGCTATCAAATGTAACGAATCGTGAAGACGCAATCGCGGCTCACTTCCAGATCGGCGTTGCCGCGCGGCAGCGCCTCAAGCGGATTTTCGGATTTCGAAACGCCACCTGAAACCCATGATTTCAGGGACTTTTCCCTTCCGATACAATCGGAACGGAAGCTCGATTGTTCGTCCTTGGTATGTTTGACGGCCGAACCGCGGCCCGCACCGCGTAGCGGGCGGGCTTGTCCCGGAATCCGCCGGTGTAATCGAGGCCCGGAAGGTGTTTTCGCGAACCAGCAGAAAAAAAATCGAGCGACCACATTAGCTTGCAGAGCGGGCCGGCAAGGACGATATTCATCAGACGGCGTTCGCAACCTTTCGCAAATCTCATCGCGCTTTCAATTAACGTACCCCATGACCGACGAAGATGAGCGCGAACTCGAAACCGAGCTCGCACGGCTGCAGCAGGAGCACCGCGATCTCGACGCGGCGATCGATGCGCTGCATCAATCTCCCGCGCCAGACCTGCTGCGGCTTCAGCGGCTCAAGAAGCGCAAATTGCAGCTGCGGGACCGCATCGCCTTTATCGAAGACCAGATCACGCCGGACATCATTGCCTAGGTTCCCTCATCTTCCGGCGTGAATAGAGCTGAGAAGACGGCCCTCGGAATCAGGCGACGCCAGTCAACTCCCGCAGCACGCCGGTGACTTGCCTCGGACTGTAGGGTTTTGACAAAAACCGGCCCCCTTCGGGCAGGTCCTTTTCCCCGACATTAACATGGCCGGAAGTCGCCACGATCTTGATCGGAGGCCATCGCCCCCTGACCGCCCGAGCGAGCTTCAACCCATCCATGGAACCCGGCATCTGGATGTCGGTAAAAACGACCGTGATGTCGCGGCGGGCCTCCAGAATTTCGATCGCCTGATCGGCATTTCCGGCTTCGACAACTTCGAACCCTGCGGCAGCGATCATTTCGACCGCGTGCATCCGCAACAGAAGTTCGTCTTCGACAACCAGAACAACGGGTCTTTTGGACTCGACAAGACCCATGCGTCTCACTCCCCATCAACACCAAACAAGCCGCAGATTTTGTTTTAGTTCCTGCATTGCCGATTTCTCAGCCGAAACGCCGCTGGCGTTTGTCGCAGCCTCAATCTGCTCGAGCCTCACGAGCGATTTATCGAGGCGCGCCGGCGCCAGCCGCGATCCGAATGTTCAGCGTCGATTCCGGTGAACCGGTCTCGTTCAAGTGGTGACCGGCTATTTCAACGGTTCGATCGCGCAATTTTCCGGAGCGAGATAGCTTTTCGTCGATCCGCCATCTCGATAGCGAGGTGGAAAAGATATCCCGGCACGTCGGACAAGCTTGACTTCATGAGAACAAAATAAGAACATAACTCTCCCCCATCCAGCCAACCCGGGAATTTTGCCATGTCCGAATTTACCAAGGCCGAATTTGCCACATCCGAACCCGCTTCATTGTTTGATGTCAGTCGCTACGAGCGGGCCTGCGACGAGGCGATCGCGATGTGCGACGGAAACATGCGCAGCACCATCAAGGCGCTCATCATGGCAAATGAATATCTGGAAGCGGAACTGCAGGATCTGCAAGTGACGGCTTCGATCGATGGCGCACGGACAGAAATATCCCCCGCGAAGGACAATGCCGCCTGATCGTTCGAATCTGCCGCGACAGAATCGGGAGCAACACCATGGCTGATGTCACCTATTACGTTGCACTGCCATTCCAGCGCGACGACAGCGGCTCGCCGGTCGCGGGCGCCGCGGAAGAATGCCAGAGTTCGTCAGGGGCGTTGCGACGCGCGGAGATTTTGTCAAAAACCGCCGGCTGCATCGGCGCGGTCGCATTCAGCCGCACCGGCGATCCCCTGATTGGCGAATTCGGCGACGCGCAACTGCTGAGAAGATTTGGCGACGTGCCGGATGATCTAGGCGGCCTTTAGTCTGAGAATGCGTATCATCGCAATTCCCGGAAGAAGGCGCGCACCTCGTCGGCGAGCAACGCCGGCTGTTCCAGCGCCGCGAAATGTTCCCCTTGGGCGGTCGCGCCAGTATTCCGCAAGTTGCGAAGATAAGCGACATCCGCGCCATGGGCCCAGGCTTCACCGGGAGCCTGATCGGGAAAGCGCGTACGGGCAAGGCGACGACGCAGGTCGGCGATCCCCGGCGTCCGGACCGTGAAGTGTAAAGGGCGCGGGTTTGATCACAATTCTGCTCATCGCGCTTCATTCTGGCGCCTTTGCGCCTTGCGGACATACATCGCGCGATCGGCCTCTTCCAACGCCTTGCTCGCCTCCGCATGCGGACCGAGAACCGCCACGCCGGCGGATGCGCCCGCCGTGACGCTACGGCCGTCAAACATGAATGCCAGCCGATCGACGGCTTGTTCCAGCGCCGCCGCCTTGGCATGCGCGTCGGTTTCGCTGAGATTCCATAGCAATACTGCAAACTCATCGCCGCCAAGCCGCCCGATCACGTCGGATGTGCGCACATGGCGCCGCAGCACGGCCACAATTTCCTTGAGCACCTCATCGCCCGCGGCGTGCCCGAAGGCGTCGTTGATCGGCTTCAGGCGATCGACGTCCAGCACGACCAGGCCGCCGCTGGCGTGATAGCGTTTGATGTAGGCGATCGAGCGATGCAGCTCCCGCTCAAAACCGCGCCGGTTGAGAATATCCAGCAGGAAGTCGGTATCCGCGCGAGCCTGCAGTTCATCGATTCGCTTCAGCGCCTGCGCCAGTTGGATCCTGAGTCCTTGGACCGCCGATTTGGCATGATGGGGCGGGGCCTTTAGCGGCCGGACGCGCGGCGGCGTCGCCTTGCGCTGCGCGACGGTGGTTTTGCGGCCTTTCGCGGTACTTGAGGCCGGCGATCTCGTCTTCTTCTTCATGGCACCCTTCAAAGGAGGCTTGCCGGGATTCACCAAGACAGGATAGTCCATTCCGGACCCCTTGCCACGCCTTGCCGAACCTTGGGCCAATCCTATAATCCGGCCTATGTTTTTGGATTCCCGAAAAGAATTGACCGTATGACCGCCCCGATCGCCATCATCATGGGAAGCCAGTCGGACTGGGACACCATGCGCCACGCCGCCGAAACCCTGGCCGCGCTCGGCCTCGCCTGCGAAAAACACATCGTCTCGGCGCATCGCACCCCTGACCGGCTGTTTGCCTTTGCCAAGGGCGCCAAGGCTGCCGGCTTCAAGATCATTATCGCCGGTGCTGGCGGCGCGGCCCATCTGCCGGGTATGACTGCCTCGCTGACGGAACTTCCGGTATTCGGCGTTCCAATCGAATTCGAAGGCGTTGTCGGGCGTGGATTCGCTCTATTCCATCGTCCAGATGCCCGCGGGGATTCCGGTCGGAACGCTGGCCATCGGCAAGCCCGGAGCCATCAATGCCGCGTTGCTTGCGGCCAGCGTGCTCGCGCTGAACGATCCGGCGCTCTCGGGCCGGCTGGTGGCCTGGCGCAAGCAGCAGACTGAGGCGGTGAGCGAGCGCCCGGAGGGATCCGCGTGACGGCCTCAAATCAGGTGAAGCTCAAGCCCGGCGACACCATCGGAATTCTCGGCGGCGGACAATTGGGCCGGATGCTGGCCTTGGCGGCCGCGCGGCTCGGCTTGCGGTGCCAGGTGTTTTCGCCGGACCCGGATTCGCCGGCATTCGATGTCGTGCTGAATGCGACCTGCGCGGAATATGCCGACGTTGAGGCGCTGGAGCTGTTCGCCAACGACGTCGACATCATCACGTACGAATTCGAGAATGTGCCGGCGGCTTCCGCGATGATTCTGGCGGCGCGCCGTCCAGTGCTGCCCGACCGCAAAATCCTGGAGACCACGCAGGATCGCCTCGCCGAAAAGGATTTCGTAAAACGATTGGGCATCGGCACCGCCGATTACGCCGATGTGTCGTCAGCTGCGATGCTGCGCGCCGCGATCGCGCGCATCGGCCTCCCCGCCGTGATCAAGACTCGCCGCTTCGGCTATGACGGCAAGGGCCAGGCGATCATCCGGACCGGCGACGATCCCGACGAGGTCTGGGAGAACCTTGCTACCAAATCCGCAATTCTAGAGGCCTTTGTTGCTTTCGAGCGCGAGATCTCGGTGGTCGCTGCGCGCAGCGCCAACGGCCAGGTCGAATGCTTCGACGTCACCGAAAACGAGCACAGCGACCACATCCTGAAAATCTCCCGCGCGCCGGCTGCGATCTCCGATGCGCTGGCGGCGCGGGCGCGCGGCATCGCGGAGACGATCGCTAACGCGCTGAATTATGTTGGCGTGCTTGCGGTCGAGATGTTCGTGGTGCAAGGAAATGACGGCCCCGTGATTCTGGTCAACGAGATTGCGCCCCGGGTTCACAATTCCGGACACTGGACGCTGGACGGCGCGTCGATCTCGCAGTTCGAACAGCACATCCGCGCCATCGCCGGCTGGCCGCTCGGCAAGCCAGTCCGTCATGGCCCGGTTACGATGACCAATTTGATCGGGAACGATATCGATGACTACGAGCAATGGCTGACGGTGCCGGGGGCGACTCTCCATCTCTACGGCAAGGGGCCGCCGCGGCCGGGCCGGAAGATGGGGCACGTGACGCAGGTTGCGGTGCCACCAAAAACCACCTGATCGCGATAGAAAACAGGCCGATTTGGTCAGGTAACGGCTCTCGCACCGGTGGACATTCCCGCTTTGATCTGATACATCCGCGCGCCTGAGGTTAAGGGCTAGGCCTTTTGCCAGCTCTTTGCTTTACCCGAATTCCAATCCGATCAATTGAAAGAGGATGCCGCGTGCAGGTTCTCGTTCGCGATAACAATGTCGACCAAGCTCTCAAGGCGCTGAAGAAGAAGATGCAGCGCGAGGGCATTTTCCGCGAGATGAAGCTCCGCGGTCATTACGAAAAGCCCTCCGAGAAAAAGGCCCGCGAAAAGGCCGAAGCGGTGCGCCGCGCGCGCAAGCTCGCTCGCAAGAAGCTGCAGCGCGAAGGCCTGCTGCCGATGAAGCCGAAGCCGGTGTTTGGCGCCGGTCCAGGCGCCGAACGCGGTGGGGCTGGCGGCCGTGGCGGTCCAGGCGCCGGTCCGCGCGGGCCGCGCTGATAAAGAATTTTACGGATTTTGAGTTCGATGACGCGGGCCTGGTGCCCGCGTTTTTTGCTTTGACCGATGCAATGTTTTCGACGCCGGCGGTGATCAATAAGACAGCGCATCAGCCGAAGAAATTAGCCCGGTTCCGATTCGGCCGGAAAAGGCTCTGAACTATTTCGGCAAGACCGCGTGAAACACTGATTTCGCCGCCGATAACATGTCCTCGGCAACATTGGTGTGTTCGCGCGTTGGCGGCGGCTCCGTCGCCTCGGCGCGCAGATCGAGCGGCGCCCCCGGAATGTCGGCCGGCGGCGTCGGACGGCTCGGATCGTCGGTCGCTCCGCTAGCCGCGCTCTTCTGCGACGATTCCGGGGCCGAACCGAATTTCCCGCCAGAAGGCGTCGAGACCATGATCGGCGGCGGAAGCGGCCGAACCGTCGGTGCTGACGGCGGCGGAGTTGACGCCATCCGGGGCGGTTCCGGAACGCGCGGCGCGACTTCCTGTACATGCGCCGGAGCATCGTTGGCGCCACGCAGGCGCTCGAGCGTGGCACGGGCAAGGTCGTTGGCGTTGAAATGCTCTTCGGGGGCGACGGCGGCCTCGACCGGCGGGGCGGTATTCGGCGCGGTCACCTCGGGCGTCGCGACGACCGGCACGACAGCTGGGCCGGAAGGCTGCACCGGGGCCGGAGACGCCTTGGCGACCGTCTTTTCGTGATGCCGACGGATGTCGGCGGGGATGCTCGCGGTCTCCGCCGGTTTGTCAGTGGACTTCTCTGCGGGCTTTTCGACCACGGACTTCTCAAGAATGGCCTTTTCAGAGATACCCTTCGCCCTGACACCTGCCTCCGGGATATTGGCCGTCTCAGAAGGGGGCACCGAAGTCTTCGCATCGCTCTTGAGGTCGACCTTTTTCGGGCTGGCCGACGACACCGCGGCCGGCGCGTCCGGTGCGGGCTTGGCGGTGATGTAATGATTGACGATATAGGCCCCAATGATGGTCGCGGCCACCGAAGGCAATATGTCCATGGTGATTTTCGAGACGTATTTCAGCATGGCCAGGACGCTCCCCGCGACGGTTTTGATGCGGAAACTTTGAGGCGCATTGAGGGATCAACTGCGACAGATCGGTGGCAATTCTGTATGGGCGCCATCATGGTTTCAGTTCGACTTCCAGGAACACGATTTCGGTCGCGGTCTCGTTGAGCACGTCATGTTCAACCCCAGCCTTGCGGAAGTAGGATTTGCCGAGGCCAAGCTGCGCCTTGGAGCGCTCCCCATTGGGCGCCACGATGGTCATTTCGCCTGAACTCACGGGAACGATAACGTAGTCCATGCCATGGATGTGATGGCCGGTCGCGCTGCCCGGGGCCAGCCGCCACTCGGTGACGCGGACTTCCGGTGTATCGATCTGAACATCTGACTCAGCACTGATCATTTTCGCTATTCCCCGGCCTCATGCTCCTGACTAGCGAAGTTCGCAGGCATTCGCGACGTCCTGATGTTCGAACTGCGGAATCAAAGAGCACCAGAAACGTTATGATATAATTATTTCCTCCGATTTTGAACCTGACATTCCCGCGATGAGGTTGCGCGGGAACTCACGGCACGAATACCAGAAATACAAATACCGCGAATACCACCAGATGGACCAGTCCAAACAGGATGTTGGTGCGGCCGGTTCCGAAGGTGAGCATGCTCAAGACGAACGTCAGGACCAGCAGCACCATATCCTGAACACTCAGCCCGAGCACCAATTGCTTGTCCAGCGCGTAGGCGGCAATTGCGACGGCCGGGATCGTCAGCCCAATGGTCGCAAGCGAGGAACCGAGCGCCAGATTGACGCTCTTCTGAAGGTCGTTCTTGCGCGCAGCGGAGACTGCCGCGACGCTTTCGGGCAGCAGGATCAATAACGCTACCAGGATACCGGCAAACGCCTCGGGCGCGCCAATCAGCGCCGTGCCCGCATCCACGACCAGCGAAAACTTTTTCGCCAGCAGCACCACAGTCAGCAGCGACACCAGCAGCAAAATGCCGCTGACCAGCAAAGTCCGGGCCGACGTATGCAACCCGTTATCGGCGACGCCGGCAGCTTCGCCGATGAAATAATCGCGATGCCGGACGGTCTGGGTGTACAGAAAGACACCGTAAAGAAGCACGGTAACGACACTGACGAAGCCAAGCTGGGTCGCCGAATAGACCGGCCCAGGCATGGTCAGGGTATAATTGGGCAGGATCAGCGTGATGGTCGCGAGCACGATCAGCACGCTGAGATAGAGATTGGACCCAGTGACCTGAACGTCCTGCTCGCGGTAGCGCAGACCGCCGGCCAGGATACAAATGCCGACCAGTGCGTTGCAGACGATCATCACCACGGCGAACACGGTATCGCGCGCCAGTGTGGGCACCGGCTTCTCACCAAGCATGATGGTCGCGATCAACGCGACCTCGATGATGGTGACCGCCAGCGTCAATAGCAGGGTGCCATAGGGCTCACCGATCCTCTCGGCGATCACCTCGGCATGATGGACCGCCGCGAACACGGTGCCGAACAGAATGAAAAGTAGCACCACCGCGAAAACCAGCCCGCCGGCCGTTGGCGTGAACGTCACACCGAGTGCCGTCGCCGCCGGCAAAAAACAGAACGGCGAGCGCCGGGAAGAACCATGCCGATCGCGGCATCGGGCCATGTACGCTCATCTCATTCCATCCTCAAAACCGGGGCGCGACCTATGCGTCCAACTCCAGCAGCCGTCAGCCCGTTGAAGTGCCGATGAATCGCCGTGCTGTTTCAATCGCACCATAATTGTCCAGATCGTTGTGGCCTCCTTGCGGAAACCGCACGAATAGTTTCGGTTCATGAGCGAGCGTGAACAAACGTTCGCCAAATCTTATCGGAATCGCAGGATCGCGTTCGCCGTGCATGATCAGAAGCCGTGCCGTCACACGCCCGATACGCGCGTCGGATCGAAACGGATCCCTGATCAGCCAACGTACCGGCGCGATTCGAAACCGCAAGGCCGCGACGTCCGCGATCGAGGTATAGGGAGCCTCCAGGATCAGCGTCCCAACTGGCCGGTCAGCTGCCAGCGCCACTGCAACCCCGCTCCCGAGCGAGAACCCCCAGACCACGATTCGATCCGCGCCATACCGCGCCGTCGTGAAGCCGTAGGCTGCATCCGCGTCCAGCAGCAGACCTTGCTCGCTGGGCCGGCCGCTTGAGCCGGCATAACCTCGATACGACAGGGCGACGAGGCCGGTCCCGTCCGAGGTCATATTTCGAAAGCGGCCAACAGCCCCCGCGAGAAAATCGCCATTGCCCGGACAATAAATGACGACTGCGTGTCCTGGTCTTGCCGGAACATGCCAAATGATGACCTTTTCGCCATCAGCCGTTGCCAGAATGTGTTCTTCAGCTTGCGGAAAGCCGGCAGCCTGAGGGGCCGTGCGCCCGGTTTGCGGTATCGGAAAGACCAGCGACCGTTGCGCAAACAACAGAACGGCAAGACCGCCGAGATAGCCCATCGACGCGAGAACGACGAGCCATTTCAGGACGATCATGATCTCTCGTGAATATCGTCACAGCGCCTTGACGATGTTCTCGGTCATTTTCTTGGCGTCGCCGAGCAGCATCATGGTGTTGTCGCGGTAGAACAGCGGATTGTCGATACCGGCATAGCCGGAGGCGAGCGAGCGCTTGATGAACATCACGGTGCCCGCCTTCCACACCTGCAGCACCGGCATGCCGTAGATCGGCGAGGTCTTGTCGTCCTCCGCCGCCGGGTTGGTGACGTCGTTGGCGCCGATCACAAAGGCGACGTCGGCCTGGGCGAATTCCGAATTGATGTCCTCTAATTCGAACACCTCATCGTAGGGCACATTGGCTTCGGCGAGCAGCACGTTCATATGGCCGGGCATACGGCCCGCCACCGGATGAATCGCGTATTTGACCTCGACGCCTTCCTTCTTGAGCTGGTCGGCCATTTCTCTCAAGGCGTGCTGCGCCTGCGCCACCGCCATGCCATAGCCGGGCACGATGATGACCTTCTGCGCGTTCTTCATGATGAAGGCGGCGTCGTCCGCGGAGCCAAGTTTGACGGGACGCACTTCTCCACCGGCCCCGGCGCCGGCGGCAGCGGTTTCGCCGCCAAAACCGCCGAGGATCACCGAGATGAAGGAGCGGTTCATGGCATGGCACATGATGTAGGACAGGATCGCGCCCGATGAACCGACCAGCGCGCCGGTGATGATCAGCGCCGAATTGCCGAGCGTGAAGCCGATACCTGCGGCGGCCCAGCCGGAATAGGAGTTCAGCATCGAGATCACGACCGGCATGTCGGCGCCGCCGATCGGGATGATCAGCAGCGCGCCGAGCGCCAGCGCGAGGATGGTGATCAGCCAGAAGTCGATTGCGCTGCCGGACAGCACGAGACCGACGATGAAGAACAGTAGCGCGAGACCAAGCACAATATTGATGATGTGCCGCGCCGGCAGGATGATCGGCGCGCCGCTCATGCGGCCGGACAATTTTGCAAACGCGATCACCGAACCGGTGAAGGTCAGCGCGCCGATGGCGACGCCGAGCGACATTTCAACGAGGCTCTGCGGATGGATGTGGCCGGGTGTTCCAATGTCGAACGCCTCCGGCGCGTAGAACGCGCCGGCTGCGACCAGCACCGCGGCCATGCCGACCAGCGAGTGAAACGCCGCGACCAATTCCGGCATCGACGTCATCGGCACCCGTCGTGCGATCACCGCCCCGATGCTGCCACCGATGGCGACGCCGAGGATCACCAGCAACCAGCCGACGCCGTCCGCCGGCGGATGCGCGGCGAGCGTGGTCGCCACCGCGATGCCCATGCCGATCATGCCGAAGAAATTGCCCTGCCGGGATGACGCCGGGCTCGACAGTCCGCGCAGCGACATAATGAAAAGGACGCCCGCGACCAGGTATAAAACTGCAGCAAGATTGGCGTTCATCTAGAGGCCCCCATTGTCTTCGTCACCACGAGGTGCACGCCGTTCACTTGGCTTTCTTCTTGTACATCGCCAGCATGCGCTGGGTGACCAGGAAGCCGCCAAAAATATTCACGCAAGCAAAGATCAGCGCGATGAAGCCGAAGCCCCGCGCCCAGATGCCGCCGCTGCCGACCATCGCGACGCCGACCGCAAGCAGCGCGCCGACGACGATCACCGAGGAGATCGCATTGGTCACCGACATCAGCGGCGTATGCAGCGCGGGCGTCACCGACCACACCACGAAATAGCCGACGAATACGGCAAGCACGAAAATCGACAGCCGGAATACGAAGGGATCGACAGCCTGCGCGATATGTTCCATGGCGGCGTTCCTTTATGCTTTCGGCTGGAAATTCGGGTGAATGACGGCGCCGTCTTTGGTCAGCGCGGTTGCCTTTACCAGTTCGTCATCCCACTTCACGTCGAGCGCCTTGGTCGATTTGTCGATCAGCGTCTCGATGAAAGAAAACAGGTTGCGCGCATAAAGGCTCGATGCCGACGCCGCGACGCGGCCGGCAACATTGGTGTAGCCGACGATCTTGATGCCACCGACATCGGCGACTTCGCCGGCTTTGGCGCCCTCGACATTGCCGCCGCGCTCGACCGCGAGATCGACCAGCACCGAGCCCGGCTTCATCGATTTGACCATCTCGGCGGAAACCAGCTTTGGCGCCGGCCGGCCCGGGATCAGGGCGGTGGTGATGATGATGTCCTGCTTCTTGATGTGCTCGGCGGTAAGGGCTGCCTGCTTGGCCTGATACTCCTTCGACATTTCCTTGGCGTAACCGCCTGAGGTCTCGGCCTGCTTGAACTCCTCGTCTTCGACTGCGAGGAATTTGGCGCCCAGGCTTTCGACCTGCTCTTTCACGGCCGGACGCACATCGGTCGCGGTAACGACGGCGCCGAGCCGCCGCGCGGTCGCGATCGCCTGCAGCCCGGCAACCCCGACGCCCATTACGAACACCTTGGCGGCCGGGATGGTGCCCGCCGCCGTCATCATCATCGGAAAGGCACGGCCGAAGGCCTCCGCGGCCTCGATCACCGCACGATAGCCGGCGAGATTGGCCTGGCTCGACAGCACATCCATCACTTGCGCGCGGGTAATGCGCGGCATCAATTCCATCGCGAACGCCGAAATGCCGGCATCCGCCATCGCCTTCAGCGCGGCGTCGTTGCCGTAGGGGTCCATGATCGCGATCACCAGCGCACCGCGCTTGTAGTTCGCAAGCTCGCTGGCCTCGGGCCGCTTCACCTTGATGATGATGTCGGCATCCTTCAGCGCGTCGGCGCTGACCACGGCACCAGCCGCGGTGAACTCCAAATCCGGCAGGCCCGATTTGATGCCTGCGCCCGGCTCCACGGCAATATCGACGCCCAGCGCCTTGAATTTTTTCACCGTGTCGGGCGAAGCCGCTACCCGCGGTTCTGACGGGTCGATTTCCTTGGCGACAGCAATCTTCATGGGGCCTCCGGCGGCGCGACGGGCGCGCGCGAGCAAATTAGCGCTTATTTCGCAAAGTTGGATACCGGTTTTGCGGTCGGAATGTGCGGGATTTTTCTGGTCGCACCGTTTGGCAACGGCGTGGCAGGCGATCGATCAGGTCAGAAAAATCGCCATCATGGCCACAATGAAGATCACGGCGGCGGTGCCGTATTTCACCAGCATGATGAAGCCTTCATAGGTCTGCTCATGGGCCTGATAGTCGTTGCCGTCAGCCGTGGTGTAGGCCACTTCGTTATGCTCTGCCATTGGTGTCCCCCGTCGATGCTCGCAATGCTTGCGTGCAATTACCTCAAACTTGGGCCGAGGGCAACGGCGACACCGTTTGCGCCTCCGCGTACCCCGTTACTTGCGCGGTTCGGGTGGCCAATTGTCGCTGATCCAGCGCGTCAATCCCCCTTCGTTCACTTCGCCTGCCGCGAGGCAAAGAATCATGGCGGTCGCACTTTCGGGCGGCACCAGAAAATCGATGTCATTAAGCCCTAAAAAAACGATGATCGCGCCGAAGGCGGCGCGTTTGTTGCCATCCACGAACGGACGGTTCCGGGCAATGACGAACCCATACGCCGCTGCGAGTGCGGCGAGGTCCGTTTCGCCATAAGTAAAGTTGTTGATGGGACCGCCTAGCGCTGATTCCAGCATGTTCTGATCACGAATGCCGTCGGGTCCTCCGAACAGAGCAAGCTGCTCGGCGTGGAGATTGATCAGGATCTCCACGTCCAACCAGATCGGTTCGTTCATTTTGCGAGAGCCTTGTAAGTATCCGCATATGTGCTGAACGAACGCCGAGCGATTTCCATCGCCTCGGCATGCTTCGGATTATAGGGCGAAAGCTTTATGCCACGCTCAGTCTGTTCAACGATGTGAAGCTTGTCGCCTTCCTTCAGCCTCAGCCGGGAAAGCATGTCTTTCGACAAAATGAGACCAAGGGAATTGCCGATCTTCCTGATCTGAATGAACTCACCTTCAGCAGTCTTGCGAGGCACTTCGTTCATGGCGTCCAGCTCCGTTATACAGATTGTATAACCCTGGAACCCGCCCCGTTCAACAGATGTTTTACGGCTTGCCTCCGGTCAGGACATCTCCTCCAACTCGTCGATCATGCCCGAGATGACCGATAACCCGCCGTCCCAGAATTTCGGGTCCTTGGCATCGAGGCCGAACGGCTTGAGCAATTCGGAATAATGCTTGGTGCCCCCGGCAGCAAGCATCGCCAGATAGCGTTCGGCAAAGCCGGCCTGCGCGTTTTCGTAAACCGCGTAGAGCGAGTTCACCAGGCAATCGCCGAACGCATAGGCGTAGACGTAGAACGGCGAATGGATGAAATGGGGGATATACATCCAGAAATTCTCGTAGCCCGGCCGGATGTCGATGGCAGGACCGAGGCTCTCACCCTGCACGCTGAGCCAGATTTCGCCGATACGTTTGGCGGTCAATTCACCGTCGCGCCGTTCGGTATGGATAGCCCGCTCGAACGAATAGAACGCGATCTGTCGCACCACCGTGTTGATCATGTCCTCGACCTTGCCGGCAAGCAGTGCCTGCCGCTGCCGGACGCTGCCGGTTTGCGCCAATAGCCGCTTGAAGGTCAGCATCTCGCCGAACACGCTGGCGGTTTCCGCTAGCGTCAGCGGCGTCGGCGCCATCAGCGCGCCATTCTTCGCCGCCAGCACCTGATGCACGCCGTGACCGAGTTCATGGGCGAGCGTCATCACGTCGCGCGGCCTGCCCTGATAGTTCATCAGTACGTAGGGATGCGCCGACGGCGTGGTGGGATGCGAGAACGCGCCCGGCGCCTTTCCCGGCCGCACCGGTGCATCGATCCACCGGTCGGCAAAAAAACGCTCGGCGATATCGGCCATTTCGGGCGCGAAACCGCGATAGGCCGTCAGCACCATGTTCCGGGCTTCGGGCCACGCGATGCTGCCGGTGGCGGCGAACGGCAGCGGTGCATTGCGGTCCCAATGCGCAAGCTTCTTCTTTTTGAACCAGCCAGCCTTGAGCCGATAATAACGGTGCGACAGCCGCGGATAGGCCGCGCGCACCGAGCTCACCAGCGCATCGACAACCTCGCGCTCGACGCGGTTGTTCAGATGCCGCGAGTCCGCGACATCCTGAAAGCCGCGCCAGCGATCGGAAATCTCCTTGTCCTTGGCGAGCGTATTGGTGATGAGCGCGAAAATCCGCTCGTTGGCCTTGAAAGTTTTCGCCAGCGCCTGTCCCGCCGTCTTGCGCTTTGCGGGCGCGCGATCCTGCAGCAGGCTCAGGGTCGGCTCGATCGCAAGTTCGCGGGCGGCGACCTTGAAGCGCAAACCGGAAATGGTCTGGTCGAACAGCCTGTTCCAGGCGGCATAGCCGCTCTGGGACTTCTCGTGAAACAGCTGCTCGACGCGATCCTCCAGCTGATATGGTTTGTCCTTGCGCAGATCTTCGATCCACGGCCGATAATGTCCGAGTTCGGGCGTCTGCATCGCGCGGTCGATGACGGCATCATCGACGCGGTTGAGTTCGAGCGCGAAGAACAACAGATGCACCGATGCCGTCGTCAAGCGCTCCGAAACGTCGCCGTAGAATTTGGTGATCGCCGGATCGACGCTGTCGCCGGCGTGAATCAAGCCGGCATACGATGCGAGGCGACCGGCGAGATCGTCGATGGCTTCGTAGCGCTTCACCGCCTCGGCCAGCCATTTGCCGCCGCCCTCGCTTGCGGTTTGTTCCGCGAGCTTGCCCTTGTAGTCGGCCTCAAACGCAACGCATTCGGTGTCCAGTCTGGAGAGATCGCGGGAGACTTCGGGCGCATCGATGCCGGAATAGAGATCGGTCAGATCCCATTCCGGCAGCTTGCCGGTCTTGTTGGCGGTGTTGAATTTTGCCTTGGATTTGACCGCGGATTTTTTGCTGTTCGATTTGCGTTGAGCCGACGATTTGCGGAGAGCGGATGGGGAGCGCGAGGTCATCTGGTTCGAGCCTGTGTATGCGTTTCAACCTGAGGAGCCGGACGAGGGCGGCACGGCAAGGTTTAAGAGGGCGTTAATCGGCATCGGCGAGAGTGCCCCGATTCGAGACAGATAGTTGTAACGTTCGAGGAAAGCCATGGCTGCCAGTATTTTGATTGTCGATGACGACGCGGTACAGCGCCGGCTGGTTGAAAACATGGTGCAGAAATGCGGCTATGAGCCGCTTGTTGTCGACAGCGGCGATGCGGCCATCGCCGCGCTGACCGCGCCCGACGCGCAGCCGGTCGACGCCGTGGTGCTCGATCTGGTGATGCCCGGCCTCGACGGCATGGGCGTGCTGGCCAAGATCCGCGAAGCCGGCCTCAACATTCCCGTCATCGTGCAGACAGCCCATGGCGGAATCGACAATGTAGTGTCGGCGATGCGCGCTGGCGCCCAGGATTTCGTGGTGAAGCCGGTCGGCATCGAGCGGCTGCAGGTGTCCCTGCGCAACGCGCTCAACGCCAGCGCATTGAAAGGCGAGTTGCAGCGCATCAGGCACAGCCGCGAAGGCAAGTTGACCTTTGCCGACATCATCACCCGCAGCGAGACCATGGCGGCCGTCCTGCGCACCGCCCAGAAGGCCGCCGCCTCGACGATTCCGGTGCTGGTCGAGGGCGAATCCGGCGTCGGCAAGGAATTGTTCGCGCGCGCCATCCACGGCAGCGGCGAACGCAAGTCAAAACCGTTCGTTGCCGTCAATTGCGGCGCGATCCCGGACAATCTGGTGGAATCGATCCTGTTCGGCCACGAGAAGGGCGCGTTTACCGGCGCGACCGAGCGTCACATGGGCAAATTCGTCGAGGCTTCCGGCGGCACGCTGTTTCTCGACGAGGTCAGCGAACTGCCGCTGGCCGCGCAGGTGAAACTGCTGCGCGCGCTGCAAGACGGCGCCGTCGAGGCGGTGGGCGGCCGCAAGCCGGTCAAAGTAGATGTCCGTATCATCTCCGCGACCAACCGCAGATTGCTCGACCGGGTCAAAGGCGGACAATTTCGCGAAGACTTGTTCTACCGCCTCCACGTCCTGCCGCTGACAATTCCGCCGTTGCGGAATCGGCGCGAAGACATTCCGCATCTGCTGCGGCATTTTCTGGCGCGATTTGGCGCCGAAGAAAACCGCGCTATCACCGGCATCAGCGGCGACGCCATGGCGTTGCTGTCGCTGCTCGAATGGCCCGGCAATATCCGCCAGCTCGAGAATGCGGTTTATCGCGCCGTCGTGATGAGCGAAGCCGACCAGCTCGGCGTGGCGGACTTTTCCCAGGTCGCATCGCAATCGCAGGCAATGCCGGAATCCCATGGCGGACTAGGCGAACCGCTCGTGATCGGGCCCGGCTTTCATTCTACCGCGCCTGCCATGGTTTCCGGTAATGAAATACCTATCGCTCCACTGCCGGCCGCAGGCACCCTCGCGATGCTGACGAGTTCCGGCGACGTGCGACCGCTCGAAGAGATGGAAACCGAAATCATCCGGTTCGCGATCTCGCATTATCGCGGGCAAATGTCCGAAGTTGCGCGCCGCCTGAAAATCGGCCGCTCGACGCTTTACCGCAAGCTCGATGAGGCGGCCCCGGATGATCCGGCCAGCCGCCGCGCAAATGAGGCAAACTAAGGCAAACGCCCGATTGCTCCGCGGGCAACCGCACATCGAAGCAGCGGCAAACGTCAGCAATTCCGGAACATTTGAACCGTTGCTCGCCGGTGACAGACAAAACAGCGCGGACGTGGCAAAAAGCACTCCATGCGTTGCAAGACGGGTCCGCTGAAGTCCAGTTTGTCGTGAGCTGCCCCGCGCGGTGCTGGCTGCATGGGTGAGGCACGTGTATCGTCGATAGATGAATCGTTGCGTGCGGACGTGTTCTCACCGAAATTGGAGTGCATTGGTACGCGAACCAGAAGCCGTTGACTGAATGTGCTTCAGAACCGATCAGGCCGGTGCTTTAGCAAGAGTTTTGACGGACGGTACTCAAGGACTGTTTCCATGCCGGAACAGTTTCGCTGAAGGGGTTTGACGATGCTTGACTGTCCGAAGAACCGTGCCGGATTTGACCGCGTGCTGATGGCCATCGCCGCGACATTCCTCACGGTGTCCGCGACCTCGGCACTCGCTCAGCCCAGTTCAACCCGCAACAGTCCCGCGGAGCTTGCGATCGATGCGGCGATTCCGCGTCCCGAACCTGCCAACGTCCCGCCTCCGACCGCCAACGACTTCAAGCCGGACACCGCCGCGCCGGTATCCGACGCCCCGAAGGTGACGGAAAAGGCCGCGGAGACCAAACCATCGGAAGTCGTTACCGCACCGGTGGTCGACACCGGCAAGAACGATGTTAGCAGGGTCGACGCGAGCAAGGCCGACGCCAGCAAAGCCGACGGAGCCAAGAACGACGCGGTTAAGAACGACACGGCTAAGAACGACACTGCTAAGAACGACACGGCGGCCATCACCACCGAGTTCGGCTCCGGCTACGCCGGCCGTTGAGCCCGCCAAGGAACCTGCCAAGGCTGTAAGCAACGTCCCGCCCGCCGATCAGCCGGTTGCCGGAAAACTGAGCGAAATGTTCGGTTCAAAATCGTTGCGCTATTTCGACCGCAAGCCTGAACGGGCAGCGGTAGAGAAGTTTTACACCGCGCGCGAATTTGCGCCTGTGTGGACGCAAGGCGGTATTGTGACGGAGGGCGGTAAGGGTGTCATCGCGCGCCTCAAGGATGCCGCCTCTGATGGCCTGAATGCCGCCGATTATCCGGTGCCGGATTTCGCCGCGGCGACCAATCCGGACGCACTTGCGGAAGCCGAACTGAAACTGACCGCCAGTGTGCTGGACTATGCCCGTCAGGCTCAGAGCGGCCGGATGCACTGGTCGCAGGTCAGCGCGGATATCCAATATCCCGAACATCCCACCGATCCGGCCGAAGTGCTGGCGAATGTCACGACGGCAAAAGATGCCTCAGCGGCGCTCGACAGCTACAACCCGCCGCAGAAGCTCTATCGCCAATTGAAGGCGAAGCTCGCCGAGTTGCGCGGCGTCGACGGACCGGTCATCGAGATCGCCGAAGGGCCGGCGCTCAAATTCACACCGGCGCGCAACAAGAGCCAGCCGGCGATCGAGATGGAGGATGAGCGGGTACCGCAACTGCGGGCCAAGCTCGGTATCACGGAAAACGCCGACGACACCCATTACGACGCCAGCGTGGCGGAGGCCGTTCGTAAATTCCAGTCGAGCGTCGAACTCAAGCCGACCGGCGTTCTCGACGACCGCACCGTCAAAGCCATCAACAGTCCAAAACGCGACCGCCAGATCGACACCGTACTCGTCAATATGGAGCGCTGGCGCTGGCTGCCGCGTGAGCTCGGCGCACCCTCGATCGGCAACGCCTATGTGATTCTCAACATCCCCGATTACACGCTCAAGGTGATGCAGAACGGCGCGCAGGTCTGGACCACCAGGGTGGTGACCGGAAAGCCCGGCATTCATGCCACGCCGCTGCTGACCGAGACGATGAAATTCATCACCGTCAATCCGACCTGGAATGTGCCGCCCTCGATCATCTACGGCGAATATCTGCCCGCCCTGCAGCAGGATCCGACCGTGCTGCAACGCATGGGATTGAGGCTTGACCGCGCCAGCGACGGCAGCATTCACATTTCGCAGCCGCCGGGCGAAGCCAATGCACTCGGCCGCATCCGCTTCAATTTCCCGAACAAGTTCCTGGTCTATCAGCACGACACGCCGGAAAAGAGCCTGTTCGCGAAGGAAGACCGCGCGTTCAGCCACGGCTGCATGCGGGTGCAGAACCCGGATCAATACGCCGCGACCCTGCTCGGCATCACCGAGCCGCAAGGTCATTACACGCCGGAGAGGATCCGCAGCATGTATGGTCAAAGCGAGATCGATATCAAATTTCCGACCCCGATCCCGGTCAACATCACCTATCAGACAGCGTTTGTTGACGATGCGGGCAAGCTGCAATTCCGCAAGGATGTCTACGGCCGTGACGCCACCATGCTGACGCTGCTTCGCAATGGCAAAAGCAAGGATCTGGAAACGGTGATCGCCCACTCGCAGCCGAACTATGTTCGGCCGGTCGGCAGCCTGCCGACGAGCGTCACCTACGCCGCCGACAATTCCGGGCCATCGTTCTTCGAGCGGTTGTTCGGAGGGCCGACGGCCCCTCAAGCCGCTCCCGCAGGCCGCAGGCCGCAACAACAGCGGGTGATCAACCGCTAAGTCATCAATCGCTCGCGGTTTTTACCGAAGTTTTCGAATTTCGATAACAAAATCAATGCCCCGCCTGGTTGGCGGGGCATCTGCATTAACCATTGTCCATCCGGATTTGATCAGTGGGCTATTTTTCGCCACACTCGACGGGTTAGGTTAAGGCCTGACTTGGGGATAGGGTGTAAATATCGGTTAACCCTCCCGCTTTAAGACTGCGTTCATCCTCTTTCGCCACACGGGGTAGCGAAAGAGTCCGTCGATCGGTCGTCCTCTGGGTGGGCTCGTACGTGCTGGCTGGTTTCGCACGCCAATTCAATTCGTTGTCGCTGCCGAGGGTCGGAGTTCGTTTCGGCCTGACATCGCTGTTGCTGCTCGCCGGAGCCGGATCGGTGCACGATGCGAGCGCGCTGAACGAAACGCGCACCCTCTCGTTCCATCACACCCACTCCAATGAAGACCTCACCGTCACCTTCAAGCGTGACGGGCGCTACGACGAAGACGCGCTCAAGCAAATCAATCATTATCTCCGCGACTGGCGCAGCCAGGACCAGACCACGATGGATCGTCACCTCTTCGACATCCTCTGGGAAGTCTACCGCGACGTCGACGGCAAGAAGCCGATCCAGATCATTTCCGCCTATCGCTCCCCCGCTACCAACGCCATGCTCCGCCGCCGTTCGTCAGGGGTGGCCCGCTTCAGCCAGCACATGCTCGGCCACGCCATGGATTTTTTCATTCCGGACGTGCCGCTTGAGCAAATTCGCTATGCCGGGCTTCGGTTGCAGCGAGGCGGCGTCGGATTCTATCCGACGTCGGGATCCCCCTTCGTCCATCTCGACACCGGCAGCATTCGGCACTGGCCGCGGATGACGCGCGAACAACTGGTCAAGGTATTCCCGGATGGCCGCACCGTGCACGTTCCCACCGACGGCACGCCGCTGAAGGGATATGAACTGGCCCGCGCCGACATCGAAAAGCGTGACGGCGACGACAAGGCGATGACCAAGAGCAGCCCCAGTCTGTGGACCTCGCTATTCAAGGGCAAATCGAATGACGAGGAAGACGAGGGCAGCAGCGCTCCGGCCGTCAACGAGAAAACCTGCTCCCGTCGGCGTGATGGCCGCCGCCGCGCCCGCCAAATCCAACGAGCCTGTGCCGATGCCGCGCGCAAAGCCGTCTGTCGCCTCGACCTTCCAGCTGGCTTCGGCCGACGTCCAGATCACCCAGCCCGGAAAGTCGAAACAGGCCGCTGCGACATCGGTTGAGAAGACCGAACCGAATTCGCAAACCCCGGCCGACGTCGTCAGTGCTCGCGGTTTCTGGGAGGACGCCCCGACAACGCCGAACCAGGCGACGCCGGCGCAGGTTGCCGCCCTTAACGCCCGCCGGGCGGTTAGCTCCGGTGACCCGCAATCGACCGCAAGCATTTCCCAGGCAATGGCTTACGCGCCGGCGGCCAATTCACCGGTTGACCGCGCCAACATCGTCGCTGCCACGGCACCGATTCCCCGCAGCGTCCGTCCGGCGTCGGTTGCTCGCAATTCGATGGCTGTCACCGACGTCACTTCGGTGATCGCCAAGGGTCCGCAGGGACAGGGCAGCAAGGTCTCGACGTCAGCGCGGATCACCGCTTCCAAAGGCGCCGACACCGATATCTGGATGCGCGTCATGATCCTGGCGCCAAGCGCGACCTCGTCGATGTCATCGACGGTGCTGGGCGATGCCGACCTAACCGCGATGAGCGCGCATTTCGTCAAGCCGCAAGCAGCCGTGACGATGGGCTTCTCAGACGATCCGCAGATGGGCCTGCTCAACGACCGCTTTGCCGGATCGGCCGTCGTGCCGCTGGCGACGCAGTCGTTCGTGATGCAGACCGCATCGCTGCGCTGATTGACGCACCGACGGTCAGGACCGCTTTCGGAGCCCTATTGAGAGGCACTCGCTGTGCGAGGCGTTCGCTCTAAGGCAAGGGCTCACAACATTCCCAGCGCCTGCATGTAGGTTTCCAGGATGGTTTCCTGTTCGGCTCGCTCATTGGCATCCTGCTTGCGCAGGCGCACGATCGTGCGCAGCGCCTTGACGTCGTAGCCATTGCCTTTGGCCTCTGCATAGACGTCGCGGATATCATCCGAGATCGTCTTCTTTTCTTCTTCCAGCCGCTCGACGCGCTCGATGATGGCCTTGAGCTGATCCTTGGCGAATTTTGTCGCGGGCGCTTCCTTGACGGCGGCGGCAGACGTGGCCATCGGGTACTCCTGAATGAACTGACGGGTTGGAGGCTTTAAGGAGGCGCCGCACGCGTCACCGCGAGGCGCATCCGAAAATGACCCTCAAGAGTGCGGTGCCTTGCGTCAAGGCAACATCGCGCTCATCCACAGTGCGCCCACAGAAGAAACATGCCGGCCGATACTTGGGGATGCGGCCGAGCCGCTTGTTTATCGGGAACCTGATCTGGACACGCCAGAGGCGAAGGCTCAGTGACCGCTTTGGGCCTTCTTCATCGCTGCGAGCTGCTCCGGACTTGCCGTCCCCTGATGAATCGACTTCCACGTCTCATAGGGCATGCCATAGACCGCCTCGCGGCTCTCGTCCTTGCTCATCGCCATCCCCGTGCCGTCGGCTTCTTCCTTGAGCCAATTGGACAGGCAATTGCGACAAAAGCCCGCAAGATTCATCAGATCGATATTCTGGACATCGCTCCGGGTCCGGAGGTGCTCGACAAGGCGCCGGAACACGGCAGCTTCAAGTTCTGTTCTGCTTCTCTCGTCAATCGCCATCGCCGTGATCTCGCTGTTATGCGCAAAATACTATCGGTATATACCATCGATATCAGGTGGGGGCCGGTCACAGATTTTGCTATATCGCAGCGCAAAGAGATGCTGATGAGAGGAATTTCGGTCGACCGTTGCCCGAAAATGCCCTTGAAGCGTTGACAGCCCCGCTGGCCTACGTGAAATCATCAAGGAATTGATATAGCCTCGCTCAATGATCCCTGAAAATCCTCATCGCGCCAATCCTTTGCCCGTCCGCATGCCCGCCGGTTTGATCCCGGCCCTGGCGTTCGTGGCAATGTGTATGTGGACGAGCGCGGCGGCCGCGGACTTTCGTCTTTGCAACAACACCTCGAGCCGGGTCGGCATTGCGCTGGGCTACAAGGATGCCGAGGGCTGGACCACCGAAGGCTGGTGGAATGTTTCATCGCGAAGCTGCGAAACCCTGCTTCGCGGCACGCTGGTCGCGCGGTTCTACTACATCTATGCGCTCGATTACGACCGTGGCGGCGAGTGGTCGGGACAGGCTTTCATGTGCTCGCGCGACAAGGAGTTCACCATCAAAGGCACCGAGAATTGTTTGGCACGCGGCTTCGACCGTACCGGTTACTTCGAGGTCGACACCGGCGAGCAGCGCGCCTGGACCGTACAACTGACCGAGTCCAGCGAACAGCCCGCGCAACGGGTACCGGGAATCCCCGGAACGGTAGGCCCGGGCGGCCCGCAAAGTCTTCCCGGCGCGTCCAGTCCGTCGGGCAGCGCGCCCGGCCTGCCCAATCCGCCAGGCGGAACGCCTCCGGGGGTGTCTGGTCAACCACCAGCCGCCATCCCGGGAAGTAAGCCATGAGGCGCCTGCGCCGTATCAAGATCCTCGCGACACTCGGACCGGCTTCCTCAGATAGCGCCATGATCCGGCGCCTGTTCGAGGCCGGCGCCGATGTCTTTCGCATCAATATGAGCCATACTTCGCATGACAAGATGCGCGAACTGGTCAAGACCATTCGCAACGTCGAATCGAGCTACGGCCGGCCGATCGGCATCCTGGTCGATCTCCAGGGGCCGAAGCTGCGGGTGGGATCGTTCGCCGAAGGCTCGATCCAGCTCAAGAACGGCGAAAGTTTCGTGCTCGATTCGGACAAGGCGCCGGGCGACAACAGCCGTGTTCAGCTGCCGCACCCTGAAATTCTCGCCGCCCTCAGGCCGGGTCATGCGCTGCTGCTCGATGACGGCAAGGTACGCCTGATTGCCGAGGAGACCTCGCCGGAGCGCGCCGTCACCCGTGTCGTGATCGGCGGCCGAATGTCGGATCGCAAGGGCGTCAGCCTGCCCGATACCGATCTACCGGTCTCGGCAATGACGCCAAAGGACCGCGCCGACCTTGAAGCGGCGCTGGTGACGGGTGTCGACTGGATCGCGCTGTCGTTCGTGCAGCGCGTCGAGGACGTCATCGAGGCACGGAAGCTGATCCGCGGCCGCGCCGCGATCATGGCCAAGATCGAAAAGCCGCAGGCGATCGACCGGCTTCCAGAAATCGTCGAAGCCTCCGACGCCTTGATGGTGGCGCGTGGCGATCTTGGCGTCGAGCTTCCGCTCGAGCGGGTGCCAAGCCTGCAGAAGCAGATGACGCGGCTGGCGCGGCGCGCCGGCAAACCGGTGGTGGTCGCAACCCAGATGCTGGAATCGATGATTCAGTCGCCGGTGCCGACCCGGGCCGAGGTCTCCGACGTTGCAACCGCCGTCTATGAAGGCGCCGACGCGATCATGCTGTCGGCTGAATCTGCCGCCGGCAAGTTTCCGGTCGAAGCCGTCTCGACGATGAATCGCATCGGCGAGGAGGTCGAGCGCGATCCGACCTATCGCGAGGTTCTGGCCGCGCAGCGACCGCAACCGGAGGCGACCGCCGGCGATGCAATTGCCGACGCCGCACGGCAGATTGCTGAAACGCTCGAACTATCCGCGATCATCTGCTGGACCAGTTCCGGTTCGACGGCGATCCGCGTCGCCCGCGAGCGGCCGAAGCCGCCGGTGGTAGCGATCACGCCGAACCTCGCCACCGGGCGCAAACTGTCACTGGTATGGGGCGTGCATTGCGTGGTCGCGGAAGACGCGCAGGATCAGGACGACATGGTCAACCGCGCCGGCCGCATCGCATTTCGCGACGGCTTCGCCAAATCCGGACAGCGGGTGATCATCGTCGCGGGCGTGCCGCTCGGCACTCCCGGCGCCACCAACATGGTGCGCATCGCCTATGTCGGCCCGGAGGGCGACGCTAATATTTGAGTGTGTGGCGATGGGTTCGGTCCGGTCATTCCGGGACGGTCCGGAGCACCGAATCCCAGATGTGCAAACGCACATCTGAGGTTCGCGTCTTCGATGCGCCCGGGAACGACGGCAAATTACAGTAGCGTCGCATCCAGTGTGATCTTGGTATTCAGCAGCTTCGAAACCGGGCATCCGGCCTTCGCCATGCCGGTCAGCTCGTCGAATTTCGCCTTGTCCGCTCCCGGTATCTTCGCTGTCAGCGTGAGATGCACGGAGGTGATGGCAAAACCCTCACCCTGTTTTTCCAGCGTTACGTCGGCCTTGGTCTCCATCTGCTCGGCGGTGAGCTTGGCTTCGCCCAGGATCAGTGACAACGCCATGGTAAAACAGGCAGCATGCGCCGCCCCGATCAATTCCTCCGGATTGGAGCCCGGCTTGCCCTCGAAACGGCTAGCGAAGCCGTAGGGATACTCCTTTAGCGCGCCGCTTTTGGTCGAGATCGCGCCCTTGCCGTCCTTGATGCCGCCCTGCCACTTGGCCGATCCGAATGTCGTCGTCATGGGATGCTCCGTGGGATGAGTTGAGAAAGTAGCGTTCGTTAAACGCCAATGCGGCAAATAGGTTCGCGTCCGCGAGGCGCGCCGATATTTCAAGATGACACTTTCAGAACGATATCTTCCGAACATGACCGCTTTACGCACCGACCAGGGTTCTCGCCGGCAGCACCGCCTGCACCACAAGGCCGCGGGCGCGGGCGTCCATCACGCCGACGGCGCGCAGCGCCAGCAGCGTCACAGTTTGCACGGCGTCACGCAGTTTCGCGGGGTCGTCCATATTGTCTGGCGCCAATGGCCCGACCAATGACTCATGCAGCGCGCCGAGCAATGCGGTAGCGGCCAGTGCGGTGTCCTGAGCGGGCAAATGTCCGGCGCGAACCGCGGCGTCGATCCGCGCCGCGATCTCGCCGGCGATCTCACGACGGCTGGCCAGCCGCGAAGCCGAGACGTCGACATCAACGGGTTCGGCCAGGATGCCCCAGGCGAGTTGGCGCTGCGAGAGTACATGCACGGCGACCGTGGTGACGGCCGCAGCCAGCGCCGAAGATGGACCGGGCGCGGCATCCGCCGCACGGCGAATCGCAGCTAGTTCGTCGCGCGAGACGTCCGCGATCAATTCGGAGATCAGATCGGCCTTGGAGGGGAAGTAACGATAGACGGTGCCGGCTGCGACATTGGCGCGGATCGCGACCGGCGCGATCTGCACCGCAGCCATACCGCCGTCCGCGGCGGCATCGCGCGCTGCCGCCAGAATAGCGCTGCGCCGGGCCGCGAGGCGCTTTACGACCTGATGGGTCCGCCGGTAGACCATGAGCGTTTCTCGTCCCTGTCCACGCGATTGGCTCAACCAAGGCGGGCTTCTTCAAGATTTGGAGCGATTGGCGCCGCTCGCTTTGAAGAACTGAACAACTATTCAGGGCAGATGACAAGATGCATCGTAATTCAAAGACTGCAACTTATCTAAACGCTCGCGGCGGCCATCAGGGACGGCGTCGACCGGCCTACCGCCAGCGACGTATGTAGCGCGCGATCAGCCCCGCGCCGTTCGGCGTGGCGCGAGCGCACCCCGGCGATGGCCGGTTGCGCGCCGAATGCGGGATCAACGGCGACCAATATCGCTGGTGACGGTCGTGGCCGTCAGGCCACGACGTCGCCGGCCCGCAGCAATGCTGGTGCTTCGCGGTGGCGCATCAACGTCTTGTACAAAGCCGCGCCCAGCGCGGCGCCGATCAGCCATCCCCAATCGCCGATGTTCGGAATCACAGCGTAGGCGCCAAGCAGTGACAGCCCGATCGAAACGAAGCCTGCGCCGGCGAGCGCGATCAGCGCCATTCGGTTCCAGCCGCCTTCGAAATACAACGAGCCGCTTGGCGACATCGTGTAGAGGTCATCGAGCACAATTTGCTGCCGCTTCACCAGATAGTAATCGGCTACCATGATGCCAAACATCGGACCGAGCGCGGCACCGAAGATGCTGACGAAAATAGTGATGGCCTGCGGACTTGAGACGAAAATCCACGGGCACACCAACACCGACAGGATCGAGGTTATGAGGCCGCCCAGCCGGAAATCGATTTTCTCCGGATACAGGTTGGAGATGTCGTAGGCCGGCGAAACAAAGTTGGCGACGATGTTGATGCCCATGGTGGCGACGATGAAAGTGATGGAGCCGAGCGCCACCACCCAGGGATTGCCGATGCGCTCGACGATAGCGACCGGATCCATGATCGCCTCGCCGAATACCTTGACGGTTCCGGCGGTGACGATCACCGTAATGATGGCGAACACGATGAAATTGACCGGCAGCCCGAGGAAATTGCCGACCTTCATCGCCTTCTCGTCGCGCGCGAAGCGGGAGAAGTCACCGAAGTTGAGCAGCAGCGCCGCGAAATAGGCGACGATCAGCATCGCCGCATTCGCCATGTGACCGACCGTTGAGCCTTCCGCCCGCGGACTAAGCTGCAGCGACAGGCTGGAGGTGCCGGTCTGCGTCAGGATCCAGATCGCCAGCGCAAACATCACGATGTAGACCACCGGCCCACAGAAATCGATGAACTTGCGGATGGTCTCCATGCCATTCAAAAAAATCAGAAGCTGGAATATCCACATGAAGAGGAAAGAAAACCAGCCGAGCGCGGACAGGCCGAAAAAGCCGTTGTGCGTGAACGCTTCCGCACCGGGATAAAACGCGAGCACGAGCACCTGCACGGCTTTGGAAGCAAAATAGGTCTGGACGCCATACCAGACGATTCCGACGATACCGCGCAATCCGGCCGCGATATTGGCACCCATGACACCGAACGACATCCGCGCCACCACCGGGAAGGGCGTGCCGTATTTCATCGAGGGACGCCCGATCAAGTTCATCAGGAAATAGACGGCGGTGATGCCGACCACCATCGCCAGCAGCACTTCCCACCCCGTCAACCCAAGAAAGAACAGGCTGGCGGCGAACGTATAACCGCCGACCGAGTGAACGTCGGACATCCACATCGCGAATATGCTGAAGATGCCCCAGGTTCGCCCTGCCGGAGCCACCGGCGCCAGATCGTGGTTGTACAAGCGGGGGTCCGCGCCCGCGATGGTAACGATGGACGTCGCGTTCGAGTGGCCTGACATTGGCGGCTCCTGCATTCGACACGAGGAAACTACTGATTTTTCGAAGCAAGTCCCGCGCCAATACCTACAACCGACGACCTGAATGCCGAACTCGTCAAACTCGCTTCAACATTCTGTCGAGATTCCCGGTTCACATCTTCGATGCCCCGACGAGCGTTCAATTGCCGGTCTGCAACTCGCCGAAGCGCTCCCACGTCTTGCCGTTGAAGCGCATGAACTGCATCTGGTCGACCGGCACATGATCGGTCGGGCTGGTGTTGATCTTGATTCCCGGCAGCAGCATCGGCAATTCCAGATTCTTGAATGGCATAGGCCTGCTTGAGAATATTCCCGGTCGACAGATCGTCGCCGCAGGCTTTCAGAACCTGCTCGAGCGCCATCGCGTTGTTATAGGCGTTGACGTAATTGGTATCGTGCAGGTCGGCTTCGGGAAGGTATTGGGTCATGAATTGCCGCCATGCCTTGACGCCCGCGTCGTCCCTCCAGGCGGGATCGTCGGGATCCTTGACGTAGGCGGTGGAGAAGATGCCGATGCCCGCCTCCAGCCCCGCCGGCTCCATCACGGAGGATACCCACACCGCGACGTTAGACAGAAATGTCATCGGCTTCCATCCGATCTCATAGACCTTGCGGATCGATTGGGCGGCAAATTTCGGCGTCGCTGCGATCACCAGAACGTCGGCGCCCGAGGCTTTGAGCTTGACGATCTGCGAGTCGACGGTCGGATCCGATACTTCGTAGGTCACATCGGTGACCATCGAATCGTATTTTTCGCCAAGCACATCCCTCAGTCCCGAAAGATAATCGCGTCCGTAATCGTCGTTCTGGGAAATCACCGCGAATTTGGCGTTCGGATTCTTGGCCAGCGCATAACGCGCGTAGAGCCGCGCCTCGTAGCGAAAGGGTCCTTGCACGCCCAATGTCGCCTGCGGGTACTGCGCGATGTCGGCGAATTTTGAGGCGCCGGAGCCGACGAACAATTGCGGGACATCCTTGCCCTGCAGATACTTGGCGATCGCGGTGTTGTGGGCGGTGCCGATCGAAGAGAAGATCAATGCCACTTCGTCGCTTTCCACCAGCCGGCGCGTCTGTTCAACGGTTTTCGGCGGCGCATAGCTATCGTCGAGCGAAATCAGGTTGATCTTGCGGCCGTTGATACCGCCGCGCTCATTGAGCATCTTGAAATAACCGACCTCACCCTTGCCGAGCGCGCCGAATGCCGAGACCGGTCCGCTGTAAGGCATGGTCTGGCCGATCTTGATTTCGGTTGCTGTGACGCCGCGGATGTCGGCTGCTATGGAGGCCGTGGGCCATGCCAGCACTGCCATCGCGCTCAGGACGCCAAACGCCGTGACGCAATGCATCGACGCTCTCCTCCATTTATTCATTTCGGCACGCTCAAATGGCTAGCGCGACCGGCGCGGTTCGGCCCGCGCTTTCGTTGTCATGGGAACATGCCACGACGCGGCGATGAACGACAAACATAAAAAACGCGGCGTCGCCGCCGCGTTTGGTATTCCCGCAACCTGCCCATCAGGTGACTTGCCAATCAGGCCTGCGGCTGGGGCTCCAGCCCGGGGTCCGGATCGGGGCGCGGACGCGGCTTGCCGGCCGGCGGCACCGCCGAGGTGCGTGGCGTGGTCGGCTCCAGCACCGATTCGCGGTTGGGCTTCTTGCCTTTGAGCAGGTCTTGAATTTCGTCGCCGGTCAGCGTCTCGAATTCAAGCAGGCCTTTTGCCAGCGCTTCCAGGTCGGCGCGCTTCTCCGTGAGAATCCGCGTCGCTTCATTGTAGCCCTGCTCGACAAAACGCCGGATCTCGCTGTCGATCTTCTGAACCGTCGCCTCCGACGCATTCTGGGTCCGCGAGACCGACATCCCCAGGAATACCTCGTCCTGGTTTTCGCCGTAGGACACGGTGCCGAGCTCTTCAGAAAGACCCCACCGCGTCACCATCATCCGCGCCAGCCGGGTCGCCTGCTCGATGTCCGATGAGGCTCCCGAGGTTACCTTGTCACGGCCGAACACCAGCTCTTCCGCGACGCGGCCGCCCATCATGATGGCAAGGCGCGAGGTCATCTGCTCAAGCGACATCGACAGCTTGTCGCGTTCGGGCAGCTGCATCACCATGCCAAGCGCGCGACCGCGCGGAATGATGGTGGCCTTGTGGATTGGATCGGTCGCAATCACGTTGAGGCCGACGATGGCATGGCCGCCTTCATGATAGGCGGTCAGCATCTTCTCTTCCTCGGTCATGACCAGCGACTTGCGCTCGGCGCCCATCATGACCTTGTCCTTGGCCTCTTCGAATTCGGACTGCGTCACCATGCGCTTGTTGCGCCGCGCCGCCGTCAGGGCCGCCTCGTTGACAAGATTCATCAGGTCGGCACCGGAGAAACCGGGGGTACCGCGGGCGATGGTCTTGAGGTTGATATCCGGCGCCAACGGCACCTTGCGGACATGAACCTTGAGGATCTGTTCACGACCGACGACATCCGGATTCGGAACCACGACCTGGCGATCGAACCTGCCGGGGCGCAGCAGCGCCGGATCGAGCACGTCCGGCCGGTTGGTCGCCGCGATCAGGATCACGCCTTCATTGGCTTCAAAGCCATCCATCTCGACCAGCAACTGATTCAGCGTCTGCTCACGCTCGTCATTGCCGCCGCCGAGGCCGGCGCCGCGATGGCGGCCGACCGCGTCGATTTCGTCGATGAAGATGATGCAGGGCGCATTCTTTTTGGCCTGCTCGAACATGTCACGCACACGGCTGGCGCCGACGCCGACGAACATCTCGACGAAGTCAGAGCCCGAAATCGTGAAGAACGGCACGTTGGCTTCGCCGGCGACCGCGCGCGCGATCAGCGTCTTGCCGGTGCCGGGAGGACCGACCAGGAGCACGCCGCGCGGAATCCGGCCGCCGAGCCGCTGATACTTTCCGGGATCGCGCAGGAATTCGACGATCTCCTGCAGATCCTGCTTGGCTTCATCGACGCCGGCGACGTCCTCGAACGTCACGCGGCCGTGCGCCTCGGTCAACATCTTGGCCCGCGATTTGCCAAAGCCCATGGCCTTGCCGGCACCGCCCTGCATTTGCCGCGACAGGAAGATCCAGACTCCGATCAACGCGATGAACGGCAACCAGGAGACCAGCAGCGACACGAACCAGGGCACGTTGTCGCCGGGTGGTTTGGCGGTGATGGTGACCTTGCCGTCATACAGACGCTTGACCAGCGTGGGATCGCTCGGCGCGTAGGTCTGGAAGCTTGAATTGTTGTTGAAGGTGCCATGGATTTCCGGCCCCTGGATCACGACGTCCCGAACGTGCCCCTGATCGACTTCGGTCAGAAGCTGCGAGAACGAGATGTCCTGTGAGGACGCGTGCTGACCAGGGTTCTGGAAGAGCGTGAACAGGGCCAACAACAGCAAGACAATAATAACCCAGAGGGCGAAATTGCGCAGATTGGCGTTCATCGATCTTCCTTCGTGGTCGCGCGGATCGCGGCCTTGTGTCCTCGGGCAGGCACGAGGGAGACCCCCGCTCGACTGCTTACAATCTAGGTGCCGCCCCGGTCGCTGCCAAGGGAACCCGCAGGAGTATTTAGCCTATCTTAGCGCAATTCCCGTTGAAATAATGGCGCTGGAATCGGTGTTTTCCAGGGTGGTTAAGGCCGAAGACGTCGGGGACGACGATGCCGGTGTTCAATTGGCGCCCGGCGGCGGGCCGGCGCCGGCTCAATACGGATCCGGCCATCGATCAGGCTGACCACCGCACCGGCAAGGGTCCGCCGCAGCCGTGCCCGGTGCGCTGCCGCATTTTCGGCGAACGTTTGGTCCAGCTCCGACAGCAACGCCTCAACCTTGCCGAGTTCTGCCGGCCCCTCATGACCCCATCGGTCGATCGCGCGCAGCAACAGCCGAAGCCGGACCTCTTCCGGCATCCCGGCAAAGATCTTCCCGTCGAAAACCTTGCCCTTGAATCCGGAATGCGCTTCGCGATCCCTCAGCGCCAGATAGCGCTCGGCGCCGTCGGCGAGAACATCTACCGCCGCGTTAGCCCGGGCCAGCCGTGATGCGAGCCGCGCCAAGTTGCGGCTATCGCCTCCTTCGGCGGCAAGAACCGGCATCACCGCGCGGAGGCGTGGCCGGGTGAAATTCAAATCGCGGTTGGTCGGATCGTCAGCGAAGCTGACCTTTGCCTTTTCGAGAGTCGCGACGAGTTGCGATTTCGCAATATGCAGAAACGGGCGCGCCAGCAGCAGGCCTTCTCGCTCGGATTGCCGCGCCATCGCCGCAAGTCCGGCGATGCCGCTACCGCGCATCATGCGCATCAGCAGCGTCTCGGCCTGATCGTCGCGGGTATGCGCGGTAAAGATGTGCGTCGCGCCGTTGGCCCGCGCGGCCTGCGCCAGCAGACGGTATCGCGCCGCCCGTGCCGCGGCCGGCACCCCGGTTTTCGGCTTGACGCCGGTCCATCGCACCGTGCGATGCGGCAGTTCGAGACTGCGCGCGAGACGCTTGACGTCGCGTGCCTCGGCTGCGGACTCCGCGCGCAAACCATGATCGACGGTAACAGCCAAAAGTCGCGGTCCGCGCACCAGACCACGGCGCCAGCGCGCTGCAAGCCACATCAACGCGATAGAATCCGGACCGCCGGATACCGCAAGAACAAGGGCAGGAGCTGCCGTCCAGTCCGCGAATAGACGTTTCGCATCCTGTATCGAGATCGCTGAATGGTCGTCGTCGGGCATAGCGTGTGGAAACCCGGGTTCCATCTCGGATCAGGTCCGAGACTGCTCTAGCATTTAACCCGCTTTTGCTCACGGTCCACGGCTGCTTTGACGCCGCTCGAGGCGCGGGGATATTTACGCGTCACCTCCCCAAGGGCGGCGCAGGCGGCTTCCTTCTCCTTGAGGGCCGCCAGCGATTGTCCCAGCCGCAGCAATGCGTCCGGGGCCTTCGCCGATTTGTCGAATTTGGTGGTTACCGCAAGGAAGGATTCCGCGGCATCGCGGTAGCGCTGGCGCTGGAAAAAACTCTCGCCCAGCCAGTATTGCGAATCCGCCGTCAGGGGATCGCTCGGATATTTTTGCGCGAAGTTGCGCATGGTCTCTTCCGCCAGCGCATAATCCTTGCGCTCCATATAGCCGATGCCGAGATCGAATTCGTCCTTTGGCGTCGCCGATGGCGGCAGAGTGGTGAGCGCCGCACTCGCGCCGGGCGCCGCCAAGGCTCCGCCAGAAGCTCGCGAATCGCTGCTGCCAAGATCGAGCGGCTCGCCGGCGTCACGTCCACCGGGGGCGCCGACCGCCGTTTCAGCCGGGATCGGAAGCTGGCCACCGCCAAGCGCGCGCGGCGCGCCCGGCGCATTCGGATTCTGGTTGGGATCGAAGGCATCACCGCGGCGTCGGCCCGGTGCCGGCGGCACGGCTTCCGGCTCCTGGACGATCGGCGCCGGGGCAGCGATCTGCGGCTCGTATCCCGGCTGGACTTGTGGTTGCCTGCGGGGTGGATTGGGCTGGGTCGGAGCTGCGGCGATGCTGGGCTGGGAAACCGCGGATTGACTGCCGGGCACGCCTTGCGCGCCTCCCTGAAGCACCTTCAAGCGATCCTCGAGCTGGCGGTTGCGGTATTGCAATTCCTCGTTCTGGCCGGTGAGTTGCCGCAGCTGATTCTCAAGCTGCTGAATGCGCATCGCGGGATCTTCGTCATCGGATTGCGCGAAGGCGTGCGAACCAAGCGCCAGCATCGCCGACATTGCCGCGACGCGGGTAATTCTATGGAATCTGGATAACATTTTGGCCTGACGACGAAATCAGCGTGACATCGAAAGCGGAATACATTGAGCGACGCAGTACGCCAAAAATGTGACTTAGACAAACAAGCGCCCGAAGCAAGGTGCTAAAACAAAACCGGCGCCCGAAGGCGCCGGCAAAATCCAGTGTAAGGCGCGCTCAGGAGCTGGCGTTCAAGACCGTAACGGCGCGGCGATTCTGCGACCAGCACGAGATGTCGTTACACACCGCGACCGGGCGCTCCTTGCCGTAAGAGATCGTCCGCATCCGGCCGGGGTCGATGCCGCGCGACGCAAGGAAGGTACGAACAGATTGGGCGCGCCGTGCCCCCAGCGCGATGTTGTATTCGCGGGTGCCGCGCTCGTCCGCATGGCCTTCGATGGTGAACGAGTACCGGTTGTAGCTCTGCAGCCACTGCGCCTGCTTTTCCAGGGTCGCGATCGCCTGCGGTGACAAATCGGTCTGGTCGCTTTCGAAGAAGACGCGGTCGCCGACATTGACCACGAAATCCTGCTGGCTGCCCGGGGTCGCAGAACTTGCCATCGCGCCGTCGGCGCCAAGGTTCCTGTTTGCACAAGCGCCCATCGATAGCGCCACCGCGAGCACCGCGGCCAGTTTCAATCCCTGGAGGATACGCATCTGATGTTTCATTCGGGAGCCTCCACGCTCACGTTTTTCGACTGTTATCCGGTCTACAGGGCGAGGGTTAAGCGAACGTTCCGTCAACCTTGATGAGGAGTTGCGAAGGCCGATCAAATGCCCGCAAACGGCCAAAAGCAACCGCCATAGTTAATGAGTTGTAAATGTGGCGCGAGGGTGAACGCAAGTGCCAACAAGGCTGGAATTACCCTGGCGAGCGTCCAGCAGCTGGTCCCGCCGAGCTGATTTGCGCGCTGATTGGGCAAAACTTGCCCGCAAACGGCGACCTCCGGTCAGTTCCGGACAGACCTCGTCAGGAACTCGGAACGATCGATGCAGGCTCGAAGGTCGAGATCACGGCATCACGGAATGAGTTGGGATCATGCTGAAACAGCATCCGCCGCTCGAAAGCGCTTGAGCGCATAATGGGAAAACGGGCCAAGACCTGTTCCCGCAGCGCGCGGAAATCGGACGCCATCAATGCCACTTTCTTCAATACGTTCGGAAACGCCCGCGGTTCGGCGATGGTCTCGTGCATAAAGACCCGCCGATAAAACGACTGGTGGCCGGCCCGAACAAGCGCGAGCCCGGTATCGGCGTTGAAATATTCGCAGGCCAGATAGGCGAGCCGCAGGGTCAGATAGGGAAGTTCGGGAAAGCGCTGGGCTTTTTCAGGGTCTGCAACAAAACGAGCCGGATCGATGAAAACCTCACCTCGATCGAGCCGCGGGTGAAGAATATCGCCGAACAATTCGGTCGCATAAGACATCCGCCGTTCCGAGGTCAAGACGTGGAGACGGAGCGAACTACAGAGTTCCCCGTCAACATAAATTCCAAACGTCAGGGCATTGGGCGCATCGTCGTAGCGGTCGCTGACCCGTTGGGTCTCCGACGGCATGATGAGTCCGCCGTGCAGATAGGCCCTGTAGCGCATCAGATAAAGCTGATCTTTTTCCTCACGCGTTTCGATGGGGCGGTAATCGACGCGATCAAATAGCCCCGATCCTCGCACATAGAGTGAAGCGCCAGGTTCTGCTCCGGACTTCATCTACGGCTCCTTCACTTCCAAACAACTTATGCGGGTGGAAAAAGATTAACAGTCTGTTAATAAAATTGCAAAGCTGTCGAGACGTTAGGGTTAACCTTTGTGACGGCCGGCGTCGGCGAGGCATTCGAATCCCTAGAGTTTTTGGAAGCTGCCTCAGGCGATCGATCGCGACGGAACCACGACCAGCGGCTCGTCCGGCGAACGGCGGCCGTGCGACGCATTCAGTAATTGACGCACCCGGACCGCCGGAACTGGCCGGCTGAACAGGTAGCCTTGCGCCTCGGTGACCGTGCCGTCGACGCTAATCAGTTCCAGTTGCTCGTTGGTTTCGATGCCTTCGACCACGACCGACATGCCAAGATCGGCGCTGAGCCGGGCCACCCCGCGCAGCAGCGTCAGCGGGCGATCGCTGTCGATACCCTCGAGGAAAGAACGGTCGATTTTGACCTTCTGCAATGGGAAGTTGTGCAGGTAGCTCAGACTTGAATAGCCTGTACCGAAATCGTCCAGCGAAATCCTGACGCCGATCGCGCGCAACTGCGACAATACGTCATGGGTCGCTTGCGTGTTACGCAACAACGACGATTCGGTGATCTCGATTTCCAGGCGGTACGCAGGTAGCCCGGAGACTTCCAGCGCGTAGCGAACCTCGCTCAACACGTCGCGCTGGTGGAATTGCTGGGGTGAAAAATTGACCGCGACGTTGACGCCGTCGGGCCATTTCATGCACTCCATGCACGCCTTGCGCAGGATCCACCGGCCGAGATCGATGATCAGGCCCATGTCCTCGGCGACCGGAATGATGTCGATCGGGGATACTGTGCCTCGAACCGGATGGTTCCAGCGCAGCAGCGCTTCGCAGGTGGATATCCGCCCGGATTTCAGGTTGAGCAGCGGTTGATAGAACAGCTCGAACTCCTCGTTGGCGAGCGCCTTGCGCAGGTCGAGTTCGAGGATACGGCGTGCCTCGACGGTCTGCGCCATTTCGTCGCGGAAGAAGCAGAAGGTGCCGCGACCGTCCGCTTTGGCGCGATACAAAGCCATGTCCGCGTTCTTGAGCAGCGTATCGGCGCTGATGCCGGGCGGCGAGGTCATCGCGATTCCGACGCTGGCGCCGATCTCGACCAGATGATTGTCAATTTTGTAGCGCTCGCTCAAATGCTCGACAATTCGCCGGGCGAGACCGGCGGCATCCTCGTTGGATTTGATGTTCTGCTGGAACACCACAAATTCATCGCCGCCGAACCGCGCCACGAAATCTTCCGGACGCAGCATTTCACGCAACCGGTCGGCGACCGCGCACAACAGCTGGTCGCCGCAAGGATGACCCAAGGTGTCGTTGACCTGCTTGAACTGATCGAGGTCGACAAACAGCAGCGCCGACAATTCGTCGGCATCATGCGGAACCGCCAACAGACGTTCGATCTCGTCGCGGAAATTGAGGCGGTTGGGCAGCGCCGTCAGCTCATCGTAACGCGCCAAATGCGTAATTCTGGCTTCCGCGGCGCGCCGTTCGGTGATGTCTTCAAGCAGCACGACGGCGCCACCGCTGGCCATCGGTTGAAATGTCCATGACAGCGACCGGATCGTGGCGGCGTCGGGATCGGTGGTGATGACATCCTTGGCCTGCGAATTCTCGACTTCCGAGAGGATCATCCTTCCGCTTGCAGCCGAGATCGATCCGGCGCCAATGCAAGCGGATATGATATCGGCGGCACTCGCGCCGCGATGCATGAGATCGTCGGAAAGGCTCATCATCTCGCTGAAACGATGATTCATGACCGCGAGACGCCCGTCGGCGCCGAACATGCAAAGGCCGTGAGGCATGTTGTTGAGGGCGGTGTCGAACTGCCCGGCAAGCGCCGCCTCGCGCTCGCGCGCCACAAGCGCCTGCATAAATATTTTGTGCAGATTGGCCGAGAGTTGAATGAGAGCCATAACGTATACGGCGCTCACGGCTGACATCGCTATGTAATAAGGTGTGCCACGCAACGCCAACGCAATCACCGTCGGACCGAAGCAAAGTGCGACCTGCAACTGGAATATCCACTGCCGTCCATAGGCCCTGGCCGCCCCTCCCGCCACGAGGCCGGTGGTGACGGATAGACAAATCATATGGGCAATGGCGTCGTCGCTGCTCAACAGGGTGGTGGCGCACCATATGCCCATCGCAGCGGCCTGGATCATCGCCCCGATCTGATAGCGCTTCTTCCACCGCGCAGCTTCATCGGCGGTCTGATTCGATTTGCGCGCCTGGTATCGCTGCAAGTCGAACGCCCGGACCCCGCCGGCGACGATGAGAAGCGCGACACACGCCCAGATCAGATGCTCTCCCGTCTTCATCGCGGTCATGGCCGCGGCGATGGAGACGAAAATAATTCCCGCAAGCAGCGGAACGGGGGTGTCGAACAGCGAATCGATCAACGCCGCGCGAATGGACGGCGATATCTCCCGGTCGAGTACTTCCCGCTGATTGGCAAGCTGCATTCGGAACGCGCAAGTCCTTTGAGGCTCGTAGTTCTAGCGCTCGCAGATGAAGTCTTTCTGAGGGAATATCGTTACCAGGACGTTGTCATGGACTAGCCGGGACAGAAATCTGCCCATTGAAACAGCGGCCTAGGCAAGTTTTGCCGATTTTGACTGCGCGCAACGGTCGCGCCGCAGCGGCGGCCTCACGACAGCAGCGGCGACCAGGCCGGGTCGGATGCGAATCCGGGAGTTGGGACCCGCTGTTCACTACGTCCGGAAATGTCCACGGTGAACAACGAAGGTCCATCATTGCCGCCGGGGTCGCGGAAGAACATCAAGACGCGGCCGTTCGGTGCAAAGGTCGGGCCTTCGTTGTGAAAGCCGGAGGTGAGAAGCCGCTCGCCCGAGCCGTCCGGCTTCATGATGCCAATGGAAAACTGTCCACCACCCTGTTTGGTAAAGGCGATGTAGTCGCCTCGCGGCGACCAGACCGGCGTCGAATAGGTTCCGTCGCCGAAGGATATGCGTTGTGCGGGTCCGCCCGCCGCCGCCATCACATAGATCTGCGGCTTTCCGCCGCGGTCGGATTCGAAACACAGCCGCGTCCCGTCGGGTGCATAGGACGGCGAGGTATCGATCGCCGGCGTGTCGGTCAGGCGCGTCGTCGACTTCGAGCGCAAATCCATCACGAACAGGTTCGAATTACCGCCCTGCTGCAGGCTCATGATCACGCGCTGGCCATCCGGCGAGAACCGTGGCGAGAACGACATGCCGGGAAAATTGCCGACGATTTCGCGCTGCCCGGTCTCGATATTGAACAGGTAGACCCGCGGGTCGCCCTGGCCGAATTCCATGTAGGTAATTTCCTGGGTCGACGGCGAGAAGCGCGGCGTCAGCACAAGGTCCGTACCGCGCGTCAGGTAGCGAACATTGGCGCCGTCCTGATCCATCAGCGCCAGTCGCTTGATGCGCCGTTGCGCCGTTCCGGTCTCGTCGACGAACACCACGCGGCTGTCGAAATAGCCTTTCTCTCCGGTCAGGCGCTCGTAGATCTGATCGGAAATGATGTGTGCGATCCGGCGCCAATATTCCGGCGACGTGAAATATTGCTGGCCGGCGAGCTGCTGGCCGGTGGCCACGTCCCACAGCCGGAATTCGGCTTTCAGACGGCCGTCGCCCTGCCGGGTCATCCGACCGGTTACCAGCGCCTGGGCGCTGATGGTCTTCCAGTTCTGGAATTGCGGCGCGGTATCGATGTCGGAAATCCGTTCGATGAAGGCAGCCTGGTCGATCGGCGCAAACAGCCCGCTACGCTTGAGGTTGTTGGTGATGACTTGCGTGACGCCGGCACCGACCTCGCCATCCGAGGGCGTTCCCGCGACGAAATTGGGAATCGCGATCGGCAACGCTACGAATTCGCCCTCCTGCACAGGGACCCGTTTGGGCGGCGCCTGCTGCGCCAAGGCATTGCGGACGTCACCACCCGCCAACACGCCAAGCGTGGCCATTCCAGAAAGTATCTGCCGGCGGCTCGGGCGGCGAGTCATCTCACGCAATCCATTCTTGTCGGTCATCGTTACGGCTTCATTTCATATTGGCGATCGCCAGCGAGCGGCCGCGTTTAGGTTTTTCGTTCGGTGAATACCGGCGCAAAATACTTCCATTCATCGAAATAGGCGGCAGGCAAATTATACGGCTGGCATTCGATGATCGCGCGCAGGGCGCTCTCCTGATAGACGCGAAGATATGGTGTCGCCGGCGTCCCCTCTGGAACCGGCATCCCCTCCAGCGTGCCGTCACGCTTGAGCCTGATGGCGAAAGCCGCCTCGGGATTCTGGCTCTCTATGCCGCCATAGGGTTTTTTCCAGCAGCGTTCGACCTGCGACTGAAACAGCGCGCCCCAGGTCGCGGAATTGTCCGCGGCCTTACCCTTGGCCAAGCCCAGCGCCGCGTTGGAATTCAGCGTGTCGCCCGTCACGGCCTGCCGAGTAGGATCGCGCTTGTCGAGCAATTCCGCGATCTTGGTCTGATCGAAGGTCCGCTCCTTTGGCTTTTGCTGCGGCTGCGGCGGTGGGGTCGCCGCCTGGGCTTGCGGCTTCGGCGGCGGCTTCTTCTCTTCCTTTTTCAAGGCTTCCGCGATCGGATCGACCTTCGGCGGATCCGGCTTCTTCTCGATCGGCTTCGGCTCTTCTTTGGGCTTGCTCTCGGCGACGGGCTTTGGCGGATCGGGCTTTTTCTCGACCGGCTTTTCCGCCGGTTTCGGCGGCGGCGGCGGGGTCGTATCGGTCACCACCGGCGCCTTCTCGGTGATCTTGCCGACGGTGTCATCCACCGGCTTGGCTTCGGCGACTTTCTCCACCAGCGGCTTCGGATTTTCCTTCTTGCCGGATTTCATGCCGGCCGTGACCTTGGCCAGTTGATCGGCGGAAATGATATCGACCGGCAGGGATTCTTCCGGCATCGATTCGAAGGCTTTGGACGAAAACGACACCAGTCCCCACCCGATCACGAGGACGTGCAGGGCCACCGACGCAACCAGTGTCTTGTCGACCTTCACTCCTTAGTTCCCCTGCTCCACTTCGGTGACCAGCGCCAATCGCTTGAACCCGGCGCCGGACAATTGTCCCATCACCCTGGCCACGGTTCCGTAATCCGCCTTCTTGTCCGCCCGCATGAATATACGCTCGTCCATGCCGCCGCGGGCATCTGTGATCGCCTTTAATTTCGGCACCAGCTCGTTCATCGCAACTTCCGTGTCGTTGATGAACACCTTGCCTTTCACGTCGACCGAAAGCTGCAGCGGCGTCTTGTCCTGTTCAAGGCTCTTGGCCTGGGTCTGCGGCAGATCGAGCGGCACACCCACCGTCAACAGCGGCGCCGAGACCATAAAGATGATCAGCAACACCAGCATTACGTCCACCATCGGCGTGACGTTGATCTCCGCCATCACGGCCCGACGCCGTCCGCGGCGACCGCCGCCCGGCGAGCCTGCCATGTTCATCGCCATGATCTGGTGCTCACGATGCGCTCACAATATACCGCTCCTCACGCCGTTTGTCTGGGGCATGATCTTGTCCGAAAACCGGTTTCCACTTTTCGGGATCATGCCCGCTCGTCGATCTGGCGTGACAGGATCGCAGAAAATTCATCGGCGAAACCTTCCAGACGCTGGGCCTGCCGGTTCACCTCGGACGTGAATTTATTGTAGAAAATAGTCGCCGGAATGGCGGCGATAAGGCCGATTGCGGTCGCAAACAGCGCCTCGGCGATACCCGGGGCCACCACCGCCAGGGAGGTGTTTTTGGAGGCGGCGATCGACTGGAAGCTCGACATGATGCCCCAGACCGTGCCGAACAGGCCGACGAACGGGCCCGCCGAGCCGACCGTAGCCAGCACCAGTAACCGGCGTTCCAGCCGTTCGATCTCGCGGGCGATGGACACGTTCATCACCTTTTCGATCCGCATCTGAAGCCCGGCGAACGACCGCGCCTGGCTTTCGAACGAACGCTTCCATTCGCGCATCGCGGCGACAAAACAGGCCGCCATCGATTGCGTCGGCTTGGTCGACAGCGCGCGATAGAGTTCCTCGATCGACTGCCCGGACCAGAACGCCTGCTCGAACCGATCCATGGCGCGCTTGGTACGCGCATACAGGATGATCTTGTCAATCGCGATCGCCCAGACCCAGACGGAACACGCCAGCAGCCCCAGCATGACGACCTTGACGATCCACGCAGCCTGTAAAAACAGCGCGATCAGAGATACGTCGCCAGATGCCATGGGCAAGGCTGACTGAGCCACGTCGGCCGGATTCATGAGCGGCATCCTCTCAACGCAAGTATCCCATATTTCCCGGGAGCAAATTGGCTGCCGGTTCCATAGCCGCGCCCACGGCGCCGCAAGCGCCAGCGCGAGAGCCTAATTTTGTGTCGCAATGGGAGGCCCGTCCGAAGCCGAGGCCTGCATCCCCTGTCAACGTGTCAAAACGAGGGCCTATCCGCACGGCTTTACGCCCCTAACCAGACGCTAATCATGGTTAAGGCGAGGTTACCAAAGCGGATTTCTCTCAGCGAATGACGGCAAGCCGGATTTAGGGGTCTTTGCCGGCTTGTTCGGGGCAACCGATCCCAAGTCAGGCTGGAACCGGCTCGGGGCAATTGGTCAGGCGCGCGGGGACACCGATCGCCGTACAGCCGCTGGGCACGTCACATGTCACCACCGATCCCGCGCCGATCTTGGCGAAGTCGCCGATAGTGACGTCGCCGAGAATCGTTGCTCCCGTACTGAGCAGAACGCCTCTGCCGATTTTGGGCGCACGGTTCGGGGTTTCGACGACCATCCGCCCGATGGTGACGTTCTGCATAATAGTCACCTCGTCGCCGATGGTGGCGAAAGATCCGACCACGATACCGGTGGCATGATCCAAAAACACCGCCGTCCCGATCGAAGCAGATGGGTGGATGCTCACCTGAAGAGAATCCGACAACTCGCTTTGCAACAGCAATGCGAGGTCGCGGCGGTTCCGATGCCAGAGCCAGTTCGACACGCGCCAGGCTTGCAACGCGACGTACCCCTTGAAATTGAGGAGCGCCGGCAAAAGTGCCGTCGATGCCGGGTCGTGAAGAACGATTCCTGCTAGATCGCGGCACGCGGCCTCAACGAGGTCGGGCGACGCCGCGAATGCTTCATTGGCGGCGCGCGCAAATTGACGCTGTTCGCTGGCGTTTTTGCCGAGCCGCTGTCCGATCTGATAGGCCACCGCAGTGCCGAGATCCGAGTGATCGAGGATCGAGGCCGATAACGAGCGGCCGAATATCGGATCGTTGGCCAAGGCTGCTTCAGCCTCGTGCCGGATTGAGTGCCACAGCGCCCCGCCGGGTGAATATCCGTCCGCCACCATGCCCATCCGCCAATCCAGCGCACTGAATCGTGCTTGCTTACTAGACTAAATATACGACCCTCTCGGAACCGCGCCAGTCCTACCTTCGGGACGCAGATGCCCCACAAAGCAAACCGCCCGCTTGCTTTCGCAAACGGGCGGCGGACGGATTTACGTTGGATATCAGCCTCGGATATCAGCCTTGGATATCAGCCTTGGGGCTGGCCGTCGGTGGGCGGCGCCGGGCGCGGGCGGTGCTGCGCCATGAACTGGTCGAACTCGTCCTTGTCCTTGGCGTGACGCAGCCGATCGAGGAAGTCCTTGAACTCGGTCTGCTCCTCTTCGAGGCGCTTCAAAGTTTCCACGCGATACTCGTCGAACGCGCGGTTGCCGCTCGAGGGCGGACCAAAACCGCCGAAGCCAAAGCCGCGGCGCTCCATGTGGTTGCGCATCCGCTCCATCTTGTACTGCATCCGCTCCATTTTGTTCTGCCAACGATCTTGACCGTAGCAACCCATTTTCGTGCTCCTGAGTGTGAAAAAGAGGAAGGCAAGCCCGACCGGCCACCAGAACAGGAAGCCAAGAATGGTCGCGATGACCATGCCGGGGTGTATGCGCATTTGCGGGCGATAGGGCTCGTCGACGGGGCCGCGCCATCGATGGACATCTGCGGTGTAGGCCATTTCCCTCTCCATGACGGCATCACGCCGTTGTGAATGTAAATAACATTTACATACGTAAACCATCCCCGATTTTTGTCAAGCCGGGCCGCCCCGCCTGCCCTGAATTTATTTTGGGTTGCCCCAGGGGCCCGGCTTTGGATCCGGCGGCTCGCTCTGGCCGGACGGCCTGCGGTCGGTGGGGAAGCCGAGACCGCGCAGATAGATCAGCACCTCCGCTTCCAGAAGATCCTCCGCCGACATCGGCAGCTTGCGGCGCGCCGCATCGCCGCGCGCGAACAGCGACGCCACACCATGCGACATCGACCAGATATGCAGCGCCATCATCAGCGCCGGCGGCCGCGGCGTGCCGGCGGGCGCCAGCGCGGCAAGCCGCTCCGCCGCGGCTCGGATGATGCCGAAAGCGCGCTCGCTCGCCGCCAGCAATGCTGGATTAACGTCGACAGGAAGCCCCGATTCGAACATGGCCGAATAGAATGCCGGCTCCTGACGGGCGAAAGCAAGATAGGCCTTGCCGACCCGCTCGAACGCCGTGACGGTGTCCGGACGCCCGTCGTCCCAGGCTGCGGTCAACACCGCTTCGAACTGTTCAAAACCACGCTGCGCGATGCTGGAAAGCAGTTCATCGCGATCGCGAAAATGCCGGTAGGGCGCAGCCGGGCTGACACCGGCTTGGCGCGCGGCGTCGGCAAAAGTGAAGCCGGCGGGGCCCTTTTCGGCAATGAGGCGCAGCGCCGCCTGCAGCAGCGCCTCCTTCAGATTGCCGTGGTGATAGCCGCGCTCAGCGCGGCTCTGTTCTTTGCGCCAGCTCATGTGAATGGCTTTTACATGAGCTGGCGCCAAAGGTCACTACGACCCTAAGGCGCGGATTTGGCCTGCAGTTCGCTAAATCCGGCTGCCGCTTCCTGAATGTCGGCGGGAAAATCCGACATTTCCTGCAGCTGGGGAATTTCGATGACCTCGTCGGAGGCCGGCACGGCTTCGACCAGGCGATGGCCCGGTCCCGTGACTTCTCGTCGATCATCCAGTAACCGCCTGGGCGCGGAGCCGCACTTCTTGTTCGCGCAATTCGGGCGTCAGCGCGTCGCCGAAATCTTCCGGTGAAAAAACTTGCCGAATTTCGATCTCGGATCCGCCGTCGAATGGCGCGCGCTTCATCCATTCGATCGCTTCATCCAGCGATTTCGTCTCGATCAGCCAGAACCCCGACACGAGATCGCCGGTGAGGCTGAACGGACCGCGGCTCACAATGCGCTCCTTGCCAGGATATCGCACGCGTGCGCCTCTGGAACTCGGGTGCAAGCCCTCGCCGGCCAGCATGACGCCCGACTTTACCATCTGCTCGTTGAATTTTCCCATTGCGGCCAACAATTCCGTGCTCGGCATCACGCCGGCTTCGCTATTCTTGTCGGCCTTCACAATCACCATAAATCGCATCGCATGCTCCGCTTGGCATTTCGTTTTCGGCCGGTGGCGTTTTTGACAATCCGAGTTCCGGCTCTGTTGGTTGGACGAACGGGCCTCTGCGGGACCGACATGACCCGCGAAATTATTCGCAAGGCAACGACTCAATCGTCGTGTCGCGCTGCATCGGTGCGCCGCCGATCGCCATCTTGCCGATCGCTCGACATGAATTTCTCCGCGCCGGCTCACCAGCGTCACCATGCCCGGGATATCGCCCGCTTCAACATGGCCCGCCATAACGTCGTGCAGGCGGCCAAGACGCGTTTTCGAGAAGCCGCCGGCTACTTCCATCATTTCGTCGCTCCGTTGGAGGTGTCCCGCCACGATCCCAAGGAGAGGAGGAACCAGATCGCCCCGAACCGACAGGCCCGGCTGTCTTGCGAACGTCCCGAGCTAAAAGTCCATGCTGGCGGCAAAGACGGCGCGGATGCCGAACGCATGTCACGCCTCCTGCGGAAACATGTGAAAATAGGGTTCGGCTTCCCTGATCACCCGCGCGAAGGAAGGTCTCGCCATCAGGCGATCGAGATAAGCCGTCACATTGTTGTGGGCATCGCCGATCGGAACCACCTTGTTGGCGTAGAACAGCGCCGGTGACGCCGCGCAATCGGCGATGCTGAAAGCGTCTCCCATTGCCCAGGTCTTCGCAGCGACCTCCTTGTCGATCATGCCGTAGCAGGACCGTATCCGCGCCTTCGCCTCTTCCACGCCATGTGGGTCCTTGCTGCCTTCGGGCCGCAAGCGATCGCCGACGATTTTCTGCACGGACAGATGGACATAGAGATCGTAAAAACGGTCGCGGAGCCGGGTCTGCAGCGCCAGCTTGGCGTCGGCGGGAATGAATCGGGTGCGGCCCGGATACTGCTCATCGAGATATTCGATGATGATGCTGGTCTCCGGGATGGTGCGATCATTGGCATCGTCGCGCAGCACCGGGAACTTGCCGATCGGCCACAGCTTCAGTAGCGCGTCCCGCTCGGTCTCGCTGGAGAGATCGACGGCGACCGGCGTGAACGGTGTTCCGTTCTCATAAAGTGCGACCAGCGCCTTCCAGCAGAACGACGACAGCGGATGGAAGTAAAGCTTGAGAGACATGACACCGTCCATTTTGTGCGGTTGCGGGAGAGAAATTGCAGAAGGCCTATGAGAGGGTGGGGGCGAAGAACAGAAAGAAGTGATGTGGGCGCTTTCCGTTCTCGATCGGCGTAGAGGTGATTTCCATTTTTGTCTGATTCCTTCGCTAGCGCAGCATGACCTTTCCGTCCTAGGCTTCTACTTATAAGACGCGGCGATGGTCCGGCGTCGCACATGACACTGAAACTAAACACCGGACCGGGGGAGTGTCACGTTATGTCGGGACTACTTATCAATCTAATCATCCAGGTCATCAGTGGCGCCGTTGGCGGAAATGTTGCCGCCGGCGCCGCCAAGAATGTCGATCTCGGTACGCTTGGAAACACCATCGCGGGCGCCATCGGCGGCGGCGCTGGAGGACAGATCCTTGGCATGTTGATTCCGCTGCTTGCCAATAGCGGCGCGACGCCGGATATCGGCAGCATTGTCGGCCAGGTGGCCGGCGGTGGCGTTGCCGGCGCCGTTCTCACGGCGATCGTCGGCGCCATCAAGAACAAGACGGCTTGACCGACCCGAACCATGAGCGGAGCGGGGCACGATGCGTGCCCCGCCGGAGCGCGCCGACGATTGTGAATACGAAAGCAATCTTTCTGCGCTGCCATGTTGTGCGGTCTGATCTTGCCGCCGGCTCGGGCCGAGGTTCGCATCCTGGCCAGCGCCGGCGGACAGGTGGGACCGTTCCTCGATATGTTCGAGGATGTGCGCGCCTCGGGAGAGCGCGTCGTGATCGACGGGCCATGTCTGTCCGCTTGCACCCTGGTGCTAAGCGTGGTGCCGAGCGACCGCATCTGCGTGACGCGCCGGGCCATACTCGGATTTCATGCCGCCAAATCGATCGACCGGCGCGGCCGAACCTATGCCGAGCCGGAAGCGTCCGAACTTGTGCTTGAGGCCTATCCTTCGGCAGTGCGAGGCTGGATTCGCCGCCGTGGCGGACTGACCTCACACCTCTTGCTGCTACGCGGACACGAACTCTCGGCGATCTATCCGACCTGCCGATAGATCCCATTCCGATCAAAAACGTCATGGATCATTCATCCATCGGGCAATTGACCATCCAGGGAATGCCGAACTGATCAACGCACATGCCGAACCCCTTGGCCCAGAAGGTCTTGCTGAACGGCATATTGACGGTGCCGCCCTCGGCCAGAGCCTTGAACCGGCGTTCGCCCTCGGCGGGATCTTGGATCGTTAGCGAGACCGAAAAGCCCTGCGGCTCACGGAAGTGACCCGGGGGCGCGTCGGACGCCATCAGCACCTCGCCTTCGATCGACATTTTGGCATGCATGATCTTCTTCTTCCACTCCGGAGGAATCGGCATCGACTCAGGTGCCCCCTCATGCGTGATCATGGCGTCGATCTTGCCGCCGAGGGCCTTGGCGTAGAACTTGAAAGCCGCTTCGCAATTGCCGTTGTAGTACAAATAGGGATTGACCTGCATCGCTTGCTCCTTGGGTTAATCGGCGCTTCGAACAGTCGGCGCCTTTTCGGTGAGCCTTTTCAGGTTGGCGAGACCGATCTCAAAATCCTTGCCGATCATGTTGTCCAGGTTCACGAACACCTGCATCAACCTCGACATGAACGGCGCCGGGCCAAACATCCTCCAGCTCACATGGGTGTCATCGCCCTGCGGCAGCATTGTGAACTCGCCGGTGTTGTGGCCTTCGAATGGTTTGAAAAAATCCAGCTTGATGACGATTTTCGAAGGCACCGAGGTGTCGAGAATCTCCATGCGGCCCGCGCCGACATTTTTGTTGCCTTCCCATCCATAGACCGCGCCCTTGCCACTCGCGGCGCCACTGTAGCTGCGCTTCATCGCCGGATCCCGGGTTTCGTAAGGAGACCAGCTTACCCATTGATGAAAGTCGTTGATCAGCGGGAAGATCCTCTCGGGCGAGGTCTTGACGGTAGTGGCGCGATGGACGCTGAACGTATCCGGCTTGGCGGCGGCGAGGATCAGCACGATCGCGATAGCGATCACAAGCGCAATGGCGATGGCGGCAATGATTTCGAACATGGCTGGCTCCTATCGGTGAACCGAAAGCGACGCAATTCGGTAAGGCAAGTCAACGCCGCCACGGAATTAGCTTGCGCAAATTCGGGTCACGCAACCAGAGCCCGCCCCATACCATCAGTCCGAGGTAAAACCCGAACAGGATGTGGCTGAACAGCGGGCTGCCGATCCGCACATGCGATGCCATCGCACCGCCGAGATAGCCGGTCAGCAGGATCGCACCGAGAATCGAGGTGGGCGGAATCGCATAGAGAATGGTGCAGGCCAGCGTGATGAACCCGAGTGTTCGAGCGAGCGTTTCACTTGAGCCATAGCCGATCTTGTCCATCGTTTCAGTGACGATCGGCCATGGCACCAGCTTGATGGCGCCGTCGAACAGCATGAACAGAATGACGAGACCGCTGAGAACGCGGCCGGTCCAGAGCGAGGGCTTCGAGACCGGCGTGGTCTCGGCGATGGTCGACATGGCTTGCTCCCCAGAGATTAGATGCGTCCCTTAGAGACGAACGGAGTTGAAGCGATCCGACAGCAAGAGCAAAGATTTTCGATCGATTCAGACGTTCTCCCCTCCCGTATGCGGGGTCAAGATGAGCAAAGCTCGCTCTTAGGTATCGGGGTGTTACTTGCCGGCCTTCGACCCGCGCGGCTGGCTGTCGCGCTTCAGCCGGTCGAGATGCATCCGGATGTGGGCCGCTTCCGCCGACGTGTGCGCAAGCGCGATGGCGCGGTCGAACGCCACGCGAGCCTCGTCATCGCGGCCAAGCTGCATCAGGAATGCGCCGCGCACCCCGAAGAAATGAAAATAACTCGAAAGCCGCTCGCCCAGCGGCTCGATCATCTCGAGCGCCGTTCCGGGCCCGCGCACCTTGGACACCGCAACGGCGCGGTTGAGCGTTACCACCGGCGACGGCTGCATGATTTCGAGCGCACCGTAGAGCAGGTCGATCTGCGGCCAGTCGGTGTCTTCGGGCTTTGCGGCGCGGGCATGCAAGGCGGCGATCGCGGCCTGAATCTGGTATGGCCCGCTGCGACGATGCCGCATCGCTTTGTCGATCAGCGCCAACCCTTCGGCGATCATCTTCTGATTCCATAACGCGCGATCCTGATCGTCGAGCAGCACCAGCACGCCGGCAGCGTCGAAGCGCGCGGCGGCGCGGGCATGCTGCAACAGCAACAGCGCGGTCAATCCCATGATCTCGGGCTCGCTCTGGAACAACCGCAAGAGCAGCCGCGCCAGGCGAATCGCCTCTTCGCACAACGGCGCGCGGATCGCAGCGGTATCTCCGCCAGCGGAATAACCCTCGTTGAAAATCAAATAGACCATCGCCGCCACAGCGGAGAGCCGTTCGGTGCGCTCCACGACCCCCGGGGTCTCGAATGGCACATCGGCATTTGCAACTCGCGTTTTGGCGCGGGTGATGCGCTGTTCCATCGCCGCTTCGCCGACCAGGAACGCGCGTGCGATCTGCTTCACGGTTAGCCCCGAGACGATGCGCAGCGCCAGCGCGATTTGCTGGGTCGCCGGCAGATCGGGATGACAGCAGATGAACAACAGCCGCAGGATATCGTCGCGATAATGCGAGCCGTCGAGCCGCTCGGCCAGCGCCTCCTCGGCGTCGTCGAGATCCGAGATCGCCTCGTCCTCGGGCAGCGGCTGCTGCTTGCGATTTCGCCGGATGTCATCGATCGCGACATTGCGACCGACCATGATCAGCCACGCCGCCGGATCGCGCGGCGGGCCGTTCTGCGGCCAACTTTTGAGTGCGCGCAGGCAGGCGTTCTGGAATGCCTCCTCGGCGGTGTCCAGATTGCGGAAATAGCGCAATAACGCGCCGACCGCCTGGGGACGCGCCGATGTCAATGCGGCGTCGATCCAGGCGGTATCGGTCACGCCGAAATACTCCCGGGATTGAACACGCCGACGGGACGGATTTCATACGCGCCGCCAGGATTGGCCGCGCCAAGATCACGGGCGACGTCAAGCGCCTCGTCGAGATTCTTGCAGTCGACGACATAGAAGCCGAGCAGCTGTTCCTTGGTCTCGGCATAGGGACCATCGAGCACCAGCGGCGGATCCTCCTTGCGCAGTGTGGTGGCCGCCGTCGTCGGCAACAGCCGGGCGACCGGCCCGAGCCGGCCCTGCCTGGTCAATTTATCCTGCACGACGGCAAGCTTCGTCATGACCGCCGCGTCCTGTTCCCGGGTCCAGGAGCCGACGGTATCTTCATCGTGATAGCAAAGGATGGCGTAGAGCATGTGGATCAGTTCCCGTTTGTTGCAAGGACGATCCAATATGCCCGGAGCCGACACCAGAACGGAAAAATTTTGCGGCAACCCGCCGGACGGAAGGTCGCAGGAAACTCCACGTGATCTTACGCCGGCTTCTTCGGCAGCATCACGTCCAACGCACCTTTCACGATCGCCTCCAGTTCCTGGCGCGGCACCTGTGCCCGCGCCCGGATCGCGATCGTATGGATGGTCGCTGAAGCCAGGTGCGCGAGCACGACCGGATCGGCGGTTTCCGCCAGTTCGCCGTTTTCTCTTGCAAGGCGGAAGCAGGCGGCGAACGCCTTGTCGAGTTCGAAAAACCCTTCCAGCACCATGGCGCGAATATCTGGATCGGCGACCGCTTCCGAAGCCGCCGTCATCACCGTGAAGCAACCGCGCGGACCGGCCTCACCAGAGAGATAAATGTCGAGCGCCACCGCATAAATGCGCTGCAGGCGTTGGCGGATCGGCAATGGATCCCTGAAAATGTCGATCATCGCGGCGCGGGCGTCGGCGCGATAGCGCTGGTAGCTCTTGATGTAGAGTTCGCGCTTGTCGCCAAACGCGCCGTACAGACTCGGCCGGTTCATACCGGTAGCGGCGCTGAGATCGTCGAGCGAGGTGGCGGCAAAGCCATCTCTTCGAAACAGATCGAGCGCTTTGCCCAGCGCAATCTCGGGCTGATAGGCGCGCGGGCGACCGCGGCGTTTCGGCGCGACCGGCTCAGGCTTCGCCGACGAGGCCTTCTCTATTTTTTGTACCATTTCGCAATAAATTCCTTGACGCGACTTATATTATGCGAAACAGTATAAAAATCAACCCGGCTCTTCGAAATAGAGCCCACCTGCGAAGGAGACCGCCATGGACCTGTATTTCTCGCCCCTCGCCTGCTCGCTGGCGACCCGCATTGCACTCTATGAAGCCGACACAGAGGCCCGATACCTTGAGGTCGATCCCAAGACCAAAGTCGTGCAGAACGACGGCTCGGATTTTTTTCAGGTAAATCCGCTCGGGCTGGTACCGACGCTGCGCACCGATGACGGACTTGTGCTCACCGAGAACGCGGCGATCCTGCAATATGTGGCGGATCGCTTTCCGCAAGCCGGCATTGCTACCGGGCCGGGCATAGAGCGTAGCCGGCTGCATCAATGGCTCTGCTTCATCGGCACCGAACTGCACAAGGGATTATTTGTGCCGGTGCTCGACAAGAAGGCCTCGCCCGAGGTGAAGGCCTATATTCTCAACAAGGGCCTGTCGCGGCTTGATTACCTTGAGAAGTATCTGCAGGGGCGCGAATTCCTGCTCGACCATTTCAGCGTCGCCGATGCCTACCTCGTCACCGTCATCAACTGGACCATGGCGACGCCGCCGATCGAGCTCGCGAAATGGCCAAACGTGAAGTCGTATTACGAGCGCCTGCGCGCACGTCCCAGCATCGCCCGCGCGATCGCCGAGGAGTTCAAGCTGTACCAGGCCGAACTCGCGCGGCACAAAGCGGCAGCGTAAGCGCGCTCACTTCTCCAGTGTCGTCCCGGCCTTCGCCGGGATGACGCTGAGGCTCAGAACGGATTCTCACTTAATCCCGCGAGATCCGCCGGCCTCGGGCCGGGAGCGGCCCAGCGGAAGCGGCGATCCTTGTTCGGCAATCACGATATCGTTGATGCTGGCTTCGCGACGGCGCATCAGGCCGTTCTCGTCGAACTCCCACTGCTCGTTGCCGTAGGAGCGATGCCACTGCCCGGCATCGTCATGCCATTCGTATTGAAACCGCACCGCGATGCGGTTGCCGTCGAATGCCCAGAGGTCCTTGATCAGGCGATACTCGTGCTCCTTTGCCCATTTACGGGTGAGGAACGCGACGATCGCAGCCCGGCCTTCGAGAAACTCGGAGCGGTTACGCCACCGGCTGTCCTCGGTATAGGCCAATGCCACGCGCTCGGGATCGCGTGAATTCCAGGCGTCTTCGGCCATGCGGGCTTTTTGGGCGGCGGTCTCTCTCGTAAACGGCGGAAGCGGGGGACGCGACATGCTGACCTCGGTCTCTGATTGGATCGCAAATGTAGCGCCGCTGTCGAACGAGTCGATGGCGCGTTCTCTATCGCCCGATAGCTAAATCAGATCGGCCTTCATCGCGACCCGTAACGCTTTCGGGATCGGCCGCGCCTGGCCGCCCGAGACGAACGCCACCTTGACCTTGGCTTCCAGCAAAACAACGTCACCGCGGCGTACCTCCTGCGCCAGCGTGATCGATGCGCCCCTTACTTCCAGCGTCCGAGTGACGATCTCCAGCAGATCGTCCATCCGTGCGGGTTTCAGGAATTCGATCTGCATCGTGCGCACCACGAAGGCAAAACCCGGCGCTTCGCTCTCGGCTTCGGCGAACAGCGCGCGCTGGTCGGCGCCAAGCAGCCGCAAATAATTGCTGCGACCGCGCTCCATGAAGCGCAGATAATTGGCGTGATAGACGATCCCGGAAAAATCGGTGTCCTCGTAATAGACACGGATCTGCATGCGATGACGGCCGTTGCGGATCGCGCCGTCGAGATGGGCGGTCAGCGGCGGATCGGCTTCGATCACGGCTCTTCCTCGCTGCCATTGCCGAACAATCCGAACTGCGCGGGATCACGAGCCGGCTCGGCTAGGCCGAGATGCCGGAAGGCGTGCGACGTCAATAGCCGCCCGCGCGGCGTTCGCTGCAGGTAACCGCACTGAATCAGGAACGGCTCGATGATATCCTCGATCGCATCGCGCGGCTCCGACAGCGCCGCGGCCATGGTTTCCACGCCGACCGGACCGCCGCCGTAGTTCATCGCGATGGTCGTGAGATAGCGCCGGTCCATGGCGTCCAGCCCGGCGGCGTCGACTTCCAGCGCACCGAGCGCGTTGTCGGCGATCGCGCGATTGATCGAGGCGGCGTCGGCCGCGGAGGCAAAATCCCGCACCCGCCGCAGCAGCCTGCCGGCAATGCGCGGCGTGCCGCGGGCGCGGCGCGCGATTTCGTTGGCGCCATCCGGCGTCATGCCGATCTTCAGCACGCGCGCGCCGCGGGTCACGATCTTTTCCAGCTCTTCCTCGGTGTAGAAATTCAGCCGCACCGGAATCCCGAAACGGTCGCGCAGCGGATTGGTCAAAAGCCCCGCCCGCGTCGTGGCGCCGACCAGCGTGAATTTCGCAAGCTCGATCTTGACCGAACGCGCCGCCGGCCCCTCGCCGATAATCAGGTCGAGCTGGAAATCCTCCATGGCTGGATACAGCACTTCCTCGACCGCGGGGCTGAGGCGATGAATTTCGTCGATGAACAAGACATCGCGCTCTTCGAGATTGGTCAGTAGCGCCGCCAGATCGCCGGCCTTGGCGATCACGGGTCCGGATGTGGAGCGGAAGCCGACGCCAAGTTCGCGCGCCACGATCTGCGCCAGCGTGGTCTTGCCGAGGCCGGGGGGACCGACGAACAGCACATGATCCAGCGCCTCGTTGCGCTTGCGCGCGGCCTCGATGAATACCGCAAGATTGGCGCGCGCCTGGGCCTGGCCAACAAATTCCGACAGCAATTGCGGGCGCAGCGCGGTGTCGCCGACGTCATCGGCGCGGCGCTCGGGTGTAACGATGCGGGAGGGCGTACTCACTTCGCCAATTCCTTGAGCCCGAGCCGGATCAGCTGCGCGGTCTCCGCCCCCTCACCGGCGATGCGCGAGGCACCGGCAATGGCGGCGGCGGCCTGCGGCGGACCGTAGCCGAGATTGACCAGCGCCGAGATCGCGTCGGTGACCGGGCGTGGCGCGCGATCATTATCGATGGCGCCGGACAGATGCACCAGCGCCGGATCGACGTTGGCAAAGGCCGGCGCCTTGTCCTTCAATTCGGTGACGATGCGCTCGGCCACCTTCGGTCCGACGCCCGGCGTGCGCGTCACCGCGGCCTTGTCGCGGAGCGCGATCGCATTTGCCAGATCGGACGGCGGCAAGGTCGAGAGCACGGCGAGCGCGACCTTGGCGCCGACGCCCTGCACGGTCTGCAACAGCCGAAACCATTCGCGCTCGACATCGCCGCGGAAGCCGAACAGTTTGATCTGGTCTTCGCGCACATAGGTCTCGATCGACAGCACCGCGGCCTCGCCGGGCGCCGGCAGCGCCTGCAGCGTCCGCGTCGAGCAATGCACCTGATAGCCGACGCCTCCGACGTCGAGGATCACATAATCCTCGCCGTAGCTGTCGACCAGGCCTTTCAGCTTGCCGATCATGGGTATGCCCTACTTGCAGCCAATCATGCGCCCACCACCCTCAAGCGGAGCGCCGCGCTGGCGCGGTGATGCGCATGCGTGATGGCGATCGCGAGTGCGTCGGCGGCGTCGGCAGATTTCGGATCGGCCTTCGGCAACAGGATCTTCAGCATCACCAGAATCTGGTTCTTGTCGGCATGGCCGGCGCCGACCACGGTTTTCTTCACCTGGTTCGGCGCATATTCCGCCACCGATATTCCAAACATCGCCGGCGCCAGCATCGCGACGCCGCGCGCCTGACCGAGCTTCAGCGTGGCGACGCCATCCTTGTTGACGAAGGTCTGTTCGACCGCGGCTTCAGCGGGGCGGAAATCGGCAAGCACCACGGCAAGACCTTCATGGATCGCCAACAGGCGGCTCGCCAGCGGCTCGCCCTCGGGCGGTTCCACCGAACCGCAGCCGACAAAGGTCAGCCGGTTGCCGTCGATCTCGATCACGCCCCAACCGGTGCGGCGCAGGCCCGGATCGATACCAAGGATGCGGACGGGATGGCGAATTGGCGGCGATGTCATAGGGCATTTTATACCCTATGCCGGAGACTCAAGCCTAGCGTAGGCCCTTCCCTATCAACCGTCATGCTCGGCACCACGTCCGGGGCGCGAAACCGATTCTAGCCGCCCATCCTGGCGACCAGCGCGTCCGAAACCTCGAAATTGGCGTAGACATTCTGCACGTCGTCGTGCTCGTTCAACAGATCGATCAGCTTCAACAGCTTCTCGCCGGTCTCGTCATCCACCGGCACCGTATTTTGCGGCTTCCACGTCAGCGCCGCCTTGCGGGCATCGCCGAATTTCGCCTCCAGCGCCTTGGCGACCTCGCGGAAGGTCTCCTGCGAGGCATAGACCTCGTGACCGTTCTCGCTGGAAACAACGTCATCGGCGCCAGCCTCGATCGCCGCATCCAGCATCGCGTCGTCGGAGCCGACCTTGGCGTCGTATTCGATAACGCCGGTCCGATCGAACATGAAGGCCACCGAGCCGGTTTCGCCGAGATTGCCGCCGGATTTGGTGAAGTAGGAGCGGATGTCGGACGCCGCGCGATTACGGTTGTCGGTCAAGGCCTCGACGATCACGGCGACGCCGCCCGGGCCGTAGCCCTCGTAGCGAATCTCGTCGTAATTCTCGCCGTCGCTGCCGATCGCCTTTTTGACCGCGCGCTCGATCGAATCCTTCGACATGTTCTCCTGGCGGGCGGAGATGATCGCGGCGCGCAACCGCGCATTCATCGCCGGATCAGGCTGGCCGAGTTTCGCCGCGACGGTGATTTCCCGCGCCAGCTTGCTGAACAGTTTCGACTTCTGGGCATCCTGCCTGCCCTTGCGGTGCATGATGTTCTTGAACTGGGAATGTCCGGCCATGCGGTCTCTCTGAAGGATTCGTCCGGGAAACTGGGTTGGAAGGCGCGGCGTTATAGGCCGCGCCTGTCATAAATCAAAGATGGGCGACGATCTTAGGTATTTAGGTAATGCAGCTTGCCTTTCTTGAGTGCTCATTAACCATGACTTCATGCTGAGATGCCAAAATGCCCGGGAATTTCACATTCGCCCAGAGAGGCCAGATGGCGTTCGGATTGTCTCGAAAACGTCTGCCGGAACCGGCCGCGCCGGCCGTGGAACCCAAAGCCGCTCTGTCGGCGGCCGCGCCCAAGGCTTCCAGTGCGGCGGAGAGCGATTCCGCCAAGGAAATCCTCGAACTGCTCGAACTCGAGCTGGGCGCGATGATCCGGCAGCTTGAGCGCGCGGCCGATTCGGTCGCCGGCGGCGCCGAAGCGACGGCGGCGACGCTCGCCAACATCCGCAAGCGCACCGACGCCCTGACCGGACGTACCAGCGCCGCGCATCAAACCGCGACGACCTTCTCGCAGGCTGCGGACAAGTTCACCCTTTCGGCGCAGGGCATCGGCTCCCAGGTACGCGACGCCAGCAGGCTCGCCGATCAGGCCAGCGCCGCTGCCCGTGACGCCAGCCTCAATGTCGATCGCTTGCGCGAATCGTCGGCCGCGATCGGCAATGTCGTCAACCTGATCGCGCAGATCGCCAGGCAGACCACGCTGCTGGCGCTCAACTCCACCATCGAAGCTGCGCGGGCCGGCGCCGCCGGTCGCGGTTTCGCCGTGGTCGCCTCCGAGGTCAAGGCGCTCGCGGTGCAAACCCAGGACGCCACCAAGGAAATCACCAATAAGATCGAGGCGCTGCAGAGAGATGCCGCGGGCTCGGTTGATGCGGTGCATCGGATCTCCCAGGCGATCGAGGCGATCCGGCCGGTCTTCGAAAACGTCAGCGGTGCGGTCGCCGAGCAGACCGAAACCACCAGCGAGGTATCCGACAACGCCGCCACGGCATCGAATTTCATCGTGTCGGTCGGCGACAGCGCGGCCGAAATCGACTGCGCGGCCAAAGAGGCGCAAGAGCACGGTGCAAGCGTGGCCAAAGCCGGCAACGCCGTCACCATGTTCGCGCAAAAGCTCAAATCGCGCTGCGCCGTCTTGCTGCGCCAGGGCGAACGCGAAGACCAGCGCAAGCACGAGCGGCTGCCGTGCTACCTCAATATTGAAATTCAAACCGCGCGCGGCCCGATCACGGCCAAGGTCTACGAGATTTCCAGGGAAGCCATCCTGGTCGGCGGCCCGGACGCCGAACGGCTGCCGCTGAACGAAACCCTCAGCGCCACCCTGGAAAGCATCGGCGCCTGCAAGATTCGCGTGCGCGAGCATTCGAACGCCGGCGCGCGGGCGCGGTTCGAGGCGCCGAATGCTGCGCTTGCCGAAAAAATCGAAGACCGGCTGTGGGCGATCCACGATGAGAACACCGAATTCGTCACCCGCGCGATGGAAGCCGGCATCGCGCTGACCCGCATGTTCGAGACAGCCATCGCCAACGGCGCCATCTCCGTCGACGACATGTTCGACGAAAACTATGTCGAGATCGCCGGCACCAATCCGGTACAGCACTCTACCCGGATCCTGAACTGGGCGGATCGCGCGCTGCCTCCATTTCAGGAGGCGTTCCTCGCCAAGGACCCGCGCATGGTGTTCTGCGCGATGATCGACCGCAACGGCTACCTGCCGGTGCACAACAAGATCTACTCGCATCCGCAACGGCCCGGCGATCTCGCCTGGAACACCGCCAACAGCCGCAACCGCCGGATCTTCAATGACGCAGCCGGCCTCGCCGCCGGACGCAACCTGCGCTCCTATCTGATCCAGAGCTACGCCCGCGACATGGGTAACGGCAACACCATCATGATGCGCGAGATCGACGTGCCGATCCGCGTCAATGGCCGGCACTGGGGCGGCTTCCGCACCGCGTATAAACTTTGATGCGGGATGCGCCGTTCTGACCGTCGGCCTGCGTCCTCGTCGACGACGTGTCGCACATTCGGCGATTTCAACAGTCTTAGAGTCGTGCATTGCGACGTTGAATCCAAACACGCCTTCACATTCGCGCGGCGCGATGCGCCCGAGTTGCGCAGAAATCCTTCACCTTGAAAATCAGAGCAGCTGTATTGGAAGTAGCTCGGTTTGATCGGCCGGCCTCAAGGCTGGCGCTGGCGCGCCACCGCCTTCGGCGGCTGACGGCGTTGACCCCGTCCGCTCACCGGTCTGTTGGGTAGGCGTGCGCTCGGCCGGAGACGTATGCTTACGCCGCCGCTCTGATCGAGCTCAGCGGCACATCCAATGAGTAGACGAACCCCGATGGTTCATAGGCGAGCTGCACCTGGCCGTTCAATTGGTGGCCGAGCGACTCCATCATGCGGGTGCCGAAACTTCGCCGTGCCGGAGGCTGCACCGCGGGACCGCCTCGCTCCGTCCAGACAAGGCGGAGCCTCTGCTTCGGCTCGTCGATCGTCCATGAGATATCAACGCGGCCGGCGGGAACGGAGAGTGCGCCAAATTTGGTGGTGTTGGTACATAGTTCGTTGAACGTCATCGCGAGCGCAACGACGGCGCCAGAGGTGATTCTGAGGTCCGGCCCGTTGAAATGAAAACGCCGGGCGCCCTGGCCGTCATAGGGTTCGGTCGCGCTGCTGAAAGTATGGCTGAGACTTGCATTAGCCCAGCTGACCTGCATCAGCAGATCATGGGCTCGTCCCAACGCGAGCAGCCGCCCCTCCATGGCCTTTTGCCCTTGCTCAATACTGGTCGCCGCCCGAAAACTTTGGGACGCAATGGCACTGACCGTAGCAAGCGTGTTCTTGATGCGATGATGCAGTTCTCCGAGGATCAGCTTCTGCAACTTGTCGGCCGCCTCTCGCTCCTTGGCGTCGATGCCGGCCTGGGTCAGCAAGGTTTTGGCGTCGATACCGGCTTGTTCCAGTAACAGGCGGAGGCTGTCGTTCTCGGCCGACAGGACGGCTTCTTGCGCCGAGCGCGGCGATGGGTCCATTGGCGCTGCGGCATCAAGCGCTTCGTCCGCCGGCTGAACCGTTGCGTCCGGCACGATCGTCAACGCGCCCGCGCCCACCATGGCCTGCAATTCGGTGACCATTTGTTCGACACCGAGCGGCTTGCCGAAGAAACGGCTGTCTGCCGGCCTTTCCGCTTCAGATGGGTTCACTTGACCGGAAACCAGAATGATCTTGATCGCGGGCCAGCGGCTGTGCACCGCGTGGGCCAGCATCAGGCCGTCAATGCTGCCGGGCATTTGGATATCCGTGAAGAGCAGGGAGATGTCCGAGCGGGACTCAAGAATGGCGATTGCTTGATCGGCATTGACGGCTTCAATTGGATGAAATCCGGCATCCTCGACGATGTCGACTGCACGCATGCGCAGAATCATTTCGTCCTCCACGATCAGAACGTTCGGCACCTCGGTGGAAACCGCTGACAGGATAGCCTCACTCTCTCACGAAGCGATAACGGGTCACTCAGCGGCGCTGAACGAAGTGGCGTGGCCCTTGCTGCGCCTTTCGCAGCAAAATAGCGAGCTAATTCAAGCTACCTATATGTTCGTGCGGTGAAATCAGAAGCTCCAGCAACCCCATTCGCGCAAGGACCGCGGCGTCCCGTTCGCCGTCCTTGGCACACCGCAGAATGGTCTCAGCAACCGACCGAATCCGCGCCGAACCGACGGGCTGCGCAAGCGTGAACAGCGCGCTTTCCATCGCCTGCGTCATGATTCCAATCGTGTCGGGCGGAAAAGACGCGTGCGCGAAATCTTTCACCGATCCAGCTCAAGCCGGATGCGTCAGGGCTCGTCGCGCAATCGATTCATCAGCATCGTCAAGCGTGGCGGCATTCCAATGGGCTTGCGGTCGAGATCGGCGCCGAGCCTTTCAGCAATTTCCTGGCGGAGCGCCATGCTGTGGACACGGCTGATCTGAACGTCGCTTTCGCGCGCGGGGTAAGTCATGAAATTCCGATCTGCTGTGGTGGTAAATTAAACAGGAACAGGAAAATTAGAAAAAATTTAGCGACGGACGGTCACAAGACGAGCTTCATGAATCTTCACGCCCGCACTCGTGTTTCGTAAACAGGACGCAGCGAAATCTGGCCAGACCTGGGTTGAGCAATCGATGGCCGCCGTTTGGGCCGGAAGCCGGTCGGCTTTGGCCAACACCGCGCTCTCGCGGGCTTCCACGCTGGGGGCAAAGCCTGGCAGCGCCACCACCGTCGCTCCGAGGAGCAACAAAATCGCCAGGGCGGAGAGAGATTTGACCATTTTGGCTGCCAACTTTTATCATCCCAAATCCCGCTTCGCTCGGGGATCGGCATGACAACAACCATAATGAGAATAGGTTCCGTTGCCGCAACTTATATTTGTGGCGCGGTGCGGCATACTCTCCTCGCGCGCTTTTCATAGTATTTCGGAATGTTTCGAAACGCGCTGTCGCGCTTGAGCGATCGCGCCTCCGCAGCCTAGCATTGCTGCACCGTTTTTTCGATTCGGAAATGCCGGTTTGTGGATGGATGCCCGACGAGCGGCAAGAAACGACATCGGTCAAGATCTTTGAAAAGCAAATGAGGGACGCGATGATCTGGACGTCAACCAATCTTGTGATTCAAATTGTTGCAGGGGTGCTCGGCGGGCATTTTGCAGCGAGCGCCGCCGAAGAGCACCGCTTCGGATTTTTAGGTCACACCCTCGTCGGTGCGGTCGGCGGCGCGTTGAGCGGCACTTTCCTGCAGAAGCTTGCCGTCACCGTGGTCACTGCCAGCGGCAGCCTGAATGAGATCGACGACGCCGATAATGTCGTTCTGCAAGTCCTCACCGGGCTCGCCGCCGGCGGATGCCTGACGCTGATCGTGGGTTTCATCAAACACAGCATTGAGAAGCATAAAGCCGAGAAAAATTAGCTCGCGCGAGTTATTCCGCGCTACGCGCCGAACAATCCCGCCGGGCAAATCAACCAACGGCGCGTTCCTGACGCCGGAATATCTGTTCCGCAGGCCCGCGATCCGTGACACCATGAAGCAACGGTCGAGGGAGGAACTTAAAATGGCTGACATCACGGCTCAGGATTTGCGGTCGCTGCTGGCGGCGCAACGGGCGGCATTCATGGCGGAAATGCCCGTCGGCATTGCCGTGCGCAAGGATCGCATGCAACGCGCGATCAACCTGCTGGTCGAGAACGGCGAGGCCTTGTGCGCGGCACTCTCCGACGATTTCGGACACCGCAGTCGCGAACAGTCGATGCTGGCCGACATCGTCGGCCCGATCCGTACCTTCAAGCATGCGATCAAACACGTCGATCGCTGGGCGCGGAACGAGAAGCGCAAGCTCGACTTTCCGCTCGGCTTGCTCGGCGCCAAAGCCTGGATCGAATATCAGCCCAAAGGCGTGGTCGGCGTGATCGCGCCGTGGAATTTTCCGATCACGCTGACGATGGGACCGATCGCGGGCGCATTTGCCGCCGGCAACCGCGTGATGGTGAAATCATCGGAATACACCCCTCGCGTCGCAGCACTGCTGGAGGAGCTGGCGCCGCGTTATTTCGCGCGTGAGGAATTGGCCTTCATCTCCGGCGGCCCCGAGACTGGCCGGGCCTTTTCCGCGCTGGCTTTCGATCATCTCATCTTCACCGGCGCCACCGCGATTGGACGTCACATCCTGCACGCCGCGGCGGACAGCCTCACCCCGGTCACGCTGGAGCTTGGCGGAAAATCGCCGGCGATCGTCGGGCGAAGCGCCAACGTGGCGCAGGCGGCCGAGCGCATCACCGCCGGCAAGATGATGAATGCGGGTCAGATCTGCCTTGCTCCCGACTATCTATTGGTGCCGGAGGAGCAGGAGGACGCGGTCGTCGGACAAATCAAACAGGCCGCGGCGAAGCTCTATCCGACGCTGCTTTCCAATCCCGATTACACGTCGGTGGCGAACGAACGGCATGTGACGCGCCTCAACGGCTATCTCGACGACGCCCGCGCCAAGGGCGCCGACGTGGTCGAGGTCAATCCGGCCGGCGAGGATTTCGCCGCGTCCAACGGGCAGAAGATGCCGCTCTACCTGCTGCGCAATGTCAAAGAGGATATGACGGTGATGCGGGAGGAAATCTTCGGCCCGATCCTCCCCATCATGCGCTATCGCAAAGTCGACGAGGCGATCGACTATGTGAACCGTCACGATCGCCCGCTCGGCCTGTATTATTTCGGCGCCGACGAGGCGGAACAGCGTCAGGTGCTGGATCGCACGGTAGCCGGCGGCACGACGATCAACGACGTGGTGTTCCATGCCGCGATGGACGACCTGCCCTTTGGCGGGATCGGACCGTCGGGCATGGGCAGCTATCACGGCCAGGATGGCTTCAAGACGTTCAGCCATGCCCGCAGCATCTACAAGCAACCCAAGATGGACGTGGCGAAGCTCGCAGGCTTCAAGCCGCCTTATGGCGCGGCGACTCGCAAGGCGATCGCGCGGGACCTGAAGGTTTGATCGCCGGCTCCGGCAGGGTGGATTAGCGAAGCATAATCCACCAACTTCGCGGCTGTAACGGCGGAATAGGCTACGCTTTTCCGCCCGACGAGTTCTAACCCGCCCAAAACGCCGGCAGCGCCGGCTCCAGCCTTCCGCCGATCCGGACCGGCGCGATCCGCAGCGCAAGGCCGGTCGCATCGTCGGTCTCCACCGCGACGCCGGAGAGCGTTGCGACACCATGCGCCGCTTCGAACCGCCCCGACGGAATGCCCGAGGTGAAACGCCGCAGCGGTTCTTCCTTTTGCATGCCGATGATCAAATCGTAATCGCCGGTCATGCCGGCGTCGGTCATGTAGGCGGTGCCGCCGGGAAAGATCTGGTGGTCGGCGGTCGGCACATGGGTGTGGGTACCGACGACCAGACTGGCGCGGCCGTCGCAGAAAATTCCGATCGCCTGCTTCTCGCTGGTCGCCTCGCAATGGAAATCGACCACGATGGCGTCCGCCGCCGCCCGCAGCGGACAGGCCTCAAGCTCGCGGTTGACGATTGCGAACGGATCGTCGAACGGTGTCATGAAGACGCGGCCGATGGCGTTGATGACCAGCGCGCGCTTGCCGTTCTTGGTGTCGACCAGTGCGGTGCCGCGGCCCGGCGTACCCTTGGGAAAATTCGCCGGGCGAACCAGCCGCGGCGCACGCTCGATGAACACCAGTGCCTCACGCTGGTCCCAGGCATGGTTGCCGAGCGTGACGGCGTCGGCGCCGATATCGATAAATTCCTGGTAGATCGCCTCGGTGATGCCGAAGCCGCCGGCGGCGTTCTCGCCGTTGACGACGACGAGATCGAGCGACCAGTCGCGGATGAAGCCGGGCAGATGCTCCGACAAAACGGTGCGCCCGGACCTGCCGACCACGTCACCGACGAAAAGAATGCGCAAGATCATGAACTCCGGAAATCGAATGCGTGGGTTTCCGTTAGCACAAAATCCAGCGCCACGTCGTGCGCCAACGCCGGTACCGCCTTAATTTCCTGCACCGCAAACGCAATGCCAATGGCCACGATCGGTTTTGCTTTCCGCACATGCGCCAGGGTGTAGTCGTAATGTCCGGCGCCATAGCCGATGCGATGTCCGGCGCGATCGAACGCAGCCAGCGGCACCAGCATGATGTCGGGGATCATCTCGGCCGCAGCCGGTGACGGTTCGAGAATACCGAGCGGCCCCATCATCAACCGGTCGCCGGCGGACCAGGCCCGAAAGGCCAGCGATCTGCCGCGCGCCATCACCGCCGGCAGCGCCAGCCGCGCGCCCTGCCCCGCCAGCGCCCGCATCAGCGGCACAGGATCAATCTCGCTGCGGATCGGCGAATAACCGGAAATGATCGCGCCGGGCGCCATTTCAAACGGCAGCCCGCGCGTGGCGATGGCCAGCGCGGCGGCAGTGCGCCGGCCATCGCTCAGCGCGTCGCGTGCCGCCAGGGCCGCGGCGCGGAGGTCACTCTTTGAGATGGGGGCGGGGGTCACAGACCTTGCGCCTTATCATCAGCGACTGCGCGTTATGTTAGCGCAAGCTCTCAGCGGGTCGTCCCTGCAAACGCAGGGACCCATAATCCCCGGCCTCAGAAGTGAAAGGCCTCCGCTCCAGTGCCGAAACGGAAGTCCTCGTCGTATGGGTCCCTGCGTTCGCAGGGACGACTCGTTGAAGCGCCTGCGGGGAGAGATGAAGAACGCGCCGTCCGGTCAAACTAAAGAATAAAGTGCGAAGCCGCGATGGCCGTTGGAGCGCTCGATCCCGGAGTTCCCTACGAAAGTAGGTGGGCACCATGTGACCAAGTCCACGGACCTGGCCAGGGACAGTTCCCGGAAGGATCGATAAGGCCCCGGGGATATATGGCTCCTGACGCGCGACACAGCTTCGCCCGATCAATGTAAGCGCTATGAAGGCGAACCGCCAGCTTTAACGTCATTGCGAGCGAGGCGTAGCAATCCAGCCGCAACACGGAAAGATGGATTGCTTCGTCGCTCCGCTCCTCGCAGACGGATAAGTCTGCGGCGGCCAATGTTCTAACCGATCGCCACGCCGCCGCCGATGGTGCGGTTCAGCACCTGGGTGGTCTTCTCGATGCGGTCGGCGGCGGCGTTCAGCGCTTTGGCGACGGCGGTCTGCGTCGCCCTGGCGCGATCGGCCGCCGCGACGCGGACGCCGCGCAAGGCTTCGAGTTCTTCCTCAAGGCTGCGGATGCGATGGCTGGCATCGACCAGTTCATCGCACGCCGTCAACGCCGCCATCACGGTCAGCCGCGCATCGCCGATTTCGCCGAATTTGCCGCGCAAGCTTCCGATCCGCGTCTCGAAGCTTTCCGCCAGTTGTAGCAGCCGCGCCTCCTGCCCCGGTTCGCAGGCCATCCGGTATTGCCGGCCATTGATGGTGACGTTGACATGGCTCATGAGGTCTCTCCCGCATCGAGCACCGCACGGATGGTGCCGATCGCCGCATCCAGCCGATCGGCGATCTCGCGATTGGCGCGCTCCAGCCGGCGCGACTTCACCAGCGATCCGTCGAGCTCGTCGGCAAGCCGCGACCGGTCCGTTCCCAACGCCTAAATCCGGGCCGCCAGTTCGTTCTCGTCGCGGTCGGCTTCGCGCCGCCGCTCGACCGCGCTTTCCAGCGCATCAAGCGCCGCCATCAGCCGCCGCGTCGCGGCGTCGATATCGGCTGAAGCGGGCTCGGCGTGGCCGGAACCGTTGGCGGGACGCTCGTTCATGCAGTCAATGCGGACCTCATCTGAGCCGGCCGCGCACCGATAAAATTGGCGGCTCGGCAAGCGTTTAGGCGATGAAATTTACGTGGCAAGCGAGCCTAGCGCAACGCTGCAGCGGAACTATGCACCGTAAAGCAACTTTTCGGCGTTGCGGCGCGTTGCAACCCTCCGGACCCGGCCTTGAACTCGGCGAACACAGATGCTATCCAGCCCAGAACTTCCCGTTGCCACCAGGTTTGTGCCGCGGCGTGCGCCCGCGGAGCGGATCGTCACCAAGCATCTCATTTCAGACGGATTTTCATCATGACGAGTGTCGATCATACCCGTATGGCCAATGCGATCCGCGGCCTCGCCATGGATGCGGTCGAGAAGGCCAATTCCGGCCATCCTGGCCTGCCGATGGGCGCCGCCGACATCGCCACCGTGCTATTCACGCAATTTTTGAAATTCGACGCCGCCGAGCCGAACTGGCCTGACCGCGACCGTTTCGTGCTGTCGGCCGGCCATGGCTCGATGCTGCTGTATGCGATCTTGTATCTGACCGGCAATGCCGAGATGACGCTCGACCAGATCAAGCGCTTCCGGCAGTTGGGATCGCTGACGCCGGGTCACCCCGAGAATTTCCACACCAAGGGCATCGAGACCACCACGGGACCGCTCGGCCAGGGCATCGCGACAGCGGTCGGCATGGCGCTCGCCGAGAAGATGCTCGCCGCTGAATTCGGCAAGAAGATCGTCGAGCATCACACCTATGTGCTGGTTTCCGACGGCGACCTGATGGAGGGCGTTTCGCAGGAAGCGATCGCGCTGGCCGGTCACTGGAAGCTCCACAAGATGATCGTGCTGTATGACGACAACGGCATTTCGATCGACGGCCCGACCTCGATCTCCAACTCGGTCGACCAGGTCAAGCGCTTCAAATCCGCCGGCTGGCAGGCCGAACTGATCGACGGACAAGATCAGCAAGCCATCGCCGCGGCGATCACGCGCGCACAGAAATCCAACAAGCCTTCGCTGATCGCCTGCAAGACCACGATCGGCTTCGGCGCGCCGACCAAGGCCGGCACCAACAAGGCGCATGGCGAAGCGCTCGGCGCCAACGAGCTCAAGGGCGCCAAGGAAAAACTCGGGATTTCGCTGGAGCCGTTCTCGGTGCCCGACGACGTCCTCAAGGCCTGGCGCGACGCGGGCAGCCGCGGCGTCGGCGCGCGCAAGGAATGGGAAGCGCGATTTGCGGAGCTGTCGAACCGCAAGCGCGCCGAATTCGACCGCCGCTTGCGGCATGAGCGGCCGGCGGTGCTGGCGAAAGCGCTCAAGGCGCACAAGGCGGCGCTGCTGGTAACGCCGCAGAATATCGCCACGCGCAAATCCTCCGAGTCGGCGATCGATGCGATTGCGATCGCGATGCCGATGGAATTCGTCGCCGGCTCCGCCGACCTCACCGGCTCCAACAACAACAAGGCCAAGTCGGCGGTGGACTTTTCGGCCAAGACCCCGAAGGGACGCTTCGTTCATTACGGCATCCGCGAGCACGGCATGGCCGCGGCCTTGAACGGCATCTTCCTGCATGGCGGCTTTGCGCCGAACGGCGCCACCTTCCTTTGCTTCACCGACTATGCCCGTCCGGCGATGCGCATCGCCGCGCTGATGGGAGCCGGCGTCGTCTATGTGATGACCCACGATTCGATCGGGCTCGGCGAAGACGGCCCCACCCATCAGCCGGTCGAACATCTCGCGGCGCTACGCGCCATTCCGAATATGCGTGTCTTCCGGCCCTGCGATGCGATCGAGGTAGACGGAGTGCTGGGAACTGGCGCTGAATCAAATCGATGGCCCGACGGTGCTGGTGCTGAGCCGCCAGAACCTGCCGCAATTGCGCACCTCGGCGCCGGCGGACATGCCGTGCCGCTATGGCGCCTATGAACTGGTCGCCGCCCAGGGCGAGGCCAAGGTGTCGCTGTTTGCCTCCGGCTCCGAGGTCGAGATCGCGGTCGCCGCCCAGAAGCAACTGGCCGAGCGCGGTATCGCGGCACGGGTAGTGTCGGTGCCCGCGCTGGAATTGCTGCTGGCGCAGCCGGAGGACAAGCAAAAAGCGATCATCGGCAACGCGCCGGTCAAGGTGGCGATCGAGGCCGCGGTCCGGTTCGGCTGGGACGCCGTGATCGGACGCGATGGCGAATTCATCGGCATGCATGGTTTCGGCGCCAGCGCGCCCGCCAAGGATCTGTACAAGCATTTCGGAATTACCGCCGAGGCCGCGGTCAGCGCAGTCCTGAAGCGAGTTTAGATATTTTTTTGCGCATGATGTTTTCGAAAGTGGTCTTTTCCGATCATGCTCCGGACTGACGGTTGAGATTGCCGAAAAAAAGGATTAGCTAAGGTTCATACGGTCCGTTCTCGCCCGGCCGAACCGGGCGATGCACAGCAAGCACCTCCGCGGCCGGCACAGCAGGCTCCGCGGGGGCAACGCAAGCTATCGAAACAGGATTATCAAAGGAGAACCACGATATGGCAGTCCGGGTCGCGATCAACGGATTTGGCCGTATTGGCCGCAATGTCCTGCGCGCCATTTACGAAGCCAGGCGCAACGACATCGAGGTCATCGCCATCAACGATCTCGGCCCGGTCGAGACCAACGCCCATCTGTTGCGCTACAATTCGGTGCATGGCCGCTTTCCCGGCACGGTGACGGTGGACGGCAATTCGATCAATCTCGGCAACGGCAAGATCAAGGTCACCGCGCATCGCGATCCCAATACGCTGCCGTGGAAAGATCTCGGTATCGATATTGCGCTGGAATGCACCGGCATCTTCAGCGCCAAGGCCAAAGCCTCGGCGCATCTCGTTTGCCGGCGCCAAGCGGGTGCTGGTATCGGCGCCCTCCGATGGCGCCGACCTGACGGTCGTGTTTGGCGTCAACCACGACAAGCTGACGAATGAGCATCTGGTCGTTTCGAACGGCTCGTGCACCACCAATTGCCTGGCGCCGGTGGTCAAGGTGCTGAACGACACCGTCGGCATCGAGACCGGCTTCATGACCACGATCCACTCTTATACCGGCGACCAGCCGACGCTCGATACCCTGCACAGCGATCTCTATCGCGGCCGTGCCGCGGCGATGTCGATGATCCCGACCTCCACCGGTGCTGCCAAGGCGATCGGCCTGGTGCTGCCGGAGCTGCTCGGCAAGCTCGACGGCGTCGCGATCCGCGTTCCCACCCCGAACGTCTCGGTGATCGATCTCAAGATCGTCGCCCAGCGCAAGACCGAGGTGAAGGAAATCAACGAAGCGATGAAGCGCGCCAGCGAGCAGCAGATGAAGGGCATCCTCGGCTACACCACCGCGCCCAACGTCTCGATCGACTTCAACCACGATCCGCATTCTTCCACATTCCACATGGACCAGACCAAGGTGCAGAACGGCACGCTGGTGCGGGTGATGTCGTGGTACGACAATGAATGGGGCTTCTCCAACCGCATGGCCGATACCGCCGTGGCGATGGGCAAGCTGCTCTAAAGGCTGCACGATGGCCGTTCCGGCCTGATCGGAATTCCCTGCGCGATACGGCTGCTCGCTTTATCGCGTACGGATTCCGGCAGGGCATGAAGGTCACGACCAACCAGGAAGCGATCCGCCGACGCACTCTGGCGGCGGCTATCACTGATGTAGCAGCGCGAGATTCACCAATGTCCAAAACATTCCGCACTCTCGATGACGTCGACGTAAAGGGCAAACGCGTGCTGCTGCGCGTCGACCTCAACGTGCCGATGGAGCAGGGCCGCGTCACCGACGCTACCCGGCTCGAACGGATCTCACCTACCGTCACCGAGATCTCCGACAAGGGCGGCAAGGTGATCTTGCTGGCGCATTTCGGCCGGCCGAAGGGCCGTGACGCCAAAGAGTCGCTGAGGCCGGTGGCCGCGGCCCTGGCCGAGGTGCTTGGAAAGCCGGTAGCGTTTGCCGATCAATGCGTCGGCGAGGTCGCGGCAACGGCGATTGCCGCGATGAAAGACGGCGACATCCTTTGCCTGGAAAATACCCGTTTCCACAAAGAGGAAGAAAACAACGATCCGGCCTTCGTGGCGGAGCTGGCAAAGCTCGGCGATATCTGGGTCAACGATGCGTTCTCGGCAGCGCACCGGGCGCATGCTTCAACCGAGGGCCTCGGCCACAAGTTGCCGGCCTATGCCGGGCGAACCATGCAGGCCGAACTCGACGCGCTCGGCAAAGCTCTGGAAGCGCCGACCAAGCCGGTGATTGCCATCATCGGCGGCGCCAAGGTCTCGACCAAGATCGATCTTCTGGAAAACCTCGTCACCAAGGTCGATGCGCTGGTGATCGGCGGTGGCATGGCCAATACCTTCCTGCATGCGCAGGGCGTCGGAATCGGCAAATCGCTGGCGGAGAAGGACCTCGCCGCCACCGCGCTACGGATCATCGAGAAGGCGGAAGCCGCCAATTGCGCCATCATCCTGCCGGTGGACGCGGTGGTGGCGTTTCATTTCGCCGCCAATTCGCCGTCCCACGCCTATGGCCTCGATGCGATCCCTCCCGACGGCATGATCCTTGACGTCGGGCCCCAGTCGATCGCGCGAATTCACGCGGCGATCGACGACGCCGCAACGCTGGTCTGGAACGGCCCGCTCGGCGCCTTCGAAATGACGCCGTTCGACCGCGGCACCATGGTGGCGGCCAGGCATGCGGCGAGCCGCACCAAGGCGAAAAAGCTGATCTCGGTCGCCGGCGGCGGCGATACCGTGGCGGCGCTGAACCAGGCCGGCGTTGCTGGCGATTTCAGCTATGTTTCGACCGCCGGCGGCGCGTTTCTTGAATGGATGGAAGGCAAACCTTTGCCCGGCGTCGAGGTTTTAAGAATGACGGGATCATAATCATTGGATCATGATCTTATCTCCTTGTCTGAGCACGATCTTTTCGTAAATTCGGTTCCCATTGTTCGGGACCGTGCTCTAGATTGAAGTCGACGTCCAAACCCGGAGAATAACATGGCTCGTATCACGTTGCGTCAATTGCTCGATCACGCGGCGGAACACGACTACGGCGTACCGGCCTTCAACATCAACAACATGGAACAGGCGCTCGCCATCATGGACGCCGCCTCCAGTCTCGATGCGCCGGTCATCATCCAGGCCTCGCGCGGCGCGCGGTCCTACGCCAATGACATCATGCTCAGGCACATGATGGACGCGGTTACCGAGATCTATCCGCAAATTCCGGTCTGCGTGCATCTCGATCACGGCAACGGACCCGACACCTGCATGACCGCGATCCAGGCCGGCTTTACCTCGGTGATGATGGACGGCTCGCTGAAGGCCGACGGCAAGACCGCCGCCGACTGGGACTACAATGTCGGCGTCACCAAGACCGTCACCGACATGGCCCATCTCGGCGGCATTTCGGTGGAAGGCGAACTCGGCGTGCTGGGATCGCTCGAGACCGGCATGGGCGACAAGGAGGACGGCCACGGCGCCGAAGGCAAGCTCTCCCATGACCAATTGCTCACCAATCCCGACGAGGCCGTCAAGTTCGTCAAGGAGACCAAAGTCGACGCGCTGGCGATCGCGATGGGCACCTCGCATGGCGCCTATAAATTCACGCGCAAGCCGGACGGCAACATTCTGGCCATGAATGTGATCGAGGAAATCCACCGCAAGCTGCCCAACACCCATCTGGTGATGCATGGCTCGTCGTCGGTGCCGCAGGACCTGCAGGACATCATCAACGCCAATGGCGGCAAGATGAAGCCGACCTGGGGTGTGCCGGTCGCCGAGATCCAGCGCGGCATCAAGAACGGCGTCCGCAAGATCAACATCGACACCGACAACCGCATGGCGATGACCGGCCAGATCCGCAAGGTGCTGAGCGAGAATCCGGAGCGAATTCGATCCGCGCAAATACCTCAAGCCGGCGATGGAAGCGATGGCCAAGCTGTGCAAGCAGCGGCTGCAGGAATTCAATACCGCCGGTCAGGCCGGCAAGATCAAGAAGGTGTTGACCACCGCCGAAATGGCCAAGCGCTACACCAAGGGCGAGCTTGATCCGAAAGTCGCATGACGATGCTGCCGCGGGCGTCTTGCCGCCCCTTTTTTGGCCGCAGTCCGGGGGCATCTAGCCGACATCATGGCCACTAAACCTCCGCCGCGCCCTGCGCCGCGTCTCTATCTTGCAACGCCGTCGTGGACGATCCGTCGCCGCTATGGCAAGCCTGCCGGGCTTGCTCGCCGGCGCCGACGTCGCCGCGGTGCTGATGCGGCTTGCGACGACCGACCAGCGCACGATGATCTCGCGCATCAAGGCGCTGGCGCCGGCGGTCCAGAACAGCGGCGCCGCGCTTTTGCTCGATGGCCATGTCGAACTGGTTGCCCGCGGCGGCGCCGACGGCGCCCATCTGACCGGCTTCGAAGCCATGGAAGATGCGCTGCCGACCTTGAAGCCCGACCGCATCATCGGCGTCGGCGGCCTGTCGACGCGACACGATTCGATGGCCGCGGGCGAAGCCGGCGCGGATTACGTCCTGTTCGGCGAGCCCGATGCCAACCGGCAACGGCCGTCGCTCGACGCGATCGCCGAACGCCTGCAATGGTGGGCCGAACTGTTTGAACCGCCCTGCGTCGGCTTTGCGGCGTCTCGCGAGGAGGCCCGCGTATTCGCCGCAGCCGGCGCCGATTTCATCCTGGTCGGCGATTTCATCTGGGACGACCCGCGCGGCGCGGCGGCGGCCCTGATCGACATCGAGCAGGCGATCCGGCAGGTGCATGCGGCGGGTTCCGGAAAAGCCAAAGCCGAACAGGAATAGCGCCGGAAATGAAGATCCTGCGTCCCATTTCGATCCTCGTAGGCTTGTCGACGCTGGCCGCAAGCAGCGCTGTGGCGCAGGTCTCGCTGGCGCCTCCGGCGGCACAATCCCCACCCGCGAGCAAATCAGCCGCAAAGCCGAAGACAAAACCGCACACGATCACCAAGCCGGCAGCATCTGCCGCCAAGCCGGCGGCCAATGCCGCTACGCCGACCGTGACCCCTGCCCCTGCGCCAGACGATCCCAATGTCGACCTGGTGTTCGGCGCTTATCAGCGCGGGCAATACAAGACCGCATTCGATCTCGCCAACCAGCGCGCGCAGGAGAGAGGCGATCCGAAGGCAATGACGATGCTCGGCGAACTCTATGCCAACGCCATGGGCGTCAAGCGCGACGATGCCAAGGCGGCGGAGTGGTACCAGCGCGCCGCCGATGGCGGCGACCGCGAGGGCATGTTCGCGCTGGCGATGCTTCGCCTTGCCGGGCGCGGCGGTCCCGTCAACCGCGAGGACGCCGTCAAGCTGCTGGCATCCTCGGCCAAGCTTGGCAATCCAAAGGCGGCCTATAATCTGGCGCTGCTCTATCTCGACGGTCAGACATTGCCGCAGGATCTCAGGCGCTCAGCCGAACTACTTCGCGTTGCCGCCGATGCCGGCAATGCGGAAGCCCAATACGCGCTCGCAACCTTCTACAAGGAGGGGAATGGCGTCCCGAAAGACCTCGAAAAATCGGTGCGGCTGCTGCAAGCCGCCTCGCTCGCCGACAATGTCGACGCCGAAGTCGAATACGCCATTGCGCTTTTCAACGGTACCGGCACGCCGCAGAACCAACCTGCTGCGGTGGCGCTGCTGCGCAAGGCCGCCCGGCAGAACAGTCCGATCGCGCAGAACCGGCTGGCGCATGTGCTGTTGAGCGGACAAGGCACCCCGATGGACAAGATCGAGGGCCTCAAATGGCACCTCGTCGCGAAAGGCGTCGGCAAGGGCGACCCCACGCTCGACGAGGCCTTCGCCAGCCTCAGCCCCGAGGACCACGCCAGGGCCGAGGCCGCGGCCCGCAAATGGCTCGGCAGCAAATGATGCGGCTTGACGCCATCCCAACCGCAGGGCACCCAGTCCTGAGCCCGACATAGGCATCGGGCGGCCGTCTCACCTCCTCCCATCCGGGAGCGGGGGCGCGTTTTAATCGCCGAAACCTCAATCGCAAGCCGGGATCATGCTGCATTCAGCCCTTATCAATGTCATGGTCAAAGCCGCGCGCCGCGCCGGCCGCAGCCTCAAGCGCGATCTCGGCGAGGTCGAGAATCTGCAGGTATCGCTGAAGGGACCCGCCAATTTCGTCACCATGGCCGACCGGCGCGCCGAGGAGATGCTGTACACCGACCTCATCAAGGCGCGCCCGGGTTACGGCTTCATCGGCGAAGAAGGCGGCACCCGCGAAGGCGAGGACAAGAGCCACACCTGGATCGTCGATCCGCTCGATGGCACCACGAATTTCCTGCACGGCATCCCGCAATTCGCGGTTTCGATCGGCCTGCAGCGCGAGGGCACCATGATCGCCGGCCTGATCTACAATCCGGCCAATGACGACCTCTACATCGCCGAGCGCGGCAAGGGCGCCTTCCTCAACGATCAGCGGCTGCGGGTCGCCGGCCGCCGCAAACTCGACGAATGCGTGATCGCCTGCGGGCTGCCGCATATCGGACGCGGCGATCTTGACCTGTCGCGCGCCGAGATGACCGCGATACAGGCGAAGGTGGCGGGTCTGCGTCGGTTCGGCGCGGCCTCGCTCGATATGGCCTTTGTCGCCTCAGGCCGGCTCGACGGTTATTGGGAACGCAATCTGAAGCCGTGGGACATGGCGGCGGGGCAGATTATCCTGCGCGAGGCCGGCGGCATCGTCTCCGGCATGGCGGGCGACGACGATCCGCTCAAGACCGGCGACCTGATCTGCGGCAATGAATTCGTCCACGCCGAACTGGTGAAGATTTTGAAGCCGCTGGGGAAGTAAGCTTTCCAGGCTGTGAGAGAATTGGCTTGGAAGGACGAGACGATATGCCAGCCCAAAGAGGTTCGGCCAAGTTTCCCATGCTGCGCGCTTCCTGCTGCCGCTGGCAACAGCAAGGCTGACTCCCGACACGCGCTGAAACTTGCCGATCACGGCAAACAAATTATTCGCGCGCGGATTACCCTTGGGACCGAACATGCGCATCAAGCTCTTGGAAGGCGTGCCTGTCGCTTTCGCCAACTTCTCAAATCCCACGGTCGCGTTGATATAATCGCGGAGAACCGCTTTACCGACTTCAACCTCAAGCGAGCGATCAAGTAAGATGAGAGGCCGGGGATCGGCGGGACTTCGCAGAAACCCGGGTCACTTAAGCTGGTCAGGTCCAAGGAATGCCAACGCGCGCGGTTGATACGCGTGGACTGCGACCTTATGCTCAATTCGACTTTCTGGGGCCGAGTTCGATGAAGGCATTGATCACGCTGGTCGGACGGATAGGTCTCGATCCAAGCGACAGCGATGAAACGGCGTTGCGCAAGCGACTTGCAGTCGTCCTCTGCGCCGGAACACTGCCCCTGACCCTGCTATGGAGCGCAATCTATCTCGCCGTTGGCGCGCCGATCGCTGCTGCTGATCCCCGGGTTCTACACCGCCTTCACCCCGATCAACACGGCAATCTTCGCTCACACTCGCAATTTCAGATTTTATCGGTTTACCCAGCTACTCCTCATTCTCCTCCTGCCGTGGCTCCTAACGCTGAGCCTTGGCGGGTTCAAGCAGTCGAGCATCGTGATTATCTGGGCAGCGCTGTGCCCGCTTGGCTCCCTTTTACTTGAAGACCTGCGCAGCACATCATTTTGGATCGTCGGATTTGTCGTTCTACTGATCCTGAGCGCTTCGTTGCAGCCCGGTCTTTCGCCGGCTGCTTTGCCCGAGTCTTTCGTGACCTGGTTTTTTGTTCTTAACGTTGGTGCGGTTGTTACGATCACCTTCGGGCTTCTCTACTATTTTGTCGGTCGGCGGGATTTTTTCCAACAACGGGCTGAAATGCTGCTGCTCAACATACTGCCCAAGGAGATATCAGCGGCCCTCAAGGCGGAACAGCGCACGATCGCCGATGAGTATCCTGCGGTCAGTATCCTGTTCGCCGACGTGGTCGGATTCACGCCAATAGCGGCCAAGATGACGCCGATGGAGCTGGTCGGACTACTCAACCAAGTGTTTCTTTGCTTCGACGGGCTGGTCGAGAAATACGACCTGGAGAAGATCAAGACCATTGGCGACTGCTACATGGTCGCTTCCGGCGTACCGCGCAGCAGGTCGGACCACGCGACGCGCACTTGTCAATCTCGCGCTCGATATGCAGGCCACCGTCGCGGGCACATGGTTTGGCGGCCGCCAGCTCACCTTCCGCATTGGTATAAACTCCGGTCCGGTGGTAGCTGGCATCATTGGCCGCAAGAAATTCATCTACGACCTCTGGGGAGAGTCAGTCAATCTTGCGAGTCGCATGGAATCGCATGGACGCGCGCGATGTATCCAGATCACCCGCAGCACCTACGAACTGGTCAAGGACGCTTTCGACTGCGAAGCGATGGGAATGATCGAGGTCAAAGGCGCGGGCCAGATGGAGGTCTGGCACGTGCTTGGCAGTAAGAAACCTGGTACGGAGCAGCCTGCGCGCCAACGCGTGCTGAATTGATCAAGCAACTCTGCTGTTGCTGCGGCACGCATTAGTCTCCTCATGGCACAAATGCGAAGTGCCGACCGCATCGAGCATGTCGCTTTGGAGGCAAAGCGGAAAACATCTGCTCACGATGAGTACTTCGCATTTTGACCCGAAGGCGACATCACGGTCGTTTCAGCCGCGCAGTGTTGAAGTTTGACCTACGAACATCCTGCAAGCCACGCTACGGCAACTCTCTTCAGACCGCTGCGCTTCTCGCCAAAAACAGATCTTTGCCACGGAGGAAGATAGGACGCAGGCTCGCAGCCGTGACAGATGTCGAACGTTGCGCATGATGCTTTAGCGCTCGCTAACGGCAAGGTTCGGAATGTACTGGCACGGGTTGGATGGATCGACGTGGCCGAAATCGAAATAAATCATATCGCCCACATTCACAGTGACCCCAGCAGGAAGCACCACTACGGTCCGGCCCTCCCATGTTTCGGTGAAGACCTCCATGTTTGCGAGGTAGTTCGGATTGATGTGTCTGTCCATCATGACCTGGGTCGATCGGACCAAGGCTAGCGCCTGAGCCGGGGTTGCAATTCCAGTCACCTCCGCTTGTCCCCGGATCCCCGCCCGCGGTGACGGCCGCCTCGCTTTCGCACCGCACTTAAGCTCCGGCTCCGCGATGGCCGTCAATTCGTCTTGACCCAACTCGCGCGCGGTCGCCTGCCGTTGTGCGAGGCCGATGGGTTCGACCGCCCAGGAGGGAAGGGAAACGCCGGAAGCAAGGTCGCCGGCAGCGCGCGGCATAGGAATCTCGTTCGGACCCGAGCTCGGGTCGCCGCCATCGTGTCCTGGCTGCTTTGGCCGATTGACACCATTAACGTCCACTGTCGCAAGCTGTGCCTTGGCATGCTTGTCGGCGTCGGCCACGGTGGGAACGCTCGGCAAACTGCTCCGTTCATTCGGCGTGGAAACCGGTGGCGGCGAAGCCGCCGCAGGCTCTTCCATCACGATTTCAACCGGCATCGCGGCAACCGGAGCAGGCTCGGTTCGCTCGAAGAACCCGAGCAGCAGGATCAGCGCAATGATGAGATGTCCCGCGATCGCCAATCCATAGGCCATGAGGCGGTTGTTCGATTCTTGCAGAAGGAAATGCCGCAACCACTCCACCACAGCCACCGCGTCAATTGGAACTGCCTCAACCCAGTGCTATTTTACCTTAGGCATGCCTTTGGCTTCAACACTTTCTCCGTCACGCGGATGTGCTCCGACCGACAACGTGTTGGTCTCAGGCCGCTCCAGCGATGTCGACTTGTGGCACTTCTGAGACATGCCGTCGGGCGGCAGCGACGTCCGTTCATCGGGGTGGAGCGGAAGTGGTAGGCAGACGTTAACCCGCTCACGCCAGGATCGTTGAGCTCGTCTATTGTGTGGGCCGAGTTGCATTCGGGATGATGCCGCGAGGCCAAGGGCGACCGCAGCTGGCTTGCCAAGATCCGCCCTTGGTACGGTCACGATTATCACTTCCATGTTCGGATCACTTGTCCTCCAGGTGACAGCGCTTGCACGCCACAATCACCGCCGCCGAAAAGCGAGGGATGTGCCTCAGCAGATCTGGCCTATTGGTTTACCGGTCCCGTCATTTACGCTCAGCCGTCAACTGCGAAGCCGGTGCCGCCGATAACCCTTTCGCAATTGCCGGCTGCCTGTCGGCAAATCCTGTTGGCGCCTTGAGTTCGCGCTGTGTCGCCTATTGGCACGAAACGGACCGGTTGGCCCTGTCTGATGATGTCGATTTATAGGGGAAGACCGGAAGTGATCGGGGCATCGCCAAACCGACGCGTTTGACCCAAAGCGGACGTCGCGCCGTTTCAGGTAAAATTCAGCACGTTGCGCTTCACGGGTTGACGCAATGGCTTCTTACAACCTATCTGATTTGGTAACTACGATACATCTGGGCCGGGATCGGAGAGTTAAGCTTGAGCGATAGCGGCGTAAGCGCCCTACAGATATTCCGCGATGCGCTTATAGGTTTGCCTGTGTCGCACGTCTGGCGAGGGTACGGATCAGCCATCTTTTTGGAATTTGGCCGTCTCACGCCTAGAACTTACCGTTCCGGAAAATCTGGTAACCCGCGAGGCGAACTTGGTCTGATGATCCAATGGAGTTGGCGTATCGAAAATGCCGTATCCATTTTGTGCGGAAGTTGGGGTGAAGAGCGCTTATGGGTGCCGACATTTGATCTACTACGAAACAAGGTTGTCGCGGAGTTATCTGTCGTGGGCAGACTGCCCGAAATCGTCGTAGGTCTGACAGAGGGCCTATACCTATCGTCATTCATGACTGCCGAAGGTGATCCCCAATGGAGCCTGTTTGATCGGCGATCCGGCACCGTGAGGTGGTTGTGCGTCCGTGATGGCAGTCTAGACATCGGGCTCGCTGAAAATCGAAATCAACCGGTCTTGCGGATCGTTTAGTCTTCCGCTGTGGGCACAAAGCGGACATAACCGTCGCGCCCGTTGATGTCTGCTGTTGAGGGAATGATGACATCAAAGATTAGGGCCTACTATACCGCCTTCATCCTGAAATGGCTGACGCCCCATTCGATGCCGTCGGCGTAGCCGAACAATCCGGCGGTGGCGAGGAAGAACCAGCGCCAGCGACGCATCCACAACGCGGTGTCGCTGCCGTAGAGCTCACGAAGAATGCCCTCGACCTCGTCACGTCGGGAATCGAAATTGGCGAGCCAGTCGAGCGCGGTGCGCTGGTAGTGGGTGCCGCTCCAGCGCCATTCCTTTTCGACCTCGAACAAATCGGAATATTGCCGGATCAGATGATGGCTCGGCATCACGCCGCCGGTGAAGAAATGCTGCGCGATCCAGTCCTCCCGGTCGTCGCGATCGAACAGATAAGCGCCGGAACGATGGGTGAAGATATGCATGAAGAAGCGGCCATCGGGCGCCAGCCAGGATTTCACCCGCGTCATCAATTGGCGCCAGTTCATCATGTGCTCGAACATTTCGACCGATACGATGCGGTCGAACTGCCGCCGTGGATCGAACACATTCATGTCCGCGGTAACCACGCGAAGATTTTTCAATCCGCGCGCTCTCAGCCTCGCTCTCGATATATTGCCGTTGCGACTGCGAATTCGACACCGCGATGATTACGGATTTTGGAAACTGCCGCGCCATCCATAGCGACAGCGAACCCCAGCCGCAGCCGAGTTCGAGGATCGATTGGCCATCGGCGAGACCGGCGTGCTCGACGGTCTGGCGCAGCGCTTCCTCCTCGGCCTCCTGCAGCGTGGACTTCGGCTCCTTGTAGAAGCACGAGGAGTATTTCCGGTTTGGGCCGAGCACGCGGGCAAAGAAGGCCGCCGGCACTTCATAATGCTGGGCGTTGGCCGCATCGGTGCATTCGGCAATGGCGCGTGCGGCCATTTCACCGGCAAATAAGGCGTCGCTTGCCGCATCGCCGTTGGCGAGCCGCGTCGCCGTGCGCGAACACAGCCGCTGGATCGCGGCGCGGATCAAGAGATCGGGCAGCGGCACCCGTTCGGCGGTCCCGATGATTTTGGAGACGACGCTCATGTGACCCCTTCCTTTTGCGGTGGCAGCGGAAAGAACATGCTGGTGCGCGACTGATAGTCGCGGTAGCGAGCGCCGCGCGAGCGCAGCATCTGTTGCTCGAGCGGCGGGATGCCGGTGACGTAGACCAGAATCCAGTACATGAAGACCGGCGCCAGCAAGGTCGCAAAGCCCCACGGATAGAACAGCGGATCGCCGATCGAGATCGCGATCACCGGATAAGCAAGCCATCCGAACCATTCGAAGAAATAGTTCGGATGGCGCGACCAGCGCCACAGACCGGCGTCGCAAACCCGGCCCTGGTTGGCGGGATCGATGCGGAATTTCTTGAGTTGCGCGTCGGCGAGCGCTTCGCCGGCTATGCCGATCAACAAAATCAGCACGCCCAGATAATCCTGGGGCCGCAGTGCTGCTTGCGGAAACCGGGCCGCGACGAAAATCGCAAATACCAGCGGGATCGATCCGAATCCCTGATTTTGCAGAAACACGAACATCTTGCGCGGCGAATCGACACCCCATTCGCGGGCGAAAGCGGCATAGCGCGGGTCGTCGGTGATCCCGGCGGTACGCGCCGCGATGTGAAGACCGAGCCGGATCGACCAGACCGCCACCAAAGCCGCGACCAGCCACTGCCTCGCGTTCGGGGCAGCACCTGCCACCGGCCATAAGGCGCTGCCGGCGCCAACCAGCCCGAGCGAGAAGGTCCAGATGGTATCGACCCAGCCGGAATTGCCGGTGCGCTGCTGCACCATCCATGCGCCGGCCATCAGAACCGACAGGGACAGCGCGATCGCGGCCAAAGCCTCAAGGTACAAAATAATCATGCAAATGCCCGTTAAGCGGCTGTGACGTCAAAGATTTGTGAAATACGCTACCACTCTAAGCCCGGTTTCAATCCGAAGTTCCCCGCCCTCGGCTGCAACTAGCCTTTTTTCCGGACACCGCTGTGCCATATTGGTGCCCGAAAGCGTTCTCCCCGCAACAGGTGATGATCCGCCGATGCCTCCAGGCCCCCCTTCCCGCTCTGCGATGGAAATTGAACTGAGCAAGCTATCCTCGCCACGGATCTTCCTGGTGCGGATGCTGGTGTTCCTGGTGCTTTGCGCGCTGGTGATGGTGGTGCTCTACAAGCAGATCATTCTGGCGTTCTTTGCCAATCCCGGCCTCAACGCGCTGATCGGTCTTGTGCTGGCGATCGGCACCATCCTGTCGTTTCGCCAGGTGATACGGCTCTATCCGGAAGTCGCCTGGGTCAATAACTTCCGCATCGCCGATCCCGGCCTTGCCGTCGAGCGGCACCCGACGCTGCTGGCGCCGATGGCGGCGATCCTCGGCGGCGAACGCACCGGCCGGATGACGATCTCGCAGCAGACCATGCGGCATCTGTTGGATTCCATCGCCACCCGGCTCGACGAGGCCCGCGACATTTCGCGCTACATGACCGGCCTGTTGGTGTTCCTCGGACTGCTCGGCACCTTCTGGGGCCTGATCGAAACCGTAGGCTCGGTCGGCAAGGTGATCGATGGCCTCAAGGTAGGCGGCGACGCCGGCGCCTTGTTCGACACGCTGAAGGAAGGCCTCGCCGCGCCGCTCGGCGGCATGGGCATTTCGTTTTCGTCGTCGTTGTTCGGCCTCGCCGGTTCGCTGATTCTCGGCTTTCTCGATCTGCAATCGAGCCAGGCCCAGAACCGGTTCTATACCGATCTCGAAGACTGGCTCGCTTCCACCGTGCGCGGATATACCGGCGACTCCGCCGCCGGTGCCGGCGGCGACCTGCAAAGCGCCATCGAGCGCTTGCGTTCGACCATGGAGGAAGGCGGCAATAATCGCAGCACCACCGCGGCAATGGCCAACCTGGCCGAAGCCATTCAGGGCCTGGTCGCGCATATGCGCAGCGAGCAGCAGATGATCCGCGAATGGGCCGACGGCCAGGGCGAGCAAAGCCGCGAAATCAAGAAATTGCTCGAGCGGATCGCGCGCCAGCCGGAAAATAATTAGGGATAGCGTTTTCAAACGAAGGGATACCGGTTCACCTCCGGAAAACGCGTCGACTAAAAGGCATCGTGCCCCGGACGCAGCGCAGCATGAAATGATGCGCTGCTGAGCAGGGCCCATCGAGGAAGCATCAGGTCTCGGCTCTGCGGAGCAGCGTAAAGCACGCTGCACCGCGTCCGGGACACGAACTACTGGAGAATTTTCCAATGGCTCTCGCACGTACGCGCCGCAACGAAGCCGGATTCAACTACTGGCCGGGCTTCGTCGATGCGCTGTCGACGCTGGTGCTTTCGATCGTGTTTCTGCTGTCGGTATTCCTGGTGGTGCAGTTCTTCCTGTCGCAGGAGGTCACCGGCAAGGACAAGGCGCTGGAGGAGCTCAACGCCAAGTTGGCGCAACTCAACGATCTCTTATCGCTGGAAAAACTCGGCGAGCTCAACCTCAACGACCAGCTCTCGCAGCTGCGGGCCGGGCTTGCCTCTGCGGAAGCCGAGCGCGACCGCGTCAAAGGTCTCTATGAAGGACTTGCCGGCGCCGGCGACGCCGCCGGCCGTGCCACCGAACTCAACAAGGCATTGGATTCCGAAAAGCAGGTATCGTCGCGCGCGCTGGCGCAGATCGAGGTGCTCAATCAGCAGATCAGCGCTTTACGCCGCCAGCTTGCGGCGCTCGAAGAAGCGCTCGATGCCTCGGAGAAACGCGACAAGGAATCGCAAGGCCGGATCGCCGATCTCGGCCAGCGCCTCAACGTCGCGCTGGCGCAGCGGGTGCAGGAATTGTCGCGCTATCGTTCGGAATTCTTCGGCCGCCTGCGCACCATTCTCGGCAACCGGCCCGATATCCGGATCGTCGGCGACCGCTTCGTATTCCAGTCGGAAGTGTTCTTCGACACCGGACAGGCGTTGTTGCTGCCCGAAGGCCGCGCCGAACTCGACAAGCTGGCGACCGCGCTGATCGATCTCGACAAGCAGATTCCGAGCGAGATCGCCTGGGTGCTGCGGGTCGACGGCCACACCGATGTGCGGCCGATCAACAGTCCGCTGTTCAAGTCGAACTGGGAGTTGTCGTCGGCGCGCGCGATCTCGGTGGTGCAGTATCTGGTTTCGCTCGGCGTGCCGGCGCAGCGGCTGGTCGCCGCCGGATTCGCGGAATTCCAGCCGCTTGACACCGCCGCCACCGAAGACGCCTACAAGCGCAATCGCCGCATCGAGCTCAAGCTGACGGAACGATAGGCCTCGTGTCCCGGACAAGCGAGCCCTTGCGAGCGCTGATCCGGAACCCAGCATGGAAGACGAAGATTCTTGCGCGGGGTCCCGGGTCTCGTTCCACTCGGGCGATGCCCTCGCACCACTCGCCCGGGACACGATGAGTTCGATATTCACCCTTCGCCCCTATCGCGCCGACGACGAAGAAGCCGCCATCGCAGTGTGGCTCGAGACCTGGCGGCGCGCCTATCCATCGATCGATTTCGCCGCGCGCGTGCCGTGGTGGCGGCAGCGCTGGCGCGATGAGCTGGTGCCGAAGGCCGCGATCATCGTCGCCGAACAGGCCGGTGCGCTGATCGGCTTCGTCACCGTCGATGCCGCTGGTTATCTCGATCAGCTTGTAGTGGCGCCCGGCCAATGGGGTTCAGAACTCGGCAATAGGTTGCTGGTCGAGGCGAAACGATTGTCGCCGGATCGTATCACGCTGCTGGTCAATTCAGACAATGCCCGCGCCATCCGCTTCTACGAGCGCAACGGCTTTGCCCACGCCGGCGAAGACGTCAATCCGACCTCAGGCCGGCCGGTGCTGCGGATGGAGTGGAAGGGAAACAGCGGGGAACGCGGATGACGCGAGCCGAACTTGCAACGGGCGTTGCGACCTTTCTCGCAGTTGCCGCCGCCGGATGGCTATCGGCGACCGCTCTCGACCAGCACTTCGCCGCGATTGCGGTCGACAAGAACCTCGCATCAGGCGCGCGAAACGAAGCAGCACAGACGCACTCCTCGACCGCCTGCGTCGGCGCGGATGGCTCATGGAAACACTGGGTGTGGGCGAACGTGCCGATGCTTTCGCCGCCATGCGCTGGCGATTAAAGGCATAGCGCGACGGCCGTCGACGCGGATGTGAGAAGAGGCTTCCGGCGCGGGCCGGCTGTCAATGCGAGGAGCGGGGATGCAGGCGACGATCGCGAGTGCCGAAGCCGAACGCATCCCGTTCTGGTCGAGCCTTATCACGGACAGGCGAATCGCCCCGGCCCTCGGATTGGGCTTCACGTCCGGCATGCCGTTTCTGCTGACCTATTCGACGCAATCGGCTTGGCTGACCGACGCGGGGGTACCGCTGGCGACGATCGGCCTGCTTAGCGAACTGACCCTCGCCTACAAGTTCAAGTTTGTCTGGGCGCCATTTCTGGATCAATACGATCCGCCGTTGGTCGGACGTGTGCTCGGGCGGCGGCGCGGCTGGTTGCTGGTGGCGATTCTCGCCGTCATGGCGATGTTGAGCGGGATCGCCTTCGGCAATCCGGGCCATTGGATCTGGTGGACGGTCGGATTCTCCTTCGCACTCGGGATCGCGGGCGCAACGCTCGATCTTGTGCTCGACGGCTGGCGCATCACCAGTGTGCGGCCGCCGGAGAAACAGGCGGTGCTGTCTTCGTGGACCGAGATCGGCTGGCGCATCGGCAATCTCGCAGCCGGCGCAGGCGCGCTCTACCTCGCCGATCGGATCGGCTGGCAGGGCGCCTATCTGTGCATGGCGGCGCTGATGCTGGTCGGGATCGTGGCGACGCTGTTCGCACCCGAGCCGCCCTCCGACATCGCGCCGCATAAGCCGCATGCCGGCTTTGTCGAGACGATCTGGGCGCCGATCCGCGACCTGCTCAAGCGGCTCGGCCCGATGGCGGTCGCGATCCTGCTCCTTGTCGCGGGCTTCCGCATGCCGGGCTACATCGCGAGCGCGATGGCGGTGCCGCTCTTCAAGCACCAGGGCTTCACCAATACCGACATCGCGACCGTCACCAAGGTCTTCGGCTTCTGGATCGGGCTCGGCGGCACCTTCATGGCCGGGTGGCTGATCCCGCGCATCGGCATGATGTCGAGCCTCCTCGTCGGCACGGTCGCGGGCTCAGCCTCGCATCTCGCGCTGGCGCTGCTCGCGGCGCATGGCGGGGACGGCGGCAAGGCCTTCTGGACCTTCGCACTGGCGGTCGGCGTCGAGGGCTTTGCTTACGCCTTCGCCTCGGTCGTGCTCATCACCTACATGTCGACGCTGGCGTCCGTGGAGCATGCTGCGAGCCAGTTCGGCCTGCTGACCTCGCTCTGCGCCTTTCCGGGCAGCATTCTGGCCGGGTTCTCGGGCTTCGTGATCGAGCATACCGGCTTCGTCTGGTTCTTCATCTGGACCTCGCTGATCGGCATCCCGGTCGCACTGCTGGCAATCTTTGTCTGGTACCGCGTCGGGATATCGGACGAGGCGCCGATCCGGGTCGGCGGAGGGCATTGAGAGCGGGAGACCGCCTGGGCCTCACACACCTTCAAACTGCAGCCTTGCCAGCCGTGCATAGAGCCCGCCGGCTGCGACCAATGAGGCGTGGGTGCCCTGTTCGACGATCCGGCCCTGATCCATCACCATGATCCGGTCGCAAGACAGCACCGTGGCGAGGCGATGGGCGATCACCAGCGTGGTGCGATGGCGCATCAATTCCTCCAGCGCGGTCTGCACCAGCGTCTCGGATTCGGCGTCGAGCGACGAGGTCGCCTCGTCAAGCAACAGCAGCGGCGCGTCGCGCAGAATCGCGCGCGCGATCGCGATGCGCTGGCGCTGGCCGCCCGACAGCGTGACGCCGCGTTCGCCGAGCTGTGCCTCGAAACCACCAGGCAGGCGTCGGATGAATTCGGTGGCGTGGGCGAGACCGGCGGCGCGCTCGACTTCGGCGTCGGTGGCGTCGGGCCGTCCGAAGCGGATGTTCTCGCGCGCTGACGCGGCGAACGCGACCGCGTCCTGCGGCACCAGCGCCATGCGCGAACGCACCTCGCGCGGATCGGCCTCCCTGATCGGGACGCCGTCGACCGCGATGGTGCCTTGTGTCGGATCGTAAAAGCGCAGCAGCAGATGAAACAACGTGCTCTTGCCGGCACCCGACGGCCCGACGATCGCGACCTTCTCGCCGGCGCGTACCGACAGCGAAACGCCGTCAATCGCCCAGGTACCCGGCCGCGTCGGATAAGCGAAGCGGACATTTTCAAAGCTGACGTCGCCGCGCGCCGGCACCGGCAAAGCGCGCGGCGACGCCGGCGCCGATGATCGCCGACTTGACGTCGAAGAATTTCGAACAGCCGTTCCGATGCGCCGGAGGCCGCCGAGACCTCGCCCCAGACCTCGCTGAGCTGGCCCAGGGACGCCGCGGCAAACGCCGCATACAATACGAACTGGCCGAGCCGGCCCGGCGTGATGGTGCCGGTCAGCACATCATGCGATCCGACCCAGAGGATCAGCACCACGCTGGTAAAGACGATGAAGATGATGATCGCGGTGAGAACCGAGCGGGCGCGGGTCGAGTGACGCGCCGCTTCATAGGCCTGTTCGACCTCGCTGCCGAAGCGCGCATTGGCCATTCGTTCGCTGGTATAGGCCTGCACGGTGCGAATGGCGCCGATCAATTCGGACGCATAGGCGGTCGCATCCGCCAGCGTGTCCTGGGCGCCGCGCGACAGCCGGCGCACCCAGCGCCCGAATGCCACCAGCGGAAGCACGATCACGGGGATCGCCAGCAGCACGAAGCCCGAAAGCCGCGGGCTGGTGATCACCATCATCGCGGTGGCGCCGAAGAACATCAGGATGTTGCGCAGCGCAATCGATACCGACGCGCCGACCGCCGATTTGATCTGGGTGGTATCGGCGGTGAGGCGCGAGATCAGCTCGCCGCTGCGTGTCGAATCGAAGAAGGCCGGCGACAGCGAGATCAGGTGAGCGAACACGTCTCGCCTGAGATCGGCGACGATGCGTTCGCCGATGGTCATCACCAAATAGAACCGCGCGGCACTGGCGCCGGCGAGCACCGCGACCACCGCGATCATCACGCTGAAATAGCTGTTGATCATGGCGATGCCTTTGGGGGTGAACCCAAAGTCGATCATCCGTCGCACCGCCACCGGCACCAGCAACGTCGTCATCGCGGCCACCGTCAACGCGATCAGGGCCAGGATCGCGCGCACCCGGTAGCGCGCGACATAGGGCGCGAGCGCCAGCAGCGGACGCAGCCGCGCGCCGCTTTTGGCCGCCTGCGCGCGTCAGCACGGCCTCGATGGCCGGCACCTCCGACGAGGCGAGATCATGCCGCGCCGGCATTTCGCCATGCCGGTCTTCAAGCTGTTCCACAGCACTCATGAGATCTGACCAATCGCTTTTGCCATCCCCAGATAGGCCCCGCCGCCACCGCTGGCAAATGCGGATTAGCTGGCTTGTTTTGCAGGGCTTGCTGCGTTATAGAGCGGCCCAAATCCGTCCCACAGCCATCTTGATGACAGGCGCCGGCGCGCCGAAGGATATGCCATGAAAGCCGAAATTCATCCGGAATATCATATGATTACGGTCGTGATGACCGATGGCACGGAATACCAGACGCGTTCGACCTGGGGCAAGGCGGGCGACAAGCTGAACCTCGATATCGACTCCAAGTCGCACCCGGCCTGGACCGGCGGCGCCCAGCAGATGCTCGATCGCGGCGGCCGCGTGTCGCGGTTCCAGAAGAAGTTCTCGGGCTTCCTCAAGAAGGATTGAGGGCGCTTCAGGCTTTCCCTGCTAGCCTTCTCTGAGAGGAGCTTGCTGAGAAACGCCCCGGCTCGCGCCGGGGCTTTTTTGTTGGCGCAACGGACTGGATTTTTTGAGCATGATGTTTTCGGAAAACCGGTATCCACTTTTCCGGATCATGCTCTAAAACCGCCAGCCGACGCAGGCGGCGCCGATGGCGATGATGCAGCACGCCGCGATCCGCAGCCCGTCAGGCGCTCGCCCAGAAATGCTGCCCCGAGCAACGCGGCGAACAACCACGCTGGTTTCGCGCAACGCCGACACCGCGCCCATCGGGCTTGCCTGCATCGCCCAGATGATGGCGCCGTAGGCCGCGAGCGAAATCAGCCCGCCGCTGGCCGCCTTGCCGACTTCCGCCCATGGCATCACGAATATCGCGCAGCTGGCGCCGCGCCAGATACCAAAGCGGCATAGCGAGAAAGAACGCGAACATACCGCCGGTATAGGCGATCCAGTTGCCGGAGGCGCGCACGCCGATGCCGTCGACAACGGTGTAGGCGGCGATGCTGACGCCGGTCGCCAGCGCCGCCGGCAAATTCATCGCATGCAGGCCTCCGCTTTTTCCAGGGCGCCCCCTGACGCAAAACCGGCTTCCTCTTTTGCCGATCGCGCCCTCGCGGCCGCCAGCATGAAAATCCCGATGCAGACGAGGCCGATGCCGACAGCGCCGATCAGCGTTCATCCATTCGCCGGCGAACAGGCTGCCGCCGAGCGCGACCAGCGCCGGCGAAGAGCCGCGCGCCACCGGATAGGTCTCGCCGAGATCGCCGCTGCGATACATCCGCACCAACAGCGCGTTGTAGACGAGATGAATGCAGACCCGAGGCGACGACATAGACCGCGCAGGCCGCCGACGGCAGGCCGGCGAACGCCATCATCGCGAGGCCGGTGACGCCGACGGTGACGTTCATGATCAGCATCGACTGCGCGCGATCGGCGCCGCCGCGCAGCAACGCATTCCAGCTCGCGTGCATGAACGCGGCCGACAGCACCAGCACAATGGAGAACGGGGTCAGCAAGGCCGGATCATTCTCGCGTCGACGGTCGACGCGCGCGGCTTAGCGCAGACGCGGCCAACGATCCAGCGTCGAAGTATCTTCGGACAAAGCCGGCTCGCACTTGATGCGGAGTGGGTTTCGGTTCGCGTTCGGAAAACGGGTCCGAAACGAAAGACTATCGCTCGAACGCCGCCTTGAGGCGATTGAGCTGCGGCACCAGCGGATTGCCGATCGCGGCGCGTTCCGTCACCGGCGCGTGGATCGTGGTATCGAGACGGCGGACCTTGGCTTGCAGCGCCATCGAGCGGCCGATCAGGTCCTGCAATTGCTGCGGCAGCTTTTCGATCATGTCGTCCGGGCCGGGATCGGCGGCGCAGAGCTTGACCTTGGTCTTTTCGCGATTGGCCTGGGTCAGCGTCATCTCGCCTTCCTTCACCGCGCGGTGCAGCAACAGCCAGGACGCCAATTGCATCAGGCGGGTGGTCAGCGCATGCTTTCGGTCGCGTAAGTGAGGCTGACGGAGCGATCGAGCGCCTTGGCCTCGGTGCGGCCGACGCCATCGAGATAGGCGGCGGTCTCCTCGACCAGATCCATGCCTTCGCGGAACAGGGTACCGAACGCCGCGGAATTGGTCAGCCGCTCGCTGAACTGCACGAGCGCGGTTTCGCCTTGCGAACGGTCCGACATGGTTAACGCCTCACGCCACTGTTTACGCCGCCGGCGTGGAAACGCGCCGGCTTATGATGAACAAATCATTGCGCGCCCGCGGGCGAGAGTCCAGCCGCAAGCGCTTTTTATGGTTTCCAGCGGGGTGCGATGGCACGCGAGACGCCAAAAAAAGAGCCGCCGTTTCCGGCGGCTTTTGAAGTTGATAACAGGGAGGCGTCAAACAGAGTGGACAGGAGCCACTCGGTGTCCAAAAGAGGACGAGCCAAGTCATAAACGAGAAAGCTTAATCGATCGTAAACGAGCGGATTTTCTTCAGGCTTCGTTTGCCATGTCGGCCATTGGCCGACATCTGCCTCGTCATGCCCGGCCTTGTGCCGCGCATCCACGTCTGCTCGGCAACCAGGAAGCGTCGATGGCCGGGACAAGGCCGGCCATGACGGGAAGCTATGGATCACGCTTCCGATCCCAAATCCGGAATGAACCTTGGTCCCGACATGCGACGGTCCGCTCGACCCGTTCCTCACGACTTGAAAAAACGTTCGGCGGCGTCCTTGGAGGCGCGCTTTTTGGTCATGGCCGCTTGCAGCCGCTCGATTTCCGAAGTCATCAGCGCGATGCGCTCGGCAAGTTCCTCGACCGACAGCAACGACAGGTCCTGCCCGATCTCGTGGGTGACTTTCTTTCTCGGCTTGTCGTCGTCCTCGATGGCCATGCGCCTGCTCCCTGCTCGACGATCTCTGAAGCGGTTGCCAGCCGGAGCGCGGCTGGCTAATCAGGTGCCGCTTTAGAATTCTTACGCGTTTCGCCAAGGACAAATCATGGAAAAGCTGCCCGCGCAAATGACCGTCATCGGCATCAGCAAGCCCGGCGGTCCGGAGGTGCTTTTGCCCGAGACCCGCGCCGTGCCGGCGCCGGGCGCCGGACGAAATCCTGATCAAGGTTGCCGCCGCCGGCGTCAACCGGCCCGATGTCGCGCAGCGATCCGGCGCCTATCCGCCGCCGCCCGGCGCCAGCGACTTGCCCGGCCTTGAAGTCGCGGGCGAGGTCGTCGCGCTCGGCGCCGGCAGCCAGCAGGCACAAGCTCGGCGACAAGGTGATGTCGCTGGTGGCCGGCGGCGGCTACGCGCAATATTGCATCGCGCAGGATGCCCAGGCGATGGCGGTGCCGTCCGCGCTGTCGATGCCGGAAGCCGGCGCCACCCCGGAAACGCTGATGACGGTCTGGCACAATGTGTTCGAGCGCGGCGCATTGAAGCCGGGCGAGACATTGCTGATCCATGGCGGCTCGTCCGGCATCGGCACCATGGCGATCCAGCTTGCCAAGGCCTTCGGCTCCAAAGTGATCGTCACCGTCGGATCGAAGGACAAGGCCGACGCCTGTCTCAAGCTCGGCGCCGACCACGCCATCAACTACAAGACCGAGGACTTCGTCGCCGAGGTCAAGAACGACGACATCGGGCGCCGGCGCCAACGTCATTCTCGACATGGTCGGCGGCGACTACATCGAACGCAATTACGACGCGGCCGCGATCGATGGCCGCATCGTCCAGATCGCGTTGCTCGGCGGACCCAAGGCAAATGTTAATTTTGCCAAGCTGATGGTGAAACGGCTGCACCACACCGGTTCGACGCTGCGCCCCCGCAGCAACGCGGACAAGGCGGCGATGGTCGCCGCCATCGAGGCCAAGGTGATGCCGCTGCTGCGCGAAGGCCGGGTCAAACCCTTGATGGACAGCACATTCCCGCTGGAAAAGGCCGCCGATGCGCATCGGCGCATGGAGACCAGCGAACATATTGGCAAAATTGTGTTGGTGCCTTAACGCTCGTGACCGAAGCGCGTGCCGGAAACCCTTTGATTTCCCTCGCATTCATGTCATTTATCGCGCGCACGCCGGGCGGTTCGCTTGACCCGGAAACACTGCTTGATCGCGGAGAACTGACATTGCGTCTGATCAGGTGCCTCGCGCCCCTCGCGCTGGGCCTCATGATTTTTGCCGCCGCGCCACCGGCGCGCGCCATCGACGCCGTCAGCGTCCGCGGTGACGCGCCCGCGATCGACCTCACCGCGATGCTCGATCACCAGCGCAGCGACACCGACCGCATCCAGGTCTCCACCGCGCCGGGCACCGACGGCATCGTCCGCCGCATCGAGGTGCGCGCCCGCGAAGGCGGACAGAACTGGGTGGTGTTCGCGCTCGCCAACAATACCGACGACCAGCTCGACCGCCTGATCGTCGCACCGCATTATCGCATCGTGTCGTCGGGACTGCTGTGGCCCGATCTCGGATTGTCGCGCATCGCCACCATCACGCCGTCGACCGGCGACCGCCCCGAGCGGCAGGAGAGCGCGACCGCCGACATCTTCCGCATCACGCTCGATCCCGGCGCCGTCATCACCTTTGTCGCGGAACTGCGCACCGATAAATTGCCGCAGCTCTATCTGTGGGAGCCCGACGCCTACAAGGACAAGGTCAACTCGTTCACGCTGTACCAGGGCATCGTGATCGGCATTTCCGGATTGCTGGCGCTGGTGCTGACCATCCTGTTCGTGGTCAAGGGCAGCATCATGTTTCCCGCCGCCGCGGCGCTGGCGTGGGCGGTGCTGGTCTATATCGGCGTCGATTTCGGCTTCTGGGGCAAAGTGCTCGACATGTCGAACAATGCCGAGCGGGTCTGGCGCGCGGCGGGCGAAGCGATCCTGGCCGCGACGCTGCTGGTGTTCCTGTTCGCCTATCTCAATCTCAGCCGCTGGCATGTGCGTTATTCCCATATCACCGATCGGCTGGCTTGCCTTTCTCGGCTCGCTGGTGGCGCTGGCGCTGTTCGATCCCGCGGTCGCCTCCGGCATCGCGCGAATATCGCTGGTGCTGATCGCGTTCGCGGGCTTTGCGCTGATCGTCTATTTCTCGACCCATGGCTTCGATCGCGCGGTGCTGCTGATCCCGACCTGGTTCCTGCTGGTGGTCTGGGTGATCGCGGCCGGCATGACGGTCGCAGGAAGCGTCACCAACGACATCGTCGGCCCCGCTTTGCTCGGCGGCCTGGTGCTGATCGTGATGCTGATCGGCTTTACCGTCATGCAGCACGCTTTCGCCGGCGGCGGCGCGACCACCGGCGTGGTCTCCGACGTCGAACGCCGGGCGCTGGCGCTGACCGGCTCGGGCGACCTGATCTGGGATTGGGATGTTTCCGCCGACAAGGTCTTCACCAGCCCCGAGACCGAAAGCCTGCTCGGGCTGAAACGCGGCACGCTGGAAGGCCCCGCCGCGAAATGGCTCGAGGTGCTGCACCCGCTCGATCAGGATCGTTTCCGCGCCGCGCTCGACAGCGTGCTCGACCAGCGCCGCGGCCGGCTGGTGCAGGATTTCCGCCTCCGCACGCCGGACGGCCATTTCATGTGGTTCGCGCTGAAAGCGCGGCCGGTGGTCGGCTCCGACGGCGAGGTCTCTCGCGTGGTCGGCACGCTGACCGACGTCACCGAATCCAAGAACGCCGAAGAACGGCTGCTGCACGATTCGGTGCACGACAATCTCACCGGGCTTGCCGAACCGCAAACTGTTCATCGACCGGCTCGGCGCGGTTGCCAATTTCGCCAAGACCATGCCGAACCTGCGGCCGACGCTGATGGTGATCGATCTCGACCGCTTCAAGCAGGTCAACGATTCCGTCGGCATCGCGGTCGGCGATTCGATCCTGCTGACGCTGGCGCGGCGGCTGACCCGGATCCTCAAACCGCAGGACACGCTGGCCAGGCTCGCCGGCGACCAGTTCGGCCTGATCCTGATGTCGGAACAGGATCCGGCGCGGATCACCGCCTTCGCCGAAACCATCCGCAAAACCATCCGCGCGCCGATCGCCTTCAACGATCGCGAGATTTTTCTCACCGCCTCGATCGGGCTCGCGCTCAGCGATCCGCAAACTCAATTGTCCGATGAGATCATCAAGGACGCCGAGCTCGCGATGTATCACTCCAAGCGCATCGGCGGCGACCGCATCGACGTCTACAAGCCGGCGATGCGCGCGCGCAAGACCGACCGGCTGACGCTGGAATCCGAATTGCGCCGCGCCATCGAGCGCCAGGAAATCACCATCCTGTATCAGCCGATCGTGCGGCTGGAAGATCGCTCGATCGCCGGCTTCGAGGCGCTGGCGCGCTGGGATCACCCGAAGCTTGGCCGGATGTCGCCGGTGGAATTCATCGCCATCGCCGAGGAGATCGGCCTGATCGTCGATCTCGGCATGTTCGTGATGGACCAGACCGCAAAACAGCTGGCGATCTGGCAGCGCGCGATGCGCTCGCGCGAACCGATCTTCGCCAGCGTCAATGTCTCCTCGCGGCAATTGCTGCGGCACGATTTGATCCACGATATCCGCACCGTGCTGTCGCGCTCCTCGGTGGCGCGCGGCACGCTGAAACTGGAATTGACGGAATCGCTGGTGATGGAAAACCCGGAGCATGCCGCCCAGATGCTGACGCGGATTCGCGAACTCGGCACTGGACTGTCATTGGACGATTTCGGCACCGGCCATTCGTCGCTGGCCTATCTGCAGCGCTTTCCGTTTGACACCATCAAGATCGATCAGTCGTTCGTGCGCACCACCAGCCGCGGCACAAGGCCGGTGATCCTCAAGTCTATCATTGCGCTGGCGCACGACCTCGGCATGGACGTGGTCGCCGAGGGCGCCGAGACCGATTCCGACGCGGTCGAGCTTTATCAACTCGGCTGCGAATATGCCCAGGGCTTCGCATTCGGCGAGCCGATGGACGCCGACGCCGCGATGCGGTTGTTGACCGAAGAGCGGCTCGAGGCGGCGAGTTAGGGCCCAACGTTACTTTCCGCATAACATCGCTAGCGGGAGATAGCGAAGACAATGCACTACAAATTTCCGATTCGGCCCACGTTTCTAACGTATTGGTCGAAGGAGCAATTGTCATAAGCAGCTTTGAATACTTCCGACGTCTTGAAGCGACTGAATGGGATGGAATTGCAGACAAATTGGAGGGCGCTACCGAACTAAAGATGCCTGAATATTTCGTGGCTACTGAAAATTCGCCAGAGCTGGAACAGCTGAACAAGGCATATCTGGCTGGGGCAGCTCAAGCGCTTCGTCCGCCATTGCCAGGGCTTTACCCTACTACTGCAGTCGCTGCTCTCGATTGATCCTCGGCAGAATTCGACGGTTGAATCTGGCATGCGGCTAGACCGGCTGCAAGCCCGGCGATGACGGATCGAGCCTACGGCTTCCGTGCTTTCGAGGCGCCCGCGTCCACTTCACCCGCTTGAACCGCACGCTCTTGCCGTCGGCCAGCCTCGTCGCGATGTAGCCCCCGGCGAGGCAGGCTTCGCGCTGCGGCATCTTCTCCTGCGGGCTGCGTAGCGTCTCCCACCATGACGCGCGGTGCGCCGCGCGCGGCAGTGCCGCGTCGATGATCTCCTCGATCTCACCGAACCGCAGCACGAATTCGGGCAGCTTCTGCTTCTTCAGATAATCGCGCAGCGCGTCGTAATCGTTCACGAGTGGTCCTTGCCGCGAAACCGCGTTCCATAACCAATGCCACGAAATACTGGATCATCCGCCTTCGCGGATGATGCCGGATGCGATCGAACGCGCGCCATCGATCTCACTTCTCCAGGTATTTCTTCATCTCCGCGCGCAGGCCATCGCGCAAATCGGCGCGCGTCAGGCCGAACGCGATATTGGCGCGGAGGAAACCGGCCTTGGAGCCGCAATCGTGCCGCTCACCTTCGAATTCGACGCCGTAGAAGCTTTGCGTTTTGGAAATGCCAATCATCGCGTCGGTGAGCTGGATCTCGCCGCCGGCGCCGCGCTCCTGGGTTTCCAGGATCTTGAAGATCTCCGGTTGCAGGATATAGCGCCCGGTGATCGACAGATTCGACGGCGCGGTGCCCTTCGGCGGCTTTTCCACCATGCCGTCGACCTCGAACACATTGCCCTGTTCAAGTCGCTTGCCGACGCCGCAGATGCCATATTGATGGGTGAGATGCGCGGGCACTTCTTCCACCGCGATCAGGTTGGATTTGTCGCCGAGTTTGCCGGCAGCCTCGATCATCTGGGCGAGACAACCCGGCGTGTTCAGCACCAGTTCGTCCGGCAGCACCACCGCGAACGGCTCATTGCCGACAATGTCGCGGGCACACCATACCGCATGGCCAAGGCCGAGCGGCGCCTGTTGCCGGGTGAAGCTGGTGGCGCCGGCCAGCGGCTGGTCGCGCGCCAGAATTTCGATCTCGGCCTTCTTGCCGCGCGCATCCAGCGTGGCATCGAGTTCGAACATGCGGTCGAAATGATCCTCGATCACCCCCTTGTTGCGGCCGGTGACGAAGATGAAATGTTCGATGCCGGCTTCCCTGGCCTCATCGACCACATACTGGATCAGCGGCCGGTCGACGATGGTCAGCATTTCCTTCGGCATCGCCTTGGTGGCAGGCAGAACGCGGGTGCCGAGGCCGGCGACCGGGAAAACAGCTTTGCGGATTTTCATGGGGATGTCGTGGGTACCGTGGGCGAGTGCGTGGAAGGTAACGGGTTGATCGCATGTTGGTAGCCGGTTTGCAGCCCGGAACAAAGACGGATTCGCCTTGCTGGCTCGGGATTGGGAATCACGCGACAAAAAACCGCTTTGTTAAGCCATTGGAAACCTCGACGGGGCCTCCTGAAAACGGGATGTTTAAGGATAGTGTGGGTTGGACATGACGGCATCGAAGGCGAGATTGGCGAAAGCGGGAACCGGCGCGGTCATCATGACGGCGGCGCTGTTGCTGTGCGGCGCGGCGCGCGCGCAGTCCGCCGGGGGCGGCGGCCCGCTGAACTTGTTCGACAACATCTTCACCGGCTCGCTTTCGAAAGGCAGCCCCGCGTCGGGGCAGCGGCCTGGAGCCACCGCGCAGGCGCAACCGGCGCCCGCCGCCAGCAGCGCGCCACTGCCATGGAGCGGCGAGGACGGCGCCTCCGGCCATCCGCTGATGACCGCGAGCGCGATCCGCGAGGCGGCGGCGAATTTCGACACTTGCGTGGCGTCGTTGTGGCCCGATGCCGCGCGCCGCGGCATCTCGCAGCAAAGCTTCCAGCGCTTCACCGCGGGACTTACGCCCGATTTGCGCATCATGGATTTGATGGACTCGCAGCCGGAATTCACCAAATCGATCTGGGAATATCTCGACATTCTGGTCAACGACAACCGCCTCGCCAAGGGCCGCGAAATCCTCGCCAAATACAAGCCGCAGTTCGACGCGGTGGAAAAGGCCTTTGGCGTCGATCGCTATACGGTCGCGGCGATCTGGGGCATCGAATCGAACTACTCGACCCAAATGGGCGATCGCAGCGTCCTGCAATCCACCGCGACCCTGTCCTGCATCGGCCGTCGTCAGAAATATTTCAGGGACGAATTCCTCTCGGCGCTGGAAATCCTGCATCACGGCGATTTGCGTCCCGAACAGATGCACGGGTCCTGGGCCGGCGCGTTCGGACCGACGCAATTCATGCCGACCGCATTCAAGCGCTATGCCGTCGACGCCGACGGCGACGGCCGCCGCGACGTGGTCGACGATGCCGCCGATCTGATCGCCTCCACCGCCAACAACCTGAAAAAGGATGGCTGGCAGCCCGGCCAGACCTGGGGCTTTGAGGTCGTGGTGCCCCCGGGCTTCAACTACATGCTGGCCGATCGTGCCAGGGCGATGACGGTAGTGCAATGGGAGCATCTTGGGCTCAAACGCGCTGGCGGCCAGCCGTTCCCGAATCCGGCCGAGAAGGCCTATTTGCTGGCGCCGGCCGGCGCCGAGGGCCCGGGCTTCCTGATGTTGCAGAATTTCCGGGTGATCATGCGATACAACCCGGCAGAAGCCTATGCGCTGGCGATCGGGCACTTCGCCGACCGGCTGCGGGGCGGCGCGCCGTTCGTGCAGCCTTGGCCGCGGCAGGAGCGGGAATTATCGCGCGCCGAGCGGCTGGAACTGCAGCAGCTGCTGGTCCAGCGCGGCTTCTATCGCGGCACCCCGGATGGCCAGCTTGGAGGCCAGACCAGGGATGCCCTCCGCAGCTTCCAGGCCTCGATCGGGGCCGCGGCGGATGGTTTCGCCTCCTCAGACGTGCTGGAGCGGCTGCGCGGGCGCTAGAATAGCCGCCCTGCCCCCGAAAGTAACCCTGATATCGACAATCGGACGGCGCTCTTGACGGCAGCGGCCGATGGCCGGTTTATGAGAGAGAATCTGCCCGCTTGCGGCCCGATTCCGCTATTATAGCGGTCGCCTGATCTTCAATGATGATCGAAGCATGCCCATTCCGAAGTCCTTTTTCCGGGTGTTTACCGAAAGCGGCCCGCTGATCGCGCTGGCCGTCGCCGTAGCCCTGCTGGTTGAGATTGCCGGACCGGCTTCCGCGCAATTCTTCAATTTCGGCATGCCGCAACGGCCGATGTTCCAGCAGCAGCCCCCGCAGCAACAGCAACAACGCGGCGGCGGTGGCTGGTTGGGCGGCGATCTGTTCGCGCCATTCCAGCAGCAGGCGCCAAAGCGCGCCCGCGAAGATTTTTCGCGAGCGCCCCCGCCGGAAAAACGCGAGACCGTGCCGGAGCGCAACGTGCTGGTGCTGGGCGATGCGATGGCCGACTGGCTGGCTTACGGCCTCGAAGACGCCTATGCCGATCAGCCGGATATGGGCGTGGTCCGCAAGCACAAGACTTTCTCGGGCCTCATCAAATATCAGCCCAAGGGCGATCCGGCCGACTGGGCCGCCGCCGCCAAAGGCATTCTTGCAACCGAGAAGCCCGAAGCCATCGTGGTCATGCTCGGTCTCAACGACCGCATATCGATGCGCGAGCCCGCGGTCGAAAAATCCGACGGCAAACCGACCGACAAGAAGGCGGACAAAAAGGACGCCCACGCCAAACCTGAGGCGAAGCCTGCCGACGCCAAATCAGGGGCGAAGCCCGATGACGTCGCGGCCAAGCCCGACGATAAAGCGGTCGATACCGAATTGTCCCCGGACGATGCCGCCGACACCGCCGATGCGCCGCCGGCTACCGCGCCGGAGAAGAGCAACCGCTCGCCGAACGGCGTCTATGAATTCCGCGAGGAACGCTGGGTCGAACTCTATACCAAGAAGATCGAAGAAATGATCGCCGTCCTGAAGTCCAAGGGCGTGCCCGTGGTGTGGGTCGGACTTCCCGCGGTGCGCGGCACCAAGGGGACCGCGGACATGCTGTTCCTGGATTCGCTGTATCGCGATGCCGCCGGCAAGGCCGGCATCACCTATGTCGATGTCTGGGACGGCTTCGTCGACGAAGCCGGGCGCTATCTGCAGCAGGGCCCGGATTTCGAAGGCCAGATTCGCCGGTTGCGCTCCTATGACGGCGTGTATTTCACGCAAGCCGGCGCCAGAAAGCTCGCCCATTATGTCGAGCGCGAGATCACACGGCTGCTGGCTGCGCGCTCCGCGCCGATCACGCTACCGACCGAGCCGGCAACGCCCGACGCCAACGCCGAGCCGGGCCAGCCGGCGCCCCGGCCGCTCGCCGGACCGATCGTTCCGCTGGTGGCATCCTCGGTCGGCACCGATCAGTTGCTCGGCGGCCCCGGATCGCGCCCGGCCGCGGTGGACGCGCTTGCGGCGCGGACGCTGGTCAAGGGCGAGCCACTGGCGCCGCCCGCCGGCCGCGCCGATGATTTTGTCTGGCCACGCCGCGAGGTCGGACATGAGCAGGCCAAGGGCGAAACCCCTATCGCCTCCGTCACACCGGGTGAAACCGGTGAAGCGGCGGCTCCCGCTGCTCCGCAGAAACCGAAAAAGCCGCGTCCGGTTCAGTCAGTCGCGCCCTCGATAGGGGGCCTTTTCGGATTTGCAAATGCGCCGCGCCAGCCTCAACCGGCGGCGCCACTGGCACCGCGAGTTCCGCGTCCGCCAGGCAATGTAGGGCCCAACAATGCCGGACGCGCGGCATCGGTCCCGAACTTCTTCACGCGTTAAGGCCCTGGTTCCAATCGGATCGGAACCAGGGCCTTACTTCTCCATTTGATGGTAGTCTTGCGCGCAAACCTCAGCGCTATCGCTGGATCTTAGTAACGCCAACGCGGCGGCGGGCGGCGCGCCGGGCGCGACATCAGCATCGCCAGCGCGAAGCCGATGCCCCCGGCAACCAAAAGCGCGCCGAGCGGGTTTTCCTGGACTCTTTTCGCCACCACCTGCGACCCGTCGCGGAAAGTGTCGCCGCTGTTCTGATAGGCGTCCTTGGCGTAGTTGACGGCAGCATCGCTGGCGTCGCGCGCGGCATCCTTGGCCTGGCCGTACAGGTTCTGCACCGTGCCGGCGGCCTCGCGGGCGCGGCCGGAGGCCTGGGCTTGGGCATTGCCCGCCATGTCGCCAACGGCGCCCTCGACCTTACCGGCGATATCCTTTGCCGAACCTGCAATTCGATCCTTGTCCATCGCGGTACTCCTTGTTGCGCGACCCGGCCGCAAAACCAATTCCAGTCACCCCGAAACTGTCCAGGGATGTGCTTTTGCGAACCAGGCGCTTTGAGATGATTCTCGGTGGGCTAACCGACGACGCTCGTTTCGGTTCCGAGAGACCTTGAATGGGCTGGTGGGCTGGTGCGCTTAAATCAACTTGGCGAATCACCCCGCGATTCTCGGCCTGGTTTGACCTCTCTGGGGATCAATGCCAGCCTTGCGGATCTTGCAGATCATCACCCCCTTCAGCGAGGCTTCGATGTCCGATTTCAAACAGCTGAGCCGGTCCGTCGCGGGATTGACCGTTCTCGTCACCGGCGCGGCCGGTGGCATGGGCCGCGCCACCGCGCGGGTCTTCGCCGCCGACGGCGCCAAAGTTGCTGTCACGGATTTCGTTGCGGAGGGCGCGGAGGCCGTTGCCGCCGAAATCGTCGCGAATGGCGGCGCCGCAAAGGCATGGAACTTCGACGTCGCCAACCGCGATCGTATTAACACCGTCGTCAACGAGGTTGCCGCGCATTTCGGCGGGCTCGATATCGTCGTCAACAATGCCGGCATTTCGGTCGCAACCCCGATCGACGGCGAGGGCTATGAAGCGGCCTGGGAAAAGAGCATCGCGGTGCTGCTTACGGCGCATCCGCGCATCATCCGCGCCGCACTGCCATATCTGCGCAAATCGCGGTGCCCGCGCATCGTCAATATCGCCTCCACCGAAGCCCTCGGCGCCACCGCATTGCACAGCCCCTATTCGGCAGCGAAAGCGGGCGTGGTGGGATTGACGCGTTCGCTCGCGGTCGAACTCGGCCGCGAGGGCATCACGGTGAACTGCATCTGTCCCGGCCCGATCAGCACCGGGATGACGGCGCGGATCAATGACGAACACAAGGCGATCTATGCCAAGCGACGAACCGCGCTCGGTCGCTACGGCGATCCCGAGGAGGTCGCGCACATGACGCTGAGCCTGTGCCTGCCCGCGGCATCGTTCCTGACCGGCGCGATCATTCCGGTGGACGGCGGCCTGATGGCCCGCAATGCCTGACGACGGCCATGCGGGGCACGGCGTTGACTTCGGATGATCCGGGCGTAATTTTTCCGGCAAATGAGCGGGCCAACCGCTCGCCTTGATCTGGAGAAACGCCATGTCCGTCTCGATCCGGCAGCTTCATCCGCATTTTTTCGGCGAGGTCTCCGGCGTTGATTTGCGCAAGCCGCTGACGCCGCGGGAGGCCGCCGAGATCGAAGCCGGCATGGACAAATACGCGGTGCTGCTGTTCCGTGAGCAGGATATCACCGACGATCAGCAGCTAGCCTTCGCCCGCAATTTCGGCGAGCGCGAGAATGCGCGCGGCGGCACCGTCACCAAGAAGGAAGACTACCGGCTGACATCCGGACTGAACGATGTCTCCAACCTCGGCAAGGACGGCAAGCCGCTGCCGCGCGATCACCGCACCCATCTGTTCAATCTCGGCAATTGCCTGTGGCATTCCGATAGTTCATTCCGGCCGATCCCGGCAAAGTTCTCGCTACTGTCGGCGCGCGTGGTCAATCCCAAAGGCGGCAACACCGAATTCGCCGACATGCGCGCGGCCTATGATGCGCTCGATGACGAAACCAAGGCCGAGATCGACGGCCTGATCTGCGAGCATTCGCTGATGTATTCGCGTGGCGCGCTGGGCTTCCTCGATTACACCGACGAAGAAAAGGCGATGTTCAAGCCCGTGCTGCAGCGCCTGGTGCGGACCCATCGGGTTCACGGCCGCAAATCGTTGTATCTGTCGTCGCATGCCGGCGGCATCGTCGGCATGACGGTGCCGGAAGCGCGGCTGTTGCTTCGCGACCTCAACGAACACGCAACCCAGCGAGAATTCGTTTACATCCACAAATGGGCGCTGCATGACCTTGTGATGTGGGACAACCGCCAGACCATGCACCGGGTCCGGCGCTACGACCAGTCGCAGCCGCGCGACATGCGCCGTGCCACGGTAGCCGGCACCGAGCCGACCGTCGCGCAGCAGGCCGCGGAGTAGCTCCAAGAATACCGTCGTCCCCGCGAAAGCGGGGACCCAACCACCGGCGTTGCTTGTTAATTGATGATGCGTCCCCCGCGGTGCCTTAAAGAGAGGACACGGCGTATGGGTTCCCGCTTTCGCGGGGACGACGTAGTTTTTGCTTCACGCATGACCCGCTTCGTTCGACAGCATGCCTGGATCGATCCCGATCTTGCGCAGCGCCCGCAGGTATTTTTCCTCGACGTCGCCGCCGAACACCAGATCCGGATCGGCATCGCAATGCAGCCAGCCATTGTCCTGGATTTCGGTTTCCAGTTGTCCCGGCGCCCAACCGGCATAGCCCAGCGCGAGGATCGCGTGCTTGGGGCCGGCGCCTTTCGCAATCGCCTTGAGAATATCGACCGTCGCGGTCAGGCAGATTCCTTCGTCGATCTTGAGCGTCGCATTCTCGATGAAGAAATCGCTCGAATGCAGCACGAAGCCGCGCCCGGTCTCGACCGGACCACCTTTCAGGACTTTCATGGATTCGGCGTTTTCCGGCAGCTTGATCTCGTCGGCCTTCTCGATGATATCGAGTTGCACCAGCAATTCGGGAAAGTCGATGCTGCCCGCCGGGTGATTGACGATGATGCCCATGGCACCTTCGGAGGAATGCGCGCAGAGGTAAATCACCGAACGCTCGAAGCGCGGATCTCCCATCACCGGCATCGCGATCAGCAACTGACCGTCGAGATAGCCACGACCGGACAAATCGTCGCCAAGGCCGGCGGCTTTGCGGCGAACGGTCTTGGGACTTTTGCCGGCAGGGTCCATCCGCAAAGGACTCTCATGTTGATCCACATCCTGATATTGGGTGGCAATGTTGTCAATCAAGCTTCGCGTCGCAATTGGGTCTAGATCACAAGCAATTCAATGGTTTGCGGCATCGCTTGCCTGTAAAGACGTCTCATGATCGTCACAGTTCCCATCCGCGCCGCGCTCGGCGTTGCCGCGACCATATGGGTGTCATCCTCAGGAATCGAGGCGCGGGCGCAGGATGCCTCGCCATGGCTGCGGGATGGGCACTCGGCGGTCCGGCTGCTTGCGGGATCGCGCAGCGGCGCGGTGCTGCTCGGCGGTATCGCCTTTCAGCTTCAGCCGGGATGGAAAACCTATTGGCGCACACCGGGCGATTCCGGCGTGCCGCCGCGCTTCGACTTTTCCAAATCGGACAATATCGAGGCCGTGACCATTCTGTGGCCGGCCCCGCGGGAGTTTGACGACGGTGCGGGTGGCCATTCGCTTGGCTATCACGACCAGATCGTCCTGCCATTGCGAATCGTCGCGAAAGCCGCCGACAAGCCTGTGACGCTTCGCGCCACCGTTAACTATGCGGTTTGCGACAAATTGTGTATTCCCGTTGAAGCCGATGCCGAGCTTGCGTTCACCAGCGTCGCCAGCACCGAAGACAGCGCGCTGTTCGCCGCCCTCGATACGGTGCCCAAGCCGGCCAATGTCGGCGATCCCAATCCACTGACGATCCGGGACGTCAAGCGCGACGGTAAATCGACCGTGCTGGTCGACGTGGTCGCGCCTGCCGAGGCCGGCAACGTCAATTTGTTTGTCGAAGGCCCGACGCCGGACTGGGCTCTGCCGGTACCGAAACTGATCGAACACAGCCCGGCCGGGGTCAAGCGCTTCACCTTCGAGCTCGATGGCATGCCTCCCGGTGCGAACCCTGTGGGTGCCGCGCTCAAATTAACGCTGGTCAATGGCGAGCGCTCCTACGAATTCAATATCAATCTGGATTAGCAATTCCCGTCATTTCGGGGCGCATCGAGATTCCGGGTTCGTGCTTTGCATGCCCCAAAACGACCAAGACCTCACCCAACCGAATCTTAACGAATTGTTGATAAGGCCGATGATCACCGCACCGATGCGGTAGCCCTGAGGATTTCCTGCTGTGGCCGCGACCGACGCACCATCCGCAACAGTTCTGCACGCAGGCACGATCGCGCGGCTGCGATCGATGCTGGGCGGTGTCGTGGGCGGCTCGAGCGAAGCCTCGGTGACCAGGCTGCTTGCCGCCACGATTTTCATCATCCGCGTCATCAGCGCAGCGCTGGCCTATCTTTCGCAGATCCTGCTCGCGCGCTGGATGGGCGGTTCGGATTACGGCGTCTATGTCTATGTCTGGACCTGGGTGCTGCTGCTCGGCAGCATGATGGATTTCGGCATCTCGGCGTCGGCGCAAAAAATCATCCCGGAATATCGCACCCAGGGCGAAAGCGCATTGTTGCGTGGCTTCCTTTCCGGCAGCCGCTGGATGACGTTCATCGTATCCAGCCTGGTCGCGATCGTGCTGGCCGCCATCGTCAAGGGGCTGTCGCCGTGGATCGGCGCAAGCGAGATCGTTCCGCTTTACATTGGCTGCATCACGCTGCCCGCCTTCGTGGTCGCCAACACCCAGGACGGCATCGCCCGCGCCCACGACTGGATGCGGCTCGGATTGATGCCGCAGTTCATCGTCCGCCAGTCGCTGATCATTGGATTTACCGCCGGCGCCTTCATGCTCGGTTTCAATCTTGGTGCGACGGCTGCGATGCTGGCCAGTGCTGCGGCGGTGTGGATGGCCATGATCGGGCAGATGATGGTGCTGAACCGCCGCCTCGGCGGCCATATCGAGCCCGGCGTCAAGGCCTATGATTTCCGGGGATGGCTTGCGATCTCGCTGCCGATCCTGATGGTGGAGGGTTTCTATCTGCTGCTGTCCTACACCGACGTGCTGGTGTTGCAGCAATTTCGCTCCTCGGCAGAAGTCGGCGTCTATTTCGCGGTCGTGAAGACGCTGGCGCTGGTGTCCTTTATTCACTACGCGATGTCGGCGACAACGGCACATCGTTTTGCCGAATATCATGCCCTCGGTGACCGGGCGCGGCTGTCGGCCTACGTCGCCTATGCGATCAAGTTGACGTTCTGGCCATCGCTGGGCGCGACCATTCTGCTCCTCGCCATGGGCAAACCACTATTGTGGTTGTTCGGACCGCAATTCGTCGTCGGTTACGACATCATGTTCATCGCCGCCGTTGGCCTTGTAGTGCGCTCCGCGATCGGCCCGGTGGAACGGCTGCTCAACATGCTCGGACATCAGCACATCTGCGCGTTGGCCTATGCGCTCGCTTTCGTCATGAACGTGGTGCTCTGCGTGGCGCTGGTACCGCGATTCGGCGGCTATGGCGCCGCCGCCGCGACCTCGATCTCGCTGACATTCGAAACCGTGCTGCTGTTCTGGATCGTACGGCAGCGGCTCGGTCTGCACGTGCTGGCGTTCGGAAAGCGCACGATCTAGAGCGCTTTCCGGCGAAGCGGACACCGGTTCGCGTGAAGAAAATGCGCCAAATAAAGAACTAGCGTCTTTTCGGTTCCGATTCGATCGGAACGGAAAAGACGCTAGTCGCCCACTCGCTCAACAAGATGCGCACGCGAGGGTCCCGGGTCAAACCGATCGGCGAAATACTGGGTTTCGTTGGCCACCAATCCTTCACGGAATTGCATGATGCTCACCACGTAGGATGGTATGCCGTCATAGGTGAGCACGAATTCGGTGACCCAGAGATCACCGCTGCCGATAATTCGCCGGACCGTAAAACGCTTCTTGTTTGGCTGAACGAACCGGCTCTCCTGAATGTTGTGCCGGCCGCGGATCCGCTCGCCCGATTGCGGATAATCGAGCACGGCATCCTCGCGGTAGATTTCATGCTCGACCGTGAAGTCGTTCGCGTCAGAAGCATTCCAATGGCGCTCCAGCGCCACTCGCACGGTTCGATCATCCATCTCGATCTCCCGGCTACGGGTGCGCGCCCTACTCCGCGGTCCAGCCGCCGTCGATCGAAAGATTGGCGCCGGTGATTTGCGCCGCGTCGTCGCCGCAGAGAAACAGCGCGAGTGCGGCAACCTGCTCGGAGGTCACGAACTCCTTGGTCGGCTGGGCTTCCAGGAGAACGTCGTGGATAACCTGTTCCTTGGTCATGTTGCGCGCCTTCATGGTGTCGGGAATTTGATGCTCGACCAGCGGCGTCCAGACATAGCCGGGACTGATGCAATTGCAGGTGATCTTGTGGGTCGCGACCTCCAGCGCCACGGTCTTGGTGAGGCCGGCGATACCGTGCTTGGCCGACACATAGGCCGACTTGAACGGCGAGGCCACCAGCGAGTGCGCTGAGGCTGTATTGATGATGCGGCCCCAGCCGCGCTTCTTCATGCCGGGCACCGCGGCGCGGATCCCGTGAAACGCCGAGGACAGGTTGATCGCGATAATGGCATCCCATTTTTCGATCGGGAACTCCTCGATCGGCGACACGAACTGGATGCCGGCATTGTTGACCAGAACGTCGACCGAACCGAAAGTGCTCTCACCGAGCGCTACCATAGCGGCGATTTCCGCGGGCTTCGTCATGTCGGCAGGCGAATGGATCGCCTTGACCTTGAAGTCGCTCTCGATGGCGGCGCGCTCCTTCTCGATATCGGCCGGGGCGCCCATGCCGTTGATCAGGATATTGGCGCCAGCGCCGGCAAAAGCGCGCGCATATGCCAATCCGATTCCGCTGGTCGAGCCCGTCACCACTGCGGTCTTGCCTGTCAAGATACCCATTTCATCTACTCCTGTTTGCCATCGAGTGTATTGGTGCCGTCCCCGGTGAGATCGTAAGTCACCATGGTTTCGTCGGACTGCGGTCGTTCGAGCCATTCGGGATGACGCATCGACAGATGAACGTCGCGCTCGCCCGCGCTCCAATGTTCGACCATACCGACATGCGAAAAATCATAGTCCTTGGAGGACGATTTGTAATTCTTGCTGCGGTAGATCAGATGCACGACCGTGACGGTGTTTTCCTTGGCGGCCTCGCGCAGAATTTCGACCGACGGATCGCTTTTCAGTTCCTCCGGCAGCTTGCCGATCAGGTCACGCAGCGCCTTGCGGGCGTTATGGATCTGCTTGTTCTTGTCGGTGTTCATGCGGGTGCGGCTCGAAAACGAATATCCTTTTCGCGCTCCGCGGCCTCAAGAAGCGAAGTGGGCAAAGGGCCACGCGCGCTGAACAGATCGACCTGGAAAATCAAAAGGTCGTCGGTGACGTCTTCATCCAGCACGTAGTCAAGCGGCGTATTGGAGGCAATGCCACCGTCCCAGAAATGCTCGCCTTCGATGACGATGGAGGGGAAACCCGGCGGCAGCGCGCCGGATGCCATGATATGTTCGGGTCCGATCTTCTTGCCCAGTTTCTTGAATTCGAAATTGTCGAAATACCTGAAATTACCTGTTGTCACGCTCACGGCACCGACGCTGAGCCGGGTCTTGAGATCGTTGATGCGGTCGAAATCCACCAGATGCTCAAGTGTCACGCGTAGCGGCCCGGTATCGTAATAGCTTTGCGATTGCGGGCTGCCCTGTGGCCAGAGCGGCGCCGGCGGGAGACGAGGCGTGAAGAAGCCGGGAGCGCCGAACGTCGCAACCAGGGCGGCGTTGGTTTCGTTGAAATAAGAACGCTCGCGGTCGTCCGACGTGATCGGACTCCAGGGCACCGGGCAGGAAACCATCTCCCAGAATTCCTTGAGCCGTTTCACGCGCTTTTCGCGAGGATTGCCGGCGATGATCGCCGCGTTGATCGCGCCGATCGAAATGCCGGCAACCCATTCCGGCTCGAAATCGTGGTGACACAGCGCCTGATAGGCGCCGGCCTGATAGGAGCCAAGCGCGCCGCCACCTTGCAGAACAAGCACGGATCGCGCCTTTGCGGGTGTCCGTTCTTGGCTGAACTCGAAGTATCGGTCATGACAGTCAATCAAATCTCACAAAGAAATTATACCGTGGCGATAGTTCGCGATGGCGTCAATCGGGGAGACGGTAACATCGACGCGCCGAAATTATCGGCCGTCTGCTGATGCAAGAATGAGCGTCCAGAACACCTTGTACTTGGTATTCGGAGCATAGCTTGCGGCGATGCCTAATTTTGTGACACCGTTTTTCAGCATATTCTCCCGGTGCGGCGGCGAATCACGCCAGCCTGAAAAGGCCTCAGCGAGAGTGTGATAGCCGGCTGACACGTTCTCCACCGCGAGGGTCGCAGGATATCCGGCCGCATTCAAGCGGCGCGTCAGCGGCGCCTTGACATCGTGATCGAGCTTGTTGCGGCTTGCCATCGCCTGCGACTGCGCTTCGGCGAGCTTCATGAGCTCGGGATCGACCACCACCGCGCCAAGGCCGTTGTTCTGCCGATAGAGCGAGATCATCGACGCCGCGGCCTGGGGATCGAGCCTGGCGCCGCCATCGGCCATGCTGAGATACATGGACGGCTGCTCGGTCGATGGCGCATCCGCGGCACAGCCACCCAGCAGCAAAAGCCCGATCATGGCGATGATCGTCCGTGTCATCCGAATCCCCCAGTTCGATGCGGTTATTGCATACCAACCGTGGCTGAATGGTGAACGGCGAGTTTTTTAGGCCGAGCAGGCCGCAGCGAACACTGACGTCACCACCCGCGAAAGCGGGTATGACGGCCATTTCGGGAATGACGAGCGAGCCTAGTCCTGCGCGGCGAAAATCCGGTAACGCCGGGGCTGCAGTCCAACGATATCGCCGGTCCGGAGTTCACGATCCCGCGGCGCGTCGATTTCAATCACCGTCTTGTCCGCGGACAAGGCGACCTCGGCGCGCTGGATCGGGCCGAAGGTCCGAACCCGCTGCACCGCGCCCTCGAATGCACCACTGCCGGGCGGTCCAACCTGCATATCATGGCGGCGGACAAATAATTGCGACGCCCCCGAGGACGCGCCATCGGCGGCGATATTCAACGCCTTGCCGCCGAGCCGAACGCCGCCGTCGCGAACATCGACCGGCAACACGATCGATTCACCGATAAAGCCGTGAACGAACGCCGTTGCAGGATGGTCATAGACCTCGCCGGGCGTACCGATCTGCTCGATGCGGCCCTTGTCCATCACCACCACCCGGTTCGCGACCTCGAGCGCCTCTTCCTGGTCATGGGTGACGAAGATCGAAGTCACGTGGATTTCGGAATGCAGCGAGCGCAGCCATTGCCGCAATTCCTTCCGCACCTTGGCGTCGAGCGCGCCGAAGGGCTCGTCGAGCAACAGGATGCGGGGCTCGATCGCGAGCGCCCGCGCCAGCGCAATGCGTTGGCGCTGACCACCGGACAACTGGCTCGGATAGCGGTCCGAAAGCCAGTCGAGTTGTACCAGATCCAGCAATTCCTTGACGCGGGCGCGGATGCTCGCTTCGTCCTTGCGGATCGCGCGCGGCTGCACCCGAAGCCCGAACGCAACGTTTTCGAACACCGTCATGTGGCGAAACAGCGCGTAATGCTGGAACACGAATCCGACATCGCGCTCGCCGGCGCCGCGCGCCAGCGCGTCCTCACCATCGAAGGTAACCTCGCCGGAATCCGGCCAGTCGAGGCCGGCGATGATCCGCAGCAGCGTGGTCTTGCCCGAACCCGAGGGCCCCAGCAGCGCCAGCAATTCACCGTTGGCGACCTTCAGATCGACATGGTCGAGTGCGGCAAACGCGCCGAATTTCTTTACGAGATTTTTGACTTCAATCGTCACTTGGAGGTTGCCCTTCATCCAGACGCCGTTCGAGAATGGTCTTCGCCACCAGCGTGATCAGCGCCAGCATCGCCAGCAATGAGGCGATCGCGAACGCCGCCTCGAATTGATATTCGTTGTAGAGAATCTCGACCTGCAGCGGCATCGTGTTGGTCTCGCCGCGAATATGTCCCGAGACCACCGACACCGCGCCGAATTCGCCCATCGCGCGGGCATTGCACAGCAGCACGCCATAGAGCACGCCCCATTTGATATTCGGCAGGGTAACGCGGAAGAATGTCTGCAGGCCCGACGCGCCCAGCGAGATCGCAGCCTCTTCCTCCTGCGTGCCCTGTTCCTGCATCAGCGGAATCAGCGCACGCGCGACGAACGGAAACGTCACGAATACGGTTGCAAGCGTGATGCCGGGCACCGCGAACAACACATGGACGTTATGGGCTTGCAGCCACGGCCCCCAATAGCCTTGCGCACCGAACAGCAGCACGAAGACAAGACCGGCAATAACCGGGCTGACCGAGAACGGCAAGTCGATCAACGAGATCAGCAACGTCTTGCCGCGAAAGTCGAACTTGGCGATCGCCCATGCCGCGACCAGCCCGAACACCAAATTGAGGCCAACGGAAATCGCCGCAACCAACAGCGTCAGCCGGATCGCCGAGCGCGCTTCCGGATCGGACAATGCTGAGAAATAGGCACCGATCCCTTTGGAAAAAGCCTGCGCAAACACCACCACCAGCGGCAGCACGACGAATACCGTCAAAAACGTGACGGCGACCGCAATGATGGCAATTCGAATTGGTCCAGGTTCAGTGCGCGGATTGTTCCGCGCCGGATAAAGCGGCTGCGCGCGCTCTGCTTCATTGAGATCGGCTGTTTGAACGCGTTGCAGCGTCATTTCCAGTGTCATGGATCGATCTCTAATGCGCGGGGATGCGGGTTTGCGCAAAGCGCTGCAAACGATTGACTACAAAGATGATCAGGAACGACGCCACCAGCATCACCACGGCGATCGCGGTGGCGTCCGCGTAGCGAAATTCCGAGAGCCGGATCACAATCAGGAGCGGTGCGATCTCGGATACGTTCGGCAGGTTGCCGGCGATAAAGATGACCGAACCGTATTCGCCGACGGCGCGGGCGAATGCCAGTGCAAATCCGGTCAGCAGTGCAGGGATCAAGCTCGGCAGGATCACTCTGGAGATCGTTTGCCAGCGGTTGGCGCCGAGGCTGGCGGCAGCTTCCTCGATTTCGACCTCGAGGTCGATCAGCACCGGCTGAACCGTCCGCACCACGAATGGAATGCCGATGAAGATCATCGCCACAAAAATGCCGACCGGCGTGAATGCCACCTTGATGCCAAGTTCGGCAAGCGGCGCGCCGAGCCAGCCTTTTTGCGCAAACAGCGATGTCAACGCGACCCCGGCCACCGCGGTCGGCAACGCAAATGGAACATCGACAATGGCGTCGAACAGCCGGCGGCCCGGGAAGCGGTAGCGCACCAGCGCCCAGACGATGATGGTTCCCATCACGAGATTGACCAACGCTGCGGCAAAGGCGAGGCCGAACGATATCTTCAGCGCATTGAGCGTGCGGCGGCTGACGAGGATATCCCAAAATTGATCGAAGCTTAGTTCGAACGTCTTGAGAAACAGACCCGCGAGCGGGATCAGGATGATGACCGAGAGCCAAGTCAGCGTCAGCCCCATGGTGAGACCAAACCCCGGCAATGTGCTGCGTCGTCCCGCCCCCTCGCTCACGATATCCTCTGCTTTCCCGCGGCCAAATCAGTTTTTGTAAATCTGGTCGAAAATGCCGCCTTCGCTGAAGTGTTCCTTCTGCGCCTTGGTCCAGCCGCCGAAAACGTCGTCGATCGTGAACAACTCGACTTTTGCGAACGAATTTTCATATTCCTTCGCGATCTCGGGATCACGCGGGCGATAGGAATTGCGCGCGGCAATTTCCTGGCCCTCTTTGGAATACCAGTACCTCAGATAGGCCTCGGCGACCGCGCGGGTCCCTTTCCTGTCCGCGACCGCATCGACGACAGAAAGCGGAGGCTCTGCCAGAATGGACCATGACGGCGCTACGATCTCGAATTTGTCTTTGCCGAATTCACGCTGGGCGAGGAACGCCTCGTTCTCCCACGCCAGCAGCACGTCGCCGACGCCGCGCTCCACGAATGTAACGGTCGAGCCACGGGCACCGGTATCCAGCACCGGCACGTTCCTGTAGATGTCGCCGACAAATTGCCTCGCCTTGTCGGCGGAGCCGAATTTCTTCAGCGCGTATCCCCATGCGGCCAGGTAATTCCAGCGCGCGCCGCCCGAGGTTTTCGGATTGGGCGTGATGACACTGACGCCGGGCTTGATCAGGTCGTCCCAATCCCTGATGCCCTTGGGGTTGCCCTTGCGAACCAGGAATACGATGGTGGAAGTATATGGCGAGGCATTGAGCGGCAGTCGCTTCTGCCAGTCCGCGGCGATCAAACCCTTGGCCGCGATGGCGTCGATATCATAGGCGAGCGCGAGCGAGACCACGTCGGCCGGCAGGCCGTCGATCACCCCGCGCGCCTGCGAACCCGAGCCACCATGCGATTGCTTGATTTCGACGCTCTTGCCGGTTTCCTTTTGATAGGCCACGGCGAACGCCTTGTTGAAGTCCGCGTAGAGTTCGCGGGTCGGATCGTAAGACGCGTTGAGAAGCGTGACATCGGCGCCAAACGCCGAACTCGCCCAGAGCAGGCCGGCGACGATCGGCAGTATGCGACGACAGATCATCCCGGTCTCCATTCGCTCCGGCGACAGCATGGTCATGCGGGCATCTCAACATAACTCGCGACCGGACGGCCCTGAGTTCAACGAAACAGCATTTCATTATTCGCAGCGTTACAGCGTCGTTGTGCTACCAAGAGCCGACCTTGCGAAGATCTGGTCCTACGAAGACTTGACGGTGTGAATACCGCATTCGGTCTTGGGCCGGCCGCGCCAGCGGCCCGCCCGCGCATCTTCATCGGGTGAGGTCCGGCTGGTGCAGGGCATGCATCCGACCGACAGGTACCCGGTTGCCACGAGCGGATGCGGCGGCAGCTTTGCGAGCGCGTAGATCGCCGCGATCTCTTCGCGCGAGACGTTGGCGAACGGATTGAACTTCAGTCTGGCGCCGTCATCCTCGACCACCGGCAATACGGCGCGGGCGCCGCCCTGAAAACGCTTGCGGCCATTGACCCATGCGCTGAATGGCGCAATTGCCCGCGCCAGCGGTTCGACCTTGCGGATCCGGCAGCAAGCATCGGGATCGGAAAACCACAATTCACGATCCGTGTCCTCGCGCGACAGCGTCGCTTCCAGCGGTGTGATCGAGCGAACATCGCGCAGGCCAAGCGCCGCGATCAGGGTGTCGCGATAGGCGAGCGTTTCCTCGAACAGCCATCCGGTGTCGAGGAAGATCACCGGGATCGCCGGATCAACGTCAGCCATGACCTTGAGCAGCGCGGCCGATTCGGTGCCGAACGACGAGACTACGGCAAGATGCTCGCGGCCCACCGCCTGCAGAGCCGCGGCGATCACGTCCGCCGGCGATGCGTTGCGAAGCGTGCGATCGAGTTCCTGTGCCGAAGGCAAATCCCTCGCGCGTACTGCCCGCGCGGGCAACACCTGATGTACAAAAGCATTCACTGGCTGGCACTCTCCGAATGGCGCAACTGCATGCGCCGGTGAAGGGCTGTGATCCGGCCGTCTCCGGTCGGCTGGTAAAACACCGAGTAGCGCTTGGTGGTGTTGGCAAACGCTTCCGCGTCGCTTTCCTTCTTTACGTCGAATGCGTCGAAACCCGCGCGCAGCATGAACACGAACTGGTCGCGCAGGACCTGGCCGGTGGCGCGCAATTCGCCGCGAAAACCGTGGCGTTCCCGCAACACCCGCGCCTGGCTATAGGCGCGGCCGTCGCGGAAGGTCGGAAACACCAGGGCGACGACCGCAAGCCGGTCGAGATACGGCACAAGATCATCGACGTCGCGATTGTTGGGCCAAATCACGCCCGTCTTTCCAGCCCGGCCCAAAAGCGCCTCGGCGTCGGCGAGAAACCGCGCCGCCGAAAACAGGATCGCGGCATCGGCCGGAATCGAATCGTCGTCCGCGACATGGACAAAGGCATCGCTGATAACTTTTCCGTTTTTAACGAGTGGCATAGACGCGCTCCCTGAATGGTTCGACGCCTAGCCGCTTGACCGTGTCGACGAAAAGCTCGTCGGGGCGTGCGCGGAGCGCGAGATAGGCTTCGACAATGTCTTCGATCACGTCGGCGACCTCGCCATAGGGCACGGCTGGGCCGATCAAGGTGCCGACCACGGCGTTCTCGTCGGCACGGCCGCCGATGGTGATCTGATAGAATTCCTCGCCGTTCTTCTCGACGCCGAGAATGCCGATATGACCGACGTGATGATGGCCGCAGGCGTTGATACAGCCGGAAATATTGACATGCAGCCGCCCGATCAGGTTAGCGGTGTCATGATTGGCGAAACGCCGCGTCAGCTCCTGCGCGATCGGGATCGAGCGCGCATTGGCAAGCGAGCAATAATCCAGTCCCGGGCAGGCAATGATGTCAGAGACCAGATTGACGTTCGGCGTCGCGACGCCGATCTTGTCGAGCGCCCGCCACAGCACCGGAAGGTCGCGTTTGGCGACATGGGGCAGCGCCAGGTTCTGCTCGTGACCGACGCGAATTTCGCCGAACGAATATTTGTCGGCGAGGTCGGCGATGGCGTCCATCTGATCGGCGGTGGCATCGCCGGGCGGTCCACCCACGGGCTTTAGCGACAAGGTCACGATCGCATAGCCGGGCACCTTGTGAGGTGCCACGGAATTCTTGCGCCACGCCTCGAAATGCGGGTCGTGCGCCGCTTTCTTCAGCTCATCCGGCACAGCCGACAGTTTTTCGTAGACCGGATAGGTGAAGCGCGAACGGATGTCCTCGACCACCGCGTCGTCCAGCGTCAGCGCTCCGTCGCGCATCTGCAGCCACTCGTCCTCGACTTCCTTGGCAAACTTCTCGATGCCGAGCTCATGCACCAGGATCTTGATGCGAGCCTTGTAGATGTTGTCACGGCGGCCATACTGATTGTAGACGCGCAGAATAGCCTCGATATAGCTCAAGAGATCGCGGCCCGGCACGAACGGCTTGATGGTTTTGGCGATAAACGGAGTTCGGCCGAGGCCGCCGCCGACCAGCACCTCGAAACCGGTCTCGCCTTCGGCATTCTTGAGCAGGCGCAGGCCAATATCGTGAACCTTGATGGCCGCGCGATCATGCTCGGACGCGGTGATCGCGAATTTGAACTTGCGCGGCAGGAACGAGAATTCCGGGTGCAGCGTGGTATATTGCCGTATCAGCTCGGACCAGATACGGGGATCCTCGATCTCGCCCGGCGCCACGCCAGCCCATTGATCCGACGTCACGTTACGGGTGTTATTGCCCGACGTCTGCATGGCATGAATGCCGACTTCGGCGAGATCCGCGAGCGCATCCGGCAATTCAGCGAGCTTGATCCAGTTGTACTGGATGTTTTGCCGGGTGGTGAAATGTCCGTAACCGCGATCATAGCGGCGTGCGACATGGGCGAGCTGCCGCAACTGCTTCGACGATAGCGTTCCATACGGAATCGCCACGCGGAACATATAGGCGTGCAGCTGCAGATACACGCCGTTCTGCAGGCGCAACATCTTGAATTCGTCCTCGGTCAGTTCGCCGGACAAGCGGCGCTTCACCTGGTCGCGAAATTCCGAAACACGTTCGTTGATGAGCGTGCGGTCGAGTTCATCATATGCATACATGAGTCGATGACCTTACGCCGGGACCGGAAGATCGATGGTGAGGCCTTCCGACCGGATATGTTCACGCAGATTGCCGGGCTTGATCGCTCCGGTGTCGTTGATCTCGACCGGCGCGATATAGGCGCCGACCGCGCCGACATCGTCGGCCACAGCTTCAGCGAGCAACGCCCGCGCCTCATCGGAGGTGCGGACGATCGCTGCATCCGACAAATCGGCCGACCATCCTTGCTCAGCGGTGCGATAGATCACGATGCCGTCCCAGGTACGGTTGGCCGTCACGACCGACGGGCCGGTAATCCTGATTTTTTTCTGTTCGAGCGGAGAAGTCATTCGGCAGCTTCCAATAATTCCGAGATCACTTGATTGAGCTTCGCTTGGCGCCACGGCGCGGAGTGGGCGACGACGTCGCCGATGACGAGAATTGCAGGACCGCCATCGACCTGACCGATCAGCGCCGGCAATTGATCCAGGGTTCCGACCGCCGCTCGGGCATCGGGCCGCGTCACGCGGGCGAACACGCCGACGGGAGTTTGCGGCGAGCGCCCCGCGGCCAACATGCCGGCCCGGATCGATGGCGCCGCGGTCATTCCCATATAGACCACCACCGTCATCTTCTCATCGGTCAGCGCCGACCAGTCGACGGTTTCAGCGTCATTGGCCTTGTGCGCGGTCAGGAAAGTGATGCGCAGCGCCTCATGCCGGAAGGTGAGCGGCACTTCGAATTGGGCGGCGGCGCCAAGCCCCGCGGTTATTCCCGGCACGATCGAATAGGCGATACCGGCCTCGCGCAACGCTTCGACTTCCTCGCCGCCACGGCCAAACACAAAGGCATCGCCGCCCTTGAGGCGGACCGCGCGCTGTCCTGAGTTCGCCGCTTCGATCAACAGCCGATTGATCTTGTCCTGGCCGATGCCGGGTTTTCCAACACGGCGGCCGACCGGTACCCGGCGGGCATCGCGGCGGGCGCGATCGAGAATTTCGGGTGAGACCAGTTCGTCGTAAAAAATCACGTCCGCGTCCTGCAGGGCGCGCAGCGCCTTGATCGTGAGCAAATCCGGATCGCCCGGACCGGCTCCAACCAGCGTCACTTGGCCCTCCGCCCGCCCTGACCCCTGCACGCCGGCAAAGGCCGAGGGATCCGAAATCTTCGTCAGCGCCGCTTCGGCTTCGTCGCCGCGTCCAGCGAGCACCAGCGCGCCAATCGGGCCATCGACCACGCGCTCCCAGAAGCGACGGCGCAGCGACATATCAGGGATACGGCCGTGCACCTGCTTGCGCCAGCGACCGATCAACGTTGCGAGATCGCCGATCCGCGCCGGCATTAGCGCTTCGACGCGCTCACGCACGCGGCGCGCCACCACCGGCGACGCTCCGCCGGTGCCGATCGCGACCACCACGTCGCCGCGGTCGACGATCGCAGGAAAAATAAAGGTCGAATGCGTCAGGTCGTCCATCACATTGACCGGCAGACCGACCGCCCGTGCGCGCAGCGACATCGCAATCCCGACATCGCCAGCACCGGCGCACAGGATCGCGATCACGCCGCTCAAATCCGCAACGAGCGGATCGCCTTGGGCAAATTCGATCCGCGCGGCGTCGACAGCGTCGAGTCCGCTCACATCATGACGGCCATCCGTCGCGAACCAGCGAATGCGCGCTCCGGCCGCGACCAGGAGGCGCAATTTCACGCGCGCCAGCTCCCCGGTTCCGACAAGCAGCACAGGACCGGTTTGCAGATCGAGAAACACCGGCAGGAATCGCATACGATGCTCGCTTTCCCCAATTTGCGGGGTTGACTGGAATTATTTTCTATATATGTCTCATCCGGCGGGCGCAAAGAGAAAATTGTTTCTTCTCTATTGCGTTGCAACTATAGAATTTTCAACTTCAAAGGCCAAGGGCCATAGATGCATCTTTCCGACAATGATCAAAACGCAGATGGGTTGCGTGGTATGGCTCCCGCCGAAAGACCCCCGGCTCAGCAAATATCGGCCCAAAGTCGCCTCCATGTACCCGCCGTAGATCCCGGCATGGATCACTTGGACGCGCTTGAAGCGCAGAGTATCTACATTTTCAGGGAGGCCTTCGCGCGTCTCAAGAAACTAGCGCTGCTATGGTCGCTCGGCAAAGATTCCAATGTGATGATCTGGCTGGCGCGTAAGGCTTTCTTCGGCCGCGTGCCGTTTCCTGCCATGCACGTCGATACCGGCAAGAAATTTCCGGAGATGTACGAATTCCGCGATCGTTACGGCAAAGAATGGGAACTCGATCTCAAGATCGAACCCTGCCCGCCGCTGGAGACGATCGACCCGACCTTGCCACCGGCAGCAAGGTCTGCCGCGCGCAAGACCGAGGGGTCTGAAGCTGGCGCTCGCCAAATATGGGTTCGACGGATTGATCGCCGGCATTCGCCGCGATGAAGAGGCCACTCGCGCCAAGGAGCGGGTATTCTCGCCGCGCGGCACCGAAGGCGGATGGGACGTGCGCGATCAACCGCCCGAATTCTGGGACCAGTTCAACGCCTCGCCGCCGCCGGGCGCGCATTTGCGCATTCACCCGATTCTGCATTGGACCGAGGCCGACATCTGGGCCTACACCAAGCGCGAAAACATCCCGATCATCCCGCTTTACCTCACCCGGAACGGCCTGCGTTATCGCTCACTGGGCGATGCCGACATCACCAATCCGGTGCCGTCGACCGCATCGAACATCGAAGAGATTCTGATCGAACTCGACGGCACCAAAGTGCCGGAGCGTTCCGGGCGCGCGCTCGATCACGAGACCGAGGATGCCTTCGAGCGGCTGCGTGTCGCCGGTTATCTCTGACAAACATTGAGTTGAGTGCTTCGATGAACATGATTGCTCCCGCCGCGATATCGGCGACGCCCAACGGCACCACGCGTCCACAGGTTAGTATCGTCATCGTCGGCCATGTCGACCACGGCAAGTCGACATTGGTGGGACGCCTGCTGCATGAGACCGGCAGCCTTCCCGAAGGCAAGCTCGAAATGCTGAAGGCCGTCAGCGCGCGACGCGGCATGCCTTTCGAATGGTCTTTCCTGCTCGATGCGCTGCAGACCGAGCGCGACCAGGGCATCACCATCGACACCACACAGATTCGCTTCCGCACGCGGTCCCGCGACGTAGTGCTGATCGACGCGCCCGGCCACGCCGAATTTCTGCGCAACATGATCACCGGCGCCTCGCAGGCAGACGGCGCCGTGTTGATCATCGACGCGCTGGAAGGCGTGCGCGACCAGACCCGACGCCACGGCTATCTCCTGCACCTTCTTGGCGTCAAACAGGTCGCCGTAGTCGTCAACAAGATGGATCGGGTCGATTTCAGCGCGGCGCGATTCCGGGAAATCAGCGACGAGATTTCGGCGCATCTGATCGGGCTTGGCGTCAAGCCCGCGGCCGTGATTCCGATTTCGGCGCGCGACGGCGATGGCGTTGCCGAGCGCACGCCGAGGATCCAGTGGTATAGCGGTCCCACCGTGGTCGAGGCCCTCGATGCACTTGAGCCGGCGCGGCCGCTGGAACAGCTGGCGCTGCGGCTGCCGGTGCAGGCGATCTACAAATTCGACGACCGCCGCATCGTCGCGGGACGGATCGAATCCGGTGGCCTTGCCGCCGGAGACGAGATTGTCATCATGCCCGCGGGCAAGATCGCCAAGATCCGAACCGTCGAGAGTTGGCCGGTCACCCCCGTCAAGGGGCGGCAAACCGCGGGACGGTCGGTGGGCATTACCCTCGATCGCGAGCTGTTCGTCGAACGTGGCGATGTGATCGCCCATGTCGGAAGCAGCCCGCGCGATACCCGCCGCATTCGCGCGCGCATTTTCTGGCTGCACGACAAGCCGCTGACGACGGACGCTTCGATCCTGGTCCGGCTCGGCACCCGCGAAACCCGCGCCACCGTGGTTGCGATCGAGAAGGCCGTCGATCCCGGCGAACTGTCGAGCGTGGAGACCCGATCCATCGCGCGCAACCATGTCGGCGAGATCGACATTTCGCTGGCTTATCCGCTGGCGGCCGATCCCTACACCGACAATCCGCGCACCGGCCGCCTGGTGATCGAGGTCAATGGCCGCATCGCCGGCGGTGGACTGGTGCTGTCGGTCGATGCCGGACAACGCGCCGTTCCCGTCGACATCGTACCGGTGGAATCAGCGTTGCGCCCCGACGAACGTTCGGCGCGTTATCGCCACAGCGGCGCGGTGGTCTGGCTGACAGGCCTGCCGGGCTCCGGAAAATCGACACTGGCGCGCGCGCTGGAACGCAGACTGTTCAACAATGGCGGTTCGCCGGTGCTGCTGGACGGCGACACCCTGCGCGCCGGCCTCAACAACGATCTCGGTTTCTCCGCACCGGATCGTACCGAGAACATTCGTCGGCTGGCCGAAGTCGCGGTTCATCTCGCGCGCAACGGGCACATCGCCATTGTCGCCGCGGTCTCGCCGTCAAGGGAAGATCGTGGCGCGGCACGCCGCATCGCCGACACTGCATTCCGCGAAATCTACGTCGCCACCCCCGCCGAAGTGTGCGAGAGCCGGGATCCCAAGGGCCATTACGCCAAGGCGCGGGCCGGGGAGCTGCGCGCCTTCACCGGCATCGGCAATGATTATCAGCCGCCGACGGAATGCGAATTGACGATCGACACCTCGTCGCGCCCCGTCACCGAGGCGACCGACGAGATCGAGCAGATGCTGACGAAAACCGGCGTGCTGTTCGATGAACTGGTCGACCTCGGTGCGAACATCTAGCGGGCGTTATATCTAGAGACCGTGCTCAAGGCGCGTTTTGGGGCCTTCTCATCGACCCGGCTTTAGGGCAAAAAGGGCCTCGAATTCTGCCCTTTGGCGCGTTTTTTGCTGCTTTCATCTCGAAACAGCTGTAACCGCCTTCCCCTGCCGAGAAAGCCCATCATGAATCGTATCGATGCCCACGGACTGAAGGTCGCCCCCATTCTGTTCGACTTCGTTGCCAAAGAAGCGACCCCTAAGACCGGAATTTCGCCCGATGCGTTCTGGGCCGGGCTTGCCGCCATCATTCTTGATCTCGCGCCAAAAAATCGCGACTTGCTCGCGGTTCGCGACATCTTGCAGGCGAAAATCGACGGCTGGCACCGCGCCCACAAGGGCAAGCCGTTCGACATGAATGCCTATACGGCGTTTTTGAAGGAGATCGGCTATCTGCAGCCGGAGCCGGCGACCCACAAGGTTGAGACCGCCAATGTCGACGAGGAAATCGGAAAGATTTGTGGCCCACAGCTGGTCGTGCCGCTCACCAACGCCCGCTACGCCCTGAACGCCGCCAATGCGCGCTGGGGCAGCCTTTACGATGCATTTTATGGCACCGACGTGATACCGCATGAAGCGGGTGAAGGCGGCAAGGGCTACAACAAGGTCCGGGGCGACAAGGTCATCGCCAAGGCGAAAGCCTTTCTCGATTCCGCCGCACCGCTGGCGACCGGAAGCCACACCGATGTGACCTCCTACAGCGTCATCGCCGGCAAACTCGCCGCCAAGCTCAAAAGCGGCAATGCCACCGCGCTGAAATCGAACGAGCAGTTTGCCGGCTATCGCGGCGATGCCGCCGCACCGGCCGCAATCCTGCTGGTCAACAACGGGATGCATATCGAGATCAGAATCGATCGCGGCCACAGCATCGGCAAGGATGATCCGGCCGGCGTTGCCGACATGATCCTGGAATCGGCGGTCAGTACCATCCTCGACATGGAAGACAGCGTCGCGGCGGTCGACGCCGAAGACAAGGTGCTGATCTACCGCAATACGCTCGGCTTGATGAACGGCACGCTCTCGGCGGATTTCGAGAAGGGGGGCAAGACCCTCAAACGCGCGCTCAACCCCGACCGCATTTACCAGACGCCGGACGGCAAAGAGCTCAAGCTGCATGGCCGCAGCCTGCTGCTGATGCGCAATGTCGGCCACCACATGTTCACCGACGCGGTGCTCGAACTCGAGCGGCGGAGAAATCCCGGAAGGCTTTCTCGACGCCGCCGTCGCCGGACTGCTCGCGATCCATGATCTCAAGAGCGCATCGAAAACCCGCAACAGCCGCACCGGATCGGTCTATATCGTGAAGCCGAAGATGCATGGCCCTGACGAAGTCGCGCTGACCTGCGAGCTGTTCGGCCGGGTGGAGAAGATGCTGTCGCTGCCCGAAAACACCTTGAAGGTCGGCATCATGGACGAGGAGCGCCGCACCACGGTCAATCTCAAGGCCTGCATCCAGAATGCTTCAAAGCGTGTCGTGTTCATCAACACCGGCTTCCTCGATCGTACCGGCGACGAGATCCATACTTCGATGGAAGCCGGCCCGATGATCCGCAAGGACGAAATGAAGGCGCAGCCGTGGATCAAGGCCTATGAAAACTGGAACGTCGATGTCGGCCTCGTCGATGGTCTGCCCGGTCATGCCCAGATCGGCAAAGGCATGTGGGCAGCACCGGACAAAATGGCGGACATGCTGGCGCAGAAGATCGCGCACCCGCAAGCCGGCGCCACCACCGCATGGGTGCCTTCGCCCACCGCAGCAACGCTGCATGCGCTGCATTATCATCAGGTCAATGTAGCGGCGCGCCAACAGGAACTGACCAAGGCCGGTCCGCGCGCCAAGCTGTCGGACATCCTCACCATTCCGGTATCGCAATCGAACTGGGCGCCGGACGATGTGAAGCAGGAAATCGACAACAATTGCCAGGGCATCCTAGGCTATGTGGTGCGCTGGATCGATCAGGGGGTCGGCTGTTCCAAGGTGCCTGATATCCACGACGTCGGCCTGATGGAAGACCGTGCCACCTTGCGCATCTCCAGCCAGCACCTGGCGAACTGGCTGCATCAGGGCGTCATCACCAAGGAGCAGGTGATGGAGGCGCTAAAGCGCATGGCGGTTGTGGTCGACGGCCAGAATAAGGGCGACCCGCTTTACCGGCCAATGGCGCCCGGTTTCGATGGCGTCGCTTTCAAGGCAGCCTGCGACCTGATCTTCAAGGGACGCGAGCAGCCCAACGGCTACACCGAGTTCATCCTGACCGCGCGGCGCCGGGAAGCCAAGGCGGCGGGCTGAAGCGCTAGCAAGGTGTCGATAACGGCGCTGAAAGATGTCGCCCAATTGAAAGCCCCGGCAAGTCGCCGGGGCTTTTTGCTGAGACATCATCAGGAGCCTAGAAAACCGCGATATATTTCAGCAGCGAAATCACGCCGAGGATGATCACAACGATTCGCGCGATTTGCTTGGCGCGGCCATCGATCGGCAACATGTTGATCAGATAGAGAATAAGAATAACGACGAGAAATGTGACCAGCGCGCTGATAAGCATTTTTGAATTCCCCTAGAGCATCGCCGACGGAGTTAGTCCGCTGACCTTCCTACCGTTCCCCAACGCGTGCGTGAGCAACCGGTTCCATCGGAGGAACCCTAATCGCTGACCATCGGAATCCAAAGCGGTTTTCAGCGAAAGCAGGGAAACTTGATGCGGCGTTGTTACGCGTTCACGTGGAGAAACGTCAGCCTACGGTTCCAATTCAATCGGAACGGCAGGGCGCTCGTTCATCGCGGAATTATTCGGAGGCCACGACCGGCACGCGGGAGCGCAGCGATTCCGAAGCCGGCGAGAAGTTGAGCGACGCGCCGCGCTTGTCGAGGCCCTGGCCGGCGACCATCAGCCCGTCGGCGCCGGCGACGAGGTCGCCCTTGCGAAGGGTAGGATCGTGCTCGATCTTGACCGGCGCAAGGCCAATCTGGTCCTTGCCGTTGCAGCTGCAGCCCGCGACGAACTCGCTACGATAGCGGAAAGCATTCGGCAGCTCGGAATAAGGCTTTCCGCTCTCGGTGGCGGCCTTATCGATATTGCTGCCATAGACCACTTTGGTCTCGCTGGCCGGGCAGAACTCGTTGCAAGACGCGGCGCGGCTCTGGCCATTGGACCCGCTGATCGGGAAATAGCGCCCGTCACACGTGCGTACACAATAAGCCTGCGAGCCGCCGGAATAGTTCGATCGTGGACGAGCTCCGTATTGCGGGGCCAACGCATTGCCCTCGTTCGCGAACGACAACGGCGTCGAAGGCGCCTGCGGCCTGCCGCCCCCAAAGGCGCCGAACAGGGCGGATAGAAAGTCCTCGGCCTGCGCCGCCGGCGCCAGGGTCAGAAGCGCCCACCGCCACCGCCGCGCCCAATGCCATCAATCTGACCGATCGCCAATTCATGCTCGCCTCGCTGGGCTCGGGGGTCATTATTGAGTAAGCGACGTCATCGAAAGGTTCATGGCCTGACGGCCAGCGGCCGGATTCGTTACGACGGGGCGCGACGGCGCGGTCGCCGGCCGAACGGTGATCGCTGTTCTTGTTTCAAAACGCGGCGAATTCTTCGGAAGTACCACGACCCTGGTGCCGACATCGACGCGGCTGAACAGGTCGGCGACATCTTCATTGGTCAGGCGGATGCAGCCGCTGGAAACGAACTTGCCGATCGTCGAGGGATCGTTGGTGCCGTGAATGCGATATTCGCTGGAGCCGAGATACATGGCCCGGGCGCCGAGCGGATTACCGGGGCCTCCGGCCATGAAGCGCGGCAGATAAGGCTGGCGCGCGATCATTTCCGCCGGCGGGTGCCAATCCGGCCATTCCGCCTTGCGGCTGATGGTTTGCGTGCCGGACCAGGTAAAACCCTCGCGGCCGACGCCGACGCCGTATCGAATGGCACGGTTCTGGCCGAGCACGTAATAAAGCGTGGTGTTGCCGGTATCGATGATCACGGTGCCCGGCGCTTCGCGGGTCTCCAACGCAACGACGGCACGCCGCAGTCGCTCGGGGACCGCGCTCGCGCTCCCATCGCCTTGATCTGACGGTGCAGGCGCGATGGGCGCGAGCGTCACATCGTCGGACGGAAGCGAACTTTGCGTTGGAGATGCGTAGCCGAGAACCTGCGCACCCGCTTCGCTTGAGAAAATGGCCGGCGCAACCAACAAAGCCCCGGCGAAAAACAGCGCGCTGCGTCGCTGACTGCGGATTTCTGTGCCATGGCCTGCCCCGTTCGGTGATGCGCATCGCGCTGATGCTCTCGACAGGAAACGCAGCTCGCGCTCCGCAGTTCCGCGCTGGCTTAAGACAGGCCGAGGCTGTCAAGCCAACCTGCGTTCGCGTTTTCAGCGATGGAACTTTCCGTCTGGCTGCGGATTGGCAGGGGTGCTCCCGGATCTCCACGCTTTCGGGATCGCATGCTGAGTTGAAGGCACATTCGCGCTGATGCGGAGGGAGAATTAGTTGCGTGCCTTTCCCAACGAACGCGCCCCCAGCGGGGCCTCGGCTGGTACACCGCTTCCCGATAGCAAGACCGATCTTCCGCCGGTCATTCGCCGTGCAGAGGTTGTGGCCTTCACCCTGGTCGCCCTCCTGATTATTTGCGTGGTCGCCGTTCTCTATGTTGCGAAGGCGTTCTTTCTTCCAGTGGTGACGGCATTCGTGGTCGGCACCATGCTGTCGCCAGCCGCCGGTTTCCTGGAGCGGCATCGGATTCCTCGCTCGGTGTCGGCGGTTCTGATCGTGACCGCGGTGGGCGCCGGCGTCACATTCATGATCGGCCTGATCTCTTCCCCGATGATGGAATGGAGCACGCGGCTGCCGGAATTGGGCGCGCGACTGCGGGACAAACTGCATTTGTTCGACCGGCCGCTGGCGCTCTGGCAGCAGCTTCAGAGCATGCTGGGCGGATCCGATTCGCTTTCGGGCGTGCCATTCCAGATGCCGAAATTCGATTGGGTCGAGCCTACGTTCCAGTTCTTGTCGCCGACGTTCACCGAATTCCTGCTGTTCTTTGCAACGCTGGTCCTGTTCATCGCGAGCTGGAAGGGCCTGCGGCGGGCATTGATCATGACCTTCGCCGATCATGCTGCGCGGCTGCGGACGTTGCGGATCCTCAATGAAATCGAGGGCCAGCTTGGTGGCTACCTGCTTACGGTGACGATGATCAATCTCGGCGTCGGCGCGGCGACCGGCATCATCTGCGCGGTGACGGGGATGCCCAATCCGGCCGGGCTCGGAGCGCTGGCCGCGACCCTGAATTTCTTTCCGATCATCGGGCCGGTCGCGATGTTCGTGATTCTTGCGGTGGTAGGCGTGATCGCCTTCTCAACGCTCGCCGCCGGGCTGATCGCCCCGCTGGCATTTGTCGGGCTTACCTTTCTCGAGGGCCATTTTGTCACGCCTACCATTATCGGCCGTCGGCTCGAACTCAACGCCCTCGCCGTGTTCATGGCGCTGGCGTTCTGGACCTGGCTGTGGGGACCGATGGGCGGCTTCCTGTCATCGCCGCTCCTGATCGTGGCCCTCATTCTCAAAGAACATCTGTTGCCGGTGGCGTCGCCGCAGCTGCCGGGGGGCTGAACGGAACTTCCCGCGAAGCGAGGCGTTTGTGCGGTACGCCATCTCAGTACCTGGGAGCTTTTGATGTCGAATACGGACGGCGAATTCGGATTGAGAAATCCGACGGATAAAGCGACCTATGAACGCCTCGCAAAGGATGTAGCAGCCGTGAAAAACGATATCTCAGCCCTCACCGACCAGATCACCGACGCGCTCAATTCATTCGCCGGCACCGCCAGCAAGCAGGCACGGCGAGGCTACAAGCAGGCCCGCGCCAATGTCGATTCAGCCGTGGATGACCTCTCCGAGCGCGGCAGCGCGGCGATGGACGCCGCGCAGGATGCCGCCAGTTCGATCGAAGAGGCTCTCGAAGACGTCATTCAAGAGCGACCGCTCGCGACCGTCGCGCTCGCGCTTGGCCTCGGCTTCCTGATCGGCGTGACGTGGCGGCGATAACCGGGCGTGTGATGGCCGTCTTTAAGCAATCAATTCTTTAGTTCGAACGGCGGGGCAAATGCGCCGCCGTTTCGTTCAGCAACGGCTTTTTGAATCGAGGCGTTCATGTTCGCGCGGATCATCGACGATTTAAAGGATTCCACCAGCAGGGCCCTGCAGCTGACATCGCTCGCTGGGGTCATGGCACTGGCCCTGTTCATCGCGACGTCATTTCTTTGTGCGGCGGGCTTTGTGTATATGCTGCAACGATACGGCCTGATCGAGGCCTGCCTGAGCGGCGCCGGCGCGTTCCTTGTCGTCACGCTGATCGTAGCCGCCTGCTATTTGGTGCGCAGCCGGCGGGTCAAGGTACGCGTCGCAGAAACCAGGAAATCCGCGGTTCAAAGCGCGCTGGCGGACCCCATGGTGGTCGCGGCGGGCCTTCAGATGATCCGCGCGATCGGCGTCAAGAAGCTGATCCCGATCATTGCGGTTGGAGGATTAGCATTGGGATTTCTGGCGAGCCGCAATCATTCGAGCGACGAAGCGCCGGCGGAATGACGGAAGCAGAGCCCGGTCGTATCTTGTAACGGCAGTGTCCTCAGGTAACGCAGCGGCCCGGCTCAAGCTGCTTGGCGACTTCGGTCAACACACTGACAACGGACTCGCATGCCACCCTCCGGTCCCCAGGAGTGATCAATGACGGTGCGGAGGAGTTGCTGCGGGCTACGCGGACCAGCACCGACATATCGGAGAGCCCATCGAGCCGAAACGATATCGTGTGGGTCTGCCCCGCCGATCCATGCACGCGGCTGGAGCGATCGGACTTGGCCGCCCGATTGATGCCGGCTTCGGAAGAGGCCATGAGACCCTGCGAAACGCCGCTGAGATCGCGGCCGGAGGCAAGTTGCACCGCGCCCAAAGTCAGCGACACAGCGAACGCACCGAAAATTCCCCTGGACAAGACTTCCCATGAGACCAGCGACATGTTGCGCCCCGCCATCGTTCGTCGCCCCATGGCGATCGGGCGAATAACGCGTCGGGAACCACGGGGTTCTAAAACTGGGTTATCACTTAACCGTGTACTAAAAAAATTTGCGGTGGCAGGAACAACTCGGGGGGCCTGCGCGTCATCCCGGCAGCCGGTTATACCCCCTGCCCCATTAACCGGCGACGTAGGGCGCGGCTGTGGTGATGCCAGCCGCGCCCTGCTTTTTGTACCGGGCTTTTGGACATTTCCTGCTCTCCGCCCCACCTTCCGTCCCACCCTATGTTTTGGCCAATAGGAGCCGTCTCACTCCGTTCCGCGACCGCAACCAGTGCGCCATGGGGAGCCGTCAGGAACCGGCCGTGGCCTAAATGGTAGGTTTCCATGGACAAGCAGACAAAACACGAGATTTGGCTCCTTACGATAGGCGCGCTCGTTATGGAGGTGCCGTTCGTGGCCATAGCCGCCATCGCCTTCGTGGGCCACTAATTAATCCGACCCAGATTTTTCGCGGAATGCCGATGACTTCTCGCCTCAGCGTGCGGGCAGGCTAATTGCACTTTGAATTGCCTTATAAGGAGACTAGACACAATATGGTTTTGGTCGCGTTAGCTTTAGCGTTAAGCGGTGAGTTTTAGCCTCGGTTACGGGGCAAGAGCGCTCGTATCCCGCCGACGGCGTATGAGAGCGCGATGGCGGTAGGCGCGCGGCTGCGAGACTGCCGCAGTGAGACTCACCCAGCAGAATGTTTCCCTATGACAAAATACAACATCGAATGGGTCTTTCGAGCGCGAGCCGGCAAATTGCCGGGTTGAAAATCGTTGATCCGATTGACCACGGCGGCGAGCTTTAATTGAGCGGCAACCAAACAATGCCGCACGGACGGTTGCAGCCGTTGCAGTGAGCTGGTTGATCGAATGTGCTGGCCAATTGCCACTCCTGCGATTTATTACTCCACTGTGCGACGGCGTGAGAGACGACATCGTCTGACTGGCAGTTAGAGCAGACTGGCGTTGACCGCGACGCTCGCCGGTCGACGATTTGTGCCGTCCCCTGCTTCGAATTGAACGGATTGACAAGTAAAGCTTCTCTCATATTCCCCCCCTTGAAGCTAAGACTTGCTCTAACTTAACTCTGGAATAAAGGATCTGTCTTGGCCAGGGAATGTCATTGCTGTGGATCGTTATGCACTGTGGCGGCCGAAGCACAGGAGGAAAAGCCGCGAAGACGGAAACGCTGGGCCCCAGATCACCAGAATCCGCGATCGATACTGCACTCGCGAACCCGTCGCCCAGTGCTCCTTTCCAAGGAGAGCAGTCTTGGTTACCCCCAATCTGCAGGGACGCTTCGCAAGAGACCGCCTTCGGGCGATCTTTTTTTTGTTTGGCGGTTCCAGCTTTAACCCGGGTCGCCGGTATTCAGCTTAACGAGCGAGTTTCGTTGCCGCGGCTAGCTAAAGCGGTAAGCGTGTCGGCACCGGATATTGTCCCCATCCGGACCAAGCGTGGCAAAGCCGTCGGGCGATTATACTCCGCTCGGCGGTTTTGTTTTCCTCGTAAGACGGCTCAGCAACATGCCGACTCTTCAGCAAATACTCCAGCCCCGGCGCGACATCGAGCGCAGGGCCGTCGGCCGCACTACGATCAATCGTGACGTATCCGTGTACTTCGCCGGCCAAGAGGTCGTCCACGCGTGCCTTGTGCGCGATATCACCAACAACGGCGCCGGCCTTAGATTGAACGAGCTGAACATCGTGCCTTCCGAATTCGGCATTTCGTTCGACAATTTTCGCACGATGCGCCGTTGTCGATTGATCTGGCGCGATGGCGATTTTTTGGGAGTTGCCTTCGAAACCTAACAGTGATCGAGGTTTGACCTTAAGCTTCGGATCTGGTTGCCGATCGCGATCGGACTTCTATCGTCAATTCCAGTCGTGCCGGATTGGTCGACGCGACCCCGCCGGCCATGCGTACCGGTGCGATTAGGGGTCGCCAGAGGGCTGGCGGCCCCGCCTAGCGGCACCGCTATGCTTCACGCAGCGAATGAAATTGCATCTTCTTTGACATAGAAATCTTTACGAAAGCGTCGGCAGGCTGATCACGCATGCTACAGGTGAAGGAACAGCGTCGCAGGTTAGCGCGCCGATCCCGGCACCATTTGTCGTGGATCACGATAGAGAACGACATTCGAAGTTACGAATGCCAGGTCCTGGACGTATCCGCAGATGGGGCGAAGCTCGTCGCGGACATCGAAGCTCCGATCGGAAGCAGTTTCCGGCTCTCTATCGTGCCAAACGCCATCGTGCGCAGAGAGTGCGAAGTCGTCTGGCGCAAGGGACGCACGATCGGCGTCAAGTTTGCGAACCCTGTCACAAAAGCACGCTAGCATCTTTTTACCTGCTTCACGGCAGGGTCTCTCGCGATTAAGGGTACTGGCCTGTTTCGGCCGTCATCCAGCTGGCATCAGCAAGAACCCCGCGATCACGCGGATGCCCATCAACCCCCATGCCTTGAACAATTGGTCATTGTGCGCTGATTTCTGTACATCTACGTCATGGTCGTGGACGAACGCTTACGCCTCCTTTTCCCAGAATCCTAGGCTTCGTCGTGATCAGCGCGGTGATCGGGGCTGGCTACGGATACGAGACCTCAGTTGCCGTTGCCGCCGGACTGCGCGGCCTGATCCGTGGCGCCATGACGGGCGTGCTCATCGGAGCCGCCGGCAGTTCGCTCGATGCGTTTGTACTGCAAGCGCCTGGTGCCCGGCTCGCATCCGCATCGTTTATGGTGACAGTCGCGCTGCGATCTCTCGCCTATCTGGTGATTTTCCTGGTGGCTATCGCGGTCGGGCAATTACTGGTGCCCAACCATCCACCAGCCCGGCCGGTGAGCATCTCGCGCGATGACGTCCTGTTTTGCTTCGGCGTTACCTTCGTGGTCAGCTTCGTGTTCGAAGTGAACAGTCTGCTGGGTCAGAATGTTCTGCTGTCCTTTGTAACCGGACGCTACCACCACCCCCGCGTCGAACAGCGCGTTTTCCTCATCATGGACATGAAGCACTCGACCGCGGCGGCCGAACGACTGGGCGAGGTTGAGTTCCATCGGCTGCTCGATCGTTTGATGACCGATCTCAGCGGGCCCATCGTTCTACGATCCGGGCAGATACACAAGTATGTCGGCGACGAGTTGATCGCCACTTGGCCTTTGGCCCGGGGACTGAAGGACGCGAACTGCGTGCGCGCCTGTTTCGCCGCGCTCGCTCGATTGGTCGCGCGCGACGAGGACTACGAGCGTGAGTTCGGCATGGCAGTGCAGGTTCGCGCCAGCTTGCATTGCGGACCGGTGGTGGTGGGAGAAATGGGATCGGTCAAGAAGGAGATCGCACTGTTGGGCGACACGCTCAACACCGCGGCGCGTCTGCTCGATTTCTGTCGAGACAGCGGAGAATTGGTCATCGCATCGGTTGAACTTCTCGGCCGGCTGGTGCTTCCTTCTGGCATCGCAACGCGGTCACTAGGCCTAATTCAGCTGCGCGGGAAGGAACAGGCCATCGGGCTTTGCGCGCTGGCCCAATCCGACATCCAATACACTATCGGAAACCCACGTGCCTGCCCGGCCAGCTAATGCCTCCCCGCCGGTTAACCCTAATATTGTCTTGCGATTGTCGATAGAAATTTATGGATTAACCTGACAACCGTTGGGCGGTGCTCAACTAGGGGCCGCGGGATCGATCTGATTTCGTGGCCTCGTCGAAATCATAGCGATGGAACCGGTCAGAGCCGGCAGTTGCGGAAATGAGCCGTCCGGTGATCGCCCGGACGGCTCTTTCACACCGACGCCCGTGATGCCGCCGCGCCCGTATTATCCTTATTGTTTTCGGCGACACCTGCTCTGCTCGTCAGCTCAGCTATTGACCGAGCAGCAAGGGCCGATCGTTTATAGAGGGCCGTCGTGACCGATGAGCTAGACCACCAAATTCGAATGGCCTTGCGGCGCCGGCGACAATCCAGCCTCTTTCCGATCGCCATCATCGTGTTTGCCATTTGCGCCACCGCGTGTGCCTACCTGTGGGTCAACTACGGTGCCCAGATTCAATCGACAGTGCTCGCCTCACCACAAGCCACCGAGCCGACGACTACCGGCGTTGAAGAGTCCGTCGGTCGCGCAGAATTTGATACCTTTAAACGACAGACAACCGATTCCTTTCGATCGGCGACTGAAAACCTAGAAGCCCAGAAGGCGGATCTGAAATCGCTGTCCGACAAGGTCACCGATTTGGTGTCGAAGGTCGATGCTTTGCCGAATTCAGCGGCGATAGCACCTGCCCCACGTCCGGTTGTCCAAACCGTCGTTCCACCGCGGCCCGCAACGATCACGCAGCGCAAAAAACCGCAGGCGCCCGGGGGCGCCGGTCGGGTCTCTGTCGGGGGCGCTCCTCTGCCCATCGCGCCGCCATCGAATCGATAAGTACCGTTGTTCAACGCCGCCATCGTCGCGGGCTTGGATCGATCGAGCAGCCGACGTCACTTTACCAGGCTTAAATGGAAGTAGCTATTGCACGCGAGTTGCGGAATTCCGCCTATGGTTGCTGTCACGGCGGTCATCTGGCATGCCGCGGTCGAAAGTCGAAACTCACCGCGGCCTCTTAACCGCGATGGCAAGCGGTGAGAGGATTTCTACTCCGTCGAACGCCTGCGGGTAACGCTCCCGCGCTTCATTTGCGAACACGATCTTCTCGAGTATGCCCGCTGTCCTAGCCCGCATCCGACGAGGCATGGCGCAAGGAGAGTAGCGACTTCCGCTGACCGATAACGGTATGATCACGTTCTCCCCCCATACCCCGCCGCACCGCGCGATCTAGCTTTGCACTTTGTAATAGATGTTCAGAATTTTTCTGGGGGCCGCATGAGGGCGCCTCCCTAAGAATCACATCTTAGTTGGGCCATCGAACTGGCGCCGCTCCGGTTTTATTTTCCCCTTAACCACGGCGGGCAGATCCGCCATATCAACCAGCCGGCGGCGGCGCCGAAGGCAATGTGCAGTACAAAACTTGAATGCAGGCCGGGGAGCATGGCGATCAACACAAATCCGCTAATCGCCAAAATAGTCAGAAGTGCAGCGCCCCAAAGAAACATTGTTGCCCAGCCGATAATTCCCGCACAGATCGCAGCGGGAAACCAGCCAAGGCCGAGCCCCAGCACAAATCCATAAGTCATAATGCAATAAGCCCACGCGCCAATGAACGTGACCACTCCGGCGCCGACGCCGAAGGCGAGACCAATTCCCGCGTAAGAGATAGCCGCAGTCTGAGTAACAGTGAAATCAGGCTGAACACTCGTCACTTTCGCTTCGAGCTTTTCGCCGCTCTGGTCGCTTGGAGATTTATACATTCGGCGCCCTTCCATCTCCCGTAATGAAGGCCGCTGCAGACCCGGCTTCATTTCCCGGCGGCTTCTCGGCGATCATACGCCCGAAATCGCTCTGTTCAATATAGGCCGTGCACTATAATGCGTCGCATTTAATTGCACATCCTGACCGACTGCGTCCCATGTCAAATGACGTGCGGCACCTGGTGGGACGGAATGTGAAGCGGCTGCGGATCGCGGCCGGCATCTCGCAGGCCAAGCTCGCTGACCGCATGGGAGTCGACCGTGCGTACGTCAGCGGGCTCGAGTTGGGCCAACGCAACCCCACGATCGTGACACTTTGGCACGTTGGCCAAGCTCTTGGCGTGAAGCTGGTGTCCTTCTTTGCCGAGGCGAAGCCGCCCCGTCGAACTCGCCCGCGCCCCAAACTCGCCTCGAAGGAATGACGTCAGAGCAACCGCCGCTACGGCACCCAACCGCAGTTGAGATCAGCAGATAAGCCGATCGCGCCGGCACACCCCCTCTAAACCCGCGCTTTGCGAAACCCATACGGAAAACCTGCCCGTTGAGCGAGTGAAAAAACCTTATGTTCTCAATGGCGGGCTCAGGTCTGAATGGCTATACCACAAATAGTTGATTTTGGTATGGATCGGCGTATACTGGCACTCATTGGGAGGGCTAGCCATGACCAAGCAGAAGCGAGTTGGGATCTATCTTCGTGTCAGCACGGACAGCCAGACCACCGAGAACCAGCGGCGCGAACTAGAAGCGGTAGCCGGGCGGTCGGGGTGGCAGGTGGTGGATTTCTATGAGGATGCCGGCATCTCCGGCGCCAAGGGCCGCGACAAGAGGCCTGGTTTCGATGTGCTTCTCAAGGACGCCACCGCGCGCAAGATTAACATGATCGCGGCTTGGTCGGTCGACCGGCTGGGTCGCAGCCTGCAGCACCTGGTCGGTTTCCTCGGCGAACTGCAGGCGTTGGGCTGTGACTTGTACTTGCATCAGCAATCGATCGACACCACCACGCCGTCAGGCCGCGCAATGTTCCAGATGTGCGGCGTCTTCGCCGAGTTTGAGCGCGCCATGATCCGCGAGCGCGTTAACGCTGGAATCGCCCGCGCCAGGTATAATGGCGTCAAGCTGGGCCGCGGAAATCGCAAAGACGGCGATAGAAGTGCTGATGAGAAGCGGTGGGGCATGAGCAGGGCCGTTTTGGAAAAGCGCATCCTCGCCCTCCGCAAGAAGGGGATGGGCCAGCTCAAGATCGCTAAGACGCTCGGTGTCGGCACCTCGGTGGTGCAGAACATCACTAGCGCCGCGGCAATATCGAGCGCCCGTTGACCATCGCGAGCCTCTGCTAGTCGCAATCGGCTAAGTGCACTTGATTCCATCGGTTGGCGCGGCGAAAACGGTCACGATTTATTACGACGGAGTTTCATTTCTGAGAAAATTGCACACAGCAACGTAGTACGCGGCGATTGCGGCGCAGCCCATTGATACCTCTAAGGTTTAACGCTCAAAAGGTGTTGGTTTGTCTCCAACTCCTGAGTTAGATACGGCTGCCACTCAACAAAATGCTTCGATCCTCTCGATCTTAGCTGCGCAAAATCTCCGATCACGCAATTGAGCGAGGCACTTCACCCTATATTCGATTAGGACTTTTCATTTTTCGCTCACGCCGCTTACCTTCCGCTGTCCGTGATCGTCTTTTAGGTCACGAAGAGGCAACAGGAGCGCGTTTCTATGTCCCCTGGAAAGAAGTTTCTTGAATCAGCATCACAGGGTGGTGTGCGTGACAACAAATTTGATGACGGCCCTTTTTACCCGATGGCCTACAGCATACCCGCAGCAAGCAAGGCCGCTGGTGTGAGCCGATCCTTCCTCTATGAGAAAATAAAATCCGGAGAGCTGCGCGCCGTGAAAAACGGCAGACGCACGCAAGTGATTCATGCGGATCTACGGCGGTGGATCGAAAATCTTCCAGAAATTGATGTAGCCACAACAAACCCGAGGGAATGAGCACGACGCGAAAGACCCTTCCGGCTTGGCAAGGTGGAACAGCTAATTCTCTCTCCAACAAGTAAATAACGTCCATGTCCTTGATAATTCCCCTGTGGGTTCCGGAATCTGCGGGCGAACGCATTCGAGAGCTTCATGCTCATCATTGCGGTCGGGGCGACCAGGCAGCCAGAATCCTCGAGCGCCTGGCAAGCTACGAAACAATGAAAACCGACGTTTGGGAAAAGCTTCCTTCCGATTCCGATCGGGGACAGATTGTCGACTGGACCTTTGATGCAATCACGATTTTTGCAAGGCTTGCTTGGCCATATCCAAGGAAGGGAAGTAAAAGTGCGCGGACGCGTTGGGGGATGTTTCGAGAAAAGCAGGAGCTCTTCACGGACCCCGCACAACTTAGCTGGCAGGTGTACTTTTTGTGGGAATTGATGCTCAAGGAAAAGGAGGACCTTAAGCACTATTGGCCTCGATTTTGGGAAGGCGACCAACGGGTAACACCAGAAAGCTTAATAGCCCTCCTCGACGCGCTTCGAGCCTTTTTTTGCAAGTTGAACGTCGAATATCGGGAGTTTCTGAGGGATCTCCCCAACGTCCAACGATGGAATGACAAAACCCCTCAAAAATTTTTGTCCGATTATTTATCAGCTCGCATGAAACAAACTTACGCGCGCCCCATGGACCCGGTCGTGGCGGCATTAGTCGGCGTGGTTTTCGATCAAGAAAATCCTGCGCCTCCAGAAACTATCCGCGGCCGGCGCCGTCTGTCCCACCGGAAAAAATAGTTCGAAAAATGCACTGAAACTTCCGCGACAATCGTCCGTCTGCGGGGCATCGATCAGGCCATTGCAACTGCGCCGGCATGCCGGCAAATGTGACGGAGTGATCATGCTTCCCACCCCTGTAAATCCCGACACGCTCCTGACCCGCGACCAAACGGCGGCTGCGCTAACAGCCGCTGGCTTTCCTGTGAAAGCAAAGACCCTCGCAACTAAGGCGACTCGAGGAGGAGGTCCAACCTATCGATTGTTTGGTGTTCGCCCGCTTTATCGTTGGGGCGATGCATTAGCCTGGGCCCAGTCCAGGCTGAGTTCGCCAACCAGCAACACGAGTGCGGCCGATGCGGCGTAAATGCCCGACGGCTCTCGAATACATCTGACGACCTGAACCAACGGCACGCAGACCAACGGGATTCGGCCCCGCGGTCTGCGCAATAGAAGGATGTTTTTGGAACATGCTTTATATACACGATTGTTCGGCCCCGAGCAACGCTCGGGGTCTCGAAGCTGCCATGCAGCGCGATCGAGCGTTCTTTCGCCGACACACTTTCCTGTTGGAATACGTCCGAGCGATCATGCCCGGCGAGTTTTCTCCGCTGGAATTTCCTGTTCCGCCGGGTTGCGAGCTTGAAGGGCTTGTCAAAGTCAGGCGCATTAGCCCGAACGTGCGCAAGCGTATCGTTTTGGCCGCAATAGTCGTTCGAGAGTGCGAGTGACACCGTCATGTCGGCTCCCGCACAATCAACTCTTCAAATTGCGAATGATTACATCCGCCGCGGCTGGGCCGTCTTGCCGATCGCATCCCGTTCAAAAGCGCCAAAGATCCTAAATTGGCCTTCGTTGCGGATCAGTGAAGCCGAAGCTGCCGAATACTTCAATCACCGGTGCAACATTGGCGTCATCCTTGGGCAGGCGAGCGGTGGCCTGGCTGACATCGATCTAGATTTCGCTGAGGCTATAGATTTCGCGCCCGAAATACTTAAACCGACAGACGCGATTTTCGGCCGGAAGAGTAAACCAGAATCGCATTGGATTTACCTCGTCGACGGTCGATGCCCTACAGAGAAGTTTACGGACCCTCTGACTGGCGAGACCATAGTCGAACTTCGCGGAGATGGCGGACTACAAACCATCTTTCCAGGGTCAATTCACGAGAGTGGCGAACTTGTAGAATGGCTCGATGGCGAAGCATTCGGCAAGACGCCGGCAAAGATCGAGATTGAAAGGCTGCGCAAGGAAGTCAGAAAGCTCGCAGCCTATAGCCTTGTAGCGCGCTATTACAAAGGCGCGAGCGACCTAACTAATGACAAGTCTTTTGAAGAGGCGCTTAAAACACTTGATCATCGGGTAGTCGAGCGTGTCCAAATTTGGCTTGGCTCACTACCGAGCGCTAACGGGTCGCATCATAACGGCAGACTTCCTATGCTGGAACCGATGCCGGCTCACTTAAAAGATAAAGACATTCCCGCAATCTCTGAGCGGTTGGCCGCATCGCTTAAAACACCGTGGTCCGCTGCTGAGCAGGCGCATCTGGAGTCAGCTTTAGCTGCAATTCCCGCAAACCAATATTAACTCGTGGGTCAAGGTCGGCATGGCATTGAAAGACCTCGAGTGGAAGACCAATGAGAGCGACATTGGCTTCGATCTATGGGTCGGCTGGTCGGAGACGTGCCCCGAAAAGTTCGCCCTCGGTGTTTGCGAGGACCGTTGGCGCAGCTTCCGCCGATCGGGCGTCTCGGTTGGCTCCATTTATCATCTTGCGAAACAGTACGGCTCGTCACCTGACAACTCCAATTCCTCTCTAGCTGACTCGGCCATCCATCCGGATCCGGCACCCCAGGGCGAAGCTCGGGAAACGCCACACCTCGCCGATGAATGCGTGTCTCTGGATGATTTCTACGGATATATGCCCGCGCACACGTACATCTTCATTCCGACCGGGCAGGCGTGGCCCTCGATCAGTGTCAATTCGCGTCTAGGCGCGATTTCCCTTTTCAACCCGGATGGTACTCCTGCGCGCGACGAAACCGGCAAGCAACGAACGATGAAAGCCAACGTTTGGTTGGATCAGAATAGGTCTGTCGAACAAGCAACATGGGCGCCCGGTTCGCCGATACTAATACGGGGTCGTCTCTTCTCCGACGGGGGTGGACAGAGAAAAAAGGCGCTGCTTGCCTCAACCTTTATCGGCCCCCAACCATGAAATTGGGTGATGCCTCCAAGGCCGGTCCATGGCTTGCTCATGTAGAAAAGGTATTCGGCGAGAATGCCAGTCATATCGTGAATTGGTTGGCTCACCGCGTTCAACATCCGAGTATAAAGATCAATCATGCCCTCGTGCTTGGTGGTAACCAAGGTACCGGTAAAGATACGTTGCTAGAGCCCGTGAAGCACGCGGTCGGACCGTGGAATTTCCAAGAAGTTTCCCCGCACAATCTGCTCGATAGATTCAATGGCTTTCTCAAGAGCGTCATCTTGCGCGTGAGCGAAGCTCGGGACCTTGGCGAAGCTAATCGATTCAGCTTCTACGATCATATGAAAATCTACACTGCGGCGCCCCCCGACGTTCTACGGGTTGAGGAGAAATATCTTAGCGCGTACGGAATATCTAACTGCTGCGGTGTCATTATTACCACCAACCACAAGACAGACGGCATCTACCTACCCGCCGACGATCGTCGTCACTTCGTGGCCTGGTCGGATCGGTCCAAGGAAGATTTCCCGCAAGCCTACTGGGACGAGCTGTGGGGCTGGTACGAGGCCGGCGGGTATGGCCACGTCGCGGCTTACCTTGCCGAACTCGATATTTCGGCATTCAACGCTAAAGCACCGCCGCCCAAGACCAAAGCCTTCTGGGACATTGTCGACGCAAGCCGCGCACCAGAAGAAGTCCGAATTTGCCGATGTTCTCGACCAGTTAGGAAACCCGGATGCCGCGACGCTGGACCAACTATCTACTAAGGCAACGGGCGACTTCCGGATATGGGTCACGGACCGCAAAAACCGCCGTACCATCCCTCATAAGCTCGAGAACTGCGGCTACGTTAAAGTTCGCAGCGATGGGACCCGGGACGGGCTGTGGGTCATTAATGGCCGCCGACAGACAATCTACGCCAAAAAAGAGCTATCCCTCTTGGCGCAATTGAAGGCTGCCGACCTGTTGAAATCAGTTTTGCAGGCAACCGCCGCTGGGCGGAACAGCTAGTCAGTCAAGCAAGTGTAGTAAGTGATCTACCATTCTCATTGGACTGCCGCTTGCTAATTTTACTTGAATTTAGATTCGAGAGGATAGGGAATTCACTTACTTCACCTCTTTCACTTACGCGGGAACAATCGCGCTACCGTCCGCTTCGATTTCTTCAGTGCAGTGGACAAATACGGACACTCCCAGGGGACGCCAGAGCGGCCGCGTTGCGCCGTGCCGTGGTACCCATTATTATCGAAAGGAGACGACAGCCACGCATTGGAGCTTCCGTGTCCTCGTGTTCCGAACCCATAACCTCGTCGCCCTTCGAACGCCGAGTGCCGCCCGGCCGGCTTGAACCTATCTTCAGGCAAGTCTTTCGCAGTTACGGTGCTGCCGCGCGCTACTTCAAGGTGGCCGAAATGACTATCTGGCGTTGGTGCCACGACCGCTCGTTCCCGCCGGCATGGGTCCTGGATGCGCTTGCTCCACTTATCCAGAAGAAGGTGGAATCATCTCATTTCGCGCAAGACGAACTAAGGCGTTTTGTGGCGCTACCCAGCCGGCCGCCGCGCAAACTGTCGGGTTGCACCGCGAAGTACGCACGGAGAGAGAAACGCCCCTGGTAAGGTCTCAATAGCCCTTGAAGGCCGTCGCTCGCCCATGGTCGCGGCCTGGTCGGTCGATCGCCTGGGACGCTCCCTGATCGGGGACAAACGCTCATCCCGGTGACCGCCGCACATCGTTTCAATTCAGTGATAAGTTTGCTGCAGAGCGACCCAGATCGTGAAGACGAGGGCCACGATAATGCACAAAAGCACCCTCGGATCTCCGGCCCATTTCATTTTTTTGCTCGCACTTCGTCGCGGGCTTGCAGGAATTTCAATTCCGCGTCGGCTTCTCGCCAAAATCTATCGTCATTTACAAACGGTCTACCAATTCCCAAAGCTGATAGGCGCGGATGCGGATCTGTTCTTCCGAAATGTCGTGCATATGCCCCCCCTTTTTGACGGATGAGCGGAAAGTCGTTTTATACTTCTCGATGTCCATGGCCCCAGGGGGATGCTGCGTCTCACCGAACAAATTCGACGAGAGCTCTCGCAGCGACATTTTGGCTGTCTGTGCGAGGGCTTCGGCTCAGCCATTGCCTACTCGTTTCTGGATCCAGTGATCGGTTGGCTGTCTCATCTGCCCCCTATAGGCGTCACCGATGCGGGAAGGTCTCCGAGGAGGTTCGATAGCTGAACCACAAGCTTTCGAAGCCGGATGTTCTCCTCAAGCAATAGCAAAAGATCGTCGGTTTCCCGATCTGGTGATTTATCCCTTTGAAGTCCGGGAACGTCCTCCAGCGCGAGCACAAGAACGTCAAAGAATTCGTCATCACCGCCATGTGGTGATGACAGACCATTGTCGACACCCCGAACCAGCAGGTTTTGCTTATTATGCGGCACCATACTCATGGCAAACTCCCAAATCAGGACGCCCCAAGCCACCTTTCTCCAGAACAGCGTCGATCGAGTCGGGGGCAATTTTGAGTCCGAAAAGGGACTCGCTTAGCTTCTTTTGCCTTCGCGTTAACCAAGTTGCGACGCTCCGCGGTCGTTGAGGAAACTTTACCTTTTGGACCGCGTACTCATTGGATGCTCGCCAATGGAAAGTACTCCGCTTGGTTTAAGACCCCCAAGGGTGAGGGCACAGGTATCGTAACGCTGTCGGACGGGACGATCACCGGCTGTGACAGTTTCTTTGAGTACTCAGGGGCGTATGAACAGAATGGTGATCGGCTCACCGCTACTGTCAGAACGAGACGTGTCTGCGATGGGCCGCCTTCTGTGTTCGGTTTTGACGAGGTCGAGTTGAAGCTCGAGGGCAGAACCCGTGGCGAAATTGCAACCTGTTCAGGCACAGCGGAGCAGGCGCCCGGCGTGACTTTCGCAGCGACACTTGTACCTTGTCGAGAGGATCCAGCGACGTCGAGGGCGGATCCGATTTTCCAACCCACGCCGTTCGACGCCAGGAGGTTGCCAAAGGTGCCAAGCCGCTAACAGTCTCGGCTCTCAACGTCGTCTGGCTGCGCCTGGAGGATAGCGACGGGGATAGGGTGGCGGCGATCGTAGCGGCGCGCGCGGCCGGGACCGGGATCCGACGCATTGCTCGCGAGCTCGGGGTGGGGGTGGGCACGGTGTTGCGGGTGACTGGCAGGCCGGCTGGGGGCCGCGGTCCTCGCCTTAGCGCCGCATTGACGGGCAAATTCTCAATTTTCGACTGGCCTGTTTCGACCCTTTGTGGCCTAATCTGAATTGGTAATGGCCCAATTTGATTTTTAGAGTCCGAAACCGGACAGACGTGGAACAAAGTTCCGGCTATTAAATTTTGATGCCGTTTACTCGCCGCCGATAAGTGCCTCAATGCCGTGGACCGATGAAACGGCATTCGACTCCGGCCGGGACGATCTTCGCCTGCGAAAAATGCGACGCAGACGATCCTATGAAGGCAGCCGACAAGTGGATCAAGGGCGAACTCAGGACGCCGGAGTAAACCCGTCCGCGATCCGCTGTCTGCCGGTGGTGGTCATCCTGAGCCTGCCGGACAGGTCCGCCATGTAATCCAGTGCGATCAGCGCGGCTCTGTGCTCGGCGGGGATCACCGCAGCCGGCTTTGTTACTGCGCACGTATTGCCGACTATGAGCAGGGAATCAAACTCTTCGCGGGTCAACATTTTCGATTTTGCAGCCATGATTTGAGTATGGCTCAATCCGGCAATTTCAAATGGTCAATATTGCTCAGATCGACGAATAAAGGCCGCCTCAACTCATTCGTGAGCGTTCCAAAATATTGATGTCGCTTCACCAAGTCTCCGGCATAGTCGAGACCTCGCAACCTAAACAGCTGGGCGTAATATTCGTCCGGAAAAGTCTTCACCCGAAGACCCGAGACGCAAAAAAATTACGTTCCGGCAGCCTGTTCTAATTCAACAGCCTCTTTTGAAGCCCGGTCGCATTGAAGCTAGCGTGATCCACGAATTTGGCGAGATTGACGCTAGGGGGATTTTGGATCATCACCACTGAAGAAGCTTTTGCCGCGCAGGCATCGTAAGCTCAGTGGCTTCCCACCCTTTTTCCCGCTACTCGTCTCGTTTCAACTTCTTTTTGTCAATCGGCGTTCAAATTTGACCCCGTATCGGCGTCCAATTTTGACCCCTTTGAGCGACGGGTTTTGACGGTAGCGCTCGCCTCGTCGGAGCTGGCCGGGGTTGCGGAGACGTGGCGAGCGCGGGCTGCGTGATCGTCGTCGCGGCTTTTGAAGCGCCAACTGTCGTTGCCGGTCTCGACGATGTCGCAATGGTGAGTCAGGCGGTCGAGCAGCGCGGTGGTCATCTTGGCATCACCGAACACGCTGGGCCATTCGCCGAACGCAAGGTTGGTGGTGACGACGATCGACGTGCGCTCGTAGAGCCGGCTGACGAGATGGAACAGAAGCTGGCCGCCGGATTGAGCGAACGGCAGGTAGCCGAGTTCGTCGAGGACGATGAAGTCCATCCGGGTCAGATGCTCGGCGATACGACCCTGCCGTCCGTTGCGGGTCTCGATCTCCAGGCGGTTGACGAGGTCGACGACGTTGTAGAAGCGGCCGCGGGCACCGGATCGGATGCAGCTTCTGGCGATGGCGATGGCCATATGTGTTTTGCCGGTGCCGGTACCGCCGACCAGGACGGCGTTACGTTGCTGGGCGATGAAGCCGCCGCCGGCGAGATCATTGACCAGCGTCTGGTTGATGGGTGTGCCCTCGAACTGGAAGTCCTCGAGGTCCTTGGCCAGCGGCAGTTTTGCGATGGTGAGCTGGTACTTGATCGAGCGGGCCTGCTTCTCGTTGATCTCGGCGTTGAGCAGGTCGCCGACAATGCGTTGGGGTTCGTGCTGGCGCTTGATGGCGGTCGCCATGATCTCGTCGAAGGCGGCCTTCATGCCGTAGAGCTTGAGCTCGCCCATGAGGTCGAACAGTTGAGTACGTTCCATCAGATGGTTCTCCTGAGGTTGTCGTAACGGGCACAGTCGGCGATCGGGGCATGGCGCAATGTCAGCGCAGCCGGGGTGAGGATGTTGGCCGGCGGCGCAGGATCACGCTGGCGGGCCAGGATATTGAGAACGACATCGGCGGAATGAACGCCGTGGGCGATCGCCTCGGCGCAGGCTGCTTCGACGGCCGGCAAGCCGTCGGTCAGAACCGCGTTGAGGATGTCGACCATCTGCCGATTGCCATCGTCGGCACTGGCGAGCTTGCGCCGTACACGTTCGATCGCAGCCGGCAGCACCCAGTCCTTGAAGGGAGCGCCGTTGCGCAAGGCGCCGGGTTTGCGAGCCAGCACCGGCACGTAATGCCAGGGATCGTAGATGGTCTCGCCGCGGCCGAATGAGCGCGGATGCTCGGCAACGATGCGTCCGTCCTGGCGGATCACGATGCGGTCGGCGTAGGCATGAACCTCGACAGGCCGCCCGACAGCGCTGGCCGTGACCGAGTATTTATTGTTGTCGAACCGCACCAGGCAGGTCTTCGAGACCGATGCCGGCACCGCGTGGAATCCGTCGAACCGGCCGGCATAGGGAACGAGCTTCGGCCGCTCGGCTTCGAACACCTCCCAGACCGTCTGTTCGGGCAGTTCCGGATGCCGGTGCGCCTTGGCGTAGGCGATGCACTTGTCCAACAGCCAGGCGTTCAACTCGTCGAGGGTTTTGAACCGCAGCCGCGGCGTGAAGAAGCGTTCACGGACAAGCCCAACCTGGTTCTCGACCTGGCCCTTCTCCCAGCCCGACGCCGGCGTGCAGGCCACCGGATCGACGAGGTAGTGGCTGCACATCTGCATGAAGCGGCGATTGTAGAGACGCCCTTTGCCGACGAAGATCGTCTCCACGGCGGTCTTCATGTTGTCGTAGATGCCGCGCACGCAGGTGCCCTTGAACAGAGCGAACGCCCGGTCGTGGGCGTCGAACACCATCTCCTGCGTCTCGCGCGGATAGCACCGCACAAACAGCATCCGGCTGTGGCAGAGCCGGACATGGGCGGCCTTCACGATCACCGTCACGCCATTGAGCAGGACGACCTCATGGCTCCAGTCGAACTGATAGGCTTCTCCCGGCGCAAAGCTCAGCGGGACGTAGGCCGCAGCCGTCGATTGTCCGCGCTCCTTGCTCCACCGTCTGGCGTAACGGCGCACGGCGTCGTAACCGCCGTCATAGCCGCGCCCGCGCAGCTCTTCGAAGATCCGGATCAACGTCAGTTGCTCGCGAGCAGCCTTGGCCGCGTTCCCTGCCAGCAATCCGTCGAGTTCTGCTGCCCATCGTCCCAGCTTCGGCCGCGGCTGGACAACACGCTCGTACTCGAATGAGGTCTCTCCCGACCTCAGCACCTTCCGGACCGTGTTCCGCGACACCTTCAGGTCACGGGCGATCTCCTTGATCGTCTTGCCCTTGATGAAGTGCTCGCGCCGTATCCGGGCAATCGTCTCCACGATCAGCATCCCCGACCACCTGCTTCATTACAAAGCAGGCAGCGCAACAGACCAATCTGTAGGGGGTCAATTTTGGACGCCGATCCCCCGGCTTAGGGGGTCAATATTGCAGGCCGAATGACAACGAGGACCCTACGATTCGATAATTCCCGCTTGCTCAAATGCTTCTCCTCCGCATGTCCGGACACTATGAAAGAATGTTCGGCACGCTTCCCGTAATGGTGTTCAAAGGCGCCGTGATCCTGCAAACGACGCCGGTCTCCCGATAATCGATCACTGCTTCGCCGCCCAGTTGTACCCGCCAGGCCCCGCTCGATGAGCCGCGAACCAAAGCCCTTGCTGCTGGGTGCTGCGACCTTGGGACCGCCCGCTTCGGTCCAGACGACCTGCAGATGCTGCCATCATCATCGACGATCGTCCAATGCACCGATATTCGGCCCGAGCCGTTCGACAGCGCGCCGTACTTGGCCGCGTTGGTCGCGAGTTCATGCACCGCCATCGCGACGGCAAGCGCCGACTTCGGAAGGAGCCTGATGTCCGGACCCTCGACGTCGAATTCCCGCCCGGGCGCCATGAAGGGAGACAGCGCCTTTTCCACGATATTACGCAGGTCAGCGCCTTCCCAATTCTGCTGCGTCAGCACGTCGTGGGCGCCGGCCATCGAAATCAGGCGCGACTTCGAGCGAACCCTTGACGGTCGCCGGCACCGTGCTCGCCCTTCAACGTCTGGGCGGCGACGGATTGAACCGTCGCAAGTGTGTTTTTGACCCGATGGTTGAGTTCATTGATCAGCAGTTCGCGCTGCTGACGCGCTCGGACCTGGGCGGAAATGTCCCGGAAATAGCAGACAACGCCGTAGCGGCCTGCAGGGAGCGGAATGCGGTTGATCCGCCACTCGTAATATTCCCTCACCTTCCGGTCCCGCCGCTCCTCGATGTGTTCGGGCGTCACGTACGGCTCACCGGTTTCGAGCGTATGCCGGAACAGGCGTACGACCTCATTGGCGTAATCCTTGGGCCACAGGATCTGAATCACCTCACCGAAATCCCGCCCGATGAGGTCCGGAATGTCCCCGAACACCGGCCGTGCGGTGGGATTGACGGCCTGTATCTTGAAGTCGGCGTCCACCAGATACACGCCCATCGGGGCTTCATTGAGCAGCGTCTCGAACTGGGTCGTTCGTCGCCGCAGTGCTTCTTCGCTCGCGCGAAGATCCCGCGCCGCTTCGCTCCTGACGCGCGCCAGCGTCAGGTTTGCGTTCACTTGGGCGACGAGTTCGCGGGCGGAGAACGGTTTGGTCAGATAGTAATCGGCTCCGGCATCAAGGCCTTCGATGCGGGCTTCCTCGCCGGCCCGCGCCGACAGCATGATGACCGGCAGGTCGCGCAGTTCGGGATCTTTTCGGATCGCCTGCCAGCAGACCGAAACCGTCAAGTCCGGGCATCATCGCGTCGGTGACGACGAGATCGGGAGGGTTTCGCCGGATCGCCTCGATCGCAGCATTTCCGTCTTCCGCGGTCTCGACGTCCCAATGGGCGCCGAGCAATCTTCCGATGTAGGCGCGCATGTCCACATTGTCGTCGGCGACCAGGACATGGCCATGCAGTCTTGATTCCACCGACTTCCAAGATGGCGATGTCCCGCTGCGAGACCGAGAATTTCGTCGCGGAGTCCTGGGGCAACCAACTCAATGCCTCTTCGACATACGCTTCGGCGCGCGAAGCTGCGGGCACATCGGTCGATTCGGAACCAGGCCGATCGGCCGGATGCTGGGCCGAAGCGAACGGGATGCTGACCTTGAACGATGATCCCTTGCCGACTTCGCTTTCGGCGACCAGCGAACCGCCATGCAGCTTGACGAGCTCCTGGACCAGAGCAAGACCGATGCCGGACCCCTCGAACGACCGGCTCTTCTGGTTTTCGACACGGTGAAAACGCTCGAAAAGCCGCGGCAGTTCTTGGGGCGGTATGCCGACGCCGGTATCCCGCACCACAAGCTCGGCGGACTTGCCGTCGTCCGCCGCATGCATTCGAACGGATATGCTGCCTTCGAAAGTGAATTTGAAGGCGTTCGACATGAGGTTGAAGACGATCTTCTCCCACATGTCGCGGTCGACCGGCACGCGCTGCGGCAGTGGCTCGCAGTCGATTTCCAACTTCAGCCCGGCCTTCTCGGTGGCGGAATGAAAATTGGACGCGAGCTCGGCCGTGAAACCCGACAGGTCGGTCGGTTGGAAATTGGCATTCGCCCGTCCGGCTTCGATACGGGAAAAATCAAGCAACGTGTTCACGAGCTTGAGCAACCGCTGCGAATTGCGCTGGGCGACATCAAGGCGCTGGCGCTGCACCGGATCGAGGGCGGAAGCCGAACTGTCGTTCAGCGCGTCCTCGACCGGACCCAGCATCAGCGTCAGCGGCGTGCGGAATTCGTGGCTGACGTTGGAGAAGAACAGCGTCTTCGCCCGGTCGATCTCCGCCAGGGCGTCGGCGCGCCGACGCTCTTCCTCGAAAGCACGCGCGCCGACGAGGCTGGCGGAAATCTGGCCGGCCAGAAGTTCGATGAAGCTGGCGTAGCCTTCGTCATATTTCCGGTTGGGGTTGAGCGCGGAAATGATGCAGCCGACGGGCTTTTCCTGCCCTTTTGTCCCGATCGGAATAACCACTGCCTGGATGGGCGAAGTGTCCCAAAAGCCGCCGGGCAAAGCAGCGCCGAACCGAGCGGACAGATCGTTCACGAGCAAGCTTCCCGTGTCCGGATCTCGTGGGGCCACGGACCACCCGGCAGGATCACTGCCGGCGAAGCCGGATGACCGATTTCGATGCCGGAAGCGCGAGCGAGCCGCAGGGCGCCCCGCTCATCGTAAAGGTACAGCAGAGCGAAAGGCAGGTCCTTGTTCGCTGCGTCCAAACCCTCCTTAATCGCGTCCAGAACTTCCGGTTCAGCCCGGGCCGATGCCAGACGACCGGCAAGCTGGCTCAGGGTCGAGAGGCGCCGCTCCCCGACGACACGTTCGGTCTCTTCCGTGACGACGCATAACATGCCGCTGATCCGGCCAGCGTCGTCGGCCAGTGGGCTGTAGGAAAAGGTGTGATAGGTTTCCTCACGAAAGCCTAGGCGCTCCAGGAACAGAAGCAAGCCTTCGTCCCAAGTAGCCTCGCCGGTGTTCAGCACGCGGTCGATGCGTGGCCCGATGTCCGGCCAGATTTCCTCCCAGACCTTGTCCGATCTCGATCCAAGAACCCAGTCGCGCTTTATTCCGACCGTCGGCAAGTACGCATCGTTGCAGAAAAATCTCAGGTTCGGACCCCAGGCCATCCACATCGCATAACGCGAGGTCAATACGATCCGGACGGCCGTCTTCAGGCTTTGAGGCCATGATCCGGGCGGACCGAGGTCGGTCGCGGCCCAGTCAAACTTCCGCATCATCGACGCCATCTCGCCCGACCCCGCCAGGAAATCGACGCCGCCAAATTGGGCCACCGTTGGGTGAGCGGTTTGGAGCATTTATGATGTCGGTTCCATAGATCCAAATCGGTATAGGTAGCCAGGTTCCACGCGAGTTCCCTAACCCGTCATCGAAGCCCCGGTTCCCAGTTTTGCCAATAATTATCGTTGAAATGCGGGACAAGGAAGTAAAAAACCACTGGTATCATTGACGTAATGTCGTTCACCCGACAGAAGCCAACGCTATCAGCGGGCAAGCAGGGCTCTAACGAGTGGCCGTCGTTCAGCGCAGGAACTGGGGGCGCCCTTATTCCAGAGATGCGCATGTCTCTTCATGGCACATCGCGTCAGTTATTGCGGCGCGGCGCCATGTCCGGAGTTGGGGGTGGACCGGAAGTGATCGGTCGACTGTCAAAACATCGCAAGCTCCGGCGATTACGCTGAGCGCGGTATGGTGACGACATTAGAGGCTCCTTCGACATAGCGAGCCCACGCTTCCATTAGTTGCCGTCTCTTTTTTAAAGCGGTCCCACGCCTATAGGCTTGCTCCACTTCGTCGCCAACCTTGTGCGCCAATGCCATTTCGGCGATATCGCGCGCGAAGTGCGTTTCGTCGCCGGCCCAGTCACGGAAGCTCGACCGACATCCGTGTGTGGTCATAGCCGGATAAACTGCCTTGAGGGCATGCAAGACGGCGTTCTGCCCCAATGGCTTTGTATGGTCGGTCGACCACTGACCCGCAAAGACATAAGCGTCGGCGGCGGCATCCTTTGGAATAGCAGCCTTCAAGATCGCTATAGCCGGCGGACTGAGAGGGACTTCGAAAGTCGTTCCCTCAAAATCATCTTCGGTCTTCATCCGCTCCGCTGGAACGGTCCATAGCTTTCCCGGAAAATCTACTTCGCGCACGCGCATAAGGCGGGCTTCACCGGTCCTTACAGCCGTGAGAATGACGAATTCGGCGGCCTGATTCACTTCCGTGTCAGCCCCGTTGCGTCTGGCTCGAAGTGCGCCTACGATGTCGGGCACATCCTTGTAGGGCGCTGCCCTATGATGGCGCTTCGACTTTTTGGCCTTAGGCAGCAGCGGCTTCAAGGTCTTCCACATGGCCGGGTTCTTCCCGGAGCGAAGCCCCTTCGACTCAGCCGCATCAAGGACGCGCTCAATCCGGCTTCGTGTTTCTCGCGCGGTACGGTTGATCGTCATCCATAGCGGCGACAAGACCGCCAGGACGTCGTTTGTGGTTATCTCACCAAGCCGCTTTAGCCGAATTGATTTACAACGTACCTCGAGATCGCGCTTCCAATCGGCTTCGGCCTTGCTCGCCTTGAACCCTGGCAGGATCGATTTGAGATAGGCGTCGGCAAAGGCGCCAAACGCCTCAGCTGAACCACGCTCGACAGCCCGTTCCTTTTTAGGATCTCGCCCTTGGGCAAGCTCCTTGCGTAAGTCTGCCGCCTTGGTTCGAGCCTCTGCCAGAGTAAGACCGGACCGCTTCGGCCCCTTGGCGGCGCCAAGGCCAAGCTCTCTTCGGCGCCCGCTACCGCGCTCGCGATACATGAATACCCAGGCGCGCCGTGCATGGTCGCCGGTCTCGACCGCGAGATAGAGACCGCCGCCGTCGCTATGGCGTCCCGGCTCAACGGTGGTCTCCGCCTCGCGGGCGGAGAGCTTGTGCAACTGTCGTCCTGCCATCGCCGCCCCACCATCGGCGCCGGATTGCGGCGTTCGGGGACGGATGGTCGCGGATGATAGCGGACTTTCGAGAGGCAAGAAAGCTTTCTTATTACAAAGCCTTGGCGGATGGAAGCACACTAGTGGGGACCGCGACGGACACATGGCGTGCTTGTGGTGATGCCAGCCGCGCCCTGCTTTTTTTATTTCAGATACCAAAGATCTGGCGCGCGAACCATCACCACCCTCGAAAAGGTGTCCGTCGCCGACGCGCCGTGATGCACCGGGCTCATTCCAGATTTCAACAGGATTGTTTCAGGAGGCCGCCGCGCGAGGCGCGCGGTTGCGTGAGTTGCGCTGAAAGAACAGCGCCTGGCTGGCGACGGCGGATACCATCGCAGGCTGGAACGGCTTTGAGATCAGAAATGCCGGTTCAGGGCGCTCGCCGGTCAGAAAGCGTTCGGGATAAGCGGTAATAAAGACCACCGGCACCTCGAATATCCGCAACAATTCGTTGACGGCATCGAGACCGGAACTGCCGTCGGCAAGCTGAATATCCGCAAGGATCAGGCCCGGCTTCTTGTTTTTTGCCAGAGCGACGGCGTCGGAATGGGTGCGCGCGACGCCGATCACGTTGTGGCCGAGGTTTTTCACCAGGCTTTCGAGATCCATCGCGATGAAGGTCTCATCCTCGATGATCAACACGTCGGTCGCAATCTCGGCGGCCATTTCCCGGCCCGCCGTATCGGCAAGCTTGCGGGTCTCGGCGACATCGGTCGCGAGAATAAATGCGACTTCCTCCTCCGAGAAGCCCTCCAGCGACAACAGCAGGAAAGCCTGGCGCGGCAACGGAGTGATATTCGAAAGCCGGCGCTCCGAAGGCATCGGCAGGGTCGCCGCATCCGACCCCTCATTGAGCGAGACCGAATTCCAGATTTGGGTGAACAGTCGGAAAAGCCCGGCCCGAGGGCCGTGCTGCTCGTCGAGTAGGGACGGGTCCTGAAGCAGGGCTTCAAGCATGGCCCCGACATATGCGTCGCCGGACGCCTGGTTTCCCGTCAGGGCACGGGCATAGCGCCGCAGCAACGGTAAATGTTCGGCAACGAGCTGTGATCGGGACATCCCCACTCCATCATTCTGTTAGGCCAAAAGCATCTCGGCGGGGTGACCCGGTTCCCCTGACATGCCTGATTACGCCCCAGCCTCATAAAAGTTCCCGGGTTCCGGAACTTTCGGCTGGATTTCGAATTAGCACCCATCAGCGCTGCTGCAAAGGCTTCAGAATGAACGATTATCTTGAAGTTTCAGCGATTTAACTCTCGGGGAAGCGTGGAAAAGGTCATGAAAGATCCAAAGAGCAAAAGCGCCGCGCCTGGCAAGCAAGGCGGCCTCAATGCCGAGATTCAGTCGAGAATCGGGCACCAGCTTCGGGCGATGTACGACGATGTCGTCCGCCAGGGGGTACCGGACCGCTTCGCGGATCTGATCAGAAAACTTGATGCGTCCGACGCCAGTCCCCAAATTGGCAATGCGGGCGAAAAAAATGACGGGAGGGAGTAATGCCTCTCACAAACGCACTTCGCGACGACATCCTGGCGTCGGTTCCTAGCCTGCGCGCGTTTGCCATCTCGCTCAGCGGCAATGGTGATCGCGCTGACGATCTGGTGCAGGAAACCCTGCTCCGCGCCTTGGCCAATATCAACTCGTTCCAGCCCGGCTCGAACCTGCCGGCGTGGCTATTCACGATCCTGCGCAACCTGTTCCGCTCGGACTATCGCAAGCGGCGGCGCGAGGTGGAGGACGCCGATGGCAGCTATGCCAAAACTCTGAAGACCCAGCCGGCGCAGAACGCGCATCTGGAGTTCGAGGAATTCCGCGCCGCGCTGGAGAAGCTTCCCCAGGACCAGCGCGAAGCCCTGATATTGGTTGGGGCCTCGGGGTTCTCCTACGAGGACGCCGCCGCGATTTGCGGTTGCGCTGTCGGTACCATCAAGAGCCGCGTCAACCGCGCGCGATCGAAGCTTAGCGCGCTGCTCTATGTCGATGGCGCGGAAGATTTCGGCCCCGATGAAACGGTTCGGGCCGTGATCGGCGGCAGCGGCGGTTAATCTGCTTCATCATTTCCGGATGCGCCACTTGGCGCAGACCGGAATGATGAAAATGGGTGGCCACATCAGAGATTCGTCCGATCAGAGGTTCGCCCCGTCAGATTACCGGACCGGCTTCAGCGGCGCCGAAAATTGTTCGGTCCTGTCTCTTTCCGTCATGTCGATGACGGTCTCCATGGGAGCGGTCAGCTCGTAGACATAACTGACGTCGGTAAAATACCGCTTCGACGTGCCTCCCAGTGCCTCGGGTGCGACCCGATCGAGCAGGATAACGCCGAAATCGCTATCCTCGCGGCGGGTCGCCGCACTGGTATTGAATTCTTCCCAGCGAAAATGAAACGTCGAATCGGGTTCTTCGCCCGCAACTTCCCAATGGGCGACGATGTGGGGATGCTTGCCGACCAGCGAGAGGCCCTCATCGGAATGCGAGGCCAGTTCAAAGAACAGCAGCGAGAGACTCTGCGCGGCCCGCGCGCTGACCGAGATATCGGGACCGCTCACCGCGATACGCTCGGCATGCGGGATCGCCCGCAACTCGAACAGTCCTTTCAGCTTCACGCCCTGCCATTGGCTTTCACTCAACAGCGACACCACATTCGACATTGCGTGGATTCGGCCGATCAGCAATTCACGGGCGACATCGATGTCCGCTCCATGGCGCAGCGTGCGCGTGACGATCGATTAAATCACCGCGAGGATGTTTTTGACCCGATGATTGAGTTCGTCGATCACCGCGGTCAATCGGCGTTCAAAGCCGATCCGCACCTGGATTTCGCGGCTGAGTCGCAAATTGTTGTATGCGACATACCCGAACAGCCCGCAGACAATGCCGGTCAGCGCCAGGCCGATGGCCGCTACGATCGCCGCCGTCTGCCTGGCGCGCTTCATCGCGTTGGTCTTGGCGTAATAGCCCAGCAACCAGTCGCGGCCTCCGAAGGTTACCGTTCTCGTCATCGACGGGGCCGGTCCTTCCTGTGCCGCCGGCCTCGACGTGACGACACCCTGATCGTTTGCAATCAGCTCGCTATCGGAGCTGCGCGGGTCTTTCAGCACCACCGAGAACAGCGAAAGATCGTCATTCGTCAGCATCAACGGCGCCAATTCATAGGAAAACGTCACAAAGCCCACCGTCGAGGCGTCACCTTCCTGCAGTACGGGCGCGGCCAGAACGACGCCGACCGGCCCGTTTGGGCGCATCAGCGGAAGCGGATCCGACGCCACCGGTTTGCCATTGGTCATGGCCTGCGCGAACATCGGCCCCAGAATGGGGTGCTGATCGAGTGAACGGCCGGGGAAGGCCATCGTCATAGTGTTGCGCGGTTCGACGTCCATCAACACATCGATCGGCTTGTCGAGAGATCGCGTATCCCGCGGCGAATCGTCGAAATTGCGGATGGTTGGATCCGAAAATCCGGCGCTCGCCAGTTCGGTGCGCGCCTCGGCAAGTTCGCTCGGCTCAAGCCGGGCGATCCAGCCTGCGACCACGAAATCGGTCTTGAAGGCATAGATCGACGTCCGCAGCGGCTGCAGCATATTGGCCTTGATCACCGACGGCGCATGGAACAGGCCCGATGCCACGCGGGCGAGCAGTTCACGCTCCGTCAGCCGATCCTGAACAAGGCTGGCATGGACGTCGATAGCGCGCGCCAACGCAATGCCATCAACCGTCAGTTCCTGATCATGGACGCGATAGGCCGCCAGACCGGAGAACAGCGCCCCGATGAGCGCGATAAAACCAATGATGAAACCCAGCCGAACCACTCGCTTACTCGAACATGAGAAGTTGGCGAAGAAATAGAATAATCATCTGACGTCCGCGGGAGCGGTCACAAATCGAAACGAAATGAAAGCCAACGACGGAGGATAATGAAGGAGCGATCATCGATACGCAACTGCGGTTGTCTACGAGGGCTAATATTGCCCGCGCGTTTTATGTAGACGGGGCCCGAAAGGCGTTAATGGCGGCGGATGGGTTTTGTTCCGACCCGACACGAAATTATTCACTACCAATGATGCTCAGAGCTCACTCGCCACAAGTGTTAACGAGACCGGTCGCTCACACTGGTTTACCAAGGCCACCCTTGGCCTCGATAAAGCTGATAATGCGCTCCAGCCCTTCGCTTTTCCTGAGATTGGTCATGACGAACGGCCGTTGGCCGCGCATCCGTCTGGTGTCGATGTCCATTTTCTCGAGCGAAGCGCCGACATACGGCGCCAGATCGATTTTGTTAATGACGAGAAGGTCCGATCGGGTGATGCCGGGTCCCCCTTTGGACGGGATCTTGTCGCCGGCCGCGACGTCGATGACATAAATCGTGAGGTCGGCCAGTTCAGGAGAGAAGGTGGCGGCGAGATTGTCGCCGCCGGACTCAATCAGCACCAGATCGAGATCCGGAAATTTCGCCCGCATGTCGGCCACCGCGGCCAAATTCATCGAGGCGTCTTCGCGAATCGCGGTGTGCGGACATCCTCCGGTCTCGACCCCGGCGATGCGATCCGGAGTCAGCGACCCCGAGCGCACCAGAAATTCCGCATCCCATTTGGTGTAAATGTCGTTGGTGATCGCCGCGATATCGTAGCGTTCCCGCATGGACTTGCAGAGCAAGTCCATCAGGGCGGTCTTCCCCGATCCGACCGGGCCCCCGATGCCGATGCGAAGCGGGCCATTCAAGCTGGACATGTCAAGCGCCTTGTGTGAGGTCGTTGCCGCGAAATCCGCGACGTCATGATCTGAACAACCGGGTGTATTGGGTCTCGTGCCGCATGCTGGCGAGGTCTGCGCGAAACGTCGCGCCGCCGAGATCGTCGAGCGTTGCCGCTAGAGCCCGTTGCGCGGTCGCCACCACGATCGGTTCCAGCAGAGCCAGCACGCGCTGGCTATCGGTTTGTCCCAGGGGGATCAGCCGCGCACCGGCGGATATCCAGTTCGAGACCAACGCGTGAAGGAATGCGTGCATGGTGGACGCGAGCGGTATCGCATGCCCGGCGCTGACCAGACCCACCGCGATCGGATAGACGATCGTCCCGCCGCAGATTGAAATGATCCGATCGAGCCCTTCGAAATTCCATGCCGCGCGTGCAATCTCGATGAATGCCCGGCCCTGTGCCGACGTCTCAAGCTGGCGCTCGCGCGAGGGCACGAAGGCCGCCGCAAGCTCCGCGACGTCCCGCAACGCCGTATCTTCGCGCAACGAAGCGGCCCGATGCGCATGCGCCAGAAACACACCGTCGCAAAACCCGGAGCCGTCCGTGAGCATCGCGCCAAGCCAATCCCGCAAGGACGCGGCATCGACGATATCGCCGGCTTCGACGGCCCATTCGATGCCGCTCGAATAAGAGAACGCGCCGATCGGAAAGGACGGCGACAACCAGGTCATCAGCCGATACAGCGCCGCCGGCTCGATTTCGTTCATCGCGCTCCGGCCACCGGCCGGTTGCGCCATGTGTTCGCCGATCGATGTTTTGACCCGGTCCCCCGACTGCTTCGTTGCGACCGCCGGCCCGCGCCGCCGCGGCGTGGTCGGCGTCTTATTTGCGGTCATGAGCATGGGAATGGCCGTGGTGATGCTCATGGTCGCAATGCTCGTCATGTCGATGGCCATCAGAGCATGATGATGGTCGCGGTCACCATGATCATGGCTTTCATGATCATGCGCTGCCGCGACCGGCGCCGGATGGTGGTGCGGATCGTTTTCCGGTTCATGCGCGTGACCGTCGCCGGCATAGGCGCCGCCTTCCGGATCGAACGGCGCTTCAATCTCGATGACGCGGGCGCCAAGCCCCTTCACCATCGCCTCGATGACGTGGTCGCGCCTGATACGCAGGCCCTTCGACATGATCTGGGTCGGCAGATGGCGGTTGCCGAGATGCCAGGCAACCCGAACCAGATGGTGCGGATCGTTGCCGCGGATCTCGACCAGCGGCTCCGGCGCCGCGACGACCTCGATCAACCGGCCGTCGTCGAGCACCAGTGCATCGCCCCCTCGCAGCACCACCGCGTTTTCCAAGTCTAGCAGGAACTCAAGCCCGCGTGTGCCGGTCATCGCCATCCGCCGCCGGTGACGATCGTCGAAGCCGAGAACGATGGTATCGGCTGGCGCGTCGATCCAGCGGTGCTGGGCGCGAACCTGGCTGGCGCGGATCATACGAAAATGCTCACAGCTTCTCGACCTTGCCGTCACTGATAATCTCGATCACGGTCGGCGACACTTTCAGCGGCGCGGAATATTCACGCCAGGTTTTCATATGCGGCGCCCGGCCGTGGGCGTTGAGGTCTTCACGGGTTTCCCAACGCTCCACCACCACAAACAGGTTGGGGTCGTGGATGCTGGTGTGGCTGTCATAAGCAATGCAGCCCTTTTCCTTGCGGGTGGCGGCGATACATTCCTTGGCGCCCTTGATGAACGCGTCCCGCGATTCCGGTTTCACCTCAGAGGTGGCGACGACATAGATCATGGATTGCTCCGTTCCGGCTGTTTTCCTGACTATCGGACATCGACTTTTGCCGGCGTGATGATCTCGATCTTTGGCGGCGCGGATATGCATTTCACGACGACGCGGCCAAAGGCCTTCATGTGATCGGTGGTGCGGTGCGGCACCAGGGCCTCGGGGTTTTCCCACTGCTCGACGAACACCATTTTGGTGGGGTCGGTGACGCTTTCATGCAGGTCATAGGCGATGTTGCCGGGCTCTTTACGGGTTTCCTGGATGCAGGCTGTGGCGGCGGCGATCAGGTCGGCGCGCGTTTCTGGCTTCACGGTCAAGGTAGCAACGACGTAAATCACGAAATCCTCCCGGGGCTTTGTTCTGGCTTTGAGCGCCGGGAGCAAGCTTAGAACATGAAATAGCGCTGCGCCATGGGCAGCACCTCTGCGGGCGCGCAGGTCAGCAATTCGCCGTCGGCACGCACCTCATAGGTCTCGGGGTCGACCTCGATCTTGGGCGTGGCGCCGTTGTGAATCATGCTTTTCTTGGAAATGCCATCACGGGTATTTTGCACTGCATAGAGCTTTTTGCTGATGCCAAGCTTCCTCGCCAGCCCCGAGGCTACCGCCGCCTTCGAGGAGAACACCACCGACGAGGCGGTCAGCGCCTTGCCATAGGCAGCGAACATCGGCTGATAGTGCACCGGCTGCGGCGTCGGAATCGACGCATTGGGGTCGCCCATCGGGGCGGCGACGATCGAGCCGCCCTTGATGATGCAATCGGGCTTTACGCCAAAGAAGGCCGGCGACCATAGCACCAGATCGGCGAGCTTGCCCTTCTCCACCGAGCCGATCAGCTTCGAGACGCCATGGGCGATCGCCGGGTTGATGGTGTATTTCGCGATGTAGCGCTTGACGCGGAAATTGTCGTTGTTGCCCTTGTCCTCCGGCAGCGAACCGCGCTGCTTCTTCATTTTGTCGGCGGTTTGCCAGGTCCGGATGATGACTTCGCCGAGCCGGCCCATGGCTTGCGAATCCGATGACATCATCGAAAGCGCCCCCAGATCGTGCAGGATGTCTTCAGCCGCGATGGTTTCCTTGCGAATGCGACTTTCGGCAAAGGCGAGATCTTCGGCGATCGAGGGGTCGAGATGGTGGCAAACCATCAGCATATCCAGATGCTCGTCGATGGTGTTGCGGGTGAAGGGCCGGGTCGGGTTGGTCGAGGATGGAAGAACGTTTTTCAGGCCGGCGATCTTGATGATGTCGGGTGCGTGTCCGCCACCGGCGCCTTCGGTATGGAAGGCGTGAATGGTGCGGCCCTTGAATGCCTTGACGGTATCCTCGACGAAGCCGGAACTCATTGAGCGTATCGGAATGGATCATCACCTGAATGTCGTAATCGTCGGCGACCGAAAGGCAATTGTCGATCGCCGCTGGCGTGGTGCCCCAATCCTCATGCAGTTTTAGGGCGCAGGCGCCGGCCTTGATCATTTCCACCAGCGCCGCCGGCCGCGAGGCGTTGCCCTTGCCCGAAATGCCGAGATTGACCGGAAACGCATCGAACGACTGGATCATGCGCGCCATGTGCCAGGGGCCGGGCGTGCAGGTGGTGGCAAAGGTGCCGTGGGACGGGCCAGTGCCGCCGCCGAGCATCGAGGTGACGCCGGACATCAAGGCATGCTCGATCTGCTGCGGACAGATAAAATGGATGTGGCTGTCGAATCCACCCGCGGTGAGGATCTTACCCTCGCCCGCGATGACGTCGGTACCGGGACCGATGACGATGGTCACGCCGGGCTGGATGTCGGGATTGCCGGCCTTGCCGATGGCGCTGATATGGCCTTCCTTGATGGCCACATCGGCTTTCACGATGCCCCAATGATCGACGATCAGCGCATTGGTGATGACGGTATCGGCCGCGCCCTGCTTGTTGGTGACCTGGGATTGACCCATGCCGTCACGAATCACCTTGCCGCCGCCAAACTTCACTTCCTCGCCGTAGACGGTGAAATCCTTTTCGACCTCGATGATGAGGTCGGTATCGGCCAGCCGCACCCGATCGCCGGTGGTTGGCCCGAACATGTCGGCATAGACGGAACGCTTGATTTTAACGCTCATAATTCCGCTCCATCGGCAGACGCGTTCCCTCCCCCTCGCGGGGGAGGGTTAGGGAGGGGGCCGTCGCTTGCTCCGCCGCTAGACCGATAGCGATCACGACGCCCTCCAGGTTTCTCATACATCGTCATGAGTGAACCGGAGCACGCGATACCCGCGCGATGCAAACCAATCACCGCGCCGGCTGTCGTGACGAAGACGGAATTCGAAGTCATGACTCTCGCCATCGACCTCGATGTCAAGCTTGCAAGAATGTGCGACGAAATCCGCGACATAATTGCCCATAGGGCTTTGTCGGCGAAATCCAAGAACCGCCAACCGATGTGCTTTCAAGTGCCGCCACAACGGTGTTTCCGCGCGCGTCATGGTGCGTCTTGGCCTTTTGGCGCGGGCTCGCTGAAATCTTGCCGACCTGATCGTGTGGCATACCCTCCTCCCCGACTCCCCGCAAGGGGGGAGGCAGAAGCGCGACCGCAATCGCATCGCGAGAAATCACAGCTTCCCCATCACTTCGCCGCGGAAGCCATAGACGACGCGTTTGCCGCCGAGCGCCACCAGCTGCACGTCGCGGGTCTGGCCCGGCTCGAACCGTACCGCGGTGCCGGCCGCGATATCGAGCCGCATGCCGCGGGCTTTCTTGCGATCGAATTTCAGCGCGGGATTGGTCTCGAAGAAATGATAGTGCGAACCGACCTGGATCGGTCGATCACCGGAGTTGGCGACGGTGAGCGACACCGTCTTGCGGCCGGCATTGAGCTCGATCTCGCCGTCTTTGATGAACATTTCGCCGGGAATCATGACATTTTCCTCTCCGCGTCGTTCCGGGCGAAGCACAGCCTCGAACCCGGAATCTCGAAAGCAACTACTTCTGGATTCCGGATTCGTCGCTTCGCGCCCCGGAATGACTGCCTCAATCTCATCTTATCGGCTCATGCACCGTGACAAGTTTGGTGCCGTCGGGAAACGTCGCTTCCACCTGAATATCGTGGATCATTTCGGCGATGCCCGGCATCACTTGCGCGCGGGTCAGAACCTGGGCGCCGGCCTGCATCAGCTCGGCGACGGTGCGGCCGTCGCGCGCGCCCTCGACGATAAAATCGGAAATGATCGCGATGGCTTCCGGATGGTTGAGCTTGACGCCGCGCTCCAGTCGCCGTCGCGCCACCATCGCTGCCATCGAGATCAGAAGCTTGTCCTTTTCGCGGGGAGAGAGATTCATTCGCGCACTCTGGTTATTCTGGGCCGATCTAGTTGAGCCACAACCGCGGCAGCGCCGAACCGCTGGCGCGGCCGAGGACTGCCATCATATCGGCCCGAAGCCGGGCCGCATCTTGTGCACAGAAACGCACCATTGCAAATCCATTCCAGCAGGAAGTGCCGACCTCGCCGCCAAAGGATTCGGAAAGCTCGCGAATCCGCTCCAGCAGCGCCTCATCGCCGGGCACGATCAGCGCCGTGCCAATCGCCGCACCGGCTTTTGCCATCGCTGGCCTGGCGAGCTTGCCGCCGATGTCCCCGTCGAGCCGTATCGTTTCTGCGAATACCAGCCTGCCGCCGCGCCTTACTCGCCAGCGGTCAACAAATTCGCCCTGCCGCATCCGCTCACCCATCGCGGCCCGGCCGAACACCACGATTTCGCAGAGCAGGAGCGACGCGCTTTCCGCAAGATCGATGTCGATCCGCCGCAACATCCGCGCGCCATCGAACAATATGGTCTCTTGCGGCAGCCAGGCCAGGTGCGAACTCGCCGCGGCATTCAAAGCAATATTGAGCTGCGCGGCCGGCCCCTGCGCCCGGTAAACTTTTTCCGCCGCCGCCGTCGTCACCGCAAGACGCGATGTTTCCCCGGCCGCGATGTCGATGTCAAAACGATCGCCACCGGCGATGCCACCCGCCGTGTTCACGAAAACTGCCGACAGCCCCTCGGCTTCTGGGGAAGGGAATCGCACCCGCAGCGAGCCGGATTCATGCAGATGGCGGCGACGCGTGACTCCGTCGACCTGATGCACGTCGAACCTTACTGCGCCCTCGGCTCGATTGGCGGCGAAGATCGCTGAGGCCGCACTCGTTGTATTGGTCTGCATCCGCCCCCAAAAACTCTTCCCCAGACGGGCTCGACCTTAAACGGTCGCATCGGACAGATCAAAGCGCCATCTGGCGGCTGATTTCACCGGGATCGAGCTTGCTGCGGTCGCAGGCATATTTCACGGCGCCGCGATCCATCACCGCAAAATTGTCGCCGAGTTCGCAGGCAAAGTCGAGATATTGTTCGACCAGGACAATCGCGATGTTGCCGAGGCTGCGAAGATACGAGATTGCCCGCCCGATGTCCTTGATGATCGACGGCTGAATGCCCTCGGTCGGCTCGTCCAGCAGCAGCAGCTTCGGCCGCATCACCAGCGCACGCCCGATCGCAAGTTGCTGTTGCTGGCCGCCGGACAGGTCGCCGCCACGCCGGCCAAGCATCGATTGCAGCACCGGAAACAGCGAGAACACATCATCCGGAATATTGCGATCTTCGCGCTTCAACGGGCCGAAGCCGGTCTTGAGATTTTCCTCCACCGTCAGCAACGGGAAAATCTCACGGCCCTGCGGCACGAAGCCGATGCCGCGGCGCGCCCGCTCATAGGGCCGGAGAGATGAAATCTCGGTGCCGTCGAAGGTGATGGAACCGCTGGCAATAGGATATTGGCCGACCATCGCGCGCAACAGGCTGGTCTTGCCGACGCCGTTGCGACCGAGCACGCACATTACCTTGCCCGGCTCAGCCGAGATCGAGACGCCGCGCAGCGCTTGGGCTGCGCCGTAATATAGATTGATGTCTTTTACCTCGAGCATCGGTTCAGCGTCCCAGATACACTTCGATCACCCGCTCATTCGAGGAGACCTGATCGATGGTCCCTTCGGCCAGCACCGTGCCTTCGTGCAAGCATGTCACCTTGACGCCGAGTTCGCGGACAAAGGTCATGTCGTGTTCGACGACCATGATGGTCTTCTCGCGATTGATCTCTTTGAGCAGTTCGGCGGTCTGATGGGTCTCGACATCGGTCATGCCGGCGACCGGTTCGTCGACCAGAAGCAGTTTCGGATCCTGCGCCAGCAGCATTCCGATCTCGAGCCATTGCTTCTGGCCGTGCGACAGGCTCCCCGCCAGGCGATCCCGCGCATCGGTCAGGCGAATGGTTTCCAGCACGCGCTCGATGCGTTCGGATTCGGCCTTGGTTTCCCGCCAGAACAATGTGCCCCGCACGCGATGATTGACGTTCAACGCCAGCAGCAGATTGTCTTCGATGGTCTGGCTCTCGAACACTGTCGGCTTCTGGAATTTCCGGCCGATTCCCAGTTCGGCAATTCTGGTTTCGTCGAGCCGGGTCAAGTCGGTGACGCCATCGAACAGCACCTCTCCCTCATCGGGCTTGGTCTTGCCGGTAATGATATCCATCATCGTGGTCTTGCCGGCACCGTTCGGGCCAATGATGGCGCGCATTTCGCCGGGGGCGAGCGTCAGCGACAGGTTGTTGATGGCGTGAAAGCCGTCGAACGAGACGTGCACGCCGTCGAGATAGAGCATCGCCGAAGTCGCGCGGGTGTCCATGATGTTCATCCGCTCACTCCGCCATGTTCGGTTCGCTGACGCCGTCTTCGCGCGCCGCACTCTCGGCATTTGCCGAGATACGTTGCGCTTTCCACGGTTCCCACCATGCGTTGAAGGTGCCAAGGATCCCCTTCGGCAGCAGCAGTGTCACCAGGATGAACATCGCACCCAGCATGAACAGCCAATACGGCGCCAGCGGGCCGGATGTGAATACGGTTTTAGCGTAGTTGACGACGACAGCGCCCAGTGCCGCGCCGATCAGCGTGCCGCGGCCGCCGACGGCAACCCAGATCACCGCCTCGATCGAATTCCCCGGCGCAAATTCTCCGGGATTGATGATGCCGACCTGCGGCACGTAGAGTGCACCGGCAACGCCGGCCATGCAGGCCGATAGCGTGAACACGAACAGCTTGTAGGATTCGACGCGGTAGCCGAGAAACCGCGTGCGGGATTCGGCATCGCGAATCGCGATCAGCACCTTGCCGAGCTTCGACGTCACCACCGCACGACAGATCAGGAATCCGACGATTAGCCCGAGACAACTCAGTGCAAACAGCGCCGCGCGCGTGCCGTCGGCCTGTACGTTGAAGCCGAGAATGTCCTTGAAATCGGTTAGGCCGTTGTTGCCGCCAAAGCCGAAATCGTTGCGGAAGAATCCCAGCAACAGCGCGTAGGTCATCGCCTGGGTGATGATCGAGAGGTAGACGCCGGTGACGCGGGAACGAAATGCCAGCCAGCCAAAGAAAAATGCCAGCAACCCCGGAACCAGAACGACCATCAACGCCGCGAACCAGAACATGTCGAAGCCGTGCCAGTACCACGGCAATTTCGGATAGTTCAGGAACACCATGAAGTCCGGCAACAAAGGATTGCCGTAGACGCCGCGGCTGCCGATCTGACGCATCAAATACATGCCCATCGCATAGCCGCCGAGCGCAAAGAACGCGCCATGACCGAGCGAGAGGATGCCGCAATAGCCCCAGATCAAGTCGATCGAGAGGGCCAGAATGGCGTAACAGACATATTTTCCGAACAGCGCCATCAGATAGGTCGGCACCTGAAACACAGAGCCGGACGGCAACAGCAGATTCGACAGCGGCACCAGAACGCCAACCGCGGCAACCACGATCAGGAATATGGTCGCGCTGCGATCCAGCGAGCGCGTGAGCACGTGCGGCATCATCGTCGCCCCTGCCCCTCGTTCGAAATCGGCATCATGCTTCCACCGCCCGTCCTTTGAGCGCGAACAGGCCGCGGGGGCGCTTCTGGATGAAAAGGATAATCAGGACGAGGATAGCGATCTTGCCGAGCACCGCGCCGGCCACCGGCTCGAGGAATTTGTTGGCGATGCCGAGGGTGAATGCGCCGACCAGCGTGCCCCACAAATTGCCGACGCCCCCGAACACCACCACCATGAAGGAGTTGATGATATAGCTCTGGCCGAGATTGGGGCTGACATTGTCGATCTGCGACAGCGCCACGCCGGCGATGCCGGCGATCCCCGAACCGAGACCGAACGTCAGTGCGTCCACGCGCGAGGTTGCAATTCCCATCGATGCCGCCATCCTGCGGTTTTGCGTCACCGCGCGCATCTCAAGCCCGAGACTCGTATAGCGCAGCATGGCCAGCAGGATGGCGAATACCGCCAGCGTAAAGCAAAGAATCCATAGCCGGTTGTAGGTGATCGTGATCTGTCCGATTTCGAACGCCCCGCTCATCCAGGAGGGGTTGCCGACCTCCTGGTTGGTGGGACCGAACATGGTGCGCACGGCCTGCTGCAGCACCAGCGACAGCCCCCATGTCGCCAATAGCGTTTCCAGCGGGCGGCCGTAAAGAAACCGGATGATGCTTCGCTCGATCAGGATTCCGATCGCGCCGGCGACGATGAAGGCCAGCGGTACAGCGAACAGCAGGGAATAATCGAACAGCCCGGGGTAGCTGGTTCGGATGGTTTCCTGCACCACGAACGTCACATAGGCGCCGATCATGACCATCTCGCCATGGGCCATATTGATGACGCCCATCACCCCGAAGGTAATGGCAAGGCCAATGGCCGCGAGCAGCAGAACCGAGCCGAGCGACAGGCCATACCAGGCATTCTGCAGGATCGACCACAGCGCGATGTTGCTTTGGATCCCCGAGGTCGCAGCGGCCGCGGCGCGCGCAATGGCCGGCGGCTGGTCCCCGGTCAGTCCGGTCAGCAACGCCAGCGCTTCCTGATCGCCCCGCGCCTTGATGGTGGCGATCGCTTCAAGCTTCTCGACGTCGGTGGCGTCGGACTTGAACAACAGGATCGCCGCACGCGCTTCGGTAAATGCCAGCTTCGCGCCTTTGTTGGTTTCCTTCTGCAGCGCAGCGTCGATGGCGGGCAGCATAGTCTCGTCATGGGTCTTGAAAACCGATTGCGCGGCCTGGATTCGCTTGGCGGGATCGGGCGACTGCAACGTCAGACTACCGAGCGCCGCCTCGACGTGGCGCCGCAATTTATTGTTGAGCCGCACGGCAGTGGCGCCATCCGGAATGCTGGCGACAGCTGCGCCGGTTGCAGCGTCGATGATCTTGCCGTCAGGCTGCGTAACATAAACCTTTTTGGTCTCGGGATCGGCCATTAACCGGCCATCCTGGAGCGCACTGACGATGGGGTAGGCCAGCGGATTTGAGCTGGTCGCGAGCACGTCGACCGCCTCTTCGGTGTCGGAGTACTCGTCGTTCGCGAATTTACCGACCGCGTCCTCGAAAGGCCCCGCCATCGCAGGCAGCACCATCGCGAAAATCAGCAACAAGGCGAAAGGGAAGGCGCGGAAGTTCTTAACAGCATTGGCAAGCACTGGACGACCCCGGCATCAGCGGAAGGCGGCGGATATCGCCGCCTTCCGTATTTGTTTGTACTCAGGAAAAAAGTCAGGAGCCCGCTTCAGGAGCCTTGGCCGCCGCATTTGTTGGTCTTGGTGTTGTAGTTGCCGCATTTCTTGCCGACCCAATCACCGACCAGGTCCTTGGAATCCGGCAACTCCTTCGACCACGCGTCGCCGGCTACGAGACCGGGCGTCTTCCACACGACATCGAACTGGCCATTGGATTTGATTTCGCCAATGAACACCGGCTTGGTGATGTGGTGGTTCGGAAGCAGCTCAGACACACCGCCCGTCAGGTTCGGCGTCTTGGTGCCGGGGAGCGCATCGATGACCTTGTCAGCATCGACCGACTTCGCCTTCTCAACCGCCTTCACCCACATATTGAAGCCGATATAGGTCGCTTCCATCGGGTCGTTGGTCGTGCGCTTGGGGTTCTTGGTGTAGGCCTGCCATTCCTTGATGAACGTCTCGTTGGCCGGCGTCTTGATCGACTCAAAGTAATTCCAGGCAGCGAGATGGCCGAGCAATGGCTTGGTATCGATGCCGGCGAGCTCTTCTTCACCCACCGAGAAAGCGACTACCGGAATATCGGTTGCCTTGATGCCCTGGTTGCCGAGTTCCTTGTAGAACGGAACGTTGGCGTCACCGTTGATGGTCGAGACCACGGCGGTCTTCTTGCCGGCCGAACCGAACTTCTTGATATCGGCGACGATCGTCTGCCAATCGGAGTGACCGAACGGGGTGTAATTGATCATAATGTCTTCTTGAGCGACACCCTTCGACTTCAAATAGGCTTCGAGAATCTTGTTGGTGGTACGCGGATAAACATAGTCGGTGCCGGCCAGCACCCAACGCTTCACCTTCTCTTCCTTCATGAGATAGTCGACGGCCGGAATCGCCTGCTGGTTTGGCGCGGCTCCGGTATAGAACACGTTACGTTCGCTCTCTTCGCCCTCGTACTGCACGGGATAGAACAGGATTGAATTCAATTCCTTGAACACCGGCAACACGGACTTGCGCGACACCGAGGTCCAACAGCCGAACACCACGGAGACCTTGTCCTTGGTGATCAGCTCGCGGGCTTTTTCAGCGAACAGCGGCCAGTTCGAGGCGGGGTCGACCACCACGGCCTCAAGCTTCTTGCCGAGAACGCCCCCCTTCTTGTTTTGCTCATCGATCATGAACAGGACGGTGTCCTTCAGCGTGGTTTCGCTGATAGCCATGGTACCCGAGAGCGAATGCAGAACCCCGACCTTGATGGTGTCCTCCGCTTGGGCTGACGTAAATGTGGCCAGGCCCAGAACCAGCCCGGCGGTCGCCGCCAGCCAGCGGCGGCGGCTCAAAGGTATCGTTACATCGTGAATTCGTTGAATAGGCATGAGGTGTCATCTCCCTGACGCAGACGTTAAACGCTGCGAAACGGCCCACGGCCGCCTGCGTTAACGGAATCGCAAGAACCGTGCCACGGTGTACCTACGGGTTAACTACCTATACCAATTCATAAATCTCGCGCCACGCAGCAAAATGACGGTACGGTTGATTATTATTTAGGCAGAAAAAATGTATACTTTAGCAGCAAAGCGATCAATTAATGAGCTGTCACGGAACATTGTCTACATTTTAAGCGTCAGATTTGAGGGGGCGACATGCGAAACGGGGGGCCATCAAGGCGTAAACACGGCCATTCCGCGACCTTGCCCACCGGGTGAATCTTGATTTCATGATTTACCTTGAAAGCGCCGCGTTCGTGTTCCATATCACGGGAACGACCCCGGGAATCATCGGGTCACTGCGAGCCGCGTGTTCTGAGCCCGTTTTACGGTTTCTGGCTTGCCCCTTCAGCTAACCAAAACCGACGCCCCAGACACGCGGGTGTCTCTGACACCCTCGCGCGCTCTTGGCGGTTATCCGCCGGGCGCCTGCCTTTTATAATGGAAAGAACCAATCTTTTGACCTCCTTTCAGGATTTCGGCCTCGCCGATCCCATCTCGCGTGCGCTCAAAGAAGAGAATTACCTCACGCCCACCCCCATCCAGGCCCAAACCATTCCCCTCGCGCTGGCCGGCCGCGACGTCGTCGGCATCGCCCAAACCGGCACCGGCAAGACCGCGGCCTTCGCGCTTCCCATCCTGCATCGCATTCTGCAGAACCGCATCAAGCCGCAGCCCAAGGCCTGCCGCGTGCTCGTGCTCAGCCCGACACGTGAACTGTCGGGACAGATTCTCGAGAGCTTCAACGCCTATGGCCGTCACATGCGCCTCACTTCGGCGCTGGCGATCGGCGGCGTACCGATGGGGCGCCAGGTTCGCTCGGTGATGCAGGGGGTCGAAGTCATGGTAGCGACGCCCGGCCGCTTGCTCGATTTGGTGCAGAGCAACGGCCTGAAACTGGGACAGGTCGAATTTCTCGTGCTCGACGAAGCCGACCGCATGCTGGACATGGGCTTTATCAACGACATCCGGAAAATAGTCGCCAAATTGCCGGTCAAGCGGCAGACGCTGTTCTTTTCGGCGACGATGCCAAAGGACATAGCCGAACTCGCCGAGCAGATGTTGCGCGATCCGGCGCGCGTCGCCGTGACACCGGTCGCCTCGACGGTCGAACGGATTACCCAGCGCATCATTCAGGTCGATCACTCCGCCAAACCCGCATTGCTGGCACAGCTTCTGAAGCAGGAGCCGGTCAATCGTGCACTGATCTTTACCCGGACCAAGCATGGCGCGGACAAGGTGGTGAAGGGCCTCGCCAGGGCCGGCATCAGCGCCGACGCCATTCACGGCAACAAGTCGCAAAATCACCGTGAGCGGGTGCTGGCGGCATTCCGCTCCGGCGAAATCCGCACGCTGGTCGCCACCGACATCGCCGCCCGCGGCATCGACGTCGATGGCATCAGTCACGTGGTAAATTTCGATCTTCCCAACGTGCCCGAGACCTATGTCCATCGCATCGGCCGCACTGCGCGCGCCGGCGCCGACGGCGTCGCGATCTCGCTTTGCGCGGGTGAAGAAATGGCGTATCTGCGCGACATCGAAAAGCTGATCCGCATCACTCTGCCCAAAGAAGACCGCCGCACGCCGGGTCATCGCGACACGGCACCTGCGCCGGCGCAACATCGAGGCGCGCGGTCCGGACCGCGCGTGCATGCCGCCCGGGGCCATGAAGCCGCGCCCGGTTCGAAAGGGCCTCGCCGTCACCGCCGTCCCGGTGGTAAGGGTGGCGTTGCGCAAGCCAATCGGCACGAGACCAATCGGCAGGAGCCGACCCGTCCGTCTCATGGCGAAGGCAAGGCCGAAGGGATGCAAGGAGTTGCCTTTTTGCATCGCGAAAGCCGACCGCATACCCGACCCAACCGCACCCAGCGGCCACAGCGCTGACCAGCGACCGATCTGGAGAGATAACCTATGGCTAAAGAAGAGCTGATCCAGTTCGAGGGACTGGTGACCGAAATCCTCCCCGATGCACGTTATCGCGTGCAGCTCGACGCTGGACACGAGATCGTCGCCTACACCGCCGGCAAAATGAAAAAGAACCGGATCAAGACGCTGGCGGGCGATCGGGTGACGATCGAGATGTCACCATATGACCTGGAGAAAGGCCGCTTGATCTTCCGCCACAAGGACGAGCGACCGGGTGGCGGAGCTCCGCGGGGCGCGCCGCCGCGCGGACAATTTCGCCGCAGGTAAACATGACGCCGCGACTGCCCAGAAACCGCGCACGACCGGATGAAGTCGCTGCGCGGTGACCGCAGCTGCGAACGCCGGCAAGGCAAAAAATCGCGCAGCTCAGGATTGTTTTGAGGGCTGGCATCGCATAATATAGCCTAATCGATTTTCGGCCGGACGACATTAGCTATCCACCGGTACAGCCGGTTTAGAACGCTGACGACCCTTCCAAAAATTCGATCTCACCAGCCCATCGAAAGTGGGCTTCTACTATATCTATCTTGAGAAGGGACTACCCCCGTGAGCATGGGAACCGTGAAGTGGTTTAACGCGACCAAGGGCTTCGGCTTCATTCAACCGGATGATGGTGGCAACGACGTGTTCGTGCACATCAGCGCCGTAGAGCGCGCCGGACTTGGAACACTGCGTGAAGGCCAGAAGATCAGCTACGAAATCGTTGCCGATCGTCGCTCTGGCAAATCTTCGGCCGACAATCTACGCGCGGCCGGCTAAACGAATCTCGTTCGGCCCGGCTGAAAAAGGCCAGGACTGTCGAAATTCCATCATATCAAATAAGAAAGGCCGTGCCGTCAGCGCGGCCTTTTGCTGTTTGCTTGTCGTCCGCGGGCCGTGCGCAATCCAGGATCAGGGCATCGGGCAGGTCGGAGGGGTGGTGATGACGGGGAGCGTGGCGTTATAGCTCAGGCAGGAGAATTGGCGCGGCCTCGTATAGGCCACATCGTGCAGAGTAACCCCGTTCACCATCACATAGCCGACCGAGGGCGTGTAGAGATAGCTCACCTCGCTGAAGATCAGAAAGGTTTGCTTGGTCAGAAGCGCCGTTGGCACGATAGTTGTCACGATATCGCCCGGGTTGCGGCTCGACACCGTCAACGTTGCCTGCGAAGCGGTGTTGCTGGTGACGATCGCAGCCCGGCTCCATTGAATCGTCGCGTTCTGGTTGAAGTCGACGTAGATCTGCGAAATCGTGGCCTGTATGGGCGACGGTGCGTAGGGATAGACAATCGAGATGCCGGCGGTGAACACATTCTGCAGGTAGGGATCGTAGATCGGCTGCGTCGACGATTGAGACGTCAAGTCGGACAGCGTTCTCGCTATCAGCGTTACCTTGCGGTCGACCGCCACGCCCGATGAAATCTCGACCGTGCCAAAAAACGTCACCAGCATCAGCGGAACGATCACGGCGAACTCTGTGGCCGCAACCGCCTTGCGATCACGCAACAGACTGAAGACCGAATGCCGCGCGCGAAGCCAGATCCTGGACATGAAATTCGCCTTCACCACTTGGCCCTCAATAGGGTTCGTTTTGGAACGCCGCCGTTCCGTACAGCAACCGTTGGCTGCCTGTCATATTCGCAATGTTGTAGCCAAGTCCGGTGACGAACAGCTGCCATGGGTAGAACATCCTCACGACGACGATGTCGCCCGGACCGCCGGGATTGTACTGCATGTTGTTGATGAAGTTGCCGTTGGCATCGATCTGACTGCTCATGACCACGCTGGAGAACGTGGAATAGCTCCGCACGTCGACCGCAAGGTTGCTGCATTTGAATATCGCCGCGGGAATTTGTGCGCAGGCAACGTTGTTTAGAAACATCGCCTGGGTATCGCTCGCGGCCTGCACCTGTCCGGTCATGACCATGCGCGCGGACTCCTGGGTGATGGTTTCCAGCACCTGACTGGCGAAGAACATGATCGCCGTCTCGATGATTGCAAACAACAGTGCAAAAAACACCGGCGCGACAAGCGCGAATTCAACGGCGGCGGACCCCCGACGGTTACGACGAAATCGACGCCAGGCGTTTCTGAATGTTAAATGAGCGCGCGACGGCATGAACGAATCCCCGAGCGACAGAAATCAATATGTCACCAGCAACAATAGGAGAGATTCATTGTTGAAAGCTTGCGCCCGGTCCGGACAAACTGCCCGTTCACGTTGACCGCTTGTTAACCAGTGCCATCGGCGAAAGGCGGGTCAACCGCCAGCGCCGCCTCTCTTGCACGACAGTGGCGTACACGAGTAGACCTCGCGTTCATTGGCGCCACGAAACACGGTCACAAGTCCTTCGCCCGCATCGTTACCCGGCGCGCTCGCCGCGCCGGCATCGACCAGACTGCGCAGCGCCAGCGAGATCGTGCCGGTCTGGCGTGCCCGAGCGAGAGCCTCGGCCTGACCAGGCTTCAATTCGAGCGTGGCGGTCTTGCCGACCACTGAATTCTGGCCATCCTTTTCCCGCGGCGCCTGATCGATGGCGAGAACGCGGATATTGCCCAGAATGACCTCGGACATCACGATGTCACGATCTCCACTCTTCTCGTGCCGCGACAGCAACACATCGACGCGATCATTGGGCAGGATAAAGCCGCCAGCGCCCGTCTCAGGTGAAATTTCGGTCGACACCGCGCGCATGCCGGCCGGCAATACCGCTGCCATAAATCCGGAGCCATTGGTCTTGACTAGCTTCGGCTCGCGGATCGGTTCGCCCGCGATGAACGGCGACCGGGCGATTGTTCCGGCAAGCTGAGCGGTCACGTCCGGGCGTTCGGTGCGGCGAATGAAATTGTTGCTGGCGGTTGCCGCCGGCCAGGTCTGCCATTGCACATCGTCCGGGCCGACCGATTGGCCGAGCCCGATATCCGATTTCGCTACCAGGACATCGACGGTCGGCAATTGTGCGGTCGGTTCGGGTGCAGCGGTCTTGTCGGAGCCGCTGGCCAGGTAGGCGGCCACGCCGCCAGCGGAAATAGCAATAGCCAGAACGACAATGCGCGCGGTTTTCATACGCTTTACTCTCTACACGCTACTCTACCGACTTTGAAGTCCTGCAAATCCGACCGATACGCGGCAGATCGCAGCCGGACCCAACAATCCGGATTTGAACCCTGGTCTTTCAGATGTGGCTAATCTGACCTTAATTGATGAACGAACTGCAAACCCGGAGACGACAACGCGATCGATGCCCGCCATACATGGCGGGCACTATTGCCGAAACGGATAGGCCAATTGCCCGCCGATCTCCGACGGGATCTTCTGGTCATCCACGCCATAGTCATTCGGCAGTTTGTTTTCCGGCATCCGGAATGTCCCGAAAAGAATATCCCAGAGCGGAAAGGTTCCGGCAAAGTTGGTATCGCCGCCCTCTTCCAGCGCGGTGTGATGCCAGCGATGAAACACCGGCGTCGCCAGGACGTATTTGAACGGACCAAGCGACCAGTTAAGGTTGGCGTGAACGAACGCCGAATGGAATGTCGTGAATGGCCCAACCCAGAGCATGATGTTGGGCGAGATACCCGCCATCAACAATATGACGTCCACGCCTATGGTGCCCACAAACAGGTTCACCGGGTGGAAGCGTGCCGCCGATATCCAGTCCAGATCTTCGGACGAATGGTGGATCGCGTGATACTTCCAGAATCCGCCGCCGTGAAACATGCGGTGCAGCCAATAGAGCATGAAGTCCGACAGAACCAGGAACAAAATCGCCTGGAACCACAGCGGCAACTCGGACAAAGGTCCATGGCCGTTGTCGTAAAACGCAATCAGTTCGTCGGCGTCGTGAATTTTAAAGATCACGCCGGCGCCGATCACAAGCAGCCCGATCCGCACGACGCGAGCGAACAACGGAACGAAGAACCAGTAGCAGATGTCGGTGACAAGCTCGCGCTTGCGCCACCAGGGCGTTCCGGGATTGCAGGCCCAGAAGTGAGTCAGCACCGAAAACACCAACGCCAGCACGATCGTGATCGGCACCACCTTGGTAATCGTCTGGCCGAATGTCTGGGCAATTTCCAGGGGCAAATCGAACATGGCCGCCTCATCTGATCTGGGGTCTAATGGTTATCCTGTGCGGGCTTAAGGAGCCGTAAATCCGGCGCCGCCGTGTCCTGGAGCGGATCCCCGTGTCTAGAGGCAATCGCAAGCAGCATCGTATTTTGCGAAAGGGCCTTAATTCCAAATTTACCTTGATTGACAAGGGCCGGTCTCAGCCATGTTTGCGCGATCGAATTAACCGCGCTGAAATTCGCCGACCTTAGGCTGATGCCATGGTTACGGTGCGGGAAACGCCGGCCGGCGGGTTAGTGTGTCTTGCTTTAATGCTGGCGCTTTTCTTCCTGGCTTTCCGGATTGCAAGTGTCTGGTGACGGCTCGACCGTTTCCCGATTGTTCATCTGTCGCAGCTAGCCTCGGTTAATGCTCCGACCTCGCGCCAGCACCACGGGCTTAATGATCCCATGATCCTCGACATAGCTCGCCTTCTGCTGTTTCCAGCCCTGATGGCGTTCGCGGCCGCGAGCGATCTCTTGACGATGACGATTTCCAACCGGGTATCGCTGGCGCTGGCGGCGGGGTTCCTCGCGCTCGCCCTGGTTAGCGGCATGGGTTTCTACGACATCCTCTCGCATCTGGGCGCGGGTGCTGCCGTTCTCGCGGTGGCTTTTGCCTGCTTTGCCATGGGCTGGATCGGCGGCGCGGATGCCAAGGTGGCCGCCGGGGCGGCGCTTTGGTTCGGGTTTGGCCATCTGTTGAACTATCTGGTCTATGCATCGCTATTCGGCGGGGCGTTGACGCTGCTATTGATCCAGTTCCGGCAATGGCCGCTGCCATATCCGTTTACGGGGCAGCCCTGGCTGCTCAAACTGCACGCCAAGGAAAGTGGAATCCCCTATGGCATCGCGCTCGCGATCGGCGCGCTGATGATCTACCCGGAGACGGAGTGGATCAAGGCGGTCGACCTGGCCCACTTCGCCATTCGCTGACCGCGCGGGTAAACTTCCCGTTAAGGCGATTTAGATACGCCTCATTAACCATGCTTTGACGAATAACTGGTCAACTCCCATCACGGCGGCGGAAGCGTCGCGGCGTAATGTGGGAAGTGAAGCGTATGTATTTCGCATCCAATATCTCGATTGCTACCGCCAACGATATCGGCGGCAGCGCCGCATATCTTGCCACTCGATCCGGCAAGAAACGTCGCTGCGCCGTAGCGGTTGCCCAGGTTCCGACCATGGGCGTCCTCGTTGCACCGTCCGACATCGGCCCCGACCCAACCAGCCAGATCACCAGTTCGATCGCGGCGGCGCTCCCCGACAGCACGCGCGCCTCAAGCCTGACCACGACACAGAAGTGAGCGAAAGGACGCCCGATATGAAATGCAGGGGAAATCAGCGATCGATGCGGGCCTCCATGGTTCGCGCCCTGTCGTTTTCAGCGGTCGCTGCGCTAACGCTAAATCCCGCCTTGACCCCGGTGATGGCGGGCGACCATCGCCCGGCCGCGCCGGTTCTCTCCGACGGGCAGATGAATGCGCGCTTTCTTGCGCTCGGCATTGGCAAATCGATAGTGATCGATTTACCACGTGATATCAAAGACGTACTGGTCGCCGATCCGAAGATCGCAACCGCTGTCGTCCGCTCGGCGCAACGCGCTTATATTATCGGCGCGACGATCGGTCAGACCAATATTGTGTTCTTCAATTCCGCAGGTCAGCAGATCGCCGCCTACGACATCGCTGTCACCCGCGACCTTAATGGCGTACGCGCAGCGCTCAAGCAGACGTTGCCGAGCTCCGATATCCAGATCGAGGGCGTCGGAGATGGCGTGATGCTGTCCGGCGCGGTGTCTAGTCCGATCGAGGCGCAACAGGCGGGTGATCTCGCCGCACGGCTCGCAGGCGGCGCCGACAAGGTCGTCAATAGTATTACGGTCCGGGGCCGCGATCAGGTGATGCTCAAGGTCACGGTCGCCGAGGTTCAGCGCTCGATCGTCAAGCAGATGGGCATCGATCTCAGCGGCAGCCTGAATTACGGCACCTCAGCCGTGACCTTCAACAACTCCAACCCGTTCACGGCGAACAATTCCCCGCTCGTCAGCGGCAACGCCATCACAACGTCATTCGGCTCAACTCCGTCGGTCCAGGCCACGATACGGGCCATGGAGAGCGCCGGCGTGGTCCGTACGCTGGCCGAACCCAACCTGACAGCCATCTCCGGGGAGTCCGCGACATTCATCTCAGGCGGCGAATTTCCAATTCCGACCGGCGTGACCTGCCAAACCACGACGGCAGGGGCCATCGGACAATGCGTGCAGACCGTCAGTTTCAAGAAATTCGGTATCTCGCTCAACTTTACGCCGATCGTGCTGAGCGAAGGGCGGATCAGCCTGCGGGTGATGACAGAGGTGTCCGAAATCTCAACCGAAAACGCTTTGACTGGCGGCGCCGGTGGAACGACGATCCCTTCGATCAAAACCCGCCGCGCTGAAACGACGCTCGAAATTCCCTCGGGCGGTGCGATGGCAATGGCCGGCTTGATCCAGGACCAGACCAAGCAGGCGATCAACGGGTTGCCCGGCCTGTCGACATTACCAATTCTCGGTACGTTGTTCCGCAGCCGGGATTACCTCAACAACCAGACCGAGCTGATGGTGATCGTGACGCCGTTAATCGTCCGGGCCGTGGCGCAAAAGGACCTGTCGCGGCCGGACGACGGGTTTGCTGCTGCCGCCGATCCGCAGGCGGACCTTCTGGGCAGCATCAATCGCATCTACGGCGTGCCGGGCCGCGTCGAGCCAGGCCAGAATTATCGCGGTACCTACGGCTTTATCACGGACTGAGGCGGGACGAGGACACAACGATGACAACCAAAATACCCGTCGATCGCAGCCGCACCTTCCGCATGGCCGGCGTGCTCGTTGGTCTCGCCGTCGTACTCGGCGCTTGCGCGCATCATGAGGAAGTGACAGCGAGCATTCCCGACGATTACCGGCAGCGACATCCAATCGCGATCGAGGAAGCCGAGCGCTCCGTCGTGATTTTCGTCGGCCACGCGCGCGGCGGTCTTTCCGCTTCCGAACGTTCCGACGTGGCAGGGCTGGCGCAGACCTGGCTCCATGAAGGAACCGGCACAATCATTGCCGACGTGCCGGTCAACACGCCTAATGCCAAGGCAGCCGCCGATTCCTTCCGGGAAATTCACGCAATGCTCGTAGGGGCCGGTGTGCCAGCGCGGGGGATCACCGTCCACCGCTATCATCCGGATGATCCGCGCCAGATGGCAGCGATCCGGCTTAATTATCCGAAAATATTGGCGGTTGCTGGGCCCTGTGGCTTGTGGCCCGAGGACCTCGGACCCTCGATCAAGGACAAAAGCTATATGCAAAACAAGCCGTATTACAATTTCGGCTGTTCCTATCAACGCAATATGGCGGCGATGGTCGACAACCCATCGGATCTCGTGCAACCGCGGGCTGAAACCGCCGCCTATACGGCGCGGCGCACCGAATCTTTCGAGAAGTATCGTAAGGGTAATCCGACCGCGACCGTCTATCCGGATGGCGAAAAAGCCAAACTAAGCGATGCAGGCAAATGATCAGCTACGCCCGTCAGAACCCCGAACAACAGTCGGACATCGCGCCGACACCCGCGGACGATCACATCGCTCCGGCGCCGCGCGTGTCTGTGCAAGCTTTTTGCGAGACGGTGGAAACCGCCGCGGCCGTGCAATCGGCGGGCGAAGACCGCCGCTTGAGCAAGGCCCATCTCAAAATTCAAATGGGAGGCATGGCAGCCGCCATCGAGGCCTACCGTACCTCGCCTACTCCGAATGTGATCATCCTCGAGACCGAAGGCCGTAACGACATCCTTTCGGGCCTCGATCAGCTCGCAACGGTGTGCGATCCCGGAACCCGCGTCGTCGTAATCGGCCGCGTCAACGACGTCACGCTTTATCGCGAACTGGTGCGTCGCGGCGTCAGCGACTACGTGATTGCACCGGTCAACGCCATCGACGTGGTGCGTTCGGTTTGCGGTCTTTTCTCGACGCCGGAAGCAAAGGCCGTCGGCCGGATCATAGCAGTCGTTGGGGCCAAGGGCGGAGTCGGCGCATCCACCGTCGCGCATAATGTCGCATGGGCGATTGCCCGCGATCTTTCGATGGATTCCGTCGTCGCAGATCTCGATCTCGCCTTCGGCACCGCTGGCCTCGACTACAATCAAGATCCCCCGCAGGGGATCGCCGACGCGGTGTTCTCGCCCGACCGTGTCGATACCGCATTTATCGACCGCCTGCTGTCAAAATGCACCGACCATCTCAGCCTGCTGGCGGCGCCGGCAACGCTCGACCGGGTTTACGACTTTGGCGCTGACGCCTTTGACTCGATCTTCGATACGTTGCGGACCACCATGCCATGCATCGTGCTCGACGTTCCTCATCAATGGTCGGGGTGGGCCAAGCGCGCCCTGGTTGGCGCCGACGATATTCTGATCGTCGCCGCGCCGGACCTCGCCAACCTGCGCAACACCAAGAATTTATTCGACCTGTTGAAGGCATCGCGGCCCAATGACCGGGCACCGCTGTATTGTCTCAATCAGGTCGGCGTACCGAAGCGGCCGGAAATCAACTCCAGCGAATTCGCCAAGGCAATTGAATGCCAACCGATCGTGGCCATTCCGTTCGATCCCCAAATGTTCGGTTCGGCAGCTAACAACGGGCAGATGATCGCGGAAGTTTCCGCCAGTCATCGTACCACCGAGATGTTTCTTCAGATCGCGCAACGGTTGACAGGCCGTGGCGAGACCAAAAAACCGCGGGGCTCATTCCTGTCACCCCTGATCGAGAAGCTGCGGGCAAAATAGATTTCCCGCGTGGAGTAACGTCGTGTTTGGTAAGCGTAGCGGAACAGAAAGCGATACCCGGGCAGCGAAGCCCGGCGCCGGTGCGCTGGATCCATCCCCCGGCGCTGCGGTCGCCGCTACGCGCGACGCTCCCGCGCCCGCCGTTCCTTCACCGCCGCTCTCGCCGGCCAAGCCACCGGCGCCGCCCACAGTCGACGCGCGGCGGTCCGATACCTATTATCAGGTCAAGGCGACGATCTTCGGGGCCCTGATCGAAGCGATCGACCTCACCCAGCTCGCCAAGCTCGACGGCGAGTTGGCGCGCGAGGAAATTCGCGACATCGTCAACGAGATCATCGCAATCAAGAATATCGTGATGTCGATTGCCGAGCAGGAAGAGCTGCTCGACGACATCTGCAACGACGTTCTCGGTTATGGACCGCTTGAGCCGCTACTGTCGCGCGACGACATTTCCGACATCATGGTCAATGGCGCCGGAACGGTCTTCATCGAAGTCGCCGGCCGGATCCAGCGAACCGGAATCCGTTTCCGTGACAACCAGCAATTGCTGAACATCTGTCAGCGTATCGTCAGCCAGGTCGGTCGGCGGGTCGACGAATCCTCGCCGATCTGCGACGCACGCCTCGCCGACGGATCGCGCGTCAACGCCATCGTTCCGCCGCTGGCGATCGACGGCCCCGCACTGACGATCCGCAAATTCAAGAAAGACAAGCTGACCCTCGACCAGCTGGTCAAATTCGGAGCGATCACGCCGGAAGGCGCACAAATTCTGCAGATTATCGGACGTTGCCGCGCCAACGTGCTGATCTCCGGCGGCACCGGCTCCGGCAAGACCACGCTGCTGAATTGTCTGACCCAATATATCGACAACGACGAGCGCATCATCACTTGCGAAGATGCCGCCGAACTTCAATTGCAGCAGCCGCATGTGGTGCGCCTGGAGACCCGTCCGCCAAATATCGAAGGCGAAGGCCAGATCACCATGCGTGAACTGGTCCGGAATTGCCTGCGTATGCGGCCTGAACGCATCATCGTCGGCGAAGTCCGCGGACCCGAAGCATTCGACCTTTTGCAAGCTATGAACACTGGTCACGACGGATCGATGGGAACGCTGCACGCCAACAATCCGCGTGAAGCCCTGTCACGTTGCGAATCGATGATCACGATGGGAGGTTTTTCGCTCCCGTCCCGAACCATTCGCGAGATGATCTGCGCCTCGATCGACGTCATCATTCAGGCCGCGCGGCTACGCGACGGCTCCCGGCGCATCACCCATATTACCGAGGTGATGGGCATGGAAGGCGACACCATCATCACCCAGGACATCTTCCTCTACGACATGGTCGGCGAAGACGCCAACGGCCACATTATCGGACGACATCGCTCGACCGGCATTGGCCGGCCGCGTTTTTGGGATCGCGCGCGATATTATGGCGAAGAGAAACGACTTGCCGCGGCGCTCGACGCGGCCGAGATTCGACGTGGAGATCTGAAGGAGCGGGCCATGAAGATACAAGCGCTCGCATTAGCTTTTCTCGCCGCCACCGCCCTCGGCGGTATGGCGTGGGTCTTCATTTATCCCATGCTGTCCGGCGAGAGAAAGGTCCGAGCATCGCCGGGCGTCGGTCGCGAAATCGGAGCCGGTCGCTCGTCAGATCGACCGAAACCAGCGCTCGCGGCGCGAACAAGTCGAAGGCTCGCTGAAGGAAATCGAGGCGCGGCGTCAGAAGGAAAAAAAGGTCCCGCTGAGCACCCGGCTCACGCAGGCCGGCCTGTCCTGGTCACCCCAGAAATTCATGATCGTCTCCGGAGTTCTCGCCGCAGTCTGCTTTGCGATTGCGATGATGCTTGGCGGAGGACTGCTCGCAGGAATAGGCCTGGCATTCGCCGGGGGCTTCGGTCTGCCACGCTGGGGACTGAGCTTTCTGAAGAAACGCCGCGAAAAGAATTTTCTTCGCGCGCTGCCGGACGCCGTCGACGTGATTGTTCGCGGCATCAAGGCCGGCCTGCCGCTGTTTGACTCCATCAAGGTCGTCGCAGCCGATGCGCCGGAGCCGCTCAAAAGCGAGTTTCTGGCCATCATCGAAACCCAGGCGATCGGGATGCCGCTCGGCGAGGCATGCACGCGTCTGTTCGAACGGATGCCGCTGCCGGAAGCCAATTTTTTCGGAATCGTCATCTCGATCCAGCAAAAGTCCGGCGGCAACCTGTCGGAAGCCCTGGGAAACCTGTCAAAGGTGCTGCGCGACCGCAAGAAAATGGCTGAGAAGATTCAAGCGATGTCGATGGAAGCCAAGGCGTCCGCCGGCATCATCGGTTCATTGCCGCCGATCGTCATGCTGCTCGTATACCTCTCGACCCCCGATTATATCTCGCTGCTGTGGACCCATCCGACCGGTCAGTTGATGCTCTGCGGCTGCGTGGTCTGGATGTCTGTCGGCATCTTCGTGATGAAGAAAATGATCAACTTCGACTTCTGATGGTGCAGCATGATTGAGTTTCTGGTCAACAAGATCCACGACGCACGGTTCATGACCATGCTGCTCGCCGCCATCGCCGTCTGCGCGACGGCCTATACGCTGATCATGCCGCTGTTCGCCGGCGAAGAGTTGACGAAGCGAATGAAAGCGGTCGCGAGCGAGCGCGAGCGAATTCGGCAACGCGAGCGCGATCGTCTCTCCATGACCGAAAAGGTCTCGCTGCGTCAGACGCCGAAGCAACTCGTCTCCAGGGTGGTGGAGGACTTCAACCTCGGAAAATGGCTGGCGCAAGAGGCCGCGCGCGAAAAACTTGTCATGGCCGGCTATCGCGGGCACGCACCTTACGTCACCTTTTTGTTCTTCCGCCTCGTAACGCCGATCCTGCTTTTCGTCGGCGCGGTACTTTATGTTTTTGTAATATCACACATGGAGAAGTCGATTCCGGTGAAGATCATCATGTGCGTCGCTGCGGCCTATCTTGGGTTACAGGCGCCGATGTTGTTCCTGAAAAACGCGATCTCGAAGCGTCAACTCTCGATCCGACGAGCATTTCCCGATGCGCTCGATCTGCTGCTGATCTGCATCGAGTCCGGCATGTCGATTGAAGTTGCATTCCGCAAGGTCAGCGTCGAGATCGCGACGCAGTCGGTTGCGCTGTCCGAGGAATTCACGCTGACCACGGCTGAACTCTCTTATCTCCAGGACCGCAAGGTTGCTTACGAAAATCTGGCGAAGCGCACCGGCCTCGAGGGTGTGAAATCGGTCTGTCTGGCCTTGCAGCAATCGGAACGTTACGGAACGCCGCTCGGTCAGAGTTTGCGCGTCATGGCGCAGGAAAATCGTGATATGCGCATGAACGAGGCCGAGAAAAAGGCGGCGGCGCTGCCGCCAAAACTGACGGTGCCGATGATTTTGTTCTTCCTGCCGGTTTTGTTTGTCGTCATCCTGGGACCGACGGGCATCAAGGTCGCGGCGATGCAATGACACCGCAGGGGCAGGAATAGATTAGAAGCATTCCTGTCTTCGCTCTCGGCTTGACCGGGATGTGCGGGACTCAAAGCCGCGCCGCTTGCCGCCAACTGCTGAAATGACAAGCGCCCGCAATTCGGGCCTGAGGTGCCTCGTTCATCCATCGAGGCCTGATTTTATTAGCTTGGGCGGCTGAGAGACGCCATCGGCATCGTACCGGGGCTTGCTCGCGGATTGTCTTTGCGGCTTAGCATCTGCTTGAGATAGGCGACATTTGCTGCCGCCTCGCTCGCCGGCAGATCGGCGCGTACGATGGTTTCAGCTTCGGCAAAGCGGCCCTGCAGGCCAACCACGAGGCCTAAATTCTGCCGCACCCGCGCGTCGGCTCGGCTACTGGCGTAAGCCTGGCGAAGGGTTTCTTCCGCTTTCGGCAGATCTTTCGAAAGAACATAGGAGAGGCCGAGATTTGACAGCACCGACGGCTCGCCGGGCACGATATTCAAAGCGCTGGCGTAATAACGGCGGGCTTCGTCATGGCGGCCGAGTTGATCCAGCACGGTTCCCTGGACCGAAAGAATTCGCCAATCCGGATTTTCGGGTGAATGGGCGCGCGTAAGGACGTCGAGCGCCTGTTGAAAATTGCCATTGTCGGCAAGCGCCCGGCCAAGGCCGGCGAGCAGCGCCTTATTGCCGGGATGGGCGATCGTGGCCTGCTCGAGCACGGCGGCGGCCTGGGCGCGCTGCCCGGTGGCGCGAAGTGCCTGGCCATAGGCCAAGGCATTGTCAGCATCCTTGGGATCGGCGCGATAGCGCTCCCCGTAAACTTCCACCGAGTGCCGCAGATCGGCGTTGGGGCTGCTATCGGTCTTCGACGCCAGCGATCCCGTAACGTCAGACGTGGTCTGGCAGCCGCCGAGGCCCACGGCCAAAATTGCCGTCAAGGCCGCGGACGCGAGAAGCCGCGCAATACTGGACTGCTGACGCATGGCACCTTAACTCACGATATCAGGCGGATTGATCGAGCCGAATGCGCTTAGCAATAGACTGTTAACCCTAACGACCGGTTAATGCTCGCATCTGCACAAACCAGCCGATCCCAGGTTTCGGGGCGCTGCGTGGCGTTCGGTAGGGTTTGCCGGCGGAGTTTTGCGGCGCGGGATGCGATCGTTGACGCGCCAAACTGCATCGGCCAGCCGCCGCGCCATTGGCGCTGAACCAAACGCCACCATGCGGCGTTTGGTCGTTCGCTTACGGCAGATCGGCTGGAAATCTTGTTCGCAACGATCGCCCCAAATCCGGGGCGCCGCACCGCACGGATCGCCACCTGGTCCACTATCCGCTCAATTGACCCAGCCGACAGAAAAAATACTTCCGACAAACATCTCTCGCATTCCACCGATCAAGGGAAAACGACAATGTGATTCCGGAAGCCTGACGGTTCCAGAACGCTTAATGATATCAGAAGACTTGATGATACCGGAAGACTTGCAGTCGGCGCCGAGAGGGCGGCGTATCAGCCCTCCTCGGTTATCTGGATCAGTTATTTGTGGTGCTTGCGCAGATAGGCGTGAAGCGATTCCGTACCGGTCTCGGCCAGCAATGTTTTGAGCATCATGTCTCCACGGCGGCCCTTTGCAAAATGATCGCCGTAGGTTTTTCGCAACGCCTTGACTCGCGTATTGCCGTGCTTCTTGTCGATGCGGCCAGTGGTATCTCGATGTCTGCCGTCCAAGCTCTTCTTGGTTTTCTTAGCCATTTGACCCTCCCAAATGTTGAACCAAAGAATGAAGAGTATCACGAACATGGGCGAACGTGTAGTCGGTTGTGCCCGCAGATACTAACAATCGCGTATCGATCGCGGTCAACGTTATGAGAGCCCTGAATTGGGATAAGGTATCAGAGTGATTTCTTTCGGCGAGATGCGTTGCGATCGGCTGGATGAGGCGTGATAATTTCGCCGGAATATTTCTCGAAATCAAATCCTCTAAGTCGAAATCTTCCAGACAAATCTTCCCAAGAAATCTTCTAGCTCAAAGAAATGACCTCAGCGGGTTACGCTGAAGCCGTTCGCTGTTCGATCCATCACCCTAAGCGGTTATCAGCCGCAGATCTGTACGCGGCGTATGCGCCATCCGTAGCGTGTCATCACGCGACGCCGGACCAGATAGCAGGTCCCTTCCTCGCCATCGTAACCACTGTAGCCGTAGGGATAGTCATATCCCGGTCCCCAAAAGCCGATCCCCACGCCGCCGCCACGGAAAGAACCGAGGTGGAAACCACCACCATGAAATCCGCCACCTCCACCGCCGCCATGGCCGCCACCGCCGCATGACCTCCCCCGCCATGGGCTTGCGCAGTGCTGGAGGTGCCCAGCAAGACAGCCGATGTCCCGACAACACCGAGGCCACAAACGGCGAACAAAGCTATCACCGACAAACCGCGCGTGACGATGTTGCGGTAGCTCGTGCGGTCTTCGACCATCAAATATTCCTCCCTGACCTGCGCATGCACAAACAATTTGCAAAAGATACAATCAACAACCATAGGTTACACAGGCTTCGCGGGTCAAATCACCTCAACGTTATTCTCGCCTTCACCGATGAGAACGGCCCAATCGCAGATTGGCAGGCTGCAAAAGATCGTGGGACCATCACAATCAAATGCCGCAGGGTCGCGCTTGACATGTGATCCCACAGACGATCGCGTTGAGAAAGACTTTGGCAGGTCAACAAACCATGTGACGCACCATTCACGCTGGTTCGACACGACAGGCCATTGTAGAAAGCCGGAAAAGGCTGCAACGTTCTGCTGATGGGCTGTTCACAGTCGACTCCGACCTGCCCGTTTGATTTCCTCCGTTGAATTGAAATACCGAGAGAAGCATGGATTCAGTGTTCGATACCGCGCTTGCCGCAACGGCTATTCCCATCACGTTCGCGACCAAGGCGACATGGGACACGATCCGCGCCAATCTTCCCGCGCCGGCCCGGCAATTCGCTGAAGGGAACGGCTTTGCGGCAAAGCCCGGCGCATGCCTCACGCTGCCCGCCGCGGACGGAAAAATCGCGCATGTGGTCTTCGGCCTGGAGGATGAAGCCAGTAAATTCCGCGACCTGTTCAGGCCCGGACTGTTGCCTGGCCTGCTGCCGCATGGCGTCTATCGCTTCGCCAATGCGCCGCACGATACGCGCCTCGCAGCCCTCGCCTTCGCGCTCGGCAGTTACCGATTCAGCCGTTATCGAAAGGCGGATGCACCGGAGGTCAAGCTGGTGCCGCCCGAGGGCATCGACGTCGCCGCCATCATGCGAATGGCAGAAGCAACGGCGCTTGCCCGCGATCTCATCAATACACCGGCGAATGACATGGGACCGGAAGAGCTGGCGCTCGCGGCGCAGCATCTTGCCAACCGCTTCGGCGCCAAATTCAACTGCATCGTCGGTGACGATCTGACGCGACAAAACTTTCCGCTCATCCATGCCGTCGGCGTGGCGTCCTCACGTGCGCCGCGCCTGATCGATTTGACCTGGGGCGATCCTGATCATCCCAAGGTCACCCTGGTCGGCAAAGGAGTCTGCTTCGACACCGGGGGACTGGATCTGAAGCCGTCCAGCGGCATGCTGATCATGAAGAAGGATATGGGCGGGGCCGCCAACGTGTTGGCGTTGGCGTTGATGGTGATGGACGCCAGGCTCAAGGTGCGCTTGCGAGTTTTAATTCCAGCCGTCGAGAACGCGGTCGCTGGCAACGCTTTCCGCCCGCTCGATATCTTCCGATCGCGCAAGGGTCTCAGCGTCGAGATCGGTAATACCGACGCCGAAGGCCGGTTGGTGCTGGCCGACGCACTCGCGCTCGCCGACGAGGAAAAACCCGATCTGCTGATTGATCTCGGGACCCTGACCGGTGCGGCGCGGGTGGCGCTCGGCCCCGATTTACCGCCGTTTTATACCGACGACGAGACGCTGGCGCAGGACGTCGCACGCTGCGCCAAAGAGGAGAACGATCCATTGTGGCGACTTCCGCTGTGGCCGGCTTACGATAGCTGGCTCGATTCCAAGGTCGCCAATATCAATAATGCGCCCTCAGGCGGGTTTGCCGGCTCGATCACCTGCGCGCTGTTCCTGCAGCGCTTCGTCGAGCAGGCAAAAAGCTGGCTGCACGTCGATATCTACGGCTGGACGCCATCGGCCAAGCCGGCGCGGCCGGAAGGCGGCGAATGCCAGGCCGCGCGCGCGATCTATAAACTGCTGGGCGAACGCTATGGATGATCCACGCCTGACGCCGGCGCGGCCTGACCTCGCCGCGCTTTATCTCAAAGGCAAGATCAAGGCGGCCCGCTTTGTCGCGGGCGAAACCCTGGAGATCGTCGATAGTATCGCGCCGTTGAACGGCGAACCCTCCTCGAATGCCATGCTGTTAACCCAGGCGCTGAAAGGCGAGCGCGTGACGATTTATGATCGCAATGGCGAAGGCTGGGCCTGGGGTCAATTGAACAGCGACGGCTATGTCGGCTGGCTGCCCGATCGTGCGCTGGCAAAGCCCGCCGCGGCGCCGACCCACAAGGTTATCGCGCCGCGGACATTCGCCTTCCCAGGTCCTTCGATCAAATTGCCACCGGTCGAAACGCTGGTCATGGGAACGACGCTCACGGTGGTGCGCGAGGACGGTGCTTTCGCTGTCACCCGCGAGGGCTGGCATCTGCCCCTGCGGCATGTCGGTGGCCTCGATAATTACGAGATCGATTTCGTCGCGGTGGCCGAACGGTTCCTCGGCACGCCCTATCTGTGGGGCGGCAAGAGCAGCCTCGGCATCGATTGTTCGGGCCTCGTGCAGGTCTCGCTGACCGCCGCGGGCACCGGCTGCCCGCGCGACAGCGATATGCAGCAGGACAGCCTCGGCATGGCCTTGGACCCGGCGGAATCCAGAAAAATGCAACGCGGCGACCTGATTTTCTGGAAAGGCCATGTCGCAATTGCGCGGGATGCCAACACCCTCGTTCACGCCAACGCCCACCACATGGCCACCGCGATCGAAAACACAAGCGAAGCCATCGCGCGCATCAAGGCCGCCGGCAGCGAGATCACCGCGATCAAGCGGCTGTAGCGTCTTTTTAGCGAAAGACCCGAGTTTGTATGCCGTTCAAATCGCGGCAGCGCCGCCCGACGCCGTCTCCAGCCGGAACGCGGCGGCGAACAGCGCGCGGGTGTAGTCGGTCTTCGGATTTTTGAACAACTCCGATGCGGCTCCCTCCTCCACCACCTTGCCATGACGCATAACAATCAAATGGCTGGCGAGCGAGGCCACTACGCGCAGGTCATGTGAGATGAACATGTAGGTCAGGTCGCGCTTGCGCTGCAGTTCGCGCAAGAGATCGACCATCTGCGCCTGGAACAGCATGTCGAGCGCGCTGGTCGGCTCATCCAGTACGACGAAATTCGGCTCCAGCACCACCGCGCGGGCAATGCTGATGCGCTGGCGCTGGCCGCCGGAGAATTCGTGCGGATAGCGAAACCGCGTTGCCGGATCCATGCCGACATCCCTGAGCGCCTTGATCACCCGCGCTTCGCGTTCGGCTTCCGTCAGCGCAGGCTGATGCACGCTGAGGCCTTCGGCAACAATATCGCCAACCGACATCCGCGGGCTGAGCGCGCCGAACGGATCCTGAAACACGATCTGCATGTCACGGCGGAACGGCCGCATCGCCTTGAAGCGCAGGCCCTGGATATTGCTACCCAAAAACACAATCGGTCCATTGGATGAAATCAGCCGAAGCAGCGCCAGACCGAGCGTAGTCTTGCCAGAGCCGGACTCGCCGACCACACCGAGCGTTTCACCCCTGCGCACCGACAAGCTGACGCCATCCACCGCCTTGATATGGCCGACCGTATTTCGGAGCAAACCGCGTTTGATTGGAAACCAGACCTTCAAATCGTCGGCCGATATCACCACCGGAGATTCAGGTCGGGGCGGCGCCGGGTCGGGCTTCGGTTCGGCGGCGAGCAACGCCCGGGTGTAAGGGTGTTTCGGCGCGGTAAAGACCTGCTCCACCGGCCCCTGCTCGACGATCTTGCCGCCATTCATGACGCAGACCACATCGGCGATGCGACGCACGATGCCGAGATCGTGGGTGATGAACAACAGGCTCATGCCGAGCCGCGCGCGAATCTCGGCGAGCAGGGCCAGGATCTGCGCCTGCACGGTGACGTCGAGCGCCGTGGTCGGCTCATCGGCAATCAAAAGGTCGGGCTCGTTTGCGAGCGCCATCGCGATCATGACCCGCTGGCGCTGACCGCCGGATAATTGATGCGGATAACTCGCAAGCCGTGTTTCCGGCTCGGGAATGCCGACCTGGGTGAGCAGCTCAAGCGTCCGCGCCCGCGCCGCGGAGCCGCGGATTCCGCTGTGAAGCTGCAAGATTTCACCGATCTGGGATTCGATCGTATGCAGCGGATTGAGCGATGTCATCGGCTCCTGGAAGATGATCGAAATGTCGTTGCCGCGGATGCCGCGGATCTCGCGCTCAGACAAATCGAGCAGTTCGCGACCCTTGAAGTGAACGCTGCCGGTGGGATGCGATGCGGTCGGATATGGCAGCAGCTTGAGGATCGACAATGCGGTGACCGATTTTCCTGAACCGGATTTGCCGACCAGCGCCACGCACTCGCCGCGCTTGATCTCAAAGGAAACCCGGTCGACCGCGACCGAGGTTCCGCTGGGCTGATGAAACGCCACCGACAAGTCGCGGACATCGAGTAAAGGCTGGTTGATGGCATCCATACGACCGACCTATCGAAATGTCTTGCGGGGATCGAACGCGTCGCGCACCGCTTCGCCGATGAAAATCAAAAGCGACAGCATGATCGCGACCGCGAAAAACCCGGTGAAACCCAGCCACGGCGCCTGGACGTTGGCCTTGCCCTGCGACAGCAATTCGCCAAGCGACGGTGAGCCCGGCGGCAATCCGAAGCCGAGAAAGTCGAGCGCCGTCAGCGTCATCACCGACGAAGAGACGATGAACGGCAGGAACGTCATCGTCGCCACCATGGCATTCGGCAACAGATGCCGGAACATGATCACCGCGTTGGACACACCGAGCGCGCGCGCCGCCATGATGTATTCGAAGTTGCGGCCGCGCAAAAATTCAGCCCGCACCAGGCCAACCAGCGAGACCCACGAGAACAGCAGGAGAATGCCGAGCAGGACGAAAAAGCCCGGCGTCAGCACCGATGACAGGATCAGCAGCAAATAAAGCGAGGGAATCGCACTCCAGACTTCGATCAGGCGCTGAAACCCGAGATCGATCCAGCCGCCGAAATAGCCCTGCACGCCGCCGGCGGCAACGCCGATGATCGACGAGACAATGGTCAGGCTGAGGCCGAACAGTACCGAGATGCGAAATCCGTAGATCAGGCGGGCGACCACATCGCGGCCCTGATCGTCGGTGCCGAGCCAGTTATATTCCAGGTCGCGGCAGCTCTTCAGGCCCTTCCGCTGCACCACTTCCTTGCATTGCGCTTCCGTCAGCATCCAGGTCGGCTTTGACGGCGCGGGCGTCGGCAGATCGAGGTTGTGGGTATCGTAGGAATATCGGATCAACGGCCAGATCACGGTGCCGCCCTTGGCCGCGATCAGCTTTTGCAAATACGGATCGCGATAATCCGCCGCGGTCTCGAAGTCGCCGCCGAAAGTGGTCTCCGAATAGCTGACGAATGCCGGCCAATACAAATGGCCGTCGAACTTGATCAGGAACGGGCGATCATTGGCGATCAGTTCGGCGAACAGCGAAACAAAGAACAGGATCAGGAAGATCCACAACGACCAGTAGCCGCGCCGGTTGGATTTGAAATTCTGCCAGCGGCGGCGGTTGAGCGGCGACGGGCTGAAACGATGCCGTGTCATCGGCACCGCCTCGCCGAGCGGCGTCTGGGTAGTAGTTTCGATCGGCGGCGGCGCGATGATGGTCATTAGACTTCCCGCGCCTCGAAATCGATCCGCGGATCGATCCACATATAGGCCAGATCGGAGATCAGATTAACCACCAGGCCGACCAGAGAGAAAATGAACAGCGTGCCGAACACGACCGGGTAATCGCGGTTCAGCACGCTTTCGAAGCCAAGCAACCCCAACCCATCCAGCGAGAAGATTGTCTCGATCAGCAGCGAGCCGGAGAAGAAGGCGTGAATGAACGCCCCCGGAAAACCGGCAATCACGATCAGCATCGCGTTGCGGAAGACGTGATTGTAGAGCACCTGTCGCTCGCTGCAGCCCTTGGCGCGCGCGGTCATCACATATTGCTTGCGGATTTCATCGAGGAACGAGTTTTTCGTCAGCAGCGTCATGGTGGCGAATGCGCCGAGCGCCATCGAGATCAGCGGCAGCGTGATGTGCCAGAAATAGTCCAGGATTTTCCAGTACCAGGGAAATTGCGACCAGCCGTCCGAGGTGAGACCGCGCAGCGGAAAGATATTGAAGAACGATCCGCCGGCGAACAGGATGATCAGCAGGATCGCGAATAAAAACCCCGGTATCGCGAAGCCGATAATGACCACCGCCGAGGTCCAGGTGTCGAACCTTGAGCCATCCTTTACTGCCTTGCGAATGCCGAGCGGGATGGAGATCAGGTAGGTCAACAGCGTCATCCAGATCCCCAGCGACATCGAGACCGGCAGCTTTTCCTTGATCAGTTGCAGCACGCTGACATCGCGAAAATAGCTCTTGCCGAAATCGAAGCGCGCGAAATTCCACAACATCAGCGCAAAGCGCTCCGGCGCCGGCTTGTCGAAGCCGAACTGCTTTTCAAGGCTCTTGATGAATTCGGGATCGAGCCCCTGCGCGCCACGGTACTTCGATGCAACAGCATCGCTGGAGATACCGACTTGGCCGCGGGCGCCGAAATCGCTGCCCGAACCCGAAATCCGGGAGGCGCCGCCGGTGTCGGCGCCGCTGAGCTGCGCAATCACGCGTTCCACCGGCCCGCCCGGAGCGAACTGCACCACCACGAAGGAAACGAACAAAATCCCCAGCAGTGTCGGGATCATCAGGAAGATGCGGCGGGCGATGTAGGCGGTCATCGGCTATTTCACCTGCTCGCCGGCCGCGGAGGATTTCGCCACCGACCACCACAGATCGGGAGCCCCGACGCCAACGTATTTCGGCAGATTGGAAGGATGACCGAATACGTCCCAATACGCCAGCCGGTGCGTGTTGGCGTACCATTGCGGCACCCAATAACGTCCGGCGCGGATAATGCGGTCGAGCGCGCGTGCCGCAAACACGAGTTTCGGCCTGGTATCGGCGGCAATCAGTTGCTCCACCATGGTGTCGATGACGGGATCGGAAATGCCCGCGAGGTTATTGGAGCCCTTGGTCGCGGCCGACCGCGACGAGAAAAACGGCCGCAGCGAATCGCCAGGCACGGTCGAAAACCCAAAGCGCTCGATGACCATGTCAAAATCGAAATCGTCGCGCCGCGCCCGAAATTGCACGGGATCGACCAGCCGCAGCGTCGCTTCGATGCCCAGCGTGCCCAGATTCTCTGATGTAGGGCATGTGATGCGCCTGAAAAGCCGGTTCATCGAGCAGAAACTCGATCCGGAACACTTCGCCTTGCGGCGTCAGCCGCTTGCCGTCCTTGATCGCGCAGCCCGCGTCCTGAAGCAGTTGCACGGCCTTGCGCAACAACGTGCGGTCCTGCCCGGAACCGTCGGAGACCGGTGGCACAAACGGCAGGCCGAACACCTCGTCGGGGACCTTGCCGCGAAACGGCTCGAGTAGAGCGACTTCCTCGGGCGAAGGCGGCCCGTTGGCCATCAAATCGGAATTCTGGAACGGCGATTGGGTCCGGACGTAGGCGCCATACATGATGGTCTTGTTGGTCCATTCGAAATCGAACGCGTTGCCAAGCGCTTCGCGGATGCGCGGATCCTTGAATTTGTCGCGGCGGGTATTGATAAACCAGCCTTGGGCGCCCGAAGGGGTATCGTCCGGCAGCAGTTCGCGCTTGACGCGACCGTCCGTCAACGCCGGAAAATCGTAGCGCGTGTTCCATATGCGCGAGGTGAACTCTTCGCGAAACAGGTAGCTGCCGCCGGTAAAGCCTTCGAAGGCTACATCGCGGTCGCGGTAGAACTCAAAACGCACCGTGTCGAGATTGTAGCTACCGCGATTGACCGGAAGGTCGGCGCCCCACCAATCCTTGACCCGCTCGAATTCGATATAGCGATTGACCTCGAATTTAGAAACCTTGTATGGCCCGCTGCCCAGCGGAATATCGAGCGAGGTTTCGTCGAACGGATGCGCTGCGTAATAGCTTTGCGAGAAAATCGGAAGGCCGGCGACGAACAACGGCACGTCGCGTCCCCGCTTGGCGGCAAAAGTGACGACCAGCGTCGCATCGTCGACGGCTTCCGCCTTCACCATGTCGCGAACTTGCTGGGTGATGATTGGGTGGCCGTGGCTCTTGAGAATATTCAGCGAGAAGGCGGCGTCATGGGCGGTTAGTTTAGTCCCGTCGTGAAAGCCGGCTTCCGGCCGCAGCGTAAAGCGATAGATCAAACCGTCGGGCGAAATCGCCACCGATTTCGCGGCCAGGCCGTACATTGCGTCGGGTTCATCGCCGGCACGGGCCATCAGCGCCGCAAACGTCATCCCCATGCCTTGCGCGCCGTCGCCCTTCAAGACGTAGGCGTTAAGCGAGTTGAAGGTCTGGAACGATTGATTGTAGGCGCGGCCCGACGGGATGGTCGAAAACAGACCTCCCTTGGGCGCGCTGACATTGACGTAGTCAAAGTGATGGAAGTCCGCCGGATATTTGAGGTCGCCAAAGGCAGACATTCCGTGCGTTTCCGCGGGCGCTTCGGCCGCCGTCGCCGGTCGCAGCCACGATGCGCCCAGAGCGCCAACGCCAAGACCAAGGACATGCCGGCGGGAAAGCGGCGCCATGCGCGGAAAGTCCCTCAAGACCGCTTGCCGATCCGGGCGGCCCTGTCAGGATCGAACCACCACAGTGACGGGAATCCCGACAGGCCATATTTGGGCAATTCGGTTGGTCGGCCAAAACGGTCCCAGCGCGCGGTGCGAACCTTCGGGTAATTCCACTGCGGCACCACATAGTGATTCCACAACAGCACGCGATCGAGTGCCCTGGTCGCCGCGACCAGATCGTCGCGATCCTTGGTGAAGATCACCCGATCGATCAACTTATCGATCGCCGGATTCTTGATGCCGATAATATTACGCGAGCCCGCCATGTCGGCTGCCTGCGAGCCCCAATATTCGCGCTGTTCGTTGCCAGGCGATAATGATTCACCCCAGCTCGACACCACGATATCGAAATCCCAACTGCGAAGCCGGTTTTCATATTGCGTCGGATCGATGGTGCGCACACTCACGGCTATGCCGAGCCGCTCCAGCGACGGTTTGAAGAAAAGCATCACGCGTTCAAAGCTTGGGTCTTCGCCCAGCAATTCCAGCGCGAGCTGCGTTCCGGTCCTGGTATCAACCAGCTTGCGGTCTCGCACTTCGTAACCGGCTTCCTTGAGCAAGCGCAGCCCTTCGCGCAAATTTTCGCGCACCGCGTCCGGGTTGCCGCCGACCGGATTGGTGTAGGGGGTGGTGAACACTTCCGCAGGCACCTCGGCGCGGACGGTTTCGAGGATTTCGAGCTCCCGACCCTGCGGCAAGCCGCTGGACGCCAGCTCGGTGCCGTCGAAATAACTGCCGATGCGTTTATACTGGTTGAAGAAAATCTGCTTGTTCATTTCCTCAAAATCGAATGCGAAATTCAACGCACGGCGCACCCGCGGATCACTGAACTTTTCGCGGCGGATATTCAGCGCGAACCCCTGCATGATGCCGGAGCTGCGGTTCGGGAATTCTTCGAGCAAGACACGCTTTTCCGTGACCGCCGGGAAATCGTAGGCGGTGGCCCAGTTTTTCGCGCTGTTTTCGGTGCGCCAGTCGACCTGATCGGCCTTGAATGCCTCAAGCGCCACGGTCGAATCGCGGAAATACTCGTAACGCAGCTCGTCGAAGTTATTCCGCCCGATATTCACGTTGAGATCGCGACCCCAATAATCCTTCACCCGCTCCAGCGCGACCGAGCGGCCCGGCTCGAATTCCTTGATGCGATAAACGGCGCTGCCGAGCGGCTTTTCCAGCGTGGTGGCGGAGATGTCGCGCTTGCGGCCTTCGCGGTCGGTGCCTTCCCACCAATGCTTCGGAAGCACCGTCAACTGCCCGACGATTTGCGGAAGCTCGCGGTTGCCGGGCGCATCAAAGGTGAATTTTATATCGCGCTCACCGGCCTTTTCCGCCTTCACGACGTGACGGTAATAGGCCGAATATTGCGGATGATGTTTCTTGAACGAATCCAGCGAGAAGATCACATCTTCCGGTCTCACCGGTTCGCCGTCGTGCCACTTTGCCTGCGGGCGCAGACGATAGGTCACCGAAGAGAAATCCTCAGGGTGCCTCACCGCCTCGGCCAGCGCGCCATATTCGGTCGAAACCTCGTCCTCTGCTGGCGTCATCAGAGCTTCATAGATCAGGCCGACGGCGCCCGCGATCGAGCCTTTGACGCCGGCCACCACGGGATTAAAATTGTCGAATGTCCCGATCATGATCTGGCGAGCGACGCCGCCCTTGGGAGCATCCGGGTTGACATAATCGAAGCGCGGGAAGTCGGCGGGATATTTGACGCTGCCGAATAGCGAAAGCGCATGGCGCCAGACCGGTTCGCCAGTTGCTGTCTCCGCTCGGGCCGGGCTCACCGGAAGGCCAGCTGCCGTCGCTAGGGCCGGGGCGGCCGCAGCAAAGGCTGCGCTTTGAAGAAGATGTCGTCGGGTTATCGCCAAATGATCAAGTCCTGTTGGATATGAAACACTATTGAGAACGCAGTATAAGGCAACGATTCGACCGATTACGTTGCTTTTTGCTCATGAAAGCGCTCCGTAGCGGGTCCTCTCTGCGGCCAAACGTCCCGATAACAAACCCGCGAGCCGACATGTGAAGCGACCCACGCCAGGCTCACATACGAAAGCGGCACATACAAAAGCGGCCAAGCATGAGCCTGGCCGCTGATGGTACGAAAGTCCATGTAGAACGGACCGGCGCTATTTGGCCGCCGTCGGCAACGGAACCGGATTATCCGCAAGCGTATGCAGATAGTCGATCACGTCGGCGCGCTCGCTGTCCTTTTGGATGCCGGCGAAGCCCATCGCGGTGCCTGGGACGAAACCCTTGGGGTTCGAGATGAACTGATTGAGATCGTCGAAGCCCCAGGTGCCACCCTTGGCCTTCATGGCCGCCGAGAAATTAAACCCGCGTCCCTCACCTTTTTTATCGCCGACGATCCCGTAGAGATTCGGACCGACGCGGTTGGGACCGTTCTTTTCGAAGGTGTGGCAGGCAGCACACTTCTTCGCGGCGGCTTCGCCCTTTTCGACCGAGGCGGTTTGCAGCAGCTTCTCGATCGGCTCTGATGGCGCGGCCGCGGCTTCCTTGCCGCCGGCAGGAGCTTCTTCCTTCACGGCGATTTCGTAGCCGGGCTTTTCCGGGATCACGGGGGCGAAAATCGCACCGGCCGTGAAGCTTGAAACCAACAGAACCAGGCAGGTGCCCAGGATGGCGCCGAGAATCTTATTGAGTTCGAAGGAGTCCATTTTCGCTCAGGCTCCAGGCCGGAAGGTCGACTTTAGGCCGGCTAAACGGCCGCGGAAAAACATCAGGAATCAGGCTTTCGCACCGCACCCGAGGCCACGATCAGATATCGGTTTGCCCGCGCTCTGGCAACCCGTATAAATGCGCCGGCTTCCGACCAATCCCCATCATTTCCCGCTTGTTGCCGACCGGGTTCAGACCTCACTCCGATGACCGAAACCCGCACCTTGGTGCTGATTCCCGCCCGCATGGCGGCCACACGCCTGCCCGGCAAACCGTTGCTGGACATCGCCGGGCTGCCGATGATCGTCCATGTTCTGCGCCGGGCCGAGGCTGCCCAAATCGGCCGCGTGGCGGTCGCCACCGACACGCCCGAGATTGCAGCGGCGGTGACCTCTCACGGCGGCGAAGCTGTTATGACCCGCATCGACCACCCCTCGGGGTCGGACCGGATTTATGAGGCGCTCGGCAAGCTCGATCCCCGAGGCGAGGCCGAATTCGTCGTCAATCTGCAGGGCGATTTCCCGACTATTCTGCCGGACAATATCCGCAGCGTGCTCGCGCCCCTTGCCGATCCTGCGGTCGATATCGCGACCCTGGCCGCCCAAATCCACACCGAGGAAGAGGACACCAATCCGAATGTGGTGAAGGTCGTGGGCTCTCCGATCGGCGATCGTCGGCTGCGCGCGCTTTACTTTACCCGCGCCACCGCTCCCTGGGGCGACGGTCCGCGCTACCATCATGTTGGCCTCTATGCCTATCGCCGCGCTGCGCTGGAGCGCTTTGTCGGGCTCGCCCCCTCGACGCTGGAGCGCCAAGAGAAACTTGAGCAGCTCCGCGCGATCGAGGCCGGCATGCGGATCGATGTCACCCTGGTCGATACCGTGCCGCGCGGCGTCGACACGCCCGCGGACCTGGAAACCGCCCGGCTTCTACTGGCGAAAAGCTGAGCGGCTGATACAAGGCGCGCTATGAGCATACCAGCGACCAAGACCGTGAAAATCGCATTCCAGGGAGAGCCGGGCGCGAATTCCCACATCGCCATCGCCGAGGCCTACCCCGACGCTGAAGCGCTGCCCTGCCCGACATTCGAGGATGCGCTGGCCGCGATCGCCTCGGGGGAGGCGGACCTCGGCATGATCCCGATCGAAAACTCGGTCGCCGGCCGCGTCGCCGACATCCACCATTTGTTGCCGCAATCCGGCCTGTTCATCGTCGGTGAATGGTTCTTGCCAATCCATCATCAGCTGATGGCGCCGCGCGGCGCCAGGCTTGCCGACATCAAGACTGTCGAGAGCCACGTCCATGCGCTCGGCCAATGCCGCCGCATCATCCGCAAGCTCGGCATAACCCCGATCGTGTCAGGCGATACCGCGGGCTCGGCGCGCATCGTTGCCGAACGCGGCGACAAATCCTGCGCGTCGATTGCCTCGAAGCTTGCCTCGGAAATCTACGGCCTCGATATCCTGGCTGAGGATGTCGAGGACGAGACCCACAATACCACGCGCTTTGTGGTGTTGGCGCGCGAAGCGAACTGGGCCAAACGGGGATCGGGGCCGCTGGTCACCACTTTTGTTTTTCGGGTGCGAAACCTTCCCGCGGCGCTTTACAAGGCGATGGGTGGCTTTGCCACCAACGGCGTCAACATGACCAAGCTGGAAAGCTACATGGTCGACGGCAATTTCTTCGCCACGCAATTCTACGCCGATGTCGATGGGCACCCCGAGGACAGCAATCTCGCTTTGGCGCTCGACGAGCTTAAATTCTTCTCGCGCGAATTCCGTATCGTCGGGGTTTATCCGGGCCATCCGTTCCGGGCGACGTTTAGCGAGACGCAGGGCTGAGGTCGCGCGTCGTCCGTCCTCATCTCAGTGATGCCGGAATCTCCCGAACAGCGCCGCGCGCCGCACTGGTAGTCAGCGCGGCATAGGCCTTCAGCGCCGTCGTCACATTGCGCTTGCGCGGCTTGGCCGGCTTCCATGCATCGGCGCCCTTCTGCAGCATCGCGGCGCGGCGGCGAGCCAATTCTTCGTCGGTCACGACAAGCTTGATGGAGCGGGCGGGAATGTCGATCTCGATCCGGTCGCCCGTTTCGACGAGGCCGATCACGCCGCCCTCGGCGGCTTCAGGCGAGACGTGCCCGATCGACAGGCCCGACGTTCCCCCGGAGAAACGCCCATCGGTGATCAGAGCGCAGGCTTTGCCGAGGCCCTTCGATTTCAGATAGCTGGTGGGATAGAGCATTTCCTGCATGCCCGGACCGCCGCGCGGCCCCTCATAGCGGATCACCACGACATCGCCGGCCTCGACCTTGCCGGTCAGGATTCCGGTGACCGCGTCGTCCTGGCTTTCGTACAGCTTCACGGGTCCTGCGAATTTCAGGTTTCCGGAATCGACGCCCGCAGTCTTCACGATGCAGCCATCCTCCGCAAGATTGCCGTAGAGAACCGCAAGGCCGCCGTCCTTGGAGAACGCATGTTCGAGGTCGCGGATGATGCCGCCCGCGCGGTCCTCGTCGAGCGATTCATAGCGCGAGGCCTGGCTGAACGCGATCTGGGTCGGGACGCCGCCAGGTGCTGCGTGAAAAAACTCGCGCACCGACGCGCCGGCGCTTCGTTTGATGTCGTTGCGTTCGAGCGCCGCGGCTAACGTCGCCGCATGCACCATCGGCGTTTCGCGGTTGAGCAGTCCGGCACGGTCGAGTTCGCCGAGGATGCCCATGATGCCGCCCGCCCGATGCACGTCCTCGACGTGAACGTCGGGCACCGACGGGGCGACCTTGCACAGAACCGGGACGCGGCGTGACAGCCGGTCGATATCGCTCATGGTGAAATCGATGCCACCCTCATAGGCGGCGGCGAGCAGATGCAGCACGGTATTGGTCGAGCCGCCCATCGAAATATCGAGCGTCATGGCGTTTTCAAAGGCGCTAAAATTAGCGATGCTGCGCGGCAACACGCTTTCGTCGTCCTGCTCGTAATAGCGGCGAGCGAGGTCGACGATGAGGTGGCCGGCTTCGACAAACAGCCGCTTGCGATCGGCGTGGGTCGCGACAACCGTGCCATTGCCGGGCAGCGCGAGACCGAGCGCTTCGGTCAGGCAATTCATCGAATTGGCGGTGAACATGCCGGAGCAGGATCCGCAGGTCGGGCAAGCCGACCGTTCGATCACCGCGACATCGGCGTCGGAGACGGCGGAGTCGGCGGCGGCCACCATCGCATCGATCAGGTCGACTTTCCTGACCTTGCCGGCGACCGTGACCTTGCCGGCCTCCATCGGGCCGCCGGAGACGAACACCGCCGGGATGTTGAGGCGCAGGGCCGCCATCAGCATGCCCGGCGTGATCTTGTCGCAATTGGAAATGCAGACCAGCGCATCGGCGCAATGGGCGTTGGCCATATACTCGACGCTATCGGCGATGATCTCGCGGCTCGGCAGCGAATAGAGCATGCCGTCATGGCCCATCGCGATCCCGTCATCGACCGCGATGGTGTTGAACTCCTTGGCAACGCCGCCCGCCTTCTCGACCTCGCGCGCGACCAGCTGGCCAAGATCTTTGAGGTGCACGTGGCCCGGAACGAATTGGGTGAAGCTGTTGGCGATGGCGATGATCGGCTTGCCGAAATCGCCGTCCTTCATGCCGGTTGCGCGCCACAGGCCACGGGCCCCGGCCATGTTGCGGCCGTGGGTAGAGGTGCGCGAGCGGTAAGCGGGCATGGGACTGGACCTTAAGAGGTTGGGTGGCGCTTCTGCCGAGAAGCCGGTCTTTTCGCAAATCGCGGCCGGCGCGGCAACTGGGCAATAACAAGGGAGCAACCCTCCGAATCTCCTACGCCGCCGCTTTCTTGCCGAGCCCGAACGCATCCGCCAGCAGGCTATAGGACTTCTTGCGGGCGTCGTGATCGTACACCGCGGTGATCACCATCAGTTCATCGGCCAGGCTTGCCGCGATCATCGGTTGCAACTTCGCCATTACCGTCGCCGGACTGCCGACGAACAGCAGCGCGCGATTGCGCGCAATCAACGCGCGCTCGTTCTCGGTATAGGGATAGGCCAGCGCTTCCTCGACGCTCGGCAGCGGCAGGAACTGACCGCGGTCCCGGCGCAACCGGTTGAGATCCATCGACGAGGCGAGCCGCTCGGCCTCCGCATCGGTTTCGGCCGTGACCACCGCGACCGCGAGAATGCCGTACGGCGTGGCGCGCCAGCCCGACGGCTTGAAGCGCTGATGGTAATGGGTCAGCGCAATGACCGCGTCATGCGACGGCGAAATGATGCGCGAACGCAAAGCCCATCCCGACCTGGGCCGCCAGCTCTGAGCTGTAGTCGCTGGAGCCGAGCAGCCAGATCGGCGGCAAGGGTGCATCATCGGGCATCGCCACCACCTTGTTGTAGGGATGGCCGGGTGGAAAATCGCGGGTCTCCCATAACGTCAATTCATGCAGCCGCTCCAGAAAGTCGTCGCCCTCGCGGCGATCGAGCCGGCTGCGCAGCGCATGCGCGGTGGCGCCATCGGTGCCTGGCGCGCGGCCAAGCCCGAGATCGATCCGGCCGGGAAACAGGGCCTCAAGCATCTTGAAGCGCTCGGCCACGACCAGCGGCGCATGGTTCGGCAGCATGACGCCGCCGGAGCCGACCCGGATGCGGCTCGTCACCGCGGCGATCTGGCCGATCATGACATCGGGCGCGGGGCTCGCCACCGAGGCGAGGTTATGATGTTCGGCCAGCCAATAGCGGGTGTAACCCAACGCGTCGGCGTGGCGCGCCAGGTCGATGCTGTTGCGCAGCGCCGTGGTGGGCTTGGTGCCGGTAGTGACGACGGAAAGGTCGAGGATCGAGAGCGGAATCATGGTTCTAACCTAGTGCGCGACGCCGTGCCCACAAAGGCCCCCGCCGCGCAGATCAGGGGCGCGCCGGCAAGAACGGCCAATAGAAGCCCGAAGCAGCCGGTGGGACGTCATGTCTGTATCATCGAGATATTTTCTGTCTGCCCACCGAGCTTCGTTCGTTGCAAAATCCGAGGTTCTACTTTAGAATATCCATTATAATATAGCCATTTTTCTCCTTGTACTCTGCCGTCCCTCGATCTGCCCACTACTATGTATTATATAGGAATTATATATAGTTCGATTGTAAAAAATTGGGCAATTTCCCATGTCCGATGGGCTGTTTGAACAGACGTATTTGGCTTATTTTCGCGATCGGCCGCCGGACCTGATGTCCGTCCGGCCGCAGTGGAGTTTGTGGTGCCATGACCGAGATGACGACTGCCGCGCATGAGCGCTCCGCGGCGCAAAAACTCCCCGCCATTTCCTTTGAGTTCTTTCCGCCCAAGACCGAGGAGATGGAACGCAGCCTGTGGGACACCATCAACCGGCTGGCCCCGCTCACTCCCAACTTCGTATCGGTGACCTATGGCGCCGGCGGATCGACCCGCGAGCGCACCCATTCCACCATCAGCCGGATCCTGGCCGAAACCAGCCTGACCCCGGCCGCGCATCTGACCTGCGTCGGCGCCGCGCGCGGCGAGATCGATGAGATCGTCGCCCGCTATCACGATGTCGGCGTCCGCCATATCGTGGCGCTGCGCGGCGATCCGCCGGGCGGCATCGGCACTCCCTACGCCACGCATCCCGATGGCTACCAGACTTCGGCCGATCTCGTGGCCAGCATCAAGCGGCGTCATCCCGATATTGAAGTCTCGGTCTCCGCCTACCCTGAGAAGCATCCCGAAAGCCCGGACTTCGATGCCGATATCGATGTCCTGAAGGCCAAGGTCGATGCCGGCGCCACCCGCGCCATCACCCAGGTGTTCTTCGACAACGACCTCTACTTCCGTTATCTCGACCGGGTCCGCGCCCGGGGCATCTCCATTCCGATCGTGCCCGGCATCATGCCGATGCACAATTTCAAGCAGGCGCGCTCCTTCGTGACCCGCGACCGGCACGAGCGTGCCAGACTGGCTCGCCGCCAAATTCGATGGCCTCGATGACGACGCCGAGACCCGCAAGCTGGTGGCGGCGACGGTTGCCGCCGGCCAGGTCCAGAAGCTCGCCAAGCACGGCGTCGACACCTTTCACTTCTACACCATGAACCGCGCGGATCTTGTGTTCGCCATCAGCCATTTGCTCGGGCATTCGACCGCAATGGCGCACAGAAAGCCGCTTGATCAATGACCGTGTCACCTCTCACCCAAGCGAACCGCCCTGCTCGCAGCTGCCCGCGAACGCATCCTGGTGCTCGACGGCGCCATGGGCACCATGATCCAGGGTCTCGAATATGACGAGGCGGCGTTTCGCGGCGAACGCTTCAGGGAATTCCATCGCGACCTGCGGGGCAACAACGACCTCTTGATCCTGACGCAGCCGAAGGCGATCGAGGACATCCACGCTGAGTATTTGCGCGCTGGCGCCGACATCGTCGCCACCAACACGTTTTCCTCGACCTCGATCGCGCAGGCCGATTACGACCTCTCGGGTATTGCCTATGAAATGAATCTCGAAGGCGCGAAACTTGCGCGCAACGCCGCCGCACGGGTCAGCGCCGAAGACGGCAGACCGCGTTTTGTCGCCGGCGCGATCGGGCCGACCAACCGCACCGCATCGATCTCGCCGGATGTTTCCAGTCCCGGATTCCGCGCCGTCACCTTCGACGATCTGCGCAAGGCTTATGGCGAACAGATCAACGGATTGCTCGACGGCGGCGCCGACCTGCTGCTGGTCGAAACCATCTTCGACACGCTCAATGCCAAGGCGGCGCTGTACGCGATTGCCGAAATCGCTGAAGCCCGCGCGCTCGACGTGCCGGTCATGATCTCCGGCACCATCACCGACAAATCCGGCCGGCTGCTCTCGGGGCAATTGCCCGAAGCGTTCTGGAATTCGGTTCGGCACGCCAGGCCCATCACCATCGGTTTTAACTGCGCGCTCGGCGCCGAGGATTTGCGCGCCCATATCGCCGACATCGGCCGGGTCGCCGACACGCTGGTCTGCGCCTATCCCAACGCCGGATTGCCCAATGAATTCGGCCAATATGACGAGAGCCCGGAATTCATGGCCGGGCTGATCGGCGAATTCGCGCAGGCCGGTCTGGTCAACATTGTCGGCGGCTGCTGCGGCACCACGCCCGACCATATCGCGGCGATTGCCGCCGCGGTCGCACCGCATCGCCCGCGCGCGATTCCCGAAATCGAACCGCGGTTGCGGCTCTCCGGCCTCGAGCCGTTCGAGCTCACGCCCGCGATCCCTTTCGTCAATGTCGGCGAGCGCACCAACGTCACCGGATCGGCGAAATTCCGAAAGCTGGTCACCGCGGGCGATTACGCCGCCGCCCTGCAGGTGGCGCGCGACCAGGTCGAGAACGGCGCCCAGATCATCGACGTCAACATGGACGAGGGGCTGCTGGATTCCGAAGCCGCGATGGTGACGTTCCTCAATCTCGTCGCCGCCGAGCCGGATATCGCCCGCGTCCCCGTGATGGTCGATTCCTCGAAATTCGCCGTGATCGAAGCCGGCCTGAAATGCGTTCAGGGCAAGCCGGTGGTCAATTCGATCTCGATGAAAGAGGGCGAGGCGAAGTTCATCCACGAGGCCACCATTGCGCGGCGTCATGGCGCGGCCGTGGTGGTGATGGCGTTCGACGAAGCCGGCCAGGCCGATACGTTCGCGCGCAAGACCGAAATCTGCAAGCGCGCCTACGACATCCTGGTCGGGCGTCTGGGTTTCCCGCCGGAAGATATCATTTTCGACCCGAATATTTTCGCGATCGCGACCGGGCTCGAGGAGCACAATAATTACGGCGTCGATTTCATCGAGGCGACGCGCTGGATCCGCCAGAACCTGCCGCACGCGCATATCTCCGGCGGCGTCTCCAACCTGTCGTTCTCGTTCCGCGGCAACGAGCCGGTGCGCGAGGCCATGCATTCGGTGTTCCTGTATCACGCCATCAAGGCCGGCATGGATATGGGCATCGTCAATGCCGGGCAGATGATCGTCTATGACGACATCGACCCCGAGCTGCGCCAGGTCTGCGAGGACGTCATTCTCAACCGCGACCCCGGCGCGTCGGAACGGCTTGCTGCAGCTCGCCGAAAAATTCCGCGGCAAGGAGAAGCAGACCAAGGAACAAGACTTGGCCTGGCGCGAATGGCCGGTCGACAAGCGGCTCTCGCATGCGCTGGTGCATGGCATCACCGAATTTATCGAGGTCGACACCGAGGACGCCCGCGCGGTCGCCGAGCGCCCGCTCAATGTTATCGAAGGCCCGCTGATGGCCGGCATGAATATCGTCGGCGACTTGTTCGGCGACGGCAAGATGTTTTTGCCGCAGGTGGTGAAATCCGCCCGGGTGATGAAGCAGGCGGTCGCCTATCTGATGCCGTTCATGGAAGAGGAAAAGGCGCGCAACAAGGCCAACGGCATTGTCGGCGATGGCCGCAGCTCCGCCGGCAAGATCGTGCTCGCCACCGTCAAGGGCGACGTCCACGACATCGGCAAGAACATCGTCGGCATTGTGCTGCAATGTAACAATTTCGAGGTGATCGACCTCGGCGTCATGGTGCCGGCGGCCAAGATCATCGAGACCGCAAAGGCGGAAGGCGCCGATATCATCGGCCTGTCCGGCCTGATCACGCCGTCGCTCGATGAGATGAGCTTCCTTGCCGGTGAAATGGAGCGCCAGGGCCTGGCGCTGCCGCTGATGATCGGCGGCGCCACCACCAGCCGCGTCCATACCGCGGTGAAGATCGACCCGAATTATCGCCGCGGCCCGGTGGTGCATGTCAACGACGCCAGCCGCGCGGTCGGCGTGGCTTCCTCGCTGCTGTCGCCGGAACGCCGCGAGGCCTATGCGGCCGAAGTGCGCGCCGACTACGCCAAGATTTCCGCGGCGCATTTCCGCGCCCAAGCCGACAAGAAGCGCCTGAAGCTGGCGGATGCCCGCGCCAACGGGCTGGTGATCGATTTTACCAAGACGCCGCCAAAGCAGCCGGCATTTCTGGGCATCAAGAGCTTTGCCGATTACGATCTCGCCGAGCTTGCCGACTACATCGACTGGACGCCGTTCTTCCAGACCTGGGAACTGACCGGGCGTTTTCCCGCCATTCTCGACGACGCCAAAGTCGGCGAAGTCGCGCGTTCGCTCTATGACGACGCCCGCAAGATGCTCGACCTCATCGTCAAGGAGAAATGGTTCAAGGCGCAAGCCACCATCGGCTTCTGGCCGGCCAATGCCGACGGCGACGACATTGTGGTCTATGCCGACGACAGCCGTCAAACCAAAATCGCCACCTTCCACACCCTGCGCCAGCAATTGGAGAAGCGCGAAGGCCGCTTCAATTCGGCGCTGTCGGATTTCATCGCGCCGATTTCCTCCGGCGTGCCGGATTATATCGGCTCGTTTGTCGTGACCGCCGGGATCGGCGAGGATATCATTGCCGACCGCTTCAAAAACGCCAACGACGATTACTCGTCGATCCTGTGCAAGGCGCTGGCGGATCGTTTGGCCGAAGCCTTTGCCGAACGCATGCACGCAGCGCGTGCGCAAGGAGTTCTGGGGCTACGCGCCGGACGAGACGCTGAAGCCCGACGAGCTGATCCTCGAACAATATGCCGGCATTCGCCCGGCGCCGGGTTATCCCGCGCAGCCCGACCACACCGAAAAGGCCACGCTGTTTGCGTTGCTGGATGCCGAGAAAACCGCCGGCGTGAAGCTGACCGAGAGCTACGCGATGTGGCCGGGCTCGTCGGTGTCGGGACTTTATTTCAGCCATCCCCAGAGTTTCTATTTCGGCGTCGGCAAGATCGAGCGCGACCAGGTCGAGGATTACGCCGCGCGCAAGGCCTGGAGCGTGACTGAAGCCGAACGCTGGCTGGCGCCGGTGCTGAATTATATTCCGGCGCAGGACCAATCGGCGCAGGATCGCCGGGTGAAAGAAGCGATGCCGACATCGCCTCCAAGTTCCGCCGCCCCCGCCAACGACACCGCGCCCGAGGAAGTGGCCTCGCATCCGCCCGGCTGCAATTGCGCCGTGCATCTGGCCTACCGCAAGAAGGCGGTGCGGGCGGGGTAGCGAAACGAAGACCTTCGTCATTTCCCCGCGCAAGCGCGTAGCGCTTGTCGCTGAGGCCGCGAGCGGCGTCGAAAGGCTATTCCGTTTCGGCAAGCACGGCGCGCTCCCTCTCCCCCTGTGGGAGAGGGTTGGGGAGAGGGGTTCAACACAGGCAGCGCCGATGCCGCCACCCCCCTCCCTAACCCTCCCCCACAAGGGGGGAGGGAACAGCCAGCACTCTTCGGCTCCAATTCCATTTTCAACAGCCAAGTCTCGGTCGTCCCTGCGAAAGCAGGGACCCATAACCAACGGCGGTCATTCAGCGACGCCACGGCACAACAAGAACATTGATGATACCCGGAGCATCGGCGATACGGCGTATGGGTCCCTGCTTTCGCAGGGACGACCAGAGTAGAGCGTCATTGCGAGCGCAAGCGAAGCAATCCAGTGACCGTGCCCCAAAAGAAGATGGATTGCTTCGTCGCTTTCGCTCCTGGCAATGACGCCGCCAAGACACACCGCCGCATTCTCGCGGCGCGATGCGTCCGAGCTGTTGCTTCAGTTTCCCTCGATAGCAGAGGGCGCAGCGCTACCCCCAAAGAGGGGAGCAGGGAATGCCGGACGCTCGGCGCGTCCGTAGCCGCGTGCGCAGTGGTAGAAAGCACACGCGTTAGTCACCACGGTCGTGCCGAAATCATCCGGCATTCCCCGCGCAATGGTTTTAACGGTTTACTCCGCGCTCTCCTCGGTGACCGGGCTTTCTTGCCACCGTCGCTTGCAAATAAATCCGCAAACTTGACGCCAGCGTCGGGGCGTCAGGACCACACGGCTTCACCGTCCGCAAGAACAAGCGTCTTCGTCAACACGCCTCTTGCGTCCACCGCATCCCGCTCCAACGTCCGTGACGATCGCGACACGCCCCTCCAAGGGAACGGGATTGCGCGGGTATAGAAGTGATTTGGGAAAAAAGAGAACAGGATTATTTTTGCGGACGGGGCTGGACAGGGGAACCAGTGATTTGCCCGTCGGGCGCGGTGAGTGCGACTAACTTTCTTCCCCTCTCTCCTTGCGGGAGAGGGTGGCTCGAATGAGCAAGGCGAATTCGAGACGGGTGAGGGGTTCGGTCTATCGATAATCTGTAACCCCTCATCCGGCACGGACTTCGTCCGCGCCACCTTCTCCCGCAAGGGGAGAAGAGAAGAAGGCAGCACTGCCTCACCCACTCGGCGGCCTTAACGGCTGCACGATTTCCACGAACGCAGGCATCGCTTCGCATCGCGCGGCATGCGCCGCCAGCGCCGGATAGCGCGCGACGTCGAACAATTGCGGATGCGCCTCAGTAGTGAAACGCAACACGCAGGCGACCGCGATGTCAGCATGTCCAATGCGTTCCTCGAACCAGAACGGCGTGACCATGGCAGCGCGCTCCGCTTCAAGCACCTCGATCACGCCGCCGATCTGCGCTTGGCAGCGCTCGACCCAGAGTTTCGATGTATCCTTTCGCAGCACGCGTTCGTAAACGAGACTGACCGCCTTGTCGCCAAGTCCAGTCGCCAACGCACATATTTTCAGTGCATGGCGACGCTGCGGCCCGCGTGCCGAGATCATCGCCTTTTCCGGTCCGACCAGCTCGTCGAGATAATCCAGGATCGCTGTACTCTCGATCAGCGCCTCGCCGTCATCCAGCACCAGCGTCGGCACCCGCCGCAGCGGATTAAACCCTGCGATCTTGTCTCCCTCTCCGAAAGTCGACCATGGCCGGTGCTCGAACGGCAGACCATAAAGCCGCAGCGCAATCGCGACGCGGCGGACAAAGGGGGAATCGTATTGGCCGATCAGGATCATCGTCTGTCTCTCACTATCGTCGTCCGTTCATGATGGTCGAGAAATTCTACCCCTCCCCCTCATCGCTCGCCAACACCCCCTTCACCGCGCGTGCCCATCCCGCCAGTTTCCGCTCGCGCGTGGCCTGGCTCATGTTGGGCTTGAAGCGGTGTTCGAGCCGCCAGTTGTCGGCGAATTTTTCAGGCTCGGGATAGACGCCCGCGGCAAGCCCCGCGAGATAGGCCGCGCCCAAGGCGGTGGTTTCCTGGATCATCGGGCGATCGACCGGCGCGTCGAGCAAGTCGGCGAGGCGCTGCATGGTCCAGTCTGACGCCGTCATGCCGCCGTCGACGCGCAGCACGATGTTGGCGGCCTTGGCATCGGGCCAGTCGGCGCGCATCGCCGCCCACAGGTCGAAGGTCTGGTAGCAGACGCTCTCCAGCGCGGCATGCGCGAGCTCGGCGGCGCCGGTGTTGCGGGTCAATCCGAACAGCGCGCCGCGCACCCGCGGATTCCAGTAGGGCGCACCGAGGCCGACAAAGGCCGGCACCAGATAGACGCTCTGGGTCGGATCGGACTGGTCGGCGAGCGGCCCGGTCTCGTTGGCCTGCTTGATGATGCCGAGGCCGTCGCGCAGCCACTGCACCGAGGAGCCGGCGACGAAGATCGAGCCCTCCAGCGCATAGACGCGCTGGCCCTTCAACTGATAGGCGATGGTGGTCAGGAGCTTGTTCTTCGACTTCACCGGCGTGGTGCCGGTGTTGAGCAGCGCAAAGCAGCCGGTGCCGTAGGTCGACTTGATCATGCCAGGCGAAAAACACGCCTGCCCGATGGTGGCGGCCTGCTGATCACCGGCAATGCCCGAGATCGCGATGCTGCCGCCGAACAATTCCGCGACGCTGTCGCCGAAATTGGCCGAGGAATCCTTGACCTCCGGCAGCATCGAGCGCGGCACCCGCAGGATTTTCAACAGCTCGTCGTCCCACTGCCCGGTGTGGATGTTGAACAGCAGCGTGCGCGAGGCGTTGGTGGCGTCGGTGGCATGCACCCGGCCGCCGGTCAGCCGCCACAACAAATAGCAATCGACGGTGCCGAACATCAGTTCGCCTCGATCAGCACGCTCGCGCGCGCCGGGCACCTGATCGAGGATCCAGGCGACTTTGGTGCCGGAAAAATACGGGTCGATGATCAGGCCGGTCTTGGCCGAAATCACAGGCTCGTGGCCTTCGGCCTTCAATCTGGCGCAGATATCCGCGGTGCGGCGGTCCTGCCAGACGATGGCGCGGTGCACGGCGGTACCGGTAGCGCGGTCCCATACCACCGTGGTCTCACGCTGGTTGGTGATGCCGATGGCGGCGATATCGCGCGCGGTGACGTTGGCTTTTCTTAAGGCCTCGCGGCAGGTCGCCATGGTGGAGGTCCAGATATCCTCCGGCTCATGCTCGACCCAGCCGGAAGCCGGAAAATGCTGCGGGAATTCAGCTTGCGCGGTCGCGGCAATGGAAATGTCGGCGCGAAACAGAATCGCGCGCGAGGACGTGGTGCCCTGATCGATGGCCAGCACAAAGGACATGACGTTACTTCCCGGAAGGTGTGTTTGTTTTTGTGGTAGCGCGCAGGCAAGCGGATTGGAAGGCGCAGGTCAATCTCCCCACGTCGTCCCTGCCTAGTGCGCAATTGCGCACGGGAGCAGGGACCCATACATCGAGGAGCCGCAAGTGAAAGCCGGAGCCGAGGCCACGGGCAACATGAACGCCGGTGGCTATGGGTCCCTGCTTTCGCAGGGACGACCCCCGTGGTGTGCCGCGCGAACTACACCGACGCCGTCGTTACCCCGCCATCGACCACGATGGTCTGGCCGGTCATGAAGCTCGACGCATCGGAGCCGAGATAGGCCACCGCGCCGGCGATTTCGTCGGGCTCGCCGATCCGGCGCAAGGGCGTGGTGGCGCAGCGGCGCTTCAGGCGCTCTTCGTCTTCCCACAACGCCCGGGCGAAATCGGTCTTGACCAGGCCGGGCGCCACGCAATTGACGCGCACGCCTTTCGGCCCCCATTCGCCGGCGAGGCTGCGGCACAGCGAGAAATCCGCCGCCTTGGAAATCCCGTAGGCGCCGAGCACCGGTGAGCCACGCAAGCCGCCGATCGAGGAAATGATCACCACCGAGCCGTTGCCGCGCTCGGCCATCGCCGGGATCACGCCCGAACACAGCCAGATATTGCTCTTGACGTTCGATGCCATGATCTTGTCGAACGCCTCGTCGCTGATGTCGAGCAGCGGACCGAAATACGGATTGACCGCGGCATTGCAGACCAGGATGTCGATCTTGCCGTAATGCTTGACCGTGCCCGCGATCAGCGCGTCGACTTCCGCGCGGCGTGCGATGTTGCAGGGGATCACCAACGCATCGCCGCCCTCTTTGCGGATGCCGTCAGCGACCTGCTCGCAGGCATCGGCCTTGCGGCTGGAGATCACCACCCTGGCGCCAAGCCGCGCCAGCAATTCCGCCGACGAGCGCCCGATGCCGCGGCTCGAACCGGTGACGATGGCGACCTTGCCGGTGAGATCGAACGGGGTGTTTTTCATTATTTTTGCCTCCCTGATTTTCTACGCGTCATTGCGAGGAGCGCAAGCGACGAAGCAATCCACGCTTGCCTTGCCGCGCTGGATTGCTTCGCTTCGCTCGCAATGACGGAACGCTGCATTCGCGCTGACGCGCGCCCGCGGAATGACGGTTGGGTGCTGAGATCGCGCCCCAAATGACGACCGCCTACATCAACCCGCCGCTGTCGGTGACGCGGCGCAGGTGATAGTCGGTGTCGCCGAAGGTGTTCTCGATCATGGTCAGCCGCTTGAAGTAGTGACCGATCTTGGCCTCCATGGTCATGCCGATGCCGCCATGGAGCTGGATCGCCTGCTGACCGACGAATTTCAGTGATTTGCCGATCTGCACTTTAGCGGCCGCGACCGCGGTGGCGCGTTCCTTGGCGTCGTCGAAATCCGCGGCCATGGTCGCGAACATCGACATGCTGCGGGCCTGTTCGACGGCGACGAACATGTCGGCGGCGCGATGCTGCAAGGTCTGGAAGCTGCCGATCGGTACGCCGAACTGGGTGCGGGTCTTCAGGTATTCGACGGTGGATTTCAGCGATTTATCCATCACGCCGACGGCTTCGGCGCAGAGCGCGGTGCGGGCATCGTCGACCACACGCTCGATCAGCGGCAAGCCATTCTCGGGATCGCCGATCACGGCATCGGCGCCGACCTCGACGCCGGTGAAGGTGATATCGGCCGCATGCAACCCGTCCTGGGTCGGATAGCCTTTTTTGGTGACGCCCTTGGCGTTACCGGGCACCAGAAACACGCCGATGCCGCTGTTGTCGCGCTGGCCGCCCTTGGTGCGCGCGGTCACCACCAGCACGTCGGCGGTCTCGCCGTTGAGCACGACGAATTTCTCGCCGTCGATGATCCAGCCCGCGCCCTTTTTCTTGGCGGAGGTCGAGACGTCCGACAGGTCGTAGCGCGAGTTCTTCTCAAGCTGAGCGAAGGCAAAGGTCTTGCTGCCGTCAATGATGGCGGGAATGTAGGCCGCCTTCTGTTCGGCCGAGCCGCCGCGACGCAGGAAGCCGCCGCCGAGGACTACCGTTGCCAGATAAGGCTCCAGCATCAGCGCCTTGCCCAGGGCTTCCATCACGATCATGGTCTCGACGCCGCCGGCGCCGAAACCGCCATCGTCTTCCGAGAACGGCAGCCCGAGCAGGCCCTGTTCGGCGAGCTTGCCCCAGACGCTTTTGCTCCAGCCGCCCTTCTCCGCCATGTATTTCTTGCGCTGGTCGAAATCGTACGAGCTGCCTAGAAATCCGTCGACGCTTTCCTTGAGAAGCCGCTGCTCCTCGGACAAATCAAAATCCATGTTGTGTTCCTTGACTACAGGTCTTCACTAAAATCGTCGCGGTCACGAAAGCGGTGCCCCAACCTCTCCCCGCCTGCGGGCAGAGGTTAGATCGCCTCGGCGATCCGGGTGAGGGGGTACCGCACTCACATTGTCTTGGGTGCCCGTGAAAGAGCCCCTCACCCCAACCCTCTCCCCGCAAGAGCGGGGCGAGGGAGAAGAGTTCAAAGCCCCAGCACCGCTTTGGTAATGATGTTGCGCTGGATTTCGTTGGAGCCGCCGTAGATCGAAACCTTGCGGTTGTTGAAATAGCTCGGCGCGATCTGCGCGGTCCAGTCCATCGTCTCGTTGCTGCCGTCGTCGCCGTGCTCGTCATAGGGCGCTGCGAACGGGCCGATCACTTCCATCAGCAATTCGGTGGTGGTCTGCTGGATTTCCGAACCTTTGATCTTCAAGACCGACGACGCCGGATTGGGCTTGCCCTTGCCGTGCTTGTTTTCGTCGGCGACGACGCGAAGCTGTGTCAATTCGAGCGCTTTCAACTCGATCTCGACGTCGGCGAGCTTCTCGCGGAACTTCTGATCCTCCAGCACCGGCTTGCCGCCGGACTCCACCTTCGCCGCCAATTCCTTGATGCGGCGGATGCGCTCCTTGGAAACGCCGACCCGGGCGATGCCGGTACGCTCGTTGCCGAGCAGGAACTTGGCGTAGTCCCAGCCCTTGTTCTCCTCGCCGATGAGATTTTCGTACGGCACCTCGACGTCGTCGAAGAACACCTCGTTGACTTCATGGCCGCCGTCGATGGTCTGGATCGGACGCACCGTGACGCCCTTCGACTTCATGTCGAACACGATAAAGGAAATGCCGGTCTGCTTCTTGGCGGAAGGGTCGGTGCGACACAGGCAGAAGATCATGTCGGCGTATTGCGCCAGCGTGGTCCAGGTCTTCTGGCCGTTGATGATCCACTTGTCGCCCTTGCGCTCGGCCTTGGTCTTGAGCGAGGCGAGATCGGAGCCGGAGCCGGGCTCGGAGAAGCCCTGGCACCACCAGTCGTCGACATTGGCGATGCGCGGCAGATAGCGCTTCTTCTGTTCCTCGTTGCCGAAGGTGTAGATCACCGGCCCGACCATGCTGACGCCGAAGGCGAGCGGCGCCGGGGCCGGCGCCATCTGCAATTCCTCGTTGAAGATGTAATGCTGCACCGAACTCCAGCCGGTGCCGCCATATTCCTTGGGCCAGTGCGACACGCCCCAACCCTTCTTGTTGAGGATGCGCCACCAATCGATCATCTCTTCCTTGCTAGATGGCGCCCCTCCTGCAATTTCTGGCGGGTCGCGGGCGGCACATGATCCCTGAAGAAGGCCCGCACTTCGTCCCGAAACGCCACTTCTTCCTTGCTGAAGCTGAGATCCATCGGATCCTCCTTTGAACAAACGAAATTACATTCGCAATTGGCGCGGTCTTCTCTTACGTCGTCCCGCCCTTACGTCGTCCCCGCCGAGTGCGCGGTTGCGCACTAGGCGGGGACGACGACGCTTTCGTGTTGGTTACTGCAAGATCTCGAACAGGCCGGCGGCACCCATGCCGCCGCCGACGCACATGGTGACGACGGCGTATTTGGCCTTGCGGCGGCGGCCCTCGATCAGCGCGTGACCGGTGAGACGCGCGCCGGACATGCCGTAGGGATGGCCGACCGAAATCGCACCGCCATCGACGTTGATCTTCTCCGGATCGATTCCCAGTTTGTCGCGGCAATAGAGCACCTGCACCGCAAAGGCCTCGTTCAATTCCCACAGACCGATGTCGTCGACCTTGAGGCCATGGCGCTTGAGCAGACGGGGCACCGCGAACACCGGCCCGATGCCCATTTCATCGGGCTCGCAGCCGGCGGCGACGAAGCCGCGGAAGATGCCGAGCGGCTTCAGGCCGCGCTTGGAGGCTTCCTTGTCGCTCATGATCACCGAGGCGCTGGCGCCGTCCGACAACTGGCTGGCGTTGCCCGCGGTAATGGTGAAGCCTTCGCCGCGCACCGGCTTCAGGCCGGCGAGACCTTCGGCCGAGGTGTCGGGACGCGGGCCTTCGTCCTTCGATAGCGTGATGTCCTTGAAGGAAACAGCACCCGTCGCCTTGTCAGTGACGCCCATCTTGGTGGTGATCGGCGCCAGTTCGTCGTTGAACTTGCCGCCCTGCTGGGCTGCGGCGGTGCGGCGCTGGCTTTCAAGCGAATACTCGTCCTGGCGCTCACGCGAAATGCCGTAACGCTTGGCCACGACTTCGGCGGTGTCGATCATCGGCATGTAGACTTCGCCCTTGATCTTCAGCAGCGCCGGATCCTGGGCGTGAAAGCTGTTGGCATGCTCGTTCTGCACCAGGCTGATCGACTCCCCGCCGCCGCCGACCGCGATCTCGACGCCGTCGAAAATCACCGAACGCGCCGCCAGCGCGATCGCCTGCAGGCCCGAGGCGCATTGCCGGTCGATGGTGGTGCCGCCGACGGTCACGGGCAGGCCTGCGCGCAACAGCGCCTTGCGGGCGATATTGCCGCCGGTCGAGCCCTGCTGCAGGGCGGCGCCCATCACCACATCCTCGACCTCCTTGGGATCGACCTTGGCGCGGGCCACGGCCTCGCCGATGGCATGACCGAGCAGGGTCGCGCCCTCGGTGGCGTTGAGGGCGCCGCGATAGGCCTTGCCAATCGGCGTGCGGGCGGTGGAAACGATAACGGCTTCGGTCATGAACGACCTCCTGTTGCAAGTTGCTGTTGTTTTGGTTGCGCGAGTGATGGCGAAATCTGCTGCGAAGGCTGCTGTAAGGGCTGTTGCAAGGGTTGCTGCAAGGGTTGCTGAATGCGTAATTCGTGGCGCGAGAGTTTGCCGACCGACGTCCGCGGCAGCTCATCGACGAAATCCAGCGCCGCCGGAATCTCGTGCTTGCCGAGCTTGCCCGCGAGAAATGCCTTGAGCTCTTCCAGCGCGAACGGATTGGCGCCGGCGCGCAGCTTCACAAAGGCCTTCGCCGCCTCGCCGCGATAATCGTCCGGTATGCCGATCACAATCACTTCCTGCACTGCAGGATGGGTGTAGATCGCCTGCTCGATCATCTGCGGATAGACGTTGAAGCCGCCGGAGATGATCATGTCCTTCTTGCGGTCGACCAGATAGAAATAGCCGTCGCTATCCATGTAGCCGATATCGCCGGTCAGGAAGCGATCACCGACGAAAGCTTCCGCGGTTTCCTTCGGCCGGTTCCAGTAACCCCTGGTGACGTTCGGTCCCCTGATGCGGATTTCGCCGACTTCACCGATGGGCATGATTTTTGCGGGATCGTCGAGCGACACCACATCCATTTCGATCCCCGGCAGCATCAGCCCGATCGAGCCCGGCTTGTCCGGTCCCTCCGAGGGGTGGCCGGTGCCGGGCGAGCAGGTCTCGGTCATGCCCCAGCCGCTCTTGAGCTTCATCTTGACCTTGCGCTCGAAAATCCTGGCGACTTCGACCGGCAGCGGCGCGCCGCCCGATCCGCAGCTCACCAGCGACGACAGATCGCGGCTTTCCAGATCCGGCAGGCTCGCAATCGCGATCCACATCGTCGGCACCCCGGGAAAAGCGGTGGCGCGCTTGACTTCGATATCCCGCATCACGGCTTCGAGATCGAAGCGCTGGTGCAGCGAGATCAGATGGCCGTGCCGGATCGACGACAGCAACACCACCGTCAGCGCGAAGATGTGAAACAGCGGCAGCACGCAGATCACGCGCTCGACGGCGTCGCGCTGGGCGCGGGCCGGCTTGCCCCACACATCATAGATCGAGACCGCCGATGTCAGATTGCCGTGACTGAGCATCGCGCCCTTCGGCAATCCGGTGGTGCCGCCGGTATATTGCAGCAAAGCGACGTCATCGGCCGAAATCGACGGCCATTGCGTTGGACGTGTCGCGTCCTTCACGAACGCCTTGAAGGTCACGATCGCCGGATGATCCGGAATCGGCGCATGCGGGTTGCCGACCGCGCCCCAATCGTCGTCTTCGCAGACGATCAGCCGATCGAGCAGGCCTTTTTCAAGAAACTTCAGCGCCATCGGCAGCAGCGTGGCGAGATTGCTGGTGACGAGAATACGTGCGCCGCTGTCGCTTAGTTTATGCGAGAGCGCGATCTCGCCATCGAGCGGACTGAGATGCACGACGCGGGCGCCGGCCTTCAGCGCGCCAAAGAAATTCACCGGATGATCCGGCGAGTTGCCGAGGAACAACGCGACCGATGAATTCTTGCCGTAGCCGGCGCGCAGGAACGCGGCGGCCGCGATCTCGACCATCGTTTCCAGTTCAGCGTAGCTGACGGGGCGATCGCGGAATTCGATCGCCGGCCGCGCGGCAAATTCCACCGCCGCCTTCGACAACAGATCGGGCAGCGTTCCGCGCGCGATCGCATCGTCCCAATGGACGCCTTCGGGATAGAATTTCTCGCCGGGATGGGTCATCGGAGCGCCTGCAGGTCGGGCGTGGCACTGTCTTTCCACATGTCGTCCCTGCGAAGGCAGGGACCCATAATCCCTGACGTCGCTATTAGAAAAAGACTTTGGCTACCGTGCCCAACCGCGAAACCGCGCGGTATCGGTCCCTGCCTTCGCAGGGACGACACCGCGAGGCGCGAGCCAAAGCACGTCCGGTTCATCCCCATCACGCCGCCTTCGATCCTGCCGCCAGCGACGCAAAGGTCTTGCCTTCGGCGGCGAGCCGCTTCAGCAGCGGCGCCGGTTCGAGACTGGGGTCGTTGGTCTCCTTGGCATAGAACGACAGCCGCTCCGCGATGTGCTTGAGGCCGACGGAATCGGCGTAGAACATCGGGCCACCGCGATAGATCGGCCAGCCATAACCGTAGAGCCAGATCACATCGATATCGCTCGGGCGCGCCGCGACATTTTCTTCCAGAATCCGCGCACCTTCGTTGATCATCGGATACATCATGCGCTCAAGAATTTCGTCGTCGCTGACCACGCGGCGCTTGCGCCCAAGGCGCTGCAACGTCTCGTCGATCAGTTTTTCGACTTCCGGATCGGGCAATGGCGCGCGCGAGCCCGCCTCGTATTTGTAATAGCCCTTGCCGGTCTTCTGGCCGAAACGGCCGGCTTCGCACAGCGCATCGCCGATTTCCGACTTGATGCCGCGATCCTTGCGCGAGCGCCAGCCGATATCGAGGCCGGCGAGATCGCCCATCGCGAACGGCCCCATCGGCATGCCGAACTTGGTCACCACCGCATCGACCTGCTGCGGCAATGCGCCCTCGAACAGCAACTTGTCGGCCTGCTTGCCGCGCTGCGCCAGCATGCGATTGCCGACGAAGCCGTCGCAGACACCGACCACCGCCGGCACCTTGGCGATGCGGCGCGCCACCGCGACCGCCGTCGTCAGCGCGTCCGGCGCGGTCTTTGCCGCGCGCACGATCTCGCACAGCTTCATGACATTGGCCGGACTGAAGAAATGCATCCCCAGTACATCCTGCGGACGCTTGGTCACGGCCGCGATCTCATCGATGTTGAGATAGGAGGTGTTGGAAGCCAGCACGGCGCCGGGCTTGGCGAACTTGTCGAGCGCGGTGAACACTTCTTTCTTGATCGCCATGGTTTCAAACACGGCTTCGATGATCAAATCAGCGTCCTTGACGTTCTCAAGTCCCACCACGCCCTTGATCAGGCCCATGCGCTTGGCGGGCGCATCGGCGGGAATGCCGCCGCGCGCCGCGGTCGCCTCGTAATTCTTCTGCATCACGCCCATGCCGCGCTTGAGCTGCTCCTCGCCGGTCTCAATCAGCGTCACCGGAATGCCGGCATTGGCGAACGACATCGCAATGCCGCCGCCCATGGTGCCGGCGCCGATGATGGCGACGCGCTCGACATTGCGCGGCTTGGTGCCGTCGGGAACGCCCGCGACCTTGGCCGCCTCGCGCTCGGAGAAGAAAGCATAACGCTGCGCTTTCGACTGATCGCTGGTAAGCAATTTCAGGAAGCCTTCGCGTTCCTTCTTCAGGCCTTCGTCGAACGGCAGGTCGATGGCGGCGCCGACCGCGTCGGCAGCGGCAAACGGCGCTTCCAGCCCGCGCGCCTTCTTGGTCAGTGCCGCGACCGCGCTGGTGAAGATCGAGCGGTCGGCCCTTGCCGCCGCCAGCTTGCTGTCGTCGTCGCGCAGCTTGCGCAGCGGACGCTTCTCGGCCAGCACCTTGCGGGCAAACGCTTCGCCGCCGGACGCCGGACCTTCGACGATTTCCTCGATCAGACCGTGCTTGAGCGCCTCGGCCGCACTGATCGGATCGCCGCCGACGATCATCTTGACCGCAAGTTCTGGACCGACCGCGCGCGGCAAACGCTGCGTGCCGCCGGCGCCCGGCAGAAGACCGAGTTTCACCTCGGGCAGGCCGAGCCTTGCCTCTTTTGTCGCCACCCGGAAATGGCAGGCGAGCGCGACCTCGAGACCGCCGCCCAGCGCCGTGCCGTGAATGGCGGCAATGATCGGCTTGGGGCTGTTCTCCATCGCAACCAGCGCCTCCTGAAGTCCCGGAGGCTTCGGCGGCTTGCCAAATTCAGTGATATCGGCGCCAGCGATGAAGGTGCGGCCGCCGCAGGTCAGAACGATCGCCTTCACTTCCGGATCGGCGATGGCGCTCGTCATGCAATCCAGAATGCCGCCCCGAACGGCAGCGCTGAGCGCGTTCACGGGAGGGCTGTTGATCGTGACAATGGCGACCATGTCATGACGTTCGAGCTTGACCACTTCGTTCACGAGCTTCTCCCTGGATACCCTGGTATTGATGAATTTCGCATTGCGGAATTTAATTCCACATCTTGACAGGGAGGGTTATTTTGAAGCACGTCGCTTGTCAACGAGGTCCGCACGGCGGCAAGCTAATGAAACGTCCAGGCAAGAAAGCGGCGACCGATCGCAGCTTCGTCGTCGCGCTTTCGCGCGGGCTTGATGTATTGCGCGCATTCCATCCCAACGATGGGCTTCTGGGCAACCAAGAGATAGCTGCCCGCACCAACTTGCCAAAGCCTACCGTTTCCCGGCTGACCTATACTTTGACCAAGCTCGGTTACCTTACACCGGTTCCGCGGTTCGAGAAATATCAGCTGGCGCCATCAGCCATGGCCCTCGGGTATGCCGCACTTGCGAACCTCGGCGTTCGGCATTTGTCCGAACCCTACCGCGAGCAAGTAATGCGCGAGACCGGCGGCGCTGTCGCCGTCGGCGGCCGCGACCGGCTCAGCATGATTTACTTTGGACAAAGCCGCAACGGTCTCACGTTAAACGTTCAACTGGATGTCGGCTCGCGAATTCCGATCGCAACGACCGCGATGGGCCGGGCCTATATCTGGGCACTCCCGAACGATGAGCGTACCGCATTGTTACGCGATCTCCGCGAACACTATGGCAGCCGTTGGTCGAAGATGCGCGACGGCATCGAACGCGCCGGCGAAATGATGGAGCAATTCGGCTTTGCAATCTCAGCGGGCGAATGGCAAGACGATGTGCATGCGGTCGGTGTAGCACTCAAGCTTAATGACGGAACCGGTCCGTATGCCTTTAATTGCGGCGCGCCTGCATTCCGCTTTACGGAAGACCGGTTGCGCAACGATATTGGACCTCGCCTTGTGTCGATGGTAAGGAACATCGAGGCAGCGCTGGGCGGCGCCACGCCGCAATCAAAAAAACCGGAAATCAAAAAGTTAAAAACAGGAGGACGCGTTGCACGTGTGGATGAAGGGATCAGGTAGCCCGCATCGTTGCGATCGGCGAACACATTCGCACGGTCATTCCGTCCCAACGAGCCGTGCGGGCGGAGCCAGATGACGCAGACCCAACTCGCGCAGGGACGAGATCCCCTGCTTGCGGTTCGCGACGTCAGCGTCGTGTTCGGCGGCATCGTCGCCTTGAACGGCGTGTCCTTCGATATGCATCAGGGTCAAATCCTCGGCCTGATCGGTCCGAACGGCGCCGGTAAGACCACCCTCTTCAATTGCCTGAGCCGGCTCTACCAGCCGAGCGCGGGCGACATTCTCATGGAAGGCCATAGCATCCTTAAGCGTCCGCCGCACCGGATCGCCGAAATCGGCATCGGGCGCACCTTCCAGAATGTCGCGCTGTTTCCCAATCTTTCGGTGCTCGACAATGTTCGGGTCGGCACCCACGCCCGCACCAATAGCGACATTGTCAGCGACTCGCTGAAACTGCCCTGGGTCCGCCGCAGCGAAGCCGAACTCAACAAGCGCGTCCACGAAATCCTGGGCTATCTCGATCTCGAAGATGTCGCCCATGTCACGGTTTCCGGTTTGCCGTTCGGCACCCAGAAACGCGTGGAGCTGGCGCGCGCACTGGCTGCCAATCCGAAGATCCTGCTGCTCGACGAGCCCGCCGGCGGCCTCAACCACGAGGAAGTCCATGTGCTTGGCGACCTGATCCGCCGAATTCGCGACGAGCGCAAGATGACCGTTCTTTTGGTCGAACATCACATGGGCTTGGTGATGTCGATCGCCGATCACGTGGTAGCGCTGAATTTCGGCCGCAAGCTCGCCGAGGGCACGCCCGCCGCCGTGCAGTCCGACCCGGATGTCATCAAAGCCTATCTGGGGAGCAAGGACCAATGACCGCCATGCTCAATGTCAGGGATTTGCGCGCCTATTACGGCCAGGTCCAGGCGCTTCACGGTCTTGAGTTCGGCCTCAATGAAGGCAGCCTGACCACGCTGCTCGGCGCCAATGGCGCCGGCAAGACAACCACCTTGCGCGCGATCTGCAACATGGTGCGTACCACCGGCTCGATCGAATTCGAAGGCGCGCCGCTTGCCGGCCGGTCGACCGAGAACATCGTCCGCCTCGGTATCGCCCATGTGCCGCAGGGCCGTGGCACCTTCACCACCATGACGGTGGAGGAAAATCTTCAGCTCGGCTCGATCACGCGCAAGGACAAGGCCGGCATCGTGTCCGACATCGAGCGGATGTACGATCATTTTCCGGTGCTGAAGCAACGGCACACCCAGCAGGCGGGGACGCTTTCGGGCGGCGAGCAGCAGATGCTCGCGGTCGCGCGCGCGTTGATGCTGCGGCCACGGCTGATGCTGCTGGACGAACCGTCGTTCGGCCTGGCGCCGCTGATCGTGCGCGACCTGTTCAAGATCCTTGGCAAGATCAACCGCGAGGACAAGGTGACCATCCTCGTCGTCGAGCAGAACGCGCAGTTGGCGCTCGAACTCGCCGACAAGGCCTATGTTATCGAGACCGGCCGCATCGTGATGTCGGGAAATGCCACCGAAATCGCAAATAATGAAGACGTCCGTAAATCCTATCTGGGCTACTGAGGAGCGCGGCCATGGAGCTTTTTACCAACCAGATCCTGGCTGGCATCGCCACCGGTGCAATCTATGCCTGCATGGCGCTCGCCGTCGTCATGATCTATCAGGCGATCGATCACCTCAACTTCGCCCAGGGCGAAATGGCGACGTTCTCGACCTTCATCGCCTGGCAGTTGATACAATGGGGCGTGCCCTATTGGGGAGCGTTCCTGATCACGCTCGCATTTTCGTTCGTCGGCGGCATCCTTATCGAACGGGTGTTGTTCAGGCCGCTGGCCAAGGCCCCGATCCTGACTAATGTCGCCGGTTTCATCGCGCTGTTTGCGATCATCAACAGCTCCTCCGGCCTGATCTGGGACTTCACCATCAAGCAATTCCCGACGCCGTTCGGATCGTCGCCGTTTCTCGGCAGTCAGCTTATCAGCACCCATCAGGCCGGCATGATTGGGGTCACGCTGGTATTGCTGCTTCTGCTATTCTTTTTCTTCCGCTTTACGCGAATTGGTCTGGCGATGCGCGCCGCCGCCTCGCTGCCTGAATCGGCACGGCTGGTCGGCATCAACACCAGCTGGATGATCGCGCTCGGCTGGGGCATGGCGACCGCGATCGGCGCCATCGCCGGCATGCTGATCGCACCGGTGGTGTTCCTCGAACCGAACATGATGCTCGGCGTCCTGCTCTACGGATTTGCCGCCGCCGTGCTCGGCGGCCTCACCAGTCCGTTCGGCGCGGTGATTGGCGGCTTCCTGGTCGGCATCTTCGAGAATCTCGCCGGCACCTATATCCCGGGCGTCGGCAATGAACTGAAACTGCCGATCGCGCTGGCGCTGATTATCACCGTCTTGGTCGTCAAACCCGCCGGTCTGTTTGGCCGGCCCACCGTGAAGCGAGTTTGATCATGAGCGCAGTCCAGGAAGTCATCACCGAAGCGCCAGCCCTCGACGCCGTTCCCAAGAGGGCCATGACGCTCGGCTTCGGAACCTCGTTGGCGATATTGGCGCTATTGATCATCGTGCCGCTGTTCGTGAAGAACTTCATCATCTTCCAGCTGACGATGTTGCTGATCTACGCGCTCGCGGTGCTGGCGCTGAACATCCTGACCGGCGGCAGCGGCCAGTTCTCGCTGGGCCAGAGCGCATTTTACGCGGTCGGCGCCTACACCACGGCGATCCTGATGGAGCATGCCGACATCAACTACGCTCTGACCTTGCCGATCGCCGGCATTATCTGCTTTGCCTTCGGATTTCTGTTCGGCCAGCCGGCGCTGCGTCTGAGCGGCGTCTATCTGGCGCTGGCGACCTTTGCGCTGGCGACCGCGATGCCACAGCTCTTGAAGCTCGGGGTATTCGAGCAATGGACCGGCGGCGTGCAAGGGCTGGTGGTGACCAAGCCGGATTCACCGATCGCCGCACTGTTCGGCCACAAGATCTCGCAGGACATGTGGCTGTACTATTTCACGCTCGCGATCTCGACCGCGATCTATATCTTCTCCGTCAACCTGCTGAAATCCCGCTCCGGCCGCGCCTTCATGGCGATCCGCGACAATGAAATCGCCGCCTCCGCCATGGGCATCGACGTTTCGCTGTACAAGACGCTGGCGTTCGGCGTCAGCGCCGGCATTACCGGCGTCGCCGGCGGCCTCGGCGCCATCGCCGTACAGTTTGTCGCTCCGGACAGTTACACCATCACCTTCGCGATCTCGCTGTTTCTCGGCATGGTCGTTGGCGGCGTCGGCTGGCTGCCCGGATCGATCGTCGGTTCGGCTTTCATTATCTTCGTGCCGAATATCGCCGAGGGAATTTCAAAGGGTCTGTCCGGCGCCGTCTTCGGCGTCCTGCTGTTCCTGGTCATCTACCTGGTCCCGCACGGCGCGAGGCAAGTGGCCATGGTTGCCCAGCATTTGATCGGCAAGCTTAGGAAAAACTGAGGAGTGAGGAGAGACTATGCTTTCTAAAAAGGAATTACGCATCGCCGCGTTCACGACGGCGGTTATCGCTTTCGCTGCCACCAGCGGCAGCGCCCTCGCCCAGAAGAAATACGACACCGGCGCCACCGACACCGAGATCAAGATCGGCAATATCATGCCGTATAGCGGTCCGGCCTCCGCCTATGGCGTGATCGGCAAGACCGAAGACGCCTACTTCAAGAAGATCAATGCCGAGGGCGGCATCAACGGCCGCAAGATCAATTTCATCAGCTATGACGACGCCTACAGCCCGCCGAAGGCGGTCGAGCAGGCGCGCAAGCTGGTCGAGAGCGACGAGGTTCTTCTGCTCTTCAATCCGCTCGGCACGCCGTCGAACACCGCGATCCAGAAATATCTCAATGCCAAGAAAGTGCCGCAGCTGTTCGTTGCGAGCGGCGCCACCAAATGGAACGATCCAAAGGACTTTCCCTGGACCATGGGTTGGCAGCCCAGCTACCAGAGCGAGGCACGGATCTATGCGAAGTACCTGTTAAAAGAGAAGCCCGGCGCCAAGATCGCCGTGCTGTATCAGAACGACGATTTCGGCAAGGATTACCTCAAGGGCCTGAAGGACGGGCTCGGCGACAAGACATCGATGATCGTCGCTGAGGAAAGCTACGAGACCGCGGAGCCGGCGATCGACGGTCACATCGTCAAGCTGAAGGCTACCGGCGCCGACGTATTCGTCAGCATCACCACCCCGAAATTCGCGGCGCAGGCCATCAAGAAGCTCGCCGAGATCGAATGGAAGCCGCTGCACATCGTCTCCAATGTCTCAGCCTCGGTCGGCGGCGTGCTCAAGCCGGCGGGATTTGAAAACGCGCAAGGCCTTCTCTCGGCCGCCTACGCCAAGGACGGCGCCGATCCCCAGTGGGACAACGACCCCGGCATGAAGAAATTCTATGCGTTCCTTGAGAAGTATTTCCCCGACGCCAACAGGCTTGATGGTTCCGTGGTGTATGGCTATGGCGTAGCGCAGACCTTGGTGAAGGTGCTCGAGATGTGCGGCGATGATCTGACCCGCGAAAACGTCATGAAGCAGGCAGCGAGCCTGAAGGACTTTACGCCCGACACCCTGTTGCCCGGCATCAAGATCAACACCAGCGCCACCAATTTCGCCCCGATCGAGCAACTGCAGATGATGCGGTTCAAGGGCGAGAAATGGGATCTGTTCGGCGACATCATCAACGGCGAACTCAGCAACTAGCGCCTTGTTTCAGGCCTCAGGCCTGTTCAACCAAATAAAGCCCCCTGCGAACATATCGCAGGGGGCTTTTTAATGAATCGGCGGGGATGTTGCTGGCTGACATGGTGCGGGCGAGCTGACTACTAAAGCAGCAGCCGTTGCGTCGGTTTCGCCGGGGCTTTTTGTTGATGGCTGGCGCCAAATGGTATTCAATCCGGCCGCGTCATACAAAATTTTCATCAACAAAAAGAAAAGGACGTCCACACATCCATCCATGGGAGATCCGAAATGCCTGTTACCCCCACCAGATTCGCGATTGCCTCCACTGCCCTGCTGTTGCTCGTCGCGTCGAGCAGCGCCCTCGCCCAAAAGAAATACGACCCCGGCGTCACCGATACCGAAATCAAGATCGGCAACATCATGCCCTATAGCGGCCCGGCATCCGCCTATGGCGTGATCGGCAGGACCGAGGCCGCCTACTTCAAGAAGATCAATGATGCCGGTGGCATCAATGGCCGCAAGATCAATTTCATCAGCTATGACGATGCCTACAGCCCGCCAAAGACGGTCGAGCAGGCCCGCAAGCTGGTGGAAAGCGACGAGGTGCTGCTGATTTTCAACGCGCTCGGGACGCCGACGAATTCCGCGATCCACAAATACATGAATGCGAAAAGGGTACCGCAACTGTTCGTCGCCACCGGCGCCACCAAGTGGAACGACCCCAAGGAATTTCCCTGGACCATGGGCTACCAGCCCAGCTACCAGAGCGAAACGCAGATTTACGCCAAATACATTCTCAAGCAGTTGCCCAACGCCAAGATCGCGGTGCTGTATCAAAACGACGACTATGGCAAGGACTACCTCAAGGGCCTGAAGGACGGGCTCGGGGCCAAGGCCGCGTCGATGATCGTCGCGGAGGAAAGCTACGAGACCACCGAGCCAACGATCGATAGCCATATCGTCAGGCTCAAATCGAGCGGCGCCGACGTGTTCATCAATATCACGACGCCGAAATTCGCCGCGCAGGCGATCAAGAAGACAGCCGAGATCGAGTGGAAGCCGACCCATTTCCTCAACAACGTTTCAGCCTCGGTCGGCAGCGTCATCAAGCCGGCCGGTTACGAGAATTCGCAGAACATCATCTCCGCCGCCTATCTGAAGGACGCCTCCGATCCACAGTGGGACAACGATCCGGGGATGAAGCAGTTCTACGATTTTCTCGCCAAGGACTTCCCGGAGGGCAACAAGCTCGATGGCGGGACCGTCTCCGGTTATGGCTTTGCGCAGGCTCTGATTCAGGTGCTGAAGCAGTGCGGCGACGACCTCACCCGCGAAAACGTCATGAAGCAGGCGGCCAATCTCAAGGATTACCGGACCGATGTGCTGCTGCCCGGCATCAAGATCAATACCAGTGCAACCGACTTCGCCCCGCTCAGCCAGCTTCAATTGATGAAATTCAAGGGTGAGAAGTGGGACCTGTTCGGCGACATCATCAGCGCCGACGTCGGAGGCTGAGGAGTTTCCGGAGCGCTTCGGCTGGTGCTTGGGGGTTCATGCAAAACCCCCGCGGTTCGCCGCGGGGGTCTTCTTTTTCGGCAATCGGATGGATCACCGGCATCCCAAAACACGATCTCGAATTGTGGAAGCGATGACTGACCGACGCCCTCTGCTGCGCGCGATTTTCGACGCCGCGGTCGCCGCCGCGCATCCGGAAATCGTGCTGTCGGCGCATCTGCGCCCCGCGCCGAAAGGCCGGGTGATTTGCCTGGCCGCCGGCAAGGCTGCGGCGGCGATGGCGGCAGCGGCCGAGCGGCATTATCTCGACCAGCTTGGAATAGCTCCATCCAAACTCTCGGGCGTCGCCACCACCCGCCATGGCCATGGCGTGCCGACGCGCCGGATCAAGGTGATCGAAGCCGGCCATCCGGTGCCCGACGAAGCCGGACTGAGGGGCGCGGAGGACAGCCTGCGATTGGCTGCCGACGCGGATGTCGACGATCTCCTGCTGGTACTGTTGTCGGGCGGCGGCTCGGCGAACTGGATCGCGCCGGTCGAAGGCGTGTCTTTTACCCAGAAGCAGCAATTAACCCGCGCGCTGCTGCGCTCGGGCGCGCCGATCGGCGAGGTCAACACCGTTCGCAAACATTTGTCGCGGATCAAGGGAGGCCGGCTTGCCCGCGCCGGCCACCGCGCCGACATCGTGACGCTGGCGATCTCCGATGTTCCGCGCGACGATCCATCGGCGATCGCCTCCGGACCGACCGTGCCGGATTCGACGACGCTGGCCGACGCGCGCGCCATCGTCGCGAAATATGGCTTGACGGTCGACGACGCGATCCGCCACGCGCTCGACGACGCCCGTAACGAGAGCTGCAAGCCCGGTGATCCGGCTTTTGCGCGCGCACATTTCGAACTGGTGGCGCAGCCAAAGGCCTCGCTCGACGCCGCGATCAAGATTGCGCGTGCAGGCCGGCTACGGCATCATCGATCTTGGCGCGGACCTTGAAGGCGAGGCCCGCGATGTCGCGGCCGATCACGCCCGGCTGGCGCTACGGGCGCGCGCCGAGGGCAAGCGCGTCGCGATCCTGTCGGGCGGCGAACTCACCGTGACCGTGCGCGGCAACGGCCGCGGCGGTCCCAATCAGGAATATGCGCTGGCGCTGGCTGGACTATTGCGGAACACATCTGGCATTTCGGCGCTGGCGGCGGACACCGACGGCGCCGATGGCGGCGCGGGCAGTGCCGCCGATCCCGCCGGCGCCATAATTGATGCCGGCACTTTTGCGAAGATGACTTCGCTAGGCCTCGACGCCGACGCCTATCTCGACAACAACGATGCCACCGCGTTCTTCACGGCGACCGGCGATCTGCTGCTGACCGGGCCGACGCTGACCAACGTCAACGATATCAGGGTGATCCTGGTGGACGAGGTCTGAGCGCATATGCACCGTCATTTCCCCGCGCAAGCGCTTCGCGCTTGTCGCTGAGGGCGCGAAGCGAAACCGGAATCTCGAATTCCGGGTCTGGTCCTTCGGACCATCCCGGAATGACAAAGTCCTTCAAAAGTCTCTTGCGATCGTGGCCAGCATCGTCAGCAGCGCGGCGCGGTTGACGGGCCCCAGCAACTCGTTGAACCGCGCTTCGTGCTTGGCCGCGACAAGCTTTTTCGCACGCGCCAGCACTGCCCGGCCCTTGTCGGTCAAGACCAGGATGTGGGAACGGCGGTCGTTCGTCGAGCGCATCCGCGCGCACAGATCGCGGCTCTCCAGGCCATCGAGCATCGCCACGAAATTCGGCCGCAGGATGCCTAGCGTAGCGGCGATTTCGGTTTGATTGCGTCCCGGATTCCTGTCGATCAGCAGCAGTACTGAAAACTGCGCCGGGGTGAGTTGCAGCGGCGCGACGCAGCGCAGAAAGTCTTCGAACACTTTCAACTGCGCGCGCTTGAGCGAATAGCCGAGCAAGTCGGACAATTCGCCCATCTGCAGCGCGGTGCTTTCGGTAAGCCCTTCGGCGGGCTCCTTGTCGCCAAGACGAGGCGCCTTGGCAAGTTCGCTGGCAATTTTCGAAACAGTCATCGCTCGAGGCTCGCAATCCCGGTAGGTTGGAAGGCACCGCCGGATGGCCGGACCTTGAGGTTATAAATAATAATTGTTATCCAGCATACCAAACACCGGCAACAAGTTGCAACTGCTGATATCGGATTATCGGTGGGCCCCCTGAGGGTTGCGGCCGGCCCGAGCATTAAGGGGGAGCGCCCGGTCTTGAACACCACGATTATGCTGTTCCTGGTGCAGGACGGCATTACCAACGGCGCGATCTATGCGTTGCTCGGCCTTGCGCTGGTGCTGGTGTTCGCGGTCACGCGGGTGATCCTGATTCCGCAAGGGGAGTTCGTCACCTTTGGCGCCCTGACCTATGCCTCGCTCTCGGCCGGCCAGGTGCCGGGCACGGCGCGGCTGGCGGTGGCGATGGGCGTGGTGGCGTTTGGCCTCGATCTGTTCGTTGGCCGGCGATCGCTGCATGCGCGGCTGGTCGGCCGGGCCTTCGCAATCAACATCGCGCTGCCTTGCATCATTTTCGGGCTGACATTCTGGCTGGCCGGCCATCATGCCCCGATCGCAATCAACATCGCGCTGTCGCTGGCGATCGTCGCGGCAATCGGACTGTTTCTCTATCGTATCGCGTTTCAGCCGATCGCCCATACCTCGGTGCTGGTGTTGCTGATCGCGGCGGTCGGCTGCCACCTGGCTTTGCAGGGCTTCGGCCTGGTGTTTTTCGGCGCCGAAGGCCAACGCGGACCGCCGATTTCGAACGCGGCCTTCACCGTCGGCCCGCTGCGCTTCACCGGCCAGAGCATCGCCGTCTATGTCATCACGGTCGCCTTCATCATCGGGCTGTGGCTGTTCTTCGGCTTTACGCTCTATGGCAAGGCGCTGCGCGCCACCGCCGTCAATCGACTGGGCGCGCGGCTGGTCGGGATCCGAACCACCCTGTCGGGACAACTCGCATTCCTGATGGCCTCCGTGATCGGGGCGATTTCGGGTATCCTCATCGTGCCGATCACGACGCTGTATTACGACACCGGTTTCCTGATCGGCCTGAAGGGTTTTATCGCCGCGATCATCGGCGGACTTGTCAGCTATCCCCTCACCGCGATCGCGGCACTGGTGGTCGGCTTGGTCGAAGCCTTCTCCTCGTTCTATGCCAGTAATTTCAAGGAAGTCATCGTCTTCACGCTGATCCTTCCGGTCCTGGTCTTGCGGTCGCTGGCAGCCCCCGCGGTCGAGGAAGAGAAGGACTGATCGCGATGCCGCAACGGCTGCCCTTCCTCCTGTTCGCGCTGGTGATGGCGGCGATCCCGTTTATTCCGGGAATGCCGCCATTCTGGATCGTGATCCTGGACAATATCGGGCTCGCGGCGCTGGTAGCGATGGGGCTCGTCTTGCTGACCGGCGTCGGCGGCCTGACGTCATTTGGCCAGGCGGCGTTTTGCGGTTTCGGCGCCTATACGACGGCGGTGCTGACAACCGCCTATGGCGTGTCGCCCTGGCTGACGCTGCCGCTCTCGCTGCTGGTCAGCGGCATCGCCGCGGTCGTGCTCGGCCTCGTCACCGTGCGGCTGTCGGGCCACTATCTGCCGCTCGGCACCATCGCCTGGGGCATCGCGCTGTTCTATCTGTTCAGCAAACTCGAATTCCTCGGCCGCAACGACGGAATTTCCGGGATTCCGCCGCTGACGATCGGTTCGCTCCGAATGATCGATCCCGGAACGATCTATTTCGCGATCTGGATCGCGGTGCTGGTCAGCGCGCTGCTCACCATGAACCTGCTGGATTCGCGCACCGGCCGCGCGATCCGCGCCTTGCGGCGCGGCCACATTGCCGCCGAAGCGTTTGGCGTGCAGACGCCTCGCGCCAAGCTGTTGGTTTTCATCTACGCGGCGGTGCTGGCCGGCCTCTCCGGCTGGCTCTACGCGCACTTCGAGCGCGCCGCCAATCCGACGCCGTTCGGCGCGCAGGCCGGCATCGAATATCTCTTCATCGCGGTGGTGGGCGGCGCCGGCTACGTCTGGGGCGGCGTGCTTGGCGCGGCGATCGTCGTCATCCTGAAGGAAATTCTACAAAGCTATTTGCCATATCTGTTTCATGGCGAAGGCCAGCTTGAGACCATCGTGTTCGGTATTCTGCTGGTGCTGCTGCTGCAACTGGCGCCGACCGGCGTTTGGCCCTGGCTGGCGGGACTATTTCCGTTCGGGCCAGCTCGCAAGCGGCCCGACACATCCCTGACATTGCCCGCACGCGCCAAGGCGCCGGACTCTCCGAACGTGTTGCTGCAGGTCGACCATGCGCGCAAGCGATTTGGCGGCGTGATCGCAGTCAACGACGTCTCCTTTGACGTCCAGGCCCGCGAGATCGTCGCGTTGATCGGCCCGAACGGCGCCGGCAAGAGCACAACCTTCAACCTGATCACCGGCGTGCTGACCTCGTCGGGCGGCACGATCTCCGTTCTCGGCAGGAAACTCGATAACGCGCCGCCGCAGCAGGTGACCAGGCTTGGCATCGCCCGCACCTTCCAGCACGTCAAACTGGTGCCGGACATGAGCGTGCTGGAAAACGTCGCGATCGGCGCGCATCTGCGCGGCCACGCCGGCGCCATCTCCAGCATGCTTCGCCTTGACCGGTCACCGACGAAGCAAAATTGCTGGCGGAAGCCGCGCGCCAGATCGAACGCGTCGGGCTCAGCGAGCAGATCGACGTACTGGCAGGGAGCCTGTCGCTCGGCCAGCAACGCATCGTCGAGATCGCGCGCGCGCTGTGTGTCGATCCGATGCTGCTGCTGCTCGACGAGCCGGCGGCCGGTTTACGGCATATGGAGAAGCAGCAGCTCGCAAGCCTGTTGCGCCAGTTACGCGACGGCGGCATGTCGGTGCTGCTGGTCGAGCACGACATGGGATTTGTGATGGATCTGGCCGACCGTATCGTGGTGCTCGACTTCGGCACCAAGATTGCCGAAGGCACGCCAGAAGCGATCAAGACCAATCCCGACGTGATCAGGGCCTATCTCGGAGCCGCGTCATGAATCCGGGCGCGAGCACGCTGCTGTCGGTGGCCGATGCGCGTGTCGCCTATGGCAAGGTCGAAGCTGTCCGCTCGGTTTCGCTCGAGGTCGCCGACAATGAGATCGTCACCATCATCGGCGCCAACGGCGCCGGCAAGACCACGCTGTTGAATGCCATCATGGGTATCCTGCCGCTGAAGGGCCGCGCCAGGTTCGCAGGCACGGACATGGCGCAGCTTGATATCGAGGATCGCGTCGCCGCCGGTCTTAGTCTGGTGCCGGAGCATCGCGAGCTGTTCGGCACCATGAACGTCGAGGACAATCTGCAGCTCGGCGCGTTCCGGGTCGCAAAGGCTGTCGCGGCAAAATCGTTCGAGCGGGTCTACGCGCTGTTTCCGCGGCTGAAGGAACGGCGCAAGCAATTGGCGGGAACGCTGTCGGGCGGCGAGCAGCAAATGCTGGCGATGGGTCGCGCCTTGATGGGCGCGCCACGGCTATTGATGCTGGACGAGCCAAGCCTCGGGCTGGCGCCGATCATCGTGGCCGATATTTTCCGCACCATCGGCGAGTTGCGCGCCGCCGGCGTGTCGGTGCTGCTGGTGGAACAGAACGCGAAAGCAGCGCTGCAAATCGCCGACCGCGCCTATGTGATGGAACTCGGCGAATTGATCCTGAACGGCCCAGCCGCGGAGATCGCAACCAACCAGCGCGTGATCGCGAGTTATCTCGGCTTTGCGCATGAGGGCGCGAGCGCGGTTTAGCGTCACATCGAGCTACGCAACGATTGCGACGCAACTCCCCTCCCCCTTGCGGGGAGGGAGAAAGTAGATGCGACATCGAGCGCAGTCCCTGACGTCACCAGGCGGGTGCTCGACAAAACAGCGAGCGACTGCAAGACTTCTCTCTCGATCAAGACTGCTTTCACAAAAATAGAAAACGGAGGAAGCCATGAACATCGATCGCCGCCAGCTGGCGTTGCCCGTGCTTGCCATTGGACTATTGGGAGCCGTCCGCGCCTTTGCCGCGGCGGATGAAGATGCGGTTGCGAAGAGCGTCGAGGCGTTCCGCGCGGCTCAGTTCGCCGCCGACGCCAAGGCTCTGGACGCGCTCTGCGCGGCGGAACTCAGTTACAGCCACTCCGACGCGAGGATCGAGGACAAGGCGACCTTTATCGCCAATGCCACCGACGGAAAATCGAAATGGCTTTCGCTGGCCTACCAGGACGTCAGCATTCGGGTGGTTGGCCCCGCAGCGATCGTGCGGTTTCACTGGGTCGGCGAAAGTGAGACCGCCGATGGCAAGAAAAGCGCCAGCAATCTCCACGTCCTGATGAACTGGCAAAAACAAGGCGCGGACTGGAAGCTTTTGTCCCGGGCGTCGACGAAGCTCTGATTCATTCAATCGGTGTGCACGATCGGTTCTAATTGGATCAGAACCGATCAGATTCTTACGTCACATCGAGCTGCACAACGATCGCGGCGAAACTCCCCTCCCCCTTGCGGGGAGGGGTGAAGACAGACCCCACCTACATCGCCGGAACGTATTTTCCGTTCTTCACCGTCAGGATGATGCGCGAGCGGTCGTCGAGACCGTAGCGGTCTTTGTCAGTGAAATTATAGACGCCCTGGCTCGCGGCAATTTCATGTTCGCTCAGCAGGGCCTGGCGGATGGCTTCGTGGAATTCCGGCGTGCCGGGCTTGGCCGTCTTCAAGGCCACCGGAATCACGCGCTCGAGAACTTTGAAAGCGTCATAGCCGTGCCCGGCGAACTGGCTGCGGCTGTTGGGGCCGAATTTGGCCTCATAGGCGGTGTTGAGAGCAAGTCCCGGTTTCTTGGTCAGCGCGCTGTCGGGCTGGCCTTCCGGATTCATCACCGGACCTGACGCCATGATCACGCCTTCCGCCGCGGGACCTGCGATGCGGATGAAGTCCATGCTGGCGGCGCCATGGGTCTGATAGATCAGGCCCTTGTAACCGCGTTCGCGAAGCGCGGTCTGCGGCAGCGCCGCCGCGGTGCCGGAAGCACCAACCAGGATCGCATCGGGATTGGCAGCCACGAGCTTGAGCACCTGCCCCGCGACCGAGGTATCCGGCCGCGCAAATCGTTCTTCGTCCACGATCATCGATGCCCATCGGCACCGCCTGCTTCTTCAGGTCGTTGAACCAGAGATCGCCGTAGGAATCGGAGTAACCGATGTAGCCGACGGTCTTGATGTTGTGCGCCTTCATGTGCTCGTACAGCACCTTGCCCATGATCGGGACCGGCTGCGGCATATCGACCGACCATTTTGCGCGCTCGGGCGTAATCGGAAACGGCGCCAGACCGATATGGGGAATTCCCGCTTCATTGGCGACGTTGGAGATCGCGATGGTCGGCGGCGTCGTCGACGAGCCCATGATGACATCGGCCTTGGACTCGGTAACGAAGCGGCGCGCATTGGTGGTGGCGTTGGTTGGGTCGCCGCCGTCGTCGAGCACAATGACCTTGAGCGGTACGCCGCCTATTTCCTTGGCCACGAATTCGAGCGCGTTGCGCTCGGGAATGCCGAGGGCGGCGGCCGGTCCTGTCGTCGAGATCGAAATGCCGACGACGATTTCACTGGATTGCGCCAGCGCTGGTAGTCCCGGCAGCGCCAGCGACGCCGCGAGCACCGCGGCCGACAGATGAAGCTTTTTCAATGATTCCTCCCTTGGATTTTATTCCCCAGCCCGGAGTCTGTTCGGTTCTGAGTGAATCAGAACCGAAGCTCCGGTCTTTGTTGACGCGTCTTCTTTGCACGAAGCGGTAGGCTCTTCGCCCGACACCGCTATAGATCAAAATCCGGCCGCCAATTCAGCCCCTTCTTTAGGCGGTGCGCTCGCGGAGCCTGTATCGGCCGGTTCAGCCCCGCTTGAATCGCGCAATGATTTCCTCCGGCATCGGCGCCGATTTCAGCCGCATAGGATCATCCGGATGACGTCCGACCAGCACCCGGGTCTCGAACGCTTCGATCGCGAGCGCCTCGCCCTTGAATACCTTGTGGGTCACCTCGAAGCTCGACCGCTTGAAACTCTCGACCCGGCTTTCGATGGTGATCCAGTCGCCATGGGTCGATGCAATATGAAATTTCGCCCGCGTATCCACCATCGGGATTCCAACCAGACCATATCGTTTGACGATGTCCTGCTTGGAGAAGCCGGCGGCTTCGAACATGATCGAGGTCGAATTGTCGAACATCGCGAAGTAGCGCGGGTAATAGACGATGTTGGCGGGGTCGCAGTCGCCCCACTGAATCTGCACGTCCCTGCGGTTGACGAACACGCGATATCCTAACGTGGCGCCATGCGAAGCGCGGCGTCGAGCCGCACCACCTCGCCGTTCAGATACGGATTGTCGATCATGTGCAGCGCCAGCGAGGCAAACTCGTCGGCCTGCCCGAGCCGGCGCGGAAATGGAATCGCCGCAGCCAGGCTGTCCTGTGCTTCCTGCGGCAGATTGGCCAATAGCGGCGTCAGGAACAGACCTGGCGCGATGGTGAGCACGCGAATGCCGAATTGCGCCAGTTCGCGCGCGATCGGCAGCGTCATCGCGACGATGCCGCCCTTCGACGCCGAATAGGCGGATTGCCCGATCTGACCGTCATAGGCTGCGACCGACGCGGTCGAAATCACGACGCCGCGTTCGCCGGTCGGCAGCGGCTCCAGCTTCGACATTTCCGCGGTCGCAAGCCGCAGCATGTTGAAGGAGCCGATGAGATTGACCCGGATCACCTTGTCAAAATCCGCGAGCGGCATCGGGCCCTCGCGGCCGAACACCCGTTTGGCGATGCCGATGCCGGCGCAATTCACCAGCACCCGCGCCGGACCATGGGCCTTGGATGCCGTGGCGATAGCCGCCTCGGCGGAAGCCGCGTCGGAAACGTCGCAGGTCACCGCGACCCCGCCGATTTCGGCGGCCACGCTTTGCGCGAGTTTCGTATTGAGGTCACAGACGGCAACCTTGGCGCCGCCTGCGGCGAGCCGGCGCGCGGTCGCAGCCCCCAGCCCCGATGCGCCTCCGGTGACGATGGCGGCCTGATCCTTCAACTGCATGATTTCCTCCGTGACAAATTGTTTTCGGCTTTAGCTCAGCGTTATCACGTTCGCGGCCGGCGTTGGCGAATAAAGCTCGTCGATCAGGCTGCTGCGATGATCCAATACCGCGCGCTGGTTGATCGAGCCCTTATCGGTGACCTCGCCGCGATCGATCGACAGCGGCGTATCGAGCAGCACGGCGCGGGCGATACGCGTCGACGACCCCGTCGATGTCGCCAGAAATTGGACCAACCGTTCGCGCAGCGCCTGGCGAATCACCGGATCGGACGCCGCGGCAGCGAGGTCGTCGGGCGCGAGCGCCGGATTAATCAGACGGCAGCCGTCGAGATCGAGGATCACCAGCGCCGATACTTCATCGCGGTTGATGCCGGCGATCACCACATCGCGCACCAGCGGCGCACACGCCGCGACAAAGCGGGCGCGGAGCGGGCCGACGCTGACCCAGGTGCCGCTGGCGAGTTTGAAGTCCTCGGCGATACGGCCATCGAAATCAAAGCCGGCACTGAAATCGTCGGGATCGGCCGGCTTGAGGGCGTCACCGAATTTATAGAAGCCTTCCTCGTCGAACGCCGCCGCGGTCAGGTCCGGCTGACGCCAATAGCCCGGCGTGACATTCGGTCCCCGGGCGCGGACTTCCAGTTTGCCGTTGTTCGGGATCAGCTTCGCATCATTGCCGGACACCGGAAGTCCGACATGACCGGAGCGGCTCGTGGCCGGCGTCACCGACATGAAGAACGGCGCGGTCTCGGTGGCGCCAAGGCCGGTCAGGACCGGCACGCGATATCCGGTTTCCCGCACCGCAAGTTCGTCGAGGCTGTTCCAAATATAAGGCGACAGCGCCGCACCGCTGAAGAACATCGCGTGCAGCCGGCGGAAGAATGTCGCGCGCAACGCGGAATCGTCGCGCAGATACGGCAGCAGCGATTCGTACCCCTTCGGCACGTTGAAATAGACCGTCGGCGAAATCTCCTGGAGATTGCGCACCGTTGCCTCGATGCCGCCCGGCATCGGCTTGCCGTCATCGAGATACATCGACCCGCCATTGAACAGCGTCAGCCCGATATTGTGGTTGCCGCCGAAGGTGTGATTCCACGGCAACCAGTCGACGATCACAGGCGGTTCATCCTTCAGGAAGGCCAGCGTCTCGCGCAGCATCACCTGATTGGCGCAGATCATCCGCTGGGTGTTGATGACGGCCTTGGGGTTTCCGGTCGAGCCTGACGTCAGCAGGAATTTCGCAATGGTGTCCGGACCGATCGCATCGTGCGCCGCATCGAGGCCCGGATGCGCCGGCGTTGCCAAGAGATCGCCGAGCATCGTTACACCGCGCCCAGGCACCGCGCCATGCGAGGCGACGATCTCGGCTCCATCAGGAACATTGGCGGCCAGCGCCGCGGCGAATTGGGTGGCGTCGTCCGCGAACACCAGACCGGGCGTCAGCAGCTTCATCAGATAAGCGAGCTTGCGGTAATCCTTCGACACCAGCGAATAGGCTGGCGACACCGGACAAAACGGAATTCCCGCGTAAAGGGCGCCGAACGCGACCAGCGCATGATCGATCGAATTGCCGGAGAGAATCGACGATCGGCGCCTCGGCCGAAAGTCCGCGTGCCAGCAGCGCTGAGGCGATGTGCCGGCTCGACGTCAGCAACTGCGCGTAGGTGATTTGTCGCCAGCCGTGGCTTGAATCGCGCTCCGCCATGAAAATACGGTCCGGCTCAAGCCTCGCCCAATGGTGCAGGCGGTCGGTCAGCCGTATCGGATATTCGCCGAGGGGGATTTTGGGCTTGAGATAGATAGCGCCGTCATCGCGACGTTCGACGATGATGTCAGGATTGCCGAATGAAATCGCGCGCAATGGATGGTACTGGCCGGCGCGGGCCGGCCCTTCGCTTGCCGCCGGGACAGATAGGTTGGGCTTCGCGCTCATATCCGATGGGCTTCTCAGGTCGGCTTCACTTTTGCGGTCTTGCGATCCAGGAATGCACGGATCCGGAGCTTGGCCTCCTTGTCGCTCTGCGCCACCGTCGCCATCAGCGATTCCATCAAGAGGCCGGCTTGCGGATTGGCCTCGGCGATCATCGGTAGTGCCTGCAATACCGCAAAATTGGTCAATGGCGCATTCTTCGCGACCTGATTGGCAAGCTCCATCGCCTTGCCGTACGCGTTGCCTTCCTCGGTGAGATATTGCGCAAAGCCGTAGGACGCCCCTTCCGTCGCCGAATAGACCCGGCCCGTCAACATCATATCGGTCATCCGCGCGACGCCGATCAGCCGCGGCAGCCGGACCGATCCGCCGCCGCCGACGAAGATGCCGCGCTGCCCCTCGGGCAATGCGAAATAGGCGGAGGGTTCGGCGACGCGAATATGCGCCGCGCAGGCCAGTTCCAGCCCGCCACCGATGACCGCGCCACGAAGCGCTGCGATCACCGGCACGCGGCTATATTGAATCCGGTCGAACACCCGATGCCACATCTGCGAATGCCGCAAGCCGTCGGTGGCGTCATGCTCGGTCAATTCCGACAAATCGAGTCCGGACGAAAAATGATCTCCGATCCCATGGATGACGACGGCGCCGATGCCATCGGGGATATTTGAGAAACAATCCTGGATCGCCAGAATAATACCGTCGTTCAGCGCATTGCGTTTGGCCGGACGGTTGAGGCCCACGGTGAGCACCGGGCCCGCGGTCTCGATCCTGAGTAGCGCGGACGGCTCCGCGATCGCGGCAGATACAACGTTTCCCATGGCCTATAACGTCCTGTTCAGGATAGTTATATGTTATAACTATCTAGACAGGTGTCAAGGTGGCGCCCTTTACCCTCCCTGGAGGGGCGGGTCGACGCGAATGAAATGAACGGCGGGATGGGGTGGCGCTCAATCCTGCAACTTCGGCCCACCCCGTCTCGCATCTTGCTTCGCGCGATAAGAGCTCGACCTTTCACAATACCTGATGCACGTCGACCACGACGCGATCGGCGTGGCGCGCCGCCGATCCCACAAACAGGTGCTCCATTAACCAGCGGTATTTTGCAGCGCCGGTCTCGAACTTCGGCGCGGTGCGAAAGTAGATCAATTTCGGATCGACCGGCTCGCCGCGTTTCAACCGCTGCATCAGGTCGGCCGGCCCGAACCGGATGCCCTTGTTCTCGACATAGACCACCGCGCCGTCGTCGGTCTCGAACGCATATTTCGCTTCGAGTTCGATCAGTTCGTTGGGTCTGATGATCTGGAAATCCGCGCCGAACGCGCAGACCTTGCCGTTGATCCCGTCGCCGCGCACCTCGCCACCGATCACCGGAATGATGCGGCGGACGCCGTGACCAATATCGCCGGCGGATGTCACGCCGCCGATGTGGGCGGTGATGGTGAAGACATATCGGGTCGAAAGCTGCGGTGTCATCGAAGGCCCTCGTTAGTGAGTGTTGCGCTCTATCCAATCATGCGTTGCGGCAGCCAGGTCGCCAGCAGCGGAAACAGAATCAGAATTATCAGCCTGATGATGTCGGTCACCACGAACGGCAACACGCCGATGAAGATCGTCGACATGTTGACGTCCTTGATCACGCTCTTGATGACAAACACATTCATGCCGACCGGCGGATGAATCAGTCCGAGCTCGACGGTCATGACGATGACGATGCCGAACCAGATCGGATCGAAGCCCAGCGCCGTCACCACCGGAAATACGATCGGCACGGTGAGGATCACCATCGCCATCGCGTCCATCAGGCAACCCAGCACCAGATACATCAGGAGGATCAATGTCAGCACGCCATAGGGGCCGATCCCGAGGCCGGTGAGAAAAGCCGTGATGTTCTGCGGCGTCTGCGTGATGGTGAGGAAATATCCGAAGCACAAGGCGCCGATCAGCACCGTGAAGACCGCGGCCGCGGTGCGGGTCGCCTGCAGCAACGACTGCAAGATACCGTCTTTGGTCAGCTTGCCCCTGAGCACGCCAATGATGAAGGCGCCGACCGCGCCAACCGCGCCGGCCTCGGTCGGAATAAAGAATCCGCCATAAAGGCCGCCGATCACGAACAGAAATAGCAGCAGCGGCGACCAGACGTCGCGGAGCGCCGCAAGGCGCTCTTTCCACGAGGCCCGCGGACCCGCCGGAAGGAACCCCGGTCTGGCGGCGCCGATGATGCCGATGGTGATCATGTGCATCACGATCGCCAGCAATCCCGGCACGATCCCGGCGATGAACAATTTGCCGATATCCTGCTGGGTGATGATGCCGTAAACCGCGAGCACCGTCGACGGTGGCAGCATCGCGCCCAACGTGCCGCCAACCGCGATCACGCCGGTGGCAAACGACTGCGGATAGCCGTAGCGACGCATTTCCGGATAGGCCACCGCCGAGAATGTCGCGGCGGTCGCGACCGACGAGCCGGAAATCGCCGCGAAGCCGCCGCAGGCGGCAATGGTCGCGATCCCCAATCCGCCCTTCCAGTGGCCGACGAACGTGTTGGCGGCGCGGAACAGCTCGCGGCTGATGCCGGAAACCGAAACAAACGCCCCCATCAGCAGGAACATCGGGATGACGCCGAAGGAATAATCCGTCACGGTGCGCATCGTGGTCTGACCGACCAGCTTCAACGCCGGCGCAAAACCCGTGAGATAGCCGAAGCCGGTGATCCCGACGAGACCCATCGCCATGCCGACCGGCACGCGCAGCAGCATCAGCGCGAACAGGCTGACAAAGCCGGCAAGGGCAACGACGCCGTTGCTCATCCCGCCCTACTCCGCAATCTTGATTTTGGCGTCGTGGATATCTTCCGGGTGGAAGATCAGCCGATACGTGCGGATCGCGATCAGCAGCACGGCCGAGACGTCGCCGATCCACGACACCAGAAAGAATGGCCAGATCGGCACCTGCAGATCCATGGTCACGATATGGGCGGCCCGCGTGCTCACCACCTTGTCGAACAGCGTATAGGTCTGCACCGTCACGACGAATAGCAGCACCAGGGTCGCGAATACGTCGATCCAGCGCTGGTATTTCGGCGTCACGTTGGCCCAGACCAGATCGACAGTGATGTGAGTGCCGCGATAGCTGGTGGCCGCGATGCCCCAGAAAATCAGAATGCCCAGCATGAACTGGCCGAAATTATAGTAATCCGGAATCGTGATCGCGAAGAACTTCCGCATCAACACCGCGGTGAACGTGTTCAGCGCGACGATGCCGACAAAAAACGCCGCGATCCATTCGATCGAATCGATGAAGCGGTCCATGAGGTTTTTTTTCGCGCGAGCTCTGGCAGGCCGCCGATAACACCTTGTTGCGTGACTTCCGGATGGGCGGTCATGGCTCTATCAGGTTGGCGCTGTCGCTTTAAAACCGTCATTCCCCGATGCGCAATTGCGCATCTGTGGGCGCGATCGAAGCGAGCGAGCCCGGAATCCATAACCACCGCCGGGAGTATGGATTCCGGGCCCACGCAAAGATACGTGTCCCGGAATGACGAAGGTTTAAATCCCCGCCCCATGCTTTTTCAGCGTCGCCTGCAGATCGGCGTCGATGGCCGCGGCATCGCCGCCCGCCTTCGTCACCGCCGCGGCCCAGCTGTCGTGGAGCGGCTTGACGGCCTGCTTCCATTCGGCGAGTTGCTCTGCCGTCAGCGGATAGACTTCATGGTCCGGCAATGCCTTCATCTTGACGCGGCCATTGGCCTCGAATTCGGTCCAGGGATCGGTGACTTTGGAAGCCCATTCCGGCGAGCAGTGATCGTCCACGACCTTTTTCTGCGCCGGCGACAGCGAATTATATTTGTCCAGGTTGATATTGTAGGTGAACACCGTCGTATAGAGCGGGACATCCATGTGATACTTCACGACCTTGTCGATACCGAACAGAAAGATCGAACCCCAGGGGAAGGTGATCTCGTCGGCGACGCCGCGCTCGATCGCATCGCGCGATTCCGGCGCCGAAGCCTGAACGTTGGTGCCGCCGAACATCTTCACCATCTCCCCGATGGTGCTCTGCGCCGGTCGCACCTTGACGCCCTTTAGATCGGTCGGGACAAGTATTTTCTTCTTGCCGTGAAGCGCGCCGGGATCGTGGATGAACGCAAAGCAGAGATGGGTATCCTTCATCTCGGTCGGCGCGTATTTGTGGTACCATTCGTTCAGCGCCAGGGTGCCTTTCTTGCCGTCGGAGAATGTGAACGGAAGCTGACCCGCGGCGGCGATCGGAAAGCGGCCGGGCTGATAGCCGGGATTGACATAAGTGATGTCCGCGATGCCGTCGCGCGCCATATCGTAATGATCGAATGCCTTGCCGAGCTGTTCGGAGGGAAATACCGAAATCTTGATGGTGCCACCCGACGCTTTTTCGATATCGGCCGCCCAGGCCTGCGTCGCCGGAACCAACGGATGCGCCGGGGGCACCCACAGCGACACTTTCATATTGACGATGTTGTCCTGCGCCAACGCGGGTGTCACACTGGCGGCCAGCAGCAGCGCCAAAAATAGTCGCCTCATCGGTATCGCCTCCCACACGGAATTCGGGGGTTTCAACACCCCTTTGCGAATATTGTTATATGATATAATTATCATTGCAAGTATGCGAGACCGCCTCCGCAGCAGCGGCGTTCAACGTCCGCGGCGGCTCGTTTCAAGCCTATAATAACCAGGGGAGCAAGTATTGCGGACAAAAGTAGCAATCATCGGCGCGGGGCCAGCGGGATTGCTGCTGGGGCAACTGCTTCACACTTACGGGATCGACAACGTCATCCTGGAGCGCCACACGCCGGACTACGTGCTCGGCCGCATTCGCGCAGGACTTCTTGAAGAAGGAACGGTGGCTCTGCTTGATGAAGTGGGCGCCGGCCGGCGTGCGCACGGCGAAGGGCTTGTTCACCATGGTGTCGAGTTGGCCTTCGGCGGCGCGCGCCATCGCATCGATATGAAAGCCGCTACCGGCAAGACCGTCGTGATTTACGGCCAGACCGAAGTTACGCTCGATTTGATGAACGCCCGAAAGGCCGCCGGTCTGACCACCTTCTATGAAGCCGCCGACGTCACCCCGCATGATTTCGATACCGACCATCCCCGCGTTTCCTTTTCCAGCAACGGCGTCGGCCACGAGATCGCCTGCGATTTTATCGCCGGTTGCGACGGCTTTCACGGCGTCAGCCGCGCCAGCGTCAAGCCCTCGGCGATCGAGACCTTCGAACGGATCTATCCGTTCGGCTGGCTCGGCATTTTGTCGGAGACGCCGCCGGTCAGCCACGAATTGATCTACACCAACCATGCCAGGGGATTTTCCCTTTGCACCATGCGTTCGACCCATCGCAGCCGCTACTACCTGCAATGCAGCCTTGAGGATCATGTCGAGCAATGGCCGGACGAAAGATTTTGGGACGAATTGAAGCGCCGGCTGGATCAGGAGGCAGTCGACAAGCTCGTCACCGGGCCTTCGATCGAAAAGAGCATCGCGCCGCTACGCAGTTTCGTCGCCGAGCCGATGCGGTTCGGCCGGATGTTCCTCGCCGGCGACGCCGCTCACATCGTGCCGCCGACCGGCGCCAAGGGGCTCAACCTCGCCGCCAGCGACGTGCACTACCTCTCGCAGGCGCTGCGTGAATTCTACGACGAGAAGTCCTCCGCCGGCATCGATCGCTATTCCGAAACGGCGCTGGCGCGGGTCTGGAAAGCCGTGCGCTTTTCGTGGTGGATGACCTCGATGCTGCATCGGTTTCCGGACACCGAGGGCTTCGGCGCTCGAATTCAGTTGGCCGAGTTGAATTATCTCGTCAGCTCGAAGGCGGCGGCGACGTCGCTGTCGGAAAATTACGTTGGGCTGCCCTATTAACGGATCAGCGCCACTCGTTTTAAACGAGTGTCGAAATCTCGTTTTAAACTTTGTAATCGGTGCATTTCGCGCCGCGATCGGGTTCAATGCCGGCACCTTTCGCCAATGTCCCGGTACCCATCATGGCCGCCACCGATATCCCCGAAGGCTTCGAGCACCAGACCCGGCGTAGCCCGCTCACCGATCCCTGGGAACCGATCTATACCAAGCAGACGGCGGATGCGGTTATCCTTGGCCTATGGCTGGCGACACCGCATACCAACGCGCGCGGTTTTGTCCATGGCGGATTGATCGCGGCACTCACTGACAAAGCCATGGGGCACAGCTGCGCGCATAAAATGGGCGGCGCCCATTCGTTGGTGACTGTCAGCATGTCGATTGATTTCATCAGCAGCGCCCGGATCGGGCAATGGCTGACGGTCGAGACCGACGTCATCAAGACCGGCAGCACGATCTGTTTTGCGCAGTGCTTCGTCAAAGCGGATGATGTCGCCATCGCGCGCGCCAACGGCACGTTCCGGGTGGTGCCGAAGCAATCGTAACCGCGGACGCTGACAAACCTCGTTTCGCAGACGCGGTGCAGCGCTCTCCCGGCGATGCGAAGCATCGTCCGGTCGCGCTGCGCTGCGTCCGGGGCACGGTCGGTGATCTCGCTACCCGCCGAAATGCCAATCGCTGATGGCGGTGACGAGATCGATGAAGGTCCGCACCTTGGATGACAGCAGCCGCGACGTCGGATAGACGATGTGGATCGGCAGCGGCGGCTGCTCGAATTCTGCCAGCACAATTCTAAGCCTTCCGCCCTTGATCGCTTCGGCCGCCTGATAGGCCAATACCCGCGTCAAGCCGCCGTCCTGCTCGGCGTACTGCAGCGCGGCGTCGGCACTGTTGGTGCTGAACCGCGGCGTGCATGGCACGCGGACCTCGCGATCGCCCAACATAAAGCGCCACTCCGGCGACGCAATGATGGCGCCAAACTGAATCGTTTCATGCGTCGCGATCGCCCCCGGTGTCGCCGGCTCGCCGCGCTGCTTGAGATAGCCGTCTGAGGCGACCACGATTCGCCGCATCTCGCCGACATGCCGCGCGACCAGGCTGGAATCGGCAAGTTGGCCAATTCTGACCGCGAGATCGACGCCCTCTTCCACCAGATTGATCATGCGATCCGACAGACGCAGTTCGCCGCTGACCTCGGGAAAGCGCGACAGATAGGCCGACATCATCGGGCTGACATGGAGACGTCCGAATCCGAGCGGCGCCGAGACCACCAGCCGCCCGCTCGGTCGCGTGCGCTCGTCCTGGGTCGAGCCCTCGGCTTCCTCGATATCGGCAAGGATACGGCGGGCGCGCACCAGATAGCGCGACCCGACATCGGTCAGCGTTACCGACCGCGTGGTCCGTTGCAGTAGCCGCGCGCCCAGACGATTCTCGAGCGCCGCCACCAGCCGTGTTACGCCGGACGGCGACACGCCGAGCTTGCGCGCCGCTGGCGCAAACCCTTCGAGGTCGGCTACCGCGACAAAGGCCTGCATGGCTTCGATCCGATCCATGCCATTATTTCATATCTTGCAATGATGAAGTGTCAATCCTGAGGATTGCTGAATTCTCAGAACATACGATTTTAGACGGTGAAAACGGGCGCTCGCAGCGCCGGAACAGACCTTCAGAGGATTCTCCGATGTCGGACATGCAGCACTACTCGAGCGATGTGGCGTTCACCCCCGCGGTGAAGGCCGTTCAAACGCGCAAAGGATCACGCGATGCCTATGCCCACGTCGAGGAAAATGGCGGCTGGCGCACGGAAATTGATGCCGACTTGACCGCGTTCCTCGCGGAGCAGAACAGCATGTTCCTTGCCACCGCTTCTGCCGCGGGGCAGCCCTATATCCAGCATCGCGGCGGCCCAAAGGGGTTCATCAAAATCCTGGACAAGAACACGCTGGCATTCGCTGACTATAGCGGCAACCGGCAATACATTTCGCAGGGCAATCTCTCTGAAAACCCCAAAGCCAATATCTTCCTGATGGATTACGCCCATCGCCGCCGCGTCAAGATCTGGGGCGAGGCGCGCGTGGTTGATGACGATCCGGCGCTGCTGCAATCGCTGATGCCGCAAGGCTACCGCGCGCGACCCGAACAGGTGATCCTGTTCCGGATCGAGGCCTGGGACACCAACTGCCCGCAGCATATTCCGCAAAAATTTGATGCCGCTGACGTGGCCGGAGCGCTGGCACATCGCGACGCGCGAATTGCCGAACTGGAGGCGGAGCTGGCCGCGTTAAAGGGCCAGCTCGCGACGCACTAGATCTGCTGTTCGATCAGGCCGCCTGTCGCAGCGGCTCCCAGGCGAAATCCGGATAATATTGCAGCATCATGCGGTCGACATAGGCCGTCAGATTCTGGAATTCCTCGGCCCGCGCGCGTAATTTGGAATCAAAGAACGGCGTCAGGATTCCGGCAAGGGCGCCGAAGGCGGTGGCGTCGGTGCCGCATGGCGTTTCGCCCATGAGATATGCCTTGTCGCCAAGCTGGACCGACAGCGCATACAGCGAACGTGCGGCGAGGTCGATGTCTTCGTCGGGAGCGTGGCGGCCGAGCCCGCTCAACAGATAATTCTCGGCAACACGAAATTGGGCATCCTCGCGCAGCTTCTCGCGCAGATGCTCGGGCGCCCCATCGAAGAAATGCGTCGGCCCTTTGGCAAAATTCTCGGGATCGACCCAGCGCGCGCCGACCAACGCCCAATAGACGTGATGTTCGATCATTCGCTCGAACGCCCAGGCCCGGGCGCGCTGCTGCAAATTAAGCGGTGCGTCGAAATCGAAGCCGTATTTGCCCTCAAGATGCGCGCGAATAAAGGTGGAATCGGCAATGCTCTCCTCCTCATCGACAATATAGGGCAGTTGCCCCTTGGGGGAGGCCGGCGGCAACGCTTTCTCCTTGCGAAAGGTGAGACCGGCCATTTTCAACTGGACTTCGGTCTTGGTTACAAAGGGGCTGATTTCCGGCAGGCCGAAGCCGGCGCCAAAGCCATAGAGGGTAATCACGTGGACGCTCCCGATTTGTTGAACAGGCGTTTCAGGCTAGTCATCCCCTGCTGCCACCGTGGTGTCAGCAGCGGCGACATCACGGTCCAGAGGTCAAGGCCGTAGAGAATGATCATGGACAAAATCCTCTTGGTTGAAGTGTTGTCCCGTTATACTTGCCACCTGCTGCCAACGTGCTGTCAGCATCGGCGAGACCTGAAAAGAGAATCCCCATGAGACGCGCCGACCGGCTGTTTCAGATTATCCAGGTGCTGCGGCGTACCGCGAAACCGCTGACCGCGGACGCCATCGCCGCCGAACTGGAGACCTCGAAGCGAACCATCTACCGCGACATCGCAACCCTGATCGGGCAGCGCGTGCCGATTCGCGGTGAGGCCGGAATGGGCTACATTCTGGAGAAGGGTTTTGACCTGCCGCCGCTGATGCTCACGCCCGATGAGATCGAAGCGGCGGTACTCGGCGCCCAATGGGTGGCAGGCCATGCCGACCCGGTGCTGTCCCGCGCCGCGCAAGACCTGATTGCGAAAATCGCCGACACCGTTCCGGAACGGCTGCGGCCCTTTGTGCTTGAACCCGCCAGTCGCGCCCGTCCCGGTTGGCGCAAGGAGCTTGACCGCATCGATATGGCGCGGACCCGCGCGCAGATTCACGAAGGCAAGAAAATCAGCCTGCGCTATCGCGACGAAAAAGGCCGCGACAGCGAACGCCATATCTGGCCGATCGCGATCGGCTACCATGAAGCCGTGCGGATCCTGGCGGCATGGTGCGAGCTGCGCCGCGACTTTCGCAGTTTTCGGACCGACCGTGTCATCGACGCGATCTATCTCGACGAAAAATATCCGGAGCGGCGGGACCTGCTCCGAGCGCGATGGCGAAGGAGCCTGGTCTGGGAACAGCCACAGGATATTTGAGATACCCGCGCCTGCGCGGACCAACCGGCCGTCCGCTGCATGACACGCGAACCGGTATCCACCGTGCTTGAAAACGCGCTAAACGGGACGCATGGAAAAGACCGATCCGCCCACGGATGTCGATAACCCCTGCCAGGCCTGCGGGGCGTGCTGCTCGTATTCGTCGAACTGGCCGCGGTTCACCACCGAGGACGATGCGGCGCTCGATCTCATTCCGGAAAAGTTCGTCAACGACAGGCTATCGGGAATGCGCTGCGACGGTGAGCGCTGCTCGGCACTATCGGGCAAGGTTGGCGTGGCGACGTCGTGCGGAATTTATGCGGTACGCCCCGAAGTCTGCCGGACCTGCCTGCCCGGCGATCCCGAATGCGAGATGGCGCGGAGACGGCACGGCCTGCCGGCGCTCACTGCGGCTTAGCGGACAGGCGGCGTAGAGAGTTGCCGGCGCAGAGAAGCAGAAGAAAGCGAAAGCTGCGACCGCTTCAGGCCGTCGCAACTTGGGCAAAATCGTCGTCGAACTCGTCCTCGATTGGCGAGAACGTGCTGAGCGGCTTGGTCGAAAGCGTGATCGGCTTGCGGTTGCCGTAGGACGATGAAGGGGCAGATCGCGTTGTCGGCGTTTCGCGGGACAGCGCATAAAGGGTCGAGCCGACGCGGCCGCCCAGCTGGAACAGCTCACGTTCGCTGCAGCTCGCTGCGATCGAGAGCGCCAGCGAGTGAAGATGGCTTCTGCGATAGCAGAACAGCGCCAGCATGGCCCGCACATCGGAAGAGACACTGTCCACCAGTTGCGGCAGACCGTTCTGGTTGGCGCGGTACAGTTCGCCGAGCAATTCTTCCCGGACCGGACAGAAATCGTTCTCGAAGGCGTCGCGGCTTGAAAACATTTGCATATCCCCCAACCCGCAGCATGCCGTGCAATTCTCTAACGAAAGGTTAACCACCGCATCGGTTAGTCGCCGAGGCGTCTTGAACGGGCGGACCGAATCAGACAGGCGCCACAGCGATTCGCAACGCCTATCGTGCGTTTGCCTTCATCCAGGCGGCCACGGCGCGGCCGATCGCCGGCCCGGAATCCTCCTGAATGAAGTGCGAACCCGGTACCGTTACCTCGGTCTGGTTTTTCCAGCCGCGGCAGAAATCCCGCAGCGGGCCGATCAGGATGGCGCCGGGCTCGGCATTGACGAACAGCTTCGGCAACTCGTTCTGGGCCATCCATTGCGAATAATCCGCCGAGATCCGCACCACATCGGCGGGCGTGCCCGCTATCGGAATCTGCCGCGGCCAGGTCAACATCGGCCAGCGGTCGGCCGCTTGCGGATAGGGCCGGCGATATTCGGCCATCTCGGCCTCGGTCAGTTTCCTCAATACGGATCCTGGCAAAACCCGCTCGATGAACAGGTTGCGCTCGAGAATCATGGTCTCGCCCTTGTCGGAACGAAAGCCCTGGAAGATCGGCGTGGCCGACGCGCTCCATTCATCCCAGGAGGCAACCGGCCGCACGATCCCCTCCATATAGGCGATGCCGCTAGTCCGATCGCGGTGACGGTTGGCCCAGTCGAAGCCGAGCGCCGAGCCCCAGTCATGCACCACCAGCACAACGGATTCCGTCGTTCCGATAACGGCGTCGATGAAGGCATCGAGATATTTGCGGTGGGTCGAGAAGCGGTAGGTATCCGCACCAGGATTTGGCAGCTTGGCGGAATCGCCCATGCCGATCAGGTCCGGCGCGATCAACCGGCCGCATCCTTCCAGCTCGGGAATGACGTCGCGCCAGAGATAGGACGAGGTTGGGTTGCCGTGCAAAAACAGCACCGGCACTCCCTGGCCACGTTCGTGGTATGCGATGCGAGCATCGAGCACATCGACGGTCTTTTTGGTGAGCGGTTGTTCGGTCATTGGCGACTGATCCCGAAACCGGCTAGTTCGCCGCCATGAAAATCGACAGGCCGAAACCGGTGAGATGGTGCAGCGCCTGGTCGACACCGATCAAGGTCCAGAACCAGGGGTGCTCCTGCGTCATACCGAAGGTCGACGAGCACCATCCCTTGGCGCGGTCGACCGTGATGTGGATGGCAAAATCGATAAAGGCCACGAACCAGAAACGCGGCGCAATGATCAGAATCAGCGCCAGCGAAACCGCCAGATGCACGAGACAATGCGCCAGCAGCGGCAGCGCCCAGCCGGTCTTTTGATCCTTGCCGAGCGCCATCCAGGAATTTTGCAGAACAAAATCGGCGATGACGTGCTTGAAGGTGAGGACGAGCATCCAACCGACCAGCAGACCTACCGGGACCGACGACGACAGGGTGGGAAACAACAAAGCTGACGCCCTTTGCTGGGACTGACTTGGACGGCACGGGCGGAACTCGAGGCGTTCAGCACTACTCCAAATCGGACAATTCAACCGATGCTGGTCATTTATGACACCTTGCGGAGCAGAATGCACCTATGGGGAACCCGAAAAAACCCGCGGTGTGGACTATCGGCGGTGCCGCATGAGACCGACGCGCGGACCCTCGGGTAAGATTATGGGCGGATCCCGATTTGCAATCCACGGGGGGGCGGATATCATCCTCAAAATCGGAAATTTCTCGTTCTATTCTAGATATTTACGATCTCGTTTCGGCGCCCCCCGAGCCGGTATGCTGGTGAGGCGCCCTGGCCACGGTACTCGCCATGAGCGCTGAAGTCCCAATGCCACCAACGGAAACGCCGCCCGCGGCTTCACGCGACGCCAGAAGCAATCGCCGGCAGATGCTGTTGTTTGCCGCCATGACACTGATCCTGACGGCGGCGACGGTTTGGGGCGGGCGTGCCGTGCTGAAGAATTCCGAAACGCTGATCTTCGCCGTCGGCGATGCTAACGGTCCGGAGGCCCGCTTCGCCGCCAAATTCGCGGCCGTGCTCCAGAACAACAACGCGCGGCTTCGCGTCAAGATCGTGCACAATGCCGATAACGCCAAGGCGCTGACCGAGTTCGATCGCAGGCAGGCCGATCTTGCGGTGCTGCGCACCGATGCAAAGGTCCCGCCTCGCGCCCGCGCGCTGGCCATATTGGACCACGACGTATTGCTGCTGATCAGTCCCGGCAGCAAAAAGATCAAATCGTTGGCCGAACTGAGGAAGAAGAAGATCGCGGTGTTGGCCGACGGCGACAACAACGCCGCCTTTGTCCGCAATTTCCTTGAAATTTCCGACAGCTCAGATGCCGGCTCACGGGTGCAGATGGCCCCGCCCCATTCGACGTTCGACAAGCTGTTTGGCTCAGGCGGCTACGATGCGGTGATCGCCATTGCGCACGCGTCCGCGATCGTCAAGGACAAGAGCTATGAACAATACGCCAAGCAGGGCGGATTCACCCTGAACGCGATCGATAAGTCGAAGGCGCTGGCGCGACGAAACCCCGGGATTTCCGAGGAAACGCTGACGACGGGCATGCTGTCTTCAGCGCCGGTGATCCCGGACGACGTTCTCGATACCATCGGGCTGCAATGGCTTCTGGTCGTCCAATCCCGGATGTCGTCGGCTACCGCGGAAGAGCTCGCGCAAGCGATCTACGAGAACAAGGCTGAACTCGCGCTGCAGGATGGCTTCGCCTCGAAAATCGAACCGGTGGATACCGACAAGGACGCCTTCATTGTCGCCCACCAGGGCGCCGCCGAATACGTCAACGACGACACCAAGTCGTTTATCGAGCGCTACAGCGATATTTTATATCTCGGCGCTGGCGCGCTCAGCGTTATCGGTTCGATATTTGTCGGGCTCTATACCAAGGTAACCCGGATCGCTCCGAAGAAAGCCAGCGAACTGGCGGCGGCTATCCTCAACATCGGCGGCAGGATCGAGCAAGCCACCTCGTTGGACGCGCTTGAGGTGCTGCAGGACGAACTCGAAACCATCCTTCGGCGCGCGGTGATCGGGTTGGGCGACGGCACCATCAACAGCGATGGACTGGATACCTTCAGGCTCGGATATGAATTGGTGCGTGACGAGATCGGCATGAGGCGCGAGAGCCTGAAGCGGCAGGCTGGCCATGACACCAGTCAGGCCGGCCATGACAAGGGTCAGGCTGGCCATGACAAGGGTCAGGCTGGCCATGACAAGGAGTCAGGCCGGCCATGACGACAAGGTGGTGATCGTCAAGACCGCGCAAAGCGCCTAAATCCGGCAAGCGCCGGCAACCGCATGCTTGTCAGGGATTGGACGTATTTGCCGGGTTGGCGGCCGCGACGGGCCGCTCGACTTCGCCAAGCGCCCGCGCCCGGATTTGCGCGATGGTGCGCTTGAGCGCGGCCTGCCGCGGATCGGGCATCGCCGCCGCGCGTGCCTCTGCCACAGCGCCGGCGAGATCCGGCAAGGGCAACGCGCCGTCGAAAGTCGGCTTGGCGAGATTATCGATGATGGCATGCCAATCGGCGAGACCCTGACGATAAACGTCACCGTAACCTTGCACCATGGTCGCGGTTTGCACGATCTCGGACGCGGCCTTGGGCTGCTTGGCCAGGCTGCGACCGATCATGTGCAGCCATCGTTCGACCCAGACCCGCTCCTCGGCATAGCGCACCGAAAACAGCCGCCATCGCCGCAGTGACGCCTCGATCTTCAAGCGGCGAATGCCCCACCGGCTGGCGGTGCTGAAGCGGACCGCGACCGGTTTGTGCGACCATCCGAGGCGTTCGAGGCCATCGAGAACAGGCGCTGCGACTGCGGCGGGAAGCGCCCCGACCAGTTCATCCAGTCGGAATTTCCCGATATCGTCGCCCGCCTGAACTGGATTGCCGCTACCGATTTCGTCGAGCTTCAACTGCGCAATCCGGATCGGATCCTCATAGCTCATGCGCATGGCCATCAGCCGCGCGATCTCGCCCAACATCGCGTCATCGACATCGCGCCGACCGACGAAGCGCCGTAGCCGATTGATGTACAGCGTCGCGTAGCCGGGGCCCTGGTAGTCGATCAGCCGGTGGACGCCATCGCTGACGACCGCCGTGACACCGTCGGACAACCCGTCAGGCAGAAACGGCGGCGCGTCATCGTCCTCGCCGATAAAATCGGCCAGCAGATAGCGCAAGGAAGACAGAATACCTGCCACGATGCGTCCTTAAGCCGGCTTGGCTGCGGCGGAGGGCTCGGGCGTGGTGTGCTGCGCCAGCCTCTGCTCCAGCGCTCCGATGTTCTGAAACAATCTCGCGCTGGCAAGGCGAAGGAAGTAGAAACCGAAGGCCGGGTTCTGCACGTACAATTGCTCGACCTCGGTATAATTGACGCTCAGGATAACGCCGGCTTCGATGCATTCCAGCGTTTGGGTTCGCATGTTTGAGGGCGACAGCATGCCAAGTTCGCCGACGATGGCGCCCACCGGCAGTTCGATCCCCAATTCGACCAGCTGGTATCGGCCGCTGACAATGTAGAACATGCTTTCGGCCTTCTCGTCCTTGTAGAACAGCACCTCGCCCGCCGCGCATTTGCGCTCGGTCATGAACGGCTTCAGCCATTCCATCGACAGGTCGCTGTTGACGGATTTTTTCACGTCGCGCACCAGTTGCAGCATCTGGTGCAGCCGATAGGTGTTGAGCGGCAGCAGCACCGAGTGCAATGCCAGCGTCGCGTAATTGTGGGTCGGAATCGCCGAGGCGATCAGGATAATGTTGGTCAGGATGCCAAATACCCGCAGCGGAATCATCGTCCGCATCGACAGGGTCGCGACCACGAAAATCGACGCAAAAAAGCTGCTGGCGGCGCCGGCATGTTCTGCGAGATGTGAGGTGTCCATTGGAAGCCAACCAATTTTTCCGGAGTGAATGTCTTGGCGATCAGTGTTCAGGCGCGCCCATCATCATAATGTCCGCGGGAGCTTTTGATATAAGGGCAAAAGGCGACGATTTGCGCGGGATTCCAGCCGATCGCGGTCAAAATTCTGCCTCGCCCCATGCCGGCGCGCGCAATTCGGCCGGTCCCGGGCGGGGTAGACCGCGGCAGCGCCGATCCGAAGCCTCCTCAGCTCGGACGGCGGCGCGGGACCGGGACCGGGGGACGCCCCCGGCGGTGGCGGCGATAACGCTGTTTTCGGGCCGTCGTTGACGGGCTGGCGTCAGCCGGGCACTTTGTGAAACCGGTCACGCCCAATTTGGCCGTATCGGGCTTCTTACACCGCCAGGCGCTGCCTACCCATGTCCACGCCGCTTGTTTCCACCACCATGACGCAATTTATGGCCGCAACGGCCGGCCGCAACATGACCAGGGTGGCCTATGTCGCGGTGGCGATCGGCGTCGCCATGATGATCCTGCTCACCGTCGATCCCGCCTATGAGGCGGCGCATCACTGGATCGATGCGCTGCTATGGGCGTGCCTCGCGTTCTTCATCTTCGAGTGGGTGGTCCGGCTTCGCTACGCCTTTCGGATGCATCGCGGATTAACTTACGCGCTGGCCGGCCGGGGGCTGGTCGACGCCGTCGGTGCGGTCGCCGTGCCGTTCGCCCTTGTGCTTGGCATCAATCCCAGAACCGCGTGGCTGCTTGGCGTATTCTGGCTGCTGAAGGTGATCCCGGGAATTCCGGGCCTGCGGCAATTGCGCCGGGTGCTGGTGCAGGAATCCGGTCCGCTGCTGAGCGTACTTGTGATCTTTCTGATGGTGCTGTTTCTGGCCTCGGTGGCGGCGTATTTTCTGGAGCGTGACGTCCAGCCGGGGACCTTCGGGAGCATTCCCGCGGCCCTGTGGTGGGCGGTCGCGACGCTGACGACAACGGGATATGGCGACGTGGTGCCGATTACGCCGGTCGGCCGGCTGGTCGCCGCTTTTGTAATGATCTGCGGGCTCGGCGTGTTCGGCCTCTGGACCGGTATCCTCGCCACCGCTTTTGCGGCGGAAACGCGCCGCGACAATTTCCTCAAAACCTGGGAATCGGTGAGCAAGGTGCCGTTCTTCGCGGCGCTCGGTCCGTCGGCGATCGCCGACGTCACGCAAATGCTGCGCACCATGGATCTGCCGGCGCGCACCATGATCATCCGCAAGGGTCAGGCCGGCGACTGCATGTATTTCATCGCTGCCGGCGAGGTCGAGGTCGATCTGCCGGGCAAGAAGGTGACGCTCGGCGACGGCGCGTTCTTCGGCGAGATGGCGCTGCTCGGCAACAATCTGCGTTCGGCCAACATCACCACCACGCGGGTGTCGAAGCTGCTGGTTCTCGATCTCGTGGATTTCCGGATGCTGATGGCGCGTCATCCCGATCTCGCCGAGACCATTGACGTCGAAGCCAAACGGCGCGAACTGGAAAACCAATAGAGCATGATGGAGAAAGCCATGCCGGAGGCCGCCGCGACGGCGAGCACACCGCTGCTCGATATCGATGGCGCGCGCGCCACCATCCGCCTCAACCGGCCAAAACATCTGAACCGCCTGCAGCCGGATGACCTCGATGCGCTGCTAAAGCTGTTCGACCGGGTCGAAGCCAACCCCGCGGTCAGGGTGCTGGTGCTGACCGGCACCGGCCGCGCCTTCAGCGCCGGCTACGATCTCCGCTCGCTCGCCGAGCGCGCCACCAGCGCCCCGGAGCAATCGACCGCCGGACCGGCATTCGAGACCGTGGTCAACCGGCTGGAGGACCTCGGCATACCGACGATCTGCCGGCTCAATGGCGGCGTCTATGGCGGCTCGACCGATCTGGCGCTGGCTTGCGATTTCCGCATCGGCGTCGACAGCGGCGAGATGTTCATGCCGGCGGCACAGCGCGGACTGCATTATTACAGGAGCGGCATCGCGCGCTATGTGGCGCGGCTCGGCGTCGACAACGCCAAGAAGCTTTTCCTGACCGCGCAGAAGATCGACGCCAAGGAAATGCTGCGGATCGGTTATCTCACCACGATGGTATCAGCCGAGGCGCTCGACCAGGAGGTCGACAAGCTCGCGGCCATTCTCGCCGGCAATGCGCCGGTCGCGATGCGCGGCATGAAGCGCGCGATCAATGAATTCTCCCGCGGCAAGCTCGACGAGGAAGCCGCCGACCGCCGTGCGCGCGACAGCATGCGCGGCGCCGAGATCAAGGAAGGCATCCAGGCCTTCGCCGAGAAACGCCCGCCGAAGTTTTAGCGGCACGTTGCTTGTGTTCCCCGGATGCTGTGCAGCGCGCCGCTTTTGCGGCGTGGTGCGCTGCTGATCCGGGGTCCATTGTCGCCTGTGGGTCCTGGCTCTGCGGAGCAGCGTAAGCAACGCTGCACCGCGTCCGGGACACGATTCTCATTTATCTTCGAGCGGCTACTCGTCGACAAACGTCACGGTGTCGGGAATGCCGGCGCGCGAGGTCCGGTAGCTGTTGATCTTGTGATCCTGGTCCGGAAAGCCAAACGAAATGCCGCACACCACCCGCCGGTCATCGCCGAGCTTGAAATGGCGCCGGATCAGGCCGGAATGACGGGCCAGCGCTGCCTGCGGGATGGTGCCGAGGCCCAACGCCTGCGCGGCCAGCAGGAAATTGCCGACATAGGCGCCGCAGTCGATCGCACCATAGATCCCGAGCGGCTCATCGGTGTGAATGACCGCGACGTGCGGCGCGCCAAAGAAATTGTAATTTTCCAGCGCCTGCCGGCCATAGGCCGCCTTGTCGCCGCGGACGATGCCGAGCGTATTGTAGAGCTGAAAGCCGCTCTCGCGGCGGCGCTCCTGATAGACGCCGAGATATTCACGCGGCGGGGCAAAATCATGGTCATCCCCGCTGCCCGAAGCGGCTTCGGCGTAGATCAATTTGCGAAACCTTTCTTTCGCATCGCCGCTTGCAATCACGACCTGCCATGGCTGGCTGTTGCACCATGACGCGGTGCGCTGGGCCGCCGTCAAGATCCGCTCGATGATCGGGCGCGGCACCGGGTCCGGGCGGAACGCGCGGCACGAATACCGCTCGTCCAGCAATTCCTCCAGCACGCCGATTCGCTGCTCGACGCTGTGCCGCGCGGTCAACGTCTTCTTGGCGGCGTCCGGCATGGTCAGCGTCCCTTGGTCGGAATTTTGTTGAACGGAACATCCTTGTCGACCCGGATGTCGCCGGGCAGGCCAAGCACGCGCTCGGCGATGATGTTGCGGAGAATTTCATCGGTGCCGCCGGCAATGCGCATCGACGGCGACGACATCAGCATGGCCTGGAACTGACCGGCCGCCTCGGCGGTTTCGGGATCGGTGAGCACGCCGCTGGCGCCCTGCAAATCCATCGCATAGGTCGCGATGTCCTGCAGCATCGAGCCGGCAACCAGTTTGCCGATCGAATTCTCCGGTCCGGGCCGCTCGCCTTTGGAAAGCGCCGAGACCGCCCGGTGGCTGGTGTATTTCAGGCCGCTGTTCTTCACCGCCCAATTGGCCAGCTTTGAACGGGTCGCGCGATCGTCGATCGCAAGGCCCTCCTCGGTCATCAGGTTGCTGCAGTAATCGAAGATTTCGGAAAACCCGGTCGCCAGCCGTGAGCCGATCGACATTCTTTCGTTCATCAAAGTCGTCAGCGAGACATTCCAGCCGTCGCCAACGGCGCCGAGCCGCTGCGAATCGGGAATCCGCAAATCAGTGAAGAACACCTCATTGAATTCCTCCATGCCGTTGGCCTGCTTGATCGGCTTGACCTCGACGCCCGGGCTTTTCATGTCGATGTAGAACATCGTCAGACCCTTGTGCTTGGGCACATTGGGATCGGTGCGGGTGATCAGCAGCCCGTAATCGGAATAATGCGCGCCCGAGGTCCAGATCTTCTGGCCATTGATGATCCAGTGATCGCCGTCCCGCTCGGCACGGGTGCGCAGGCCGGCGACGTCTGAACCGCCGGCGGGCTCCGAGAACAGCTGACACCAGATTTCCTCGCCCGAGGCGATCTTCGGCAGATAGCGCCGCTTGTCCGGTTCACTGCCATAGGCCATCACCGTCGGCCCGCACATGCCCTCGCCGATCTGGAACGGGCTGGTGAGCTTGCCGTAGATACCCTCTTCCTGCTGCCAGATCACACGCTCGACCGGCGTCGCACCACGGCCGCCATATTCCTTGGGCCAATGCAGGCAAACCCAGCCGCCGTCGGATTTCTTCTTCTGCCACGCCTTCCCGACCTCGACGATATCGTTCTTCTTGAGCTTGATCCGGCCCAGCGAGGAATTGGAAAGCTCCTCCTCGAACTGCTTCGGCGCATTGGCGCCGATCCATTTGCGGGCCTCGGCACGGAACGCGGCCTCCTGCGGGGTGTCGTCGAAATTCATTTGGCTCTCCTATCCCTGAAGCGTTCCCCGGATGCCGCGCAGCGCGAACCGGTGCGCTGCTGATCCGGGGTCCATCCGTTTTGCCGTCTGCGTGGGCACCGGCTCTGCGGAGCAGCGTGACCGGACGATGCGTCGCATCGCCGGAAGAACGCTGCATCGCGTCCGCGACACCATGATTATCGTCCCTTGGTCGGTATCTTGTTGAACGGCACATCCTTGTCGACCCGGATATCGCCGGGCAAACCAAGCACGCGCTCGGCGATGATGTTACGCATGATCTCGTCGGTACCGCCTTCGACGCGGGTTCCTGGCGCGCGCAACAGCATCGCCTGGAACTTTCCGGCAACTTCGGCATCCTCCGGCCCACTCAGCACACCCGCCGCCCCCTGCAAGTCGAGCGCATAGGCCGCGATATCCTGGATCATCGAACCGGCGACCAGCTTGCCGATCGAATTCTCCGGTCCCGGCCGGTCGCCCTTCGACAGCGCCGAGATCGCGCGCATGCTGGTGTATCTCAGCCCGCTGGCGCGGACCGCCCAATTCGCCAGTTTCGAACGCACACCACGATCGTCGATCGCCAAGCCGTCCTCCAGCATCAGATTGCTGCAGAACTCGAACAGTTCCGGAAAGCCGGTCGCGACCCTGGCGCCGATCGACATCCGCTCGTTCATCAGCGTGGTCAGCGACACGTTCCAGCCGTCATTGACCGCGCCGAGCCGTTGCGCATCCGGGATTTTCACGTCGGTGAAATAGACTTCGTTGAAATCGGAGGCGCCGTTGGCCTGCTTGATCGGCTTGATCTCGATTCCCGGGGACTTCATGTCCAGGAAGAACATGGTAAGGCCCTTGTGCTTGGCGACATTCGGATCGGTCCGCGTGAGCAGGATGCCGTAGTCGGAATAATGCGCGCCCGAGGTCCAGATTTTCTGGCCGTTGATGATCCAGTCGTCTCCGCGTTTTTCAGCCCGGGTACGAAGACCGGCGACGTCGGATCCGCCCGCGGGTTCGGAAAACAACTGGCACCAGACCTTTTCGCCGGCGGCGAGCGGCGGCAAATATTTCCGTTTTTGCTCTTCGCCGGCAAAGGCCATCATGGTCGGCCCGCACATGCCATGGCCGATGATGAAGATTCCGCTGAGCTTTCCGAAAGCGCCCTCTTCCTCCTGCCAGATCACGCGCTCGATCGGCGTAGCACCGCGGCCGCCATACTCCTTGGGCCAGTGCAGGCAGGCCCAGCCGGAGTCGGCTTTCTTCTTCTGCCATGCTTTCGCCACCTCAAGGATGTTGGCGCCCTTGAGCTCGGTGCGGCCGAGCGAGGCTTTGTTCAGCTCATCCTCATATTGCTTGGGCGCGTTGGCCGCGATCCAGGCCTTGGCTTCGGCGCGGAACGCGGCTTCCTGCGGGGTGTCATCGAAATTCATGAGCGTTCTTTCTCTCGATCCGTTCCCCGGATGCTGCGCAGCGCGAAGCGGTGCGCTGCTGGTCCGGGGTCCATCCAACTAACTCCTGTGGGTCCCGGCTCGGCGGCGCAGCGCTTGTGCGCTGCACCGCGTCCGGGACACGAGTGACTTTACGCCGCATTCTTCTTGCGCATCCGGTCGATCAGCGCGTCTTCCCAATAAGAAAGACTGCCGAGCGACAGCGCGGTGGCATTGGCGCGGCGGTAATACATGTGGCAATCGAACTCCCAGGTGAAGCCCATGCCGCCATGGACCTGGATGTTGTTCTTGGCGCAATGCTGGAAGGCCTGCGTCGCGCTGATCCGTGCTGCGGCTGCGGCCTCCGGCAGCTCCGAGGCGTTGGTCGAGAGCGCCCATGCGCCATAATAACAATTCGATCGCGCCAGCGTCGCCGAGACATACATATCGGCCAGAATATGCTTGACCGCCTGGAAAGAGCCGATCGGCCGGCCGAAGGCGATGCGATCGAGGGCGTAGTCGCGGCCCATTTCGAGCGCGCGGTCGGCGCCCCCGACCTGCTCGAACGCCATCAGCACCGCAGCGCGGTCGAGCACCTGGGACAGGATGCTCCAGCCTTCGTTAGCAGCACCGAGCGGCTCGGCCTTGCAGTTCTTGAAGGTGAGTTCGGCCTGACCGCGCGACGGATCGACATTGGCCAATGCCTTGGCTTCGACGCCTTCAGCTTTCATATCGACCAGGAACAGCGAGATATCGGTGTCGCGCCCGCTCGATCCGGTGCGCGCGGCAACGATGACAAAATCGGCGATGACGCCGTCGGGCACCGGCTTCTTCACGCCGTTGAGGGTGCCGCCGGACGCGCCGAGCTTGATCGCGTGCGGAGACGGATTGCCTTTGCCTTCGAACAGCGCCAGCGTACCGATCGCGGCACCCGATGCGATGGCAGAGAGCCATTTTTGCTTTTGCGCATCGCTACCGGCAAGCAGGATGGCTTCTGCCGCAAGATACACCGTCGAGGAAAACGGCACCGGCGCCAGCGCGCGGCCCATCTCCTCGGCGACCACGCAGAGTTCAAGGTGCCCCGCGCCTGCGCCGCCGAACTGCTCGGGGATCGCGACACCGAGAAAACCCATCTCGGCGAGGCCCTGCCACAATTCGCGATCGTAAGGTTGCTTGCCGTCAAGCACCGAGCGCACCGCCTTGGGCGGGCACTTCTCGGCAAGGAATTTGCGGGCCTCGTCGCGCAGTTGCTTTTGTTCGTCGGAGAAATCGAAATTCATGGCGCTACTCTGTTGTGTGAGGAACTCAGGACATGAAATCGTCATCCCGGGGCGCGAGCAAAGCTCGCGAGCCCGGAATCTGGCATCATGACGTGACTATGGATTCCGGGCCTGCGCCGAAGATGGCGCATCCCGGAATGACGGTTGAATATTGTTCAGGCGCGAACATCATTGCAGCACAATCACATCCTCGCCGGGATGATCGGCATAAAGCTGTTCCACCAGCGCCGCGCGGCGCTCTAATCCGGCGCGCTGGTTGATGTAGCCCTTGTCGGTAAGTTCATTGCCGTCGATCGAGGGTGGCTCCGTCATCAGCATGGCGCGCGCGATCCGCATGCTGCTGGCGCCTTCGGTCGATTTGTTATGGGCCAGCAGGCCGCTCTTGAGGCATGCCAATATTTCGGGATGCCTCACGACATCCTCATAGCTCGCGTCGGGATTGCCGACGATCTGCCGGCAGGCGTGCAGATTGGGCCAGGCCAACAATCCGACAAACGGGCGATCCTGCCCCGCGACCAGCGCGTCATGCACCACCGGGGTCGCCGCCGCGATGGCGTCGGTGCGCAGCGATCCGACATGAACGAAAGTGCCGGTCGTGAGCTTGAAATCCTCCACGACGCGGCCGGCGAAGATAATGCCCTGCACCGGATCGTTCGGGTCGACGAAGACACCGGCGTCGCCGATGCAATAAAAACCCTCTTCGTCGAACGCCGCCTCGGTGAGATCGGGCCGGCCGAAATAACCCGGCGTGACGTTGACCCCGCGCAAGCGCAATTCATATTTCGATCCGGCCGGGACCATCTTCAACTCGACGCCGGGAAACGGCAGCCCGATCAGACCGACGCGCTCGGTGTCCCAATAGGTCCCGGTCGATGTCGGGGCGGTCTCGGTGGAGCCCCAACCGGTATAGAACACCAGGCGCTCACCGGTGGCGCGTACCGCCAGCGCCTGCATCCGGTCATAGAGATCGTCGGGAAGCCTGGCGCCCCCATAAGCCATCAGAGCGAGATTCTTGAAAAAGCCGCGGCACAACGCGTCGTCCTTCTCCATGGCAGCGGCGAGCGCTGCGTAGCCGGCGGGCACGTTGGCGTAATAGGTCGGCGAGACCTCGCGCAGATTGCGCAGCGTCTCCTCGATCAAACCCGGCATCGGGCGGCCATCGTCGATGTAAAGCGTACCGCCCTCGATCAGCACCGGGTTGAACAGCGCATTGCCGCCCATGGTGTGATTCCACGGCATCCAGTCGAGATAGGTGGCCTGCGGCGCATCCGGAGCGCGGGGCCGAACCTGCATCATCATCGCGGCATTGGCGCACATCATGGCCTGCGTGTTGATGACGGCCTTGGGCATTCCGGTCGAACCCGAGGTAAACAACAGTTTGCCGACGGTATCCGGCGTAATTTTTGCGATCGAGTGTTCGACATCTGGGGTGACCGGCGTTGCGGCGAGATCGGCAAAGGCGATGCTCTTGATGCCCTCGCACGGACGGGCAACATGAACGACGGTGACGCCGTCGAGATTGAGCGCCTTCAAGGCCTTCTCGAAGGCCGGGCCGTCCTGCACCATCACCAGCGCCGGCTTGATCAGATCGAACAGATATTTCAGTTTGACGTGATCCTGGCTCATCAGCGAATAGGCCGGCGATACCGGTGCTGCCGGATGCCTTGCCTGCATCGCAGCCTGCGTCATCAGCGCGTGCTCGATCGAATTGCCTGACAGGATCGCTACCGGGCGCCCCGGCTCGAGTCCGAGATCGAGGATACCTTGGGTCAGGGCATCCACCGTGCGCTTCGCCTCACCATAAGACAATTTGCGCCATTGCCGATCCGCGCCGGCGCGCTGCGCCAGCCAGATGCGGTCAGGCTGCCCGGCCGCCCATTTCGCCAGCGAGGCCGGGATATGCTTTTCATAGGGTTTTAGCGGAATCCGCGACTTCAAGATGATTACGCCATCGGGGCGCCGTTCGACGTCAATATCCCGCTCCAGCCATTCGATCTTGCGAAAGGCAGGTTTCGTCAGCACCGTGGCTGCATTCCCACTCATATCTTTTGCTCCCAGACGGTCTCTTGCCGGACCCATTTTCTATCGCCGGATATAGACGGGTTTTCGCTTTTCCATAAAGGCTCTGATGCCTTCGTTGAAATCTTCCGAGCGGCTGCACAAAACCTGATTGCGATCTTCCATCGCGATCACGGCTTCGATCGAGCCAGCGTCGACACTCATATTGAGGCATTCCTTCGAGAGCCTCAAACCTGCCGGCGAGGCCGTCATCATCGCATCGACATAAGGCGCCGCGGCGGCTTCAAGGCCGCCTTCTTCCACCACTTCCGAGACCAGGCCGACCGCCAGCGCGCGCTCCGCGCCGATGAAGCGACCGGTCAGGATCAGCTCGGAGGCGACCGACACGCCGACGAGACGCGGCAGAAAATAGCTGGTGCCGATGTCACAGCCCCCAAGCCCGAGCTTGATAAAGGCGCAGTTCATCCGCGCCGACTTTGTGGCGATGCGAATATCCGCCGCCAGCGCCAGCGCGAAACCGCCGCCGGCGGCAGCCCCTTGCACCAGGGCGATGATGGGTTGCGGGCAACGTCGCATCAGCATCACGATGTCGGCGATCCGGCGCTGCGAATCCAGCGAGTCTCAGCACGCCGGGCGGCTCTTGCTGTCCGGCGTGCCGCTTCACCGCATCCTTAAGATCGAGGCCGGCGCAGAAGGCCGAGCCCGCCCCCTTCAGAACCACCACCCGGGTCGCGCGGTTGCGCTGCAGGCTTTCGAAATAGTCATTGAGCGCGTCAATCAGCGCCGGATCGAGTGCGTTGAGGCTACCGGGGCGATTGAGCGTCACCCGGTCGACCCCATCATCATGTTCGATCAGCAGCGGTTTGGTCACACAGTGCTCCCTACTCGGTGGGTCCCGGCTCAGCAGTGCATCGTAAAGAACGCTGCACTGCGTCCGGGACCGTTCCCCGAATGGCGCAGCGCACAGCGGTGCGCTGCTGATCCGGGGTCCATCGTCTGCGCTACCGCGGCGCCATGCGGATCGCGCCGTCGAGCCGGATGGTCTCGCCGTTCAGCATCGCGTTCTCCACAATGTGCACCGCGAGGTTGCCATATTCGGCGGCATCGCCGAGCCGCGCCGGATGTGGAACCTGCGCGCCCAGGCTTTTGCGCGCCTCTTCGTTCAATCCCATCAGCAGCGGCGTCAGAAACAGGCCGGGCGCAATGGTATTGACGCGGATCTTGTGTTGGGCGAGATCGCGCGCCGCCGGCAGCGTCAGACCGACTACGCCGCCCTTCGAGGCCGAATAGGCGATCTGGCCGATCTGGCCTTCATAGGCCGCAACGCTCGCGGTGTTGATGATGACACCGCGCTCTTCGCCAATCGGGGCTTCCGTCAGCAGGCGCTCCGAGAACAGCCGAAGCACATTGAAGGTGCCGATCAGGTTGACGTTGATGATGCGCGCGAACTTGGCCAGCGGATAAACCCCGTCCTTGCCGACAATGCGTTGCGAACCGCCGATCCCGGCGCAGTTCATCAGCACGCGCGCGATGCCATGGGCGGCTTCGGCTTTCGCAATCGCGGCCTTGACCTGTTCCTCGTCGGTGACGTCGGCGACGACGGCGATGCCCTTCAATTCGGCCGCGACTTTCTCGGCATTCTCCTTGCTCTGGTCGAGCACGGCGACCTTCGCGCCCTTTGCGGCCATGGCCCGCCCGGTGGCGGCGCCGAGACCGGAGCCACCGCCGGTGATGAGAACGGCAACATCTTTCAACTGCATGGTAGGACCTTTCCTTGAACTTTCCTCGAATGGTGTTTGGCGTCTTTTCTAGGCTGGTAGATCTTGAATTCGCGAAGCTCGTCATCCGGCCGCGGCGTTAGCGTTCACAGTTTTCATCGTCAGCATCCCCCCGCAAATCAGCCCTTCCATGTGCCCGATATATTGGCGGCAGACTTCGTCAGTGACCGGCCCGACGCCGATCGCGCGCGACATCGCATGCCGCCCGAAAAACAGGTGATCGCAAGCCCCGACCAGGCTGGTATAGAACAGCACCGGGTCGACATCGCGGAACTCGCCGGCCTTGACGCCTTCCGCGAGCAGGCGGCGCTGGAAGTCCAAAAGCGGGGCGACAAAGAATTTCGACACTTCATCGGCGGCCGCCGCACTGCTTTCATGCAGCAGGTAATGGATCAGCCGGTTCATATAGGGGAACTGGCGATAGGCCCGGATGATGCCGGCGATATGCAGCCGGAGCTTGGCGGTCGGCGAGATCGGCTGCGCCAGCAAGTATTCGAGGTGCGTCACCTCGGTCGCGGCATCCCGCGCCAGCAGCGCCAGTAACAGCCCGTCCTTGTTGCCGAAATGGTATTTCACCAGGGCGGCATTGACGCCGGATTTCTGCGCAATATCGCTCAGCGACACCTCCATCGAGCTGCGCTCGATCATGAGTTCGCTGGCCGCGACGAGCAGCTTGTCGGCGGTGGTGTTTTTCCCGCCCGGAAACCGGGTCGGTACGCTGGTAGTCAACTCTGATCCCATGACCTGCCTGTCGGGGGGAAATGCGGGCGCAGATAACCCGATGCCGCCGTCGCACTCAAGAGTTAATTGATTGATTGACTAAATACCCCTGCGTCAATTAAATCGCGCCCATCATTCAAAACCCCACCCAGAACAATCAGGGAGAACGCTCATGGCCGAGGCTTATATCGTCGCCGCCGCACGCACCGCTGGCGGCCGCAAGGGAGGACGCCTCGCAGGTTGGCATCCGGCGGATCTTGCGGCCTCGGTCCTGGACTCGCTGGTCGAGCGCACCGGCGCAGATCCGGCGCAGATCGAGGACGTGATCATGGGCTGCGTGATGCAGGCCGGCGAACAGTCCAACAACATCGCGCGCAACGCCATCATGGCCTCAAAGCTCCCCGAGAGCGTGCCCGGCACCTCGGTCGACCGGCAGTGCGGCTCGTCGCAGCAAGCGCTGCATTTCGCGGCGCAGGCGGTGATGTCCGGCACCATGGACATCGTGATCGCAGCCGGCGTCGAGGCGATGACGCGGGTCCCGATGGGACTGGCCTCGTCATTGCCGGCAAAGAACGGCTTTGGCACCTACAAGAGCCCGAACATCGAGAAGCGCTACCCCCACATCCAGTTCAGCCAGTTCACCGGCGCTGAAATGATGGCGGAGAAATATGGCCTGTCCAAGGACGAACTCGACCGATACGCCTATGAAAGCCACCAGCGCGCGATCGCGGCGACCCAGGCCGGCAAGTTCAAGGACGAGATCGTGCCGCTGCAGATCACCCGCGCGGACGGATCGACCGATACCCATCACATCGACGAGGGCATCCGTTTCGACGCCAGTCTCGAGGGCATTCGCAACGTCAAGCTGATTGCCGAGAACGGCAAGCTGACCGCCGCCAGCGCCAGCCAGATCTGCGACGGCGCTTCGGGCGTGATGGTCGTCAACGAAAAGGGACTGAAGTCGCTCGGCGTCAAGCCGATGGCGCGGATTCATCACATGACCATGATCGGCGGCGATCCGGTGATCATGCTGGAAGCGCCGCTTCCGGCAACCGAGCGCGCGCTGAAGAAGGCCGGCATGTCGATCGACGACATCGATCTGTTCGAGGTCAACGAGGCCTTCGCCTCGGTGCCGACGGCGTGGCTGAAAACCACCGGCGCGGATCCTGCGCGGCTCAATGTCAACGGCGGCGCCATCGCACTCGGCCATCCGCTCGGCGGCTCCGGCACCAAGCTGATGACCACGCTGGTCAATGCGCTCAAGCAACGTAACAAGCGCTACGGCCTGCAGACCATGTGCGAGGGCGGCGGCATGGCCAATGTGACCATCGTCGAGCGGCTCTGAGATAGCGATAGCAAAACTGGCGTCGTCCCGGCCTTGAGCCGGGACCCATAGCCACAAATTTCCGCGGTTGGGCGCAGGTCGGGCCCCAACTCGTTTCAAAATTCAAATCGGTGGTCATCGGTCCCGGCTCAAGGCCGGGCCGACCAAATTATTGGTTTCGGAAAATCCCCATGACTCATCCGTCGATCTATGCGCGGACCCAGCCGGACAAGATCGCCTATCAAATGGCGGGCAACGGCAAGGCGATCACCTATCGCGAGCTCGACGAGGTGTCGAACCAGGGCGCGCATCTGTTTCGTTCGCTGGGTCTGAAGGAAGGCGATCACATCGCGTTCCTGATGGAAAACCGGCTGGCGTTCATGGAGATCTGCTGGGCCGCCCAAAGAAGCGGGCTCTATTATACCGCGATCAGCCGTTACCTTACCCAGGACGAGATTGCCTATATCGTCAGGGATTGCGGCGCGCGCGTCGTCATCACCTCGCCAAAATGCGCCGACCAGATCAAGGGGCTGATCTCCGACGCACCCGGTGCTGACGCACCTGACGCACCGCCTGTTCTTTATGATCGATGAGCCGCACCCGGGATTTCGCTCCTGGGACCGCGAGATGGCAAAGCAGCCGACCACGCCGATTTCGGATGAAGTCGCCGGTTACGACATGCTGTATTCGTCGGGCACGACGGGGCGGCCCAAAGGCATCAAGCGCGCCTCAGAACACAACCCGATTGATCTGCCGAACCCGTTTTTGAAGATTCTCTGCGCCGACATGTGCGGAATGACATCCGACAGCATCTATCTGTCGCCGGCGCCGCTGTATCACGCCGCACCTCTCCGCTTTAACATGATGGCGATCACCCTCGGCGGCACCTCGATCATCATGGAATCGTTCGACGCCGGGCAATTCCTGGCGCTGGTCGAAAAGCACAAGATCACCCAATCGCAACTGGTGCCGACCATGTTCGTGCGGATGCTGAAGCTGCCGGAAGATGTGCGCTTGCGCTACGACGTCTCCTCGCTGAAGGGCGCGATCCACGCCGCCGCCCCCTGCCCGATCGACGTCAAGGCCAGGATGATCGAATGGTGGGGACCGATCCTGATCGAGTACTACGCCGGCTCCGAAGGCAACGGCGTCACGGTATCGACATCGCAGCAATGGTTGTCGCACCGCGGCACGGTCGGCCGCGCCGTGGTCGGCAAGATCAAAATCCTCGATGAAAACGATCAGGAATTGCCTGCGGGACAGATCGGCACGGTCTATTTCGCCGACGCGCCGGTGTTTTCCTATCACAACGATCCGGACAAGACCAAACGCGCCTACAATGCCAAGGGTTGGTCGACACTCGGCGACGTTGGCTATCTCGACGAAGAAGGCTTTCTCTACCTCACCGACCGCAAGTCCTACATGATTATCTCCGGCGGCGTGAACATCTATCCGCAGGAGACCGAGGACGTGCTGATCACCCATCCAGAAGTCGCCGACGTCGCGGTGTTCGGCGTGCCTAATGAGGAGATGGGGGAAGAGGTCAAGGCGGTGGTGCAGCCGCACGACATGGCGCAAGCGGGGAAAGACCTTGAAGCCGAGCTGATGGCGTTTTGCCGCAAGCACCTGTCGCCAATCAAATGCCCGCGCAGCATCGAGTTCGAGGCCGAACTGCCGCGCACGCCCACCGGCAAGCTGGTGAAGCGGCATCTGCGCGACAAATATTGGCCGAAGACGACAGTGCGGGTGTGAGCAGAGGCCGTGTCCCGGCCTTGAGCCCGGACCCAATCGCCATACGCAATCATGGACCCCGGACCAGCAGCGCACCGCAAGAGCGCTGCGCAGCATCCGGGGAACGCTTCACACTGATCCCTCATCCCTGCGTGAGCGCAACTGCGCTCATCGCAGGCGGAGCGCGCTCTTGCGTGCGTCTAGAAGGATGAGCGATATCTTGCACTTGATGAGATCGGAATGCGGATCCCATGAACACCATCACCAACCTCCCCGACATCCCGCTTCCCGCCGGCATCCGCTCGCGTTTCGTCGAAGGCATCAACGGCCTGCGCATGCATGTACTCGAGGCCGGCTTTGAAACGCGCGGCCGGCCATGCGTGCTGCTGCTGCACGGCTTTCCCGAGCTTGCCTACAGCTGGCGCAAGGTGATGCCGGCGCTGGCGGAGGCCGGCTATCATGTGATCGCGCCGGACCAGCGCGGCTATGGCCGCAGCACCGGCTGGGATGCCAATTATAACGGCGATCTCGGCTCGTTTCGGCTGCTCAATCTGGTGCGCGATGCGCTCGGGCTAGTATCGGCGTTCGGCTACGCCAGCGTCGATGCGGTGGTTGGACACGATTTTGGCAGTTCGGTCGCTGCCTGGTGTGCGCTGGTGCGGCCCGACGTATTTCGTTCGGTCGTGCTGATGAGCGCGCCGTTCGCGGGACCGCCGTGGCTGCCGTTCGACACCTCCGATGCGCCGCCGGCGAGTAAGGCCATCGATCCCGTGCATCGCGAGTTGGCGGCGCTGCCGCGGCCGCGCAAGCATTATCAATGGTACTACTCGACGCGCGAAGCCAATGCGGACATGCACTGCGCGCCACAAGGCGTGCATGATTTCCTGCGTGCCTATTATCATCACAAGAGCGCGGACTGGAAAGCCAACCAGCCCTATCCGCTCAAATCATGGACCGCGACCGAACTGGCAAAGTTGCCGACCTATTACGTGATGGATCTTGCCAGCACCATGCCCGAGACCGTTGCGGCGGAAATGCCCTCACCGGCCGAGATCGCGGCCAACATCTGGTTGCCCGACCACGAACTTTCTTTCTACAGCGCCGAATATGCCCGAACCGGATTCCAGGGCGGGCTGCAATGGTATCGCTGCGGCATCTCGGGCGCCTTCACCGCCGAGCTCGAAACCTGGTCGGGCCGCAGCATCGATGTGCCCTCCTGTTTCATCTCCGGCAAACAGGACTGGGGCACCTATCAGCGCCCTGGCGTGTTCGAAGCGATGCAGGCGAGCGCCTGCAGCCGCATGTTCGGCTGTCATCTGGTCGACGGCGCGGGCCATTGGGTGCAGCAAGAGCAGGCCGCCGAGGTAACTCGCCTGTTGATTGCGTTCCTGCGCGAAAGCGGAGCCCGCTGAATGATTTGACCTCTCAACAACGGGCGCTTATAACAATTTAGAACCATTCTAAATTGTGGAAAAGGCCCTGTTGTGAAGAATTTCGCCGATTTGACCGAGCGGGAAGTGCTGGCGGTTGCGATCTCAGCGGAAGAGGAAGACAGCCGCATCTACATGAGCTTTGCTGAAGATCTCGCGGAGCGTTATCCGGAATCGGCGAAGATATTCGAGGAAATGGCCGAGGAAGAGACCGGTCATCGCCACCGGCTGCTGGAACTGTATGAGCAGCAATTCGGCAAACATCTGCCGCCGATCCGAAGGGAAAACGTTCGGGGATTTTTGCGACGCCGCCCCATTTGGCTGACCAAGAACCTGTCGCTCGAACTCGATCCGCAAGGAAGTCGGGACGATGGAATTCGAAGCCGAGCGGTTCTACGTCAAGGCCGCCGAACAAACCCGGGATGTCGGCGTTCGCCGATTGCTTGGCGATCTTGCGGAAGCGGAAAAGGGCCACGAAAAGGTCGCCGAGAAGCTGACCGACCAGTTCCTCGGTCCGGACGCGCGCGCCGAAGAGGACAAGACGCGCCGGCGCGTGTTCGTACTGCAATATGTGCAGCCGGGCCTTGCCGGATTGATGGATGGTTCGGTGTCGACGCTCGCGCCGCTGTTTGCCGCGGCTTTTGCGACCCATCACAACTGGCAGACATTCCTGGTCGGACTTGCCGCCTCGATCGGCGCCGGCATCAGCATGGGATTCGCCGAAGCTTTGTCCGACGATGGATCGCTGACCGGACGCGGCTCACCCTGGCTGCGCGGCATGACCTGCGGCATCATGACGACCGTCGGCGGCCTGGGTCATACCATGCCCTATCTGGTTCCGGATTCATGGGCCAATGCGTTCTGGATCGCGACCGCTATCGCCGGCGTCGTGGTGTTCCTGGAGTTGTGGGCGATTGCCTATATCCGCACGCGATATATGGACACGCCGTTCCTGCAGGCGGTGTTCCAGATCGTGCTCGGCGGCGTCATCGTGCTCGCGGTCGGCATTCTGATCGGCGCCGCATAAGCGCGGTTCGCCGAATTTGCGCAGAAATACCCGTACATGATTAGAGGATTTCCAGAGCATGATCCGGAAAAGTGGAGCACCGGTTTTCCGATAAAGATCATGCTCGAATAGAAAGATGGAGCAGCAGCATGTCGGATTCCATTATGCCGGATCATGCGCTAGCGCTGGAACAAGGAAGTCATGATCGATCGTTTGCAATACGGAACCACCGCGAAGCTGTTCCACTGGCTCGTCGTGGCGCTGCTGCTGGTGCAATATCCCCTGGGCTGGTTGATGCCGGACATTCATCGCGGCATGAAACCCGGCGCTGCCATGTCGTTCCATGTCTCGCTCGGAATCGTCATTCTGCTGGCTATCGTCGCCCGGCTGGCGTGGCGGTTGACGCATCCCGTTGCTCCGGAGAACACACTTCCCCGATGGCAGCAACTGACCTCACAAGCCACGCATTGGCTGCTCTATACCCTGGTATTGGCGACCACGCTGACAGGCTGGCTGTTCGCATCGTTTCGGGGCTGGTCGATATCGTTTTTTTATCTGGTGCCGCTGCCGATGCTGGCTTCCGAAAATGCGGCCGCCGGGAAGGCGATCGACGGCTGGCATCAGGTGATGGAGTGGACGTTGCTGGTGGTGATCGGCATCCATGTGGCGGCGGCGCTGGTCCACCTCTTCATTTACCGCGACCGCGTCATGCGGCGGATGCTGCCGGAATAGCTGTTGCGCGACAGCAATAGTCGGCGTCCAATGGTCGGGCGTGGCTGGAAGATCGCACGACGCTGAAATTGGCCGAACTGATGCGCGCGAATGGCAGTACGCGAGTTGGATAGTGAGGAAAAACCATGAACAAGGAAATCGATGAACTGACGGCGCTCAATCGCGACTATGTCGCCTCGGTGCAGAATTGCGACGTCAAGCGCTTCGACCAAATTCTGGCTGACGATTTCTACTGCTCCAATCCCGACAAGTCGCTGGTCGATCGCGCCGGCTTTCTCAAGCAGACCGCGGTGCCGGTGACGATCCGAAATCTGATCGCGGATGATGTGAAGATCCGGGTGATGGGCGATTTTGCGATTATCCACGGACGCACCAGCTATACGACGGCGGACGGCACGCAGGCCCACGGCCGCTATACCGATTGCTGGGCGCGGCAAAACGGCCACTGGCTGGCGGTGTCGGCGCATGTGTCGCGATAAGGCGTTACCACGTCGTCATTCCGGGGCGCGAAGCGAACCCGGAATCTAGCGGTATTGTTTAGCAGATTCCCCGATATGCAATTGCACATCTGAGGTTCGTCGCTGACGCGACGCCCCGGAATGACGAAAGATAAATAGCCATGCTCTGGGCGGCACAGCCTCACGCGTCAAACATGATCACGCTACGCACCGTCTTGCCGGCCTTCATGGCGGCAAATCCCTCGTTGATTTCAGACAATTTCAGCTTCGCCGAAATCCAGTCCTCGAGGTGCAGCTTACCGCGCATGTAGAATTCGACCAGGCGTGGCATGTCGACACGGAAATGATTCGAGCCCATGGACGACCCCTGAATCCTGCGTTCGCGCAGGAAATCGAAGCCGTGCAGCTCGATCTTCTGGCCGAACGGAATCATTCCGACGATGGTGGCGGTGCCGCCTGCCGCCAGCATTGCGAAGGACTGCTCCGCGGTCTCCTTGCGGCCCAGCACTTCGAACGAATGGTTCACGCCGCCATTGGTGAGTTCGCGCACCTGCTTTACCACGTCACCATTGCTGGGATCGACGATGTCGGTGGCCCCAAGCTTGGTGGCCAGTTGCAGTTTGGCCGGGTTGGTATCGATCGCGATGACGCGGCCCGCGCCGGCAATCTGCGCGCCGTTGATCGCGGCCATGCCGACGCCGCCGCAGCCGATCACCGCCACGGTTTCGCCGGGCGCGACCTTCGCGGTGTTGACCACAGCGCCGTAGCCGGTGATGACGCCGCAACCGATCAGTGCCGCCAGTTCAAGCGGCATGTCCTTGCGGATTTTCACGATGGCGTTTTCGTGCACCAGCATCTGCTCGGCGAACGACGATAGATTGAGAAACTGGTTCAGCTTTTCCGATCGCGCCCACGACAGCCGGTTCGACACCCCCGGCAGTAACTTTACGGTGGTATCGGTGCAAAGCACGGGCCGCCCGGTCGAGCAATAGTCGCAGGTGCCGCAAAATACTGAGAGACACGTCACGACATGATCGCCGGGCTTCACATAGGTCACGTCGGAGCCGACCTGCTCGACCACGCCTGCGGATTCGTGACCGAGTACTGCTGGCAGCGGATGCGGATAGAGCCCTTCCATGAAATGCAGATCTGAATGACACAGCCCGGCCACACTGGTGCGGATCAAGACCTCGCGCGGACCGGGCTTCTGCAGGCTGACGTCCTCGATCACCAGCGGCTTGTTGACTTCGTACAGGACGGCGGCCTTCATTGGTGTTTCCTCTTTTTGTTTATGTACAAACTCTGCAACGCGTGACGTGCGCTCCCGCTCGCCTTATCGGAGAGGTAAGATCACGCTTCGGACCCTAAGCCACCTTCAGCAATTCGCCAACCTCGGCCATGCCGACGGCGCGCTCGCCGAGCAGATGGCCGGTGATCGCGCGTTGCACCGAATTTTCCGTGAGCCGGAACGGATCATTCGCTGACACCCGATGGTCGATGACCATGCGCGACAGCAGCAGCCGGCGCGCATCGCCACGCATCTCGTGAATGCGTCCGGCCTCCCAGGCCAGCGCGACCGCGCTGGCGACGTGATAAAGCAGACTGGTGGCCCGTCGCGCCTCCGCCTCGTTGTCGGTGCGCGCGGACACCTCGCGCGCAAAACCAACGGCGCGGTCGGCCAGATCGTGCAAACGATCGCGCCAGGCTTGCGGTACGTTAGCGCTGTCGTCGAGGCGAGCATGCAGATCAGCCGATAGCGCCGCATCGGCGCCATGGCGACCAACCGCCCGCTTCAGTGCGTCAAGGGCGACAATGTTGCCGGTGCCTTCCCAGATCGAACCGAGATGCGCGTCGCGCAACAGCCGCGCAGTAGCGAATTCCTCAATGTAGCCAATCCCGCCGCGCATCTCCAGCGCGTCGCCGCAAACCTTGCGCGCATCGCGTGTGGCGCGGAATTTCAGCGTCGGCGTCAGAATGCGCAACAGCGCGGCGGCGTCCTGGCTGCCGGCCTCGGCGCGGTCGAGCGCATCGGCGGTAAGAAAACTCATCGACAGCGCCTGTTCGGTGGCGAGCATGATTTTCATCAGTTGCCGCCGCGCCAACGGCAGATCGACGATGCGTTGGCCGAATACGACGCGATTTTGCGCCACCGTCATCGCATCATGATGCGCGCGGCGCATCAGCGCGGTGGATTTGACGCCGTTGGAAAGCCGTGACGAGTTGACCATTTCGGCCATCTGCACGAAACCGCGGTCGAGCTTGCCGACCGCATAGGCGATCGCGCCTTCCAGCTTGATTTCGCCTGACGCCATCGAGCGGGTGCCGAGCTTGTCCTTCAGACGGACGATCCGATAATGATTGGGCGAGCCGTCGTCGAGCCGGCGCGGCATCAGAAACAGCCCGACGCCGCGCGTACCGCCTTGCGCGCCTTGCGGCCGTGCCAGCAGCATCACCACTTCGGCATCCGCGTTGGAGCAGAACCATTTCTCACCCGACAGCCGCCAGTGATCGCCTTCCTGCACCGCCGTGGTGGTGAGCTTGCCGACGTCCGAGCCGCCTTCCTTCTCGGTCATGAACTGGCCGCCCTGGGTTAGCCTGCTCATATCGGTCTGGGTCAGTCCGTCGAGATATTTCGCTTTCAGCGTCTCATCGCCGAAGCGCGACAGCAGCTTGGCGCAGCCATCGGTGACATTGATCGGGCAACCGAGGCCGAACTCAGCCTGGTTGAACAAGAAGGTGAACGCATGCTTCGCCACCACCGGGTAGGTTTGCGGCCAACCCAAAATGCCTTTGCGGAGCGACATCGCGTGGATGCCGAATTCGCCAAAGGCGGCCCGCTCCAGCTCGCGATAGGCCGGATGATACTCGATCCACTGAGCGTCACGACCGAAGCGGTCGCGCTGATGCAGCTCCGGCACATGCCGGTCGGCAAGACGCGCGCATTCATCCAGATGACCGCCGGCGAGCGCTCCCAGCCGGTCGAGATGCGGCTCGATATGGCGAAATAGCGCATCGGTGAGATGAATCCGGAGCAGATCGGTCAGTGCCGGATCGGCGCGGTAGAAATTCATGCCGGACGTATCGGGCGCCAGCAATTCTGGCTGGTTCGCCGGAGCTGCTACATCGTGTTTTTTTGGCTGCTGCATTTACAACTCTTGTTTCGTTCCGCCCCGCATTGCGATGCTGTAGACCATCTCCAGATAAAGCAGGCGATGAAGCCGTCAACAAATGCAATCGGAGGACGCCCCTATGTCTGATGGCTATCGCATCTTTGGCGCCGAGATGTCGCCCTACTCGGTCAAGGTACGCTCCTATTTTCGCTACAAAGCCATCCCGCATCAATGGATTTTGCGAAATGCCGGCAGTCAGGCGGAATATGAGACCCACGCCAAAATGCCGATCATCCCTCTGGTGGTTACGCCCGAGGGCGTCGGCATTCAAGACTCGACACCGATCATCGACCAGATCGAGAAGCTTTACCCGGAGCCGTCGATCAACCCCGATGAGCCCATCGCGCGTTTCATTTCGGCGCTGATCGAGGAATTCGGCGACGAGTGGGGCAACAAATGGATGTTCCACTACCGCTGGGCGCGGGATGTCGACCAGATCAGCTCGGCGGGTCGGATCGCGCGCATGCGCGGCCCCAAGGCCGGCGAGCAGGAGCATGACGCGTTCGCCGGCAAAATCCGCGCCCGTATGGTGGACCGGCTGTGGTTCGTCGGCTCGAGCCCTGCGACCGCGCCGCAGATCGAGGCGGGATTCCTCGATATGCTGGAATTGCTGGACAGCCATCTCGCGGGCCGGCCCTATCTGTTCGGCGGCCGGCCAGCGTTTGGCGACTTTGGCCTCTGGGGCCAATTCTATGAACTATGGACCGATCCGACCGCCGGCGGCCTGATTGAGGGCGGCGCGCCACATGTGCTCGATTGGGTGCACCGCATGCTTTGGCCCAAGGCCGAGGGCAAGTTCGAGGCCTGGTCGACGCTCGAGCCGACCCTGATGCCGATCCTGACCCGGCAGGTCGGAAGTCAATTCATGCCGTGGACATCGGCCAACGAGAAAGCCCTTGCGGCAAAGCAGGAAGAGTTCAGTGTCGCGCTCGACGACAAGGTGTGGACTTAAAAGCCGCAGAAATATCACGCGCGATCACTGGGCATGCTGCGCGCCAAATATGCGGAAGTCGCCGACAAGACCGCCCTCAATGCCGTTCTGGAAGCCGCGGGTTGCCTTGCCGCGTTGCGCGGCTGAAAACGCTATTCCGACAAATCGAAGGAAACGCTGATGGAAATGCCAAAGTACAAAACCGCCCTGATTGTCGGCGCCGGTGAGGGCTTGAGTGCGTCGTTGGCGCGGCTATTTGCCCGCGAAGGCGTTCGCGTGGCGCTGGCTGCGCGCGGAATTGAAAAGCTTGGCGCGCTCTGTGGCGAGACCGGCGCGCGGGCCTTTGCCTGCGACGCGACCAAGCCCGACGATGTCGAGCGGCTGTTCGGCCTCGTCGAGCGTGAGGTCGCCGTGCCGGACCTCGTCGTCTACAATGCCAGCGGGCGTGCCCGTGGCGCGTTCGTGGATCTGGTGCCGCCCGATGTTGCGCAGGCGATGGCCGTCAGCGCATTCGGCGGCTTTCTGGTGGCGCAACAGGCGGTGAAGCGGATGTTGCCCAACAAGCATGGGGCAATCCTGTTCACCGGCGCTTCCGCCAGCGTCAAGGGCTATTCGCAATCGGCGCCATTTGCGATGGGCAAGTTCGCGTTGCGCGGTCTGGCGCAGAGCATGGCGCGGGAATTGTCGCCGCTGGGAATTCACATCGCGCATTTCGTCATCGACGGCGGCATCCGCAGCGCCGCGCGTGTTGAGCCCGCGGATCGGCCGGATTCCATGCTCGATCCCGATGCCATCGCCGCCAGCTATTGGAGCGTGTTGCAACAGCCGCGCAGCGCATGGACATGGGAACTCGAGTTGCGGCCATGGGTCGAGAAATTCTGAGCGTACACTTATCAATTGCCGTCATTGTGAGCGAAGCGAAACAATCCAGTGCGCCAAGTGAAGCTGGATCTGCTTCGATCGCTCCGCTCCACGCAATGACGACCCTCAGAGAATACGGGAAATTCCGACATGACCACGGCTGAAACCGCCATCGACACCGGCACCAGCGAATTGCTGTGCGTGATCCGCGAGCGCGTCGCCATCATCACGCTCAACCGGCCGGAGGTACGCAATGCGCTGTCCGACCATCTGACGCCGGCGCTTCGAACCATGATCAAAGCCTGCGGCGAGAACCCAGAGGTCGGTGCGCTGTTGATTACCGGCGCCGGCGCGGCTTTTTGCGCGGGCGGCGACGTCAAGGGCATGGGCGCCCACCGCGACAAGAAAAAGCTGGATATGTCCCTTGATGAGAAGATCGCGGACTTGCAGGAAAGACAACGATTGCTGACCGGCGCGCTGATCTCGGTGCGCAAGCCGACCATCGCGGCGTTGCCGGGTCCCGCGGTCGGCGCGGGCCTTGCGATCGCGATGGCCTGCGATCTCCGCATCGCCGCGGAATTGGCGTTCGTTTCCACCGGCTATCTGCGGGTCGGCTTGAGCGGCGACTACGGCATCGCGTGGCTGTTGACGCGGCTGGTCGGAACCTCGCGGGCGCGCGAACTGATGTTTACCGCCGACAAGGTCACCGCGATAAGATGCGAGGCGATCGGCCTCGTCAACCGCGTGGTCCCGGATGCGAGACTTCAGGACGAAGCCTTTGCGCTGGCCAAATCGATGGCGGCGGGGCCGACGATTGCGTTACGCTACATGAAGGACAATCTCGATGAAGCCCTGCTATTCGATTTCGCCACCGCGCGCGACCATGAGGCGGAGCGCCTGATCCGAACCACGATGACTTTAGATCACCGCGAGGCGGTGCAGGCCTTTATCGAAAAGCGCAAGCCCAGCTTCAAAGGGAATTGAACCCGCAAGGCCTAACAGGTTCAACTTGCGGAAACCGCGCTGAGAGCGACGCCAGTGGCAGCAAGCCGCCAGCTCGCGCAGGGAATCTCCTGCGGCGCGACGTCGATACGCTTTTCGAAACGCACCAGCTTCCAATCGTTAGGCGTAGGCGCGAAAGCGAAGCCGGACTTGCGGGCAAGCCCGAGCATTACATCGTTGGAGCGCAAGGTATCGCCGAACACATGCTCGGCGCCAAATGCGGCGGCTCGGCATTCCAGATTCCTGAGCAACGCCGAACCGATGCCCTGGCCTTGCCAGCGATCGTCGATCGACAGACCGAATTCAAACCCGCCCGTATCGGCTTCGAATCCGTAACGGGCTTCGCCGACGACGGTCTCGTGTCCGTCGATCATCATCAAAGCGATCACGCTGAACCGATTGTCCTCGCCAGCGTGGGTAAAATGACCGAGCTCGGCTTGTGGGAGTTCACGCATGGCGCCGAGGAATTGATTGTAGCGAGAGCGGACCGACAACCCCCGGAAATAATTCTGTAACGCCTCCGCATCTTGCGGCTCAACGAAGCGCACCGTCAGCGATTTGCCGTTACGCAAGCGCAAGATATCGGTGTGTTGACCGAGGTCATCGAAACGAAGCGCACGCATGGCAAGCTCCCGCTGATCCCGAACAAGATGATGGCCGGCGTCCCCCAAGGGGCGACGCCGGCCTGGCTGCATGGCTATGCCCGCCAAAACGGCTTTTCGGCCTCGTGCACGATGTCGCTCCAGGAAAGACCGACGTCATGCAGGTCCCGATCGCTCCATTGGGCGAGTTCGCGACGTTGACGCTGACGGTCGCGCCAGACGTGGATGGTCTCGCTGAGCTGCGCGAAAACCCCCGGTTCATGATGATTTATCATCGATCCATGTGTGCATGTGGACATCGTAATCTCCTAAATGCTAACCTCTTGAAGCCAATATCTGCCCTAGGTAAGCTTTCCACAAACGACACTTTGTTCCTCTTCAGATGACATAAATTCATGCATGAATTTTTCGCCAAATGACCGCGCGGCTGCCCTCGCTCAATGGGCTGCGCGCCTTCGAGGCCGCGGCCCGACACCTGAGCTTCACCAACGCGGCCTCCGAACTGAACGTCACTCAAACCGCCATCAGTCATCAGATCCGGCGGCTGGAGCAGGAATTGGGCGTCCGTCTGTTCGTCCGGCAGAACCGCGCGCTGACACTCACGCCCGAAGCTCGGGATTATCTGCCCGGCGTGAGGGCCGCGTTTAACGATCTGCGGCTCGCCACCGACCGGCTGCTGCGCAAGGACAATGACCATGTGCTGACGATCAGCACGCTGGCATCGCTGGCCGCCAAATGGCTGCTGCCGAGGCTATCCGCGTTCCAGGAGGAACATCCGGGGATCGACGTCCGACTCACCACCTCGTCCAGCCTGGTCGATTTCAAGAGCGGCGATGTCGATGCCGCGATCCGTTATGGGCGCGGCCAATGGCCGGGCCTGCGCGCCGACTGGCTGATGGCCGACCAGCTATTCCCGGTCTGCAGCCCGGCATTGCTCACCGGAGACAAACCGTTGCGGTCCCCGGAGGATCTGGCCGATCGGACGCTGCTGCATAGCAGCGGCGGCTACGACGACGACTGGCGGCTATGGCTGACCGCGGCTGGCCTGCCGTCGAATATCTCCAAGCAGCCCGGACTGACCTTCGATTTGATTTTCATGACGGTGCAGGCCGCGATCGACGGCATCGGCGTCGCGATGGGCCGAACCTCCTATGTCGAAGCCGATATCGCCAAGGGCCGGCTTGTAGTTCCATTCAGGATTACGTTACCGGCAGACGCCGGCTTCTATCTGGTGTCGCCCGCGGCTAGAGCGGATTCGCCCAAGCTGTCGGCCTTTCGGCAATGGCTGCTCGCCTCGGTGCAGAACAAGAATTGAGGGCCTTCCCGCACGACGCCGGTATTCCCTGTCATCGCGTGTTTTCTGGTTGGTCGCGCGGCGCGGAAAGGGCAGATTACCCTGAGAAGACAGAGCAACTGTCTCGGCCTGAGCAGAGAGTTAGCGCCGGTCGCCGGACCACGGGAGAAACCAGTGATATCGCAATCGGCCAATGCGCAACCACCGCAGATCAAATCGCGCCTCGGCGCCATCCTCCGGTCGACCAGCGGCAATTTCCTTGAGCAGTTCGATTTCTTCCTGTTCGGCTTTTATGCGTCCAATATCGCCAGAGCGTTTTTTCCGACCGAAAACGAAGCCACCGCCCTGATGCTGACCTTTACGACGTTCTGGCTGGGCGCTCTGATGCGTCCAATCGGCGCGATCGTACTCGGCGCCTATGTCGATCGGATCGGCCGCCGCAAAGGACTGATCGTTACTCTGGCGATCATGGCCATGGGAACGGTGTTGATCGCGATCTGTCCCGCCTATGCGAGCATTGGGATAGCAGCGCCGATCATCGTTCTGATGGGCCGGTTGCTGCAGGGCTTCTCCGCCGGCGTCGAGGTTGGCGGCGTCTCGGTCTATCTGTCGGAGATTTCCACGCCCGGTAACAAGGGCTTTTATACCTCATTCCAGTCGGCGAGCCAGCAGGTCGCGATTCTGGTCGCAGCGATCGTCGGCTTTGTGCTGAGCGAAGCGATGCCCGCGGCGACCATCGCCGATTGGGGCTGGCGAATTCCATTCTTTATCGGCTGCATGATCGTGCCATTGATCTTCGTGCTGCGGCGCTCGCTGGAAGAAACGCCGGAGTTCCTGGCCATGAAGAAACATCCCACCGCATCGGAGGTCTTCAGCTCCGCAGCGGCGAATTGGCGGATTATCGTGCTCGGCATGTTGATGGTGGCGATGACGACGGTCACGTTCTACTTCATCACCGTCTACACCCCGACTTTCGGCAAGACGGTGCTCAATCTGTCGACACGCGATAGTCTGCTGGTGACCGTGTTCGTGGCCGTCACCAACTTTATCTGGTTGCCAATCGGCGGCGCGCTCTCTGACCGGATCGGCCGGAAAATCGTGTTGGTGGCAATCGCGGGCCTGACTCTGGTCACCGCCTATCCTTTGCTGGCTTGGCTGATCTCCGCGATAACTTTCAGCAAGATGCTGACGGTGGAGCTGGTCTTCTCGTTCTACTTCGGCGTCTATAACGGCGCGATGGTCGCGGCCCTGACCGAGATCGTTCCCGGTCATGTGCGCACCACCTGTTTCTCGCTGGCGTTCAGCCTCGCGGTCGCGCTGTTTGGCACCTTCACGCCGCTGGCGGCGACCTGGCTGATCGGAAAGACCGGCGATAAGGCATCCCCCGGATATTGGCTGATGCTCGCCGCCGCCAGCGGCATTTTCGCAACGCTTGCCATTTACCGGGACGGCGGGACGATCGAGTCGCGGCACACCGTAACCGCATAGATCTTGGACCGCCTCAATCAAGCGCCGATCTGGCCAAATTTGGCGGTATTACGGTTTTGATTTCCATGCAAACGGGATAAGCAATCGGCATGGTCGATCTCAATCGTAAATTCGACGTGCTGGTGATCGGCGGCGGCAATGCGGCACTGTGCGCTGCGATCAGTGCGCGGCGAGCCGGCGCTTCGGTTCTGGTAATGGAAGGTGCGCCGAAATTCTATCGCGGCGGCAACACCCGCCACACCCGCAATATGCGCTGCGCCCACGACGCTGCGACCGATATCCTCACTGGGCCATATACCGAGCAGGAATTCTGGAAAGACCTTTTGCGGGTGACTGGCGGCCAGACCGACGAGGACCTGGCCCGCTTCATGATCAGCGAGTCCAAGGACATCCTGAACTGGATCGTCGAGCAGGGCGTGCGCTGGCAGCCGTCGCTGGGCGGCACGCTAAGCCTCGGCCGGACCAATTCGTTCTTCCTCGGCGGCGGCAGGGCGATGCTGAATGCACTTTACCTGACGGCCGAGCGGCTCGGGGTCGAGATTCTCTACGACGCCGAAGTGATCGACCTCAAGATCGAAGACGGGATGTTTCTCTCCGCCACCCTGAAGCAACCAATCAATGCCGGCGTCGAAGTCCGCGCCTCGACGCTGGTCGCCGCCGCCGGTGGTTTTGAGGCCAATATCGAATGGTTGAAGCAGTATTGGGGCGACGCCGCCGATAATTTCCTGATCCGCGGGACGCCCTATAATCGCGGCTCGATCCTCAAGATGCTGTTGGCCAAGGGCGTCCAGGAGGTCGGCGACCCCACTCAATGCCACGCGGTCGCGATCGACGCTCGCGCGCCCAAATTCGACGGCGGCATCATCACGCGGCTCGACTGTGTGGTGTTCGGCATCGTCGTCAACAAGAATGCGGTGCGCTTCTACGACGAGGGCGAGGATATCTGGCCCAAGCGCTACGCGATCTGGGGCCGCCTGGTCGCAGCCCAGCCGAACCAGATCGCCTACATCATCTTTGACGCATGCTCGCGCAACAGCTTCATGCCGTCGCTGTTTCCGCCGATCGAGGCCGCCTCGATCGCGGAGCTCGCCGGTGCATTCGAACTCGATGCCGGCGCGCTGGAGAAGACCGTCGCCGACTTCAATACCGCGGTGCGCCCCGGCACCTTCGACCACACCATCCTCGACGATTGCCGCACCGAAGGCCTGATGCCGCCGAAGACGCATTGGGCGCGGCGGATCGAGACGCCACCTTATTATGCCTACCCGGTACGGCCGGGCATCACCTTCACCTATCTCGGCACCCGCGTGAACCGGCAGGCGCGCATGCTGATGAATGACGGCAAGCCCGCCGCCAACATGTTCGCCGCGGGCGAAATCATGGCCGGTAACGTGCTGGGCCAGGGTTATGCCGCCGGCATCGGAATGACCATCGGCAGCGTGTTCGGCCGGGTCGCAGGACGGGAAGCGGCGCAACATGCACGGAACTAGCATCCTCGAAGAGGCCGACCGGTTGATGACGGTCTGCAATTCGTGCCGCTATTGCGAGGGCCTTTGCGCGGTATTTCCGGCCATGGAAATGCGCCGCTCGTTCTCCGACGGCGACCTCAACTACCTTGCCAATCTCTGCCATAGTTGCGGCGCCTGCTACACCGACTGTCAATTTTCGCCGCCGCACGAATTCAACGTCAATGTTCCACAAACGCTGGCCATTGCGCGCGCCGAATCCTATGCCGCCTATGCATGGCCGCGCGCCTGCTCGGGCCTGTTCGCGCGCAACGGTCTCGCCATTAGCGTGATCGCTGCTTTGAGCGTGGCGGCATTCATTTTCGGCTTTGCCGCGTTCAACGACCGGCAGGTCCTGTTCGGCATCCATACCGGTCCCGGCGCGTTTTATCGGTTGATGCCGCACAACGCGATGGCGGTGCTGTTCGGCGCGGCGTTGCTCTACGCGATCACCGCCCTGGCGATGGGGGTTCGCGCGTTCTGGCGCGATATCGGCCAGCCGATCGGCATGCTCGCCGATCCGCCTTCGCTGTGGCAGGCGATCAAGGATGCCGGCGAGTTGCGCTATCTCGATGGCGGCGGTGTCGGCTGCGTCAATGCCGACGAGCGGCCGAGCGACCTGCGCAAGATCTATCATCATCTGACGTTCTACGGCTTTATGCTGTGCTTTGCCGCCACCGTCATCGCAACGCTTTATCATTATCTGCTCGCGCGCGAGGCGCCCTATCCCTGGTGGGATGTCCCTGTCGTGCTCGGCACGCTCGGCGGCGTCGGATTGCTGGTCGGGCCAGCCGGATTGCTGGCAGAGAGATGGAAACGCGATCCCGCGCTGATCGATAAAGCGCGCACCGGGATGGATATCGCGTTCATCGCGATGTTGTTCATGACCAGCCTCACCGGCATGGCGCTGTTGCTTTGGCGCGACACGGCGGCGATGGGGCCGCTGCTGGCGCTGCATCTCGGCGTGGTGTTCTCTCTCTTCATCACCATGCCCTACGGCAAGTTCGTCCACGGCATCTATCGAACCATCGCGCTCATGCGTTACGCGCAGGAGCGGCGGATGCTGGCGAACGCGCCAACGGTTTACAAATCCACCACCACGTAATCGCTTTCGACCGATACCGCGATGGTCTCGGCGATGTAGGGCCCCTTCACCACGCTCAGGCCGGGCTCGACATTGACCGGATAGGCCTTGGCGCGAAATCGTTTCGGGTCGCAATAGGACTGACCGGTGCGGATATCGAACTCCCAGCCGTGCCAGGGGCAGCGGATGATTTCGCCCAGCCTGGTGTATTCGATCTCGCCGGGGTCGGACGACTGCGCGAGCCCGATCAGCGGCCCCTCGCATAGCGCAGCACCTTGATGCGGACAGCGGTTCAGCAGGCCGAAAAATTCGCCCTTGATGTTGAAGACGGCGATCGGCCGCTCATCGATGGTGAGAAATTTGCGGGTGCCTGGCGGCAGCTCGTCCACCGCAGCAATGACGTGACGGGTCATGTTGTCTTCTGACGCATGATCTCTTCGAAAACCCGGTTCCCACTTTTTCGGATCATGCTATGCCAGCCCATACAGCTTCCGCGCATTTCCGAGATAAAACGCGTCGCGATTGGCCTCGCTGACGCCGGCCGGCAATACCCGCGACGGCTCGTCAAAATCCCAGTGCGGATAATCGGTGGCGAATAACAGTCTGTCCCAGCCGACCCAGTCGATGACGTCGAACAGATGATCGCGCCGTTCCGGATCTTCCATCGGTTGCGTGGTCCAGTAGATGTGGTCGCGGATCGTTTCCGACGGTGGCCGCTTCACATGTGGTACTTCGGTTCCCATCCTCTGCCAGGCCTTGTCCAGCCGCCACGACAGTGAAGGCGCCCAGCCGAAGCCGGCCTCGATCATGATCATCTTGAGTTTCGGATGCCGCTCGAACACGCCTTCCAGCACAATGCTCGCGAGTGCGGTCTGCTGGCATTGCGAATGGCCAACCATCTCCTCGATATAGTAGCTCGGCCAACCCGACGCGGTGATGGGATTGCCACCGAAACCGAACGCATGCACGCCGACCGGCAGGCCCGCTTCCTCAGCCGCCTGATAGATCGGCCAGTAGCGACGCTGGCCGAGCGGCTCGACATTGCGGCTGAGCAGCAGCACCTGGACGAAGTTCTTGTCGCCGGCGCGTTTGCGGATTTCGGCCGCTGCAGCCGGACCGTCCTCGTTGGCGACCACAACTGAGCCCTTCAGGCGATTGTCCTGGCTGGTCCATTTTTCAATCTGCCAGTCGTTGATCGCCGAGCAGATCGCCGCGGAAAGATCATGGTTGCGGATGCCCTGGCCGGTGGCCAGCGGATTGAGCACGCCGAGCACGACATTGTTCGGATCGAGATGCTGCTTCTGCATAAACGACAGCGACGAACCCTGCGGGCCGCCTTCCGGCGGATAGGCATCGCGGCGCGACGCGTTGGGCTGCGCCTTCGGATAGGGCGGCCCGTCCATCATGCCTTGATAAGGATGCTTGTCGTAGGTCTCCAGATGCGCATGCCAACGCCTGGCAAGATAAGGATACAACTCGGTTGCGGTGGCTCGCGCCGGATGGATATCGCAGTCGGCAATAGCGGTCTTGGCATGAGCGACCGAAGCCTGCTCCGGACCGCTGCGGAACTGCACGTTCATGGCGTCGTCTCCTTCAGCACGGATTCCTTCAAGCGCGGGTAGGTCGCATGCGGATTATCGATCATGATCTTGCGTACAAGATCAGACGACATCCCTTCGGGCAGCACCGCCTCGCCGTCGAATTGCCAGTGCGGATAGTCGGTCGAGAATAGAAGCAATTCATCCGACTGCATATGGTCAAACAGCCGATTTAATGTCACCGGATCCGGTGGCGCATCGATCGGCTGCAACGAAAACCGGATATTGCTGCGCACAATTTCCAGCGGCGCGCGGTCTACCCACGGCGTCTCCATGCGGATGCCGCGCCAGAATTTATGCAACCGCCATAGATAAGACGGCAGCCAGGTGAACCCGGACTTCAGCATCACCATTTTCAGATTCGGATGCCGCGCGAACACACCTTCCACGATCAGGCTGGTCAATTGCGTCTGAAACGCCTGTGCCTGGGCGACGTAGTCCTCGATATGATAGGATCCCCAACCGACCGACGTCGGCGGGTTATGATAATTACTGCCGGCGTGAATGCCGATCGGCAGGCCCAGCCGCTCGGCCGCGGCATAAATCGGCCAGTAGGCGCGCTTGCCGAGCGGCATGTCACCCATCACCAGCATCAACACCTGAACGAAACGCTTGTCCGCGGCGCAGCGCTCAATCTCCGCGACCGACTTCTCAACGCTCTGAACCGGAATCACGATCGAGCCACGCAGCCGCATCTCCTTGTCGAGCCATTCCTTCACCAGCCAATCGTTCAGGGCGCGGCAGAACGCATCCGCCATATCCTCGCTGAACACCATCTGCACGCCGTAAAGCGGATTGCAGATGCCGAAGCTGACGCCAAACGGCGCGAGCGCCTGCGCCTTCATGTCTTCAAGGCCCGATCCCGGTTTGCCCTTGGCCGGCCGCCAGTCCGGCCGCGACGTGATCGGCGAATGGGCCGGATAGGATTGCGACACCAGATCGGTCATGCCGCGGGTGACCACCTGATCGCGCCAATAATCGTTGAGATAGGGCAACAGGCTGGTCAAATGAGGAACGGCGGGATGCAGATCGCAATCCACGCCGCCCGCGATCGGTGACGTCATGACGTTGGCTTCCCCCTTGGGTTTCCTCGGGCTTGGTGGGACAGTCACGACGCCTCGTCTTTGCGCCGCCCGATCCTTGAGCGGCATTCAAGCAGGCTCCGCCATCGCTCGCAACTCGGCAGCGAGGCGATGCTGTGCTAGGAAACCGGATGACGAACGTCGACATTAAGGAAAGCCTATGAAAGATCTGGTTGCGGTCGCGGAGAAAATTGCCGCGAAACTGATTGAGCGGCGTCAGACCATCGCGGTCGCCGAATCCTCGACCGGCGGCCTGATTTCGGCCGCGCTGCTCGCGGTGCCTGGCGCCTCGGCCTATTTCCTCGGCTCGGCCGTGGTCTATACCCGCGAGGCTCGGCGAATCCTGATGGATATCCCCGATGATGCGATGAAAGGCATTCGCTCGGCGTCGGAAGTTTACGCCAAATTGCTGGCCGGCCAGATCCGCCAACGCTTCGCCTCGGACTGGGGCCTGTCCGAAACCGGCGCCACCGGGCCGACCGGCAACCGCTATGGCGACGCCGCCGGCCATAGCTGCATGGCGATCGCGGGGCTTGACCAAACGGCGATGACGCTTGAGACCCGCAGCCCCGACCGCCTTGCCAACATGCACGTGTTCGCCGACACGGCGTTGAATTTCCTGCTGCAGAATCTTTCGCGTTAGGGATTGCAGACAGCTTAGTCGTCCCTGCGGAAGCAGGGACCCATTGCCCCTGGCAGCCGTTCGCCGACGCGATGGCGCAACAAGGGCATTGATGGCAGCCACAGCATCGGCGACACGGCGTATGGGTCCCTGCGTCCGCAGGGACGACGAAAGTAAACCGTCATTGCGGGCCAACGGGTCGCTGGCATGCGCGCGTCCCGTTGGCTCGCGATGACATGAAAGGCGCGCGTCCGCATTCCCGCGACGCGGTGCGCCCGGGTGTGCAGAGATCCTTCGCCCAGAAAGGGCGTGGCGCTACCCCAAGGGGGAGCGGGGAATGCCGGGTGCCGTTGCACCCGCAGCCGCGCGTGGTGTGTAGTAAGCACGCGCGTTAGTCACCACGAGCGCACCGGGATCACCCGGCATTCCCGCACGCGAATGGTTTTAACGGTTTCCTTCGTGCTCTCCTTGGTGACCGGGCTTTGTTGTCACCATCGCCTTGCGGATACCTCCGCGAAACTTGACGCCAGCGTCGGGGCGTCAGGACCACACGACTTCGCCGTCCACGTCCGCGCTGTTCGTCAAAAGCGCAAGCCGCGTCCATCGCATCCCCTGCCCTACGTTCGTGACGATCGCGAAACGCCCCTTTGTGTGGGCGGGAACGGCGGAAGATGTAGAGGTGATTTGGGTCAAAAGAGAACCGAAATATTTTTGCAAACGAAGCTGGACATAAAATCGCAGACGGCGCCCGACGGGCAAATCACCTGATGGCTTGTGCGGAACGCGCACGGAAAGTGCGCAGCCGGGGCGATGCGAAGCATCGAACGTCAGATGCGCAATTGCGCACCGGGGAATCTCGAGATTCCGGTTTCGCGCTTCGCGCAAACCCGGAAATGACGCTGGTAAATGTTGAACGGCGCGGCCACATCGGCAGGAGCCGATGCTTCGGCGTCACTTCTCGCGGAACGCGCGCATCAACTGGTCCTTTAGCGGCTTGATCAGATAGGACAGCATGGTGCGGTCGCCGGTCTGCACAAAGGCTTCCACCGGCATGCCGGGGATCAGTTTGACCTCGCCGAGACGGGCGACTTCTTCGGGCGGCATCGAGACGCGGATGGTGTAATAGGATTGTCCGGTGCGCTGTTCGGTGGTGACGTCGGGCGAAACGCGGGTGACAATGCCGTTCAGTTCCGGAGTCGTGCGCTGGTTGAACGCCGACAGCCGCAGCAAGGTCTTCTGGCCGATCTGTAATTTATCGATATCCTGCGGATTGACCTTGGCCTCGACCTGCAGGTCGTCGGCTTGTGGGACGATCAACATGATGGCGTCACCGGCCGTGATCACGCCGCCGACGGTATGAACCGTCGACTGCTCGACCATGCCGTCCTGCGGGGCGCGAATATCGATCCGCCGCAACTGGTCTTCGGCGGTGACCTTGCGCTCGACAAACTCCCCGATCTTGTCGTGGGCCTCGCGCAAATCCTTGGAAACGTCGCTGACCAGATCCTTGTCGACCTGAATGATCTGCAGTTCGGTTTCGGTAATCTTGCCCCTGGCCTGCGCCCGCGCTGCGATGTATTGCGCACGCTCGCCGGCGAGCCGCGCCGCGTCGCGCTCGAGCGTCGTCAGCCGCGCAAACTGCACCAGATGCTGATCGTAAAGCGAGCGAACCCCGACCAGCTCCTTTTCCACCAGCGCAATTTCCTGGTCTTTGGCCTTCTCCTGCGCCTCAAGGCCAGCGATCTCCTCGTGCAACTGCGTGACCCGCTCGCGCAGCTGCGCCTTTTGCCCGACCCGCCCGGTGGTGCGGACCTCGAACAATTTGGACTCGCTCGCCATCACATTCTTGACATCGGGATCGTTGGCCCGATCGAGCAGCATCGGTGGAAATACGATCTTGTCGAGGCCCTGCTGTTCGGCTTCGAGCCGCGCGGCCCGCGCCCACAGCCCGTCCAGGTTCTTGGTGACGATCGCCAGACTTGCCTTGGTGACGGTGTCATCGAGCCGCACCACCACGTCGCCAGCTTTGACGACGTCGCCGTCACGCGCGCGCACCTCGCCGACGACGCCGCCGGTCGGATGCTGTACTTTCTTCACGCTCAATTCAACGACGATCGCCCCCGGCGCAATCAGCGCGCCCGACATCTGCGCCGTCGATGCCCAACCTCCAAGGCCGCCCGCCAGAACGACGACCACGGCCAGCCCGATCATCAAATGCAGCCGTATCGACCGCCGCGCTCCCCGCGTCTTGCTGCCGGTCATGATTTCGCAACTCCCGCATCAGGCACGATCTTGATGGGAGTCGGCGGAGGCGCAACCCGCTGCAGCACCTGGCCCAGAACAGTTTCCTTGAGACCGAACGCCTGCATGCGGCCATCCTTCAGGACAAGCAGCATATCGACCGCCTCGATCCCGACCGGCCGATGCGCAACCACCACCACAATGGCGCCGCGCTCGCGCGCCGCGCGAACGGCGCGCGTCAGCGCCTCGTCGCCCTCAGTATCGAGATTGGAGTTCGGTTCATCCAGCACGATGAGGAACGGATCGCCGTATAACGCGCGCGCCAGCGCTACGCGTTGCGCCTGACCGGCCGAAAGTGCGGCGCCCTGCTCCCCGATCTGGGTGTCGTAACCGTCACGCATCTTGATGATCATCTGATGCACGCCGGCTTCCTTCGCGGCGGCGATGATACCTTCGGAATTCGCCTCGGGATCGAAACGGCAAATATTCTGGGCGACGGAGCCTGCGAACAATTCGACGTCCTGCGGCAGGTAGCCGATGTGGCGGCCGCGCACATCGGACGACCACTGATCGAGCGCGGCGCCATCGAGCCGCACCTTGCCGCGGAAGGGCTGCCAAACGCCAACCAGTGCGCGGGCCAGCGAAGACTTGCCCGATCCGCTTGGTCCGATCACGCCCACGCCATTTCCGGCGTCGAGCGCGAACGTCACGTCCTGCACCACAATCTTCTGTTCGCCGGGCGGCGCGATACTGACAGCCTCGACGCTCAGGCGGCTCGACGGGTTTTGCAGCAAGGTCTGCGCCGCCTGCGCGGGTAACGATTCAAGCAGACGGTTGAGGCGATCCCAGCTCTGGCGCGCGGCAACGAAACCCTTCCAATGCGCGATCGCCAGATCGACCGGCGCCAGCGCCCGCGCGCTCAGGATCGAGCCCGCGATGATAATGCCGGCGGTCGCCTCCTGATGTATCACCAGATAAGCGCCGACCGCGAGCACCGCCGACTGAAGCATCATGCGCATGACCTTTGCAATCGCGCCGAGACCGCCCGCGACATCGCTCGCGCGCTGATTGCCCGCAAGATATTTCTCGTTGGCCACACTCCAGCGCGCGTTCAGCCGCCCGGACATTCCCATCGCGACCAGCACCTCGGCGTTTCGCCGGCTGGTGGCGGCCAGATCGTTGCGGCGTGCTGCCAGACCCATAGCCTCACGCGCCGGCGTGCGCGACAGGAACTCGGTCACGACGGTGAGGCTGACCAGAATGATCGCGCCGACCAGCGCCGTGAGACCGATCATGACGTGGAACGCAAAGCAGATTGCCAAATAGAACGGCAACCACGGCAGGTCGAAGAACGCGCTTGGCCCCATGCTGGAGAGGAACGAGCGAACATTGTCCAGATCGCGCAGCGGCTGAACGCCTTCATTGCGGCCGCCGACCGTCAACGGCAACCGCACAATGGCATCGAACACCCGGCTGTTGAGGGACTCGTCGAGCGCGGTTCCGATGCGGCCCAGAATTCGACTCCGGAGCAGATCGAGAACGCCTTGGGCGACGTACAGTCCACCGGCGAGAATGGCCAGACCGACCAGCGTGGGGACACTGCGGCTCGGAAGCACCCGGTCGTAAACCTCCAGCATGAAAAGCGAGCCGGTCAAATACAAGAGGTTGATCATGCAGCTCATGATGCCGACGCCAAGGAAGGCGCTACGGCAGGCGCGCAGCGCATCACCGAGTTCGGAACGCCGGACACCGGGAGCGGCTGCCATCAAACCTGATCTTTCACGAGGATGCGGGAACCCTAGATTACCGATGTTTCCGGTTATCGTCTATTTAAGTCGCGTTAACAAAACACCGCCGCGCTCACAAAAGCTGCGCCAATCCTTGCTTTGATGCATCCGCCTTCGGTACGAACATGTATCGCACGGCTGGAGGCTGGCTATCGCTCGAGAACGCCATGGCCATTTTGTTCCCAGAAATTGGAGGGAACGTAATCGGCTCCCAGCGGTTGTATGGCCACCTCAACAATACCATTGGAGTTATCATGATTTGTCGTTTTATCGGAATTGCTGCTCTTGCCGCCGCCATGGCGCTTCCAGTCGCGGCGCAGGCCCAGGGGGTCCCCGGTGGCGTTGAGCGCGGCTCACGCGATGGCGAAAGAGCGGCCGGCCCGGTCGGCGCCGTGGTGGGCGGTGTCGTTGGCGGCGTCGTAGGCGGCGTAGCCGGAGTTCTGGGAGTCGATGAGCGTCCGCGCTTTCACAGTTACGTGGTCGAGCAGCGCCGCCCCTCCTATCAATACAACGAGCCGGTCCGGGTTGGCGCGGTTCTGCCGGAAGCGGGCGTCACCTATTACGACGTGCCGCCGGAATACGGCGTCCACGATTATCGCTATACAGTCGTGAACGGCCGTACGGTTCTGGTCGAACCGCGGACTCACCGGATTGTGGAGGTCGTCGAGTAACAAACTCGTCTGCTCCAGACGACCGACGCACCGACATGTTTAAGGGGGCCATCCTTTGCGATGGCCCCCATTCTTTTACGCGATCGAGTTTTAGTCGAACTCCCCTAGAAGCGGCCTCGAAGGAGCCGCACGATCAGCAGCAGCACAACAGCGCCAATGGCGGAATAAATAATCTCCGAAACGAGACCTACGCCGATATGGATTCCAAGCCTCGGAAACAGCAGGCTGGCAACCAGCGCGCCGGCGATACCGACAAGAATGTCGCCGATGATCCCAAAGCCAGTGCCCCGCACCACTTTTCCGGCCAGCCAGCCCGCGATCAGGCCGACGAATAGAATGACCAGAATACCTTCATTAGACATTTGCATAAGTACTTCCCCCCTGTTTGTGCGCGCGATTCCTGCGTACCGCCTTCGAACTTATCCATAATTGCAGGACGTGACGACTCCAATCTGCGAGAGCGGTGGGCGGCTACCTGGCTGATGCGAGACGATGGAAACTTTCGTGCGCCGTCGGACTTATACAATCATGACACAATGCGATATCTGGTACGTGGCCTTTGGGCCGCCCAAGGAGATGAAGACGGAAGACAGCGCCACGAGCACGGTGCGGTCAACCCGGACGTTCAAATCGGAAGTCGACGCCAAGCTGTTCGCTACGCAGATTCTGGCCAAAGGCTGGTCGGCCAGCGCCGGCACGCTCAACCCTCATCAACCCAAGCAGATTATCGCCCCTTCCCAGATCGAGCGCTGGGCCGATCCTCGCATCGGTGGCTGATCTGCTTTGGTTTTTAATTTTGACACGTTTTCTTAACGCGAATCGGCGCCCACCTCCGGATCAAGTCCGGCGCAGGCTTTCGCTCGAAAACCCTTTACTTCGTCAACAAGGCGAAGGCGCCGTTCCAGTCTTCCGGAGGCTGGTTCTTCTGATAGCCGAGAATTCGCGTCTCATAGAGATTGTAGAGTAACTCAAGCGCGTGGGCTTCGTCGGAGCGGCGACCGCGTTCGATCGCCGCCAACGCGCCTTCCCAATCACGGCTGCGATAACAGGCCAGCATTTCGATCGTCAGGTTGCGCAGCCTTTGAAAGCGGCCGGATTGCGCGGTGTCCTGCCGCCCGGCAATCGCATAGATGACCTCGGGCTCTTTCTTGCCCTTGACCATGATGAAATCGAGCTCAAGGATCGCAAACCTGTCCTTGACCGCGAGCGCGGTCTTGGAGCCGACGATGATTGGAAATCCATACTCCTTGGATTGTCCCTCCAGACGCGACGCCAGATTGACGCTGTCGCCGAGCACCGAATAATCGAAGCGCTGGTCGGAGCCCATATTGCCGACAACGCAGGTGCCGGTATTCAGCCCGACGCCGACATTGATCGGAATGTAGGAGTGGCCACCGTCCTGCGCCTCGCGCTCGCGTTCCTTATTCAGCCCATCGATCCGCTCCAGCATGTCGAGCGCGGCTTCGCAGGCGTTGAGCTGATGCTCCCTGTCGTCAAGCGGCGCGTTCCAGAATGCCATGATCGCGTCGCCCATATATTTGTCGATGGTGCCCTTGCGCGCGAGAATGGCGTTGGTCAGCGGGGTCAGGAACCGGTTCATCAGCGACGTAAGGCCTTGCGGATCGTGCTTGTAGGACTCCGAGATGGTGGTGAAACCCCTGACGTCGGAGAACATGATGGTCATCTCGCGCTCTTCGCCGCCGAGCACGAGTTTTTCCGGTGACTGCGCCAGCTGTTCAACCAGCGCCGGCGACAGATACTGTCCGAAGGCCGAGCGAATCTGCCGCCGCTGCGCCTGCTCGCGGACAAAGCTGGTGAAGATCAGGGTAAGATAGATCAACGTGGTCGAGAGCAGCGGGTAGGTAAAATCGATCAGCAACCGGTGCTGCGTATAGAAATACCAGGATATTCCGACCAGCACCGTTGCAAACAGCGCGCCGACGACAACGAGGGTAATCGGCCCGAACATCGGTGCGAACGCGATCACCAGCAGGCCAAGCAGCAGCGCGGAGAAGAATTCGACGGCCGTGCCGTAGTTCGGCTGCGAAAGCAGTTCACCCGTCAAGGCGGCTTCGAGCACCTGGGCGTGAACCTCGACCCCGGGCATCACCGGATCGATCGGGGTGGTTTTGACGTCGTTCAGCCCGATCGCCGAGGTTCCGATCAGCACCAGCTTGCCCGCAATCATGTCCGGCGCCACCTGGCCGTCGAGCACGTCGGCGGCTGAAACGTAAATCGACGGATCGTAATGCGCGAAGTGAACCCAAAGCTGACCGTTACGGTCGGTCGGAACCTGGAATCCCTTGACCGCGATGTTCTTGATACCGCCCTGATCGGCCTTGATGAGGATGGTGTCGCTGCCGGTTGCGACCCGCAACATTTCAAAACTCAGCGACGGCATCGCGGTGCCCTGGGCCAGCATCACCATCGGCACCCGCCGCACAATGCCGTCGCGCTCGGTTTTGATCGAGATCAGGCCACGCCCGGCGGCGGCCTGTTCCAGCACGTGGATGTTGCGCAGCAAACCGGGGAAATCCAGCATGAACGGATCAGGGTCGCCAAGCTTGGCGAGGCCCGTCACCGGCAGCGTCTCGTCAAAAGCCGAGAGCACCTCGGAAGCGCCGGATTCGCCCAGCACCACGCGCGAGTTCCGGATCGCATCGGCGAAAATCTGATCGTTGCTCGGCAGCGCTCTTAACTTGCCCCGGGTCTCTTCATCGAGATTGGGAAACGTGTTGGCCGCCGCATCCGGATTGAGCCGGTCAGGCTCGGCGAACAGAACGTCGAAGGCGATCACGGCGGCGCCGAGCCGGGTCAGGTCGTTGACCAGATCAGCGATCCGGGTCCGCGGCCAGGGCCACTGGCCGAGTTTCGCCAGGCTCTTTTCGTCGATATTGACAATGGTGACGGGCCGGACGGTCTTCACGCGGGGCTGGATAAGCTGGAAAGTATCGAAGGTTCTGACGCGAAGCTCCTCGATCGGGGCAGGATCGGCCACGCGCAGGACAGCGACGCCGATCAGGAGCGCGAGGCAGACCACCCTCGCATACCCGAATTTCCGCGCGAACCACCTTCGCAATACCCTCAGTCGCTTCATGCTGTCTGGATATCAGGTTCGGGCGGCGCTGGAAAACGGCCTAAACGAAGTGAAAATCGTTGGCGTGCAGTTGCGCCTTGAGGATCCCGGCCCAGGCGGCGGGATCATGACCGTCGGGATGGCCGGCCCAATGCCCGTGGCTGTCATCATGCGTTGCGCCAAAGGCCGCCTGCCCATTCGCAGCCATCGGGCCGTCCCATGGGTGCGCATCGGCGACAGTGTGGTCCACCGTCGCACCGAGATCGTCGTTCGCGAATTTGAACACGAAGCCATGGCTGTTGAGGTGGTGTCCGGCGCCGGCAGCTCCATCCGGGCTGTCGGAAACCGGCGGATCGTAAACGATCGTGCCGCCGTCGCCATCGCTTGTGAAGCTGAAGTTCGCCGCCTGATAGACGCCGTTAAACTGCAGCGTCGCATGGTCGGTCCCGTCGCTGACCGCAAGCGTGTCGGTGGCAGCATTGAAGCTCTCGGAGAACGTGCTCGCGTGATAATCGATGCCCTTGAGATCGATCTGGTCCGAACCAGCCAGCGTGCCGTCTCCCGTAAAGCCGAAAATGACGCCGGCAAAGCTCGAGGGGGCGTCGAGCGCGAGACTCCCCGTCGAGCTCTGGAACGTGACGCTCTCTCCGGCCGCAACCGGATCGGCGATCTCCAGGGACCCGCCGCTCGCGATCGTGGGCGCTGCCGCCGCCGGCGGATCGACGATATCGACGCCGCCATGGCCGTCATTCGATACATGCCAGGTCGAGGCGGAATAATTTCCAGCCAGCGTAAACTTCTCGGTCAAAGGCCCGGACGAGTCGGTCACCGTCAGCGTCGTGGTATCGGTCAGGCTGTTGAAGCTGCCGCTGCCGGTCGAGGCCGTCGTGGTCGCCGCGGCGAAGCCGTGGATGTCCAGCACATCGCCGGATCCCGAAATCCCGGCGATCTCGCCGGTAAAGGTTGAGGGCTGGGCCAGACCGAGCGTGCCGGTGCTGCCGGCGAAAGCGATGGTGTCGCTGGAGGCTGCGCTGACGGTGTAAGTCGCGCCATTGGCGATCGAGTCGGCTGACGTGACGACGATGCCGACATCCACGGTCGTGGACAGGGGCGCGCCGGTTCCGTTGTGCGCCAGGTCGTCGGCGGTGATCTTCAGCACGTCGGCAAATTGGGAATTCAGCGTCGGCGTGTAGGTCAGTCCGTCCGCCAGCGCCGCGTTGATTGCAGTCTGGGTGCCGGTCAGGACCAGCGCATCGCTGCCCTGGCCATTGACGGTGAGGCCATCGACGGTGAGGTCCGCCGGCGCAAGCGCCAATGTCCCGTGGGCAACATCGAGCGTGACCTCGATGTTATTGGTGCCGGCATTCGGGTCGGACACGCTGAGCGTCTTCAGCGTCAGCGCCTGGTCCTCCGGAGTCGAAACCCCATTCAGCGATGCGACAAAGCCATGATCGATGCCGCTGCTGTCCTGGTAATAGCCGACGATCTGACCGGCGTCGTTGATACCGGTGATAGCCGTGTTGACGCCCAGCGGATCGTCGATGGTGGTGAAGGTGCCGTCGACGTCGAGAAAGCCGTGCGTCTTGCCGGCGCTATCGGTGTACTGGCCAACGATTTCGCCGGCATTGTTGATGCCCAAGGCCTCGGTACCCTCTGCGCCGTTGGGATCGCTGATGGTCGTGTAGGTGCCGTTCTGATAGAGGAAGCCCTGATCGTGGCTGCCATTGGTCGGCCTGTAGATGCCGACCACCTGGTCCGCGTCGTTGATAGCCTCCGCATTTGTATAGACGCTGGGTGATGACGTCCCGGGCGCGTCGAGATACGTGATGACGCCGTCATTAACGATATAGCCCTCATGGAACGGCGAGTTGTGCAAATGGACGCCGCCAACCACAACCCCGGCATCATTGATATCATTTGCCGTGGTGCTTATGGCGCCAGGAAGATTGATCTGGGTATAGCTACCGTCGTCATCGGTGAAGCCATGGCGCGGTGGCGACTGGAACGATAAATCGAAGCCGACAATCTCGCCCAGATTGTTGATGCCGTCGGCGCTGTTGTGTTGCGCCCCGGAAACTCCGACGGTTGAGAAACCGCCATCATATTCGAAGCCCGAGCTGTGCTGGGAATTGACGGTGTAACCACCGACGATCACGCCGGAATCGTTGATGTCGTGGGCGAGCGTGCCCTCGCCGCTCGCCTGGCGCGCGCCCGGATCATCGATGGTGACGAAATGCGACGCCGTCGTGCCGCTTTCCGGCGCGGTAATCACCGGGGGCACCGGGGCTAAGACGGTGATGGAGACGTCGGCCGTATTCGAATTGATGGCGCCGTCGTTGGCCTTGAAGGATAACGTATCGATGCCGGTGAAATCGGAACTCGGCGTGTAGACGACGCCGCTGGTAAGCGCGGTGTCGATCGCCGCGAGCGTGCCGGTCAGGATCAACGGCGAGCTGCCGAGTCCGGTACCGCTCTCGTGCACGCCCACCGTCGAGTTAAGCGACAGCGTGCCGTCGTTGGCATCGAGCGTCACGGTGATGGTATCGCCACCGGCATCGGCGAACACCACGTTAAGCGAACTCAACGTCAGCGGCTGGTTCTCGTTGGTCGTGGCGGCACTGCCGCCGGCGCTGACGACCGGCGCGGCGACCACCGTACCTGCGAGCGCGGTGATTTGTTCGGTGGTGCCGCCGTCGGTAAAACCAATGACGACGTCGAGCACCTTGCCTATGTCAGCTGCGCCTGGCGTAAAGCTCGGGTTGTTGCCGCTCTGAACGATTTGATTGTTTTCCAGCCACGTATAAGTGAGGCCACTCGCATTTGCATCTATCAGGCTGGCTGCGACGGCAAAGCCGTTGACCGCATTGCCGCTGGGATCGAGATCGCTCAGGGATGCCTGCGCCGGGCTCAACACCACTTCGGTGTCGTGGTTGGCATCGCTGGTCAGCGAGAAACTGTTCTGGTTGTACGAACCCGAGAAGATCAGCGACGCGCTATGCGTCCCGTTATAAATCGTCAGCGTGTCAGTGGTGCTGTTCCAGACGTCGGTCTCGCTCGTCGAGTAGGTGAGATCGGTGAGATCGATCTTGTCGCCGACGCCAAAGCCGCTGATCGTGCCGCCATATTGCTGGGAATGATCGAGCTGCAGCGTGCCGGCGCCCGAGAACGTCGCATTCAGATCGAGCGTCTGGGTCGACGAGCCGGCAAACTCGGCCAACCCGCCATGGGTGATGGTCACGGTCGCAGTGCCGGTGATGACGGCTGTGCTCGCAACGAACACCGTGCCGCCATTGGCTTCGATCAGCGCCGAATTGCTGACGCTGCTTTCGATCTGCAACGTGCCGCCGGCGGTCGCCTCCATCGTCCCGGCATTGACGATGGTGTTGCTGCCAGTATCGATGGAAATCATCTGGCCACTGACATTGGCGTCAATGACGCCGGCCGATTCGTTGTGCAACGTCAATAAATCCGTGCCGAGGCCGATATGGCCATAGCCGGAGATCACGTTATTGAAGTTATCAAGTATTTCGGCGGTGGTGCCGTTGCCCTTGATCGTTCCGCCGCCGAGCGAAACCGCGCCATCGGCGGTCGTGCCATTAAGCTGTAACTGGCCGGTCGTCGAATCGACCAGAAGCGTATCGGTGCTGCCGGCAAGCACGATCCCGTTGCTGCCGGCGACGGGCGTGGTACCGGTCCAGATGATCTCGCCGGCGCCGCCCCCCTTGAGGTCAAGCGTGCCGCCGTTGATCGAACTCGATCACTCCGGAATTGAGGATCTTGGTGGTGACCAGCAATGTCGCGCCGTCGGCTTCCAGCGTTGCTGCATTGGTGACGGCATTACCGGTTGCTATCTTCAACATTCCGCCGAGCGCTTCGATCACCCCACTGGCGTTGTCCAACGTCAGGTCGTTGGTCGTGCCGTCGCCGATCTGACCGGCGCCGGAGATGATGTTGCCATTATTCTCCAGCGTCATGCCCGCCGTCGCGGCCTGTATCGTCTGGCCGTTGAGTGCCAACGTGCCGGCGCCATCGAGCAGCAGCGTAAAGGCCGCCGGGCCGCCGAGCGTCAGGCCACCACTGCCGAGCGTGAGGGTGCCGGCATTGTCGATGGTGTCGGTCCCGCCCGCGGCGCCGTTGAAGGTGACCCCGGCAAGCGTGGAGGCCCCGGTGATACCGATCGTGCCGTTATCCGTTACGGTGCCGCCGGTGATGCTGGCATTCGCCAGAGTCAGGGTCGATCCGCCTGCGACCGTCACCGTGCCGGCGCCCGTATTGATGACAGCCGCTGAAATCGTATTCGAACCCGACACATTATCGATGGTGCCGGTGTTATCGATGTTCAGGCCGCTGGCGTCGGAAAGCGAGGCAGCATCGATCAAGTCGATCGTTCCCGCGTTGTCGATCGTAAAGGCTTCCACAATGCCCGTGGAGGACTGCTCGCCGAACTCGCTCGTGCCACCGACCTGCCACGTCCCGCCGAGTTCGTTGTTGAATGTCCCGTTAGCGAGGTACAACGTGCCGTTGATCGCGCCGGTATTGTTGATGGTGATATCGCCGCCACTCTCAAAGATAGCGTGGGTCGATGCCAACACCGCGGCGGGACCGATCGTGCCGGAATTGTTGTCGATTGTGACCGTGCCGGTGGCGTTGTCATAGACGGCGATCGCGGCATCGGCCGTCGAGCCAAGCACCGTTCCGGTGTTGGTGATCGTGGTCGAGCCGATCGAGCCTGTGCCGTCCTGCGCGACGTAGATGCCGGAATGGAGCGTGCCGGTTACGTGCCCGCTGTTGGTCACCGAGACGGTGCCCGCAAGGCTCGCGGTTGCGTAAATGCCGAGTGCGCCGCTGACGGTACCGTCGTTGGTGACACTGACGTCGCCACCATCGAAGGTACCGGCCTGGATGCCGTTGACCGGAGCCGTGATCGACGAGGTCAAGCCCGTCGAAACCGTCACATTGCCGGTGCCCCAATTGTAGACGTCGATGCCGTCGCCACCGGCGGCGATAATGGTCGCATTGCTTTCGACGATCACATTGCCGGCGACGTTGTCATCGGGATTTTCGGCCTCACCGGGGAAATAGCCCGCACTGATGCCCGCCGGGGCGGTGCCGATGTTGGTCAGATTGGCGCCCGAGTTGATAGTGCCATTGGCGATGACATGCACGATGCTATTGGCAGACGTCGGGATGGAGGTTGCCTCATCGTAGGCTTCGATACCGGTGCTTCCCGAATTGATGACGTCGCCAGCCAAGGTGGATACGTTGACATTGCCGACACTGAGGTTCCCGGCATCGATCCCGTAGCTCGAAGTGCCCGTGATCGTGGCATTGGCCGCGACGTTCACGGCGACGTTGCCTGTGCCGCCGCTCAGTGCAAAGGCTCCGACGCCATACTGCCCGCCGGAGACCGTAGTCCCGGCTTTATCGTTCACGGTGACGTCACCATTGCCGAAATTAAAAGCCTCGACGCCGTAGCTGCCAGCCGCGGTGACATTGGCATAGTTGTTGATGACGACGGTTCCGTTGATATTAGTGTTGGCGACGAGCGTCGGTCCCGTAATATCCGGCAACGATGCCTTGTGGCGCCGAGCCGTCGAGGTTGACGTCGGTACCGGATTTGATGATACCGCTGGCGTTCACCGTGATCGTGCTGTCAGCCGAAGCCGCGATCGTCGCATCTTTGTTGATCGCCTCGATGCCGGCCCCACGCCGGAATTGATGACGGTTCCCGCATCCGTCGTCACCGTGATGTCTCCGGTGCCTTAGCTCACGGCCCGAATGCCGTATTGCACCGTCGCGGTAACTGCGCCCGCGGCTTCCACCGAAATGTTGCCGTTGCCCTCGGTTAGGGCTACGATTCCGTAGAGGCCACCACTCGCGCCGCCCAACTGGGTGACCGTGATGTTACCGCCGTTGGCCGCGTTGAGATTCTCGGCCAACAGCCCGATCGATCCCGTTCCAGTGCCGGTCGCACTGCCGGTACCGCCATTCACGAAGATATTGCCGATCCCGGTCGCGCTGTCTTCCGCCGTCACGCCATTGCCCGCCAGGCCGACAACATTGCCGGACGGATCGACGTTAAGATCGCCGACACCGTTCTGAATAACGACGATACCGTTGGCGGCGCCTGTGATGGCGCCAGACGGCGTCAGCGTCACATCGGCCTCGTTTCCGATCACGCCGCCCGACGCGGTGAAGTCGATTGCGTCGCCGCTGGTGCTGGTGATATCGCCCGCACCGGTGATCGTGAATGTGCCGCCAGTCGACGACACGCCCGCGATCGTCCCGGTAAAGCCAAGGCCAGCTACGTTGTCGAGCTGCAAGGTGCCGTTGCCGCCCGCGAAGGTGATGGTTTGAGCATCCGCGCCGGCAAGCTCCAGCGTTGTGCCGGCATCGATGATCAAGGATCCCGCGCCGCTCAGTCCGCCCGCCAGATCCAGCTTTCCTGCCTTGACCTCGATGGTCCCGGTATTGGTCATGGCTGCTGAGATCGTATTCGAGCCCAACAGATTATCGATCGTTCCGGAATTGCCGACGGTACCGCCATCGATGTCGGCGTTCGTCAGATCCAGCGTCGACCCGCTTTCAACCGTCACCGTGCCGGCGCCGGTATTGGTCACCGTCGTGGTCGTCAGCTTCAGCGTCGAGTCGTCGATGGCCTGCAGCGTACCGGTGTTGGCGACCTGCTCGCCGGTGATGTCAAGTTCGCCGCCATTGGCCTCCAGCGTGCCGGAATTGGTCAAGGTCAGATTCGGCAGCGCAGGATCGATGGTGAGGACGCCGCCGGTCGAATTCGATCAGGCCCGTGTTGGTGATGGTGATGCCGGCATCGGTGATGGCGCTGATGCCGATCGAGTCGAGCGTGCCGTTGATGGTCAGCGTGCCGCCGGTGATGGTGGTGCCGTCCAGCGTCAGCGTCTCGAGGAGGTCGACCTGGATGATGGCGCCGCTGGCGTTGGTCAGCGTGTCGTTGAGCAGTTCGGCCGCCCCCGCCACTTCCAGCGTGCCGTTGTTGGTGATCGTCCCCGGGGCCGAACTTGAGGCGCCCTCGATGATGGCACCGCCGGTCAGCTGCACCGTGTCGTCGAGCACGATCGTGCCCATGTCGGTGATGGTTGTGCCGCTCACCGTCATGCCATCCAGCGTCAGTATCACACTGGACTCGACCGTTGCCGCGCCGTTGTTCAGCGTCGCGCCAGCATCGATCTTGCTGCTGCCGACGACGTCGATCGTGCTGTTATCGTTGATGGTGCCGCCATCGATGGCGGCGCCGTTCAACTGCAGCTCGCGCCGGGGTCGATCTGAAAAATGCCGCCGGTGTTATCGACAGCGACCTCAACATTGAGCGTTCCGCCCGCGACCTCGATCGTCCCGGAATTCGTGACCGAGCCGGAATAGGTGACTAGTGCCGATCTTGACTGTGCCTGAATCTTCGAAGTCGCCGCCGTCGTTGAGCGTGATCAGGCCATAATTGTGCAGCGAGCTTTCCTGCAGCACTTCGAACAGGCCGCCCGTGGTGATGGTGCCGTAATTATTGACAATGGAGTCGGCGCTAAGACTGATCCCGCCGACGCCAACTGTCAGGGTGTTGTTATTGATGAGTGTCGGAGAATTGGTGAATAGAGTGCCGTAATTATTCATGGTCAGCGAGTTGGCGACCGCCGGCGCATTGATCGTGACCGGATAAGACGGCGTCAGACCGATTAGCTGATCGGTAATGACGATGGCATCGTCGGTCGCGGTTGGAACGGTCCCGGTTTCCCAGTTCGACGCGTCACTCCACAGCCCTCCGGACGCTGCACCTGACGTGGTCGCGATCCAGACCACCGCCGCAGTATTGTTGCCGGTAATCGTGACCGTGATGTGTTGTGTGGAGGTGGCGTTCTGCGAGTCCGTTACCGTCACGGCGTAGGTGAGCGTGACTTTGTCGCCATTGGGCACGAAGTCAGCCAGGTAAACCGGCAGGGCGGCAAGCTGCCAGTCGACCACTCCCCTGCCTGTCCCGGTGCTGTCGGTCGCAATCTCTGCGGTAAGCGCGGTTTCAAATATCTTGAGAGGGCCGGGCGGCACGCCGGTGCCCGGCGCCACGCCGGCTCCAGACAGCACCGCGCTCGTCAGCTTGGTAGTGACCGTATGGGTGTCGGTAAGATTTGGGTCGGCGAAGGCGAGCGTTCCCTTTGTCGGCGACTTGGTGGTCAGATCCCCGCCCGGCGTATCGATGCCACCCGAAAATGCGATGGTCTTCGGCCCCGTAGTAATGACCGGAGCATCGTTGGTGCCGGTGATCGTGATCGTGAACGGTACCTGGGTCGCTTGGTTGCCTCCCGGGTAATTCGAATCGACCTCCGCCGTGTACGTCAGCGTCAGCGTTTCGCCGGCAGCGAGAAACTCCAAGGCCGTGTTCGGGATATTGTAAGTCCAGGTTGCGGTGCCGTTGTTGTTGTTGCCCGGCGTCTGGACCACGACCAGCCCGACTTCCAGTGCCAGGATGTCCTTCAGCTGCAGGTCATTCGGTGAAATGTTCTGATGCTGCGAATTTTGATAGGTGTACGATGCGAACGTTGCCTTCGCCGTCGGCAGATCGCCACCGTTGATGTCGGCAAACCTGATCTGGCCGGACGCCGTGTCGATGGCGGAGTGGCCGACCGTGTCGGATAGCGCGTTCAACGAATTCCCGAACGCGACCACCGTGGGCGCCAGGGCAATGTGCGGGACAATGCCGTTCGAGCCGCCCCCCGACTGACCCTGGGTAGACGGTTGGTTTAACACCGTTGCCGGAGTGACGAACAAAACCAACGGCGTAGCGGTGCCTCCGTTAGGCAACCCGACGGGCGGCAACGCTTGCGGGGTCAGCGAATCCGTAAATTGAGTGAACGATTTGGTGTTTGTGTCGGTGAATCTCTGCGCGAATACGTCGGTGACAAGTTTTAGCTGCTCCGGCGACAATTGCGTGTTCGAGTAGTTCACATTGTTGTTGCTGATGCTTACCTGCTGCCCGGCAATGTTGACCTGCGCGATCTGAGTAAGCGTGTTCTTTTCGAACAGAAGGTAGGAACCGGTGGTGCCGTCCGGTTCCATCACAACCTGGAATTTCGCCTCGGGCAGGCCGTTCTGGCCGGGAATGTCGAAGTCGATCTCGACCAGCACCGCGGTGCCACGGATGCCCATGGTTGCGACCGGCGTATCGATCTTCATATCGCCGTGTTTCGCGGTCTGCCCGGCAACAAACGAGATCGTCCCCACGACCAGGCTGAACAGCGTGGAATTGTTCGACCCATTCGGGTCGTAGACCATTTCGTTGAGCACCATTTTCGCATTCGACGCGAGACCGAACACCGTGCCGTCGATGAAGGTGACGCCGAGCGTCGAACTGGATCCAGACTGGACCACATCGCCTTTTTCGACGTTGTCGCCCATGTTCAGGATGATCGAGACGCCGTTGCGGACCGCGGTCGCAGTACCGGTTAGCTTGGTGACATGGCCAATCACCTTGCCGACGCTGGCGCTGCCGTCGGCCTGGGCATATTCGACGTGACCGGTCAGCGCGTTGACGAGGTCGCCGGTGAGGTGGGCGCCATCAGGCGACGCCAGCGCGGCTCGCTTTTCGCCCTTGAAGTAATCCTGCAGCACCAGCTCGTGGTCGTCCTTGGAAAGGACGAGGTCGACGCCGGACCGCTTGAAGTCTCCCTTGAACAGCAAATCAGCGTCCGGAACGATGATGGCGTCCGAAGGGGCATGGCTGGAAATCGAATTCGACGTGATGATGGGTATCGGGATGGGTACCCGAACCGTCAAGGTGGAGCTGCGCCTCGAATTTGCCGACGAAATTCAATTGGCCACCGCAATGGTTAATACTTGCAAAATATTAGAAGTCTAACCTTGCATACCATCCTGAAGTGGGTAGCGAAACACCATCTCTTGGATGTAGAATATTATTCAGCAGAGATCTTACGCGATATTGGCCCCCCGGACCTTCGGAATCCCAAGTATTTCTAATTAAAATCACAGTATATCTGTGTTTCCGCACTTAAGAATCAGAGTTTCCGATACCATTCCAAGTAAAAATTTCTATCACAATACTTGCGCCTGCTTCCCGGCGTAGCGCCGTGCAGGATATTGCGCAAATCCCGGAGTAAAACTATAATCTCGATAACAATCCGGATAACAAATAAGCTATCCCGGGCGAAATTAGCCATATCCGGCAGAAACTACCGCAAGTGACAATAGTCTCACGTCTTTTCTGTCCCCGCGAGGGATTTTACTGTTCCCCAGAACGGGCGATGCGTAAAATTTTAAGCAAAATGGCGAGACGGATTTCAACCTGTTTCGCGTTTTTCGGCCCAACACCACCGGCCTTAAGCAGAGTAAAAGCCCTCCCGCCCATCATCCCCAGCGAAACGATCCGGTCACGAGCAGGCTAGTCAGCCTCGCCGATACCCGGACATGGGGCATCAGATGGGCTTTTTCGGTCGTTCGCACGCGTGGCGTGCCGTTATACTCGCGTGGGGGATGATCTGGTTCGGGCCGTCGGCTGAGCTGATCGCCGGCACGCTGCATCAAGTCTGGACATCGAAGCTCATTGGCGGATCGGCCGAACCGTTCGGGCTTTCCGCCGCCGTCCTGTCCGCCGGTGGCCTCTGGAACAAATGGCGCGATGTCGAGCGCAAGCTCGGCGACGAAAGGGTGCAACTGGCGCTTTGCGACGGAGACCGCGACGGCTGCGTGTCTCCGGCCGCCCTTCAGCTACTCGCCATTGTCGACACCGCAAGAGCTCGCGAGGGCCGCGCCCGTCTCGGTGAAATCAATCGCGCGATCAATCTTGCGATCCGGCCGATGAGCGATTTGGCTCAATATGGCGAGATCGATGTGTGGAGTTCGCCGCTGGTCACCTTGGCGCATGGCGCCGGAGATTGCGAAGACTATGCGATCGCAAAGTTGGTCGCATTGCGACTGGCCGGCATCGCGCCCGACGATCTGCGGATCGTGGTCATGCGCGACATCCGTGGCGAGGACCATGCTGTCGCCGCCGTGAGACTGGAGGGGCACTGGCTGATGCTGGACAATCGCCGCATGGCGATGATCGAGGATACGAATATGAGGAACTACCGGCCGACCTTCGTGATCGATCAAGATAGCGTCATGCAATATGTCGATGCGCCGCTGTTGGCTGACCTGCCGGGCCGGGATTTGGCGCCGCCAGTTGCGCAAAATGTCGCAGTCCAGGCCGGCTTGATCGCGCCCGCCAACTAGCAAACGGCGACCGGACCAGCCACCGGCCGAGAATCGCCATCCGAAGTGCGCATCCGCGTTCCATTGCCAAACCAATTCCTTGAATCAATCAATCTTTGGCCATTCAAAGAATTGATATGTCGTGAACACATCATATTGAATGGCTCTCGCCCAAACTTGAATGGCTTTGCCCAAACGGCAAGCACGCAGCGTAATTTGACTTGGGCCGATCTCTCGTTCTACTAACACAGGTCTGTACGTCCGGGCTGGATGATCGCACACGCGCGAGCAGTAGCGAGCACAGTATGAACGGCTATTTTAAGCGGCAACTTGCGGATTACGTGGAATATCATCGCGATCCCTGGAACTGCGCGATGCACGTTTTTGGCATCATCTTTTTGTTCCTGGCCGCGGTTCTTCCGCTCAGCACATGGACGCTCCACGGATTTGGTATCCAAACCTCGGCGGCGATCATTCTGGTTGTGCCGGTCCTGATCTACTGGCTTCTGCTCGATGCCGCGCTCGGAATAGCAATTGTCGGCGCTGCTGCCTTGTTGCTTTCAGCCGCCGCGATCATCGACAATCATGTGAGTGCCCTCGGCATGTGGCTGACGACGGGCATTTTGATTGTCATCGGCTTCGCCCTGCAAGCTGTCGGCCACCAATTGTTCGAACGTCGGCAGCCGGCACTTCTGGATAATCCACCTCATTTGCTGATCGGACCGATGTTTGTGATGGCGAAATTGTTCATCGCATCCGGCTTCCGCCATGATCTTGCTGCGATCATCCAGGCTCCGCAACAGGCGCCCCGCCGCGCTCCGTTTTACGCAGGCGAACCCCAGGGCGAGGCCCAACCGCGCTCATGACACGGGTACTTGTCACTGGCGGAAGCGGTTTCATCGGACAGCACCTGGTCTCGGCGCTGGTGGCGCGGGGCCGACAGGTGCGGGTTCTCGATCTCCGACGACCGACCCGCGCGCACCCCGAAGTGCAATATGTCGAAGGTTCGGTACTTGATCCGGACCTGGTGAATGACACCCTGAACTGCGTCGAGGAAGTTTATCACCTCGCCGCACTACCAGGCATGTGGATGCCGCGCAAAAGCGATTTTCATGACATCAATTGCGGCGGCACGGAGATCGTCATTGCAGCGGCGCGCAAGCGAGGGATCGCTCGATTCCTTCACTGCTCGACGGAATCCATCCTTTTCCACCCCGCGCCATCGGAAGAGGCCGTTACGGAAAATACCTTGCTGTCGGCCGACGATATGCCGGGGCCGTATACGCGTTCGAAATTGCTCGCGGAGAAGTTCGCAGTGCAGGCCGCGGCGTCAGGCTTCCCGGTGATCATTGGCTGCCCAACGATGCCGATTGGACCGCACGATCACAATCTTACGCCGCCGGCAGCGATGCTGCGACATTTTCTCGGTGATCGTCTTCAATTATATCTCAATTTCATCGTCAACCTCGTCGATGTGCGCGACGCCGCGGCAGGCCTGGTTCTCGCCATGGAACACGGACGGGTCGGACACCGCTACATTCTTGGTGGCGAAAGTATCCCGCTCAAGAACGTTCTTCAGCTCATGGCCGAAATAAGCGGACGCCGCAGTCTGCTGATTCCGGTTTCCGGCCGCGCCTCGCGATGGACGACCGTCCTGTTGGAGTTTATCGCCGATTATGTGACGGGCCGGCCGCCTTCTGGCACGGTCGAGGGCGTCCGGATCGCGTTGCGTGCAAGGGCGCTCTCGATCGAAAAGGCGCAGCGTGAACTCGGCTACGCGCCGCGGCCGGTCGAGCCCGCATTGCGGGAGACCATCGCCTATCTTCTCGGTGCCAACACCGATCGCGAGGGATTTGGGCCAAGCCAGATCGGTCCAAGCCACGTCGGTTCAAGCCACATCGGTTCAAGCCAGTCTTCGGCATATTCGAGGGTCTCACCGGAGTTGCCAGGTTGAAGCAATCCGGTCATATAATCTGAGACATGTTTGATCATCTGCACCAATTCCTAGCCGCTTTCAGGAGTGGCTGGACCGGCTCTTGGCCAACCCAATTGCTGGCGTTCATCTGGGTCGCCTGGCTCATCAGCTGGGGGATAGGATCGTTCTTTTCCGGTCGAACGGAAAAACACGTCCGGACCTGGGAATCGCGGGCCTACCGCATCCCCATTCTCATCGGCGCCGTTCTGCTCATGCCCGGGACCGCGCGGGTGTTGGGAGAGCAGCCGCTCTGGCCGATGGGCAATGCCGGCGTTTACGTGCTGGCGGCCGTGACCGTGGCGGGCACGTTGTTCACCTGGTGGGCGCGAATTCATCTCGGACGCTTTTGGTCCAACGCGATCACGCGAAAGGAAGGCCATCGGGTCATCGACACCGGCCCCTACGGGCTTGTGCGCCATCCGATCTATACCGGGCTTATCGCGGGAATGCTGGCGACGGGCATCGCGGTCGGAACGGCCACCGCACTGCTCGGCGCGCTGCTGATCACCTTTGGATTGTGGCAAAAGGCCCGCATGGAAGAAGGCTTCCTGACAACGGAACTCGGCGCCGACGCCTATGGCCCTTACTGCCGGCGCGTTCCAATGCTGATCCCGTTCCTGCCGCAGCGCTGAACGCATAAAATCCAAACCCAGATCCGCACCGTCAGCGCTTAGGCGACGATTGCTGCGAGATCTCGGCGAGCGGCACCAGACGACGCGGAACGACAATGCGCTCGCCGGGCACCAGCGGTGCGCTATCGGCTCCCTTGTTGATCTGGGTGAGCGACCAGAGCGGCACGTGATAAAGTCCCGCGATGGTTTGCAGCGTATCGCCCGGACGCGCGAACACCGGCATGCCGCTGTCCCACAGCTCGATCGCGGTATCGGGAGGAACGACATAATTGAGCGGCACCGGCTCGCCTTCGGCTTTCACGGAAGTGGTCGCGAGCTGCAGGATCTTGGCGAGCAATTGCTGGTGGAAGTCGTCTTTCTTGTCGATATTGAAATGTGAAACTTCCTCGCGCTCCGAGAGATCGAAGCTCGCAAAGTGATTTTTGAAGCCTTTTGCCGGCTTGATGTGACTGCCACCGAGAACGCTCTTCGACAGGAAAATATTGAGATAGCGCTCGATATTGGTCGGGACCGGAGGGCTGACCTGAGGCGGATCGATCGTGAAGACCAGACTGACCGAAATGTTTTCGGCCTGCAGTATTTCTGAGAACTTCAGCGCGCAATATCCCCCCATGGAATGCCCGATCAGGATGATCGGACGGGGATCCTGGCGATATTCCCGAATCGCGCTCGCGGCGATCAGGCCACAAATCGTGAACTCGTAGACACTCGCCGGGATGCCGGCACTTTCGATCTCTTCCGCCAGGCGATCCATGCCGCGCGAGAAAATCGGACCGAGCGCGCCACGGAACAAATAGGCGCGTCCGCGCGGAGCGACCACCGGCTGCGGCGCAGCCAGCGGCGGTGCCGCAGCCACGGTCGATCCCGCGACCTGGCCTGCCGCCGCCGGACCGGCACTAAAAAGGAAGAGGCCCGCGCAAAGCATTGCCCCGATATTGATCGTTGCAGGCGGCTTGATCATGCGCTCCTGTTTGTGCCCTTGGCATACAGGCATGCGAATAATTCTAGACGCCGGCGGGTCAGTCGGACAGATCGAATCCGCTCAAAACGCCGTGCATTCCCATTCGCGGAATATGCCCGGGTGCTTTGTGGCGGTCGAATCGGCAGAATTTGAGGCGGGTTTGGCCCGGACGCTGGCTATTGGTCCGCGGTGGTCGGCGCGGCAGAACTTTGCTTCGCACGCGCTTCCGGCCGCTTCTGCGTCACGGACGTCCCTCTTGCGCGACTAAACGCGACAGCGTCGATGGCGCTTATGACCCTCTGCTGCATCGCGACGTCCTTGTCGATGGTGAGATGTCCGACACCCGTACTTCCGACGTCGACATTCTCCAGCGCGCCGTGGAAATCTCTGCTCTTCTCGACCCGTGTACCGTTTCCATCGGCTACGTAGAAGTTCAGATACCGCCCGACATGTCCCGCTATGGCGGTGCGAAACACCGAATCCAGGCCGATCGCCAGCGTGGCGGGGGCGCCAAGCTGATCCAGTCGCGCCGCCATGTTGGGCAGTACCGTCGCACCTGAGGAATGCCCGACCAGAACGATGGTCCGTGTCCGACCGCTTCTGTATTCCGCAGCGGCTTCCTCGGCGAGAGAATCCCATGAGAGATAATTCGCTACCGTCGCGTTGATGCCCTGCTGCCGCAGCTTCGCCGCAATATCGTCCAGGCCCAGGGAAAAGATGTTGAGGACGCCGCGCAGAAGATAAACATGCGTATCCGATGGCTGGCCCGCCGCCGCGTTTGCCGGACTGCGCGCCATCGGAAGCACCATCAGCAGCGCGATCGCCGCCGCTTGCAGCGGACGCAACCGGCACAGGGTCGAAAGCCGGGCACCAAATCCCGTATAAAAAGCATATGGCTTCATAACGTCCCCTTAAACGCATGCCGATTGTTGCAGCGCCGAACGGTAGTACTGCCGCGCTTGCATCTGCAACAGCGGCCGGGGAGGCGATTAATTTTTATCTGCAATGCGTGTCTCTATAGCAACACTCTCATTGGAACCGCAGCTTTCTGCAACGCTTAGCTGCCTTCTCCCACCAGCACGAACGGCGCCCAGCTCGCCGGATCGGCGTTATGCGCGGAAGACGGGTCGGCAATCAAAACCCGCATCGATCGGCGTAGAGCCTCGGCTCGCCCAATCTGCGGATGTTCGGCCAGTTCCGCGAAGGCACCGGTCGTCAGCTTGACGGCGGCGTCGGATTCCACCGGCCAGTGCGACACCAGCAGCGAGCGCGCACCGGCATAGAAGAATGCGCGCGCGAGACCGGAAAGGCCTTCGGCGCCGGGCTTATCTCCGGCAGCCGTGTTACAGGCAGAAAGCACCGCCCAGTCGGCATCAAGATTGAGTTTGGCGATGCGGCTTGCCGTAAGCAGGCCATCATCTTCCGCCGTGGGTCTGTCCGGCAGGCTGAGCACGAGCGCGGGCTCGCTCAAGCCGCCGACCTCGCCGGCAATGAGACCGTGCGTCGCAAACTCGATGACCCGATACTGCTCGAGCGGCATCGCCCTCACGACCGTGACGGTGGCGGCCGCGCCGAGTTTTACGTCGTCGTCGGATGCGCCGAGATCTCGCGCCACTTCGTGCAGCTCGCGGCCGCTATCCGGCAGCGCAGGCAACCCGGTGCGTAATCGATCGAGATCGACCTGCGTCCCATTATAATAGGATCCATATGCCTGCACATTGCGTACCGTTCCGCGCTTGTCGGCGCCGCCGGAACGCTGCAGCTGCGGGTCGCCGAACCCGATGAATGGTTTGGTCGCACGCGAGGCCTTGGCGAAGGTGCGCAGGGCGCGCAGGCTTGCCACCGATGGCAACACCATAATCGCCTTGTCATTAAGCAGCCATGCCGCCTGGCGGTAGCGATTCTCCGGCGCGACAGCCGAATCCGGTTTCTTCGTGACGAGGACATGGAACGGCAAGCTCGTCAGCGCGCCTGTGGGCACGACCAGCAGCCGCGGCTTGCCGGCAATCACGCTCTCAACCGGACCGATGATCGCCGAATAAAACTCGAACGAAGCATCGAGATCGAACGGCGCCAGCGTTTCGTTCGTGGGATCGAGGCCGAGGCGCAATTTGCTGACCCGATCGCCGATCTCCCTGACGCCGAGCGGAATTTGCTGCCAGGCGCTGCCCTCGCGCGTCACGGCGAATACGTAGCTCTTGTCGCCCATGCTGATGAACGAGACCAGCGCCTCGTCGGGCTTGAGCAATGCCTGCGTCTGCGCGATCGATAGGGGCGCCGGGCTCGACAGCTCGGCATAGGCGGGAAATTCGCGCGCGATTTGCGCTGAGGTTTCATCAAAAGACTTCTGCGCACGCGCGCTTTCCGCGCGAAGATTCGCGATCAATGCGTCGTTCCGTTTGCCATCGGGCGCGCCAAGTTCGGTCGCGATGCGCTTGTCCAGACTATCGAGCGTGGCCTTGAGATCCTGTTGCCGGCGCACGACGGACGCGATCGCATCGTTGCCAGCGCCAAACCGCGCGGCCATCTGCGCCAGTGCGGCGCCCGCCTGCGTCTCGTGGGCGCGCTGCGCGGCCTCGAAGGCCTCACTCCTTGCGGGGGCGTCCGGCCGCCCGTCTGCGACATGCCAGACCGCCTCGATCAATCCGGTGTCGAGGTCCGTGAAGCGCTTGAACTGCGCGCTGTCTTTGCCATTGGCGCCCTGCGCGCTCATGGCGGCTGACGCGCGCCGCAGCATCGCCAGCGCGTCCGGCCATTTGTTCTCATGGCTGTCGACGGCGGCGAGATTGGCCATGGTTGCGATGGTGTCCTGATGGCGTGGCCCGAGTTTGGCCTGCGCGATCGTCAGCGCCCGTTCGAGCTGCTGCCGGGCATCGGAATAATTTCCGGTTTTGATATCGAGAAAGCCGATGCCGCGAAGATCGTTGATGAGTTGCGGATGCTCCGGCCCCAGCACGCGTTCGTCGATTTTCAGCGCACGATCGAAATCCTGCGCGGCTTCTTCCGGTCGCCCGGCATTTTGCAAAACCCGCGCCATCGCACGGAGCGCCAGCGCGCTTTGTCCGCTGTTCTCGCCAAATTTGTGCTCCATGATGCGTAGCGAACGCTCGTAAAGCGGCAGCGCTTCGTCCTTCCGTCCCAGTTCCTGATAGCTGTTGGCAAGGTTGGTCAGGCTGCGGGCGACATCCGGACTGTCGGGGCCGAACACCCGTTCATGGATCGCGAGGACGCGCTGCTGCAGGCCTGCGGCTTCCTGGGTACGGCCCTGCTCGGAATAGACATTGGCGAGGTTATTCAAGCCAATGGCTGTGACTGGATGACTGGATCCGAACACCTTTTCGTAGACCGCGATCGTTCGCTTGTAGAGATCTTCGGCTTCATTGTAACGCGACTCCTCCACCAGGACGGTGCCGAGATTGCCCATCGTCGCCGCGACATTGGGGTGATCTTCGCCGCGCGTGGCGCGCCCGACGGCGATCGCACGACCGAACGCCGCCTCCGCATCGGGGAAGCGGCCGGCGTCCTTGTAGAGATTGCCGAGATCGTTAAGAAGCTTGTCATAATTCGGCGACGTGTTCCGTACATCGGTGCCGTAGGCCTGCTCGCTCAATTTCAGGCCTTGTTTCAACAGCCGCTCGCCGTCGTCGAAACGACCCTCCAGCCCGTAGAGATCGCCGAGGTCATCCATTGAGGACGCCACCTCGAAAGCAGACGCATTCGGTGATTTCTGCCGGACCTCAAGTGAGCGTTCAAAATAGTGTTCAGCCTCCTTATAGTTCTCCTGGTCGCGCGCCAGGTCGCCGAGCGCCGCGAGCGGACCGGTCAACCGCACGTCATCCGGACCGAACGCCTGCGTTCCAATCGCCAGAGCGCGTTGTGCAACCGCCGAGGCCTCGGCGCGGCGATCGAGCATCGCCAGCGCCGCGGCCAGGATATCTGATGAGCGCAGCGTCGAGGCTGGATCGTTGTTGCGCAGCTTGATCGCCAGCGCCGCGTTCAGCTTTTCCACCGCCTCCTGATATCGTCCGAGATTATGCAGGAACATGCCCTCATTATGCAGCACGCCCGCGTAATTCATATTGTCGGTGCCCTGCTGTCGTCGCACCAGACCTTCAAGCTTTTGTGCCAGCGCGAGCCCTTCCGTCGCCCGTCCCGTCTGCAAGGCCTGATTCATTTGCGCGGCGAGCGTGTCGATGGCGTTGCCGCGCTGAGCCAAAGCAGGTTGACAGAGAAACGATACGGCTATCGGAAAAAGGATCGCTGCGATCGTGCGAGCGCGGTTGACGCCGATCCACATCGAGCTTTCGAACATATCAAATTCCGCCTATCACCCCGGCCTGACGGCAGACACGCTGATGCGCCCGTGATGCACCGAGTTCGGACGTCGCCGCCGAATAGTCGTCGATACGACGTCGGAAATGTCCGTCTTCGAAATCTTCTATGGCAGTATAAGACCGTCCTATCCTTCTCCCTTTGCCAGCTTCTTGAGCGTGGCAATTTGTCGGAAGAAGTCTTTTTTTGGCTGGGCAGGGCTTCCCAGCACTGTGCTGCCTGCAGCCATATCCGAAATGACGCCCGCCTGCGGTCCGACCACCGCGCCCTGCCCGATCCGAAGATGCCCGGCCATCGCCGCCTGCCCTCCGACGCGGACAAAATCCTCAAGCACGGTTGAACCTGAAATGCCGACCTGCGCGACGATGACACAACACCGGCCGAGGATCACGTTGTGTCCGATCTGCACCAGGTTATCCAGGCGCGAACCGGCGCCGATCACGGTGTCTCGTGACGATCCTCGATCAATCGTGGTATTGGCGCCAACCTCGACATCGTCTTCCAGGATGACCCGCCCGAGCTGCGGGACCGATAGAAATCCGTCCTTGGTGGAGGCGAATCCGAAGCCCTCCTGCCCGATCCGCGCACCGGGATAAACGTAGACGCGCGCTCCCAAAATCGCGTAGCTCAAGCTCACATGCGAACCGATCCGGCAGTCTCGACCGACGATCACGCCGGTCCCGATAAACGCGTAAGGTCCGATCCGGCAACCAGGTCCGATCTCGGCACCGGCTTCGATGACAGAAAGCGGTCCGACCTCCGCTGACGGATCAACGCGCGCACCCTCGGCTACGATCGCGGACCGGTGAATACCCGGGCAAACCGGTGGCGCGGGGTAGAACAATGCAGCAACGCGTGCCCAACCGGCATAGGGTTCTGTGGTCAGGATCGCCGCAGTCGCCTTCGGCACGCGGGACGCCATATCGGGATGCACGATCACGGCGCCGGCCAACGTCTGATCGAGCGCCGACGTATAACGTCGGTTGTCCAGAAAGCTCACTTCGTTCGGGCCGGCCGTCTGCAGAGGCGCCACACCCTCGAGAAGCAGTTCAAGTTCTTCAGCGATCCCGCCGGCCGTGCCCGCGACGACCGCAAGCGGGTACGGCCCACTTCGGCGAAAAAACCTTGCGTTGCCGGTAGTTGCTTCGACCATTTCGCGTTCCCAGCCAGCTAACCGAATCCAGCTAGCGTTACCAAAGTCATGGCGCTGAAGCCGGTCAAAACTCTAGGACATTTTCACGGTCGAAGAAAGCCACCTAAGGTCGGACGCAAACGAGGCCTGCATCCTTTTAAAGTGCCCTGTCGCGAGCAAAACCGGCCGAAGCGTCACCGGCTCACGCGAACGGTTCTGAGGGTCCGGGCAATTTTTGAAGCAGGCGTGTAGTGGCAAGGTGCGCCGCCCGCACTCTGGGCTTGCATCATTTGTCCAGGCACTCGCCGACAAACGCGGCTCGGTCCCGGCGCAAGACCTTGGCTTCATCGGCCTTTTTGTTGCATTGTAACAGCTTGACTTGCTCAGCACGCCGTTTTTCAGCAACCGCGCGATATTCCGGCGCGACAGCATTCGGATCAACAAGTTTTTCGGCAAAGCCGGCGCCGAACCACAATGCAACGACCAGGATCAGGCCGGGGTACAGAGCCACTTTAGTAGTTAAACCACGCACACCGCCCACCAAGGTTCAAGATCTGCAGAACACGAGCCAGCATATCACACTTCAGCTCACCTCCAATATCGACCCCGCCGGTTGCGGCCCTGGCTCTAAAATCTGTTTTCGCCGCCGGGTTTGAGCGGGTAGCATGGCCGATATTGCTACTGCTTTTGCTCTTTGAACGGAGATTGGGATGCGGGCAATCGTGCCGGCCATCGTTGCGATCCTGGTTGGGTTGGGTCATCCGGCATATGCCGAAGAATCGCCGGCTTCCGACCGGCCGCTCAGCGAGACGCTACCGCTTTTTGGCAAGAATAACTGTGCGGCGATCAAGGATCCCGCAGAACAATTGTTTTGCGGTGACCCCGAACTCAACGATGCGAATGCAAGACTGAACAGCGCGATCGAGAGCCGGCTTAGTCGGCTTCTGGATCGCCGCCTCGCCATCGAGGAGAATGCGGGCTGGATCAGAAATCGTGATTTAAGCTGCGGCATTTTCCGCCACCAAGGCATTCCGAACCAGGATGTAAGATCCGTCCGGGATTGCCTGTTGAAGGAAACCGAGGAACGAACCGCAATATTGGCCGATCCGAATTTCGACTGCCTCGCGGCGAACACCACGGCCGGCATGTTGATATGCGGCGACCCCTCGTTGGCCGTGGCCGAGATGGAGCTCAACAATCACGTTCTCGAACTCATCGCCAAGCTGAAAGAGAACGACGCCCGAGACGCGTTCGCCGAATATGCGCGATGGACCAGAGCGCGCGATCGCCAATGCGATCTCGTCGACAAGGACAACGTGCCGCTCGAGGAATTGACGTCGTCCGAGATCTGCCTTGCTGAATATATGAGCGAGAAGACCGCGGAAATTCTTGCTGCGAAGGGCGACCCCAAACGAATTTTCGGACGGCATCTGCCTTCGCCCTCGCCCGACGCCGACGCGGTCGATTTGTGTATCGCGCAAATTCATTCAGACAATGCCTGCGACGATTTCCTTTCGGTCAGTCGCGTCACCGAGATCGACAGCGAGGTACAGGCCCAGAACGCCCTCGTGGTGGCCGAAGTCGAAATGGTAGTGCTCTCGCCATTTACGGTATGCAGTCCGATCGCATCGGGCTGCACTGGCACCTGCTGGGATCTGAAATCCGGAACACCGAAACCCTCGGCGGGGAGCCGAGACAGCTTTTCGTTGGCGCACAGACTGAAGATCGAAAAATCGTTCGCGTTTCAGAAAACCGAAAGCGGCAGCTGGCGCTGCAGTTCGGCGGCACTCCATCCTATCGATTTCGGGGAGGCTCTGGGTACCGGCCCCTAGCACGGCGGTTCGAATGCGTTTGCTATAGAGACACCCATTGCAGATAAAAATTAATCGCCTCCCCGGCCGCTGTTGCAGATGCAAGCGCGGCAGTACTACCGTTCGGCGCTGCAACAATCGGCATGCGTTTAAGGGGACGTTGTGAAGCCATATGCTAGATCCAGGCCTTCATTCAAGGCACCGCCGCCGACGTCAGGCCGAAGCAGTACAGCGATCAAAGAAAAAGGCCCGTCCGTCCCGATCAAATCGGAACGGACGGGCCTTCGCATTAGAACGAGAGGCTGTCCTTCATCAACACCCAGCGGCCCTTCTGGATCTGCTGGACCTGCGTCACGGTGTTGGCGAGGTGATCGGTCTTGGAGAATTTGGTCGGCGGCGAGTTGAAGATATCGAGAAACTTGTCACCCGACTCCAGCGAGTTCGAGCATCTTCTGGCCGGTCAGGTCCTTGCCGGCCTTGTTCGCGTAATATGCGAAGGTCATGATCGCATTGTAGCCGATGATGGCCTGGGTATTGGCGTCGACGCCAAACTCCTTCTTGTAGTTGGCGAGCCAATCCTTGACCTTTCCCTTGGCCGTATCCTCGTAAGGAATCTCGAACCCCGATGCCGCGTAGAGGCCTTCCACGGCTTCCTTGCCGAGCGTCGGGACCTCAAGCACGTTGGTCGGCGTGGCGCCGAGGAATGTCACGTCCCAGCCGAGCTTCCTGGCCTCGCCCATCGCGCCGATGGTTTCGCGGATGACGGTGCCGAGCATGACCATGTCGCAGCCGTCGGATTTCATCTTCGCGATCTGCGCGCTGAAATCGGATGCGCCACGCTTGTAGCTGGTGATGGAGGCCGGCGTCACCTTCATCGCCGCAAGCTGCTCTGTGAAACCCTGGAGCACGCTTTTGCCGTACTCGTCGTCCTGGTGCATCAGGCAAGGCTTCTTGAAGTCCTTTGCTTCCATCATGTATTTGAGCGCGGCGCGGGTGCTCTCGACATAGGGCAGCAGGTTATTGAACTTCAGCCGCTCCTGGGGCTTCGACGGATCGAACTTGAAGGTGAATTCGGCCGCGGTCAACGGAAACAGCTGCAAGACGCCGGCGTCGAACAGGATGTCCTGCGCGGCAAGCACGGGCGCAGAACCCATCGGGCCGATCATGGCGAAAATCTTGTCGTGTTCGATCATCTTTTGCGTCGCCAGCACCGCCTTCTTTGGGTCGTAGCCGTTGTCTTCGAGGATCATCCGAAGCTTGCGGCCGTTGATCCCCCCGGCAGCATTGATTTCCTCGACGGCCATCTTCATGCCATTGGAAACCGGGACGCCCCATACCTTGATCGGGCCGGACAAGTCCTGATGGGTGCCGATCACAATCTCGGTCGGTGAGATGCCTTCGTTGGTGACCTTGGTCTGGGCGTAGGCCGGCAGATGGGTCAGCGCGAGGGCGCCGACCGCAAGGCCCAACGCCTTGAACGATCTCGACATTGCAGTCTCCTCTTGGTTGGCCCGTGTTGGGCGAAGGGTGGGGCCCACGAATCCTCCGCCGTTTCCGCTAGAGCGAGTTGGCTCTTCGTCGAATCGCCATCTCGCTTTATCTTCTGTCCGAGCATGATCTTTTCGGAAAACCGGTACCCACTTTTCCAGATCATGCTCTGTCCGCGCTTTACGCCACCGCCCGCTCGCCATACATGGCCTCGATCTCGATCGCGTATCGCTTGTTCACGAAATTCCGCTTCAGCTTCATCGTCGGCGTCAGTTCCTCGTCCTCGGGCGTCAACTGGCGTTCGATCAGGAAGAACTTCTTGATGGTTTCGACCCGCGCGAAATTGGCATTCACCGCCTCGATCTCGCGCTGGATTAAATCCTGGATCTCCACCGCCTGGCACAGGCTCGCATAATTGGTGAAGGGAATGTCGTGGTCCTGAGCGAACTTCTCGACATTCTCCTGATCGATCATGACCAGGCAGGTCAGATACGGCCGCTTGTCGCCGATCACGACCGTGTCTGAAATGTAGGGCGAGAACTTGAGCTGGTTCTCGATTTCCGACGGCGTGATGTTCTTGCCGCCCGAGGTGATGATAATGTCCTTCATCCGATCGGTGATCTTGACGAAGCCCTCATTGTCGATCGAGCCGACGTCGCCGGAGTGCAGCCATCCCTTGGCGTCGATAGTCTCGGCGGTCTTCTCAGGCTGGTTGAGATACCCCATGAACAGGTACTCGCCCTTGATGAGGATTTCGCCCTCGGGCGAGAGCTTCACTTCGCCCCAGGGCGCGGCTTTTCCAACTGAGCCGAGCTTGATCCGATCCGGCGGCATCAAGGTGGCGACCCCGCAATTCTCGGTCTGGCCGTAGACCTCGCGCATGTCGATGCCGAGCGCGAGATACCAGCGGATCAGATCGGGCGCGATCGGCGCCGCGCCGGTAAAGGCCAGCCGGCAGCGATCCAGCCCGAGCATGCGCCTGATGTTGCGGAACACCAGCCAATAGGCGACCCGGTCGGCGAGACGCAGGGACAGCGAGGGCGCCTCGCCCTCGAGCCTGCAATTGGTCATGCGATAACCAACCGACAGCGCGCGGCGATACATCCAGTTCTGGAACGGGGTGGCATCCTTGAGCGCAATCGTCACGCCCGAATAGAACTTCTCCCAGATCCGCGGCACCGCGAGAAACGCCGTCGGTTGCACCTCGCGGAGATTGTCAGGTACCGTTTCCGGGCTTTCGGCGAAATTCATCACCGAGCCCAGCGCCAACGACGTGTAGTAGCCGCCGACCCGTTCGGCGACATGACAAAGTGGCAGAAACACCAACCGCTCTTCCATGTCGGTAGAGGGAAACAGATCGTTGGCGTGGCGCATCTGATGGGTGACACTGCGATTGGAATGCATGGCGCCCTTGGGCGGACCGGTGGTGCCTGACGTGTAGACCAGGATTGCCAGATCCTCGGCGCCGCGGCTTGCCACCATCTCATCCCACAGCGCCTCGCGACCATCGATGTGATTGCGTCCGATCGCCATGAATTCGGCAAGCGACAGCACCATCGGATCGGAAAAGCCGCTCAGGCCCTCCATGTCGAACACCACGATCTTCTGCAATGTCGGACAACGCCCGCGGCACGACAGAATTTTGTCGAGCTGCTCTTCGTCTTCGGCGAAGATCAATTTGGTGCGGGAGTCGTTGACGAGATATTCCACCTGGGCGGCGGAATCGGTCGGATAGATGCCGGACGAGACGCCGCCGGCGCACAGGATCGCCATATCGGCAAATACCCATTCCGGCACCGCGTTGGCGATGATCGAGGCAACGTCCCCCGGCCGGAAATCGACAGCGTGCAGTGCGTAGGCGATCTCTTTTGATATCTGCAGCCACTGCCGCCAGCTGGTCGCCTGCCAGATGCCGAACTTCTTCTCCCGGATCGCCGGCCGGTCGCCGCGCGTTTCCGCGGCAAGCAGAAAACTCTTCGCAATCGTATCCGCCACAGTCAGCACTGCGGGTCTGGCCATTGCACGCTCCCTCCGCCTCTCGGCTCACCCTGGATGCCGGCCTTGACGGCCGATCTTGATCCCAGCGCGGAGCCTGTCTTTAGCGCCAAGTCACTCCGAGAGCGAGATGGCTTTTCGTCTTAATCACCATCTCGGCTAACGCCACGTTTTCTTCTTTTTCCAGCGCCGCTCGCCCCGCGCGCCGGCTTCCTTGGCGCCGAGATAGAACTCCTGGATATCCTTCGAATGCATTAGCCGCTCGCAACTGTCGTTCATGACGATCCGGCCGATCTCGAGAACATAGCCATAATGCGCCGTCTCCAGCGCGACCTTGGCGTTTTGCTCGACCAGCAGGATCGACATCCCCTGCTCTTCGTTGACGCGGCGGATGATGGTGAAGATCTCCTTGACCAGGATCGGCGACAGGCCAAGCGACGGCTCGTCGAGCAGCAGCAGCGTCGGCCGGTTCATCAACGCGCGCCCGATCGCGAGCATCTGCTGCTCGCCGCCCGAGAGTTGCCCGGCCGGCTGGTTGAGCCGCTCCCGCAGCCGCGGAAAATATTCGTAAACCCGATCGAGATCGTCGGCGACGCCGCCGCGATCCTTGCGCGGATAGGCGCCCATCATCAGGTTCTCACGCACGCTCAGGAACGGAAACACCTCGCGCCCCTCCGGCACATGGCTGAGGCCGAGCCGCACGATCTTGTCGGCCTCGACACGCTGGATCGGCTTGCCGAGAAATTCGATGGTGCCTTTCTGCGGATCGAGAATGCCGGAAATCGTCTTGAGCACCGTGGTCTTGCCGGCGCCGTTGGCGCCGAGCAAAGTGACGATCTTGCCGCGCGGCACCTCAAGGCTGATACCGCGGATGGCCATGATCGGCCCATAGTAACTCTCGATGTTGCTGAGTTTCAGGATGATGTCGGGAGCGGTCATGACATCGATCCTCAGGCGCCGAGATAGGCCGCGACGACGTCGGGATGGACCTGAACTTCGGCGGGCAGTCCCGTCGCCAGCACCTTGCCGTAGTTCAGCGCGATCACCCGGTCGGATACCCGGTTCACCAGCGTCATATCGTGCTCGACCATCAGCACGGTGACTCCGAGCTCAGTCTTCATGTCGCGGATCCAGAACGACATGTCGTCGGTTTCCTCGACGTTCAGTCCGGACGAAGGCTCATCCAGCAGGATCAGCTTCGGTTCAGTGCACAGCGCGCGGGCAAGCTCGATCACCTTTCGGACGCCATAGGGCAGCCCCGAGATCAGCTTGTCGCGGTAAGGCGCGAGATCGAGAAATTCGATGACCTGCTCGACGCGGCGGCGGTGAACTTTCTCGGCGCCGCGCACGCTCGGCATGAACAACAATTCCTGCCAGAGCCGGGTGTTGGAATGCCGGTGTCGGCCGACCAGCAGGTTGCTGAGCACGGTCGCATTCTCGAACAGTTCAATGTTCTGGAAGGTACGGGCAATACCGAGTTTGGCGATGCCGAACGCCGGTTGCTGCGTGATGTCCTGATCCTCGAAATAAATCCGGCCCGACGTCGGGCTGTAGATTCGCGAGATCAGGTTGAAGATCGAACTCTTGCCGGCACCGTTGGGGCCGATGATGGAAAGTATCTCTCCCTTCTCCACGGCGAAATTGACGGCGTCGACCGCCTTGAGGCCACCGAAATGCAGCGAGAGGTTTTCGGCGCGGAAATAGCTCACCTGTTGCGCTCCGATTTCACGTAGATCTTCTGCCGTTTGAAGGTCGCGCGCTTGTAGAGCGGGAACAGCTGAAAGAAGAGCTTGATCTTGAGCCAGCGCCCATAAAGGCCAAGCGGCTCGAACTGGACAAAGACGACGATGATGATGCCGTAGATCGCGCCCTTGAGGCCATTGGCTGAGGCAAATGCCGCGACATGGTCCTGGATATGGGCCGCACGCTCCGCACCGGCGCCGAGCGTCGCAGCGATGCCGGCAACGGCGCCGGGAACATCGTCCTTGAGGAAGGTCAGGAACGGATCGATCATGACGATGAAGATCGCGCCCAGCACCGCCCCGTGCAGGCTGAATGCGCCACCGATCAAAATCACGATGATGAACTCGATCGAAAGCTGCAGCGTGAACATTTCCGGGCTGATGAATGACAGCTTGTGCGCGAACAGAACGCCGGCCAGGCCGGTGATTCCGGCGCTGATCGCAAACGACTTGACCTTGTAGAGCGATACGTTGATGCCCATGCTTCGCGCCGCCGTCTCGCTGTCGCGAATCGCGACGAAGGCGCGGCCGGTGGGCGAACGCAGCAGGTTGAGCGTGCCGACAATCGTCAGAATCAGCACGCCGAGACAGAGAAAATAGAATGCCGGGCTGTCGCGCGGGACCGGGGTGCCGAGAAACTGAATGGTCTTGACGCGCATGCCCTCATTGCCGTGCGTCACGCTTTCCCACCGCGCCAGGATCTCCTCGACGATGAGGGCAAAGGAGATCGTCGCAATGACAAGGTAAATGCCCTGCAGCCGCAGCGCCGGAAATCCAACCAGCGCGCCGATCACAGCGGTTAACAGTCCGGCGGCGATAAAATACACCGGAAACGGAACGTTGAATTGCTGCAGGTAAGCCGCGGTATAGGCGCCGATGGCGAGAAAGGCGGCGTGGCCCAATGATGCCTGCCCGGTAAAGCCGGTCAGGATCATCAGCCCGACACCCACGGTGGCGTAGATGCAGACAAAGACCAGCTGGCTGACGAAATAGCTCGAGAGAACAAACGGCGCGATCGCCAGCAGCGCGAGCAGGGCGCCATAGGAGACCAGATAACCGCTGTGCGGAAACAGCCTGATGTCATCTTCATAATCGGTCTTGAACATGAACCGCATGGCCGCTTCCTAGACTTTCTTGCGCGTGTGGAGGCCAAACAGCCCTTCGGGCTTGAGCAGCAAAACGGCGAGAAGAACGACGTAAGGCGCGACGTCCTTCCATCCCTCCGGCAGATAGAAGCCGGCCATGCTCTCGATCACGCCGATCAGTACGCCGCCCACCACCGCCCCGGGGATCGAGCCGAAACCGCCTAGGACGGCCGCCGGAAACGCTTTCAGCCCCAGCACCAGCCCGACATTGGAGTGAATGAACGTGATCGGCGCCAGCAGGACGCCGGCGCAGGTCGCCACCGCGGCGCTGATCGCCCATACGATCGACACCACGCGCTTGACCGGAATACCCATATAATAGGCCGCCAGCATGTTCTCCGAACTCGCCCGCATCGCGGTGCCGAGCGTGGTCCGGTTGAAAAACAGATATAGCAGCGCGCAAAGGATGATGGTGGCCGCAATCACCGAGAGTTTGTCATAGGCCAGCACCAGGGTGCCTATCCGGACCACGCCCTGGCTGAATGGCGTCTCGATCTTGAAGTCGTCGGTGCCCCAGATCATGCCAACGACCGAGCGCAGAAAATATCCGAGACCGATGGTCGCCATGATGATCGAGAATTGCGGATAACCGAGGATCGGACGCACCACCAGGCGTTCCGCCAGCATCCCGAACAGCGCCATCGCTGCGACCGCCGCGGCGAACCCGATCCAGTAATTAAACCCGAGAATTCCGATGAAGGTGTAGGCGAAGAATCCGCCCAGCATCATCAGGTCGCCTTGCGCGAAATTCACGACCTCGGTGGCCTTGTAGACAAGGACGAAGCCAAGCGCGATCAGGCCGTAGACGCAGCCGAGCGCAATACCACTCACCACCTGCTGAACGAAGTCCAGCATCGCCGACATCCCTCCCCCGATGCGTCGCAATTCTAATGATCGCCTTGCCGCATCCCGCCGCCGTACATTTCAGCGTCGAAACCGCTGAAAACCCTCATGTAACGTGATACCTATACAGCCCAAAGCGCCGATCACTGTCAACAAAGCGTTGGTTGCTAGGTTACCGGCGGCTGCCACAACTTTAGGCTAACCGAGCATCGGCGAGATTTGCGGCGACCAATTCACCGCGCCGAAATATCTTGGGTCCATGGTTCGCAAGCCGAATGAACCGGATTGTCCCGTCATGAATCCCGTTAAGTCCGCGCTGCAGGTACGAGGGTTAACGAAGCGTTTTGACCGCCCCGCGGTCGATGCGCTCGATCTGACCGTCCGGTTGGGCGAATTCTATGCGTTGCTGGGGCCCAACGGCGCCGGCAAGACCACGACGTTGCGGATGGTTGCCGGCCTGCTGCGGCCCGACGCCGGCTCGGTGTCGGTACTCGGCATCGATGCCCTCGGCGATCCTGTCGCCGCCAAGCAGATCATGGCATGGGTCTCGGACGAGCCGATGATCTACGACAAGCTGACGCCGCTGGAATATCTCGAATTTGTCGCCGGGCTCTGGGGCATCGATCCCGTGATTTCGCAACCCTCCGCCCAAAACCTGCTGGTCTCGCTTGGGCTCGAGCCACATCTGCACGAGCGTTGCGAAGGATTTTCCAAGGGCATGCGCCAGAAAGTGGCGCTCGCCGGCGCGTTGGTGCACGACCCTCGCCTGATCATCCTCGATGAACCGCTGACCGGCCTCGATGCGCTTTCCGGCGCGTCACGTCAAGGGATTGCTGCAGGAACGCGTGCGCTCCGGCTGCACCGTGATCATGACGACGCATATTCTGGAAGTGGCCGAACGCATGGCCGACCGCATCGGCGTTATCGCCGCAGGGCGGTTGATCGCCGAAGGCACCCTTGCCGAACTGCGTCAACAGAACGGACACAACGACACCAGCCTCGAAGACATGTTCATCGCACTGGTCGATGTCGAGGCCGCCGCATGAGTTCAGCCGCGGCCCTGACCTGGTTCGCCCGGCACGAAATCCGGCTGGCGTGGCGCGAATGGCTGGCGATGATGACCGCCGGGCGGCGCTTGCGAAAGCGCAGTGCGATCATCGGCCTGATTTTTTTTGCCGCGATCATGCATCTGCCGGCCTATGCCGTGGTCGGCAAATTCGCGGACTTGCAGGCGCCGCTCGACAAATCCACCCTGATCGTCATCACCTCGACGATATTCCTGGCGTGGACCTTGATGCTGTCGCAAGCGATCGAATCGGTGACGCGGGTGTTCTACGCCCGCGCCGATCTCGATCTGATCATGTCCTCGCCGGTCACGCTGGCGAACGTGTTTGCGGTTCGCATCGCCGCGATCGCGCTGACCGTCACGGCGATGGCGCTGTTGTTCTCGACGCCCTTTATCGATGTTCTGGTGATCGGCGGCGGGGCCCGATGGCTCGCGGCCTATGGCGTCGTCGCCGCGATCGGCCTGTCCGCCGCGGCGGTTGCGATCGCCGTGACCATCGTGCTGTTCCGCCTGATCGGCCCGAGCCGGACCCGGCTGGTCGCGCAAATACTCGCCGCGATCATCGGCGCCGGCTTCGTCATCGCGCTGCAGATCGCCGCCATCATGTCCTACGGCACGTTGTCGCGGTTTGCGGTCCTGACCTCGGACGCCGCAGCGGCCTATGCACCTGACCGTGCAAGCATGGTCTGGTGGCCCGCGCGTGCCGCACTTGGCGATGGCGAGGCGTTGCTGCTGTTGCTGGCCGGCGGCCTTGTCCTGCTCGGCGTCGTGATGGCGATATTTTCGCCGCGGTTTGCCGACACTGCCATCCTTGTTTCGGCCAATGCCACGCCGACTTATCAGGCGTCCCGCGGCAGAGCATTTCGCGCCGGTTCGCGGCAACAGGCGCTGAGGCGGAAGGAATTTCTGCTGCTGCGCCGCGATCCGTGGCTGATGTCGCAGACCCTGATGCAGCTGCTTTATCTGGTGCCGCCGGCGCTGATGCTGTGGCGAAGTTTTGCCGACAGGTCCACCGCCATCGTGCTGATTACGCCGGTGGTCGTGATGGCGGCGGGCCAGCTTGCCGGCGGCCTCGCATGGCTGACAATCTCCGGCGAAGACGCCGCCGATCTGGTCGCGACCGCGCCACTGCCGTCTTCGCGTGTGACCCGCGCCAAGATCGAGGTGGTATTGATCGCGATTGGTGTGCTGTTCGCGCCGCTGATCGTCGCGCTGGCATTTGCATCGCCCCTGCAGGCAGCCATCACCGCGCTTGGCGTTGCGATCGCCTCCGCATCGGCGACCGCGATCCAGCTCTGGTTTCGGGTGCAGGCCCGGCGCAGCCAGTTCCGCCGCCGCCAGACCTCGTCACGGCTGGCGACGTTTGCGGAAGCCTTTTCCTCAATCGGATGGGCCGGGACCGCGGCACTGGCGCTGGCGCTCCCACTCGTCGCTGCCATCGGCGGCCTGCTGACCGCCGGCATCCTCGCGGTCACCTGGAAGATCAGCCCGCAACGAGGATAATCGCGGATCGATTATTTCAGCGTGTGATTGTAAGATGGTTTCGCTTTAGATCGACGAAAGCCCACCGATGAGCACACTTATTGTAACCGCCAGGGGTCAAGTGACCCTGCACAAGGATATTCTGAAGCATCTAGGCATCAATCCCGGTGACAAGATCACCGTAGACAAGCTTCACGATGGCCGTATCGAGCTAAAGGCTGCCAGGTCCACGGGCAAGATTTCAGATGCTTTCGGTTTTCTGAAGAGAAAGGATGGTCCGTCCTTGTCCATTGAGGAAATGAACGGGATCGTCGGTCAGCGCAGAGCCGGCAAGCGATGACGAACAGGGAGTGACGATCGATGGCCACCGACAATGCCGCCGCATCAAGGAGCCGGCTGTTTGACGAGCCGCGCGAGGACTGGCTGGCGCTGCACCGGGAGGAGGTCATCGATCCGACGCGCCCGATCGTCGATGCCCATCATCATCTGTGGGATCGCGGCGGCCAGCGCTACATGATCGAGGAGATCACCCGCGACATCGCATCCGGCCACAACATCGTGGCCACCGTCTATGTCGATTGCCGCTCGATGTATCGGGCCGGCGGACCGGAAGCGTTCCGGCCGGTTGGCGAAGTTGAATTTGCCAATGGCGTCGCCGCGATGAGCGCGAGCGGCGGCTACGGGAGTGCGGCGCTCTGCGCCGGCATCGTCGGTCACGCCAATCTCTTGCTGGGCGAAGCCGCGCGCGCGGTTCTGGAGGCGGAAATCGCCGCCGGCAATGGCCGCTTCCGCGGCATCCGGCATGCGTCGGCCTGGGATGCGGATGCCAGCATCGGTGGCACCTACGCCACCCGCCCGAAAGGCCTGTTGCTCGACCCCAACTTTCGCAAGGGATTTGCCTGCCTCGCACCGCTGGGTCTCAGTTTCGACGCGTGGTTGTTTCACCCGCAGATCGGCGAGCTGACCGATCTGGCCCGCGCCTTTCCGGACACGCGAATCGTGCTCGATCATTGCGGCGGCCCAATCGGCGTCGGCGGCTATGCGAACCGGCGCCAGGAGATTTTCGCGATCTGGCAAGCGTCGATCCGGGAAATCGCGAAATGCCCCAACGTCGTGGTGAAAGCTCGGTGGCCTCGCGATGCGGCTATTGGGTTACGATTTTCACAAGCGTCCGATGCCGCCATCCTCGCAAGACGCCGCAACGGCGTGGCGTCCCTATATCGAAACCTGCATCGAGGCGTTCGGCACCGAACGCTGCATGTTCGAAAGCAACTTCCCGCCGGACAAGGGCCAATGCAGCTATCAGGTGATCTTCAACGCGTTCAAGCGCATCGCCGCGCCCTACAGCGAAACTGAGAAGACCGCGCTGTTCCAAAAAACGGCGACGGACTTCTATCGGCTCGAACTTGGTTGACTTCCGACGCCCGGGTTAGATCGGCAGCTCGTGACGCCATCGGGCAGGCTGCCTTTATGTCGCTCTCAGGTAGAGCCCATCAGGCTCGCGGCCTGGCGTCCACCGCTCGGCGCCAGGATTTTCTTGAGCTTCAGGAACACCCGCAGCGCAAAGCCGAGCCAGACCGGCTGCGTCTTGCGGCAGAATGCCAGTTTTCGGACGCGGCTTTCGATATGCCATCTGGCATGCGCGCCGTCCTTGAAGAAGATCACATCGCCCGGGCCGTAGCGGGTCGGCGGCATCGCATCGCTTTCAAGGATTACCGACCCTTCGAGGATCGATACCGTTTCGTCGAAATCGTAGTACCAGTTGAACTTACCCGCGCTGCATTCCCAGATCATGGTCGATGCCAGACCATCGGTGCTTTGGGACACCACGAACCATTTTGCTTCCGGCTTGCCCTCGATGATCCAGGATGGCTCGATCGCTCGCGGCGTCAGATTGACGGCGAGGTTGCCCGTTTCAATAAGTGCGCGAAATCATCAGAACCCCAAACGAATAAACAAAATCAGCCTATTGTTCAAACAGATGCGGCCCAAGGATGGGCGCCGCCAGGTTATCGGCAACGGTTTAAGCTTTTCTTACGGCGATTGCTCAAATGAGCCCAGACCATTCGGTGAAAGTGCATCGTCTGGTGGATCGGCTGATACGTGCGAATTCGGAAATTCGCCGCGCGAGGCCCCCGAACCGATCCGGTTGTTGTTCGGTCGCATGCTGACGAGATCCGCCCATCATTGAGCAAACATCCTGGCCAACTCGCAACCGCCAGCGACGTTGGCCTTGCATCGAGCCGCGCCCCGCAACCCTTGACGGCGCCGATCTCCGGCCCGACTGTGCGCGGCATCGCCCGCGTTTTTCGAGTCCGACATGCCCGCACCCAAGCCCCCCGCGTTCGAGACCCTGAGCATCCATGCGGGGCAGCATCCCGATCCCGTCACCGGCGCGCGGGCCGTCCCGATCTATCAGACCACTTCCTATGTGTTCCAGGATTCCGAACACGCGGCCGCGCTGTTCAATCTCGAACGCGCTGGACATATTTATACCCGGATATCGAATCCGACCACGGCGGTGCTGGAAGAGCGGCTTGCCGCGCTGGAGGGCGGCGTCGGCGCGGTCTGCACCGCGAGCGGAATGGCGGCGCTGCATCTGGCAATCGTGACGCTGCTCAATGCCGGCGACCATCTCGTGGCCTCCTCTTCGCTTTACGGCGGCACCATCAATCTGCTGGCTCATACACTGCCGCGCTTCGGCATCACCACCACTTTCGTCAGGCCCCGGGCGCTCGACGAATTCCGGGCGGCAATCCGGCCCAATACCCGCATGCTGATCGGCGAAACCATCGGCAATCCCGGTCTTGAAGTGCTGGATATCCCTGAAGTCGCTGAGATTGCGCATGAGGCCAAAATCCCGCTGCTAATCGACAACACCTTCGCCACGCCGTTTCTTAGCCAGCCGATCGGGTTCGGCGCCGATATCGTGATGAACTCGGCTACCAAATGGATCGGCGGACATGGCATCGCCATCGGTGGCGTGATCGTCGATGGCGGCCGATTCGATTGGCGCGCCTCCGGCAAATTTCCGGTGCTGACCGAACCCTATGCCGGGTATCATGGCATCGTGTTCGACGAGCAATTCGGCGATGCCGCTTTCATCATGAGGGCGCGGACCGAAGGCCTGCGCGACTTCGGCGCCTGTCTCTCGCCGACCAATGCTTTCCAATTGCTGCAAGGCGTCGAGACCCTGGGCGTTCGCATGGAGCGCCACATGGCGAATACCCACGCGGTACTTGAGTTCCTGGCCGCCAACAAGGCGGTCGAGTGGGTGCTGCATCCCTCGCTGGAGAGTCATCCGGACTATCAACTCGCCAAGCGATTGCTGCCGCGCGGCGCGGGCTCCATTGTCAGCTTTGGAATCAAAGGCGGCCGGCCCGCTGGAAAGAAATTCATCGAGGCGCTGCGGATGATCAGTCATCTGGCCAATGTCGGCGACGCCAAGACGCTGGTCATCCATCCTGCCAGCACCACGCATCAACAGATGGATGCAGCTCAATTGAAGGCCGCCGGTATTGGCGAGGAGCTGGTGCGGCTGTCGGTCGGCATCGAAACCGCCATCGACATCATCGATGACCTTGGCCAGGCGCTGCGTATTTCACAGAAGGCTTGAGCCATGCAGTTGTCAGTGAACGGCCGTGAAATTTTCGTCGGCACCGGCGGCCGGGAATTCGATGTGACCCAGCCGACCCTCGTGCTGCTTCACGGCGCCGGCTTCGATCACACCGCATGGGCCTTGCACAGCCGGTGGCTCGCCCATCACGGCTACAGCGTGCTGGCTCCGGACTTGCCCGGTCATGGGCGTTCGCCCGGAGCGCCGATCTCGACCATCGCCGGGATGGCCGACTGGACCGCCGCACTTCTGGACGCAGCCGGCGTCAGCCAAGCGCGGCTCGTCGGCCATTCGATGGGGTCCCTGATTGCGATCGAGACCGCCGCACGGCACCCGGCAAAGGTGTCGGCGCTAAGCCTGATCGGAACGGCGGCGAACATGACCGTCGGACCCGATCTGCTCAAAGCCGCGGAGGCGGACGATCATTCGGCCGTGGATATGGTCTCGATCTGGGGCCTCGGCTTTCAGGCCGAGCTGGGCGGCAGCCTGGCGCCGGGATTATGGATGCATAGCGCAGCCCAGCGGGTTCTCGAGCGATGCCGGCCCGGCGTGCTCTTCAACGATCTCTCTGCTTGCAACGCCTATCAAAATGCGCTGGCTGCTGCCGCGCAGATCAAGGTCCCTTGCACCGTCATTCTCGGCGAACGCGACATGATGACACCGCTAAAGGCCGGCAAGGCGCTCGCGGCGGCTGTGCCGAATTCACGCACGGTGCTATTGCGGGGCGCCGGCCATATGATGATGGCGGAGCGGCCCGACGAGCTGCTCGCGGCATTGCAGGGATAATTGGGCGCGGGGTCATCGAGCGCGGGCCATCCCGGTTACTTCAGGCACCGCTTTGCCTGTTCGATTCGATCCTCCGACACACCATGACTTCGCGCCCATTGCTCCGCCGTGGCCTCGCCGCACCTTTATGTCCGCCATACGACACCAATATGGGCCGGGAACTGCGGACGACGCTGCGGCGGTCCGAAACGAGGGCGCCGGGCGGTACGCCGGGAATGTTGTGATATCTGGCGACCGGGTATATCGTTTAGAAAAATTATAAATGCACAGGAGGACGCCATGTGCCGGCTATTCGCACATCAACCGCAACGCGACTATGAATCGCAAACCCGATCCTTGCGGATCGGAGGACATTGCACCTCGATCCGTCTTGAGTTGGCGTTCTGGGAAACGTTGGAAGAGATCGCAGGCAAGGAAGGTATGAATTCTCGCGAAGTTCCTGACACAGCTTCACAACGAGGTTCTCGATCACCACGGCGACGTCAATAATTTCGCGTCGCTGCTGCGCTGTTCCTGCCTGATCTACCGCTCGAAGCCAGTTGCGGTCGTGCCCGATTTTCGCGAAAGCAACGCCCGGATACTCGACGCAGCGGAATAATTGTCCCACGCGAGGACAGGCGGCTCCGACAGCGACCGCCAAAAAAAGGCTCCGTCCGTTTAACGGACGGAGCCTTGGTTTTGCCAAATCAGCGGGGTCAGTTAGAGCTAGATTTCCTTTCGCTGCATCGCACCCGCAATATGATCCGCCTGCCTGACGGCAAGTGCGACGATGGTCAGCGTCGGATTGCAGGCAGCCCCGCTGGTGAACTGGCTGCCATCCGATACAAACAAGTTCTTGATATCGTGGGTCTGGCCGAATTTGTTGACGACGCCGTCCTTTGCTTTGGCGCTCATGCGGTTGGTGCCCATGTTGTGCGTGCTGGGATACGGCGTGGTCGGATAGGTCACGGTCGCGCCGATCAACTCATAGACGGCGGAACCCTGCTTGTAGGCATGATCGCGCATCGCGAGATCGTTGGGATGGTCGTCATAATGTACGCTTGCGACCGGCATGCCGAACTTGTCCTTAGCTGTCGGATCGAGCGTGATCCGGTTGGTCTCCTGCGGCATGTCCTCGCCGACCAGCCACATGCCGGCCATGCGCGGATATCCCTCCATCGCCGAGGTGAACGGACGTCCCCATGCGCCGGGATTGAGGAATGCGGCCATGAAAGGCAGACCCAGCGAGAGCGTCTCCATCTCATAGCCGCCCATGAAGCCCCGCGACGGATCATGCTTCGCCTCGTCGCGAATGATGCCGGCCATGGTGGTGCCGCGATACATATGAACCGATTTGTCGAACACCGCGTATACGCTGCCGGTCATGTGACGCATGTAGTTGCGGCCAACCTGTCCTGAGCTGTTGGCAAGGCCTTCGGTAAACATGCTGGAAGCGCTGTTGAGCAGCAGACGCGGGCTCTCGATCGAATTGCCGGCGACAGCGACGATGCGCGCCTTCTGGCGTTGGGTTTTTCCGGCTTCGTCGGCATAGACGACGCCGGTGACCTTGCCGGACGCGTCATGTTCGATCTTGAGCGCCATACTGCCGGGGCGAACTTCAAGATTGCCGGTCGCCTCGCCCTTGGGAATTTCGGTGTAGAGCGTCGACCATTTTGCGCCCGACTTGCAGCCCTGGAAGCAGAAGCCGATCTGCTGGCAAGAGCCGCGGCCGTCGCGCGGTTCGCTGTTGATCGCCATCCGGCCGGTATGAACTTCCTTGTAGCCGAGCTTTCTGGCGCCGGCCTCCATCACCTTGAAGTTATTGTTGCCCGGCAATCCCGGAATATTGTTGGTGCGGGTGACGCCCATCTTGTCCTCGGCCTTGGCGTACCACGGCTCCATTTCGGCGAGTGTGATCGGCCAGTCGAGAAGGTTGGCGCCGGGTACGGCGCCATAGGCGCTGCGAACCCTGAATTCGTGCTCGTCGAATCGCAGCGATGCGCCGGCCCAATGCACCGTCGATCCGCCGACCGATTTCACGATCCAGGCCGGCAGGTTGGCGAAATCTTTTGCGACACGCCAGTTGCCCGAGGTCGTGCGCATGTCCGTCCACGCCAGCTGCGTGAAGCTCTCCCACTCATTGTTGACGAAATCCTGCAACTCGGTGCGCGGCCCGGCCTCGAGGATCACGACCTTGATGCCCTTTTGCGCAAGTTCGTTGCCAAGCGTTCCGCCGCCGGCGCCGGAGCCTACGATGACTACAACACCATCGTCATTCAGATCGAATTTTGCCATGTGATGTCCTCCCAACTGATGTCCTGTCCGACGTCCTCAGACTTTCGGCAGCCAGTCGATGTCGTTGAAACCGCGTTTGATGTAGCCGCCATGCTCGGCGGAAGAGCCCTCGTAGCCAAACTTCGGCCACAGCTCTTCCTGGTTGTAGAGCGAGACGACGAGATCGGAGCGAACCTTCTTGAAGAAATCGGTCTGCTCGATTCCCTGCAGCAGGACGACACGGTCGGCCTCCCACGCCACCTGCGCATAGGCGCACCTTGTGCCGATCCTGCGCGTCCTGATCGAGGCGCCTCACGCCGTCTTCCAGCAGGCTCTTGACCGCCGGATCCTTGGCGGCTTTGCCATCCCACGGTTTGACCGCGGTGATGTAGTAGCTGTCGACCAGGAAATCGTGCGGATAAATGTCGCGCGCCACCTTGACCAGGGTTTTCATGGTCGACGGCGCCAGCGCCGTCGCGTCGGCCGCCCACGCATCCTCGATCGAGAGCCCGGCGCTGGAGGCAACGGCCACCACCGGCGCCGCTGCCGCCGCACCCTTCAGAAAGATTCGACGGCTGTATTTACTTCGACGATCAACCTCTCTCATGAGCTTCCTCCCTTGAATCCTTGTTGTCCATATTTGCGGTTAGCCGAAGCGGCCACCCTTCTGGATCACTTCGATCTTGTAGCCATCAGGGTCGGCGACGAAGAAAAACCGCGCCAGCGTGGCGCCGTCATGCCTGAAGTCGCGCAGCGGTCCCGGCGAAAATTTCTCTTGCTCGAAGCGCGCGTGTTCGGCGTCCAGATCGTCGACCACCACAGCAAGGTGCCCATATCCGTCGCCCGGGAGGTAAGGCTTCTCGCGATCGAAATTGACCGTGAGTTCGAGCTCGAACGGCGACGACGAATGGCGCAGGTAAATCAGCGCGAAATCGGGGAAGACGAGACGGTCGGCGATTTCGAGCCCGAAGGCGCGCGCATAGAAATCGAGCGACTTTGCTTCGTCGAGCACGCGGATCATCGAATGAACCGGCTTTGCCATTCAGTTCAATTCCCTGAGATAGCCGATGATCGCCGCGCGCGTTTCGGCTTTTGGCTGCCGATACGTCATGATGGCGCCGGGAACGACCGCCTGCGGATCGGTCAACCACGCGTCGAGTTTGCCTTCGTCCCAAACGAAATTGGCCTGCGCAAAACCTGCCGAATAATGGAAGCCGTCGACCTTGCCGGCCGGCCGGCCGATCACCTTGAGAAGCGGCGGACCCTGTCGCTGCGGATCGGAAAAATTGGTGGTGTGACAGGTGGCGCATTGCTGTTTGAAGAGCGCCGCACCATCGAGCGGCTTCGCCGGCGGCGGAGAAATTTGCGCGGTCGCGAAATTGGCAGCCAGCATCGCGCCGCAAACGCCGAACCCGATTTCAGATGCCGCACGCAATTTTCTCATCAACATCCCCTTCGCGAACCAAATCCTAGGCCGGCGCAACCAAGCGGAGGTAGTAGCGGGCTGTTTCGCGGAGATTAATGAGCGACCATGAGATAACAGCGCGCCCCCGATCCACGAATGCTGCGCCGCACGTGCCGGAACCGATCGAAGCATGGATACGGCAGCGGCCGGCTTGGTCCGTCGGAACCAGTTCGTCGGCAGCATGAGCGCGTCGAAAATACGATCGGGGCCTTCTCCCCGAAACTGCGATGGATAAGCGTTTTTCGACCAGCTGACCCGAAGATACGGACGTAACCGCATGTTCTTGCGACAGCCGGAAGAAAGCCCTAACGTTCCGGCAAAGCGCGCAGACAAGGCCTCAGGATCGCCGCGAGAGGGAGAAGAATGTGGGTCGAGCCGATCATCGGTTCAGTATTGCATCGGGTGTTGTCGTTGCGCAGGCGAAAGCGTCCGCGGCACGCGAGGCGGCGGCGGATATCGCCCGCCAATTGCCCTCCGATGGGCTCGCGATGGTCCTGGTTTTTATCTCACCCTATTACGACCCCCATGATTTCATCGCCGAAATTGCCGGGTATCTAGGCACCACGCCAGTCTTCGGCTGCACCACAGCGGGGGAACTTGCTCCCGACGGATGGGGCGACAACAGCGTCGTTGCGCTCGGATTCAGCGCAGAGGATTTCTCCATCGTCGCGCGGTCCCTCCCGGACCTCAGCAATTTCCGCGTCGAGGATGGCCGTAGGATCGGCGCGGAACTGCGGCAGGATTTGACCCGATGTTCGCCGGAAGCCGAGGGACAGAATTCCTTCGGTCTGTTGTTGATCGACGGGCTGTGCCGGCGCGAAGAGGCGGTGATGTCCGCCATCTACGCTTCGCTGGACAACATCCCGGTGGTAGGCGGATCGGCCGGTGACGGAATGCGCTTCGAGAAAACCTGGGTGTTCTATGACGGTCGAGGCTCATTCCGACGCCGCTATTCTCATTCTCCTGAAAACGGCGCTGCCGTTCCGGCTGTTCAAATGCGATAATTTCGAGCCGACATCGACAAAGATGGTCGTGACGGAGGCCGATGTCGAACGGCGCATCGTCAAGGAGATCAACGCCGAGCCGGCCGCCGAGGAATACTCCCGCGCTGTCGGCATCATGGACACCAAGCTCGACGTATTTTCGTTCGCCTCTCATCCGGTGCTGGTCCGCGTCGGCGGCGCGTATTATGCGCGCTCGATCCAGCGGGTGAACCCGGATGGCTCCTTGAGTTTCTTTTGCGCGATCGACGAAGGAATGGTGCTCACCGCGGCGCAGCCGCGCAATCCGATCGGGGCGATGCACGATCTGTTTGCCGAAACCCGCGAAGAAATTGGCGATGTCTCGATCTACATCGGATTTGAGTGCATGTTTCGGCGGCTCGATGCCGAGCAGCACCAATTCGCGCGCGACATGTCAGAACTCTACCGCGCCAACAATGTGGTCGGGTTCCATACCTATGGTGAGCAGTATCGCTCGATGCACGTCAACCAGACGCTGACCGGGGTAGCCATCGGCAAAAGGCCGCAACCGTCATGACGCAGCAGGGTCCGGACCAGATCGAGACGTTGCAACGAGAGACGGCGAAGCTGAAGAAAATCAACGCCGCGCTGATGTCGCGCGTCGAGCGGTCGATCGACCAGCAGTTCAATGCCTATTCGCTGTTCGAGACCGCGATCGCGCTGGACCACCAGGTGCTGAATCGAACCCGGCAGTTGCAGGACGCGCTACGCGCCATCGAACGCTCCAACGATTATCTCTATCGGGCCAAGCAGCAGGCCGAGGCGGCCAGTTCGCTGAAATCTTCGGTATTGATCTCCGTAACTCACGATCTCCTGCAACCGCTGAATGCGGCGCGGCTGACGCTTTCGACCTTCGCCGAGATGGGAGTTTCGGACCAGGGCGCGGCACTGGTCGAACAGGTCGATCGCTCCCTTCTCACGTTGGAAGATCTGCTGAAGACGCTACTCGATATTTCGAAGCTCGACGCCGGCGTCCTGAAACCGGAAGCGCGCCCGGTATGGATCTCGTCGCTGTTCGATCCGCTCCGCAACGAACTTGCACCCTTGGCCGCAAAGCGAGGCTTGGCGCTGAAAATCCGGCCTTCGTCCCTGGCGGTGATTTCGGACCCGCTGATGTTGCGCCGGATATTGCAGAACCTGCTTACCAACGCCCTCCGATATACCCAGCATGGCGGGGTGCTGATGGGATGCAGGCAGAAGGGGGGCCGAAGTTCTGATCCAGGTTCACGATACCGGTCCGGGAATACCGGAAGCCCAACGGCAGGCGATATTTCAGGAATTCCAGCGCGGCGAAGCAGACACCGGCGACGGCGCTGGTTTCGGGCTTGGTCTCGCGATCGTGCGGCGGTTCGCGACGGTCCTTGGCCATGAAATCCGGCTTTCATCGCGCGTCGGGAAGGGATCGACCTTTTCCGTCACGCTGCCTCTCACCGAACTGGAGGCCTTTAAAGGGACAGCGCGAGAGCTTCAGCAGATTGATTTCCAATTCAGCGGACTCGAAGGCGCAAAAATACTGCTGGTTGAGAACGACCCGTCGAGCGCAGAGGCGATGACACTGTTGCTGGAAAGGTGGGGATGCGACGTCGCCAAGACGACATCCACCTCGGATGCGCTGGAGCGCATTGGTGCGCTCGGCGGCACGCCGGACGCCATCATCGCCGATCTTCATCTGGACCGAGACGAAAGCGGACTGGAGGCCGTCAATGCGATCTGCCAGCACTTGAGAAGCAAAATCCCCGCCATGATCGTGACGGCGGATTATTCGGCCGAGGCGGCAAGAGAAGCCGCGGCCAATGGTTTCGAGCTGCTGAAAAAGCCGGTCAAACCGGCTGAAATGCGATCGTTGCTGTCGTTCCTGCTGGCGTGATAACCCGCATGCGCGAAAGCGCCGCAGTGACCGAGTCTAAATTTCGAGTTGATCGGTCGATGGATGCCTGACGGATGCGCCCCCGGCCAGGCTTGCGAAATCGATTTTTGCGATTTCGATGATGGCATTGGTGCGGCTGTAGACGCTCAATTTGCGCAAAATATCCGATACGTGAACCTTGACCGTGGTCTCGCAGATCTTGAGTTCATAGGCGATTTGCTTGTTCTGCAGACCCTTGTGCAACATATCGAGCACCCGCAATTGCTGCGGTGTCAGGTCGTGAAGGCGCTTGAGCAGGTCACGATTGTCGGCCCTTGGCCGTCGCGTGATCATGGCATCCCGAAAGTGTGGAGGAAGGTAAATGGTCCCTTGCAACACCTCACCGATGGCGTCCGCCAGCTCGCGCCTCGACGTCGATTTGGGAATGTAGCCCGATACGCCAAGCGCGAGAACGTTCTGGATGATTTGCACGTCCTCATACCCGGAAACAATCACCACCGGGATTTTTGGAAAAGCTTTCCGGACGCGCATCACTCCCGATAGCCCGGTGGTGCCAGGCATCAACAGATCGAGAAGCACCAAATCCATTTGATGGGTCGAGGAAAGCACCTCGATCGCTTGATCGATCGAGGTCGCCTGCAGAATTTCGGCGTCAGGATTCGCCAGGCAAACGGCGCCTTCCAGCGCCTCCCGGAACAGCGGATGATCTTCAACGATCAGGAACCGGGTCACGTGTCCGCCATCCTTGCCTTCTTCCCGATCACGCGCGGCGTCTTGGTCGCACCGCGTCATTCGATGTCCGCCGCTATTGCGTTGGACCCGTTGATTATAGTTTGACGAAGCGGTCAGCGGAAGCTTCAACTGGCACGACCGGTCGCAAAGGAACGCCGGCCGGCGGCAGCCGGCATGCGTGGCGCCCTCCGCGCCCTATGACGTAGTAAGTCCTTGCATCGTTGCAGCTATTGATGATCATACCGAATGCTCCACCCGCAAATGATGGGGCAAGTGCGACAGGGAGGCTGCATGCAAGGCTGCGCTAAACCGCGAGCGCCGGAGCGAATTCGGACCGTAATCGATGCCGCGAGCCCAAAATTCGGCCGCTCAAGCGGAGCCGGCGAATGGCCGTGGGGCGTCGCGATTGGCCCAAACTGAGCAGCCGGGCTTCCCGATGGGTTCCGACAAAGCGGCTGGTCCGCCCGCACTTGAAGTCGACAGCGTCGGCCATCGCTATGGTTCCCAGGTCGCCCTCGATGACGTCAGCCTGAGCGTGATGCCGGCGTCATTCACTGTGCTGCTGGGGCTCAATGGCGCGGGCAAGTCAACGCTGTTTTCGCTGATCACGCGGCTCTATGCGGTCCGCTCCGGCCATATCCGGATCCTCGGTCATGACATTATGCGCGAGCCGGGCGCGGCCTTGAGCCGCCTTGGCGTGGTGTTCCAGTCGCGCGCGCTTGATGCCGATATCTCGGTCCAGCAAAACCTGAAATACCATGCCGCGCTGCACGGCATCGGCCGCCGGCAGGCGGATCTGGAGATCGCGCGTGTTCTCGATCTCATAGCAATGACGGATCGCCGCCGCGATCGTGTCAACACCCTGTCGGGCGGCCAGATGCGGCGCGTGGAAATCGCACGAGCGCTGCTGCATCGCCCAAAACTTCTGCTGCTCGACGAACCGACGGTAGGCCTCGACATCAAATCGCGCGCCGACATTCTGGAGCACGTTCGGCGCCTGCTGATCGCGGAGCGCATTGGCGTGCTCTGGGCGACCCACCTGATCGACGAGGTCGGAGACGACGACAACGTCGTGGTTCTGCACCGGGGCCGCGTGCTGGCGAAGGATTCGGTCCGGAACGTCGTCGCTGCGTCGGCGACGTCCAGCATGGGGGCGGCATTCACCAAGCTGACGCAGGCCGAAGGCGCCGGCGCTGAGGCGGCAGGAATTGTCAAATGACCGACACCACCACCGATGTAACGGCGGATCGCGGCCACACGATCGCGCAATATCTGATCTGCATGCAGGGCATCGTCTGGCGCGAAGCCTTGCGCTTCATCCATCAACGGGAGCGCTTCGTCTCCGCGCTGGTACGGCCGCTGGTGTGGCTGTTTATTTTTGCCGCCGGCTTCCGGCAGGTTCTGGGTGTCTCGATCATTCCGCCGTACGAAACCTACGTTCTTTACGAGGTCTATATCGCGCCCGGGCTGGTGGCCATGATCCAGCTTTTCAACGGCATGCAGTCGTCGTTGACGATGGTCTATGACCGGGAAACCGGCGGAATGCGAACGCTGCTGGTCAGCCCCTTCCCGCGCTGGTGGCTGCTGACGTCGAAGCTATTGGCCGGCACGCTCGTCTCCGTGCTTCAGGTCTACGCCTTTCTGCTGATCGCCTGGTTCTGGGATATCGAAGCGCCGCCGCTCGGATATCTGACCTTGATACCGGCGCTGTTGCTGTGCGGATTCATGCTCGGCGCGTTGGGGATGCTGATCTCGTCGCTGATCAAGCAGCTTGAGAATTTCGCCGGCATCATGAACTTCGTGATCTTCCCGATGTTCTTTGCCTCGTCTGCGCTTTACCCGCTGTGGCGGGTGCAGGAATCGAGCCCGCTCCTTTATTATATTTGCCTTTGCAATCCCTTTACCCACGCGACCGAGCTCATTCGCTTCGCCTTCTACGAGAAAATCTCCTGGGTATCGTTGTTGGTCGTGGCCGGCTACACCACCGTATTTCTGTTCGGAGCCATCGCCGCCTACGATCCGGCGCGCGGATTTCTGGCGCGACGGAAAGGTCCTGGAAACTGAGAACTGGCGGCAAGCGCGAAGTCTCATGCCCTCGAAGATCGCCTTCAGGCCACCGTGGAGCGCGAGCGACCGCGAGCTATTTCCCATATTATTTCCCGAAAGAAAGCGCTCGCCCTTCCGTTGATCCCACATCAGATCGGGATTTTTTCCCGATTTGACGACCATACATTCCCGGTTCCATTCGCTCCTTTAAAGGTGCCGAAAAACGCCAGATGTCTTACCATTTGTTCATCTTGCAAGGCGGGGAATCGCTGGCAACCGCTGATAATCATGGGGAAACGGCATGAACGGGCGTTACGGTTGGTCGACGCTGGTGCTGCTGCTGGGCACGAGCGGACATGGCTTTGCGCAGGACGCAGACGTCGGGCCCAGGGACAATAATCTTCCAGCTATCAGTGTCGAAGCTCCCCCGCCGGCAAGGCCAACGCGGCGTGCCGACAGGGACAGCAGCGGAGAGAACAGCCGAAACCGGTCAGCAGCGCCACGCGAGACGACGCCGCGACAGGTCACGGTCTATGCACCGACGCCGCTTCCGGGACCCTCACAAGTCCCATTGGAAAAGGCCTTCGATGCCGACAAGGTGCCCGGCACGATCACTACTGTCGATACTAACCAGATCGCACGCACCAATTCGCTGAATATCACGGATTCTCTGCAGCTCTATGTTCCCGGCGTGAGCGTCAGCACCGTCGGAGGCAACGACTTCCAGCCAAACGTGGATTTCCGCGGTTACGTGTCCTCGCCTGTGTCCGGCACCCCACAAGGGCTCGCGGTCTACCAGAACGGTGTTCGCATCAATGAAGCGTTCGGCGACACCATGAACTGGGACCTGATCCCGACCGCAGCCATTCGCTCGGTCACCATGGTCACCAACGATCCGACTTACGGCCTCAATGCGCTCGGCGGCGCGCTGAACATCCAGATGAAGAACGGCTTCAACTATCACGGCGCCGAGATCGACGTGATGGGCGGCTCCTATGGTCGCGCACAGAGCTCCCTGCAGTGGGGCAAGCAGATCAATGAGTGGGCGGTCTACGGCGCCTTCGAAGCCATCCACGACGATGGTTACCGGTTGTTCTCGCAGTCGAACATCTTGCGCTTCTACGGCGATATTGGCCACCGCAACATGGACAGCGAGATTCACCTCAACATCGGGGCGGCGAGCAACACTTTTGGTGCCGCCGGTACCACACCGGTCGAACTGTTGCAGACGAACTTGGCCGCGGATTACACGACGCCGCAGACCAACTTCAACCAGGCTGGCTATCTGAACTTGACCGGCCGGTTTGACGTGTCTCCGACCTGGACCATCGACGCCATTGCCCACTACCGCGCTTTCAGCCAGCAAACGCAGGACGGAAATCCGAGCGCGAATGACGTAGCTGCATGTCCCGGGAATCCGGGTTTACTTTGTAACGGGGACGGCTCTCCTACGAACGGCTCGAACAATCAGCAGCTGACCAATCCCTTCTCCGCGTCCCAGATTATTGGCGAGAACGACCGGACCACGACCTCGACGAACACGTTCGGCGCTACCCTGCAGGCGACCGACACCGACAAGATCTTCGGCATGGAGAACCGCTTCACCGTCGGCACGTCATTCGACCGCAGCGTCACGCATTTTGGTAGCAGTGCCGAACTCGGCTACGTTAACGACGCCTACCAGATTATCGGGTCAGGCCAATTCCTGGGCACAGATAACCCGCAGGATGGCCCCGTCGGGCTTCGTACCACCAACCAAAATATCGGCGTCTATGCGCTCGAACTCGATCGACGTGACCAAAAGACTGACAGTGACCGGCGGTGGTCGCTTCAACGCCACCAATATTGATCTCCAGGATGAGATCGGCGGCCCCACCAGTTTGCTGAACGGCAACAGCACCTACACCCGGTTCAATCCGATACTGGGCGCCACCTACAAGATCACTTCGGAATTGACCGCCTATGGTGGCTACTCGGAGGCCAGCCGCGCGCCCACGCCGCTGGAGCTCGGATGCGCCGACCCGATGCACCCCTGCATTCTCGCGACTTTCCTGGTGGCGGATCCACCGCTGCAACAGGTTGTCGCCCACACCTGGGAGGCTGGCTTCCGCGGCAGCCATGATTTCGGTCCTGACGCCGGCATCCTGACCTGGAAGTTCGGCGGCTTCCACGCCATCAACACGAACGACATTCTCTCAATCCCGGCACCGAACGATCAGGGCTTCGGCTACTTCGCCAATGTCGGTTCGACCCGACGCCAGGGTATCGAGACCGAAGCGAAGCTCACCGCCAAGAGGTTCGACGTTTATGCGAGCTACGCCCTTGTCGACGCACGCTTCCTCGATTCGCTGCAGCTCGCGTCCAACAGCCCCGTCGCGGACGCTAACGGAAACATCCTGGTCTCGCCGGGCAATGTGATCCCGGCAATCCCGCGCAATCGAGTCAAAGTCGGGTTCGACTTCGCGGCGACCGATAAATTCAAATTCGGTGCCGACGCCATCTATATGAGCAGCCAGTATTTCGTTGGCGACGAATCCAACCAGGAGCCGCAGCTGCCCGGTTACACCGTGGTCAACCTGCACGCGTCCTATCAGATCAACCAGACGTACCAGATCTACGGACGTGTCGACAACGTCTTCAACAACCGCTATGCAACTTACGCCACGTTCTTCGACACCACCGAGTTGCCCAATTTCAACACCGGCAATCCCTTCACCAATCCGGATGCGCTCAACATGGCGCGTCCGTTGGCGGCCTATGCCGGGATCAAGGCGACCTTTTGACGGCGAGCGACGCCGGCCCCTGTTGGGCGGTGGCCGGTCGGCTGCTGCGCCATTCAGGATTGTTTGTAGCAATCGGGAATAATTGCCGATCGGCGGCTGCATCTGGAAAAGACTGCCTCATGAATGGGCGCTGCGGGGGACCACCGCCTCGACCGTCAGGCCTCCTTGCGTCGACGCCACCGTCATCGCGCCACCCAGCGCCATCACGCGTTCGCGCATTCCGGTCAGGCCGAGGCCGAATTTGTGATCGGACCGCAGGCCTTCTCCGTTATCCCTCACGCGTACGCGGGCTGCGCCACCTTGCAAGCCGTTGCCCGGCGATTTCGGCAGGGGCTCAATCGTGACAGAGACATGCGTCGCGCCGGAATGGCGGAAGACGTTGGTGAGGGCTTCCTGAACGATCCGATAGATCGTCAGTTCGGCGGTCTCGCCCATGTCGCCGAGGGATTGCGAGACGCTGGTTTCCACGACGACGCCGGGGTGAGCGTCGCGCCACAGCCGCACCAGCGCGCCGAGCGCCTCGTTCAATCCAAGCTCACTCAGTCCCGCAGGCCGCAGCTTTTCGAGCACGCGACGGTTGAATTGCTGCAAGGCATTGACCTGATCCAAGATCGCATCGCCATGCTTCCGTACGCCATCGATGTCGGGCTTTGCAATATCGGCCACCCGCATCAGCGAGGTCGCGTGCGCGCGTAGCGCGAACAGATAAGGCCCAAACTCATCGTGTAATTCTCTGGCGATCTCCTTGCGCTCGACATCCTGCAGCGAGACTACCCGTTCGGCCAGATGTTGCTTTTCCTCGACCGCATTTCCGAGCGCGTTCGCGAGATGATTGAGCTTGTCGCAGATGTCGGCAATCTCGGCCGAGCCGGTCGGCAGCACGCGCGTGCCGTAGCGGCCGGCCTCGATACTCGCCATCGCATCCGCGAGCGACTGAATCGGCGCCAAAGCCCGGCTGACAACAACAATCGTCACGAGAAAGAGCGCGACTGCGAGCGCCGAACCGATCCCGACCTGGGTCAAGATGCCATCCCAGATTTCCGCGATCTCATCGGTCGGATGCGACGCGATCACTAGCGAACCGAGCGATTTGCCCTGGACCAAGATCGGTACGCTCTGGCTCGTCTGCTCCGGCCGAACCAGGGCGATGAACCAGGCGGGCGGCGTATCGGGTCCCCCATCCGCTTCGGCCCCGGCCAATTCTTCGCCGGATTCCAACCCCTCCCCCTCGCGCGTCACCGTGACGTGACGCAGCCGCTGCAAGCCGTCGACAATCCCGGCCAACTTCGCCTCGGGGTCCGCGCTATCCTTGAGGTCGACAACCGACGCCTCGATGAACTCCCGCGCCAGCCGGATCACGCTGTCGTCTTCCGCCTGCACCCGAGGCGCGGCTTCCAGCAGCAGCCGGCCGACGTTGATGGCGAGGCCGAGAATGAGCACCAGCGCGAACAGGGTGATGAGACGCATTCGCAAGGAGAGCTTTTGCCACATAATCCGTTCCGTAGTGCTGCCGTCTTTGCGCATCGCCTTAGGATGCCGTTGACAGACAAAAATGGCGGCTATCTAATTGAACGCTACAGCATTTTCGCTACGCATGCATACCGTGGTATAGAGGCAGCCCGAGATGAAGAGAACGGCCACAGCGGCGAGGCCCGTTTCCCCGGCGATCGGCATGACAACATTGCCAGAGAGCAAGCCCATGCGGGTGTTGATCGTCGATGATCATCCGATCGTCATTTCCGGCTGTCGCGCGTTGCTCGCGAACGATCCGGACATGGTGATCACCACGGCGGCGGATGCCGAAGGCGGAGAGGCTTCCTTCGTCGCCGAGCCTCCCGATGTCTGTCTCATCGATATCAATCTACCGAGCGTTTCCGGCTTTGAATTGGCACGGCGCATCCTGCGGCGCGATGCATCCGCCCGCATCATTATGTTCAGCATGAATGACGATCCCGTCTTCGCAGCGCGTGCGATCGAAGCCGGCGCGAAAGGCTATGTCTCGAAGTCGGGAGACCCCGACGATCTGATCGTCGCCATCCGCGAAGTCGCAAAGGGCAACGTCTTCTTGCCGCCGTCGCTGGCTCAGAGTCTCGCCTTCGCCGGACCGTCATTCGCTTCAAGCCGGCTGGCACGGCTGACGTCGCGGGAAATCGAAATCCTCCGCCTGCTCGGCACCGGCAAGAGCCTTTCGGAAATCGCGTGGTTGATCAATGCGTCGTACAAGACGGTCGCCAATACATCTTCGTTGATGCGCCAGAAACTCGGCGTGCGCACCTCCGCCGAACTGGTGAAGCTTGCGATCGAATCCAAGCTGGCGTGAGTTGGTTCCGGACGACGCGGCAACAAGCAAGATGGCATTCTGGACGAATCCGGAATGGGCGCCGTCAGGCCCGCGTCACGTCGGCTTGGCGCGATCGACCCGGGAGCCCTGCTGCTTCGGAGCCGGCAGATCGATCTTGCCGATCTCGATCACCGCCTTGTTGCGGCTGAAGAGCTTCAGTTTACGCAGAATCTCGGTGACGTGAGCCTTCACGGTAGATTCGGCGAGCTTGAGTTCGGCTGCAATGTGCTTGTTCTGATATCCGCGCCGGATCAGATCCAGCACGCGAAGTTGTTGCGGCGTCAGCTCCGCGAGCCGCGCGCGCAAGGCTTCGGTAAGATTAGCTTTACCCTGATCGTTCTGGACCACGAAATTGTTCGGAATGGAAATTGAACCGCTCAGCACGCGCTCGATCGAGAGCGCCAACTCGTTTTTGGAGGTCGATTTCGGAAGATAACCTGCGGCACCCAGCGATAGCGCTTCACGGATGATCTGCTGATCCTCGTCGCTCGAGACGATCGCGACCGGCAGCCGAGGATAGTTTTCGCGCAGGCGTCGAAAGCCCGAAAATCCGGTCGCGTCCGGCAAGGACAGGTCGAGCAAGGCAAGATCAATCCCCTGTTCGGCGGCAAGAATACCGAGCGCTCCCTTGATCGACATCGCCTCGAAAATCCTCGCATCCGGATGAGCCAGACGCACGGCGTTGCCGAGGGCTTCGCGAAACAACGGATGATCGTCGATGATCAGGAAGCTGGTCAATTCCTCGCCTTCCCGGCCGCCGCAAGAAACTGCTTGAGGCTCCAAATCAGAATACGCCGGCTACAAATCGTCCGCATGGATTCGAAATCTCCGGCGCGTCAGCTCGCGGAAACGCGCGAACGTTAGGTGGTTGCCCTGACCGATCAATCCTCCGGAAGTACTAGGCAAAGAGCAACGCAATCTACGAATTGCCGCACCGCAAACGTTTCCCGACAAATCAAGCAATAGAACTGGTTCCTTGACTACCAAGATATCGATGACGAATCCGGACTGACGGCGAAATGCTTGACTTCAAATCGATGTTTGTTGAGTATTTCAGTCACTCCGTCGTGGCGGAGGTCTATCTGCAAATCTGCGAGGAAACGTGATGGCCTGGACGACACCTAAGATTGCTGAATTGCCGGTTGGAATGGAAATCAACATGTATGCCTGCGCCACGCGCAAATAAGATAAATACAGGCGCCTGCCGCAAGCCGTCGCGCCAGCGGTGGGTGACTTGTGGCGGGTGACTTGTCGGCGAGTGACTTGCCAATCTCCTGAACGATCAGTCTGATAATAAATTGATCTTTGCGTCCTCACTGATGGCGTTTGATCAGAGCAGCGGAATTCCGCTACCAGGTTCGCGACGTCAAGCGAGGCATCGGACTCGCCTTTCGCAGTGACATCCCCGAAGGGTCCTCCGATGGTTCGATAAGACCGAGCGGCGCCACGCTATTGGCGCACAAGCGGACAAGCCGAAGAACGTCCGTCCCGTTCTCACGATAACCGCCGATCGGATGCCCAGCGCGAACGCATGTCAAACAGCCCGAACGATCCGCTCACCGATAAACCGGGGACCGCAAGCCTGGCCGGCCGGCTTCAGCGCTTGATGGAATCCGAACGGGGCGCGCGCGCCCGCGTAACCAATTTCGGTTCGATGGAAGACGGCCATGCGGGCCTTACCTTCGGCTTTGACCTGATCGACTCGGGCGGCGCGCCGCTTGGTTCGTATGTCTTGAAAACAGCACCCATCGGGGTCACTCGCCGAGGCAACACCGATGTTTTCCGGCAAGCCCCTCTGATGCGGGCCTTGAGGCAATCCGGATTGCCTGTTCCCGAAGTCCCATGGGCGTCGCCGGATGAAGACCAATTGGGAACGCCCTTCCTCGTAATGGAACGGATGCCCGGACGGGTGTTTCTGGTCTGGGAGCCGCATGGGTCTTTTTCGCGCGATCCAACAGAGCTTCGAAAGATCTGGCTGCAGGCGGCGCAGTTGCTGGCGCGAGTCCATCGGGTCGATTGGCGGCAGGCGCTGCCGGATTGGGAGAAGCCTCAACCCCTGCAGGAGGAGCTCGACCGCTGGAAGAACGTGCTGCGGCACGCACAGGATCCCGACTGGTTGGCAGCAGGCACCGAACTCGGCGCGTTGCTCGCTTCCCGGATGCCGGACGAAGCACCGGTCGGCGTCATCCATGGTGATTTCCAGCCAGGCAATATTCTCTACGAAAACGGTCAAGCCGGTGGATTGATCGATTGGGAGCTGGCCTCGATCGGCGCGCAGGGCCTCGACCTCGGCTGGGTATTGATGATGTCCGACGACCAGGCGTGGCATCCGAGCTGGCAGCCGGTGGCGCCGGTAAGCGCACAGGATTTGATTGAAGCCTACCGCGAGGCCGGTGGCCCGGCCTATCTCAACGTGGAATGGTATCAAGCGCTGGCGCATTATCGTCTCGGTTCGATCGCCTGCCTCAATGTCAAACTGCATCGCACGGGCAAGCGTCAGGATGCTTTGTGGGAACGCTTCGCGCCTTCCATACCGCGGCTGTTTGCGCGCGGTCTCGAGCTCGCCGGGCGCGCGGCCCTTCCTGACCCAAAAAAGAGGGCCGTTGAATGATCGATTTCGAACTTCCCGCCGATCTGGTCGAGCTGCGCGATCGGGTCGAGGTCTTCATCGCCGAGAAGATCGTTCCGTACGAAAGCGATCCGCGGCAGACCGCCCACGGGGCGCCCGAATCCCTGCGCCGGGAACTCGTCGATCTGGCGCAACAGGCGAAGCTGCTGTCGCCCCACGCGCCGAAAGAATATGGTGGCCTTGGGCTGGATCATCGCGGCATGGCGGTAGTCTTCGAAGCCGCCGGCTGGTCGACCCTGGGTCCGCTTGCGCTCAATATTCAGGCGCCTGACGAAGGCAACGTCAATTTGCTCAATGCCATCGCCACGCCCGCACAGAAGGCGCGCTGGCTGGTGCCGCTGGTACGCGGCGAGATCCGCTCTGTATTCTCGATGACGGAAACCGTCAGTGACGGCGCCGGCTCGGATCCGTCGCTGCTCAACACCGTCGCCCAACAGGACGGCGATGACTTCCTGATCAGCGGCAGCAAGTACATGATCACCGGCGTACCGGACGCCGCCTTCAACATCGTGATGGCACGCACGCACGATTCCCGCGGCCAGGATGTCGGGGCAACAATGTTCTTTGTCGATATCGACGCGCCCGGCTTTCGCGTCGAGCGCATGTTGGAGACCATCGATTCGAATTCTCCCGGCGGTCACGCGGAAGTCTCCTTTGATCGTGTCCGTGTCACGCCGGATCGCATCCTCGGTGAGATCGGCCAGGGCTTCCGCAATGCGCAAGTCCGGCTCGGACCTGCCCGGTTGACCCATTGCATGCGCTGGCTTGGGGCGGCCCGGCGCTGCCAGGCGATCGCCGTAGAACATGCCAGACGCCGGCATTCGTTCGGCAAAACGATTGGCGAGCATCAGGGGGTGGGCTTCATGCTCGCCGACAATGAAATCGACCTGCATCTGTCGCGCCTGGCGATCTGGCACACGGCGTGGATGCTGGATCAGCACGAAAAAGCGCGTGACGAGACCAGCATGACGAAGGTGTTCTGCTCCGAGGCGCTGGGCCGGGTGGTTGATCGCTGTCTGCAAATTCTGGGCTCAATCGGCATCACCCGTGACACCGTCGTCGAGCGAATTGATCGCGACATCCGGCCCTTCCGGATTTATGACGGTCCTTCGGAAGTCCATCGCCACGTGCTCGCCCGGCGTATCCTGGCGCAGAACGCCCGATAGAAGGTGATCAGCGATGCCTAGCCGGCCCAACTACGAACAACTGTATGCGTCGTTCCGGTGGAACATCCCTAAGCGTTACAATATCGCTGCCGATGTCTGTGATCGCCACGCCAGCGATCCCGGCAAAGTCGCACTGATCGGAGAGGACAGCGACGGCAAGACGTGGAAGATGACCTTCCGCGAAGTGCAGCGCCAAGCCAATAAACTAGCCAATCTGTTGGTGTCGCTCGGTCTGGTCAGAGGCGATCGAGTGATGCTGTTGCTCGGCCAGAATGCTTGGACCGCGATCGGACACGTGGCCTGCTGGAAGGCGGGGCTCGTCTCCGTTCCGGCTTCTACCCTGTTCGCGGCTGACGCGGTCGCCTATCGCCTTAACGCCGTCGGCATCCGAATCGTTATCACCGACCTCGCCAATTTTCCCACAGTGGAGAAGGCGAGACTGCTCGCGCCTGCGATGGAGCACGTTTTCGTGGTGGATGGCGCGGCGCCAAACGCGCCTTCTATTGCCAAAGCCATCGAAGCCGCCCGTGACAGTTTCGAAAACGTCGACACTGGGGCCGACGATCCCGCCTTCCTCAATTTCACCTCGGGCACGACGGGTAATCCGAAAGGCGCGCTGCAGGCCCACCGTTCGATGCTGGGTCATCTTCCTGGGGCCGAGATGGGATTCGATTCGTTCCCGCAGCCCGGCGACTGCATGTGGTCGCCGGCCGACTGGGCCTGGCTCGCAGGCTTGATGGATGTCCTGATGCCGGCCTGGTTCCATGGGGTCCCGGTGCTGACTTTTCGTGCGCCGCGGTTTGACCCGGAGCAGGCCTACACCATGATGGGCCGTCACCGGGTGCGGACCGCATTGCTGACGCCGACAATGCTTCGGGTGATGCGGCAGATTCCGGATCCGGTTGGGCGCTACGGAATCGATTTGCGCGCGATCATCTCCGGAGGAGAATCGGTCGGCAAGGAGCTTCACGAATGGTCAACCGAGGCGCTGGGCGTGCCGATCAACGAAATGTTCGGCCAAACCGAATGCAATCTCGTATTGGCGTCTAACGGTAATATAATGCCGGTAAAGTCCGGCTCCATGGGACGTGCCGTGCCCGGACATATCGCTGGCATTGTGGACGATTCCGGCCGACCTCTGCCGGCCGGCACCATCGGCAATCTGGCTTTCCGCAGTCCCGATCCGGTCATGATGCTCGAATACTGGCGAAACCCCGAAGCGACCCGGAACAAGTACGCCGATGGCTGGCTGATTACAGGCGATTTGGCCCATTGTGACGAAGACGGCTATTTCTGGTTCCAGGGCCGCGCCGACGACATCATCACCAGCGCCGGCTATCGCATCGGACCTTCCGAGATTGAAGACGCGCTGGCTCGGCATCCCGCGGTGGTGATGGCCGCGGCCATCGGCGTTCCGGACCCGGTTCGTACCGAATCGATCAAGGCCTTTGTGATTCTAAAAGAGGGGATATTGCCGACCCCAGCCTTGGTTGAGGAAGTCCGTGACTTTGTTCGCGACCATCTGGCCAAGCACGAAGTGCCGCGCGACATCGAATTCGTCGCCAGCCTGCCGATGACAACGACCGGAAAAATCCTGCGGCGGGAATTGCGGGACGCCGAACGCGCCAAGGCAGCCACAGGCAACCCTAACAAATAGGGAGCGATCTGCACTTTCCAAAAACAAAAAAAGAGCGCTTAACGGCGAAAAAGTGCCAAACTTCGAATGGAACGGCCGCAATTATTGATCGGCAGCCAATCGGACCGTTTGGACGCCGCCGTTCATGTCTCGGAGCTCATTGACATACTTCTCAGGCACCTGCAGATGCCATGGCGTCTTCAGGCCCATGAAAGAAGCGATCTGGCCAAGGAAAGCCGTGCAATTGGCTGTTTCGGCGTTCCATAGCGGAGAGGTTGCCTGAAGATGCTTGATGTAAGCAAAGACCTTCCTGGCATCCTCTTCATTCAAATAAACGCGATAGCTGGCTGTTAGATATTGAACGTCGAGGTCACCGTAGCTCGGCCCCGTCTCAGAGGGAACAAAAGTGAGATGCCCCAACATGTAGGGCACTTCATCGCCGGCCGGGTGCAGACCAGCAACGTCGACCTTTTTATCATTGGTCCTACCGAACCAGACAAAGGCGTGACCATAAGTGGCCGCGGTACGGGCCCGAAAATCCACGTAGTAAGGTCCCTTTACCGAAGCAGGAGACCTCCGAGCAGATCTGGCTATTGCTGTCATTGAGGCAGCGTTTGGCGCAGCCGCCGCTACCTCACTAGATCGATTTGAAGGCTTATGCGGATGGGAATCCGGTTGATCCGCTTGCACTGCAAGTTGTTGCGCACCGCTGCTTCCGATTCCAAAACCTACGGAAGCAGCAAGAACACTCATTCCCACCACAATTTGTAGACCGAGCCTTTTCCGTTTCGTCGTAGTCATTCAACCCTCACCGGAAAAGGCGACCGACCCCAAAATCACTCTCGGCCGCCGTATCAAGCCTGTTGTCGCCAACAGGCCATCTGCGCGCAACCTTCCGACTTAGCCCTTGGTAACGATCGGGGCCTTGCCGAGGGGAGCCTTGCCAATCGGGCCCTTGCCAATCGGCATCTTGCCGACCGGAGCTTCCTGATAGACCGGCTGCGGATGCGGAAGATCCGCAGCAGTGGCGGCGCCCATCAGAGCAAATGTCGCGGTTCCAATAATCACGAATTTCAGCATAATAATCTCCTGCGATGCTGTGTCCCAACTCGACCTACAATTAACCCGACAGAGCTTGCGAAGCAATTAAGAGTGCCTCAGCTATAACCGTAAAGAGGTTTTTTTTGAGGGATGTTGCATAAATGGCACGTGCAGGTTCCACCTCTGAAATACGACTTTTAGAATATCATCGGTATGACACGGCTGGTTCGCGCCATATATTCGCGGTAGGGCTCGCCGAAAGTTTCGAGCATCATGCGTTCTTCCCGGGCGATACGGCCAAAAAACAAAATCCCGAAACCGACGATGCCGGAAAACCCGGCTACCCAATTTGGCAACAACAGGGCCTGGGCCACGGACCAAAGCCAAAACGCCGAATACATGGGGTGTCGAACTCTTCGATAAACGCCGTCCGTCACCAGGCGATGATCTTCGCGCACATCGAGGCTGACTGACCAGTTGCGGCCGAGGGCCCGGTGCGTCAGTTGAAACATCAGTAACGAGGCGGCGGCAAACAAAAGGCCCAGCCAGCTAAGGGCCGGCCGCGGCGCGTAAGCTGCGAAATGAGGGATGCCGGTCGCGACATACAAGAGGGGCAGCACGCCAAGGCCGGTAAGGGATATGACCAAAAGCGCTGTTTCGCGAGGACCCCGGGCGCTGCGCAGAACCGGCGTGCGGTTCGAGCGCCGCGCATATTTGTAGCGGATCAGATACCAGCCGACGGTCAGCATAACGAACGCGAATTTGGACAGGCCGGGTGTCATTGCGGGTTCCGCGGCTGCGCCGGTTCGTGCGCACCTGCATCGCCGACCATCGAAATGGCAGCTTCCGCCGCGAAGGTCGTGGCGATGGAAACCAGCCTGCAGGTCAACAAAGGATAATCGCGCGATGGGCGTTCGCCGCTTCCGCCGATAGAGCGGCCGTACGGCTGGCAGAGCTTCAGGCGCTTGCGACGATACACAGCTCGCTCCGGCATTCGAATGAACTCGGCTGACCTAACGACAGGCCCAGCCCTTCGTCGGCGGTAACATCTGAGCCGATGGATCGGCCTTACTGAGGTGCATTATAGACTGGGTGGCGCCGGCGGCGAAAGGTTCTACGATTGTGTCGGACGAGCGCTGGCCCGTGCGATCTTGACGAGTATCCGATCAATGAACGTGCGGCAGTCGATATTCAGACGGCTAACCGGCTTTTAAGCGAGCCATCGTCCCGAAATCGACCGAGCCCACCCGTAGGCGACGTGATGTTATCGAAGGCAAGCGGACCGCAAACAATCATGCAGTAGTCGTAGGGCGAGCGCCGGTCATTGCCCATCAAGAACTGATAATGCATGCGCATGAAATGAAACCTGTGACGCCGGAAGGACGCTGGATCCATCATCGAATGGATCTGGACGCGGCGGATTTCGGGCCGCCCATCCTCGTAATCGCGGCTCACGCGTTTAAGGGTAACCGGGTCGAACCGGTAGAAACTGATCGCGTCGTCGCGGGCCTGGTATTCCACCCAGCGAATGGACAATTCACCGGCTATCCTTTGCGTCGCCTGTCGAATCTCCTCGCCCTTCGGATGCAAGGAGAATTTCGGGACGGTGGCGCCTACCGTGAGAACGCACAATGTCGGTCCATGACTTGCGAGCTGAGGGTCCTGTTTCAAGGCACGCGCCACTGCCAACATCGTCAATGCCGCGCCGAGCGAATGAGCGACGACCACAATTTCATCGACATCGGCTTTGCGGGCTCGTTCAACCATCCTGCCGGCGAAATCGTCGATTCTCTTTTCTATTTCTTCTCTCTGGCCGTAGAGAAACTCCCTGGAAAAGATCGCGTCATCGAGAACGTGATTTATTCTGCGACGCGGACCGAGCCAGCTCATCAATCCAATGAAAATCGGCACTGCAATGAAAATGCCGGCTATCGCGGCGTAGATACCGGCCAAACCCGCCAGACGGACCACCCCATAGGCCGCTCCCGCGCCGCCAAGCCCGAACAACAGGATGCAGACATACGGGAAGATAAAAAAAACCGCATATCTCCAGTTTGCGTGCACGTAGCGAAAGAAAGTCCCGGTTACGACAAAGTCAAACAATGCACGCCCGGAATGACCGAGACGCGACCACATTCCTCTCTCGGAATCATGCAGGATAAGATCATCCCAGCGGAGCATCTCGAATGTAACCTGGGTCTTCCAGTTTGGCCCCCAGGCCTCCACGTCCCAGCTTGCGCTGACTTTCGATATTTCGGTGATCGCCGGGGTTTGCGATGAAACGCCCCAGGTCCGCTCGAAGCTCGAAAGGGATCGACGAAATCGCTCGAACTGCCTTTCGGGAGCTATCGGATCATACCCACCGATATGAAAGACATGTCGCCGTCTGATCATTTCTCCCTGGCTCCGCTTTACATCGCTTCGAAATCGCGCCGAAGCCCAACAAGCTTCCAGCTATCCAAAAAACTCATGATCCACCATCGCAGCCCCACCGAAACGCGATGCCCGGTAGGCTGGCTGTGCTTGAGGGTATCTGGCGGCAAAGGATGTGACAAATCCGCGACATCCGCGTGGAATCAGGCTACTCGGCATTATCCTGCGAACGATCCGTGTTGCCGGAACCCTTAACTCCGGCCTAATGCTAAAATCAGGCGATCCGCCAAATCCTTTTGCTCGCGTTCTTTCACCACGCCTTTCCGCCAAAGTCTTTAGCTGGGGTTTTATGCCATGTCTAAAATCGGTTTTTCCTGCTGCGGTGTTGGTGATGACCGCGGCAATAAGTGTGTTCGGTTGTTTTAGCGCGGTGAGTCAACCGGTGACGGCGCCCGCAAAGAAAATTACATCGACGGAAACGGCGGCCAGATCACGAGATTCTGCAACGCAAGTCTATTTGGTTCGCGGCTTCTTGAACGTGTTTTCCCTGGGTATGGACAGCCTCGCCGCCGAACTCCGCCACGCTGGCATTTCCGCCACCGTCGTCAGCTATAATGACTGGCAAGGGGTGGCGGAAGAAATTGCCGCCAACTACAAGGCCGGCCGCCGTGGACCTATTGTCCTTGTAGGTCACTCCTTTGGCGCCGACGCCGTGATGTTCATGGCAGACTCGCTCGGCCAAATGGGCGTCCCGGTTGCTTTGGTCGTTCCCTTCGATGGAACTTATTCGCACGCAGCAAGCGCAAACGTTGCCCGCGTCCTGAATATTTACAAGAGTGAAGCCAAGATCACCGCCGGTCCGGGTTTCCACGGCGAACTTACGAATTACTATGTCTCAGACGCCAACATAACCCACACGAATATTGATGATGATTCCAGATTGCACATGATGGCGATCAACAAAATAAGAGGCGCTCGCAATCTCGGATCGGCGGCGGCCGCGGCGGCGCCGAAGACACCGCCGGGCTAATCCTCTCCGCCCACCGAGCGTCCAGACACCCGCGCGCGCCTTTCGTTCATCCAGTTTGGATTCTGGAAACGCACCATCGGGCCCGCTGCCAGGCACGCCGCTATCACTACCTTGGCAAGGATGCGCCGGTGGAAGAGCTAACCTTGACCGGGCGCGGCGGTCTTGGAGCGAGGAGCACGGCCGTCATGCAGACAGCATCTGCTTGCGCCAACCTACCGGGGTCAAATACCGATAAAGCGCCTGCAAATCGCTGGCAAAGACCCGGATACCTTCCGCGAGTTTCGCTGTGGCCATCGCGTCTTCGTTGAGAGCCCAGCGGAACGACTGCTCACTGACACGGAGCGAAATTGGCGCCGATGAGGTAGCGTCGCGCTTGAGCTGCCTTATCAGCGGTCCCGTATCCTGCGCGAGGCGCTCGATCAACGCCGGAGCAATTGTTAGCCGGTCACACCCGGCTAGCGCTTCGATTTCTGCAGCCGACCGGAACGACGCAGCCATGACCTGGGTCGGGAATCCGTGTTCGACAAAGTAAGCGTGAATTTGGCGCACCGATCGCACGCCCGGGTGCTCGTCAATGGTGAAATCGCGTCCCTCTGACTGGCGGTAGAAATCCAGGATCCGGCCGACGAACGGCGAAATCAGAAACGCTCCGGCCTCCGCGCAGGCGATGGCCTGGGCTAGCGAAAACACCAGCGTCATGTTCACGTCGATGCCTTCAGACTGGAGTATCCGTGCGGCGGATATTCCCTCCCAGGTGGCTGCGATCTTGATCAAGATCCGCTCTTTCGGAATCCCGCGCGCCGCATAGCTCGCGATAAGCGCGCGGCCCTCGTCGACAGTACCTCGAACATTGAATGAGAGACGCGCGTCGACCTCGGTCGAAATCCGTCCAGGCACCAGCTTCGCGATTTCCGTGCCGATGTTGACCGACAATCGATGCGCTGCCTGGGCGACGACGACGTCCGCATCGCCCGAGGCCATCTCGATTTCGCGGCGTGTGACAGCCACCAGATCATGATACCGCGGCAACTGAGCCGCCTTCAAAACCAGGGTTGGGTTAGTCGTACAGTCGACGGGGCGCCACGCCTCGATCGCGTCCATGTCACCGGTGTCGGCGACGACCACGCTCATATCGCGCAATTGATCCAGTTTGGAAGTCATTGTCGTCCGTCCCGTCATTGACCGTATGGAAAGCCTTACGCGGCGATCATCCCGGACATCATCGGGATGCCGCCACCAACCAAACTGCCGCAATTGTAAGGCTTAAGGAAATGACGCCGCTACCTGAATCCCGGCGGAGTATCGATACTTTCATGACAAAGCGCTCCGGCGTGCGTCAATTCCGGATAAGGCTGATCGCTTTTTCGATCAACGCTTCGGCCGTGATGTTGAATTTGCTGTAGAGGATTTCCGCCGGAGCGGACGCCCCGTATCCGGTCATACCGATCACCGCGTCTTCGCTGTCGACGTATCGAGTCCAGCCGAACTTGCTCGCGGCTTCGATGGCAACGCGCGGCGCCGTACCTAGAACCTGTGCACGATAGCTCGCCGGCTGATCCTCGAACAATTCCCAACAAGGCATCGAGACCACGGCCACACCGAACCCTCGCCGGAAAAGCTCCGCCGCCGCATCGACCGCAGTCGCCACTTCGGTGCCGGTGGCGAGAAGGGTTACGTCGCGCCGGTCGCCCATTTCGCGGATCACATAGGCGCCCTTTGCCGATAAATTGTCATCATTCGGGTCCGACCTAAGTTGCGGAACGTTCTGCCGCGACAGTGCGAGCAGCGATGGTCTGTGCCGCGAGGTCAACGCCAAGGTCCAGCATTCCAGTGTCTCTATCGTATCGGCAGGCCGAAAGACGTTCAGGTTAGGGATTGCCCTCAGGCTGGCCAAATGTTCGATCGGCTGATGGGTCGGGCCATCTTCGCCGAGACCGATCGAATCGTGGGTCATCACATAGATGACGCGTGCTCCCATGATCGCGGAAAGACGGATGGCGTTGCGAGCATAGTCGGAGAACACGAGGAAGGTGCCCCCATATGGGATGACACCCCCATGGACAGCCATGCCGTTCATCGCCGCCGCCATGGCAAATTCGCGCACGCCGTAGTTCACATAGCGGCCTGCTTGCGAGCGGTAAAATCGCGATCGACGGCCGCCACGCGGGTAAGATTGCTGTGAGACAAATCGGCCGAACCACCGATCATTTCAGGCACCGCGGCCGTCAACGATTCCAGCACGAGTTGGCTCGCCCGCCGCGTGGCAACCTTCTGAGGCATCGCGATCAGCGTTGCCTTGATCTTGGCCACGGCCTCGCCGATGCCAGCAGGAAGCTCACCGCCATCTCGCCGGAGAAATTCGGCACGCTGTGGAGCAGGCAGCGCCGCCAGGCGCGTCGCCCACTCATTCCGGGTCTCGGCGCCACGCCGCCCGATCTCGCGCCATGCATCCAACAGCCCCTCCGGGACCTCGAACGGTTCGCTATTCCAGCCCAATTTGGCCTTCGCGGCGGCCGCTTCGATCGCTCCGAGCGGAGCTCCATGCGCCGAGTTCTTCCCCGCCTTGGTTGGCGCGCCATACCCGATGATGGTTTTGAGGGCGATCAAGACCGGCCGGTCACTTTCCTTACGAGCCGTCGTGAGCGCGGCGTCGATCGCCGCGGTGTCATGGCCATCCACCGACATCACACGCCAGCCACACGCTTTGAACTTCGCTGGAATATCGTCGCTGAATGACAGGCTTGTAGCGCCATCGATGGTGATGGAGTTGTCGTCATAAAGCAGGATCAGCTTGCCAAGCTTCAGATGGCCGGCCAGCGAAACTGCTTCCTGCCCGACGCCTTCCATAAGGCAACCATCACCGCAAAATACGTAAGTGCGGTGGTCGACGACGTCGGCGCCAAAGGCTTCGGAGAGGATCCGCTCGGTGATCGCCATGCCGACGGACGCGGCAAGGCCCTGGCCAAGAGGGCCGGTCGTGGTTTCGATGCCGGCGGCATGCCCGTATTCGGGATGCCCCGCCGTCTTTGACCCCCATTGTCGGAAATTCTTCAGCTGCTCGATGGTCATGTCGGCGTAGCCCGTCAGATGCAACAGGCTATAGAGCAGCATCGAACCGTGGCCGTTAGACAAGATGAAGCGATCGCGATCGGGCCAATTGGGTTCGGCCGGATCGAACTTCAAATGATTTGCAAACAGCACCGCTGCCGCGTCGGCCATGCCCATCGGCATGCCGGGATGACCGGAATTGGCCGCCTCGACGGCATCGATCGACAGCGCCCTGATGCAATTGGCCAGCTGACGTAGATCTTGGCGCTGCACGTTCCCGTCCATGATACTCTCCTCAGGTCACGGACCGGCAAGCCCAAGGAGGCGATACCCAGTTGCCGTTGTTGAATATTGCGGGCAGACCGTCTTGTGCCTCCCGTTTTCGAACACGCATTGGTGCGTCAAAAGCGCTCGATCAGCATGCCCTGACATTTCTGTAGAGCGCTTGCAGCTCCTCGAAGGCTTTGAATCGATCGCTATGAATGCGCGCTATCTCTCCGGTAGCGGGCTTGATAACTGTGGCGATTCGGCTCATGGCCGCCATCGCGGATCGAAGATCCTCGAAGACCCCGCTGGCCTTTGCACCCAGGATGGCCGCCCCGAGCAATACCGGTTCAGCGGTCTCCGGTACGCCGATCGAAATGCCGGTCGCATCGGCGAGAAGCTGTCGCGCCAGCGCACTCTGCGCGGCTCCGCCGCTGACGACGATCATGTCGATCTGGACGTCACCTTTCGCGAGTGCATTGATAAGTTGTCGCAGGCCATAGCCCAGCCCGCACACCCCCGCGACGTAGAGAGACGCCAGCCCGGTAATATCCGTCGCCAGATCAAGCCCCGCGATGATGCCGCGCGCCTCCGGATCAGCCAGCGGCGATCGATTGCCAAGGAATTCCGGAACGACGTGAAGACCTTTGGCTTTCTGCACGACTTCGCTCAACGAAGCCTGATCGGAAGTCGCCTGCTTCTCAAGCCAAAACATCAAGGAGGTCCCGGCCTGTGTCGCCTGCGCAAGCACTTCGGCATGAGCCGGGTGGCACCGAACGAGATGATCCAGCGCGGCGCCGGCAGCGGACTGGCCGCCTTCGTTGAGCCACAGCCCCGGAACCATCGCGGAAAAATACGGCCCCCAAACACCGTCGACGAAGGCTGGCTTGCGGGTCGAGGCCATCGAGCAGGCCGAGGTGCCGAACACGTAAGCAAGCCGACTTTCGATCGACACCGATCGGTCGGCGCCAGATGCACCGACGGTAGCTATGCCGCCGGCGTGAGCGTCGATCATTCCGGCTCCGACGGGCGTTCCTTCCGCAAGCCCCATGTCGTGCGCGGCTGCCGCAGTGAGCCCCGCGCCCAGAACCGTTCCCGGCTCAACAATCTCGGTCCCGATGCGGGTAAAGCCCTCATCGGCCAGTTCTCCCAGGCCGATCGAACGAAAGTAGCTTTCGTCCCATCGCCCCTCATGAGCCAGGTACGTCCACTTGCAGGTGACAGTGCAGATCGACCGCTTCGTGCTGCCGGTGGCGCGCCAGGTCAAATAATCCGCAAGGTCAAAGAAATGTCCGACTTTGGCAAAAGTCTCCGGTCGATTGGCTTTTAGCCAACGAAGTTTCGGCGTCTCCATCTCGGGAGAAATACGACTGCCGACATAACGAAGGACTTCATGTCCGGCGGAATTGATCGCCGCTGCTTCGGCACGCGCCCGATGATCCATCCAGACAATGATGTTGCGCGAAGGGTCGCCAGACGAACTGACGGAAATCGGCGTTCCGTCACGATCAACGACGACGAGCGAGCACGTCGCATCGACACCGATGCCGTTAACGTCTTCGGGCCGAGTATGCGACAAGGCCATGGCCTCCCGCGTCGACTCGCAGACAGCCCGCCAAATGTCCTGGGTCGACTGCTCAGCGATATCGCCGCGCTCGCGCCACAGGCGGATGTCGCGTTTGGCAGCCGCCAGAAGCTTGCCGGCGGCATCGAAGAGGCCAGCGCGCGCGCTGCCGGTGCCGACGTCGATTCCCAGAAAAATTCCATCCATGTTTCATTTCCGCGCTGCTTCGATCAGTGGTCTCGCGGATTGTGGCACATGTCGAGGGCCGACATATCACCATTCGACACTCCGCCAGCGCCTAGACGCGTCGATCTCGACCGACGTAGATGGCCAGCAGGATGATCCCTCCCTTGATGACATTCTGAACGTATGGGTCCACGCCCATGAGGTTCAGTCCGTTATTCATGATGCCGAGCAGCATGGCGCCAATGAGCGTGCCCAGGATGGAGCCGCGGCCCCCGGTGATCGCCGTTCCGCCGAGCACCACCGCAGCGATGGCGTCGAGTTCGAAGCCAATGCCCGCGTTTGGCTGTCCGCTCATTAATCGCCCCGTCAGAACGATCGCCGCAATCGCCGTGGTCACGCCCGCGATCCCATAGACGGCGAGCTTGATCCACGACACTCGCACGCCCGACAATCGCGTTGCCTGCTCGTTGCCGCCGATGGCGTAAACATATCTTCCGAATGGAGTCCGCTCGAGAGCCACCCAAGCCACGAAGTAGACGAAAAACATGATGACGACCGGCACGGGGATTTCGCCAATGTGACCGGCGCCGAACCAGCTGATCCAACCAGGCAACCCGCTGATCGGATAGCCCCCGGAATAGATCAGCGCAAAACCGCGCGCGATGCCCATCGTCGCGAGCGTCACAATGATCGACGGCATCCCTGCAAACGCGACCAGCGTCCCATTGAAAAGACCAAAGCCCAGCCCCAAAGCGAGGCCGGCGAGAAGGGCCAAACTCGGATTCAGTCCACCCACCATCAAGCCGGCCGTGATCGTACCCCCGAGCGCCATCACGGCACCGACCGACAGATCGATTCCGCCGGTCAGAATGACGAATGTCATGCCTACGGCCATGATGCCGATGATCGACACCTGGCGCATGACATTCATTGCGTTGTTGAAGCTCAGGAAATTGTCGGTCGCAAATGACATCAAAACACAAACGGCAACCAGTCCCACCAACGGGAAAAAGATGTCCATGCCGGCGAATTTTCGCCAGACGGAAACTATGGAGCCGCGACCAAACGACTGTGTTCCTGTAACTGCATCATTGGTTGACATGCGAATCTCCCGCTGTCGCAAATTTCATTATTTCTTCCGGCGTGATCTGCGGTGGCGAAAGCGTCTTCACGATCCGACCACTCTTGAATACGCAAACCCGATCGCACATCCCGATGACTTCCGGCAATTCCGAGGAGATCATAACGATCGAGTAGCCGCTTTCGGTCAGAGAGCGCATGATGGAGTAGATTTCCGCCTTGGCGCCGACATCAATCCCGCGAGTTGGCTCGTCGAAGAATAAGATATTGGCGTGGTGATTAATCCAGCGTGCAAGCACGACCTTCTGTTGATTTCCGCCCGACAACGTCCCGACAACGATCTCCGGTCCCCGCGCCTTAACGGTGACACGTCGCATCGCCTCAACGGTCGCCTTGGTTTCCTGTTTTCGATCGATGAAGAAACGGCCTACAGCGTATTTGGGATAGTTGTTGATCGAAATATTCTGTTTGCAGGAAAAGCTGACGATCAGCCCCTCGGTCTTTCGGCTTTCAGGCAACAAGCCGACGCCGCTGTTCAACGCGTCTGCGGCGCTGACGAAAGTTTTTTCCACGCCATTGACCCGCATCTTTTTCTGATATGTCTTCCGCTCGCCGAGAACGCCGAGGGCGGCCTCAGTTCGCCCGGAACCCACCAGGCCGGCGAAACCAAGAATCTCGCCCTTCCTCAACTGGAACGAGTTAACCGGACCATCCTTCTCCTCCTGGAGTGCTTCGACGTCGAGGACAATATCGGTGAATTGCGAAGCCGGCGGCTTCGGAGGAAAGCTGTTTTCGATGCGACGGCCAACCATCATCTCGACCAAATTATCGATGCTGGTAGCCGCGACATCCGTCGTGCCGACATAGTGACCGTCGCGCAGAACGGTGATGCGGTCGCAAATCTCGAAAATCTCATCGAGATGATGCGAGATAAAGATCATGGCGACCCCCTGTCGCCGCAGCTCGCGCATCACGACGAAAAGATGCTCGACTTCGTTGGGGGTTAACGTAGCCGTCGGCTCATCCAGAATCAGGATCTTGGCGTCGAGTGACAGCGCCTTGGCGATTTCGACGAACTGCTGTTGTGCAACACTCAGCGTGCTGACCTTGGCATTTAAATCAATATCAACAGATAGTCGCGCCAGAATCTCACGCGCCCGCTTAATCATCGCTCCCCGATTGAGCAAACCGAGCGGGTTGGTCATTTCCCGGCCGAGGAAAATGTTCTCGACCGCATTGAGATGGGGGATCAGGCTGAACTCCTGGAACACGATACCGACGCCGGCCGCAACTGCGTCGGAAAAGCCGCGGAAGTGCCGTTCTTCGCCGTCGATCGTGATCGAACCGGTGTCAGGCCTGAAAGCTCCGCACAGGATTTTCATGAGGGTCGATTTGCCCGCGCCGTTCTCGCCGAGAAGTGCATGGATTTCGCCGCGGCGAACGTCCATTGAAACGCCATGCAGGACCTTAAAGCCCACAAAGCTCTTTTCGATTCCCGCGATTTGCAGAACGCTTGTCATGCCGCCGCCTCCACTCCCTGGTAAGGGGAGCCGGACCTGTCCGGCTCCCCTCTTATCGGTTCGGCCTACCAGCTGAACGTCGCGACATTCTTGGAGTCGACAACGACGACATCAATCGGCAACGCCTTGGGAACGACCTGGGCGCCCCACAATTTGGCGAGCGCCAGCGCAAGGCCGATGCGCACCTGGTCACGTGGATACTGGGCTGTCGTCTCGATAAACGCGCCGCCTTTCTTGATCGCGGCGATCGCCTCCGGGGCGCCGTCCACCGAGGTGAGCTTGATGGTCTTGCCGCTTCCCTCGATTGCAGCCAACGCTCCCATTGAGCCACCGTCATTGACCGAGAAAATTCCCTTCAAGTTCGGGTGCGCCTGGATCAGGTTTTCGGCGGTTGCGAGTGCAACGGCACGCTCCTGCTTGCCATTTTGAACGTCGACGAGCTTGATGCCACTGAACGTGGCCAGCGCTTCCTTGCATCCGGTAACGCGCTCCAGAATCGGCACCACGGGAATGCCATCAAGGATCGCTACCTCGCCTTGTCCGCCAATCGACTCTCCGAGATACTTGCAGGACTGATATCCCGCGTCCTTGTTCTTTGAGCCGACGAAACTGTCGACGGGACCGTTGGCATTGGCATCGATGGCCACCACAACAACCCCGGCTTTGTGGGCCGCTTCGATGGCGCCTTGGATGCCCGCCGAGTCGGTCGGGTTCACCAGCAGAATCTTCGATTCCCTTTTGCAACATGTCCTCGACGTCCGAGATCTGCTTTGCCGGATCGTGGGCCGCGTCAGAGATGAAAACCTGCGCACCCAACGACTTGGCGGCCGTGTTGAGGGCCTCTTGCATGCTGACGAAGTAGGGGTTGTTCAACTCCTGAAACGTCATTCCAATTTTCAGCTTCTCCTGCGCGCTTGCACCGGAAGCCAGCGTAAACAATGCTGACATTACGGCGCCCGCGATCGACACTTTTCTGGTTAACACTTTCGTCCTCCCTCACATGAAAACTTGATTGTTCGTCGCTCGGGCACTCGCGAATTGCCCGACCGTATCTAACCGCCCAAGTTTCTGGCGTTGCTCGCGGCTGTCCCGTTGTTCTTTCCTTGCGCGAGAGCGCTGACGGAAAGATTCCGCGCGTGGTACGCGCGAAACTCATTGGGTGACATGCCCTTTTGTGCGCGGAATTGCCTGTTGAAGTTTGAGATGTTGCTGAAGCCCACCCCGTAACAAATATCGGTCACACGGGTCGGCTCCGAGCTCATCAGCATCTGACAGGCGACATTGATACGAAGTCGATTGACGTATTGAACAAAGGTAAAGCCGGTGTGTCGGCGGAAGGATCGAGAGAAGGCGCTCGGGCTTTGCTTGGTGAATCGCGCCAGATCGGCCTCACTGAAGGTATCCGTCAGATGATCCCCGATAAAAACAAGCGCACGGTTGATATTGGCCGACATATATCCCAAAGGATCCGGGTGATAGCTTTCGCTTGCGAGTCCTTGTCGGTGGGACGCGCCGATCAGCAGATCGATGAGAGCCATGAAAAGCTGAATTCGCGTGGCGCCTCGCGCTTCCAGTAGCTCGCACAGCAACCGTCGTGCAGAGTCCGCAATGTCGTTCGAAAACAGCACACCGCGACGGCTATCCCCCAATAAATCGAGGAATGGGTGCAACTCCGGGAGAGCCGCGACCAGGTTCGTGATGAACTCTTCGGAGAATTGCAAAACGATGCACCGGCGCTCGATCACAACGTCTTTCGGCAGATCGCTAACCCAATTGTGCGGGAGGTTCGGTCCCGTCATCACAAGGTTGCCGGGCGCAAACTTGCCGATGAAATCGCCGACGAAATACATGCCCGTCGTATCGGTCACCAAATGTATTTCGTATTCGGGATGAAAATGCCATCGCACCGTGTGGTACGGATATCCGTGCGTCCAAACTTTGAACGATTCGTTTTGACGAATCTGTACGAGTTCCAGGTCTGGCTTCACTTGCTCATCCTCCCTAAAGGCCGCAAACCCCAGCGATCAGCTGTGACCGCACTGCAGCGGCGAACCGCAGCAGAACGTGGTGGTGGGCGTCCTCTCAGTCGATTGGCTTTTTTGCCAACTCTCGATTTTTCCAATGTCACTAATTTTTCATGCATCCGCTACCCGCTTTCGGCCAAGGGATCGATACTTTTTTGACCATAGAGCACCGAACGCTCTTACGAATTCTAGTCCCGTGGTATCGAGGTAATTTTTGGATCGCTGATGAAGAACTCGGATGGTTCGATCGCGCGGCGGGAAGTATCGATACTTGAGATACAAGGACTTGAATTTTTGATGCAATATTTGTGTGAGATCGGGAATTTAGGACGGTGGAAAGAACGGCCATGCGCCCTAAACCCGCAGCGGCTGTTCGGCCTTCCGCTTTTGAGGGCTGGCGGTTTGCCCATTGCTTTTGGTTGAGGATTGGGATGGGTCTTGAACGAAACTTGAAATTGTCGCGCTTCACCGGAGCGGCGGCGACAAATGGGGTTTCGAGATAGGAGGCGCTTGCGTGGATAAAATTGAGGTGGCCGCTGCCAAGTTCCTGCGCACTCTTGGATATCGAGATGTCATCCACGAGCCGGATGGGAATCCTCCGCCCGATTTTCTCGTCGGGCATCGAATTGCTATTGAGGCGCGGGGCTTTAGCCCAATCCACGCCGACGGCCAAGCGATCGAGGGCGTGGAAGACCAGACGATCAATCTTTGGCGGGACCTTAAGAGACTCGTTCTTTCTTTTGAAAGATCGGGTCTGCCACAAGCCAGCTGGTTCGTCTTCTACTCGTTCGATCGCCCTTTGTCCCGCTGGCGCAAACTCCAGCCCAAAATACAGCATGCGCTGCACTCTTTCGCAGGCAACTTGCCCTCTGGTAATAGACACGAGATCCTGATCGAACGCAACTTCAGGCTTCAACTCATTCGCGCCAACAAACCGCATGACAGCTTGTTCGTGATGGGTGGCCATTCCGAAGAAGAAGCGAGCGCGTTTGCCGACCCTGCAATGGCCAAATGGACTCAACTGCACGACGCCGAAAAGATCGAGAGAATCCGAACCTTTCGAAATCGCTATCCTGAGTGGTGGCTGATCTTTGTCGACGACGTCGGCAACGAGTGGGATGATGTTGGTCCAGCAAAGTTTCGCGCTGCAATGTCCAACTCAGTGGAATGGAACAAAATCATCGTGATCCATCCAAACGAAGCATCGCGCTATTTCGAAATCCATCCAGTAACCGGGATTCCCGCAGCGATCTCGTTGGGATGACTGTTTTGGAAGTTCTTTAGTTCCGCAACCGATTTGTTTCTTGACCGGCGACGGGCTTCCCTAAGGGCGGTACCCCAGTGATGGACGTGCGCTGCGGCATGGAAACCTCAGCGGCTTTCGATCATGGAGGGCCCTGTCGGTCATGTACTGGAACGCATGGCTTGCAGATGAGCGATCAAGCCGCGCGTCGAGGCGTCGAGCCCCTTCAGATCGGCTCCCTTGACGACCGGTAGGAGCCGGGCTGCAAGTTCCTTACCCAGTTCGACACCCCACTGGTCGAAGGAATTGATCCCCCAGATCGCGCCTTGCACAAAGACCTGGTGCTCATAGAGGGCCACCAGCCGGCCGAGCGTTCGGGGATCAAGCTTGCGATAGGTGATGGTCGTGGTCGGGCGATTGCCCGGAAAAACCTTATGGGGCGCCAGCGTCGCCGCGCGGTCAGAGGCGTATCCTTGGCTTTCGAGCTGACGCTTCGCTTCCTCCAAGGTACGTCCGCGCATCAGTGCCTCCGTCTGAGCGAGGCAGTTGGCAACCAGAATTGCGTGATGGTCACCCATTTCCTGTTCGTGCGGCTCGGCAGCGATGAGGAAATCAGCCGGAATCACGTCAGTGCCCTGATGGAGCAACTGATAAAAGGCATGCTGGCCGTTGGTTCCCGGCTCCCCCCAAACGAGCGGACCGGTCTTGCCCCTGACCGGCGAACCATCGAGATCCACCGATTTGCCGTTTGACTCCATGTCGAGCTGCTGAAGATAGGCCGGAAAGCGTCCGAGACGCTGGTCGTAGGGCAATACCGCCTTGGCTGCGTAGCCAAGCACGTTGCGATGCCAGAGGCCGAGCAAAGCCATCATCACCGGAATGTTTTCAGCAAGCGGCGCTGAAGCGAAATGCTCGTCCATCTCTCGGCCGCCCGCCAGGAATTCAGTGAAATGCTGCGGCCCGATCGCAATCATCAAAGGCAGCCCAATGGCAGACCACACCGAGTAGCGGCCGCCGACCCAATCCCAGAAGCGAAACATGCGCTCCGATGAGATGCCGAACGCCTCGACCCCGGTAATATTGGTTGAGATCGCGGCGAAATGGTCGCCGACCGCGGCTTCGCCCAGCGATTTGGCGATCCAATTGCGCGCGGAATGCGCGTTTGTCATTGTCTCGATGGTGGTGAATGTTTTCGAAGAAACCAGAAAAAGGGTGCGCGAGGGATCGAGACGCCGCAGAACGTCTGCAATGTCGGCGCCATCGACATTCGACACGTAATGGGTCTGTGGACCATCGGCATAAGGCGACAAGGCCCGCGCCGCCATGGCCGGACCGAGATCGGATCCTCCGATGCCGATATTGACAGCGTCCCGGATGCGCTCGCCGGTCGAGCCGCGCAGCGCTCCGGACCGAATCGCTTCCGCAAAAACGGCACAGCGCGCCAACTCGGCGTGGACATCCGGCACCACGTTACGGCCGCCGACGCGAATATCGGCATTGGCCGGCGCACGCAGGGCGGTGTGCAGTACGGCGCGCCCCTCGGTGACGTTGACCGGATCGCCGCGCAATATTTCGTCACGCCGCGCCTCGATATTTGCGGCGCGGGCGAGTGCCAGCAACAGGTCGATCGTCTCCGCTGTTATTCGGTTCTTTGAAAAATCGATCAGCATATCGCCGAGTCCCAGCGAGAAGCGCTTGAACCGGTCGACATCCCCGTCGAAGAGGTCGCGCATCGAGACGTTGCCGAACATATCCCGGTGAACCGTGAGCGCCTGCCAGGCACCTTCCAAGGCGTCGTATCTCATGCTCGCTCCCCTCGTGCTAAATACAAATTCCTTGACGCGATCACAAACCGAGACGAACTTCCCGGCCGGCGCTATTTCAGTTGCAGAGGTGATTAGTAACCCTCACGTGACGACGGTCGGCTCAACCATCCCCGTGTTGCCCGCGACATCGCCAAGCTCGCGGGCCAGCTCGATGAGGACCATCAGAGCCGCTTGCGGATCCTGGTCGTGCTTTTTGGGATCGGGTTCGTAGCGCTCAATATAGATGCGCAGCGTCGCGCCTTCGGTACCGGTGCCGGAAAGCCGATAAACGATGCGCGAGCCGTCTTCGAATAATACCCGCAGACCCTGATGCGTCGAAATAGAGCCGTCGACTGGATCGTCATAGGAAAAATCATCGGCGGCCTCGACCTTGAGAGTGCCGAAGGTCTGGCCAGGCAGCGTAGGCAGCCGCGCCCTGAGCTTATCGGTCACGGCGTTGGCCCGATCGGTTGCGACGCCCTCGTAATCGTGACGCGAATAGTAGTTGCGTCCATAGATGGTCCAATGCTCCCGGACGATGTCGAGCATGCTCTGGCCACGCTTCGCCAGGATGTTCAGCCACAGCAACACGGCCCAGAGTCCGTCCTTCTCGCGCACGTGGTTGGAGCCTGTTCCGGCACTTTCTTCGCCGCAAATCGTCACCATGCCCGCATCCAGCAGATTGCCGAAGTACTTCCAGCCGGTCGGAGTTTCGTAAATGCCAATGCCCAATTTCCTGGCGACGCGATCGGCCGCGCCGCTGGTCGGCATCGACCGGGCAATTCCGCTGAGACCGCCGGTATAACCGGGCGCGAGGTGAGCGTTGGCCGCCAGCATGGCAACACTGTCTGAAGGCGTAACGAACACGCCGCGGCCTATAATCAGGTTGCGGTCGCCGTCACCGTCCGAGGCCGCCCCGAAATCCGGTGCGTCCCGCCCCATCATGAGATCGTACAGCACCTTGGCGTGGACCAAGTTTGGATCGGGATGGTGACCACCGAAATCCGGCAGCGGCTTTCCATTGATCACGGTGCCCGGCGGCGCTCCAAGCATCTCCTCCAGTATCCGGTGCGCATAGGGACCGGTTACAGCCGACATCGCATCGAAGCGCATACTAAAGCCCGATCTAAAGAGGGCGCGAAGTGCGTCGAAGTCGAACAACGACTGCATCAGCTCGGCATAATCGTCGACAGGGTCGACTACCTCAACGGACATGCCGCCAAGCCGAACCATGCCGAGTTTGTCGAGATTGACGTCGGGCCCTTCGAAAATCCTGTATTCACTGAGGGTCTTTGTTCGTGAATAAATCGCGTCCATATTCTTTTCGGGTGACGGACCGCCATTGCCGCCATTGTACTTGATACCGAAGTCCCCGTCGGGGCCGCCGGGATTATGCGAGGCGGAAAGTACTACGCCGCCAAAAGCCTTGTGCTTGCGAATGACCGCCGACACCGCCGGCGTCGACATCAAGCCGCCCTGCCCCACAATCACCCGACCGAAGCCGGCGGCCACGGCCATCTTCAGTACGATCTGAACGACCTCGCGGTTGAAGAAGCGGCCATCGCCACCCACCACCAGGGTGTGGCCCGAAGGACCCTCAAGCGTGTCAAAGATCGCCTGCAGAAAATTCTCGACGTAACCTGGCTGCTGGAATACCCGCACTTTCTTGCGAAGCCCCGAGGTTCCGGGCTTCTGATCATCGAAGGGTTTAGTAGGAACTGTACGAATTATTTTTTGTCTCCAACGACTGGCGTCGATAGCAGCGCTTGTATTTTCGCGGGCCCGACCGAATGACGGTCACAGCTTTCATGAATTGTCGCATCCCCCACGGTGCAGACGATGGCATGTCCGCACCGATTTCATCCGTTCAGCTCAGCATCTCTTGATACAGTTTAGCGTAAGCGCCGGCGCGTGTTTTCCAGGACAGGTCCAGACCCATGCCGCGTTTCTGGATAGCCTTCCAGACCGACCGCTCCCGGAACAGAGTGATGGCGCGAGAGATCGCATCTTGCAGCATCGACCGGTTGACCGGCTCGAATTGGATTCCGGTGGCGGCATTCAGCGTTAGCGCCGCGTCGTTGGCATCAACGATGGTGTCGGACAGGCCGCCGACTCGCGCCACCACCGGCACGCAGCCGTAACGCAGACCGTAGAGCTGGGTCAGACCGCAAGGTTCGAAGCGAGAAGGTACCAACGCCATGTCTGCACCGGCGAAGAGAGCGTGCGACAGGTTCTCGTCATAACCGAACTGCACGCCGACCCGTCCGCGATAGCGCGCGGCGGCACGGCGACAAGCCTCCTCGATATCCTTGTCACCCGACCCCAGCAAAGCCAGCCTTGCCCCGGAAGCAACAAGATGTGGCAACGCCTCCATCAGGATATCGATGCCCTTCTGCCAGCTGAGCCGGCTGACCACCGACATCAATGGACCTTCGTCGTGATCGAGGGCGAACCGCTGCTCCAGCGCTGCGCGATTGATGGCTCTCCGGGCCAGCGTATCGGCGGTGTAAGTCGCGGCGACTCGGGTATCGGTGGCTGGATCCCACTCTCGATCGTCGAGACCGTTAATGATGCCCGATAGCACGTCGGCACGGCCAACGAGCAGACCGTCCAGACCCATGCCGGATTCAGCGGTGCGGATCTCGGCCGCATAGCGCGGCGATACCGTCGTTATCCGGTCGGAAAAATGCAAGCCGGCTTTGAGGAATCCGATCATGCCATAATACTCGACCCCATCGAGGGCGAACGCGCGAGCTGGAAGCTTGAGCTTCGCCAGCATGGAACGGGGGTACGTGCCCTGAAAGGCCAGATTGTGGATCGTGGTCACCGTCCTCGGCCGCTCGCCGCCCATATAGTGAAGGTAGGCGGGAGCCATCGCAGCTTGCCAATCATGGCAATGCATGACGTCCGGCTTCAATCCAACCACCAGCCCCTGCGCCACATTCGCCGCCGTCAACGAAAGCGCGCCGAATCGCTCCGCATTATCCGGCCAATCCTGACCGTCGGGGCCGGTGTAAGGATTGCCAGGCCGATCATAGAGGTGTGGCGCATCCAGCACGAGGAGATCGAGTCCTGCCGCTGTGCCACGCTTCAGGATGGCCTTGCCACCAAAGCAGTCGTCGAGCCGGGCCACGCGCTCGGGGTTCTGTAGCGCCGCCAAAACAGCCGGATAGCCGGGCACCAGAGTCGTGACCGCGACTCCGTGGGGAGCCAAGCCACCGGCGAGCGCGCCGACCACATCGGCGAGCCCTCCAGTCTTGATGATCGGGTGAACCTCCGACGCGACCGCGAGGATTCTAGTCATGCGTGCGCCACGGTCTCATTGCGCCGCTTCCGGTCTGGCCGAAGGTTGCGTCTGCTTGTGCCCTCCCGCAGCGAGCTTATCGATCATCGGGCTGGTGATCAGGCAGACACCGCGATCGGTCCGCCGAAACCGTTGCGCATCGAGCGCTGGATCTTCGCCGACAACCAGACCATCCGGAATCGACACCCCGCGATCGATCACGACGTTTTTGAGACGCGCCGAGCGGCCTATGTTGACGTAGGGAAGAACGACAGCATTTTCGACATCCGAATAAGAGTTAATTCTAACTCCCGTGAAGAGCAGCGAGCGCTTCAAGGTAGCCCCGGAAACCAGGCAGCCTCCGGATACCAGCGAGGAAACCGCTTGCCCGCGTCGACCGTCGATATCGTGCACGAATTTGGCAGGCGGCGTGATCTCCGAGAAGGTCCAAATCGGCCAGTCGCGATCATAAAGATCGAGGGCAGGAACAACATCGGTGAGATCTATATTCGCCTCCCAATAGGCGTCGATCGTGCCAACATCGCGCCAATAGGCATCCTGCTCTTGCGAGGAGCGCACACAGCTATGGGTGAAGCGGTGTGCTACCGCTTTGCCGTTCTTGACGATATGCGGGATGAGGTCCTTGCCAAAATCACGGCTGGAGTGAGGATCATTGGCGTCACGGATCAGCTCCTGCTCCAGAAACTTCATCGAGAAGACGTAGATGCCCATCGAAGCGAGCGCCATGTCGGCATTACCTGGTATACCGGGCGGATCCTTTGGTTTCTCGATGAAAGCGACGATCCGATCCTTCTCATCGACATGCATCACACCGAAGCCGCTCGCCTCGAGACGCGGCACCTCGAGGCAGCCAACGGTAACGTCCGCTCCTTGTTGCACATGTTGCTGGAGCATCAACTCATAATCCATCTTGTAGACATGGTCGCCGGCTAGCACGACCATGTACTCAACGGCTGGATCGATGATATCGAGGTTCTGATACACAGCGTCGGCCGTGCCGGCATACCATTGATTTTCCGAAATGCGTTGGCTGGCAGGCAGGATGTCAAAGCTTTCGTTGCGCTCGGACCGGAAAAAATTCCAGCCGCCCTGCAGGTGCCGGATCAGCGAATGGGCTTTGTATTGCGTGGCCACCCCCATGCGGCGGATACCCGAATTGAGGGCATTCGACAGGGCGAAGTCGATAATGCGGCTCTTGCCGCCAAAGTGCACCGCAGGCTTCGCGCGGCGATCCGTAAGCTCCATCAATCGGCTGCCGCGCCCTCCGGCCAGGACATAGGCCATCGCGGAACGTGCTAGAGGCGCGCTCATCGTGAGTGCTGATCTTGTCATTATAAGTCCTCCCACTTGGATCTACATTTTGTTTTGTATTTCGAGCCTGGCATCGCAGGCCTTGGCACCTCATTGCCGGCTGCGGCGAGATATTTGCCGGTCTGCTACCCTCCCAACCATTCGAGATAGAGTGTCGACAGCGGTGGCAGAACCAGGCGGGCTTGAGCCGGCTTGCCGCCCCGAGGAACGTCATACGCCGTGACGACACCGAGGTTGCCGCGATTGCCGCCCGAATAGCGCGCGGCATCGGTGTTGAGAATTTCGATCCAGCGGCCTGCACGGGGCAGCGGCACAACATAGTCACTTCGCTGCAGCGGCGTCAGATTGGCGATGATCGCCACTGGATTTGCATCCGGCGCGTGGCGCACCCAAGCGAAGACAGAATTGGCGTTGTCGTCCACCGTCAGCCACTCGAAGCCTTCGCCCTCGCAATCGCGGGCATGCAGCGCGGACGCTCACGATAGAGGCGATTGAGGTCGCGAACGAGATCGTTGACGCCGCGATGCGTGTCATGTTGCAGCAGATTCCAGTCAAGGCCAACATCCTCGTTCCACTCCCGGCGTTGGGCGAAATCCTGGCCCATAAACAACAGCTTCTTGCCGGGATAACCCCACATCATCGCGTAGTAGGCGCGGAGCGTGGCGAACTTCTCGCCCTCCAGTCCGGATATCTTATTTACGATGGCGGCTTTGCCGTGCACGACCTCGTCATGTGAAAGCGGCAACACGAAATTCTCGGCAAAGGCATAGACCAAGCCGAAGGTAATCTCGTCATGATGATGGGCGCGGTGCGCGGGGTCGCGCTTCATGTAGGCAAGCGTGTCGTGCATGAAGCCCATATTCCATTTAAAGCCGAAGCCGAGGCCGCCTTCGTGAACGGGCCTCGATACGCCTGGCCAGGAGGTTGATTCCTCGGCCACGGTGAAGGTTCCGGGATGAGCGGAATAGACCTCGCGATTCATCTTGCGCAGGAAAGCAACGGCCTCGAGGTTTTCGCGTCCGCCGTGGACATTGGGGAGCCATTCGCCGTCCTTGCGCGAATAGTCGAGATAGAGCATCGAGGCGACCGCATCGACACGCAGTCCATCGATATGAAAGCGCTCAAGCCAGAACAGCGCATTGGCAACGAGAAAATTCGCCACCTCGCGCTTGCCGAAATCATAAATGGCGGTGTTCCATTCGGGATGAAATCCCCGTCGCGGGTCTGGATTCTCGTAGAGTGCCGATCCGTCAAACCGGGCAAGGCCATGCGCGTCGGTGGGAAAATGCGCCGGTACCCAGTCGAGAATAACGCCCAGCCCGGCATTGTGGGCGCGGTCAACGAAGCCGGCGAAAGCCTCGACCGAACCGAAGCGGCTGGTCGGCGCGTAAAGGCCGGTCGGTTGATAGCCCCAGCTCGCATCGAGCGGATGCTCGCTGATCGGCAACAGTTCGATGTGCGTGTAGCCGAGATCGGCGACATAGGGTACGAGCTGGTCGGCAAGTTCGTCGTAAGTCAGGAACCGCTGGGAATCGCCGCGCCGCCACGAGCCGAGATGCACTTCGTAGATCGACATCGGCGACCGGCGCCAGTCGCGCGCGCGACCTTTCATCCAGCTATGATCGGTCCAGGCGAAAGGCTCGCTCGAGGTCACGCGCGAGGCGGTACCCGGCCGCATCTCACCTGCGAAGGCGAACGGATCGCTCTTTAACGGCAAGAGCTCGCCCTCTCTCCCGACAATCTCATATTTGTAGTGGGCGCCGATGGCGATGTCGGGCAGAAATATCTCCCAGACGCCAGTGTCGACGCGCTTGCGCATGACATGGCGACGCCCATCCCAGGCGTTGAAATCACCGACCACCGAAACCCGCCTGGCGTGCGGCGCCCAGACCGCGAAATGAACACCCCTGGCACCCTCATGCACCAGCGGCCGAGCGCCCAGCTTGTCCCAGAGGCGAAGATGCGTACCCTCGTTGAAAAGGTGGTCGTCGATCGGGCCAAGCACCGCACCGAAGCGATAGGGGTCGTCGAACGTCCATTCGGCCGCCTGGTTTGCGGCATGCAAGCGGTAAGTGCGTGAGGTGCCGCCAGGCACCATGCCTTCGAAAAACCCGCCGGGATCGCGGCAGGTCAAATCAGCCAATTTCAGGCTTTCCGGGGTTTCGACCGCCAATGTCAAAGCGCCGGGCACAAACGCGCGAACCACGACGCCATCCGCGAATGCATGCGGACCCAGCACGGCAAAAGGATCGGAATGGCGGCCCGCGGCCAGCGCAACGATCGCGTCATCAGACAATTGCCAGCCCGCGACCAGCTCGCCTTTGTAGAGCGAGCTGCGAGGTATTGCGCTCAAGCCGCCAGCGATCTGACCGTCATCTTGTTGCAATTGTTTGCCTCTGCCCGACGGGCCACTGTATCCTTGCTAGGTGTTCGACAAACCCCAAATCTCGCTGGAATATTCGAGGATGGTGCGGTCTGAGGAGAACCAACCCATCCTGGCCACATTGAGGATCGCCTTTTCGCGCCAAGCCGTGGGTAACCCCCACAGCGCATCGATGGCACGCTGAGCCTTTCCATAGCTCGTAAAGTCGTCCGTCACCAGAAACCAGTCGGAATTGGTCAGATTGTCGACCACACCGCGATAGCGTTGTCGATCGGTGGGAGAGAACGTCCCTGAGCGGACCGCATCCAGCACCGCCTTAAGGGTCTCGTCCGCCTCAATGTTGGCGCGCGGATGCAGGCCCCTGGCGCGGCGATCCTCGACCTCCGCGGCGGTCAAACCGAAAATAAAAATGTTTTCAGGACCGACATGGTCGCGCATCTCCACATTGGCGCCGTCGAGAGTCCCAATGGTCAGCGCACCGTTCAGCGCAAGCTTCATATTACCCGTTCCAGAAGCTTCCATGCCGGCGGTCGAAATCTGCTCCGACAGGTCGGCGGCCGGTATGATGATCTCCGCCAGGCTGACATTGTAATTGGGAAGGAAAACAACTTTCAACAGGTCCCGCACCATTGGATCGGTGTTGACGACTCTGGCCACGTCGTTGATCAGCTTGATGATGTACTTTGCCACCGTGTAGTTCGCGGCCGCCTTGCCGGCAAAGATCTTGACCCTCGGCGTCCAGTTCTTATTGGGATGGGCACGGATGGCGTCGTAGAGCGCGATGGTCTCGAGAATATTGAGCAGTTGGCGCTTGTATTCGTGCATACGTTTGATCTGCACATCGAACATCGCCGCCGGATCGATGGTGATATCGAGCGTCTGCCGCACGACTTTCGCAAGCCGGGCCTTGTTGGCGTATTTGCCGGCGGCAAACTGCTCCTGGAACGACGAAACCTTGGCGAAAGATTCGAGTGCGGTAATGTTCTCGGCGTCGTCAAGAAAAGCTTCGCCAATGGTCTCGCGAAGCAACTCGGTCAGACCGGGGTTTGCGGTCATCAGCCAGCGGCGGAACGTAATACCGTTCGTCTTGTTGGTGATCCGACCCGGGAAAACGATATTGAGGTCGCGAAACACCGTCTCCTTCATCAGACCGGAGTGCAGGGCCGAGACGCCGTTGATCTTGTGAGAGCCGACGAAGGCAAGGTTGCCCATGCGGACACGCCGGCCATGCCACTCGTCAATGATCGAGACAGCCGCGATCATCTCGTCGGAGGCGCCCAATTCGCTCGCCTTGGTCAGCACCTCATCATTGATGGCATAGATGATCTGCATATGGCGAGGCAACAGCCGTTCCAGCAGCGATACGGGCCAAGCTTCCAGGGCTTCGGGCAGTAAGGTGTGGTTCGTATAGGCGATGGTGTCGCGGGTCATCGCGAAGGCGTCGGCCCAACCCATCCCACGGAGGTCGACGAGGATGCGCATGAGTTCGGCGACGCCGATGGCGGGATGGGTGTCGTTAAGCTGCACCGCTGCCTTCTGCGCGAGCGTCTCGATCGACCCGTATTGCTTGATGTGGCGGCGGACCAGATCCTGCAGCGACGCCGACGTGAAGAAGCACTCCTGGCGCAGGCGCAATTCCTGTCCGGCCGGCGTTGAATCCGCGGGATAAAGCACCCGCGAGATCGACTTCGCCCTGGTCCGGGCATCGAGCGCACCGACATGATCCCCGGCGTTGAAAGCATCAAGCGAGATTGGATCGAGCGAGCGGGACGACCACAGCCGCAGCGTATTGACGCATCGGCCACGCCAGCCGACAATTGGGGTATCATGCGCGACGGCCAATATCGTTTCGGCCGGCCTCCAGACCGACGTGGTTGAACCGCGGTCATCCTCAGAAGCTTCAACTGTGCCACCGAAGCCGATCTCATAACAGACTTCGCGCCGCGGAAATTCCCAGGGATTGCCGAAGGCGAGCCAGTTTTCGGGCGTCTCGGTCTGCCAGCCGTCGACAATGTTTTGGCGGAACAGGCCGTTCTCATAGCGGATGCCATAGCCGTAAGCCGGCACGCCAACCGTCGCCATGCTCTCCATAAAGCATGCGGCGAGGCGGCCGAGGCCGCCATTGCCCAATGCCGCGTCGGGCTCCAATTCTGCGATCAGGTCGAAGTCCACGCCGACCAAATCCAATGCGGCGCGAGCCGTATCGAGCAGACCCATATTGTTGAGTCCGTCCTTGAGCAAACGACCGATCAAAAACTCCAGAGACAGATAATAGACGCGCTTGCCGCTCGTAAGATAGGCGCGGCGGGAGGTAGCCATCCAGCTATCGACGATGTGGTCGCGCAAAGCGAGGCTCAGGGCACGCAGCCAATCATCGCTGCTCGCCGTTGCCCGATCCTTGCCGACGTCATAAGTGAGCTTGGCCACGATGATATCGCGGAACACGCGCACGTCGTCCGACGGCGGTCGGGCAGCATCAACAGAAGTGCCGGCGATGCTATCGATTATCTCGTCCATCGATATTCCGTAGAATGGTAATGATCTGTTCTAACGTCTTCAGCGCGCGCGGCGTTGTGTAAATGCAGCCGCACCAACACCGAGTCCGCCGGAATCAACCATCGCGCCCCGTTCTAAAGAAGTCTCACCCAGATAGAATATTGTGGACTGAATCCGCACTACCACTTCTGAAGAAAGAGAATGATACTTTTTTGCACACAAACGCTGGCGCAAACGCGCCGCGAAGACCGGTGCCTGCGGAACGCTGCGCGAACCTATCCAGGGGGCGCAATCAATTCTTCTCAAGACAGTCGATGCCGAGATTAGCAAACAAGAAAGTAAAGAAACTGGCGATCGGTCCAGTCGGAGCGCATGTCACGGTCCGCGCATTTCATAGCGCGTGTTTCGCTAAGCGGGTCAGGGCGCACGCGCCGTAGATCCCCATACATTCAGAGGTTGCAAAAATGCGTGACAATGTTCTTGATTTGTTCGATACTGCGGATGCGTTCAACCGGTTAATTTTTCAGGGGTGTTTTCAATGCGCGACGTTCTGGCGGAAGCCGCCTACCTCCAACTTGTCTTTCATCATGACGACCAGACGCCACGGGATTTCGTGGTCGACCTCATTCGCTCGGTCTTCAGCCAGACGGCGGCGGACGCGAAGGCATTGTGCGTGACGATCCAGAGGAACGGCAAAGCGGTTTGCGGGACCTATCCACGCGCAGTCGCCCAAGTGCTGCTTCGCGCGGTGCAACGGCGCATCAAGGCATCCGGACATCCGTTGTTGATCACCACCGAGGCCGGCGACGATGTTGGAAGCGTTAATTGCAAATTGTGCCGTGGCCTCGTTCGAACGAATGAGGTCGATCTCGCTGGCAAGACGGCGCTTGTTTGCAACGACTGCATGTTAGCCGTCGCCCGCAATGTGGCGGACGGTTTCAAGGAAAAGCAATTCGAATATGCCGACGAAGCGTTGGCTTGGCATTTCGCTGTGTATCGCAACGGATCAGTTGACCGCAACCTCACGGCAGTTTCCCGGACACATGCGAGCCGACGTGCAAGCCGCGATCGACAAGATGTTCTCCGAATCGGCAATTCGCTTCTTCGGCATTCACGAGGGACGCCGCTACGAGACACTGACGATCTCCGGACTCGCCCGCGCTGGGGACTATGCTCACGCGATCGCGCCCGCGCAGTATCATGATGTCGACGTCGGCGAGATCGAGCCGGTAAAATGCCTCAACAATGGCCTTTGGCTTTGTCTTGCCGACAACCTACGCTACGCAGTCCTGCTTTCCTCTCATCGGGAGCACGGCTATGAGACTGGAACCCGCGTCGAGATTGCCGTGCCTGTCGGCGCGACGGGTAGCGAATTCGTACAACGCTGTTTCCTGGAGCTGGAGAGCGCCGTCAACGCCGCGCGCTGCTATCGCGGCAAGATCCTGTCGCTCGATGAAGACACACATTATCAGGGACTCTCGAAAGGCATCACGGTCCACAGGCTGCCGCCGGTTGGGCGCGAGGACGTGATTCTGCCCGAAGCTACGCTGAAGTTGCTCGACCGCAACGTCCTGAACTTTATTGGGAGCCGCCCGCAACTGCGGCGGTTGGGGCAATCAAGCCGCAAAGGCATCCTGCTTTACGGGCCGCCCGGAACCGGCAAAACACACACCATCCGCTATCTGGCGAGCAACCTGCCCGATCACACGACCCTGATCATCACGGCGGCGCAGGTCACCTTGCTGTCTCACTATATGAGTCTTGCGCGCCTTCTGCAGCCAACGATGGTCGTGATCGAGGATGTCGATCTCATTGCGCGCGATCGAAACGAGATGGGACCGTGCGAGGAATCGTTGCTCAATAATTTGCTCAACGAGATGGATGGACTGAAGGAGGATGCCGATATCCTGTTCATCCTGACCACCAACCGGCCGGAGCAGCTTGAGAGCGCCCTGGCGAACCGCCCGGGCCGCATCGACCAGGCGATCGAGGTGCCGCTTCCAAACGATGTGGGCCGCACGAAGCTGGTCCGGCTTTATGGCAAGGGTCTTCCGCTTGACGAAACCCTTGTGGCCGAGGCCACGCAGCGGACGAAAGGCGTGAGTGCGGCCTTCATCAAGGAGCTTATGCGGCGCGTCGCCCAGGCAAGTATTGCGCGCGACGGCGGAGCAGCGGTCGAATCCCGCGATATCGGCGAAGCGCTGGACGATATGTTGTTCGCCGGCGGCAAGCTCAACGTCAAGCTGCTGGGCGGCGCGCAAGAAATGGTCGACGGATGACGGCCGCAATGGCACGGCGAAATGCGTGCCGGCCGACAATTGCCAATCGATCGCCCGGTGGATTACGATGGTCACCGGCATGATGGACAGGTTCGCAGTTCGTCATGCCGGGTGCCAATTCCGGCAACAATGCGCGGTACAATGCTGACGAACGACACCCTGATCGCGCGTTTGCCCAAATGCGAAATGCACATTCACATTGAGGGCAGCCTCGAGCCCGAGCTGATGTTTGAGCTGGCGCGTCGCAATGGCATTTCATTGCCCTACGCGTCGGTCGAGGCGGTGCGTCAGGCCTATCAGTTTTCGAACCTGCAGGATTTCCTCGACATCTATTATCAAGGCATGTCCGTGCTGATCACGGAACAGGATTTCTATGATCTAGCCTGGAGTTACCTGGAGCGGGCGCGCGCCGACAATCTCGTGCACGTCGAAATGTTCTTCGACCCACAGGGTCACACGGCCCGAGGTATTGAATTCTCCACCGTGATCAATGGCCTCCATCGCGCGATCGTCGATGCCCGACAAGCACTGGGCATCCGGGCCAGCCTGATCATGTGCTTTCTGCGCCATCTCGACGAGGCCGATGCGGAGAGAACGCTGGATGCCGCGCTGGCGTTCAAGGACCGAATTGTCGGCGTTGGCCTGGATTCATCGGAAACCGGACATCCGCCAAGCAAATTCAAACGTGTCTTCAACCGTGCCCGCGACGCAGGTTTCTTTCTGTCGGCCCATGCCGGCGAAGAAGGGCCGCCGAGCTACATCTGGGAAGCGCTCGACGTGCTCGGGGTCGCACGCATCGACCACGGTATTCGCTCGATGGAAGATCCGGTCCTGGTTGGAAGGCTGGCGCGGGACAAAACGGCATTGACGGTGTGTCCGCTTTCAAACCTGCGGCTGCGGGTGGTCGACGACCTCGCAAAGCATCCGCTGCTGCGGATGCTGGACAAGGGACTGTTGGTAACGGTCAACTCCGACGATCCCGCCTATTTCGGCGGTTATGTAAACGAGAACTACCGCGCGGTATCGGACGCATTGGGACTTGATCGCGACGAGATCGTCACGATTGTTCGCAACGGAATCCAGGCTTCGCTGATGACGCCTTCCGAGAAGAACGAGGCATTTGCGGAGATCAATCGCATCCTCGCCACGATCGCGTGAGCCCTGTCGCAAGGGCTAAAATGGCGCGCCCGACAGGATGAAACTGAGCACTCCTCCCGCGCGCCCAAGGTCGCCGCGGACCTGCCGCCATGTGCGCTACGTCACAGCGGGCCAAGCGCCGACGATATAGCCTGTGGACTGAGGTAAGCTGCAGGAGGCCGGCATGGCTTGGTTGGGTCTGAAGACGCTCGCATTCATTCCGTTGACGCGGTCAAACATCCCGTCGGACGTCCCGCCGCCGAATTGGGCCGATCAGATCATGCAACGCGTGTATTCCGACAAAGACCCGAGAACCGGCGTCGACCGATCTCTCCGCGCCTACATTCACACCGTTTCTTCCGGATTGGCGGATCTTCACGTCGTCGTCCAGCCGCCGCAAACGATCGTCGGAACCGGAGCGGGTGGAACCAACGTCGCGCCCGATGCGCTCGAGGCGACGCAGGGCAATCTATTGCGGGCCCAAGGGTACGACGGCGCGGCGATTGTGATGCTCGGCGGACCGGGCGGCGGCTCGACAACGGGCTACTGGTCGCGATTTTGTATGTCCGACAACCACGGCGCCTGGGTAGGAGAGATCGTTCATCAGACCAATTTGTGCAATCTTCCCGACCTTTTTGATTTCACCGATGAGTTCCCGAATGAAAACATGGGCGCTTATGACCAGGAGGCCGGCTACGGCTACACTCATTTCTCAGTCTGGACGAAGCGGGCGATCGGATGGCTCAATCCTTCGACGGTTCCGCTCCACGTCGGGCATTCGGCCAACTACACGCTTCATTCGGCGAGCCTGATCCAACCGCCACCATCGGGAAGAGTAGCCGCCGTGCAAATCGGGACGCGGGTCCCGTACCTCATGGTCGAAGCCCGCCATCAAGCCGATCAATTCGACATCAACATTCCCGATGATGGGGTCATCGTCTATCAGGTCCAAACCACGGATCCGCTCGGGAATGCGCAGAATCAAGTGCCTCCCCTCAATCTGCTCACGAAAACCGGGCTCGCCGCAGGGCAATCATTCACAATAGTGAATGGGGTGAAGGTTGAGGTCGACAGTTCGGTCGCCGGTGGCTTTTCCATCACCGTCACCAATAACGGCTTGGGGATCGTGCCCGACGTCCTCGATGAGTTGGAGGCTATGGCGTCGGAAAAGATCAGCGCGGCAGGCTTCGTACCAAAATTCAACTTCCCACATACGCCCGCAGCCGCTCGGGGCGCTGCCGGTCCCGTCATAAATATCTGGGTGAAAAGTCAAAGCCCGGTCGGCGGATCCACGGCAGCTCTCGACACCGTCGTGACTCTGACGATGGCGGTGACAATCGTCAGGTGAGGTGAAGAAAGCGGCGTCGAGACGCCGCGTGACACGCGCCGCCGCGACGGTTTAGGAAGCTCATCACCCCGCGTCGGAACTTCCTTATCCGCGCGTTGTCGTCCGGGGGCCCATAAATGCGCTGGCCAGTGCGAGAGCCAAGCCGAATCCGACCATCGAAGGCCCAGCCCTTAATAGAAACGCCTTTAGCCATCTTGTCGCCGAGCCAAACTCCCCGTGTAACCACGTACGATTAAGCAGATCCGGCTCATGGGAATCGTTTGGCCTAATCGCTTCAGGTAAGAGTAGTCGGATGGCCGGGTCTGATAGCAGCAATGCGAGCCGTGCCGGATTTGGATAAGGGATGGCAAAAGTTGCTTTGCCTTGAAGCGCCCTGATATCGCCGGTTTGCAAATACGCGACCACGTTGTCGCGCTGCTCTTTGCCGTCCGCTCCCTTCTGCACGGCAGCCGGGAAAGCATCAACGACTGTATCTTTTATCAAAGCGGGAAGCACAGTGAAGAGCCACGCGATCGTGGCCAGCACGACAAAGGGGTGCTTTCCTTCAAACTTAAGGCTACTAACGCCAATCAACAGAGCTCCAAAATTCAACGGGAGTGCAACAATAAATAAATCGAGATATCGGACCGCCATCACCCCAACCCCGCGGCCGTAAGACAATGATAGGGCTTGAGCGAATACCCAAACGATGACGCTCAAGATTATCCAATGGGGAGACTGCCACACCGGTCGAGAAACCGTAACCCAACAGGCGTATACGACCACCGGGACATTTACAAACAGGCCCGAGAAAGAGACGGATCGAGGATAGGACATGCATTGCAATAATGCATTCAAAATCTGCCCCAAGCTTCGGGCCCTATAAATGTCGCTTCCTTCGATGTGAGGGATATTAAAGATCATGACAACGGAGATCGTCAGCAATAGCCCAACGGCGATATATTCTTTTGCTCCTTTTCTAATCCCAAGAAGCATTTGCAAGATTAGAACGGCGAGCGCTGCAGCGCCGGTCAAGGCACCGGACGCCAACGAAAAATAGGCTGCCACTGAACAAAGCAAACTCACCCACCAGCGCAAACTTAGAGCCACGGAAGTCGCGAACCCTCGCAAAGCCAGCAAAGAAAACATTAAGACAAAATAAAACGGACTTTGGAATCCAAAGAGCAAATTTTCCCATCCAAGGGGCAATGCAAACACAAGAATTGAAAAAAGTATGAATGGGAGAAAGCTTGCCCACTGTAAAATTCGCTGGAAAGTGGTTACGAGCAAAACGATCACTCCCACGTGCAGCGTCGCATTGGCGATCATCTGAAGAATGGGGTCCCAGCCACCGTCCAATTCGAACAAGGCAAGTGAATAAATACGTGTTGCTAGGATACGATGTTCGTTGTGAGCAGAAATAAGCATTGCTAGAGAAATATTTGAGTTAAGATAATCTTTGTAAAGGCGGTCCGCTTCAGCATCCCATTGGTCCCAGTAGGGTACCTCCGATCCAAAAGCATGAATGAATATCAGCTTGATGCCGAGAACGACCAGCACCAACGCGACAATCGCAAAAACTCGATCTGATCGAACGGAAAGCGGAGTCGAATCGCTCAAAGCGAGGTCGCTTGCCATAAGCAATTCCGTCCCCAGGAAAATAGGTAAGCCGAAATAGTAACATATTCCGCCAGTTCGCGACGGGCACGCTGAACTAGCGGCGCAGCTGCCCAGCAGTGGAAGGGCACGAAGCGCTGAACAGGTTATTCCAATACCTAGACCACGGCCATGATTACGTGTGCCTGAATTTTGGCAGCAACCTCGCCGGTGCCATGTCTGTCTGCAATCGCGGATGCGGCGTACTCGGTTGCAGCTTCCAGTTTTCCCGCGTCTCTGGCCTCGATTTCGTTTCGAAGAAGAGTCCCCTGACAATAGGCAATGGCCGGAAGGCGCGGCGAGGATGCACGGCTTTGTTCTGCTCTGGTCTCGATTACGACATGGGAGAAGCCTGCATCCTGCAGTTCACCACGGATCAGTGCCGTATCATGGTAGCCGTGGGGCGTGCGTGCCAGAAAGCGTGGCGGATCTTTCGGAAAAATCCTTGCGAGAGCATTCGTCACATCATTCGCAAATATATTCTCCTCGATGCGATCCCATACGTTGAATAAAAAACATCCCCCGGGCTTCAGGACTCGCCTTGCTTCGCGGTAGCCAGACGTGCGGTCGGGAAAGAACATCGCGCCGAACTGGCAACAAACGAGATCGAAGGCCGCATTCTCGAACGGTAGCGCCAGAGCATCAGCTTGCCGCCATTTGATCCGAGTATCAGGAGCTTGTCGCGACGAAGCGTAGTCGAGCATCGGTTGATTGAGGTCGGTTACGGCATAGCTGGCGCCCGGGGGCAGTCTTGGCGCCAACGCGCGGGTAACGACCCCGCTGCCTGCAGCGGTCTCCAGGATGGCGCTTGGCGACAAGGCCGCTGCTCGTTGTGCAATATCTGCGGCGAACGGCTCGAAAATCAGCGGCACCATATAGCGGTCGTAGTTTTGCGGGATCGAGCCGGCGAACACCTTGTCCGTTTCCAACATTGCTCTCACTGCCGCCGATTGTTCGCTCGCGACATTAGCATAAATGTTTAACCTGGGTCGTTCTCGACCAAAGACAGGCGCTCGCCCGATGGTTCGAATCCTGCCCGTGAAATGGCGCGCCCGAAGAGATTCGAACTCCTGACCCCCAAATTCGTAGTCTCATTTTGTCCAATTCCCTGACATTCCTAGACTTTCCCTGAGCGATAAAAGCTCCGTTGTCACGGGCTTTTACGGTCCTACGCTGCTAGCCGGAGATTCCGGGGCATACCGCTTGGGTGCTGCCCCGGTGTTGCCCCGGATTGAATAGCAGCGAGCAAGCCATGAGAGCCCAACGGATCACCAAGCGCACTGTAGACGCCCTTCGAGCCAACGGCCGCGAGTTCACTGCATGGGACGACACCGTGAGCGGCTTTGGCGTGCGCGTGCGCCCGACCGGCGCGAAGTCCTACGTCGTGATCTATAGGGCGGGCGCAGGGCGCGGCGCGCCCGTGCGACGTTACACCATCGCGGCTGTCGGGAAAATCACGCCGGAGCGCGCTAGAATGCGCGCCAAGGTCATCCTCGGGGCGGTAGCCCATGGGCACGATCCGGCGGGCGAGAAGACCGCCGAACGCGGCACACCGACGGTAGCCGAACCGACGGACCGGTTCATGGCCGACCACGTGCGGGCCAAGCGCAAAGCCAGCACGGCGGAGTTCTACCGCGACATTCTGGACCGCATCGTGAAACCCGCCCTGGGAACCACCAAGGCGGACAAGCTGACCCGGCACCAGGTCGGCAAGCTGCATTCCTCACTGTCCGAAACGCCCTTCCAGGCCAATCGCATGCTGGCGGTGGTCGGCAGCATGTACGCGTTCGCCGGCCGGGCGGGCATCGTGCCGGAGGGCACCAATCCGGCGCGCGGGATCGACAAGTTCAAGGAAAGCTGCCGCGAGCGCTTCCTGACCTGCGAGGAACTGGCGCGCCTAGGCAGCGCGATCCGCGAAGCGGAAACCAAGGGCATACCTTGGACGGTCGACGAATCGAAGTCCACCGCAAAGCATGTGCCGACGGCCAAACGCTTCACCAAGATCTCCCCGTCGGCGGCGGCAGCACTCCGGCTGCTTCTTTTCACCGGGTGTCGGCTGCGGGAAATTCTGCATCTGCGGTGGGAGTACGTCGATATTGAGCGCGGTTGTTTGTTCCTGCCGGATAGCAAGAGCGGCCGGAAGACTGTCGTTCTTAACGCCCCGGCTCTCGCGGTGTTGAATGGTCTAGAGCGGATCGGGCCTTATGTAGCTCCGGGCGACAATCCGGAGCAGCCGCGCCACGATCTGAAGCGTCCGTGGGACGCCGTCACCAAGCAAGCCGACCTAACCGGCGTGCGCCTGCATGATCTTCGGCACACTTACGCAAGCTTCGGTGCTGGTGGCGGGTTGGGCTTACCGATCATCGGCAGATTGCTGGGGCATTCGCAGCTAACGACAACCGCCCGCTATGCCCATCTTGATAGCGACCCGCTTCGGCGTGCGTCGGAAACTATCGCGTCTCAAATTGCGGCGGCTCTCGATGGAAATCGAAAGGCAACAGTCTTGCCGCTCCGTGGCGGCATCCGACCATCAACTAGCAAAGCCTTCCGTCCCGTCTGAGGATTCGCAATAAGCTAGGATCAGGCACCGCGACGGTTACTAACCCGTCCTATTCGTGAGACTGCGGTTTTTTGGTCTGATTGATGCAGGCCGCAGATCTCGTCTGGCGAGGCGCACAGGATTGCCTTCGGTTTTTCACCGCCTGTCGACCGGTACTTTGCAACGCGCTTGAGGGATGGGTTGGGCGAACGGGGGCGGACGCTCCGCTGGTCAAGGACCGAGCGGCAGCAGCGCTCCGGGCAAGCTGCGGAAGAGGTCGGCCTCGGGACATGCTGCGGCGAACGCGAGGCGAATGCGGCTCGCGGTCTCGATGACACGGGCGGCGATTTTCAAGAGACGAAGACGCAGCGTCGCGAACTCGGCAGTGGCCAATTCCTGGACTTTGGGAATGGCGTCGCGCACGGTCAGCATCAACCAATAATCTGGTGACTCAGCTAATAAAACTACATTTTTGCCTTTTGTTTACAACTGAAATTGTGGGGAAGCCGCTTCAAAGGCGGTGGAACGATATGTCAGACAAGCTGACCTTAGGCATGGCGGGCGCCTTCCGGATTAGTCCGGTCGAAAGCTCAGAGCAGAAACTGCGTCGCGTCGCGCTGTGACGAGTCAATGACATCGCCGTGACGATCGGCATTATCCGCGCAGCTCGTTGATCATGGCGGCGGAAGGTCGCGGGCCGTTGATGCATGCGCGGGTTGGCGTGCTGCGGGCGAGACCCCCCGAAACCTGCTCCTCACCCAAGCCTCATGCGTCGCATGGGCGATGCCGCTGAGACTGCTCTCCTGGTGGGCGGCTTGACTGCTATCTGGGGTTCAGTTGGTGTGGTCGTGGTCGCAGCCATAATTGGATAAGAGATTTGGCGCTCCTCCTATTGCCATACTCCAGAGCCTGCTGGAAAAATCGCGCCAAACGATTCGGGAGGGAGCGGTTGTCTTCACGCGAACCAGAACCATCGCGCCAGCCGCGGCCGTTGCCACCGTCGCGTCCCCAAGAACCGCAGCGTCAAACGGGGCCTAGCAGACTTTAATGGTCGTAGCTGGCGAAGAAATCCGTTCATTCCTCGCTACTCCAAAAGACGGCACCTAATCTTTCGCTTTGCGGACCTTTTCCGGATCCTTGTTGGTCTCAACCGAACTGGCCAAGCGTGCGGTCTCTTCGATGTGTTTGGCGGGCTCGTGGGTCTGGCTTTTTGTCTGCGTCGGCTTCGATCCCTTGGCTCGTCCTTCGACCGGCGACTTTCGAGGCATTAGATCTCTCCTCCGATGAGTTTCGATCGAGCTTCGCCTCTCAACAGGCGCGTCGTGCGCTTGGTTCCAATGTCGGCGCGGGTTATTATGTCGCCTCACGCGCCACCTCATCCAGCATGGCCGCCTTCCGAGCCTCGAGATAGTCGACGTATCGAACGCTGGGATTGATTAGACGCGCGACTTTGAAGGCGGCATCGAACTCCCGCAGATCGCCGTTATTGGCCGCAGTTCCGAAAGCATCCTGGACGGCGGCAACCGCGGCCAACGATCGATCGACCGCACCCCCATGCGGCGTCAGCCCGACCCCGCCGGCCACGGCAAGCTCCCTGAGCTTGGCGGCGATCGCAGCCTGGTCGGGTCGTTCCGGCCGATCCTGCATCCACAATTGGAGCCGATAGGCGAGCACGAATTGCGCGCCGCGGGCGGCAATAGACCACGTGATCGGTCGCGACATCGAGCTTCGCTGCGTCCTGGGCGCCGACGTGACCGTCGGCGTCGATCCACACCGCTGCGACGCCGGCGGCGCGCAGATAGCATTCTGCCAAAATCTCGTTGCGTCGCGGCTTGCCCATGCCCGAGGCAATCGGCATCATAATTCGGGGCAGTCGCGTCAAGCTTCGCTGGGGCTCGCTGGGACAATGTTCACATTTTGTTAAGTTAATCCGAAAATTGGCCTCTTAACGGAAGCACCGCTGCAGGTTCTGCGCCGTATATGGTTGGTCATGGTCCAATCGATATACCGATGAAAATTGAGATCAACAGTCACCGGGACGCCCTACGCCATACTGGCAGGCGCGTGGCTATAGCGGTCGGCGCCACTGTCATTTTGACAATCGTAATAACTGCGGTCGTCTTTGGTGTGGACCCTGAGCGCCCCGTGCGTTTGGCTATAGTCACGGCGTTCGGCATCGCAGTCGGCTCGATCATTTCTGCCCTGCTTGCCGGCATTCAGACCTACAGATCGGCTCTTCTCATGTTGGAGTTGAGTAGAGCTAAGGCTGATCTTTTGAAAATGTCTCGCACGGACCAGCTTACCGGCTTATTGAACCGACGCGGATATCTGGAAGCAGCCACCGGCGTGCTAGCGAAGGCCAAGGTAGCAAAGTCGTCAGCGGTGGCACTGATGTGTGACATTGATCGCTTCAAGGCGATCAATGATCAGTTTGGCCACGACTTCGGGGACAAGGTCCTCATTGAAATCGGCGAGACAATTCGTGCGTTCGGCGACGAACACGGAGCGCTAGTGGCTCGTCACGGAGGGGAAGAATTCGTCGCCCTGATGGTGGACGTTAGCACTGAGCAAGCCATCCAGCGTGCCAACGCGCTACGTCAGATATGTGCGGCAACCAAAATAATTGCGGAGCGCGGAGCATCGGCCTCGGTAACGATCAGCATCGGCCTTGCGGCCTCGGCTGAGAAAAGCCTGCCGGCGATGATGGAAGCTGCGGACCAAGCGCTCTATCGCGCGAAGCGCGGCGGTCGAGACCGGGTTGTGGAAGCAGCCGTGGCTTGATCTAGCCGCACTTGTCGTTCCCCCCAACCAAGGGGCGCGCCACCATGCTTCACGCCGGGAGCAAAATTGCACCTTTTTCGGTATCAAAGTCTTTACGAAAGCGTCGGCACGTTCATCACATGCCACAGGTCAAGGAACAGCGTCGCAGGTTAACGCGCCGATCCCGGCACCATTTGTCGTGGATCACCTTAGAAAACGACATTCGAAGTTACGAATGCCAGGTCCTGGACGTGTCCACAGATGGGGCGAAGCTCGTCGCCGACATCGAGGCTCCGATCGGAAGCACGTTCCGGCTCTCGATCGTGCCTCAAGCCATCGTCCGCCAAAAATGTGAGGTCGTATGGCACAAGGGTCGGGTGATCGGCGTCAAGTTTGCGAGCTGGGGTGCGAAGACCTAATAGGTCTCGCTCGGCAATTCGTGTTTTGAAACGAAAGAGCCGACGCCGGGTTGAGATCGGCGTCGGCATTTCAAATACGCACGCAACACGCTCCCCACTCGGGAGAGGCGTCTTAAAATGAACCTTGGCGGTTAAGATCGGGTTACAGGCTCGGCACTGGCCCCAGACTTCCTATTCGCAGCTTCCCTCAGCAGCCATCGCGAGAAAGCATAGAACCGCAATCGCGGAAGCGACGAACGGGAATAAATCAACGAACATAATTGGTTTCCTATAGATTTTATTGTCGCGTTGGATCAGCCGACCCGCGTTGTCGAGGCGCCTGCGCGCGAACCGGCAACGTGTTTGACTGTCGTCACGATTGCAAAAAGGACCACTACCGCGAACGCAATTGAAAAAGCTGCAAATACAAACCGAGGGACCATGCCGCGCGCTCCCTTACTCGAACAACGATCTCAGTCTATCGCCTGCGAGTTTTGTTTGCCCCGATCCCTGCGAGCGTAGGGCCCGTAGAGGGCCTCCTGGCGCCACTCAAAAATCTTGACGACGGCGGTTGCCATCACGACAGCGACCGCAATAAATACAGCCAACTCGATGATCATTTTGCGAGCCCTGACCATGCCGGATCATCTTGGTCAACCAACGGCACCGGTCAACGGGATCCATTCCTTAACCTGAAAAAACAATGTTAACTCGCGAGGCAATTGGCCGCATTCGCGAGCGCCAACCCGGCGGCATCGCGAGCGCTCACGCCGCCCCTTCTGCCACATCCACCATTGTAAGGACTTTTCGTCGCCTCCGTTCGCGACGCCGTTCAGTTCCTTTCTTCTACTTTCGCTGGCTCGCGCCATGCGTCCTTGGCGGAATGATAACTTCTCCGGTTTCCGAATGATCCACCGGCGCCGGCAGACCGGAGTACCGCGCTCCCTCAGACCGCTACTTCCGCAAGTCGATCGATGAGCTCGATCTGCCCGGACAGAATCTTCGATCGAGCGGTCTCCAAGTCGAACCATTCGGCGCGGTCGACTTCTGGAAATGACTGGCGTCGGCCGCTCTTAGGCGGCCATTCGATCTCGAAGTTGTTGCTTGACAGCGAGGACGTCGCGAAATCGGCTTCTCCGCAGAAGGCGATGACGCGTTTCCCGCCGCGCTGACGGATCTCTCCTAAGGCTTGCAGGCGGCCGATCGACGCTGCCGGTCCGAGCTCTTCGGCGAACTCGCGACGGGCAGCCTGCTCCGCATCCTCCGGCATGCCGATCTCGCCCTTCGGGATCGACCAGGCGCCGTCGTCCTTGTTGCGCCAATAGGGTCCGCCGGGATGCACCAGCAGCACTTCAATGCCGTGTCTTCCTGCGCGATAGCCCAGGATGCCGGCGCTCAAGTTCGGCCTTGCGGAAGTTCGCTTCGGGAAGCTCATCGGCTTTGCTTGTCGGGTTATAATCTTGGGCAGTGGCCAATTGAACAAATTTCGAGGACGGTCCGGTTCGAGGCCTACGGAAGGCCGCGCGCGTCGAGTTGACCGATGAGTTGCCGCAAGCGCTCATGCAGATCGGCGCTCGTGCCGTCGAGGTCGAACACCGATGCAAGACTGCTGGGCTTGCCGAGAACAGCCGTCCGGGGACAGTGCCCGGCATCGCACAGCGCCTTCCGCAGCATCTCACCCTGAACGACGTAGCGCGGCGCATCCGCCGACGACCAAGCAAGGACGAGCGGCTCCTCGATTTCTGTAAGGCCATGGACCGCGGATCGAGCCCCATAGGTGCTCACATCCACTCCGAGATAGGCCCGCTCGCTTTCATCGGCATCCTTTGTTGGTTCGTATATGCCGGACACCAGCACCGCGCCTGCGATTGAGTCGTCCCTGTCCTGGAATTCCTTATGGGAGAGGAAAGTCGCCAGATGGAAGGCTCCCGCGCCGTAACCGATGGGGATGATCTCCTGAGCGTTGCCGCCGAAAAGGTCCGCGTTCTCGAACACCCACGAGATCGCCGCAGCGACGTCCAGCGCGCCAGCGGGCCATGTCGCCGCGGGCGCAAGCCTGTAGGACACATGGGCGACCACAAGCCCATTGCTGGCGGCAAAGCACATCGCTTTTTCGATGAGCGGGTCCGGTGCGCTTGAGCCGTGCTCGCTCGAAAACTCGTGCCCGCCGATGAACACCAGGACCGGCCGCTTGGCATCGGGCTTGGTCTGCGCGGTCGCGAGGTCAAGAACGTTCCTGTCGTCACCACCGTACTTCAAGTTTCGCGTGAAGATGACGCCGACCGGACAAAGGGAAGCAGTCTGCGGCGGTACGGCGGGCGCCGGCGTGTTGGCGGAACCGCCCGCTGCGGACGGATCGTCCGACGGTCCCGCCGGCACGAGATCCTCCGCGCGTGATAGTCGCGGAAATCGATAGCGCGGCCACCGTGGCCGACGCCACAAGCAGCCAGATCGCGATGTTTTTCATTCCAAAAAACCACCCGCAGTGCAACGAAGTCTGTCGAGCCGCCGGTCGACCTCACCGCTCCAACTCCATAAGACGACCCAACCGACATGCTCGATCGCGGCCGGTGCAGCAGATTTTAGCGTAGCACGAGATACTGGCAAGCGATGGGCATATGCCCGCTGGTCATGCAATCCATGACTTCTCCGCTTCATGCAGGCCGGCGCCGGTCGCCAGACGGGTACCAACCATCTGCATGCCGACGAGTTCGGACTCCGGCCGGGACAGCGACATGACGGCGGCATTCCGTTTTCGAGAGAGTGCGAACTATTCTTTTTCGTCATCGTTCTGTCCGGCGCAGTACGTTCGTGATCGCGAACGCCGGTTAGTCGGAGCGCTTGGCCAGGGAATCCCTTAGACGAGTGACTTCGTCCGGAGACACCGCCGCTGAGGCGTTGCCCCAAGAGTTGCGGATATAGGTGAGGACGTCGGCGACCTGGAAATCGTTCAGCTGCCATCCATAAGACGGCATGCCCGGCGCGGTCGGCTCCTTGTCCGTCGCGACGCTGCGGGCTCCCCGCAGCACGATGCGGATGACCGACGTCGGGTCGTCGGCCCTCGCCATCGAAGAATTGGCGACCGCCGGGAATAGACGGTCGATGCCCTTGCCGTCCAGGCCGTGGCAAGCCGAGCACTGATCGCGGTAGATCGCGCCGCCTGCGGTCATCTCGGGCGAAGTGCTGGAGACCGGAGCCGGAGCCGACCCCTGCCCGGGCAACGATTTGAGGTAGGTCGATATCGCCTTAACATCGTCGTCGGTCATCTTGGACGTGGACAGATCGACGGCTTCCGCCATCGGACCCGTAGCGGCCGTGATCCGATTGTGACCGCTCTTCAGATAGGCCGCCACCTCGTCGACCGACCACCCGCCGAGACCGGTCCTCGCATCGTTCGTGATGTTCGGCGCGGACCATCCCTGCAGCGAGCCGCCCTGGAGATACAACGACGTCTTGTCACCCCCGAGGAAGGTCTTCGGCGTGTGACAGGCGCCGCAGTGCGCGGGACCGTCGACCAGGAACGCGCCGCGATTCCATTCGGTCGACTTTTGAGGATCGAAAACGTAATCGCCTTGCTTGAAATAGAGCGCGTCCCACACCCTCATTGCCGTCCGGATGTTGAACGGGAACGGAAGCGTGTTCGCGACCACCGGGTTGTACACTGCCATCACGGTGTTGAGGTAGGCCCTAATCGCTAGAACGTCCTTGCGAGACATCTTCGTGTAGGCGTTGTACGGCATAGCCGGATAAAGCCGCTCGCCGTTGCGCCCGCTGCCCTTGCGCACGGCGTCGTCGAACTGGTCGTCCGTCCAGGAGCCTATGCCGGTCTCCATGTCGGGCGTGATGTTGGGGGAGACGATGTTGCCGAACGGCGTTTCGATCGGCCGGCCGCCGGCGAAAGGCTGTTTCTTCTGGGGAACGGTATGGCAGCTCGCGCAATCGGACAGGATCGACAGGTATCTTCCCCGGTCGACGGTCGTGAAATCCTGCGCGTCGACCTCCCCGGCCGACGCCGTGCGGTTGCCCACGGCGAACGCCGCGAGCAGCGCCGCCGCGCCGGCGAATATGAGTTTTTTGCGCCTACGCATCGACCAACGGTCCCGGCTTCTTGAGATACTGCTTTCGGATGGCGTCCGCCGTCCAGTAGGCAAGAGCGCCCACCGTGAGGGTCGGGTTGTAGCCGGCGTTCTGCGGGAAGGCGCTTGCGCCCAATACGAACAGGTTCGGCACGTCCCAACTCTGCAGATAGCGGTTGACGGCGCTGGTCTTGGGATCCGCACCCATGATAACGCCGCCGTTCAGATGCGTCGTCTGATATGTCGTGACGTCGTAGGGGGCCGTACGGTAGGTCTTCGCCAGCGAAGTCGCGCCCATCGTCTTGATGATTTCGGCGAACTTGTCTGTCAGGTAGCGGTTCTGCTTTGCCTCGTTCTCCTTGATGTCGATGGTCATCCGCATCAGGGGTCTGCCGAACCTGTCCTTGTAGAGCGGATCGAGATCCAGGTAGATGTCGCGGTAGGCGTAGAAGCTGCCGTGCACGCCGGTACCTGGCTTCACGGTGCTGAGGTAGTTGTCCTTGATCGCTGTCTTCCAGGCCGCGCCCCATTTGGGTGTGCCGGGCGGTGTCAATGCGCTTTCGATCGGACGGGCGCCGGTCTGGACCTGGCCCATATAACCGCCGCCGACGAAGCCGAGCGGACCGTGGTCGAAATTGTCGCCGTTGAACTCGTCGATGCACATGCCGATCGAGCCCGACCCGATGAATGGATTGAAGTTGAACTTGGTGTGGTCAAAGAAGCCGTTCACCGACGAGATGGTCTGATGGGTGAAGTTGCGCCCTATCCGTCCCTCCCCGGTTGCGGGGTCGTAAGGCTGTCCGATCCCCGAGTGCAGCATCAGTTGCGTGTTGAACATCGAGAACGCGGAAAGGATCACCAGGTCCGCCGGCTGCTCCCACGCTTCTCCGCTGCTGTCGACGAAGGTAACGCCGGTCGCTCGCTTGCCGGACCGATCGGTATTGATCTTCACCACTTCCGAATTATCGCGGGCGGTGAAGTTGGACTTGCGGACGAGCACCGGTAGGATTGTTGTCTGCGGGCTCGCCTTAGAATAGTTGCTGCAACCGAACCACTCGCAGAATCCGCAATAGGTGCACGGGCCCATCCGGAGTTCGAGGGATTCGTATAGGCTGTCGAGAGGTTGCCGGACGGTTGCGGGAACGGCTTGTATCCGAGCTCGCGCGCGGCCTTGCCGAACAGCGTGTGGCTGAAGGGCTGCGCCTGCGCCTTCGTGGGATAGTCCCGCGAGCGCGCCCCTTCGAACGGATTGCCGCCCTCCATGATCTGGCCCCGCAGGTTGCCCGCCGTCCCCGACGTTCCGCAGAGATACTCGAAGCGATCGTAGTACGGTTCGAGTTCGTCGAAGGTGATGCCCCAGTCCTGGATGGTCATATCGGCCGGCAGGAAGTCGGCGCCGTAACGCTGCGTCAGATGCGTCTTCAGGACGAAGTCGCTCGGCAGGAAGCGCCACATCTCTGCGTTCCAGTGGACGCCGCCACCGCCGACGCCGTTCGGCGGCATGAACGCGCCCCAATTGCGGATCGGCAAAGCCTGCTGGTCGACCTTGTTGCGGAACGTGAATGTCAATTGGTCGGGGCGCAAGAAAAGTTCGTGGCGCACGCGATAACGGAGTTCGTCCTGCATCTGGCTCGGCGGAAAGTCGGTGGGCGCATCGCGCCAGGGACCACGCTCGATCGCGATCACGTCTAGCCCCTCGTCGGTAAGCTCCTGCGCCATGACCGCCCCGGTCCAGCCGAGACCGATAGCAAACACGTTGTCAGCGAAAAAACACGGATTGCTCGCA